>NZ_NMVQ01000047.1 GCF_002250625.1 Enemella dayhoffiae | reverse complement strand
GCGGTCCTCGGCATCGCCGGCCGCAGCCGGGCTCGGTGGGCTCATGCCCACCAGTGTGTCGGTCATCATGACTCCTCTCGCCCATCCGGGCGGTAGAGCCACTTACACCGTTCCTGCGACAGTCCCCGCTCGCCGAGGCGATGAGCGGATTCGCCTCCCTGACGGGAGATCCCGACGGGCGCGCAGGGCCAGTGGAAATTACTTATCGAGTTCGGCGAGGCCGTGCAGGATGGCGCGGACAAAGTCCAGGCCGCCCTCGGGGCCGGTGGAGTGGTCTTTGAGGTGCACGGTTGTGTAGACATTGCGAGCGAAAACGGCGCGGGTCGCTGCCAGTCGGATCTCGAGGTCGAGGCCCGGCCCGATGAAGACGTGGTCGATGTCGTGCTGTGTTAACACGCGGTTGACGTCGGTGATGGTCAGTGCGCCGAGGATGGTGAGGCTCTTGGAGTCGAGTTCTCGTTTCGCGCCGTCGACGACCCACTGATTCCGTCCGACAAGGAGGACTTTCTTCTTCATGACATTCCCTTCTGTTGGTTTCCGGTCCATGGTGTGAGTAGGTCGTCGGTCCATTCCCAGGCCCGGCTGGCTGCTGCCGCGTCTCGTGCGTTCGCCGCCTTCTTTGCCGGGCCTTTGGGTCCGAGATATGCCCCGTCTTGGAAGTCGCTGGCGGCGAGACGGTCGGCGATGAGACGGGCGGGAATCTCGGGTGAGGTCTGGAACGGGCGGGTCACCGTGAGTAGGAGACGGAGAACGCCGCGGGCATGGCGACCTAGGCCGGTACGCACGAAGCCCGGGTCGATCATCTCTGCGGGCGTGACATGCGAATGGCGCAGGCGGGCGGAGGCGTGCAGCAGGTTCAGTAGTTTGGTCGCTTCGTAGCGGCGGATGCCCGATGTCGGCGCGGCCGGATCGAAGACCGCCGGATCGAACGGACCTGCCGAGCCGTGCCGTGAGGAAGCTAGTTGAACGATCCGGCCGCCGGCGACGTGCTCGTCGAGGAGTCGAGTCAGCAGCACGGGTGCCAGATGATTGACCGCGAGGGTGGTGTCGATGCCGTCGGTCGCCGCGTGGTCGGGGCTCGACACTGCGGCGCACAGGATCAAACCGTCGAGCCTGTGATGATCTGAGGCCACTCTGCGAGCCAGTGCGATCACTCGCGCTGGGTAGGCGAGATCGGTGGCGTACCACGACACTCCGGCCGTCGCCCCGTTGCTGCGGACCGTCGCCGCTGCCGCCGCCGTGGTCTGCTCGGATCGCCCTACCAGCGCCACGTCGCGGCCCTGGCGGGCGAGCAGGGACGCAGTCGCCAGGCCGATTCCGCTCGTAGCGCCAGTGATGAGAACAGTCATGAAGCATGAATATCATGCCACATGAGTGTCATCAAGTAGAGTGGGTTCATGACCTCGGATGCACCGTTCGAATCCTCGGTCGGGTTTCTGCTGTCCCAACTTGGGGTGCTCGCCGCCCGGTCCTGGATGGCCGTGCTCGCCGAGCACGATCTCACCCCACACCATCACGCCGTCCTGCTCACCCTCCACGCAACCGGGCCGCTCGGAGTCACCGCGCTGGCCCAGGTGGTGCTGGTTGACCCACGCAACATGGGACCGATAATGGCGGCGCTGGAGGAACGCGGGTTGATCCAACGCGGCGACGACCCTGGCGATCGGCGACGGCGCGTCATCGCCCTCACCACGGCCGGAACCAAGGCGGCCACCAAACTCGCCGCCGCAACCAGTGCGCTGGAAGACGACCTGCTTGCGCCGCTCAACTTCGGTGAACGCAACGCGATCCGGAAGCACTTGCGCGTCCTCTGGCAACACGCCAGAAGCGCCAGCACCTGACCCCGCGAAGCCACATCATGCGACCTGATGGACCGTGCAACCCCGCACCGGTAACCGGTCGGCCAACAACGCCCCCCGCAACCTCTACCGCACCCGCGACGGGCGGTGGCTGGCCGTCTCCACCTCGTCGCAGTCGATCGCCGAACGGGTGATGCGGCTGGTGGGTCGCGAGGACGTGGTGACAGAGCCCTGGTTCGCGACCGGGGCAGGGCGCGTGCAGCACGTCGACGAACTCGACGCCGCGGTCGCCGACTGGGTGGGCCGACACGACGAGGCGACGGTGGTGGCCGAGTTCGAGCGGGTCCACGCGGCGGTCGCGCCGGTCTACGAGGCCGGGGACATCGTGGCGGACCCGCAGTACAACGCACTCGGTACGATCCTGCGGATGGAGGATCCTGACCTGGGCGAACTGGCCATGCAGAACGTGCTGTTCCGGATGAGCGAGGGACAGGGTGCCGTGCGGTTCACCGGACGCGGACACGGAGCCGACACCGATCAGCTGCTCTCCGAGCTGGGTCTCGAGGAGGGCGAGATCGCGGAGCTGCGATCTCAGGGGGTGATCCGGTGAGGTTGGTGATCACCGCCCTGTACGCCCCGGCCGATCGCCCCGAGCGCTTCGCCAAGGCGTACGCCTCCGGGGCCGACGAGGTGATTCTCGACCTCGAGGACGCCGTCGCATCGACCGCCAAGGAGCGCGTGCGATCCCTGCTGGAGCAGGCGATTGCGATCGGCGACGGTCTGCCCACCCAGGTGCGGGTCAACGCCCAGGCACCCCGTGGCACGCGGAGGATCTGGCGGCGGTCGCCGCGTTGCCGCCGCAGGTGGGCGTACGCCTGCCCAAGTGCGAGTCGGCCGCGGCGGTCGAGGCGATGGCGAAACAGGTGCCCGGCCGCGCGCTGCACCTGCTCGTCGAGTCGGCTGCTGGGGTCGAACAGTTGTCCGCCCTGGCCCGGGTGCCCGGTGCCGCGGGGGTCGGGCTGGGGGAGGCCGATCTGCGCAGTGATCTCGGGCTGAGCGGAGAGGTGGCCCTCGACCAGATCCGCACCTCGCTGGTGGTGGCCGCTCGGGCCGCCGGGCTGCCCCCACCGCTGGGGGCGGCGTACACCGACGTGGGCGATGCGGAAGGACTGCTGGCCAGCACCCGACACCTGGCCGACCTGGGGTTCGTCGGACGCACCGTGATCCACCCGCGCCAGATCGCCACGGTGCGCCGTGCGTTCACCCCCTCGCCCGAGCGGGTGGACCGGGCGAGGCGGGCCCTGGCCGCGCTGGCCGGTGCGACGGAGACCGGATCGGGCGTCGTGCTGCTCGAGGACGGCACCTTTCTCGACCCGGCGATGGTGCGGCTGCACCAGCGGACGGTTCAGTTGGCCGACCAGCTGGCAGGCCGGTAGGCCGCCTGACCTCCCCGCTCACGCTTATCGCTCAGCTTTCACGCTCCCCCAGTTGGGGACGCGGGACAATTGACCGATAAGCGTGAGCGTCGGCGGCGCCGCAACCGGAGCGAGGCATAGAGCACGCCTCCGACGACCAGGCAGCCGCCAAGCAGTTCGACCACGGCCGGTACCTCGCCGAAGGCGAGCCAGCTCGAGAGGACGCCGACCACCGGCACCAGCATCGACCAGGGGGCGACCTGACTGGACGGGTGTCGCGACATCAGGCTGTTCCAGATCCCGTAACCGAGGATCGAGGCGCAGACCACGATGTAGAGCAGGCCGAGGTTGGCCGGCAGCGCGGCCGGGGTGAAGGCGGTGCCCAGGGCGCCGGTGATCCGCGTCGGGCCCTCGAAGATCAGCGACAGGATCAGCATCGGCACCGGCGGCACGATCGCCATCCAGAAGGTCAGCTGGATCGGTTTCGGCGCCTTGGCCTGACGCGAGCAGAGGTTGCCGATCGCCCAGCCCAGACCGCCGCACAGCGTGAGCAGCACCGGGAGCAGCGCGGCGGCGTGCGCGCGGTGCCAGGCGATCACCGCGAGTCCACCGACGGCGATCAGCACGCCGATCAGTTGTTGCCGGGAAAGCCGTTCACGCAGAAAGATCCCGGCCAGCAGGACGGTGAACGGGGCCGAGGACTGCAGTACCACCGAGGCCAGCCCGGCCGGCATCCCGGCCACCATCGCCACGTAGAGGAAGGCGAACTGCAGCACCCCGAGTCCGAACCCGGTGCCGAGCAGCCAGCGCCACTTGATCTGCGGCCGTGGGATGAACAGCAGCGTCGGGATCAGCAGCAGCGTGAACCGCAGGCAGGCCGCCAGCATGGGCGGATAGTGCTGCAGGGCAAGCGCCGTGGCCGGGAAATTCAGCCCCCACAGCACGGCCACCAGCCCGGCCAGCAACTTCTCCCGAGTCGACACGCGTCCTATCCTGCAATCCAGAACCCTGAAGTACAATCACATTCTTTTACACTGACGATGTAGTTTCCCTACATGGATCTGGGACAGCTCGAGGTGCTTCGTGCTCTGGCCGATCACGGCTCGGTCACCGAGGCGGCATACGCGACCGGGCGTACGCCGAGCGCGGTTTCCCAACAGCTCAAGGCGTTGCAGCGCTCGGTCGGGACCACCCTGGTCGAGCGGTTCGGCCGCGGGGTACGCCTGACCGATGCCGGGCAGGCCCTGGCCGCCGCCTCCCTCCGGGTGGGTGTGGCGCTGGCTGAGTTGGACGCCGAGTGGGCCGACTGGCAGCAGGCTGAGCGGGGGAGCGTACGACTGGCCACCTTCCATTCGGCCGGGGAGCTGCTGCTGCCGGGGTTGTTGCGCCGGCTGGGCCGGTTGTCGGACCTGTCGATGGAGTTGGTCGATCACGACGTGTCCACCGGCGACTTCGCGGCGGCCACGGCGCACTGCGACATCGTGATCGCTCACCGTGGCGATGATTCGATCCCGGCCGGGCGAGCGTCGGTGGCGGTGCATCCGCTGTTCACCGAACCCGTCGACGTGGCCCTCTCCAGCGACCATCCGCTTGCCGGACGATCCGGCGTACGCGCCGCCGAAGTGATCGGGGAGCGCTGGATTGGCGTACCAGAAGGGTTTCCGCTCGACCGGATCCTGGTCGGGCTGTCCGTGTTGGCCGGTCGTCCGGCCGAGGTGGTGCACCGCTCGGTGAGCTTCCCGCTCGCCGAGCGGCTGGTCGCCGCGGGGCACGGGGTCGCCCTGCTGCCGCGCTATGCCACCGCCCTGCACCGGGTGCCGGGCCTGGTGCTGGTCCCGGTGACGGACGTACGCCTGCGCCGTCACGTCGAGGCGTTGGTGCACCCCGAGCGGGCCGTACGCCGGGCGGTGCGCGCGGTGCTCGCCGAGCTCACCGCCACCGCGGCCGACATCGCGCAGTGATCATGACCAGATCGGCACCTCATCATCCGGAGAGGAATACGGCCCCGATCCGGTCATGATCGTTGCGCGCCGGTGAGCTGCAGCCGGTAGCGCAGCTTCCGCGGGTGCGGGGGATATTCAGTGACCCCGGTCACGCCATCGGGCCGCCAGCCCTGACGGGCATAGAAGGCGCGTGCCCGGGGGTTCTCGGCGAGCACCCACAACAGGGCGTGATCGTGGCCTAATTCCGCCACGGTTTCCAGCGCCCGATCCCGCTCCCGCTCGGCCCACCAACAGGCGTACGCCGGGTCGCTCAGTTCGCGTTCCCACGTGGCCCGGACCTCCTGGTCGGGAAAGGGGAATCGCTCCGGCGGGAAGATGTGGGCGAACGCTGGAACGGTGATCGTCTGCTCGAGCCGGGCCGCGGCTGCCGCATTGTCGGGCCCGGCCAGCCGGATCGTCTCAGTCAACCGTCTCGTGGTCGGCCGAGATCACGGTGATCCCCGGCTTTCCTTCGTGCACGACCTTTCCTGGGTTCAGGTTCCCCTTCGGGTCGACCGCGTCGAACAGTTCCCGGATCATCCGCTCACCGGCCGGCGAGATGTCCTGGGCCATCCACGGGGCGTGCTCCAGTCCCACCCCGTGGTGGTGCGACAGCGTGCCGTGGCTGTCGATGAACGACTGCTGGATGGCGCGCTTCACGTGATCGTACTTTTCCAGCACCTGTTCGGAATCGTCGGCGATCGCGAACGTGAAATAGAGGCAGGCTCCGGAGTGATAGTTGTGCGACAGGTGGCACATGATGTAGCCGTTGCAGCCCACCTCGGCCATCGCCTCCTCGGCGGCCGCAATGGTGTTGTCGTATAGGGTTTCCAGCTTCGAGTAGGGGGCCGCGGTCTCCGACACGTCGGCCGCCGCGCCGCGGTCCAGCAGGAAGTCGCGCAGATAGGGGGTGTCGAACTTCTTCTGGTCATACAGCGCACCCGGGCCCTTGCCGACCACCATGCCGCCGTGCTCGGTGACGATCTCCTTGACCAGCTGCTTCTGCCGGGCGACGTGGGCCTTGGTCCCCTCGAAGCCGATGAACGACATGCACAGCTTGTCAAGGTCCCAACCGCGACGCTGCAGCAGCTTGAAGATCGCCTCGGTGGCATATTTCTTCACCCCGGACTGCTTCTTCTGCGTGGAGAAGGAAAACGCGGTCTCCCGGTCATCGGAGATCCGGGCCACGATCACCTGGGCGTCGGACTTGCTGATCGCCTGCATCGCGCGCAGACCCTTCGACCAGGTGGGGAAGAAGTAGGCCAGGATCACCCGTTCCTCAGGCAGTCGGTGCACGTTCACCCACGCCTCGGTGATCACGCCGAGCCGTCCCTCGGAGCCCAGGATCATCTCCCGCACGCTCGGCCCGGTGGAGGTCGCCGGCAACGGGTTCAGCACCAGCACCGCACCCGGCTGCACCATCCGCAGGCCGCGGGTGACGTCGCCGATGTCGCCGTACTTGTCGGACTGCATGCCCGAGGAGCGGGTGGCGATCCAGCCGCCGAGCGTCGAGTGGGTGAACGAGTCGGGGAAGTGTCCCATCGTCCAGCCACGGCGATTCAGCTGCTCCTCCAGCGCCGGGCCGAGGGCGCCGGCCTGGATCCGGGCGAGCCCGGACTCCTCGTCGATCTCGAGAACCTTGTTCAACCGGCCCAGGTCCAGCGACACGATCTGGCGGGTCTCGCCGGCCAGCGGCTCCAGCGCGCCGACGATGTTGGAGCCGCCGCCGAACGGGATCAGCACCGCGTCCGCGGCGACCGCCGCGTCGACGACCTGGCGTACCTGATCCTCATCGGCGGGATAGACGACCACATCGGGGATCCGCTTCAGCTGGTTGCGCCGCATCCGGACCAGGTCGCGGACCGACTTGCCGAAGGTGTGCACCACACGATCCATGTGCTCGGTGACGACGTACTTCTCACCGAGTGCGCCGACGAGTTCGCCGCGCAGCTGCTCACCGAGCTGGGAGGCGGGCACCTCGATCTCGTCGAAGGTGGGCGGGCGTCCGGAGGGGGCGTTCACGTCGAGGCCGACCTTCTCCAGCACGAAGGGGGCGAAGTTGGGCTTGTCCTCGTGGTGGAAGGCGATGCCCTCGACACCCCAGCCCCACCACTTCATGTGCTTGACGCCGTTCATCGCTGCTCCATCCCGTTGTCGTTGCCGTGCCGATCGTCCGCGTCACCGGGGATCGGTTCACCCTCGGCGGTGCAATTGGCCAGTGCGGCCTGTTCATAGTCGTTCATCCGCGGCAGCCCGACGGCCAACGCGGTGGTGTCGTGCAGCTCGCGGATGTGCGCCGCGATCCGGTCGGAGAAGTGGCGGGCGGTCTCACCCGGCTCGGCCCACATCGGGTCACCGAACACCACGTGCACCGGCCGGCGTCCCCAGGACGGGAGGGTGTTCCCCCGCGGCATCGCCAGAGCGGCCCCGACGATCGCCACCGGCAGACAGGGCACGTTGCGCGAGATGCACAGCGCCGCCACCCCGGGGGTGAAGTTGCCCATCGCCTTGGTCCGCGAGCGCGTGCCCTCGGGGAACAGCAGCAGGGGTACGCCGTCGTTCAGCAGGTGTCCGGACATGCCGCGGGCCCGTGAGCCCCGCTCACCGCGTTGGCGCTGGCTGAACCCGCGTTCCACGGGGAACGCGTTGAAGAACAGCGAGGTCGGCGCTCGCCGCCACCACGACTCGAAGAAATAGTCGGCCGCCGCCCCGGTGGCCAGGTGCTTGGACAACCGGCGCGGCAGGGAACCGATGATCAGCGGGCAGTCCAGGTGCGAGGAGTGGTTGGACACCACGATGTAGGGGTCAGCCAGATCCTTCAGCCGCTCCCTGCCGTGCACCTGCACGTCGACGAGTGTCCAGACGGCCGGCTTCAGCATCAGCTGCTGGGCGACGAACCGCGCGACCCGGTGGGTACGCGAGCGATAACGCCCCCGGTCACTCGATGGCACAGCAGTCACCGCCACAGACTATTGCCCTCCGGTTCGGTTGTCCCAATGTCCGCTGACTGGCTCGGCACGCCGGGTCAGTGGCGCCGGGAGGTGAGGGCTCCCGAGACCGTGCGGATGATCGAGCGGGGTGCCACCCGGGCAGCGGCGATCGCGCCCTTCCACAGCGGGGTGGGCACCGAGATCACCTTGCCGCGTTCGGCGTCGGCGAGAGCCTCGGCGACCAGCCGATCGACGTCGATCCACGCCCAGGCCGGGATCGAGCTGGCGTTGATGTTGGCCCGGTCGTGGAACTCGGTGTGCACCCAGCCCGGGCACAACGCCGTGACGGTCACCCCGGTCCCGCGCAGTTGGGTGGCGAGGCTCTCGGAATAGGCGGTCACCCACGCCTTGATCGCCGAATAGTGGCCCATCGCGATGAACCCGGCGCTGGAGGAGGTGTTGATGATCCGGCCGTGCCCGCGCGCCTTCATCGCGCGCCCGGCCGCCCCGCCGAGGATCAGCACCGCGCGGCACATCACGTCCAGCGCCCGCTCGTCGGCGGAGGTGTCGGGGTTGAGCAGGTCGGAGCGCAGCCCGAAGCCGGCGTTGTTGATCAGCAGGTCGATCGGCTGCTCGGGGTCCTCCAGGCGGCGGGCGACGGCCAGCGTCTGCTCCCGGTCGGCGAGGTCGGTGGTCAGCGTGTCCACGCGTACGCCGTAGCTCCCGTGCAGTTCGTCGGCGTACGCCTCCAGCCGCTCGGCGTCGCGGGCCACCAGGACGAGGTCGTCACCACGAGCAGCGAGCTGGCGTGCGAACGTGGCGCCAATGCCGGCGGTACCACCGGTGATCAGGGCAGTGGGCATGGTGAAACCCTAGTACCGGTCAGACCCTCTCCCGCAGCCAGTCGAGGTCGGCGACGTGTTCGTCGACTCCGCCGGGTGTCTCCAGCAGCAGCGGGGCGGCCGACGAGCGGCACACCTCGGCCAGGCCCTCGGGATCGCAGTTGCCGGTGCCCAGGTTGGCGTGTCGGTCGGCGCCGGAGTCGAACTGGTCGCGGGAGTCGTTGACGTGCACCAGGTCGATGCGTCCGGTGATCCCGCGGATCTTCTCGACCAGGCCGACCAGTTCGTTGCCGCCGGCGTGGGCGTGGCAGGTGTCCAGGCAGAAGCCGACCCGCTCGGCGCCCTCGGCCGCCTGCACCGCGGTCCACAGCCGCTCGATCCGCTCCAGTCGGCGGGCCATCGCGTTGTCGCCGCCGGCGGTGTTCTCGATCAGCAGCGGGATCGGCAGCTCGAGGCCTTCGATGCACTTGCGCCAGTTGTCGAACCCCTTCTCGGCGTCCTCCTCGGCACCCAGGTGTCCACCGTGCACGATCACCCCGGCGGCCCCCACCTCGGCGGCCATCCGGACGTGCTGCTGCAGCAGCTTGCGCCCGGGGATCCGGATCCGGTTGTTCAGGCTCGCCACGTTGATCGCATAGGGCGCGTGCACATAGAGCGTGACCCCGGCGTCGGCTGCGGCCTGCTTCAGCGCGCCCGCACCCCTAGCGTACGCCAGTTGTGGACCCTTCCAGCTCTGCGGGTTGCCGAGGAAGAACTGCACCACCTCGGCACCGCGGGCCACCGCCTCGGCCACCGGGTCGGTCTGGTCGACGTGCGCTCCCATCTGCATGGGCCCGACTCTAGCCCGCCGCCCCGACGCACTTTGTCAGTTGTTGTCCCCGGAATTCGTCACCGTTCACGCTCAACCTCGTTGGCGGCAATCCCCAGCAGCTCGAGGTCGAGATGGGTGTCCACGGCGTCGGCGACCCGCTCCAGCATCAGCTCGCGCCGCTCGCCAAACCCCGGTACGCCCGGGCTGGGCGCCCAGTCCGATCCGACCGCGGCCGCGATCTGCGCCAGCCAGGCTCGCCGGAACGTGTCATGCTCGAAGCAGCCGTGCCACATGGTTCCCCACACCGGGCCGATCCGCATCCCGCCGGGGAACGGGTCGGCGCTGGTGACGGGGGCGACGTGCCCGTGGTGGATCTCGTAGCCGCCGACGCTGATCCCTGCCCACTCCCCGACCGGCAGACCGAGCGCCTTCTCCTCGGCGAACTCGACCCGGGTCGACAGCAGTCCGAGCCCGGCCACGCGCCCGGCGCGGGACTCGACCGGGTCGTCGATCACCTCGGCGAGCATCTGATAGCCGCCGCAGATGCCGAGCACCGGTCGACCGGCCTCGACCCGAGCCGCCAGCGCCTCGGCCAGGCCCCGCCCCCGTAACCAGGCCAGGTCGGACACGGTGGCCCGGCTGCCCGGTAGCACCACCAGGTCGGCCCCGGCGACCGTGCTCGGGTTGGCGGTGACCACGACCTCGACACCGGGTTCGGCGGCCAGCGCCTCCACGTCGGTGGCGTTGGACACCCGCGGAAACCGCACGACCGCCACGCGCAGTTCGCCAATCCCCGGGCGTGCCTCGGCGTCGGTCCAGCGGTCGGTGCGATGGGCGTCCTCGGAGTCGATCCAGACCTCGTCGAGCCACGGCAGCACGCCCGCGAACGGTATGCCGGTGCGTACGCTGATCTCATCCAGACCCGGCTGCAGCACGCCGACATCACCGCGGAACTTGTTCACCACAAAGGAATTCAGCAACGCGCGGTCCTCCCGTTCGAGCAGCGCCCAGGTGCCGAAGAAGGAGGCGAGCACCCCGCCGCGGTCGATGTCGCCGATCACGCTCACCGGCAGCCCGAACTGCCGCGCCAGCCCCAGGTTCACGTAGTCCCCGGCGCGCAGGTTGATCTCCGCCGGCGACCCGGCCCCCTCGCACACGACCAGGTCGACCTGATCGTCAAGTTCTGCGTACGCGGCAAAAGCGGCCTCCGCGAGCTGCCGCCGGCCGGTGGCGTACTGTCCCGCCTCCAGGGCGCCGGCCGGGTGTCCGCGGAGCACCACGAAGGAGCGCCGGTCGGTGCCGGGTTTGAGCAGCACCGGGTTCATCGCCGAGGTCGGGGTGATCCGGGCGGCGACGGCCTGGGTCCACTGGGCGCGACCGATCTCGGCGGGGGTGCCGTCGGGGTCCAGACACACCATCGAGTTGTTCGACATGTTCTGCGCTTTGAAGGGCGCCACCCGGATTCCCCGGCGGGCAAGGGATCGGCAGAGCCCGGCGACCAGCAGCGACTTGCCGGCGTCGGAGTTGGTGCCGGCCAGCAGCAGCCCACTCATCGTTCGCCGACCGCGGCCACCGCGGCCTCGGCCGACTTCACCACCGACGGCATGCCCAGCCCGTCGAAAGCGGAGCCGACCAGGCGTACCCCCGAACCGGCGAGCTGCTCCCGCACCCGCAGCATCCGGGCGGCGTGCCCCACCTCGAGCTGCGGGTAGGCCCCGTTCCAGCGGGTGACCAGCTGATCGACCGGACGCGCCGAAATCCCCACCAGCTCGGACAATTCCTTGTGCACCCGCCGCGCCAGCCCGTCGTCGTCGAGCAACTCCAGCACGTCGCTGCCTGCCCGACCCGCCGAGGCCCGAACCAGGAACACCTCATCAGATTCCAGATGCCCCCACTTGCGGGAGAGGAAGGTGGCCGCCTTGACCAGCCGCCCCGAACGCGAGTTGAGCAGGATCCCGTTTCCTCCTGCCAGGGTTCGATTTGTCGCGACCGCGGCCGGGTACGCCAGCACAATGGTCGCCACGTCGGCGACGCGGCCCTCGGTCAGCACCGAAGCCGTATCGGCGAAGTGGGGCGCCAGCAGGTCGGCGGCCACCGCGGCGGGCATCGCGAGCAGCACCTCGTCGGCCTCCAGGGTCTCGGTGTCGGTGTCCACCCGCCAGCCCTGCGGCGTACGCCCCAGCGCCCGCGCGGGCGCGCCCAGGCGTACCGACAACCCGTCCGCCAGGCCGTCGATCAGCCGACGCAACCCGTCGGGGAAGGAGGCGAACATCGGTACCTGCGCCGCCCCCGGAGGCGGCGCGGGTCGTTTGCGCAGCACCAGCGACTTTCCCGCGCGGGCCACCGGCAGCAACTGGGGTGCCGTCGAGACCAGGCTGAGCCGGTCCACGTCACCGGCGTGCAGGTTGCCCAACAGCGGGTCCACGAACGTCTCGGTCACCGCCCGGCCGAACCGCCGGGTGGTGAACTCGCCGACCGAAAGGTCACCGTCGATCTTGCGCGCCAGCAGCGGTTCCAGCCCGGCCCGGGCCAGCGCGAACGGGGACAACAGCCCCGACTTCAGCACCGGACCCAATCGGGTGGGTCCGGTCGGACCGACCCCGGCGGGCAAATGGGTGAGCCCACGACGGGTGTGCAGCCAGGAACTGCCGGGGTTGGCGCCGACCACCTCACCGGTCAGCCCGAGACCGTCGACCAGGGCGGCGAGCTGCGGGGCGCCCAGGTGCATCGACTCCGCGCCCACATCGACCGGCAACCTGTGGAAGTCGACCGTGTGCACCTGTCCGCCGACCCGGTCGGACGCCTCCAGCAGCTGCACCTGATGCCCCTGCTCGACCAGCCGTCGAGCGGCCACCAGGCCAGCCAGGCCGGCCCCGATCACGACAACCCTCTTCACGTCGGCGACCCTACTCCGCTCGCCCTCGCCGGCTGAGCCTGTCGAAGCCCTCCCGCAGGCACCCCGGGTCGGGTAACCTCGACCGCATGAGGCGCACTCGTCCGTTGCGGGTCAAGGCCCGCTCGATGCCGCGGGTTCCGGTGGCGACCATCGCCGCGGCCGCGTTCGCGCTGGTGGCGTTCGCCCTGTGGCTGCTGACCGCCAAGCGCGCCACCGTGGGCGGTCTGGCCGACACCGGCTCCGACATCAGCCCCTGGGCCATCGCCGGGATCGCCCTGGCCGTCGTCGCCGGGATCGCGTTCCTGGTGATCGGGCAGATCCGCAGGCGCAGCGCCGGCTGACCCTTCAGCTGGGTTCACGCGCCAAAGGCCAGCACCCGCGGGAAGAGCACGTTGTTCTCCTTGTGGATGTGCTCGTGCAGGTCGTGCTCGAGCTGCCCCAGGCGGCTCATCATCTGCTGATAGGACGCGCACCCGTCGGCCGGCGCGGTGAACCCGTCGGTCAGCTCGTGGATCTCGGTCATCAGCTCGCCGACATAGTCATGCTCGCGCAGCATCTGGGTGATCGGCCCGCGCAGCGCCTCCCCACTTCCGCTGGCTGAGCCCGTCGAAGCCAGCCGCTCGATCCCCGGAAACAGGATCCGCTCCTCCTTGAACAGGTGCGGTTCCAGGTCGGCGACGGCCAGTCGGTACGCCTCGGCGACGCGGGTCAGTTCCGGGTGCCGCTCGCCGTGCACCCGGTGCACCTTGTCGACGAGCTCCCCCAGCGGCTTCAGCTCCTCCCACAGGTAGGAGTGGTGGGTGTCCACGACGTGCCGCGCCAGCTCACCCATCCCGAGCGACTGCCATTCGGGCGCCGGCTCCGGGTCGGCCAGGTCGAGCGCGTCGGCCACCTCGGTGGCGTCGACGCCGGCGGCCGCGGCCGCCTCACCCAGTGTTCGCTGCCCGCCGCAGCAGTAGTCCAGGCCGAACTTCTCCAGCACCCGGGCTCGGCGCGGGTCGGCGGTGACCAGGTCACCCAGGGTCTCGTTGGTCGCGATCGTCGTGGTCATGAGGCTTCCTCTCGTTGCGATGTTCAGGCGGGCGGTCAGTTGGTCGTTCGTTCTTGGGTACGCCAACCCGCGGCCGGGGTGGCGGCGAGGCTGCCCACCAGCTCGTGGCGGGCCCGCGCCCACGCGGTGTGCAGCACGCACGGCTCGGCGCCGGAGCAGGGGCGATCCAGCACCACGCACTGGCCGGTGTCGGTGGGCCCGTCGACGGCCTCGATCACGTCCAGAACCGTCGCCGCCTCACCCGCCTCGCGCAGCGCATAGCCGCCGCTGGGTCCCGGGTCGGAGCGTACGAAACCGGCCTTGACCAGCGGGTTGATCACCTGCGCGACGAACCCGGGAGTCGTCGACAACACCGTGGCCAGCGCCCCCGACTTGAGCCGACCGTGCTCGGCCAGTGCGGCCACGGCCTGCACCGCCAGCTCGGCGCGGCGCGTTACCTCAAGTCTCATACTCAAAGACTACAGGATCGGCGGCCTATCCGGCGCTCGCGTCGCGACCGTGCAAGTCGGCGCGCTCGGTTCGAAGCATAACGATTCCATAACGCCGCAACGGTTTAGGTTCCCAGTGTGACCTGGGGCACACCAATCTGGTGCCACGAAGACGCCTCACCCCCGGCGCCCATCGAACGACCCCTTCCGCGGACGGGACAGTTCGACCCCCGGGGCCACCCAGGGGGACGCACGATGACCGCCACCACGCAGCAGCAAGCCCCTTTCGGGACGTCCGAACCGCCCCCCGGGGAGCCGGGCCGGGTCCGGACGCGACGGCAACCTCGCTGGATCGCTGCTGGTCTGCTGGCCATCGCCCTCGGTGGCCTGGGAGCGGCCCTGCTCTGGCAGCAACTCGTCACCACCACCGAGGTGGTGGTCGTGTCCCACCGGATCCCGCGCGGAGAAGTGATCCGCAGCGGGGACCTGCGCTCGATCGACGTCGGAAGCACCGTCGGTGTCAGCACGGTTCCTGCCGCGGAAATCCCCGCCCTGGTCGGAAAACGGGCGCTGGTTGAACTTCCGGAGGGCGCGTTGCTGGCGAAGGGTTCGGTCGGTACGCCGAGCCTGGACCGCGGCGCCAGTCAGGTCGGTCTCAAACTCGCCCCGGGACGGCTGCCCACCGGCGACCTCCCGGTGGGCACCCCGGTTCGGCTCGTCCCGCTGGAGGACCCGCGCAAGCAGCCCGGCCAGCCGGCATCCGGACCACCGGTCCCGGTCGTCACGGCCACCGTTGCCGCACCGCCGCGAACCGGGCCCGACGGGGTGGCGGTGCTGGTGGACGTCAGGGTGGATCAATCGCTGGCCCAACAGGTCGCCGAACTCGCCGCAGCGGAACGGCTGGCCCTGGTCAAGGAAGCGGGTCAGTGAGATGCCGACGGTCCTTCTCGCCTCAGCGGCCGGGGCGCCCGGCGTCACCACGACGGCGCTCGGTCTCGCCCTGACCTGGCCCGGTGACGCCCTGCTGGTCGACGCCGATCGACAACCGGCGCAGTCGGTGCTGGCCGGGCACCTGCACGGCGTCTCGGCGCTCGGTCGTGGGCTGGGCGGGCTGGCCCGCGCGCATCGCGAGCTGCGTCCGCTCGCCCCCGAGCTGCTGGTGCACTGCCTGCGCCTCACCAAGGACGACCGCGATCACCGACGCATCCTGCTGCCCGGTTTCAGCCACCCTGGGGCCCCGTCGCTGTTCGGACCGGTGTGGGCCGAGTTGGCCGAGGCGCTGCACGGGCTGTCCCGGTCGGGCAACGCCGTGATCATCGACGGGGGGCGAGTCGGCGAGGGTCTGCCCGCGCCGTTGGTGTCCATCGCCGATGTCGTGCTGCTGGTCACCAGATGCACCCTGCGCCACCTGGCCGGCGTACGCCTGCACCTGCCTGCCCTGCAGCAGCGGATGGAGCAGCAGAACGCCGGAACCGAGCTCGGTCTCTGTCTGATCGGCGCCGGTGATCCCTATGGGGCAAAGGAGATCAGCGAACAGTTCGGGGTCTCGGTGTGGGCCTCGTTGCCCACGGATCCCGGCTCGGCCCGGGTGTGGTCCGACGGCGAGCCCGAGTCGCGCCGATTCCGCCACGGCCACCTGGCCAAGGGAATCCGCGCGGCCGCCTCCGAGCTGTCGGTGCGGACCCAGGCAACCGGGATCCGGCCGTGACCGGGGAGGGCGTACGCCTGGCCGGGGTCGAACTGTTCCAGGCGCCGGTCGGTGAGCCGCTGACCGCACCCGGCCTGATCACCGGCGTACCCAATTTCCGCCGCGAGCAGATCGCTGCCGCCCCGCGAGCGCAGGCGGCGGCCGAGTCGCGGGAGCTGGACTGGGGCCTGGTCGTGGCTCTCCGACGCGCCGCGGGCACCCGAATCTCCGAGACCGAGCAGTATCAGGCCCGGGAGGGCAGGCCGCTCAGTGATGCCGATCGGCGCCAGCTCAGTCTCGCCACCATCCGGCGCGTCGTGCACGAGAAGGCCGAGCAGCTCCAGGCCGAAGGTGCGGCGATGTGGCCCCACGCGCTCGAGGAGCGGTACGCCGCAGCGGTCGAGAGCGCGATGTTCGGCTATGGCCGAATGCAGCCACTGTTTGAAATCGCGGACGCCGAGAACATCGAGATCCACGGCCACGACTCGGTCATGGTGCAATACGCGGACGGGACTCGCCGCGCCCACCCCAAAGTCGCCGACAGCGACGACGAACTGGTGGAGGCTGTTCGTTTCCTTGGTGAGCAGGCGAATCCGAGCCGTCCGTTTGATGACGCCCACCCCACCATGACCCTGGCCCTGGGGGAGCGATTCCGGTTGCACGCGATCGGTTTCGGGCTGGCGTACCGGCCCTCGATCACGATCCGCCAGCACACCCTGGTCGATGTCACCCTGCCAGACCTGGTCCGGACCGGGATGCTGCCCGAGATCCTCGCCCGCTATCTGCACGCGGCGATCCAGGACCGCCGCTCCATCGTCATCTCGGGTGACCAGGGTGCCGGCAAGACGACCCTGCTGCGCGCGCTCATCGCGGCGATTCCTGACACGGAACGGTTCGGGACGATCGAGACCGACTATGAACTGCTCACCCACCTGCAGCCCAATCGCAGCAACATGGTCGCCCTCCAGGCGCGGATCGGCCTGGGAGAGCGGCAGGACGGCCGAGCGCTGGGTGAGTTCACCGTGGCCGACCTGCTGCCCGAGGCGCTGCGACAGAACCTGACCCGGATCGTGGTCGGCGAGGTCCGCGGGGTCGAGGCGGCGACCATGTTCGAGGCGATGAGTGCCGGAGCGGGCACGCTCAGCACCACCCACTCGCACTCGGCGGCAGCGACGATGGATCGCCTGGCCATGCGAATCGCCCAGGGCGGATCGCTGAGTCTCACCGAGGCGTACCGGCAGATCGCGCACAACATCGACTTCCTCGTGCACGTCACCCTCGTCGACGACACCTGGCGGGGTGGGCGACGACAGCGTTTCGTGTCCGAGGTGCGCCAGCTCACCGGAGCGATGGAGGGGGACCGGCCGACCACCCACCTGGTGCACACCGGGTCAGGCCCCGACGACCCGCGGGGGAGTTTCAGTCCGGACCCGGAGACCAGTCGGCAGCTCGCACGATATGCCGCCGCGTGGCCGGAGTCTCGGTGAGCACGGCAATCGCGGCCGTCGTCGGCGCGCTGGTGCTGGGGGGTCTGGTGCTCGTTGTGCGCGGGGCGCTGCCGCGACCGGTTCCACCCGGCACCGGTGCCGAACACCGCTCCGAGCGGATCACCGTGGCCGAGCGATGGGCGCGAATCTCTCGTCGGCCACCCGGCGTACGCGGACGGCGCCGCGACCGCGCCCTGCTGATCGCGCTGGTGTTCGGGCTGGTCGGCTACCTGGCCACGGGCTGGCTCCTGCTGATCCCGGCGGCCCCGCTGCTCACGGTCGGAATCCCTTATCTGCTGGGGACTCCGCCAAATCGTGAGGTCGAGCTTCTCGGTGCCCTCGACCGCTGGGTGCGGGGGCTGGCGGCCACCCTGCCGGTCGGGCACTCCATCGCCGACGCCATCCGGCGCTCGGTGCGGACGGCGCCGGACCCGCTGGCCGACGAGTTGCGGCAGGTCGTCGTCCGGATGGACCAACGGTGGACCACCCGCGACGCGTTGGCCGAGATGGCCGACCGGCTGGGCAGCCCCGACGCGGACACGGTGCTGGCCGCGCTGGCGCTGGCCGCGCACCGCGGTGGGACCGGTGCCACGCTGACCCTGACCGAGCTGTCCAACTCCATCTGCGATCGGCTGAAAGCGTTGCGGGACATCGAATCCGAGCGCGCCAAGCCCCGAGTGGTGGTGCGTCAGGTGACAGTGATCAGCGTCGTCGTGCTCACGATCGCCCTGCTGGCGGGTGGCGAATTCTTTGCGCCCTATCGGACCTGGTTCGGTCAGCTGCTGTTGTCCGCCCTGGTCGCTGGCTATGTGGCGGCCCTGGTGGCGATGCGGCGGATGACGGCACCGCCCCGCCGGGCCCGGATCCTGCAGCGGGACCGATCGTGACCGGGCAACAGCTGAGCGGCCTGGTGCTGCTCACCGGCATGCTGGCCGGCGCGGGACTGGTGGCGATGGCGTACGGATTGCGGCGCACCGCACCACGACTCGCCGACGCCCTGGCCGAGCTGGACGGGCGCCCCGCCACCGCAACCCCGGTGATGACCGGAACGGCGGCTGGCAGTGACCGGATCGGACTCTGGTTCTATCGGCACACCCCAATTCCGCTGCTGGACAGTCAACTGCGGCTGCTCGAGCTGCGAAACCGCTCGGTCGCGGAGTTCTTCACCGAGAAGCTCGTGATGGCGCTGCTCGGTGCCTGCGTACCGACCGTGCTCGGGGTTGCGTTCACGTTCGCCCTGGGCATCCCGCTCGCCATCCCGGCCATCGCGGCCCTGGCCGGCCTCGTCCTCGGCTATTTCGTTCCGGATCTGTTGCTGCACCGCTCCGCCGAGCAGTCCCGCGGGGATGCGATGGAGGCGCTCTTCTGCTTCTTCGACCTGGTCACGCTGGAGCGGCTGGCCAACCGATCGGCGACCCAGTCGCTGCAGGAGGCCGCGCAGGCCTCGGACCACCCGCTGTTCCTGGCGATCCGCGGGGCCTTGCTGCGGGCGCGACTGGAGCAGCAGGCACCGTACGCCGAACTCCGCCGACTGGCGGACCGATTGCGGTTGCCCCAGCTGGCCGACGTGGGCGACGTGATGCAGCTGGACGAACAGGGGGCCGCGGTGGCGGACACGCTGCGCGCCCGCGTCAGGGAACTGCGCGACGCCCACCTCACCGAGGCCCGGGTGGCGGCGCACGAGGTATCCGAGCGGATGACCGTGTTCATGGCAGTGCCGGCCCTCGTGTTCGGACTGATCTTTCTCATTCCACCACTGATTCGACTGATCGGGTGACATCCACCCCTGAAAACCGGCTTGTAAGGGTGAGAGGTTCTCGCCCCGGACCGAAGGAGCTCCCCATGGAACGGACAACCCGACTGGTGCATCTGCTGACCGCGATCACCCTGACCCTGCTGACCCCGCGCCCCCGGGACCAACGCGGGCTGTCACAGTCGACCGAGAACGCAATCCTCCTGGCCGGAGCGATAGTGCGATAATCCACCTCTGCATAGGTTGTCATACGACAAGGGATGGTATAGTATTGACCTTGTCAACAACGAAGGGAGGTGTGAAGATGGACAAGGACATGAAGAAGCTCGTCAAGGCGCTGGAGAAGCAGGGATTCACCTGCTCCCTGACGACCAAGGGCCACGTCGCGGTGTACCGCGGCGGGGTGCTGGTCGCCACGTTCTCCGGCACCGCGAGCGACTGGCGTTCGATGAAGAACGCCCTCGCCCCGCTGCGGCGGGCGGGCTTCGAGTGGCCGCCCAAGCGGTGACCACAGGAGGCCCGGGGAGTAGTCCTAGTACCCCCCGGGCCTCCGGTCCAGCCCATCATCCCACACCCCTCGAAACTCAACCGGAGGAGAGCATGACCAACTACAACGCAATCCTGACCATCGACAAGCCCTACGTCGGCGCATGGGTCGAACCGTTCACCGATCGGGTGCACGAGCAGTTCCGGCGCTACAGCCCGGCCACCGCCGGCGGACGGGACGGCCGCGCCCAGGTGATCATCACCCTTCCCGCCACCACGCTCGAGCAGGCCACCCAGACCGCGACCGCGCTGCTGGTGGAGGGGGAGGACTGGCCTGCTGAACCGTGCGGCCTCGAGGTGCTCACGACCGAGCTCTACGACCGCCTGGGTGGCTTCACACTCATGCCTGACCTGGTGTCCATCAGCGAGGCGGCCGAGCAACTCGGCATCAGCCGCCAGGCGGTGCTGCAGCGCATCGAGTCCGGCCGGCTCCCGGCCAGCAAAGTCGGCTCCGCCTGGGTGATCGCCAGCGCCAACCTGGCGTGAGCCCGGCTGTCTGCTGCCGGCCGTACGCTCGCGGCCATGCCCGGCCTTCCCGATGATCGCTCCGTGACCGAGCGGCTGGGCCTGTCTCGGCCGTCACTGCCGCGGCATGTGTGGGTCGACGGTGAGCCCGGGCTGTTGCTCGAGTGGGATCGCCGGGCGGATGGCTGGTGGGGGCGGGTCGTTACCAGCGAGGGCGGTCAGGCGGTCGAGTCGTGGGTTCGGGCGGATCGACTGCGGCCCTCCTGAAACGCCAGAACGCCCCCCGCCGGAGCGGGGGGCGCATGCGTGACAGATCGGGCCCTCACGGTCCCGGGAAGGCGTGCGGAAGCCACAGACGCGGCAGGGTGCCCACTGGCCGGGGATCCTCACCGGAGGCTCCGGATGAGGGCCCACCAGAGGGCGAGCCTCAGTGCGAGGTTACAGGCTGTGGCGCGGAGTGTCGTCCACACCATCGGCCCCTCCGTCGTCGGTCCCGCCGATCTTGTTCGGGCCAGGAAGGAAGGTGAAGTCCTTGAGCTGGCGATCTCCGACGACGGGGCTGTAGGTGATCGAGTAGCCGGCGAGATGGTCCCGGCGGGAGGTGGGCGCGTTGGGCACGGCCCAGGTCACGCCGAGGTTGGTCAGGAGCGCGATCGCGGCAGTGATGGCCTCGGCCTGGGTGATCCCGTCGGGCCAGGCTGTGGCCAGGGAGCCGAGTGCGGCGACGAGCCCTGAGGCGGCGGCCTTGCCGTAGCCGGCGACCCAGCGCGGGGCGTTGGGGATGGCCCACACGGCGCCGAGTCCGACCAGAACGGTGATGGTGATGGTGAGCCACTCCGGCCCGGTGATAGTCCCGTCGTCCAGGGCGGTGACCGTGGCGGCCAGGCCGGCGAGTACGGCACCGACTATGGCCTTGGCGTAGAGGCCGATGCTGCGATCCATGGGGTCCTCCTCAGGGCCACTGGTTGGGGTTGCGGAAGTTGCTGGCGGCATAGCCGGTGCCGCGCTTGCGGCGTTCGAGGTGCAGGTGGGCGCCGAAGGTCCGGCCGGTGTCGCCGGAGTAGCCGATGAGCTGGCCGGTCTCGACGTGCTGGCCTTCGCGGACCACGACGCGCGACAGGTGGCAGTAGCCCCAGTCGGAGCCGTCCGGGTCGTCGTCGGAGATGATGACGTGGTTGCCGTACGCCGGGTCCCAGCCGCCACGGGCAGCGGTGCGGACGTCGCCGGAGATAGTGGCGTACACCGGAGTCCCGATGGGGCAGCCGATGTCCACGCCGGGATGGAACCCTGCTGCCCAGTCGCCGGGCACCCTGTATGCCATGGTGATGGGGAAGCGGGCCGCGTCCCGGATGGGCCGGACGAACTTGCTCGGCGCCACGGGTGCTGCCTGGACCTGTGCGGGCGGTCGGGCGGCGGTCACCTTGAAGACCCCGCCTGCGAAGCCCTGGTAGTAGTCGGCGCCGACTTTGTTCTCGGGGCCGCCGGGGAATCCCCACGGCCCACGCTCCCATCCTTGGGCGGCGTACTGCTCCAGCATGAGACCCCACACCGGCCAGGTGCCGCGCTCGGAGTGCCACACGGCGCCCCCCTGGAATCGCTGCACCCTGCCGGGGACGCCTCGTCCGTCGGCGATGTCGAACTCGTCGGAGGTGGGGTAGCCGAGGGGGCCGGTCTCCCATCGCAGGGACGCCCACACGGTGCGGATGGCGCCGTAGACGGCGTACGCCTGCGGGTCGCCGAGGCGGTAGTAGATGCTGCCGTTCTGGTAGTGCTGCCCGATGCCGCCTTCGATGGGGAACTCGTCGCTGATCGGGTAGCCGAGGTGGCCGTGCTCGAATCCTTGCCGGGCGTACGCCTCGCGGATGAGCCCGAGGGATACGTGCGCGTCGGTGTCGGTGGACCAGATCATGAACCCGCGCTCGAAGGGCCGATAGGCGCCCGTGTCGGTGCGGACCTCGTCGCCGGCGGGGTTGCCGAGAATGGAGCGGGGGCCGCCGAGCTCAGCCCAGCGCTGGCCGATGCGGCCGCCAATATCAGGGGTGGTCACGGGAGTCTCCTGTCGGGGTGGGGGAGTCTGGTTGCCGCGGACGGCGGCCATGACGTCGCGGCGGAATCGGCCCATATCGAAGCCGGGGTCTGAGAAATCGCGGGAGTCGGCGACCTCGCCGTGACCGTGGACCTCCTGGCCGGTCCAGCCCAGCCGCCGACACAGCGCGGCCGCCGCACGGATCGCGGCGTCGCGCTGGACGTCGTTCGGTACGCCACCGGCCATCAGCTCGAACCCGACGGTGTAGCCGTTGCCGTCCAGATCACTGCCGCGCAGGTTCTGCGACCCGTCGAGGGAGAAGTTTGCGGCGCGCATTGCGGCCAGGCCACTGGAGCTGATCTTGCCGATGTGGTTGCAGCGGCCTGCGCCGACCATGATGATCCGGCCGTCGCCGTCAATCCCAGCCAGGCAGAGCGGCCCGGGCGTCTTGGCGTCACCGGTGGTGAGCCAGCCACCGCGAGAGGCGTACGCCACGGCGGCCCCGCCGCGGAGCATCCCGCCCGAGGTGTGGTGGATGGTGATGCCGTTGAGCGTCACCCACTCGCGGATATGGCCGCCGGCGTTGGTGTGGGGGCCGGTGCAGCAGCGGCAGCGGCCCCGCCAGCCGTCGGGTTCGATCACGGTGAGGCCGGCGCCGCGGAGCGCGTCGACGATCTCCTGCGGCTCGAGGAAGCGTGCCATGGCGGGGATTCCCCTTTCTGGGGCATGAGAAACGGCCCGCCGGTCGACGGGCCGTGCAGGTTGGTGCGGGGTTCAGCGTTTGGGGCTGGCGGTTGCTCGCCTGGCGAGCGGGGTGGCCGCGCCTGTGGGTGCCGGGACGGTGGCGCAGGCGGCCGAGGATGAGGCGACGGTCTGGCTGGTGCCGTCGGTGTAGGTGGCGACCAGGTCGCCGCTGGAGCAGGTGAGTGAGGTGATGCCGCGCCCTGCGGGGCCGGTGGCGCCGGGTGCGCCGTCCTGCCCGGCGGGACCTGCCGGACCCACGGGACCCTGGGGTCCGACCACGGACTCCCCGGCCGGACCCTGCGGGCCTGCAGGTCCCGTCGGCCCGGGCACTGTGGAATCGGCGCCAGATGGTCCGGCAGGGCCAGGGATCGTCGAATCCTGCCCGTCGCGTCCCGCGGCCCCCGCCTGCCCGGGCAACCCCTCGGCGCCGGGCTGCCCCGCCTGGCCCTGCTGTCCTGCTTGGCCCTGTTGGCCAGCAGGGCCGGTGACGGAGTCTCCCTGGCGGCCGGCCGGGCCGGCGGGGCCGACAGGGCCCACAACGGTCTCCCCTGGGCGGCCCACGGGACCGGAGGGGCCGGGCGGGCCGGCGGGGCCCTGAATGCCGTCCTTGCCGGCGGCAGGGATCTCGCGGACGGTCTTCTCGGCCTGCTGGCAGACGCCGCCCTCGCGGAGTCGGCGGGCCTCGTCGGAGTCCTGCGCGCACAGCGCGAGGACCTGTTCGGCGGTGACGCGGCCCTGCTGGGCCTTGCCCTGCTCGACGCCCCACTGGCGGCCCATGAGCAGGATCGCGATCCCGGCGATCACGACGGCGATCCACAGCAGGATCTGGCGGCGGCGGGCGTCGCGGTGGGCGTCGTCGCGGTCCTCGGCGACGGGGTCACGCTGCATCGTCGTCGTCCTCTCTCACGATGACCGAGCGGATGCCGGCCTCGATGTCTGGTGGGATGTCGATCACCCCGATCGCGGCGGTGCCGTCTGGGTGGTGGTCGGCGTCGTGCTCACGGCGCAGACTGCGGCTGCGGTAGATGTAGTCCTGGGCGAGGTCTCCCCAGGCGGTCATCGCGGAGATGGTCTTGTCCTGGCGGGCGATGGTGGTGGAGTCGCGCTTGCGGCGCTTGCGAGCGGACACCGACAGCCACTGCCCGATTGCGCCGATGGTGACCAGGGCGCCGAGGACCAAGGAGGAAATCTGTGCGGGATCCACGCGCGTCACCCTTTCCGCCGGCAGTGCATCTCCTCATCGGTCCATGTGCTGGCCACGACCCGCCCGAGCGGCACGGTCAGGATGGCCAGCAGGACTGGCGCGGCGAGCGAGACCGGGGGTGAGGTCCACAGCGACCACAGGAAGATCACCACGCACCACGCCGCCCACACCGTCTGCGACAGGAACGCCGCGAGGGCGCGGAGCACCCCGACGACCAGGGCCGCGATCAGAGCGAGGGCGGCCGTAGCGTGGAGCACGATCCAGAAGTGGTCGTCGCCGGACAGGATGAAGACCTCGAGCCAGTCGGGCATGCCGACCGGGACGATCGCGGGTGCGGCACGGTCGATCAAGTAGAGCCCGGCCAGCGCGATGTGCGCGGCGGCCAGGGCGACGGTGAGCACTGTGAGGATGGTCAGGTGCCGCCTCAGCGCCTGCTCCATCCGCCCCATCCAGGCAACCACTTCGGATCAGGCCTGCTCTGCCCTGACCGCGTTGACTGCGGCAATGATCAGCTCATCCGACACTGCGGCCGGGAATGCGCCGATCTCCACGTCGAGGGTCAGCTTGATCGGTGGCGCGCCGGGGATATTGATCTCGGCGGACTTCTGTGCGACATAGGCGTGGAGGTAGTCGGAGGCCGAGGTGAACTTGCCGGCCACGGATTCGCCGTTGACCTCGATCGCGACAATACGGTCCATGTTCGCGGCTGCCCACGAGGCAGCGTTCGGGACGCCTTCCTGCACAGCGGCTGCGCGGACGCGGAGGGTGATGTGGGGGTCGGTAGATGCGGTAATGATGGACATGAGGCTCATCAGATGACTCCTACGAGGATCGCGGACAGGTACGTCAGGTCGGCGTTGCTCATGACGTGCATCTGGACCCCGGTGAAGTTGGCGACCTCCACCGAGATTCGTGACCCGGCAGGGCAGCGCAGTGTCTTGGTCTCCATCACTCCGGTGTTGGGTGCGGTACGCGCGGTGTAGAGGGTGGTCCCGTTGAACTGCAGCCGGGGATACCAGGCAGGGGTTCCGGACGCAGTGTCGGTGGAGACTCCAAAGCAGACTTCGTACAGCCCGGCGGTATCGATCACCAACTGGCGGTTAGTGCCGTCCCACGACATGCCGGACCCGAGCGTGCCGAGGTCAAAGTTGATCCGCGATGCCGCGCCGTTGTTGATGTAGTAGTCGATGTTTGAGCGGCGCAGGCACTGGATGTCGGGAAGCGGGTGGGAGTGTGTGGCGTAGGCATAGCGGCCATCGTGGAGATGATCAGATCGGGCCACGGTCGTGGCCGAGCCGTTCCCGGCAAGTCTGGCTTCCGTCAGCAGATTAGAGCCCAGCAGTTTCGCCCCGGTGCCGTCCGAGTAGATGGCGAACCGTTCCGTGATTGCCCCATAGATGTCGCGCTGGCCCACGTAGAAGCGGCCGTTTCTGGCACCAAACAGGAGGGCGTCCTGGGGGTGATCGACGAATGCCTCGATGCCGCTCGCATCGACGCGGAGGTAACCCTTGCCCTCGGACTCCAGGGACGCCCCGGACGGGATGACCTCAACCCTCCCTGAGCTGGTGCGCAGCAGGACTGAGTCTTTGCGCATCTGGATGCGGGCAGGCTGATAGGAGCCCGCCCCGCTGGTGAGGTTGAGGTCGATGAAGTTCGGCCCGATCGCGACCTCGCCCCGCGCCTTTGCCCCCGAATCGGTGTAGGCACTGGTGAAGAACAGGGTTCCCGGGTCGAACGTCACGCCCTGGTTGGTCCACGCGCCTTGCCCCAACAGTTTCGCCTCAGCGGGGATCAGCGTGGTGTCGTTGCCCCAGAAACGCATTCCGGACCAGAAGCTCCCGCCCCAGATGTCGTTGGACAACTCGACCCGTGGGCCGGTGAGGGCGGTCGCGAACTTGCCCGTGACGATGTTGTCGCGGCCATTCAGCCGGAGCGTGAGGCCGCCATCCTTGTCGTAGGCGAGGAAGCCCTCCGGCATCATCCCGGACCACGACCCGTCAGCCGCGATGGCCTTGAACTCCCGCGAGCTGATCTGCTGCGTGGAAAGCTTCTGGATCACCGCGTCACTGATCGTGGCGCCCTCGGTGACCTCCAGGTTCTCGATCCGGGCTTTGATGATGCTGGCCAACGCGGCCGCGAACTTCTGCGCAATCGC
The DNA here is from genome assembly GCF_002250625.1 of Enemella dayhoffiae. Taxonomy (GTDB): domain Bacteria; phylum Actinomycetota; class Actinomycetes; order Propionibacteriales; family Propionibacteriaceae; genus Enemella; species Enemella dayhoffiae. The sequence goes on along the minus strand of NZ_NMVQ01000047.1, from coordinate 119,896 downwards.
ATTGCCGATATCAGCCTGCCCTGCCACCAGCAGGTCGGTGGTGACCAAGCCGTAATAGCCAGCGTCCGCGATGATCTTCTCTGCCGCGACCTGTGCCATGCGCGCCGTGTCGGTCACCGTCAGCCGGGACACGTCCAGCACCGGCAGGACCGGCTGCCACTGGCCCGAGCGCAGCACCCACTCGCGCGTGCCGGAGGTGTCGGTCACCCGCCACAAGGTGCCCTCGTCCTGCCCGTCCGCATCGGCAGGGGTCGGTTCCGCTGTTCCGGTGAGGATGGTTGCCTTCGTTGCTACCGCATCACGTGCCTGCTGCGCGGTCGCGAGCGCATCCGCCACCTGTTCGGCAGCAGCGGAAATGTCTGCCTCGGCCTGCTCCAGCCGGTCCCGAGCTTCCGCGAGCGTGACCTCGGCAGCCGCCAGTTCCTCGGCGAGTTGGTCGGCCTGCGCAGCCGTCTCCCGCACCGAGACGGGCGTGCCGCTCGACCCCTCCCATGACACATCCGCCCCAGGCCGAAGCACCTGCACCCCTGAGGGACGGGTGTGCGCAGCCTCCGCGAGACGCTTCACGCCCCCCACCAAACGCCCGATCTGGGCGGCTGGCCCCTCGTGCAGATTCGTGCGCTTCATGCGATCATCTCCTCCGGCTGCATTTCCAAATCGACCACGTGCGAGTCGAACTTCCCGCTGCGGGACAGGCACCGCATTCGGTAGGTGCCCTTTTCGAGCTGCACAAACCCGCCCGGCATGTGCACATCCCACGCCTCGCCCGCCCAGTTGGTGTGTGGCGGGAAATCGTGCGCCGACACCGAAGCCGCAAGCTGGACCTGTCGGCCCTGCTCCAACACGCCCCGCGCCCGCGCCGACAGCAGCGCCCAATCCTCGACCTGCGTATCCGCGATCACCGTCTCCAAATGCGGAAGGCCCTGCACCTCCGGCTCGGTCTCGACCCGGATCAGCGTCCCCTGGTCCTGCCCCGCACCCGTCGCATACACCCTGCGCACCGGGAGGAACTTGGAGGTGAGTTTCTTAGCGACCGCCTTGCCCTTCCTGGCGGTGAGATCCAGCACATGAGAGTGTTCCTGCCACAACTCCGGCATCGCCTCGGTGCCGTGACACATCGCCCACTGCACCCGCGAACCCTCCATGCCCGGAACCCACTCCGGCCGAAACGCAAGATCCGGACCGTTGACCACCTCGGAGATCTCCTCCAAACGCTTCGCCACGGAGTTGTTGCCCAGGTTGAACCCCTCATAGGTCCGCTCCCGGTTGGTGCCGAGCTCTTCGGGGGAGGCGTAGCGGATCGGAAACCAGCCGTTCGGCCGGAGCTGCGCGAGCTCCACCAAACGTCGGGCGATCGTACCCAGCGACCCCTCACGGAGTGCCACCACAGACTCACCCAAAGTCGCGCCGTGGTAGCCGCGCCACGCCTGCAGATGGTAGATGATCGGATCCCCCTCCGGGACCGGCGCCGACCACTTGTCACCCGTCCACGACCCCGCCGCATACGCGCCGGAATCCAAGAGTTCGTTGACCGCCTTACGTGCCACATCTTCGGGGGCGCGGTCTTTCAGCCAGCCCATCGCTGTCGCGGTGATCTGCGCCCGCGTCACCCCGGCATCGCCGTAGTCCCGATCAGTGACCACACGGTGCGCCAGCAGCGACCACAGCCCGCCCGCCTTCAACGTCACGAACTTCTCGTCGCCCTCGGGATCATCAAGGATCGGTCCCCACACCAGCGGATGCCCGTCCCAGCACACCAGCAGCGACGCCGACCACGCCGCCCACCGCTCCCGAGGCTGTCGCAGCAGCCACGACGTAGGAACCTTCACCTCGCACGAGGTGGGACCGTTGATCGCATCAGCCCACGAACCGGTTGCGGCAGCCGGAAGAGTCGCACCAACCTGCCCGGTGAGCGTGTCGGCCAGCCGGACCGAGTACATCTACTCGGCCACCCCAACGTCCAGCACCGCCGCCATCTCGCCAACGAACTTGTCCACCCCGCCGCCGAACCTGACGGGATCCGCACCCCAGGTACACATGCGGTCGATCCTGATTTGGTGCGTGCCCGCTTGGACCTTCCACGCCCGGCAGCCGGCATAGTGCGCTGTCCATCTGCGGTCGAACGGCACCTCCATCGACTCCATCAGCACGCCGTCGAGGTTGAAGGCGTACAGCATCGAGCCCGGCCCGAGCTTTCGCATATCCGAGTCTGGCAGGCTCGCAGGCGGATATGAGGTGACAGCCTGCCTCGCGATCACGTCAATGTGCCGATCGGTTCGCACCGTGAAATCCAGGGTGGAGAACGTGTGCCACGTGCGGGAGACCGGCGCATTCGTCAACGGGTGAATGTCCATGTCCAGATAGCCCTCGGATCCGCCGTAGGGCATGGCATAGTTCTTGTCCCACTCACGGGTAGCAGACGCTGTGGAGGTGCTCCCGGCCTGCAGCCGCATCTTGTCCAGCACGCACGATCCCGCAGGCGGTGCGGTGCCGGCTGCGACACGAACCGCACCATCGAGACCCACATACACTATGTCCAGTCGGGACGTGGCAGGCTGCGGCACCGGCGCGGTCTGACCGGCCAGCCAAGTCACGATCACACCACCGTGTGCGGTGCCGACGATTCCCGCACCCGCCGTGTAGCCATACGCCATGTCGGAGCGGCCCGCAACACCGCCACCGATCATGATCGGCCCGGTTGAGGCGGTCGGGTACATTGCCTGAATCACCCGCTGCATGTCCTCGGGGACCGTGGGGGATAGAGCATCATCCAAGCCGAACTGGCCCATCAGATTATCCTTTCCTGCTTAGAGATACGTGGCCCGAAGTTCCACATCAGCGGTGCCGGACCCTTCCGCCGACAGCGACCGGATCGAGGCAGACATTTGCTGTCCCGGCTCCACCCCGGCCCAGCCGCGTTCGCTCAACGCCCACGTCATGTCGACCCCGTCGACTGTCACCGACCCGGCGAAGTCCACGACAATCTCCCGCCCCCGGATGTCGGCGTTGAAAACGATCCGATGCCACCCACCGGCGGCGAGAACGAGCTCGAACCCGGCCGGGAAGTTCCCGTGAACCCGCACCACCGGATAGGCGGTCGCGTTCCCGGTGTTCGTCAGCGGTTCCGTGTCGGACTCGTCCGGGGTGCCCCAGTCGAGTCGCCCGATCTGCTGGCCGGCCTTGTTCCGGAACAGCGGCCACACCAAACCCCGCCCCGCGCCGGGGGTGACAATCCGCATCGCCTGCGGAACCCCATACAGGTAGGGATCGGGAGAGATGAGGGGGAGCTCCCACTCGACCATGCACGAGTCGACCGAGTAGCGAACCTTGCGGTTGCCATCCAGCGCGAGCGAGACCGCGGAGATGGTGTCAAACTCGTCAGCCACAGTCAACACCCCGGAGCCCATCCCTGAGGGGAACGAGCCGCCAACCTGCCGAGCGCGAGCGATGGTCTCCCGTGCTGACGGCAGCCATTCCCGGACGCCGATCGTGAGCTTGCGCCCGCCGTGCCTTGTCTCCGCGGGAAACAGCCCATCGGAGATCCGGTTCACCCACTCGGTTTCCGGCGATGCACCGTCAACCCAGCCCTCCAACTTGGTCACCCGAGCCCGAGCTCTGGGATCGGCAGACTCGCCCAGTCGGGAGGCGGCGAGTTGCAGAGCGTGTCCGTCGGTGAATGTGAGGGTCCTCATGCATAGCCCCTCTCGAAAGCGTCGAGCCACATCCAGGCGGCGTCCTCGGCGTCACGGCGCGGGTCCGTGCGAACCTCACGGGCGTGGTAGTGGAACTCTCGCTCCTTCGGCTTTCCGAGCAGCGCTGCAGTGTCGGATCCGTTCAGTACGCGCTCGCCTCCGTCGTAGCGACGGAGCTGCGGGTTCAGGACGAGCTCGGCGGCTTTCTCGCTGGTCCAGTTGAAGCCGCGGGCGGCAGAGAACGTGCCGGAGGCATAGCCGTTGGCCGTCAGCGCCCGGTCAACAAACGGGATCCACTTGTCGTAGTACGACGGGTAGGCCGATACCTGGACGGCCTGCGCGGCCTGCCCGAGCCCCATGCCGCGCCAGTTCTTGTCGAACAGTCCGGGCACGTGATAGCCGCCGCCATCCCCGTTGCCCGGACGTGCCGTGGTGCCGTACAGGAACACCCGCATGGCGTACTCCAAGTTGTTGAGCGCCTGAATCGAACCGTCGCGGGGGGTCCGCTGCTGGAACGGACCCACGTCGCTGTTCTCATCCGGGGAGAAGTCGAGCTGCCCGGACGCCTCCTGCATCATCGTGATGCCCATGATGTGCGCAATGCGCCGCTCCAGCCCCCAACCCTTCGCGATGCCGAACATCTGCGCGAGCAGGTTCGGACCGGACTGGGTTGAGGCGGACACATTATCGGAGACGGCCATCATCCGATCGGCCGCGCCCTTGACCATGTTGACCATCCCGTCGGCGACTCGGGTCGGGATCGATCGGACAATCTTCGCCATCGGATGATCGCCGGCGCCAAGAAGGTCCCTCAGTGGGCCGGCGAACTTGTCCTTGAGTTGCCCCACGTAGTTGACCGCCTGCTGGACGACGCCCATATTGGCGCCGATGATCTTCCCGACCGCCGACTCCCCGTCGTAGGCGGTGACATGCAAGTGTGGTCCGGTCGAGTTGCCGGTGGAACCGACAGCGCCGAGGACCTGCCCGGCACGCAGCATCTGCCCGATGCTGACGAGGATCTGTGACAGGTGCGCGTAGACCGCACCATCGGACGTGCGGACGTGATTACCGTACGAGTAGCCCCACCGGTTGGTAGCCAGTACGGCACTGTCCCGCATCGCCACCACCGGTGTCCCGGTCGGTGCAGGAATGTCCAAGCCGCGATCCACGCCGTGATAGCCGCGTCCCCAGTTCACCGGATAGCCGGGCACGGGGTGGACGCGACCACCGCCGGCGTACGCGGGAAGCGTCCCGGTTGCGATGATGTGATCCAATGCCCCCGGGTATTGGGCATCCATCCGCTTCGTGTTGGCCCGAGAGATGATGGATTCCTCACCCTCGAAGCGGAAAGCGCCCCGCGGGGTGAAGCCGAGATAGGGGTCGCGCTCGCCAGCCGACCAAGGCAGGTTCACCCGACCGCCGGTCTGGAACTCTGGCACGTCGGCGATGCGCGGGGCCTTCGGGAGCTCCACAAACTCCGCCAAGGTGTTGAATCCGTCGACCAGCGAGTTGCCGACCTTGACCGCGATGACGATCGGGGCGCGGACCGCGGCCTTGACTCCACCCCAGATTGAGGAGATGGCCTCGACGGTCAGCCGGAAGGATTCTTTGATTCCGCCCAGGATCCCGTCGATGAATCCCTTCGCGGTATCGATCGGCCCCTTCAGTAGATCAGTGAGGCTACGCCACCAACCCATAAAGGTGCTGGTCACCCAGTTCCAAGCCGCAGTGAACGAGCCGACGATGGCGACATTCCAGACCCACTCAAGGCCATCCTTCGCCAGGCGAAGCGGTCCCATGATGTAGGGCTCGATCTGATTCCACCAGCCCACGAAGACGCCGGTGATCCAACCCCAGAACGCGACGAACGACGCGGTGACCACGGACCAGACCCACTGGATTCCAGCCCAGACTCGGCGCATCGGGTCCAGCAGGTAGGTCTCCACCAGCGCCCACGCGACGGCGAAGGTGGTCAGTACGAAATCCTTCGCTGCATTGAACGCGAAGACGATGCCCCGCCACGCCAGGTCAATCCCGATCTGCGCCAGCCGGATCGGCAGCATGAGGATGATGTAGAGCACGCCCCAGGCGGCGGCGAAGACAGAGGCGATCCACGCACCCCACTCGCCGAAGAAGGCGGAGGTGCTGGACCACCATGCAGCGATCGCAGTCCCAGCCTGCACGAGCGGGTCGATCAGATAGGTGCGCAGCAGCCCCCAGCCGGCAACGAAGACACCTGTCACCCAGGCGGCCACTCCGGACAGAACCGCAACGATTCCGTCAAATGCAGGCTTGATGCCGTTGTTCCACAGCCACAGCGCCCCGGCCGAGATCACCTTCCAGGCGGCATTCAGGCCGTCGCGGAACCACCCGACGTTGTTGTATGCCCAGATGATTCCGGCCACCAGGGCGGCGATGGCCACCACCACAATGCCGATCGGGTTTGCCGTCATCGCTGCGTTGAGCAGCCACTGACCTGCTGCGGCGGCACGGGTCGCCGCCCCAGCCGCCCATTCCGCAGCGGTCTTCGCCACAGTTGCGGCGGTGGTGCGGATGCGGGTGAGCAGCCCCACCGACTCGGCAGTGTTCTGCGTAGCTTGAGCTGCACTGACCGAGCGCATGGACGCCGCCAGTGAGAAGTTCGATGCGGTCAGAGCGATATTGCCCGCCAGCTGCATCCCCATACCGATCGCGGAATCCCTGCCCAGCAGATTGTTGGCGGCCTGCAGCCCCTTCCATGCAGCCATCAGCCCGATCAGCCACGGCAGGGCCGCGACAACCTTGTCCATGTTGTTGGCGAGCAGCTCCAGCCCAGCCGTGGCGACACCGAGCACCCCGGACATATCAGGGAGCTGAATGTCGGCATTGCCGAGGTTGGTGAACATCGTGGTGATCGTGTTGCCGATGCCAGCCCAGTCGGCAGTGGAGAGACTGACCCACAGTTCACGAATGACAGTGGCGATCGACATCAGCCACGGCGACCCGTCGCCCTCGCCGCCCTGCAGCACGTCGACGAACTCGGCCCAGTTGTCCTGAATCGAGCCCACCAGCCCGATTACGGTCTCGCGCACATTGAAGAGCACCCCGATGATAGGGGAGTCCTCCTCGATGCCGAACTTCTGCCAGAACTGGCCCTGATAGTCACCCTGCACCAGTACGCCGATGACGCCTCGGACCGCAGAGGTGACCAGGTCGAAGTAGTGGGCGGCCTTTTGCCCCCACAGGGCCATTCCGGTAAGACCCGCCTCCTGCGACTGCCAGCCGGCGACGAAGTGAGTGAGCCCGAGCGCAGCGACCTGGAATCCAGAAACGACCTTGGGTAGCACGGATTCCGACAGCCAGCCCAGGGACTGCTTGATCAGTGGAATCATCGGCTGGAGTGCCTGCGCCATCCCGACGTTCACAGTGTCCTTGAACGTCGAGATCATGCCGGACAGCGAGGCGGACTGTTTGTCCATCAGCCCCGCGAAGCGCTCCATGCCCTTGCCGGATTCGAGTGCCGACATCAGCTGCCCAAGCTCCTTGCGCCCGAGCTTGCCCTTCTGTGCGAGGTCGGCGACCTCCTGCTTGCTCTTTCCGGTGGCGGCTGCGAGCAGGTCATAGACAGGGATGCCGGCATCGCGCAACTGGTTCAGGTCTTCTGCGGTGATGCGTCCGGCAGCGTTCATCTGCTGCAGCGCAACGGTGGCGCGCTTCACGCCCTCCGAGCCGGTGCCCATGCCGGAGGTCACGTTGCCGAGAGTGGTCATGATCGGGATGACCTTGTTGGCGTCGATCCCGATCGAGATCAGCGACGATGCGGCGGTCTGCAACTCGGGGAACTCGAACGGGGTCTTGGCGGCGAACTGCTGCAGCTGGTTGAGGAACCCCTGGGCCTTCTGCCCCGAGCCGAGCATGGTGGTGAAGGCGATTTCGGCCTGCTCCATACCGGCGGCCGTCTTGATCCCGGCCTCGATGCCCATCTTGCCCATCTGGACGAGACCGAGTGCTGCGACAGCCCCACTGATCTTCGCGAAGGTGCCGAAGATGGCCTGGGCGCCCGCAGAGAACCCGTCGGCCAGGGACCGCCCAGCCCCCAGGCCGCCGCGGTCCATCTCTCCGCGCATCCGGTCCACGTCGCGGCCGAGTCCTCGGAGTTTCCCGGTGAGGCGATCATCGGCTTCGATCGTCAGAGAGAGGGTCCCCAGGTCGAGAGACATGATCACCTCCTTACGCGGATGGGCTGAGCTGCAGTGCGATTCGGGTGGTCTGGATCAGAACGGGGGAGCCGTCCTGTTTGTGTCCGGCCACCATCGGCGGGCGGGACAGGAGCCCCTCAATGCGTGTGCGGAGCCAGTGCCACGAGCGGTTGTCAAGGATCCCGGGCGCCCCAAGGTCGACGCCGTAGAACTCGTGCAGGTCGGATTCGACGAGCGGCCAGTGACCGAAGATGTCCTGCCAGTCGTACCCGGCTACTTCTTGCTGGTCTTCGTCGTACCAGCGGGCGAGCCCTGTTTCTGGGTCGACTTCTCCGAACGCCGACGGGTCTCCCTGTTCGGCGCTTTTGGGGCCTCCACCATGGCCGCCTCCCAGAACTCCTCGGCAGCCTCGCGGTTGTGGACGGTCCAGTACATGACGGTCTGGGTGACGATCTTCATCGCCTCCCACGACACGCCGTCGTCGACCATCTGGTCGTAGGCCTCACCGAGCAGAGCCTTCTTGAACTCCTGCTCCTGGTCGTCGTCCAGCTTCAACCGCTCGCGGTCGGCGTCGCTGATTTCCTGCCCCTGTTGGGCTGCGATCATCAGCGACGAGAGCTCCTGCACGAACTGGCCGGTACGGATCGACACCGACTCGATGCGGTACGTCTTCACGTCCCCGCGGATCGGGACAGGAAGGTCGATGTGGTCCTGGAATACCTGTGTGGGTGGCCTGAAGGCCATGATTCCTCCTGGCGGTGATTCCTGGCGGTGGGGATGAAGCAGCCCCCGGACACCGCCAGGTAGGTCCGGGGGCTGCGATCAGTGGGGGTCAGGCGCCGGCAGGATGAGGGATCTTGGTCGGCTTGCCCTGGCCCTTGAGGGTCAGCGACGCCCGATCCAGGCCCTTGTTGTCGCCGCCGTCGAGGGTCCACGACACCGACACGAGACCCTCGTAGGCCTCGACCTTCGGCCCGGTGGTGCCGTTGACCTCGTACCAGCGGACCTTAGCCACGGCATCGGGGCCGAGCACGTCGTTCTTGAGCCGCAGGAACTCCTGGCCGGCGTCATAAGACGCCGGGGTGTCCTTCGACGGAGCACGGCGAGCCTTGGCCTCGATCGACCACGACGCGGCGGTGTTGGTCTCGCCTCCCCAGCCGTCGGAGTCGAAGTCCGAGTCGTCCTGCGACTCGGTCTCCACGTTGTACTTGAACTCGGTCAAACCGTTGACCGGGGTCCATTCCGGGGTGCCGGGGGTGCCGGGGGTGGTGCTGGTGTCAACGTCGAGATACCAGCGCTTGTTGAGGACCGAGGGTCCCAGCGGGGTGCGGTTCACGATGGCCATGAGTCAGTTCTCCTCGATCTTGGCGATGATGGCTGCCTTGGTGGAGGCTCCACCAAGATCAATGCCGCTGTCGGCGGCGTACTCCTTGAGCTGGGCGACAGTGAAGTCCTCCCAGCTCGTCTCTCCGGCCTCAACCTCGGCCGAGTCGACCTCGGCCCACTCGGGGTGGGCGGCGTAGTAGTCGGCGACGGGACCCTCCACGTGGATCACGTCGCCCTTCACGTGCTGGAAGGTCCTCATGCTGCTCCTAGCTCGGTGCGGATGTAGAAGTTCTGGGAACGGGACCAGCGGCGCACGCCGTCCTGCCCCAGTGATGCGCTGGACTGGCGCCAGCACAGCGTCACGGGAATACCGTTCAGGACAACGGATTCCAGTCCGTGCAAGGCGGCGAACACCCGCCCTGCAAGGTCATTCGAGGGGCGCGGGTCGGCGCCGGCGGCCCTGGTGATCACCTGCACGCCCGACAGAGCGTCACCTTCGAGCTCGTCGGCCACGGGGTAGGCGGTGAGGGTGATCAGGTTGTCGGGGGACTGGGGGATCGCATCAATGACGATGCCGGTCTCCGTGGCGGTGTAGACGCCGTTCGCACGCCAAAGCCCAACACTGCCAGCGGCGAGATGCTGGGCGATACCTTCAAGCAGGCCGTTCATGGGTGCCCCCTCAACGGGTGGTGCGGCGTATGCGATCGGCGACTACGTCTGCCGTGTCGGCGCTATGACCGGCCCGCTCGAGGAACTTCGCCGACCGGCCAGGGTCGTGATGGAAGTCCATGCGCTCGTGCTGCTTCACGGCGTACGGGGTGTCGTAGGAGACGACAGCCTTCGTGCCGGAGACGGTGACCTTGCCGGAACGCTCAAGCTCGTTGCCCTGGTCGATGGGGACACGGCTATTGGATTCGACGAGGACTGCCTCGGCGGCGTCATGCAGACCGTCTTCGACGGCCTGGCGAATCAGGCGGGCAGCATGCTCGATCGGGTCGCTCATTGCAGCGTCACCTCGACGTGGTCCCAGAACCCGAGGCCGTCGCGTCGGCCAGCGCCAATCACGTAGGTGATGCGGCCCGAATCGAGCGTGACGCGCGAATCCGGGACGAACAGCGCCTCGACGTCACGGCCCTCCTCGTCGGGCCGTAGTCGCAGCTGCGCCTCGGAGACGACTTCGTCGCCATTCTTGTCGCGCACGAGCTGACGAGTCTCCTTGCGCCAGCACGCCAGGGCGACGGGCGCGCTGTAGGTGTCGCCGTACGCGCCGGCCCCCTCGTGCATCTCGACGGTGACGCTGTGCGGGGTGCACCAGCCGGGGAGGGGTTCGGTCATGCCGCCCCCCATGGCGAGGTCGGCGTGGGGGGCATGGTGTAGCGGGGCATAGTGGCGGTGGCCGCGGTGCCGCCGCAGATGGAGCGGAGGTCAGCGAGCTCGCGCACGGTGAACTCGCCACGGCCATTGACCGCACCGTCGCGGCGCAGGGTGTGGGTGAAGATGTCGGCGGTCTTCGTCTCGGACGTGACCGGCACCAGGCCGACCTCGTTCCATCGCTCGATCGCGGAAATCAGGATGGCCCGGAACTGGGCGACCTGCCGGGAGGTGAGGTTGGTGTCGAGCAGGCAGGGGGCGACCAGTGATGCGCGCGCCATCGCTTCGTCAATCAGACGCTGGGCACTGTCGGCCGGAACGCTGGACAGATCGTCGATGGTGATGATGTCCACTGGTCACCCCCCTTTCCGCTCAGTTCGCGCGACGACGAGTCGGCTTGGCCTCGCCGCCCGCCGCATTGCCCGAGTCCGTCGCAGCGCCGTCGGCGGGCTCGGACTCGAGGACCTCGAGCTTCTCCACCAGCCCGGTAGAGGTGAGGTGCTTGAGGTTGCGGGCGTCGGCCGGGACAAGCGCGCCGCGGTAGGCGTACACCTCGCCGCCGTCCTTGGGCTGCACGACCGCCGCAGCGGCCTTCACGATGTACTGATCAGCCATGGTCAGCCTCCTCAGAGTCCGGTGTTGATGATCCGCACGCCGGCGCCGGCGTCCATGACCACGGGGACGGTGACGCGACGGGCGCGGGGGCGGTAGGCGTCGCGGTCATCGACGCGCATGACCTTCACCTCGAGGGACCCCTGGGCGCTGTACCCGGGGGACTTGATGTCCTCGTCGGCCATGCCGCCGAGACGGTCGCGGTCCACCAGCAGCGGATCCGTGAACGGGACATGCTTCGACGTCGTCCACGTCATGCCCAGAACGTCGGGGATGACGCCGGACACGACCGCGTTGTTGTTCTCCTGCGGCAGCATGCGCGACTTGATCAGGTACGCGGCCACCTTGGCGAACTGGATCGGCTTCAGCACCACGGTGCCGAGGTCGTAGGCCATGTCCTCGTACTTGTCCTCCTGCGTCGCCTTCGCGAGCAGGACGCCCTCGACGATGCCCTCCCCCGTCGCCCACGGCGTGGCCGTGGAGTCGTAGGTGTCGGTCACCTTCGAGCCGATCACCGACAGTGCGACCGAGTCGACGTGGCGGATCAGGGTATTCCCGAGGCCTGCGAGGACCCGGTTCACCGGATCCATGAGGAAGCGGGCGATGGCCTCGTCAGTGATCTCCGAGTCCTGGCCCCACTTGGTGACCTTGGCTGCAGCCAGTTCGCCGCCGGTCATGACGGTCATGGGGTACTCGCCGCCCGCGGCGATCGCTTCGGGGTCGTCGGCGGCGAAGATCGGCTCGCCGGTCGGGTACATGACTCCGCCGCCGGTGGCGACGTAGCGGCCGGCGAGCAGGTAGTCCGCGATGAACTTCTGGCTCAGGATGTCGGCGAGTCGGCGCGCCACGAGGGCGGGCGACTGCATGAGGCGGTGGATCTGCTCCGCGGTCAGCTGGTCGCCAGAGACCGGGATGGTCGGATATGTGTACATGCTGCTCCTCAGCGGTTCATCTGGACCTCGACCCGAGCGCCGGCCGTGGCGGCGGTCAGGGCGAGACCGATCGGGGCGGTGGTGCCGGTGGCGGCCTGGCCGTTGGCGGCGGCCTGGACCTGGTCGCCGGCGGCGATGGCGGCGGATGCGACGGGCCGCTGAACGCCGCCGGAGTGGACAAGCACGCGATCTCCGACCTTGCAGTCGAAGGCCGCCACGCCGACGACCTTGGTGGACGCCGCAGCAGCCACACCGACCGAGCGCGGGCCGGTCAGCTCGACGAGCTGACCGCCGGTGAGCGCGGTGGTCGCGTTGAACGAGACCGCCTCGCCGGGCTTGAAACGGGGCAGGTAGTCACCCATGGGTCAGTCCTCCTTCGTGGCCGGGGCACCCCAGGCCTTGCTGTAGAGCTGGTCGTCGTCGCTGGCCTGGTCGACCCCGCCGGTGAACCCGGCCGGGGCGGTCGGGATGGTGCCCTTGGGCAGGTTGGCGAGGACGTCGGCCGCGCCGGGGTCGGCAGTGAGCTGCGCGACCCAGTGGTCCTTGCGGGCCGGGGGGATGCGGCCGTCGGCGACGGCCGCATTGACGTTGGCCTCGCGCTCCTGGGAGAGCTGCTGCGCACGCGCAGCCTCCCCCTGCGCGGCCTTGGCCTGCAGGTCGGCGAGAGTGGCCTCGTCGATCACAGTCGTGCCCGGGACGGGCGTGGTGGTCTCGGCGCGCTCCGCGAGAGCCTCGTCGAGAGCGGCCATGAGGCCGGCCTCGTCGATGTCGACATCGGCCTTGATGCCGAGCCGCTCACGGAGACCCGAGGTGATGGTGTCCGACATGTCGGATCCTTCCTGATGGGTTGCGGATTCCGCCGGCTCGGCCGGAGGTTCTTGGGCGCGGGTCGTGGCCCGCGTGAAGGTGGGCGCGGGCGCGTTGTCCCGGCCGGCGTGCGCGAATGCGCGCAGGTCGTACTTGGCCTTGGCCTCGGCGCCGTCGACCTCGCGGTCGACGCGGGTTGCGAGCCCGGCGGCCACGGCCTCGTCGGCGGTGTACCAGGTCTCGGCCCGCATGACGTCGCGCCACTCGGCGGCACTGCCTCCAGCGGCTTCGGCGTAGATGGCCGCCATGTCATCGGACAGCTTGTCGAGCTGTGCAGCCATCGCGTGCATATCCTCGGCCGGACCCACGCACAGGCCCCACGCGTCATGGATCATGAACTCGGCGCCACGGGCCATGATGATCTCGTCGCCGGAGAGGGCAACGATCGTCGCTGCGGAGGCACACAGCCCGTCGACGTGCACGGTGACGGCCGCGCTGTTGCGGCGCAGGGCGTTGCCGATGGCGATGCCATCGAACGCGATCCCGCCAGGAGAGTTGATGTACACGTCGATGTCGGCGACGTCGAGTGCGTCAATCTCCTTGACCAGCGCGGTCGTGTCGACGCCGAACCACGGGTCGCCGATGACGTCGTAGAGGTAGATCGACGCCCGGCCCTCAGCCAGTGCCATCGGCGATCGGGGGGAGCGCGCCTGCGGGCGCAGGAGCTTCGCGAAATCCATGGTCATCCTTCCGTCGAGGACGGGTCGGGGCGGGTGCCGGTGAGGGCAGGCAGGCCGTAGGTGTTGCGGATCCACGTCTCGGTGTTGTCGTCGACGGTCAGAGCGCCGCAGGAGACGAGCTGATAGAGCGCTTCGGCGGTGGCCGGGTGGCGTGCGCCGATCTCGTCGTGGACTATGCGGGGCGCGCGCTCACCGGACCCCCAGTTGATGTCGACGAGGTCTTCGACGATGTGCTGGGTGGCCACATCGGCGATGTCCTGCGCGAGTGTCTGCAGTGACAGCGTGAAGAAGTCGGCGAACGTCGAACCGAGCGCCCACGAGCCGGTCTCGGTGCCCAAGTTGAGAAAGTGGGCGAGGACGGCACGGGCGATCTGCTCGTCGTAGTAGCGGATCACCGGATCGGCATCAGGGATCCGGCCTTCGACGCCCCGCAGAATCATGTCCGCCCCGTTGGGGACCGCGCCGCCGGAGTTATCCCCAACGCGCCATGCCGATGCCATCTGCCGACCGGCCTCGAGCTCCTCAGTCTCGCGTTGGCGCGCCTCCTCGGTGTCGACACCCTCAGCAATGGGTGACGCCTTGTACAGCGGGATACCCATTCCGTTGCGTTCGATCGCCTGTGACTGCACTCGGAGGGCGCGATCCTTGAGCAACCAGAACTTGTAGGCCGGCCGCAGCAGGGACTGACCGAGCCAGTTCCCGCCCTCTCGCTCGTGGACGTACGCGACGAGCTGGTCGACGGGAATCCGCGCGTCCTTCTTCGCAAGGCCGCCGGACTGTTCGATCGCAACCAGCCCGCCGTCTGCCGCGACGTCGATCTTGGAGATCGTGCGCGGTGGCCGCCACCCCAGCTTGCGCAGCCGGTAGAAGCCCGATCCCGGGTCGAAGCGGTACACCTGCTCGAAGAACGAATGTCCGAAGGGCAGCATCAGCAGCGCAAGCCGCAAATGCTCGGACCACGAAAACCGGTCGCGACTCCGCACGAACTCCGGATCGATGGCAGGGTCCTGGCCTCGAATCGGGAGGCCAAGGTCTTCGGCGATCTGGGCGACCACATCCGGGCGTGCCCCGGCGGGATCCAGCCACCAGTTCGTGCGCCGGACCGGAAGCCACACGGCGCGGAGCACCGACATGACCTGAGCATCCTGGCGACGCATCGTGTCGTAGACGGCCACGGACTTCGGCCATTGCAGCTCTGGCGTCGTCTCGGGATCCGGGGCGGCCCACCACGCGCTCGAGGCGTGCTGGTAACCGAGCTCACGCAAGGCCTTCGGTGCCGTCATGCACGCCTCCCTTCAGGTCAGAATCCGATCGATGCCACGTCAATGCCCGACGAGGCGCGTGAGAACTGCTGCGGAGGCGTCGCTGGTGGCGGCGGTGGCTTCGATGGGCGGGTGGCCTGCCAGAGCGCCAGAACAGCGGCCTCGATCATGGTGATGTCGCCCGATGACTTGCGCCGGCCGAGAACGGTGCGGTCCCCCACGGCCCTCGTGGTGGCGACGGAGACGGCATCCTCGAGCTCGGGGAACCCCGCGTGGACAATCTCCTTGGCGCCGACGGCGCGGACCATGTCGGCGTATGCGTCGGCACAGTCACCCAAGTTCGCCTCGACGACACGTACGCCTCGACGACGTAGGGGGGCGATCAGATTGGCAGCGGGACCGCCGGAGTCGATGACGACCGGGATGCCGGACGGCGCCGCGGCCTGAAGCGCCCGCAAGTCTGCATCGTGTCCGGCGGGAAGGATTGCCCAGCGATCACCGAGCCGCCCCACTCCGCACAGGGAGCCGGCGGACTGCTCCGGCGTCACCGCCAGGGCGAACGCGATCGGCTCGACCGAGGTAGGGACCTCGCCGCGGCATGCGATCCAGCGACCCTCGCCGAACAGCTCGTCGGCGCCGGCCTCCTCCCACCAACCCAGACGCTCGCGCATCCACTCGTCAGGATCCTCCGCCTCCCGAAAGTCACGCATCTTTTCGACGGTCAGGCCCGTACCGTTTGCGCGATGCCGACCCAGCAACGTGTTCGCCTGCGCCATCAGCTCGGGGTCGTCCAGCGCGCAGCCAGGCTCATGCAATGGGTGGGACGGCTTGAAGTGCTGGCACTGCCGGTTCACCCGGCCGTGCCGGTCGAGGCATGGGCGTCGCTCCGCGCACCATTCGAAGTACGCCAGTCGTGAGGATGGCTTCGGCGAGCGGCCGCGGTCACGGATGTCGCGCAAGATCCTCGAGCGAGCCATTCCCGCCGACGAGCCGATCAGCAACTGCGGATCCGGAACGACCGTCAGGGTCGGATAGATCGAACCGGTGTGTTCGGGCTGCAGCGCGAACGCCTCGTCGAGGATGATCTTGTCGCCCGTCAGGCCGCGGGCGCCCGTCTTCGTCCGCGCCTTGAACTTCACCCGCCGCCCGTCGGCCAGTTCGATGTGCTCGTCACCCCGGCCGCCATGGATGCCGTTCGACGGGCCTCCCGCCAGCCGCTTGCGCAGCATCGGCGAGTTGGTCAGCAGAATCTCCACGTCCCGGAACGACTCGCGGGTGGTATCGAACTCATGCGCCGACCATGTGATGAGCTTCTCTTGCGTGATGAACAGCCAGCCGAGCAGGGCCATCTTCATCACGCCCGTCTTCAGGTTCTGCCGTGGGGCGACCACGCACGTCTCGAACGCCGCCGACTGCCAGACGGTCTCGCCGTTGCTGTCCGTGCGTCCTGTCGGGCGCAGCGCGAACAGGGCGTCGAGGATGAGACGCTGCTCCGGGTCGGGACCGAAGCCGATCTGCTCGCACAGCGCCGCCACCTGCGGTCCGTCGGTGTGCTCGTAGTCCGGAATGGCACTGAATGCGGGCGCCTTGAATGCCCACTCGTCAGGCACGCCGCTGCCTCATCGGCACCACGTTGCCCTGTAGTTCGTCCAGCGCGTCCGCCTCCGGTGCGATGTCAACGAGAAGGCTCGTCATCAACCGATCCAACTCTCGGGACAGAGCCGCCAGTTGCGAGCCGTTCTCCATCGGCGAGAAGTCGCTCATCCGGCGGGCGATGATGACCGCCTGCTGGCCGGCGTAGGTCTGTAGCTTGCCCGCGGCCTCGAGCTGGCGGGCGGTCACCCCGAGCAGGCCCTCGCTGACAGACGCGGGCCGCTCGGGGAGCTTCGCGACCACCTCGGCGACCTGGTGCCCACGCTTACGCTCCACGGACGCCCTCGACCGGCACGAACTCGAGCAGTAGCGTGCCGTCGGGCGCTGTGCCGGGAAGGACTTGCCGCAATGGGTGCAGTCGCGATCCATCATGGGCACCTCCCAGGATGATCGGCCCCCTTGCAAGCGCTAGATGGGTTGTCCTCGGGGGGTAAATGACGGCCGCGGGTCAAGGAGACACGCGGGTGTTGCTGGATTTTTCGAGGCCTCCGTCACTGGAGGACGAGCTCGCCGTTCTCCCTCGATGTGAGCATCGGCCAGATCGCCTCGAGGATTCCTCGGTCATCTCGATAGGGGCCGTCGAGGTAGACCACGTCGGCGACCGTGCCGCGCAGGCCTTCCCGCTGCGGCGACCGGAAGAGCACCGTTCCGCCGTTGGGGAACTCGATGGCCTGCCGACCGTTCACCCGGATCGGCTTCGCTCCGGTGCTGTCTGGGAGGGCGTCGAGGCAGGCGCGGAAGGCGTTCTCCGCCTCCTTGATGAGTCCGAGGTAGGCGACTCGCCTGCCTCGCATCGCGTCGTTGACCATGCCCTCGATGACGTAGCGGTTGGTCATGGTGCCCCCCAGGTTCGGTAGATCGGCGTGACGTGTGGCGCGTGGGCCCGGCGCCCACCGTCGGCTCGGTTGCAGTCCTGGTGCTCTGGCCCGGTGTACGAGGTTCGATCCGGCGTATGGCCGAGGTCCCACGCTCGCCCAGTGATGGGCTGACCTGGGTGGAGACAGGTGGTCGCATGGCACAGGACTCGGGTGCCGGCATCGATGCGTCGCTGCCAATCGGCCTTGAGCAGCTGATGGGTGCTGCCGTAACCGCGGTCGGTGGTGGACCCGGGTCGAGGCATCATGGCCCCCTAGACTCACGTCATGGACGATCAGCAGAAGAATCTGCGGCGCGCTCACCGGGCGGCGGGAGTAGCGCAGCTTGCGTTCGGATGCCAACTCGCGTTGTACGGAGTGATCGCGCTGGTGGCGATCATCGTCGGCGTGATCGTGTGGTCGATGCTTCGCTAGGCCACTCGGACCAGGGCATGACGATGCGCTCGGTTGTCAGGGTAGCAGATCGAAATCACAGTGGTGTGATTTCATGCGGACTCACGGCGCGCCACCGCTTCGGCGATGTCGGGTGATGCGAGCAGGAGCACATCCCATGGCCAGAACCAGGACTCTCGTGATCCAGCCGGCGTCTCGGCGCAGGTGATCTTGCGGCGCCGCTTCCACTGCCACAGCCGAGGCGCGGTGACCCCGAGGTGGGAGAACTCGCTGACGATCAGCGACGTCGGCATGGGCGAGCGCCTGCGGTAGCGGGACTCGAGATCGGTGCGCTCGGTGTGCCTGCAGTCAACGCACTCGAGTACCGAGCCGGACCAGGTCAGCACCATCGACCCGGCGCACCGCGGGCAGGCGTACGCCGGCTCACGGCGAAGCCTCGCCGCCGAGCGGAGGGCCGCATGGATCTCACGCACCTCGGACTCGATCCAGTCCATGTCGGCCAGATCGAGGACGAGCTGGGCCTCGCTCCACACGTTCGCCAGCCAGGACGCCTCGGTGCGCCATGCCAGCTCTCCGCAGGGCTGCGGGTGGCGCTGGCGAGCCTCGACATCGAGGGACTGCCACACCAGTCGTGAGCACTCACCCAGGCGGATGAGGGGAGCGCTCGAGTGGTCCTCGTCGCGGTGGTCATGGGTTCGGAGCAGGTCGAGGACGCCCAGGTCGATCGGCGGTCGGGATCCAGGGACCCGCGGGGTGCGCCCGACCTCATCGCCCGGATTGGGTGCACCGATGGTGAGCACCACCTGGGCCACGAGGTCGGGGATCTGCTCGAGCCGCTCCCTGGTGGTGCGAGCCGGGCTCTCGTCGAAGTCGAAGGTGGGCCGCTGTCTCGACGGCTCGGGCGGCTCGACGCACCAGCCGCCGTCGTCCTCCCAGCGGCACAGCTCGGACTCGTCGGTCATGGGGTCTCCTCGGGGAGTCGGGACGGGATGGTGGGGGTGACTTCGGGTTGGTGGCACCGGTGCTCGGGGAGGAGGTCACCGCGGTCGGTGAGGCCGGTGAGGGGTGGTTGGTGGCGTGGGCGGAGGACGTAGCGGGTGGGGTCGGTGATGGCCTGGGTGAGCCAGTAGGTGGGTCGGTCGAGTTGGTCGGCGGTGGCTTCGCTGATGGGGGTGGGGTCGACCTGGATGCGCGGGCCGGGCTGTGCGGGGTTCCAGCCGGTGATGAGGGGTGGGGCGTACCAGGTGGTCCAGCCGCAGTTGAGGCAGGTGTTGGGTCGGGCGTGCCAGGGCATGGGGCGGGGTCGTGCGTGGGTGAGGAGGTGGTGGTGTTGGCGGTCCATGGCTAGGGCCTCGTGAGGGGGTAGGACGGGTTAGGACAAATCGGGGGGTTAGGACCGGCCGTACGAAGATGTGAGCCTCGCGCGGATACAGGAAAGACAATTTTTCTCATAAATACTAGTGAGAGGCTGTTTCTCATCTTTGCGGTAGGAAAGATGAGAGACGAATGTGCTGAGAGGGTTAGGACCGTCCTAACCCGTCCTAACCCCTTGGGCTCAGCGGTGGCTGCGCACATAGGTCACCTCCTGACCGCCTGCATTTCGGGTCTCGATCTCGATCGCGTGCGCATCCCGCAGGCGGTCGAGCACCTCGTCATACAGCGGCCGAAGATCGCCCCGCAGACTGTTCTGCAGCCGCCCCTGGCTGAGCCAGTCGTCGGCCTTGTCGAGCCGCCTCAGGAGCTGCTTGGCGGCCCGGTCGACCTGCAGCTCCGCGCGGGTGTTGTCGATGACGTCGGCGCGGCGGGCGTCACGTTCGGCCCGGCGCTGGTCGGCCTCACGACTGCTGCGCGTGAGGGTGGCCTGGACGTTCGCGCGGGTCCAGTCGGACATCGCCATGACGTGACCGGCGAGCTCCCAGTCCTCCAGGCTCATCTCCTGCCGGTCGTCGAGGAGGGCGAGAGCCTGGGCGACCTTCTCGCGAGCGAACAGGGAGTGGCCGTCGAGGGCGTCCCCCTGACCGCGGGCTCGGGCGACGTGGGCCTCGCGGATGGTGGTGGCGACCTGGTCAGGGACGGTGAGTTGGTAGCGGCCGTCGGTGTCGCGGGTGGTGCCGAGCTCGGGGCGCCAGGTCCAGCCGCGGACGTTCCAGGGCGGGGGCGCCTCGTCGGGCTCGGGGTTGATCGTGGGGTCGGTGGCGGGGAGCCAGATGAAGCGCTGCGGGGTGCCGCCGTCGGCGTCATTGAGCAGAGTGTGGGCGCGGCCGGGCTGGACGCCCACGATCAGGCCGAGGCGGTAGGTGTGGCGGTCGATGATGAGGCGTTTCTGGGCGTCGGCGTACCCGAAGCCGAGGGTTTCGCCGGAGAAAGCTGAGCGGAGCTGGGGCATGAGGGTGGAGCCCTGGCGGGCATTGAGGCCGCCGAGGGTGTCGATCTCAGGGACGGAGAAGACGACGGATTGGCGGACGGTCTCCTGCGCACCACCACGGACGCGCTTGGCGTACTGGTGGGCAATGCCCTCGCCGGAGCCCACAGTGGCGGTGTAGACCTCGTGGGGTTGGCGTACGCCGTCGGTGGCGGCGGCCTCGGTGGCGCCCTTGCCGACACCGGAGGGCCCCACGATCGCGAGGAACAGGTTGAGGCTGCCGGGGCCGCCGATCAGGGGCGGGAGGACCACGTGGGGTGGGATGCAGGCGAGGGTGCGGATGAGGGTGACACCGAGCATGGACCAGGGGCTGGTGAGGCGGGCGTGGGCGAACGCACGGATGTGCTGGAGGACGGGTCTGGAGTCCCAGAACGGGTCCTGGTCGGTGGCGGCGGGTGCGGCCGCTTCGGCGTGCAGTTCCTCGGCGGACACTTCGGTGACGGTCCAACCCTCGGGGAGCTGCTCGACCTGACGCGGTCCGGAGCGATGGCCGCCGCGGAGTCCGGAGTTGAGGGTGCGTTGGATCTCGATGTCGGTGAGGCCGGCTTGGCGGGCTGCGTTGGTGAGGTGGGTGCGCGCGTCCTGCTCGCCGAGGTGGCCGGCCGCGATGAGTTGGCCGATGTTGAACGCGGCGATGTTGAGCGTGTGGTTGCGCCCCCCTTCAGGGGTGCTGGCTAGTTCGGCGCATTCGAGGGCGAGGGCCTTCTGGGCGTAGGCGGTGGCTTCGCCGGGTGGTTGAAGTGGGCCAGCTGGGGTGGGGCGGCGGGCTGGTGGTTGTTGCCAGAGGTCGTTCCAGCTGGTGGTCACGTGGGCTCCTTGGTGGGGCTTGGGCAGGCGGACATCGGGGGCCTGCCGTCAGGGGCCTGCTGACGCTTCCCAGTCGGCGCAGGCGGGCCAGCCGGCTCGACAGTCGGTGCCCGGTCCACTGGTGATCGGGACAAGGTCACACTTCGGGTACGGCCTGGCGTGGCCGCCGACCTGGACGCGGTGGGCACATGTGCCGCACGTCTCCCCGGGCTCGGCCAACGCACGGTCTCTGAGCGGGTGAATCCCGATCGCAATTCGCTGCGTGGCCTTCTCGCGGCGCTTGAGGTTCTGCCGGGCGCTCGCTGATAGTCCGGCGTACGGATCTGGTGGTGGCGATTGCGGCTGGTAGGCCCCGTCGAAAAGATCGCTCACGATGCCTCCTCAAACAGCGAGTCCTGTCCCGGCCGGCCGGCGCGTGCTTCATCGTCGAGCCGTCGTCGCAACTCCTCGGCGCGCTCGTTCAGCCCTCGCCACATCGCCATGAGAGACTCGGCCGACCTGCGGGCGTACATGCACGAGTCATCCGCGGCCCGCAGGAGCTCGAGCTTCACCTGTGGGTCGTCCTGCCGCTCGGCCATCTCGATCTGCTCGATTGCCTTCTTGAGGCGAGCGATGGGGAGTGTCTGGTGTACGTACTCGGGTAGCGGTTCGCTCATGCCGCCCCCAGTGCGTCAGCGACCACAGACACCAGGTCGCGGGCAGCGGGTGGGGTGACCGCGTTCCCGGCGAGCTTCACACGCTCCCGCTTGGTGCCAGCCCACTGGTAGTCGCCGGGGAATGCCATACCGGCAGCGATCTCGGACGGCTCCAGCATCCGGAACCGGCACGCCATCACGTCGTCGTCGGTGACCACCTGGACGTCGCGGCGCTCACCGTCCATGACCGCCTTCGTCGTCGCTGTGGTCAGTGTCGGCATCGGCTCGGACGCGGGCCGCGCTCGATTGGCGTGGTTGTTGTCCATGACCAGGGCGTACCGGTCGACGGTGGTCAGGGTGCCGATCGGATACTCGGTCGGCTTCGCGGTCTCGCTCGCGGAGTAGTACGGCACGAGCAGGCCGGTCTCGCTGCGGGTCGTCTGCGTCCTCATCGGCTCGTGGGATGAGCTGGCGCGCTTGCCGTCCCGGCCTTCGACCGGAATCAGGAGCGCCTTCGTGGTCTCGTTCGCGGTGATCGTGCTCAATGGCGATTCGAGATCCCGGACTCGGTACTCACCGCGCCGATCCAGGATGAAGGGAATGGCCAGCCCCTTGGTCGGCGCAGTGTGCAGCGTCCGTAGCGGTTCGCCGACGGGCCATGCTCGCAGGTAGCCGGTCGGGCTGCCGTGCTGGCGGTGCTTCGGGTCCATCGAGTCGTACTGATTGCCGCCGGCCTCGAGGTGGACCGGCCCGCCGTAGCGACGGAGCCCTTCGCGGATGCGCGCCATCGTCTTCGGCGACAGGGGTCTGGCACGGTCCGCGATCCGTTCGGCGGGAAGGCTCCAGTCGATGGCATGGGAGGCGGGCAGCCAGCCAGGCTCGACGACATTGCCGCATCGGCCGCAGGCGTAGACGTACTGGGCTCGGTAGCGGCCGACAATGCGGCCGGGCTTCCATGCCTGCTGGGATTCCACCACAGCCTCACAGCGGCTACACCAGGCCGGCGGGCGGAGTGCCCGGTCGATGTCGGGCGCCTTCTCCCCCTTGGGCCACGCGACGATGTAGAGGCGGTCGCGTGACTGGGGTGCGGGCAGGCCGCCGAGCTGGGCGTGCATCGAGTTGAGTGACACGACCCGGAAGGCGTACCCGAGCTTGTCGAGCCCGCGGCGCCACGCGGACCAGGCGGCCGCGTACTTCGGTTGGGTGGCGATGTCGACGACGTTCTCGACCATGACCATCCGGTAGCGGTGGTGCTCGACGAAGCGGAGCACGTCGAACATGAGCAGGCGGGAGCGGTTGATCTCTTCCTGTTCAGCGGTTTCGAGGTCGGTGGGGATGTCGTCGAACAGAGTCGGGTCGCCACCCATCTCCCGTGACAGGGCCTTGGCTTTGCTGTTGGCCAGGCTCCACTTGGTGCATTCCGGGCTGGCCCAGAGGATGTCGGTGCGGGGGAAGTTGCGCGGATCCTCCATGTGCAGGTCGACGCAGGCGTGGTCGGTGGTCGGGTGGTTGGAGTTGTGCACATCGACGGCAAGTTGCCAGTGGTTGGCGGCGAGCGCGACTTCGACGCCGGGCACGGCGATCGCCCCGGTGCTCGACCCACCCGCGCCAGCGAAGATGTCTGTCAGGGTGAGGCTCATCGGTCACCCCGCTGGGCGTGGAGTGGGCTGTGGCGGTCGACGAGCTGGTCGGAGTCAAGGCGATCACCCTGGGCGTTGGTCCAGTCGGTGACGCCGCCCCGGGTGTCCATGTAGTGCCAGGTGTGCCCGTTCTGGTCGGCGAGGTCGGGCATGGCCCGGGTCCACTGGTTGAGTTCGGCTTCGGTGAGTGGGTGGGGCATGGGGCAGCGGAGTTTGTGGTCCAGGTCGAGCACGCCGGAGCAGGTGATGGGTGTGGACTCGGGGTCGGCGTCGGGTTGGGTGAGCACGTCGGCGAGGCGGTTGATGGCGTCGGCGATGGCGAGTCCGGTGTAGATGAGCGCTGCGGTGTCCTCGCTGGTGTGCATCTGCAGCGCGTGGCGGGCATGGTCAGTCACGGGGTCGTGGTTACTCATCGCGCACCCCCTAGGCCGAGCACCCGAGCGGCACGCTCGACGGCATCCCAGGCGGTCCGGTCGCCGTTGTGCAGGTCAGGGTGCGATCGTCGGCGAGCCTCTTTCCAGCGCGCCATCAGTGATTGAGCAGACTCGCCCGGTGTGACCTCGACACCGGACCAGTAGCTCAGGACGCTGTACGCGTCGAGGCGATCAAGTGGTGCATCAACCGCGCCCGCGGTGATCTCGCGGTAGCCCTTGTACTGCTGGCCGGCCACGGCGTTGATGGCGTACCGGTCGACAGCGCGGAGCGCTTCGAGGCCGAGCGCGATCGAGCGGACGTTGTGCTGCCAGTAGGAGCAGCTGTCGCACTGGTAGGTCAGCGGCCCGTGCCTGGAGTCGAACAGCATGCGCACGCCAGGATCGGTGGGGGCGGCGTTGGCGCGGAGCTGGCCGTCGTTGCGAATGTCGCGATCGCGGACATCGACCTGCAGCACCACCTCGGTCGCGTCGAGCTGACCGAGCTCCCGCTCGAGAAGGTCGAGCGTGGACGACCATGTCGCCTTGAAGGTGTGCCGGGAACGTCGGCTGAAGTGGTCGGTGCGGGGGCCGTCCCATCCGGTGATGGGGCGTACGGTGTACCTCAGCATCACTTTACCCCTCGCGCTTCGAGGGCCCTTGCAGTGGCCTCGATTAACTCCTCCTCGGCGACGGCCCCACACTCTCGCCACCACCGCGCTTCAGCAGGAGCCCAGCTCGGCAGTTTCACCACCACGTATCCCTCGGGGCAGTCGCGGCGGACTGCCGACACCTTCCGCTCCTCGTCGTCACTGAGCGGCACACGCCACGGTTCCCCCGGAGCGATGCGTTGCAGCTCGCGATCGATGTACCAGCGCGCCTTGCGGAGATCCTCGACGGCGTCGCCCTTGAGGTCAGCGCGCCAGATGTACTTGACGGCGTTACCCAGGCTGAAGCCCATGTGTTCGGTGATCTGGATGCACTCGACCCCGGATGGGTGCGCGGTGTAGTGCGGCGGGTGGTCCACGTTGTTGCTCATCGGTCCTCCTCGATGTAGGCGGAGCAGGTGCAGGCACGGCAGGCGCCGGGGTAATGGCCGGGGCGGTCCTCGTGCTCCTCGGGCAGGTGCTGGCAGGCGCACAGGCACAGGTGGGTCGCGAATTCCGATTCGCTCCACCAGCGGTCTCCGCAACCGGAGCAGATGTACGGGATCATCGAGACCTCCTCATGCCGGCACCAGTCCCAACGCTGCGAGCACCGCGTACACCACCACGCCGGCCAGGAACGCGAACGCGAGATAGGCGACCCAGTCCCGGATAGCGCGGTCCGGCCGCTGCGGGAATCGGTCAGGCATCATCGGTCTCCTTCCTCGACAGCACTTCCGACGATTGCGAGCCACGCCAGCGGCGTGCTCCAGGCCGCAGCAACCACCGCGGCACCCAGGACGATGTGGCGAAATCTGACGGCACCGCCCCGTACCTGTTCAACCGGATGCAGGGTGGTCATGAGCGCGTCCAGAAGTCGGGGCTGTCCGGGGCGGGCAGCATGTCGCTGAGGGGATGGGCGGTGATGGCGTCGACCTCGGTGTCGTACCAAGGCACGTCGGGGTAGAGCTTCCTCAGCCGGGCATAGGCGACGGCGTGACGGGCCAGATCATCGGGATTGTCGGCAATGAGGGCGAGGAGTCGTGCCTTGGAGGCGCGGAATCCCCGGGAGCCGACAGTGCAGACCCCGTAGCCCTCGATAATTCCCGACACCATGAGGTCGTGGGTGATTCCCTCGCTGTAGTAGTCGTTGCGCCCGTCGAAGTAGGCATAGAAGCCGCACGTGCAATCCATGCCAGCCAGCTGATGCGGGGGCTCTGGCAGGTCGAGTTCCGGCTCGGGTCGCTCCCACAACACCTTTTCGTCGTCGGTGCGGGTCTTCTCTTCGGCGGGTGAACCTGTGATTCCGCTCAGTCGGATCGAGGCGAGGGGGTTAAAGATGGTGGTTAAGTTGAACATGGCCAGGCTGTCGTCACGCGGGACGCACTCGGCCTCGTTGACACCCGGGTGCCACACCCGCTGATACCGCACCCCCGTCAGACGGCCGAGCCCGTCCACCCGGAAGGCGCGAAGGCCGACCAGGGAGCCGGCGGCGAACGGTCGTTCCGAGAAGCGGCGGTCACTCATGCCGGCACCTCCTCGGGCAGGGGACCGGGTGCGGGCTCGACGGGCGCTTCGATCGGGAACGGCTCGTACTCGATCTCGCGCTGGTCCTCGCCGATGTCGCCGGCGGTGATGATGCGATGGGTCATTGATTTCTCCTGTTGTCGTAGAGAGGAGCGCGGGCAGTGTCGGGGTGCTCGTCATCACGCCGAGCGCCCACTTGAGGGGGGGCGGCGAGCTCGGCATGATTGAGTCGGCCGGTCAGGAAGTTCGACACGTCGCTGCAGCCGCGCCCGCCGGGCGCCTCACGGTGGTCATCTCGCGCCACCCAGCGGCGGGCGCGTGAACCGATATCGGCCCTGGTAGCCGGTCTCGACGACGCGCGAGGGCGGAGCGAGGACATAACCGCCGATACCGCGGTAGTCGACGTGGGGCAGCATGTTCGCCCGATTCCCACGGCCCGATACCGGCACCCACAGGTGCCAGCCACCCGGCCGCGGGGTCTTCACCACCGCCACCACCTCGGGCCGGTCGGCGAGCTCCCCCCATGCATGGATCGCCTCGGGGCCGTCGAGGTCGACCACATCCATGCGATGGCCGGTGGCCAGCGCCACGTTGGCGTCAGGGCATCGGGTCCACCAGTCAGTGATCTGGGCGGGGTCGAGGGTGGCCTGCTTGAAACCGCTGCGAGTCATGGGCTGCTTGTCGCGGGGATTTCCCGCGTGGTCGCGGGTTCCGGGTGGCCAGCAGGGGAAGACGGGAATGCCTTGCTGGGCATACCAGAGGGCTGAGGCGCCGAGGGGGGTGACCGGCTGGACCGGCTGCAGGTGTTGCAGTCGGTCCAGCTCGGCGGTGAGCGCATCAACCGTGCCCCAGTCGTCGGCGCGCATGGCATCGACGATCCGGGTCTCGGTGTTGGCGATCGTGGCGGTCATGGCTCAGGTCCGGCTCAGAAGGGGGGTTCGGCGGTCTGGTTGCCGCCCCACGGGTTGGACTGGGCCGGCGCCTGCTGGAACTGCTGCTGCGGGGCAGGGGTCTGCTGCTGGAACGTCTGCTGAGGCGGCGCCTGTTGGAACTGCTGCTGCGGAGCCTGGGCGGGAGCCTGCTGGGCGCTGCGACCGGCCCCGCGGGCCACCTTCATGTCGAACAGCTTCACCGTGCCCTTGTCGACCTTCTCGAACCCGGCCAGGGTGATCTTCACCATGTCACCGGCCTCGACGTTGGCGAACTTCACCGCCCGCTTCAGGTTCGCGAGGCCGCAGTTCAGGACGACGAGATCGCCGGCCTGGTAGTCGCTGCGGTTGCCCGCCTTGTCGAACGAGGCCGCGGGGGCGGTGAGTTCGACGGTGAGTCGGGGGCAGACCTCGTTGTTGAAGTCGGTTCCTCCGGCGGGGCTGTACTCGATGACCGTACCGGTGACGTGCTGTCCCTGCTGGTCGCCCCAGCCGACAAAGCTGCCGCGGGGGACCTCGATGGTTTCCCAAGTCGGTTCTGACATTCTCTGTTCCTTCTTTCTGGGTTGGGTTTCAGGAAGCTCTGATGTGCGCCAGTTGCGCCTGGTCTCCGGCGATGTCCTCGAGGCGGACCTTGGCCTCGGCCGTGTGCCGTTCGGTCCAGCTGCCCGCCTTCGCGGCGGTCTCCCACAGACCGATCAGGGCTTCGCGGGTGCGGCAATGGCGGATTCCCTGTGAGATCGCCTCGGGCGTGGGGGCGGGGTAGTCGACGACCATGCCGTCGAGCACGTCACCCTGACTGAGGGTCTGGTTGTACGCCTCGGCCTCAGCGGCGAGGGTGGCCTGGCCGGCGATCGCCACTTCGAACGAGGTGTCGATGTTCTTCTGCTGTCGCCAGTCCTTCACCCACGCCGCGACCTGGCACGCCTTCCAGCCGGCGTCGAGGTTCACCTGCCGCAACGTGACCTCGAAGCTGACAGGGTTGAGCGCGATGACCACACCGATGTCGGTCCGCAGATCCGGCACCGCGGCGCGGACACCGGTCTCGTGGTTGTAGAGGACCGACCGCGAGTAGCCGGCCAGTTGCATGGCAACCTCACGCATCCCGAATCGGAGCGTGGAGGCACCGGTCTTGAGGTCCACGATCACCAACCCGTCCACGCCGGGAATGCGCGCGATCCGGTCCGGCGTGCCAGCGACGCGGTACTCGTCGAGCACCATCAGCTGCTCGATGTGCACCCACTCCCAACCCTTGGTGGCCGCGATGTAGCGCTGCATCGCCTGGTCGAGGTCGGCGGGCATGGGGCCGAGGTCCTTCCCCTCGTCGCACCGCTGGGTCAGGGAATGCCAGGTGGTGCCGATGGTGGCCTTCGCCGATGACGACGCGGCATCCATCGCCGCCTGCACCAACTCATCGACCGCGCCCTTGGAACGCTTCTCCTCCTCACAATCCCCGTACCGGTTCAACGGCGACCCGCACACGCACTGTGAGGTCCCACTTGCCGAGGGCTGGCCGGGGCCGTGAATGGTGGTCAGGACCGGGATGTGGGGGGTGAGGCCGAACAGGAGGTCCTGCTGGCGTGCGGCGAGGCCGACTCCCACCATCCGCTTGCCCCACTTCTCCAGCTGCGCCCGATCCTCGAGCACCTTGATGAAGGTGGTCATGCGCTGGTATGCGGTCCGCTTCCCGCCGTCGGGCGGGGTGATGTACGGCCTCGACCAGCGATCGCGGGGCACCTCCGACACCGGGGGCACCCATACCTGCTCGACAGGGTCTGTGGCGGTCACGGAGATCAGCCCTCCCCGTACAGCACCGGCACGGGTACCCCGGCCGCGACCGTCTCGACGATCCCGTCGAACGCATCCTCGACCGCCTTCTCCGGCTCAGTCAGGCGAACACCGAGACGCAGCAACCCCTCCTCGAGGTGGTACCGGAACCGGGCCGTCACGGCGACCGGCTCGGAGCCCTGGAACGGCCGCAGCACGAGGGTGAGCTCACCCGGGATCTTCAGCGCCCCCTTCTGCCCAGCCTTCGCCTCCACCGTCTCCTCGTACTGGAACTGGCGCTGGCCGTTCGCGAGGATCTGCTGACTCTTGAACGCGACCTTGGTGTTGGCCTGCAGTGTCTGGCAGACGTCCAGCAGCTCGGCGCCGTCCGGCTGCCCGATGGTGGACAGGTGATCCTCGATGAACTGCGCGAACCGCACCTGCGGCAACAGTTGACCGTCGACCTCGCTCCACTCGGACCACTCACGGGAGTGCTTCAGCGTCAGCGTCGCGCTGTGCTTGCGCCACCCGCTGACGCCGTCGAGATGGGCAGTGATGGTGCGGCGATCGAGGTTCGCCCACACCTCCAGGGATCCATCGTTGAAGAGGTACTCCTCGCCGACCTTCTCGGGGTTGTCGTCAGTATTGCGCGCGAGGTGGTCGAGCAGGGACTGAGCGGTCGTCACGGTGACCTGGCGGTGCACCATGCGCGGGGCATCGGCTCGCTCGTCGGCGTGCCGGTCGGCGTAGCCGGGAGTCTCGATCAGCTCGATCCGGTCGCCGCGGAGCACGGCGTACAGGCCGCCGTCTTCGAGACGGCGCGGGAGGACGGCCTGCTGGGCGGTCTGCGTGAGGACCATGGCCGTCTGCGGTTCGGCGTCAACGGGGGTCTGGGTGTAGATGGTGTCGGTGTTGTTGGACATGAGTCAGTTCGCTTCCTGGGTGGGGAGATGGCGTACGCCGGGAATCTCTGGCTGGTTGGGATCGCGGCGAGTCGCGTTGCCGGACTGGTCGATGAAGAACGCGGTGGTCTGGCGGTTGTGCTCGGGGATCTTGGTCTTGATTTCGTCCTTGATCTCGATGCGGCCCACGCCGTCGAAACCGATGGACAGGGTGAAGGTCAGCGACCCGGCCTTCGCGGTCTCCTGCACCGCCTGCAGCAGGTCCCAGAAACGATCGGACAGCTCGCGATTGGTGGCACCCTCGGACAGGTCGCGGAGCACCTGATCGAACGGGCGAATGGCGGGATCATCGTTGACCTCGCCGGTGCGAGGGTTGATGTAGCGGCGCTCAGCCATGACGGGATTCCCTTCTGGGGTTGGCGAACTGGTTGCGGCGGGCGATCAACCCGAGGGTGAAGTCGCACAGCTCGGCGACCTCCTTGCGGCCGACCGGGCCGTTGAACATGGCGCGTTGCCGTAGTCGCTGGATTTCCTCGACGGTCACCGCGATCGCCTCCAATCGGTGATGAGTAGACCCGCGGCGTACGCGACGACCGGGAGCACGACGATGGTGAGGACGGCCCCGTTGAGCCAGGACAGGTCAGGCATCGATGACCTCGCAGGGGGTGTCGAGGGAGACTGCGTGCAACCTGCCCGTGTTGAGAACGAGGTGGCCGCCGTCGAGGCGAACCGAGCGCAGCATGCCGGCGAACGGCTCCCGACTCTTCGGCCGGACGAGGATGTTGGTGCCGAGGTGACGGACAGTCAGGTCTCCGCAACAGGCCACCCGGTCGTCGGGGTCGCGCGGTTCGTCGAGCCCCGGGGGCGCCAGGTCGAACGGCGGCTTGGGGTCCTGAGGGTCGGGCGGGGTGCTGGTGTCGTAGTCGGGGTCGAACGGCGGTTCGTCGACTCGGGTCTCGTGCGTGGTGGTCATCGAGGAGTCCTTTGCGGGATTGGGTTTTCGGTGGGTGGTGGGCGGTCCCGGAGCGGCCTTCCCCTGCGCGCTCCGGGACCGCCGGCTCAGAACGGACAGGCGTCCGGAATCGGCCAGTCGACCTTCGCCAGCCCCACGAGATGGGTGGCCGGGAGGCGGATGGCGTCGGGGTGGTCGAGGTGGTGGAGACCGATCTGGCGGAGCCAGAAGGCGTCCACCTGGTTGTCGTCGCGGCAGTCGATGCTGGCGCGCTGATAGAGCGCCATCCGCATGTCCGGCTTCGTCGCGTTCCCGCGGCCCGTGGCGAACTTCTTGAGCGCGGCGGGCGGAACGCGGACCGTGCTGATGTCAGCGTGGGTGAGGGCGGCGACGATCATCCACCACAGCCCGGCGCGGATGTGCTCGCCGCCCTGGCGTGACTGGCCGAACGAGGGCGCCTCGATCACCGCGACATCGGCACCGTCGGCGTGGGCGAGGATGCGGCCGGTGAGTGCCTCGATGCGGGCGAGCTCCTCGGGGAGACCGCCGGCGGTCGGGGTTGAGCGGAGGGTGATGAGATCACCGGCAGTGGTGCAGATACCGGTGGCGGTGAGGCTGGGATCGATCCCGATCACTGTGGCGCTCAACGTGCTCTCCAGCCGGTGTCGTCCCCGTTGCCAGTGAGAGCGATGAGCACCACGAGCAGGAGCAGTCCGGCAGTGATGGCGTAGCCGAGCTCGAAGGTGGTCACGCTGCAGCCCCTTTGTCGGTACTGCGGCGGCCGGAGCGGAAGGCCGCACGGATGACGCGGAGCTGCTGCTCGTTCGGTAGGGGTGCCGTCTGCAGGACCTGCTCGCGAATCTTGGCGCGCTGCTCGTCGGTGAGATCGGCCCGACGATCGTTGCCGGTAGGGTTGGTACTCACGGATCGGTCCTTTCGATCTGTCTGGCCCTCGCTGCTTCCACCAGCGGGGGCCTTCTTCTTGACTGGGGTCAGGCGGCCGTCGTCTTCTGAGTGACGGAAGGTCGCGTATCAGGCGACTTGTTGGGCGTGAATAGGGTGCCCTCGAGCACGTTCAACGCCTCCTCGATGCGACGGCCGACCTCCTGGGTGCAGGTGCGCCGGGTGGGATCGTTCAGCAGTTGCCAGATGAACTGGCGCGAGCAGCCGGCGTAGCGAGCCAGGCGGGCTTGACTGAAGTCCCGATCGTCCATGTACCTGCGGAGCAGGTTCGGGTCATTGAGTCGCATCCAGCGCCCCTTCGCTCGGCGTCGTCGCTTTCGGTGTTCCACCACTGTCCCCTCTCGGTTGACTGCTTGTCAAGTATCACACGACTAAGTGTCGTGCCACGATTGACGGAATGTCAAGTAATCACACTCTTGTCGTTCCCGTAGTCGCCCCACGGCGCGCCGTTGTGGGTGACCGAGGCTGCTTGACACAATCGACACGTCAAGCGGTCATGTCCCGGTTGACACGGCCGCCGATCCTCGCTGGCGGTCGACCTGGTCAAGTCGGAAGGTTGAGTTGTGCACGAGCTAGGGAAGTTCATCCAGGAGCTGATGGACGCCTCCCACATGACCCAGCCCGAGCTGGTGCGCAAGTCGGGACTCCAACGGCAGCACGTCCACAGCCTGCTCAAGAACGAAACGCTGGGTCGGATGCCGGAGGAGCGAACGATCGCCGGCCTGGCCAAGGCGTTCCCTCACATAGGCGAGGGGCCGTTCCTGACCAAAGCCGCGATCTCGATCGGAGTCCCGGTGGACAGGTTGACTGTCGTGGAACCGGACTATGCGCAGCTGTCGAACGAGGCACTGTTGGGCATTCTTCGGAACCGCCTGGAGCGAGGAGGGCAGAAGGATGCAGGCACAGCTGAGGCTGAGAAGACCACGGCGGCGATCCGGAGCCGCCGCGAGCGCTTCCTGCGCCACAACGGCGACAATCCGCTGATCCGGACCATCGAGAGTGACCTGGCGGACGCTGAGTCAACCGGCGACGCTGCCGAGCTGGAGCGCATCCTCGATCGACTGGATGCGCTGATGCTGGCCGAGGACCACGGCGAGCTGATCGACCAGTTCCGTCGGGCCCGCTTCGACATCATCCACGTCGACAAGGACGTGATCGTGCAGATCCGCCGCGGTGATCAGGTGCCGGCGGATCTGCTGCAGCAGTTGGCGGCGTACCAGACAGGGCTCGCGTCGGGGCGTGAGGAGCAGTTGCGGGGACAGGAGAAGACCGGCGAGGAGAACCAGGACGAGGAGGAGTGATGGCGAGCAGCTATCAGCTCGTGCCCTACATCGTGACATTCGGTGTCCCAAATCGTTCTGACGAGTTCCGACCTCTCAGCGACGTCGACGGCGGACAAACGTCTGCCCTCGATGCAGTGACAAAGGCGTATGCACTCATGCTGGACCGTGAGCGTGCGCATGATGAGAAGGGTTCCGACCAGACCATCACAATCAAGGCCGTCAGGCAGGGAGAGCTGTGCCTGCTGGTCGAAGCCACGTCAGGGACCAGGGGAATGTCTGGCGCCCTCCGCCTCTCCTCTGGTGGCAGGGTTCCTATCGGCCCTGACGACGTGACAGACCTGCCACTCCGTCATGTCTTCCTGTTTTCTCGAACCGGCAAGATCGGACTCCTCTTGGTGGAGAGATTCGGCAATCGAGGACTAACGACGCTCGTGACCCGCATGGTGAAGGAGATACTCCTCACACGCCTAGGGCTTCGTGTCGATATCAGACCAGCGATGTCTGAGCATGCTATGCAGCGCTGGGCGAGCCAGTCGAAGATCAAGGCGATCGTTCTACAACGCACATCGGTTCGTGAGGGCGCATCGTCACCGATCACCATGCTGCCTGAGTTCAGAGTGGCGATGCCGCGGCGCAAGTGGTGGCCCTGGGACCGATTCCGGGACCCTGAGGGGAAGGTTGACGCCAAGAAGCTGATCGCGGCACTGATGCCCGAAATCCCCCTGCACGCGGACTATCAAGATGCCGATCGCGCGGCGCAGCAACTCTTGGACGAGGGCTGGCGCGTCGCACTCGAGTTGCGCAAGGATCAGAAAACCCGTCAGTTCCATGTCGACACCCAGGCCGGAATCACACTGTCGTTTCCGGCAGGTCCCGAAGGCGTGGTTGGGCGAGCGGAGGAAGATGGGTTCAAGGCCGCATGCCAGGAGGCGGTCACCGAAATGAAGGCAGCCGGGATCGCAGATCTACTCGAGCCAAACGACTGCGATTGGTCGAGCGAGCCAGTGGATGTTGAGAACGGATTTGGAGGGGACTGGGGTGTCAGACCAACAGATTCCAAGCCTTCTACTGACCCCTAGGGATCAATTCCTCCAGTTGGGGGCTGATCGACGACGACATCTTCGTGCGTCGCAGGTACTCATGCCTCTGTTCGGAGCCGGCATAGGGATGGCCGCCTTCCGTTGGGGCATGAAGCTTGACAACGTGACGGGCATACTCACCATTCTGGCAATTGTGATCGGGCTTTGCTTCAGCATGGCCGTGACAATCTGGAACAAGAGCATCGACGCTCGAAGCACTGCCGGGCTGGCCACAGATGGTTACGCACTCACAGTTCTTGACAACACCAGAACCCACCTTGTCTTCACGGTGATGTACGGCGTCACTCTGGCTGCAGTGACGGTGCTCTACCAGATCTTCGCTGGCGTCCTCTCGGTATTTTGGGGCAAGGTCGCCTCAGCCGTGATCGTGGGGGGGTCTATCTACCTGCTCGCCTTGGTCCTACAGGCTCTCGGGTACTTCCAGAGGGTCTTCCACGTTCTGAAGCCCTGACCGTCAGTCGGCACGCTTACTCTTCCGGAGCATGGAGCTCACTACCACCCCGCACCCCTGGAACGAACTCCGCCAGCGCCCCCACATCACCCTCCACTGGGCCGAGTTGCCCCGCGGCGTCTGGGGCCTCACCGACGGCGTCTCCCGGATCTGGATGCACCGCCGGCTACTGCAGCGCGAACGGCGAGCCACCCTCGCCCACGAGCTCGAGCACATCCGCCGCGGTCACACCAGCTGCCAGCCACCCACCGTGGAGCGGCGCGTGCGGCACCACGCGGCGCGCTGGTTACTGCCCGACCTCGACCAGGTGCTCGACGAGGTGGTCTTCCATCGCGGCGATCTGGAGCACGTGGCCGAGGCGCTGTGGGTGGATCGACTCACCGTGCAGGCCCGGCTCGATCCGCTGCACACCCATCCGGCCGAGAAGGCCACCATCCGACGACGCCTCGAGGAGGACCCGTCTCACGAGTTGTGATTCCGTCACGGTTCGGTCACTGGGCGGTGCATGCGGCGGCTCGCGGGTGATGATTGATGCCCACTCACCCCCCAGGAGGTCCAGGACTCATGTACAAGACCCTGATCATCACCAGCGTCTGCGTTCTCGCCATGTCGGCCTGCAGTGGCGGCAATCAGGGTGCGCAGCCCGCCCCGGGGCCAACCAGCGGGGCCACCCAGCCCGGCCCGGCCTCCACGGCCCCGCGGTCGGAACCGTCAGGGTCCTACGACCCGAACGCTGGAGAGGGGCCCCCCGAGGAGATGCCGAGCTGGAAGGCCTCTGACGGCCCGGTCACCTTCGTCTGCGACAACGGCCCCCAGGGGGTGACCTACGAGTTCAGTCTTCCCACGGACGAGAATCACGAGGCCATCAAGAAGGTCGAGGCCCTGCGCAAGGAGGCCAAGCTCACCGGCAAGCCGTCATACGTCATGGTCAAGATCGATGCCACCCATGGCGTGAGCAGCAACAGCGGCGCTCTGTACAAGGTCGAATGGGCCACTGCGAACCAGGAGTCCCGAGAGACCGATGACGTCAGCGACATGTTGGGGAAGTGGCGCAGCGAGGCGGTGCCGGACATCAACAAGCCGGGCGTGACCACCCTGTACAACAAGTTCATCCAGCTGGGCAACGAGCTGATGAAGACCACCCCGAACCGGGGTGCGAAGGGTTACGAGCTCCACGTCGTCGATGGACAGCAGGGGCCGATCGATTCGATGGTTGCCCCCACGGTCCTTCCGAGCGGGTTCGAGTCGGTGCCCTGCGTTCCCAAGAAGCGGTAAAGGCGGGCCGGAGGAAACTGTCAGACCCGACCCTTACCGTGCCGGTATGGAGTCAGCAACAATCGCCCCCGTGGCCACCCTCACCGCCGAGGAGAAGGCGATGATCCACGCCGCGTTTCTGCCCTGGCGGCACCGCCGTGCGGCGGCCGTCGAGCTGGGCATGAGTCCGACCCGGATGGCCCAGCGCACACTGCAGCTGCTGGACGACCCACGCGCCCAGCGCGAGCTGCCCACCCTCGTGCGGATGCTCCGGCAGCTGCGTGCCAAGAAGGCAGCCGGCCGACGACTCAGGTGAGCCACTCGACGCGGACGCCGACCTCGCGGCGCTTCCCCTTGCCGATCGGGTCGACCCACACGGTGGCGAGTGCGCGGATGACGTCCTTGCGTGCCTGCAGGGTCAACTCCTGCCAGGCCTCGCGCGGGTCGGGGGCGTGGACGATGGACAGGCCGCGCTGCAGGGTGGGGGCAGCGGCGGCCAGCTGCTGCTCGAGGTCGGTCAGACGGGCGGCGATGCGGGTGTTGGCGCGGGTGAGTTGCTGCAGGTCCACGGTCCCGTCGGCGTAGGCATCGGCGAGTCGATCCGATCGCTGTCGCAGGGTGTCGATTTCGTCGGTAATGCCGGACAGGTCGGGGCTGTCGGCGGGGAGTAGGGTGCCGATGTCGGGGCGGGACAGGTAGGTGATCACGGCTTCCTCGACGACTGCGTCGACGCGGCCGCGGTGCCGGTTGAGATGGGCGGCCGCGGAGCAGCGGTAGGTGGGGTACACCTCCTTCTTCCCGCCGATCCGGGTACCGCTCGAGGTGCCGGCCTGCATGGGAGCCCCGCACCGGCCACACAGTGCGATGCCGCCGGTGAGGAGCCAGGCGTCGTGGCGGCGATGGCGGCGTCCGGGGTCGTTGAGGACGGCGAGGACGGCGTGCCAGGTGTCGGGGTCGATGATCTCTGGCCACTCGGCTGGGCCGATCGGGTTGCCCTGGTGGCGGCGCAGGCCGGCGTTGCGGGCTCGGCGCATCACCTGCGCGACTGACTTGCCGTCCCAGTCGTGACCGCTGGTGGTGGGGGTGCCGTTGTCGTTCCAGCGCCGAGCTATGTCGGCGAGGGGCACGCCGTCGAGGATCCATTGGGCGCCGGCTGCGATTGCACCGGCCTCGCCGGCGCGGATGCTGACGCCGTCGGACTCGTAGCCGAAGGGGCGTACACCTCCGTGCCAGCGGCCGGCCTCGGCTGCCTGCTGGGCGGCGCGTTGATGGCGGTCGGCCTTGGTCTCGATCTCGGAGCGGGCCACGGCGGCCAGCAGGTCGGCGGTGAGGCGGCCGGCGGGTGAGGACATGTCGAGGTCGGAGCCGCGGACGAGGGCGATGGTGGCGCGGGCATCTTGGGCGGCCTCGATGAGGCGGACGGTGTCGGCGCGGTTGCGGGTGAGGCGGTCGAGGGTCCAGGCCACGACGACGGTGGTGCGGCCTTCGGTGAGGAGGGTGATGAGGCGTTCGAAGCCGGGGCGGTGGCGGCGGCCGGATGCGGAGATATCGTTGTCCACCAAGGTTTCTGTGATGGTCCACCCGCGGGCGTGTGCGAGGCTGGTGGCGTCATCGCGCTGGCGGGTCACGCCGAGGCCTTGGCCGGCGGCGTCCCGGGAGATGCGGCAGTAGATCACGGCCTCGGTCATGGAACGCGAGTATAGGGCTATGGCCGGTGCGGTGACCATTGCCGGCTTGGTGATCGCTGCGGTAACCGTGTACGTACAGGGAAAAATGCCGCGGTGAATCATGCGGGTCTCTGCGACACATGCGGCCAGGGATGAGCGTGGGCTCAGCGAGTCGGTGCAGTGGGCGGTAATCACACCGGTGCTGCTGCTGACCCTGCTCGGTGGGCTGCAGGCGGGTCTCTGGTGGCATGGTCGAAACACCGTCCTGCAGGCCGCGGCCGCCGCTGCCGAGGCGGAGTCGGCCTTGGGGGCCGGGCACGGCGCGGGGCACAGCGCCGCCACCGCGGTCGCCAACGCCGGAGGGCTCAGCGAGGTCAGCGTGACCGTACGCCGCGGGGCGGGGCGGGTCGACGTGGACGTCAGCGGACGAGTCCCGCTGCTGGTCGACCTGGGCATGTCCGCGGTCACCGAGCGGGCCAGCGCACCCCTGGAGCACCGATGAACCGCCGTCAGGAGCGCGGGGCGGCCGCGCTGGAGCTGGCCGTGCTGACGCCGGTCATCGTGCTGGTCGTGGCCGTCCTCGTCGGCGGTGCCCGCGTCTGGTTCGCCCGGGCCGCGGTCAACGACGTCGCGCACAGCGCCGCCCGGGCGGCCACGCTGGCCCGCGATGTCGACACGGCTCGCCGGGAAGCGAACACCAGTGCGCGAAGCGGGTTGTCGACGGCGGGTCTGCGCTGCTCCGAACAGTCCGTGCAGCTGGACCTGGCGGGTTTCGGTACGCCGCCCGGAACTCCGGCCAACGTCACCGCACACGTCTCCTGCCGGGTCTGGCTGGCCGACCTGATCGGCTGGGGGCTGCCCGGTTCGGTGGAGGTGTCCGGACGGGCCGTCTCGGCCCTGGACACCTATCGGAGACGATGATGCGATTCGTCCGCGGTGTGGCCGCGCTGCTGCTGCTGATCGGTCTGGTCGGTGGGGTGCCGTGGGTGCTGCTGCGCGTCGGCCGGCTCTCTCAGTTGGCCCGGCTGTGGCGCGACTTCCCCGAGGTGCTGCTCACCCCGGACAACGGTGCGATCCTGCTGGGCGCGCTGACCGTCCTCGGTTGGGCGGCCTGGGCCGTCTTCACCCTCTCGGTCCTCAGTGAGATCGTCCGCGTGCTCAGCCGGCAGCGGATCCGGATCACCCTGCCCGGCCTCGGCCGACCCCAGGCCGCCATGTCGGTGCTGGTGCTCAGCGTCGCGGCGATGATCGCGGCCCCGGCCGTCTCGCACGCGCAGCCACCCCCCGCACACACCCGGTCGGTCCCGGCCCCGGACCACGTCGGGCAACGTACGCCCGCGCCGACGCCGGCCGTGCCCGAACGGTCCAGCCCGCAATCCGATCAGTGGCAGCGGCACCGAGTGCAACGGGGCGAGAGCCTGTGGTCGATCGCCGAACAGCACTACGGCGACGGGCGGATGTGGGCCAAGATCGCCGCCGCCAACCAGTCGCTCATCGACGATCCCGACGAGATCGAGATCGGCTGGCTGCTGGCCCTGCCGGGCATCCCGAAGGCGCCGCCTGCGAAACCCGCTCCAGCCGAACCTCCACCGGCACCGGGGGCCGTGGCTTCCGACCCGCCGGCAGCTGTCCCCTCCGGCCAACCCGCGCCCGCTGCCCCCTCCGACGAGTCCGCCAGCGCTGCGGCGTACGCCCCGGCCGAGCAGCTCTGCGCGGTCGGCGTGAGCGGGCCCGCAACGGCAACGGACCCGCTGGAGGAGCAACAGGCCGCTCTGGCACCCGCCGCCCGGATCGCGCTCGGCGTCGCAGGAATCAGCTCGCTCACCGCCGCCGCCCTGCTCGGGGTCGTGGCGACCCGTCGGCGGACCCAGCTGACCCAGCGCCCGCTGGGGCGCCAACTGCTGCCGCTGACACCGCCTCAGCGCCACCTCGAAGCGGCGTTGGGGCAGGCCCAGGATCCGCTCAGCCTGACCGTGCTCAACCTGGCCCTGCGCGCTCTCGGCCGGCACTATCGCGAGGCCGGGGAATCCCTTCCGGGGTTGGGTGCGGTGCTGGTCGACGACGACCGGATCAGCGTGAAGGTGGATCGCGTGCCGGCGACGCTCCCGCCCGGATTCCACGCCGACGCCACCCACCTCTGGCTCGACCGCGACGGCGGAGCCGCGCTGGTCGGCGCGGACGCACTGGCCGATGAACCCTGCCCCTACCCCAGTGTCGTCTGCCTCGGTGAACTGGCCGACGGGACCCTGCTGCTGCACGACCTGGAGACGATCGGGTTGCTCGGGCTGTCGGGGGACGCGGACACGGTCGCCGGGGTGTTCGGGTCGCTTTTGCTGGAGTTGAGCTCCTCCTGGTGGGGCAGCGGACAGAGCGTCACTGTCATCGGCGGTGACGCGGAACTGGTGCTGGCGATCGACCAGCCTGAGGTGCGAACCGCCGACGATCTCGACACGGTGCTGTCCGCGGCAGCGCGACACCCCGCGCCGGACGCCCACCCGCGCGATCTGCGCTGCCGCCCCCAACTGGCAGAGGCCTGGCGCCCCCGGGTGCTGCTGATCGGGCAGACGCTGACGCCCCAGCAGCGCAGGCGGCTGGCGGATCTGACCGACTCCGGCCGGGTGGTGGCCGTGGTCGCCGACGACCAGATCCCCGGTGCCGAACTCGTGGCCCCACCCGAGCTGTCCTCCCTGCCCAATCAGATCGACTTCATCGCCCAACGACTGCTCGGCAGCACCCGGGACAGCCTGGTCGGGCTGCTGGAGCGTACGCGGTCTCCGGAGACCAGGCCGGCACCCTGGTGGTCCGCCCCGGGGTCGGTGGACGAGCCCCGCGATCCGGTGGCCGCGGCGTACGCCGAGGAGCCGGACCGATTCGCGAACGTGACACCCCTGGGCCCGAGGCGGGCCGATCGACGCACCGAGGAGCCCGCTGCCATGGACGCCCACGAACCGGTCCTGCATGCAGCCACCCCAGCGGGGGCGGCCCAACCGCCAATGGTGCTGCTGGTCGGACCGATCGAGCTGGTCGGCGCGGTCGGCGAGACACCCAACCGGGCCCGTCGGCAGTGCATCGAATACTGTGCCTGGCTGCTGGAGAACCCGAACGCGACCTCGGCGATGATGACCAACGCCCTGTTCGTCGCCGAGACCACGCGGCGTTCCAACATGAGCCGTTTGAGGGGCTGGCTGGGGCTCGACCCCACCGGGGAGCCCTACCTGCCGGACGCCTACTCCGGCCGGATCTCCCTGCACGGCGGAGTCTCTTCCGATTGGCACCGGCTGCAACTGCTCACCATCGGGGGGGTCGACCGGGCCGCGGACGGTCATCTGGTGCAGGCGCTGGAACTGGTACGCGGGGCTCCGCTGGCCGACGCCGCACCCGGGCAGTGGCACTGGGCCGAGGAACTGCGCTCCGACATCTCGTCCATGGTGCGAGACGTCGGACTGGTGCTCAGTCAGCGCGCGCTCGAGCGCGGCGACCTCGACCTGGCCCGCTGGGCGACCAACCGTGCCCTGGTTGCCGCCCCCGAGGACGAACGGTTGCTCTGTGCCCGGGTCCGCACCGAGCACCGCGCCAACAACGTCACCGAGGTGGAGCGGCTCGCGCTGCGGATGGTCCGGCACGCCCGCCGGCTCAACGTCGACCTCGACGAGGAGACCGTCGAGTTGCTGCAGCAGGTGATGGAGGGTCAACCCCGCGGCCGCGTCCTCCCCGCGTGAGCGGGTCAGCGGAGCGGGAGGTAGCGGACCGTGTCGCGCCACTCCTCCGGCTGGCTGGCCGCGGCGATCAGAAGGAGTTCATCGATGATCACCGAGCGCGGAGTCTGGTCGGGGATCTCGAGGACGCCCGGCATGAACAGCCCAGCCGCCACGCGTCCGTAGGCGAAACCCAGCATGGTCGAGAC
This sequence comes from Enemella dayhoffiae, assembly GCF_002250625.1. GTDB lineage: Bacteria > Actinomycetota > Actinomycetes > Propionibacteriales > Propionibacteriaceae > Enemella > Enemella dayhoffiae. Next base: position 78,798 of record NZ_NMVQ01000047.1, on the reverse strand, counting down.
GTCGTGAGTCACCAAGATGCGTCCTGCGCCGGCGGCCCGGTCGAGCACTTCGCGGTCGTCGGCCTGCCGGAGGCCGACCTCCTGGACACTGACGATGTCAAGTTCTGGTTGACGGGCACTAGTCCGGCCTCCCGACGGCAGGACTACCGGCGTGCGGGCGTACGCCTCAGCGCTCCAGCGGGTCGCGCTCCCGCTGCTCGGCGTGGGCGGCCAGCCGGATGCTCGTGTTCGCGGCGCCGAAGCCGGCGTACCCGTTCCGTCGCTCCAGCACCTCGAAATAGAACCCGTTGCCCAGGATCGGGGTGTAGAGGTGCAACAGCTCCCCGCCGTTCTCGTCACGGTCATAGAGCACGCCGTGCTGCCGCAGCCGCTCGACCTGCTCCGACGACAGCTCGGCGAACCGGGCGGCCAGGTCGACGTAGTAGTTGTCCGGCACCGGCATCAGCTGCAACCCGGCCCGCCGGGCCTGGGCCACCACTGCGAACACGTCGGAAACCGCGATCGCCACCTGGTTCAGTCCGCGCCGGGCCTCGTCGGGGCGAGTACCGTCGTCCACCGACACGATCATCCGCAGCTCACCGACGGACGGGGTGAGCGGACGCGAGCGCATCCGCCCGCCCGGCTGCATGAACTCGGTCAGCGCGCCCGCCCGCATCCCCAGCACGGTGCGGAAGAAGGACTGCTCGGCCGGCAGCAGGTTCGGGTCGATCGAGGCGCCGATGTGGTCGATGCCGAGTCCGACACCGTCTTCGTTGAGGGGCGCAGCCGCCGGATGCTCCGGGGCGCGGAAGTCGACCTGCCAGCCGTCGCCGTGGTCCCCGCCGGTGAGGAACACGGCCAGGCCACCGGGGGTGTCCAGGCCGGGCAGCGGCGCGTCACCGGGACGGCGCCGCGATCGGGCGCGCGGCCACAGCAGCGCCTCGGCGCGGGAGGCCACGTCCAGCGGGTCGCCGACCCCCACCCCGACGGCGGTCACCGACAGCGGGGCCGCCGTCGGCAGCGCGTTCAGCACCACGTGCGCGTCGCCGTTGCGCCACCAGTGCACCGGCAGCCCGCGGTGCGTCCCGACGTGGCTGAAACCCAAGCCGGACAGGGTTTGCTGGATCCCGGCCGAACCGAACTCGCCACCCACCGCGATCTCCACGAACGCCGGGTCCACCCGGGCCGGGGGCGGCGGGGGGTCGAACAGCGCGACGTGCGGGCGATCCTGCTCGGAGTCGTCGGCCCAGAGATCGCGGAGCTCCTCCTCCAGGTGCAGCAGGGAGCGCATGGCGTCCAGGGCGGTCGCCCGCGGGTCGGCCTCGCGGACCACGTCGGAGAAGATCTCCAGCGACAGCGGCCCGCGATAACCGCGGGCGTACGCCTCGGCCACCAGCGGGGCGACGTCGAGGTTCCCCTGCCCGGGGAAACAGCGGAAGTGCCGAGACCAGTCGAGCACCGCCATCCCCATCCGCGGGGCGTCGGCCACCTGCAGGAAGGTGATCTTCTCCCCGGGTACGCCGGCCAGCGCCTCGGGCCCGTCACCGCGGCCGAGCATGTGGAAGGTGTCCACCACCACACCGACGTGGTCGTGCCCGCAGCGCTGCACCACGTCCCACGACTCGGTGAAACGGCTGGTGGTACGCCCCCAGGCGAGCGCTTCGTAGCCGACCAGGATCCCCGCCTCCGCGGCCAGGTCACCCACCGCCGACAACTGCTCGGCCATCAGGTCGCGGTCGTCGACGATCGCGTCCGGCGCCACCGACGAGCAGATCAGCACCCGGTCCACCCCCAGCTGCGCCATCACGTCGAACTTCGCCCGCACTCGGTGCAGCACGGCGTCGAAGCGGGCCGGCGGCGTACCCTCGACGTCGCGCACCGGCTGGAACAGGTCGATCCCCAGCCCCAGGTCGGCGCAGCGCGCCGCGAGCTCTCGCGGCGACAGCTGGGAGGAGATCAGGTCCGCGTCGAACAGCTCGATCCCGTCGAACCGGGCCGCCGAGATGGCGTCCAGCTTCTCGGTCAGCGTGCCGCCTACCGACACCGTCGCAATCCCCTTGCGCATCAGCGTTCCCGGAGTGCGGCGAGGCGTTCGATGGCGAAGGCGTACCCCTGAATCCCGCAGCCGACGATCACCCCGCTGGCGATGTCGGAGAGATAGGAGTGGTGCCGGAACGACTCCCGCGCGTGCACGTTGGAGATGTGCACCTCCATCAGCGGGCTGGTGATCGTGACCAGCGCGTCGCGCAGCGCGACGGAGGTGTGGGTGAGCGCGCCGGCGTTCACCACGAACCCGGCCGCCTCGGTGCGCCACTGGTGCACCACGTCGAGCAACTCGCCCTCGTGATTGCTCTGCCGACAACGCACCTCCAGCCCGAACCGCTCGGCGGTGTCGGCGCACAGTTTCTCGACGTCGGCCAGGGTGTCGTGGCCGTACACCTCCGGCTGGCGTTGGCCGAGCAGGTTCAGATTGGGGCCGTTGAGCACGGCGATGAACGGACTCATCACACTTCCTTCCGGTCGGGGGATTCGGGAAAACGTGGAACACTGGGGGTGGCACAGACCCGGCGAGGGTTGCGGAAAGGACGAGCACGATGACCAACCAGGCACCGGTCGAGCTGCAGCGAGACGCGGCACGCACCCGGTCGGACATCCTGGCCGTCGCGACCGATGAGTTCGCCGCCAACGGCTATTCCGGTGCCCGGGTCGACGAGATCGCCGCCAAGACCCGCACCACCAAGCGGATGATCTACTACTACTTCGGCGGCAAGGAGGGTCTCTACACCGCCGTCCTCGAGGGCGTGTACGCCGCAATCCGTTCCGAGGAACAAAACCTGCGACTCGGGGATCTGCCGCCGGTCGAGGCGATGACCAAGATCGTCCGCTTCGCGTTCGACTATCACGGCGCCCACCCCGAGCTGTGCCGGCTGGTGTCGATCGAGAACATCCACCAGGCGCAATACCTGCGTGCCTCCGAACGGGCGATGGCGTTGAACTCCCCGGTGATCACGCTGATCGCCGAGGTGCTGGAGCGCGGCCTCGCCGACGGCAGCTTCGCCCGCCGCGTGAGCGCCATGGAGGTGCACCTGCTGATCATGGCCCAGGCGATGTATTCGGTGAACCACCGCAACTCCATCCAGGCCGTTTTCGGTTACGACATGGCAGATCCGGGCAATCGGGCTCGGCTGCGCCAGATGGCGGTGGACAGCGTGCTGAGCTGGTTGCGCAGCACCGACGAGGCCTGAGACCGCGACCCACCGACGCGCGCGCGCCCGAACCGACACCAGCATCAGCTGATCCGCAGCAGCCGGGCGGCGACCTCGCCGAGGACCGCGCGGTTCTGCTCCGACGACAGACCGAGGGTGTCCACCGCGGCCACCGGGTGCTTCTCGCGCAGGTCGAACGGATAATCGGTGCCGACCAGCACGTGCTCGGCGCCCACATCCTCGATCAGCCGCTGCAGCAGCACCGGTGAGAACACCGCGGTGTCGTAATAGAGCCGGTCGAAGATCTCGCTCGGCGGCACCTCGGTGGTGTGCGCCACCGGCTTGCGGTCCCAGCCCATGTCCAACCGGCCGCGCAGCGACGGCAGACAACCGCCGCCGTGGGCCAGGCAGAGCGGGAACCGGTTGGCCTCCAGCACCCCCGAGAACGCCAACCGGGCCGTCGCGATCGCCGTCTCCATGGGATATCCGACCAGTTGCGGAAACCAGAAGTCCTTCATCCGCGGCGGATCCGGCATCGCCGACGGATGCAGGAAGGTGAACACCTCCCGCTCGGCGAGCAGCGACCAGACCGGGGCGTTCACCGGGTCGTCCAGGTCCTTGCCGGCGCCCCGGGAGCCGATCGCCGCCCCCGCCAGCCCCAGCTCGTCCAGTCCGCGGCGCAGCTCGGCCTCGGCACCCGGGTGCCCTACGGGTACGCCCACCAGCCCGATCAGCGACTCGTCGTCGGCCACCAGCTCGGCCAACGCGTCGTTGCCCCGGCGTACCAGCTCCAGCACCAGGTCGGTGTCGGTGCACGTCGACCCCATCAGGAAGGGTGGCAGCGAGATCGCCTGGTGCGAGACCGCGTCCGCCGCCATCTCCGCCAGGCGTACGGCATTGTCGAACATCGAGTCCGGCAACGGAAGCGGCGCACCCGCGCCGACCCCGGACACCCGCGGGTCGATCACCACGATGTGGTCCTCGAGCCGGGACAGGTCGGCCAGTCCCTCACCCTCCAGCCAGCGCAGCAGCGACATCGGCATCGCATGCGCGTGCACGTCCACGACCGTGCGCGCCATCAGGACTCCTGGCCCGTCGAACCGGTGACCGGCTCGTGCAGCACCGCACCCATGCCGTTGATCCACTCATAGATCGGCTCGTAGTTCAGCGCGGTGGTGCGGGATCCGGCCATCGCGCCGGCGACCATCACCCAGGCGCGCACCTCGCCGGTGCCGTTGCCGGCCTCGGCCAGCTCCTCGTTGCCGAGGTCGAGCAGTTCGTCGGGACAGCCCGCCTCCAGCATCCGCAGGAACCAGCGGTCGAAGTCCTCCTCGATGTCACCCACCCGCGGCTCGCCGACGAAGTGGGACAGCCCGCCGGCACCGCACAGCGCGACCCGCTGCAGGCCGTCGAAGTCGCGGATCGCCTCGCCCAGTGACACCCCGAAGTTCCATGCGTGCCGCAACGTCATCAGCGGGGGAGTGGTGCAGTTGACGATGATCGGCACCAGCGGCAGGTCCTTGGCCGGGGACAGCCGGTCATAGACCGTCATGAACCCGTGGTCCACGACCAGTCGGTGCGACAACCCCGGCAGGTGCCCGCGGGCGATGGTGCCGGCCAGCAGGTGCTCGGCCAGCGCGGGCTGCCCGGGCACCTCCACCCGGTCGATCCCCAGCCACTTCTCCACCGGCCCCAGGTGGGACTCGCCGAGCCCGATCGAGATCTGCGGCAGGTTGTCCAGGAAGAAGTTGCTGAAGTGCTCGCCGGACACCATCACCAGCGCCTGTGCGTCGGCGTCGCGCACCGCCGCGGTGAGCCGGTCGATCGCGCCGAAGAACCGTTCGGCCATCTCCGGCGGCGCCGACCCGGGGTCGGCCGACATCATCGGCGCGTGTGAGGCGGAGAGGCCGGTCACGAGTTCTGCCATCGGAGCTCTCCCGTCTGCTCGGCGTCGCGGACCTGTTCGGCCCGGAACAGCTGCTTGTAGTCGGCGCGCTTCCACCCGTTGGCGCGGCAATAGCCGTTGATCAACACCGGGTGTACGCCGAGGTCGTGGAACGCGGCGACATCGCCGCCGCTGGCTGCGGCCAGTTCGGCCGGGTCGAGGTCGTAACCGTCGGTGACCAGGTCATCGGCGGCCCTGTTGTCGCCCGGGTCCTCCAGGCGGCGCAGGTGGTCGAAGAGACATTTCTGCAGTGCATAGCGAGACAAGATCCGCTCACCCCCTTGTGAAAGTATCCAACATCGGTTTAATGTACTGCCTCGTACATAGTTTGTACCATACGGTTCATTGCCTAGGCCAGGGACCGTGACCATCCAACGACGAATGGAGCAGCCATGTCCCACGCAGCAGGCGGGGCCCAGCTGGACGCGAACCACCACGAGCCGCAGGGCGAACACAGCCCCCGGAAGGCCGCTGCCTCCGGGTTCATCGGCTCGGCACTGGAGTACTACGACTTCTTCATCTATGCCCAGGCCGCGGCGCTGATCTTCCCGCAGATCTTCTTTCCCGCCGGGGACCCGACCGTCGCCATCGCCACCTCGCTGGCGACCTACGGCGTCGGTTACGTGGCCCGCCCGATCGGCGCCTTCTTCCTCGGCCGCTGGGGCGACACCCACGGACGCAAGAACGTGCTCGTGCTCTGCATGATGCTGATGGGTCTGTCCACCCTGGCGGTGGCGTTCCTGCCGACCTATCAGCAGGTGGGCGCGCTGGCCCCGATCCTGCTGGTGGTGCTGCGGCTGATCCAAGGTTTCGCGGTCGCCGGTGAGATCTCCGGCGCCAGCTCGATGATCGTCGAGCACGCCCCGTTCGGCAAACGCGGCTACTTCGCCTCGTTCACCCTGCAGGGCACCCAGTTCGGCCAGATCCTGGCGGCCGCGGTGTTCATCCCGCTGGCCCGACTGCTGCCCGAGGCCGCGTTCAACTCCTGGGGCTGGCGCCTGCCGTTCGTGCTCTCGGTGGTGGTCGTGGTCGCCGGCTATCTGATCCGCCGCGGGGTTCCGGAAACCCCCGCCTTCAAGGAGGAGGCCGAGGAGGGCGCGGTCCAGGTCAACCCGATCACCCGCGCGTTCGCCGAGACGGCTCCGAACATGGGCCGCGTGGTGCTGATGGCGCTGATGAACGTGATCCCCACCGTGACCACGGTCTTCGGCGCGGCGTACGCCACCCAGAAGGCGTACGGGGTCGGCTTCCACAAGGACGTCTATCTGTGGATCCCGGTGCTCGGCAACATCCTCGCCTGCATCGTGATCCCGTTCGTCGGCTCGCTTTCGGACCGGATCGGTCGGCGACCTCCGATCATCGTCGGCTGCCTGGCCTCCGGCGCCCTCTCCTTCGGCTATCTGTGGGCGATCGGGCAGGGCAGTGTGCCGCTGGCGATCGTGTTCTCGCTGGCCATGTGGGGACTCGTCTATCAGGGCTACAACGGCATCTTCCCGTCGTTCTATCCCGAGCTGTTCCCGACCCGCACCCGGGTCACCTCGATGGCGATCTCGCAGAACGTCGGCACCATGCTGACGGCCTTCCTGCCCACCATCTTCACCCTGGTGGCGCCCCCGGGCAGCACCGGCATCTGGTGGAAGATCGGCTCGATCACGATGGCGATCACCATCGTCTGCGCCCTCTCCGCCTGGTCGGCCCGGGAGACCTATCGGATCCACGTGAACGACCTGGGCGAGAAGGACGCGCAGGAGATTCCCAAGGACGAATACCTGCGGATCCGCGCCGCTGCCGGCGACTCGCAGCGCGGCTGATGTCCGTCTCGACGCATCAGGCCCCGGCGGCGGTGCGGATCGCCGTCGCCGGGGCCGGTCTGATCGGGCGGCGTCACATCGAGGAGATCCAGGCGTACGCCGGGACCGAACTCTGCGGGATCGCGGACCCGTCCCCGCAAGCTGCCGACCTGGCGGCCGCGCTCGGCGTACCGGTGCATCGGTCGGTGCCGGAGCTGCTTGCCGAGCAACGCCCGGACGGGGTGGTGGTGGCCACGCCCAACCTGTGTCACCATGCCGACGCGGTCGCGGTGATCGATGCCGGGATCCCCGTCCTGGTGGAGAAACCACTGGCCGTCACGGTCACCGAAGCGGCCGACCTGGTGACCCGGGCGGAGGCGGCCGGGGTGGCCCTGCTGACCGGTCACCATCGCACCCATTCGGCCGTGATGGCGGCGGCTCGCGAGGTGATCGCCTCCGGTCGTCTCGGTCGGCTGGTGGCGGTGCAGGGAAACGCCTGCTTCCACAAACCGGACGCCTATTTCGATGTCGGGGACGGGTGGCGGCGCCGACCTGGTGGCGGGCCGATCCAACTCAACCTGATCCATGACGTGGACAACCTGCGGCAGCTGCTGGGCCCGATCACCGAGGTCCAGGCGTCCGTCGCCAACGCGGCGCGGGGGTTTGCGGTGGAGGACACCGCCGCGGTGCTGCTGCGCTTCGCGAACGGTGCGCTGGGCACCTTCCTGCTCTCCGACGTCGCCGCCTCGGCCCGCTCCTGGGAGCAGACCGCCGGGGAGAACCTGAGCTACGAACGCCACCAGGACGAGGACGCCTATGTGGTGATGGGTACGCGCGGCTCACTGGCCATCCCCACCATGCGGCTGAAGTTCTTCCCTGGCGAGGCGTCCTGGACCGAGCCGCTGCGGACCGAACAGCTCCAGGTCGCGGCCCGGGACCCACTCGCCGCACAGATCTCCCACTTCGCCGCGGTGATCCGTGGCGCGGAGAAGCCACTGTGTGACGGGCGGGCCGGACTGGCCGCCGTCGCCGTGGTGACAGCCATCCTGACCGCTTCCAGAACCGGCTCAACCGTGCCGGTCCACATCCCTTGAGGAGGTTCCGATGCTCACCGGAAACACCACCCTGCTGCTGCACCTGGGCGATCCCACGCACTCGTTCAAGGCGCCGATGATCTACAACCCGTGGTTCGACCACGCCGGGATCGACGCCCGGGTGGTGCCGCTCGGCATGCGGTCCACCGAGTTCGGGACCGGCTTCGAAATCGTGATGAAGGCGACCAATGTGCGCGGGGCGCTGGTCACCATGCCGCACAAGGTCACCGTGCTCGACCTGGTCGACGAGGTGCGCCCGACCGCCGCCATCGCTGGGGCGGCGAACGCGGTCCGGGTGGAGGCGGACGGGCGGCTGGTCGCCGACATGTTCGACGGTGAAGGGTTCGTCCGCGGAATGCTGGGCAACGGGCGTATGCCGCAGGGGGCCTCCGCGTTGGTGGTCGGCTCCGGCGGGGTCGGTTCGGCGATCGCCGCATCGCTCGCCGCGGCAGGGGTTTCCCGGCTCGCGGTGTATGACACCCGGGTCGAGGCGATGGAGGGATTGGCCGAACGGTTGCGGCGGCACTATCCGCAGCTGCAGGTCGAGACCGGTGGCAACGATCCGGCCGGCTTCGAGGTGGTCGTCAACGGCACCCCGCTGGGGATGAACCCCGGGGATCCGATGCCGGTCGAGATTTCCCGGCTCGACCCGGGGTCCTTCGTCGGTGAGGTGGTGATGACCCATCGGGTCACCCCCTTCCTTGGGGCGGCCCGGGAGCGGGGCTGTGCGACGCAGGTGGGCACGGACATGCTGTTCGAGCAGATCCCCGCCTATCTGGAGTTCTTCGGGTTCGACCCGGTGCCGACGCCGGCCCAGCTGCGGGAGCACGCCACCATCGCCGGCTGATGCGCCGAGTCAGTAGCTCGGCAGCCCGTGCTTCGCCTCGAGCTCACGGATCTCCGCGAGCACCGAGGGGGCGCGGTTGGCCACCGACTGGCCCCCGAACAGGTACGCCAGGTCGAGCGTCTGCTGCAGCTGGGCCCAGCTCGCCCCCTTGCGGCGGGCGGCCCAACCGTGCAGCTTGGCCGCATCGCTGAGCCGGCTGGCGAGGATCGCGAACAGCATCAGCTGCACGGTGAGCTCGTCCAGATCGGCCGGGTTGGACACCAGGGCGCGCACCTTCTCCTGTGCGAGCAGCAGATCCGGGTTCGTCTCGCGCAGGTCGTCGAAGCGGGCCTGCACCCGAGGGGGTACGAACCCCATCAGCTCGCGATAGGTCTGCAGATAGTCGTCGATGCCGCGTTCATCCGCGCGAGGTTTCTCCATGGGACCCATCTTCGTTCACCAGTCCGTCCGGTGCACCATCGAAAATGATCATGACCAGAATCGCCCCCTATTCGCCCAGTGCGAAAACGGGTCCGATCTGGGGGTTGTTGTGACGGGTCAGCCGAGGTCGAGCACCACGTCGGCCAGCTCGCGGGGTCGGTGCTCGCGCCAGTGGCGGGCCTCCTGCTCGGCCCAGCGGTTCCAGTGCGGGGCGTACGCCGCCCCGTCCCGCGCCAGGGCGCGGGCTCGGCGTACCGGCTCGGAAAGTTCCACCCACACCGCAACATCCGCCAGCGCCACCGATTGCGGGGTGATCGCGCCACACCCCTCGACCAGCAGGCCGTCTGTGGGCGGCAGGGGCACCCATGCTCCGGGACGATCGTTTGTCCAGTCCCAGCGGCGGTAGCCACCGGCCGGGCCGAGGATCTGCTCGGCCACCATCGCCGACCCGGCGGCCAGCCCGTCCCAGCCGGGATAGCAGTCGTCCAGGCTGACCACCCGCAACCGCCGCCCGCTCGCCTCGGCCAGCGCGGTGGCCAACCCGTGCGCCAGGCTGGTCTTGCCCGCCCCCGAGCCGCCGTCGAGCAGGGCGACCCACCGCCCGCGCTTGTCGCGCAGCCCCGGCAGCAGCATCGCCGCGGCAAGCTCGACCGCCTGCTGCGAGCCGATCACGAACCAACCCAGAACACGGTGCCGAACCAGACCGCGGAGCCGACCGCCACCAACGCCATCAGCAACGTTACGCACACTCCCACCGCATCTGTTGCTCCCAACCGGGAGGGGCGCGCCCAGCTGCGGACCGGTGCGTCGGGTCCGGTGGCGCCGAACCCCTTGGCCTCCATCGCCGTGGCCAAGCGGCTGCCGCGCCGGATTGCCAACACCAGCAGGGCGAACGCCATCGACAGCCACCGGCGTACCCGCCCCGCGTCACCGAGCCCGCGGGCCCGCCGGGCCAGGCCGAGGGTGCGCCAGTCATCGGTGAACAACCCCAGCATCCGCACCCCGGCCAGCGCGCCGAGCACGAACCGGGAGGGCAGCCGCGCGACCTGAGCCAACCCGTCCGCCAGGTCGGTCGGGTCGATGTCACCGAGCAGCAGGATCGCCGACAGGCCAAGCGTCAGCACCCGCAACAGCACCGCAAGGGCCAGCAGCAGCGAGTTGTCGGTCACCCGGATCAGCAACCAGGCAAACCATTCCCGGCCCCCGGGTCTGCCATAGAGGGCCATCGAGACCGCAGCGAGCAGGGCGACCAGCAGCAACAGGGCGAGTCGTCTGGCGATCATCGCGGGCGGGAACCCGACCAGCAGGGCGGCCGTGATCACCAGCACCAGACCCACCCCGGCGCTGAGCCAGTCCAGGGTGAGGATCAGCGGAATCGACAACAGCATGGCCATCGCGATCCGGGTCACCGGGTTGAGCCGATCGAGCAGCGTCATCGGCCCGCCAGGTGCACCCGACGCTGCCCGAGCAGCTCGATGAACGCGTCGTCGTGGGTCACCGAGACCACGGCCCGGTCCTCGGCCAGCATGCCCGCGACCAGCCGGACCAGGTCGATCCAGCTGTTCCGGTCCTGGCCGAAGGTGGGCTCGTCGAGGAAGATCACCCGCGGGCCGGTGGCGAGCACGGTGCCCACCGACAGCCGCCGTTTCTGCCCCCCGGACAGGGTGAACGGGTTGGCGGCCGCCAACGGGGTGAGCCGCAGCAGCGCCAACAACTCCTGGCAGCGTTGGTCGATCTGGGCGGTGGGGAGCTTGAGTGCGCGTAACCCGATCGCGAGCTCATCGCGCACGGTGGGGGCGACGAACTGGTGTTCCGGCTGCTGGAACACGGTACCGATCCGGCGCAGCAGGTCGACCGAGCGCCACCCGGCCGGGTCCGCGGGGTCGGGCGTACGCCTGCCACGTCGCAGGGGAGCCGGCCGCAGCTCCTCGGCCGCCGCCAGCTCACCAGCGTGCCGCGGCAGCAACCCGGCCAGGGTGAGGGCGAGTGTGGTCTTGCCCGAACCGTTGGGACCCGTCAGCACCGTCGAGGCGCCGGCGTCGATGCCGAGGTCGATGCCGCTGCGTAGTACGGTGTGGTGACCGATCGCCAGGTCGCTGCCGCGCAGCAGTTCGGTCGGCTGGTACGCCGGGGGCGGCACCTCGATCTCGGGCAGCGGTACGCCGGGCACCCACACCCCGGCGTTCAGCAGGGATTCCTGCTGGGACTGGAAAATCTGCTCGGGCGGCCCGTCGGCGAGCAGGCCACCGCCCGCGTCCAGCACGAGCACCCGGTCGATCAGGTCCTGCCACAGGTCGACCCGGTGCTCCACCACGATCAGCGTGGTCTCCCGGTCGGCGACCAGATTGGTCACCGCGCGGCGTACCTCGCAGATCCCTTCGGGATCGAGGTTTGCGGTCGGCTCGTCGAGCAGCAGCAGTCCCGTCCGCATGGCGACCGCACCGGCGATCGCCAGGCGCTGCTTCTGCCCACCGGACAACTGCTCGGTGGGATGGTCCAGCGGCAACGGCAGGCCGACCCAGTGCAGGGCGTCGGTCACCCGGGGCCAGATCTGGGCGCGCGGGACGCCGAGGTTCTCCAACCCGAAAGCGACGTCATCACCCACCCGGGCCAGCACCACCTGGGATTCCGGGTCCTGCAGCACCAACCCGACCCGGCCCCGGGCGCGGGTCGGGTGCCGCCCGTCGACCAGCAGCCGGCCGGCCTCCGCGCCCTCCTCGGCGCCGCCGAGGACGCCGGCCAGAGCGTGCAGCAGCGTGCTCTTACCCGCTCCGGAGGCGCCGAGCAGCAGCACCCGTTCCCCGGGTTCGACCCGCAGGTCCAACCCGGAGACCGCCCAGGCCCGGCGGCTGGCGTGCCGCCAGCCCCAGCCCTCGGCCCGCACCCCGAGCGGTGTCAACGTGTACTCACACCAACCGGCCCGACTCCCGCCCGGAGGCGAAGCGGTCCAGGGCGCCGGCGCGGGCGAGCGCCTTCATCAGCAGCCAGGCGAGCAGGCCGGCCAGGACGGCGCCGGAGACGGCGACGCAGGCCAGATAGATCACGTTGTAGCCGAGGTCCTTGGCAAAGTTGCCGAGGATGAACTCGCACGTCCACGCGCCGACCCCGGCGACCAGGCCGGACAGGAGCGCCACGGCGACGCCGAAGCGGCGATAGGCGAATATCGCGAACACCAGCTCGGCGCCGAGCCCCTGGGCCAGGGCCGAATACATGGTGGTCCAGCCCCACTGGTTGCCGATCGCCATCGACACGAACCCGGCGACCAACTCGACGAACAGGGCGGCGCCGGGCTTGCGGATGATCAGCCCGCCGAGCGGTCCGCCGAGGAACCAGACGCCGGCGGCCAGGCCGCCGAGGCCCGGAGTCAGGGCGTTCATCGCCTCGAACCAGGCGTACCCGAGGGAGTTCCAGCCGACGAAGATCAGTCCGCAGGCGACGCCGAGGACGGCGGCGACCACGATGTCGACAACCCGCCAAGATCGCCGGCCGGTGGCGGCCGGGCGGGTCTCGTCGGCGGGTTCGGCGTCGTGGTCGTGGTTGACGTGTTGGGTGTTTCGCATGGTGTGCCCCTTTCTCGTTGGGCACGGGTGACCAGTTCTCGACTGGTGCAGAGGCCTCCCTGCGCTGGCATGACCCAGATCAGGTTCGACGGTCGAAGGTCTGACCTTCCTCTCAGCCCGGTGCCCCGGACTCCCGTGATCCGGTCATTATACGGGGACCGCCCGGGGCGGCCGGTTTCCGGGTGCGGGGGCGTCTGACCTGCAGTCTCCGCGAACCTCCATGATCAAACCCAGTGCGACTGTGTTCAGGAGCCGGCCGATCCGGCGACTGCAGGTCAGACGCCCCGGCCCCTGGGTTGTCCGGGGCATAACCACTGACAAAGTTGGCGGTGAGCCGGTTGACTGGGGGCATGGCGACACTGATCGACTGGGAAGAGCTCGGGGACGGGATCGGCCGGGCCGGGACGGTGCTACGGGCCAACGCCACCAGCGCCGGACTGGACGCCCCGGTGCCGACGTGCCCCGACTGGACGGTCCGCGACCTGGTCGTGCACCAGGGGATGGTGCACCGCTGGGCGACCGACGTGCTGCTCGGCCGCGGCATGTCCGACGGGTCGGCGCTCACCGAGGCCGGCCGGCGGGCGACCGACCTGCTGGACTGGTTCGACGACGGGTGGGCCGAACTGCTCAGCACCCTGGGCGGCGCCCCGGAGGAGCTCGACGTCCCGTTCTTCCTGCGGACCGGGGACTCGCCGCGGGTTGGCTGGGCCCGACGGCAGTGTCACGAGACCAGCATCCACGCGGTCGACGCGCTCGCGGCGCGGCTGGGGCGTACGCCGACGGCGGCGGAGACGTGGCTGACGCCCCGGCTTGCCGCCGACGGGATCGATGAACTGTTGACCGGCTTCGTGCCGCGGCGCCGGACCGGGCTGACGAACCCCGAACCGCTGACCGTCGAGTTCACCGCCAGCGACTCCGATCGGTCCTGGTCGTTGGAGCTCGGACCTGAGGGCACCCGCACCCGCACCGAGCCCAGCCCGGCGGCCGGCGTACGCCTCAGCGCGCCCGCGGTCGAGCTGTATCTGGCCCTGTGGAACCGCGGCGACGCGGTGGAAGATCCACAGCAGTTCCTGCCACGGTGGCGCGAGGTGGTGCGCGTCGAGTTCTGAGATGCCCGACCGGATCCCTTAACAGAGTCGGAATCTCGGGGTAGCGTCCCTGCAACACCGACTCGAGATCCTGCTCCGGTGGGCCGGGTCGGCCCGGACAGGAGGACCGATGACCGGGAGCACCGGGACAGGAACGAGGGGCGCCGGCGCCGGCGACACCGCGCTGGAGAACGCCTATCACACCCAGGGCGTGATCACCCCGATGCAGCGCAGGGTACTCGCGGGCGCCTCGGTCGGACAGTTCATCGAGTTCTACGACTTCGCCCTCTATGCCATCTCGGCGATCACCCTGTCCAAACTGTTCTTCCCACCGGGCAATGAAACGACGGCGTTGCTGTCGCTCTTCGCGGCCTATGGGGTGTCGTTCTTCATCCGCCCGATTGGCGGCCTGGTCTTCGGCGCCCTGGGCGACAAGATCGGTCGTCGCAACGTGCTCTTCGCGACCCTGCTGCTGATCGGTGTCGCCACCGCCGGTATCGGGTCCCTGCCCAGCTATCACACCCTCGGGGTGACGGCCACCGTGCTGCTGGTGCTGCTCCGGTTGCTCCAAGGGTTTTCCGCCGGGGGTGAGTCGGTCGGCTCCCCGGCGTTCGTGTTCGAGCACGCACCGGTGGACCGGCGCGGCTGGTGGATCAACATCGCGTTGGCGGCCACCGCGCTGCCGTCGGTGGCCGCATCGGCACTGGTGCTGCTGCTGCAGAGCACGCTCAGCCCCGCGGCCTTTCTGAGCTGGGGTTGGCGGATCCCCTTCTGGTTGGCGCTGCCGCTGGCACTGTTCGGGCTCTGGATCCGGCTGCGGACCGACGAATCGCCCGCCTTCCGGGAGATGGAGGCCGAGGTGCGCGCCGAGAAGGCGGCCTCGGTATCAGTCGGCGAGGCGTTCCGGGAGAACTGGTTGAAGATGCTGCAGGTCGTCTTCGTGATGGGGATGACCGCGATGGGGTTCTATTTCCTCTCCGGCTATTTCATCACCTACGTGGCCACCACCGGAAAGCTCAGCAGCACGCAATCCCTTGGCCTGAACGCGATCGCGATGACCGCCTACACGATTCTGTTGCCGCTCATGGGCCGGCTCGGTGACCGGCTGGGCCGCCGGAAGATGCTGCTGATCGGGCTCGCGGCGATCCTCGTGCTCACCCTGCCCGCCTTCCTGCTGGTCACCAGCGGCAAGGTGGCGCTGGCCCTGCTCGGACAGTTGCTGTTCGTGCTGGCGATCACCCTCTATGGCGGTGGCTGCTACACCTTCTTCATTGAGGTCTTCGACACCAGGACCCGCTTCACCTCGGCCGCGTTCAGCTACAACCTCGGGTATGCAATCTTCGGCGGCACCGCTCCGCTGATCGGAACAGCGCTGGTGTCGGCCACGAAGATCCCCTATGTGCCGGCGTTCTATGTGATGGGGTTCGCGGTGCTGGTGCTGGCGATGATCTTCCTGCTGCGGGTGCGGGAGACCCGCGGCCAGATCCACTGAACAGCGTTTCGCTGCACCGGAAGGAGAAATGATGCAGACCGACTTCCTGGAGTCCTTCGCCGAGGTGAGCCGGATCGGGGCCACCGAGGCCGGCGGGGTGGAGCGACAGGCCGCCACCAACGCCGACGGCGAGCTCCGCGCCTGGTTCCGCGGCTTCGCCGAGCGGCACGACTGGCAGACGCGCATCGACGGCATCGGCAACCTGTACGCGCTGGTCGAGCTCAGCCCGGGTGCTCCCTACGTGTTCGTCGGGTCGCACCTGGATTCCCAGCCACGCGGCGGAAAGTACGACGGGGCGTACGGGGTGATCGCCGCGCTGCACGCCGCCGAGCGGCTGCAGGCCCGCGCGGAGCAACAGCCGGGGGCGGCGGCGTACAACCTCGCCGTCGTCGACTGGTTCAACGAGGAGGGCGGCCGCTTCCAGCCCTCGATCATGGGCAGCTCGGTGTTCGCCGGAATCATGGACCGCGACACGATGCTGCAGGTGACCGACCTGGCCGGCACCTCCGTGCGCGAGGCGCTGACCGCGATCGACGCGCTGGGCAGTGACGAGCCGCCCCAGCCCGCGGCGTACGCGGAGATCCACATCGAACAGGGACGCATCCTGGAGCGGGAGGGGATCGGATTCGGGGTGGTGGACTCCACCTGGTACACGCAGAAGTTGGACATCGAGGTTACCGGGGAGCAGTCGCACACCGGCGCGACGCTGATGGCCGACCGGCACGACGCGCTCTATGTGGCGTCGCGGGTGATCACCATGCTGCACGACATCTGCGACGAGTTCGAGCCCGAGGCGCTGATGTCGTCGGTCGGCTATTTCACCGTGGAACCGAACTCGCCGATCGTGGTGAACCGGTACGTCCGCATGGTCGGCGACCTGCGGTCCAACGACCCCGAGATCGTGCAGGCCGCCCGTGATCGACTGGTGCAACGATTCGACGAGCTGCAACGCGAGACCGGGGTCGAGGTGAGCGCCCGCGACTTCGACGTACGACCCAAGCTGTACTACCCGAACGAGGGGGTCGAGCTGGCCGAGAAGGTGGCCGCCGACGCGGGAGTCGAGGTACGCCGGATGCAGACCATGGCGGGCCACGACTCGGTGCCGATGAACACCGTGGTGCCGACGGTGATGCTGTTCATCCCGAGTGTGGACGGGGTTTCCCACTGCGAACGGGAGTTCACCCGCGATGAGGACCTGGTCGCCGGTGTCGACTTCCTCACCCGCGTGGTCTGGGAGCTGCTCCAGGGACGATTGGACGGGGTGCAACCGGCACCGCGCTACTGACCCTGACCCGACCGGCTCCGCTCAGCGACGCAGCACCACGTCGCGGGCCGGGAACTCACCGCCCCCGTCGACCAGGAGCTCGGCACCGTTGACATAACCGGCATCCGCAGCGGCGAGCAGGAGGCAGGCGGCCGCCACGTCCTCCGGGGTCGCCATCCGGTTCATCGGGACCACCGCGGCGACCTCGGCCTGCCGCTGTTCGTCGCCGTAGTACTGCTCCGCCAGCTCGGTGAGCACCAGCCCCACCGTCACCTGGTTGACCCGCACCTCGGGCGCGAACTCCAACGCGAGGGCCCGGGTCAGGCCGCTCAACCCGGCCTTGGCCGCCGTGTACGCCGCGGTGCCGCGTGCCGGGTGATTGCCGGCAACGCTCCCGATGTTCAACACCACGCCCCCACCGTCCTGCTCGCGCATCACCCGGTACCCCGCCTGGGCCACCAGGAAGGGGGCGATCAGATTGAGCTCGATCACCTTGCTCACCAGTCGGGGGGACACCGTTGCGGCATCGACCACCGGGGCGCCGCCGGCGTTGTTGACGACCACGTCCAATCGGCCGAGACGCTGAATGGCCTGTTCGATCAGCTCCTGCACCTGCTCCGGATCGCGGACATCGCACGAGGTGCACTCGACCCCGTCGGGCAGCGCCGGAGGTGGCGTACGCCCGCAGACCAGCACCCGATCACCCGCCGCGGCGAAGCGGGCCGCGATGGCCGCGCCGATGCCTCGGGTGCCGCCGGTGACGATCACCCCTCGAGGATCACGGTTCATGGTCACAGTCTCTCCACGATCGTCACAGTCTCTCCACGATGGTGACATTGGCCTGTCCGCCACCCTCGCACATCACCTGCAGCCCATAGCGGCCACCTCGGCGGCGCAGCTCGTGCAGCATGGTGGTCATCAGCCGGGCACCGGTGGCACCGAGCGGGTGCCCCAACGCGATCGCACCACCGTTGACGTTCACCCGATCCGGGTCGGCACCCGACTCGGCGAGCCAAGCCAGCACCACCGAGGCGAACGCTTCGTTCACCTCGAACAGGTCGATGTCGTCGATGTCCAGGCCGGTCCGCTGCAGCGCGTGCGCGGTGGCCGGGATCGGGGCGGTGAGCATCCAGACCGGATCGGCGCCGCGCACCGACAGGTGATGCACCCGCGCCATCGGTGTCAACCCGTGGGTCCGGACGCCTCGCTCCGAGGCGATCAGCAGGGCGGCCGAGGCGTCGCAGATCTGCGAGGCGACCGCGGCGGTGATGCTGCCGCCGTCCTCCAACGGATCCAGGGCGGCCATCTTCTCCAGGGAGGTGCCTCGGCGCGGGCAGGAATCCACCGCAAAGTCCCCGACCGGGGCGATCTCGTCGTCGAAGCGGCCCGCGTCGATCGCGGCGAGCGCCTTCTCGTGGCTGGCCAGGGCGAAGCGCTCCATCGCGGCACGATCGCACTTCCAGCGATCGGCGATCATCTGGGCCGAACGGAACTGCGAGGGCGGCTCGGTGCCATAACGCGCCCGCCAACCGGTGGATCCGGTGAACGGATCGTCATATCCGTACTGCTGGCCGGTCAACATCGCCGCGGAGATCGGGATGCTGCTCATCTGCTGCAGCCCACCCGCGACGACCAGGTCGCTGGTCCCGCTCAGCACCGCCTGGGCGGCGAAGTGCACCGCCTGCTGGGAGGAACCACACTGCCGATCGATGGTGGTCCCGGGCACCTCCTCGGGCAACCCGGCGACCAGCCAGGCGGTGCGGGCCACATCTCCGGCCTGGCCGCCGATCGTGTCCACACAGCCGAGGATCACGTCCTCCACGGCGGCCGGGTCGATTCCGGTGCGCTCGACCAGCGCCCGCAGCGAGTGCGCACCCAGGTCGGCGGGGTGCAGATTCGCCAGGTCGCCGCCGCGCCGGGCGACCGGCGTCCGGACGGCGTCCACGATGTAGGCCTCGCCCATGGATCCTCCTCGATCGCTCTTGCCCGGCAACGGGCCGACACGCGTACACTAGCAAGCGCTTGGTTGGTTCGCTACGATCCGTGCCCAGGAGGTGACCATGGACGACACCGTTTCGGCTCCGGTGAGCATCCCGCACGCCCTGGCGGCCGCCGCGGCCGACGCCGGGGACCGTCCAGCCGTGATCGAGGGCGACCAGGTGCTGACCCACGAAGGGCTGTGGGCCACGGCCCGCGAGGTGGCCGCGGCGTTGGTGGCCCAGGGGGTACGACCCGGGGACCGGGTCGGTCTGTGGGCCCCGAACAGCCTGCGCTGGGTGGTCGCGGCGTACGGCATCCTCTGCGCCGGGGCGGTGCTGACCCCGTTGAACACGCGCTTCCGCGGGGCCGAGGCGGCCTATGCGCTCAACCTGGTCCGCGTCGAGGTGCTGCTGGTGCAGCGGCACTTCCTGGACACCGACTATGTCGCGATGCTGCGATCGGCGGAGGACCTGCCACACCTGCGCACCGTCGTCTCCTTCGAGGAGGCGAGTACGCCCGATTCCCTGGGCTGGCAGGAGTTCCTGGCTGCCGGGGCCGGGCATAACGCCGAGGTGGAGCAACGGATCGAGGCGCTGGGACCCGACGACGTGGCCGACATCCTGTTCACCTCGGGCACCACCGGACACCCCAAGGGCGCGATGGTCAGCCACGGCAGCAACCTCGTCACCGACCTCGCCTGGGCGACCGGTGCCGGGGTGGGGCCGGAGGATCGTTACCTGCTGGTGAACCCGCTGTTCCACAGTTTCGGTTATCGGGCCGGGATGCTCGCCTGCCTGCTGGTCCGTGCGGCGCTGCATCCGGTGGGGGTGTTCGACGTCGGGACCGTGCTGGAACTCATCCATCGGCACCGGATCACCGTGCTTCCTGGTGCGCCGACCGTATTCCGTTCCCTGCTTGACGATCCGCGACATCGATCGGCCGACCTGTCCAGCCTGCGTCTCGCCGTCACCGGGGCGGCCATGGTTCCGGTGCCGCTGTTGCGCGCGATGCGTGATGAGCTGGGCATCGGTACGGTGCTCACCGCCTACGGGCAGACCGAGAGTTGCGGCACGGCGACGATCTGCCCGCCGGACGCCGACGAACACCGCCTGTCCACCACCTCGGGGGTGGCCATCCCCGGGGTCGAGGTGGAGATCCACGACGCGGCTGGAAATCGCCTCCCAGCAGGGGAGAGCGGCGAGATCGTGATCCGCGGGCCGAACGTGATGATCGGCTATTTCGAGAACCCCCGGGCCACGGAGGAGACGATCGACCGGCAGGGGTGGCTGCACACCGGTGACGTGGGATGGCTGGATGCGGACGGTTACCTGACCATCACCGACCGGCTGAAGGACATGTTCATCAGCGGCGGTTTCAACGTCTATCCGGCCGAGGTCGAACGGGTGCTGCTCGAGCACCCGCGGGTCGCCGACGTGGCGGTGGTCGGGCAACCCGATCCCCGGTTCGGTGAGGTGGCCCGTGCGGTGGTGGTGCCGGCGGCCGGGGGCGATCCGAGTGAGGCCGAACTGATCGCCTTCTGCCGGGAGCGGTTGGCCAACTACAAGTGTCCGCGCGCCGTCGAGTTCGTCGACACCCTGCCGCGCAACGCGGGCGGCAAGATCCAGAAATTCAAGCTCCGGGACACGTCCCCCGACCGAACACGAGGTATCTGATGCCAGAAGCCGTCATCGTCGCCGCGACCCGCTCACCGATCGGGCGAGCCTACAAGGGGTCGCTGGTGGATCTGCGGGCCGACGACCTGGCCACCGCCATGATCCGGGCCGCCCTGGATCAGATCCCCGAGCTCGACCCGAGTCACATCGACGACCTGGTGCTCGGGTGCGCCCAGCCGGCGGGCGAACAGGGTTACGGCCTGGCGCGCGTCGTGGCCATCGAGCTGGGGTTGGACGGCGTGCCGGGCACGACGGTGCAGCGCTACTGCGCCTCCAGCCTGCAGTCGACCAGGATGGCGGCCCACGCGATTCGTGCCGGTGAGGCCGACATCGTGCTCTCGGCGGGGGTGGAATGCGTCTCCCGATTCGGCCGCGGCAAGGCCGACGGGATGCCGGACACCCACAACCCCCTCTTCGACCGGGCCCGGGCACGCAGCGAACAGCGCACCGGTGCCGGCGCCGCCCCGTGGACCGACCCGCGGGAGGAGGGCGAGCTGCCCGATGTCTACATCGCCATGGGGCAGACGGCGGAGAACGTGGCGCAGGCCCGGGGAGTCTCCCGCCAGCGTCAGGACGAGTACGCCGCAGAGACCCAGGAACGCGCCCAGGCAGCGATCGCGGCGGGGTTCTTCGATCTGGACATTACCCCGGTGACCCGGCCGGACGGCACCGTCGTCGATCGGGACGACGGACCGCGGGCCGGGGTCACCGTGGACGGCCTGGCGGGGTTGAAACCGGTGTTCCGCCCGGACGGCACGGTCACCGCCGGAAACTGCTGTGGCCTCAACGACGGGGCCGCCGCGCTGGTCGTGATGTCCGACGAACGGGCCCAGAGCCTGGGCCTCAAGCCGCTGGCCCGGATCGTCTCCACCGCCGTGGCCGCGCTCTCTCCCGAGATCATGGGGATGGGCACCGTTGAGGCCTCCCGGCGTGCGCTGAAACAGGCCGGGCTGGGGATCAACGACATGGACGTGGTCGAGATCAACGAGGCGTTCGCCGCCCAGGTGGTGCCGACCATCGACGAGCTCGGGGTGGACCGGGCCCGGGTGAACCCGTTCGGCGGGGCGATCGCGCTGGGCCACCCGTTCGGCCAGACCGGGGCGCGGATCGCGACCACGCTGATCAACGGCCTGCGCTGGCGGGACGGTCTATTCGGCCTGGAGACCATGTGCACCGCCGGCGGACAGGGGATGGCCATGGTGGTCGAGCGGCTGTCATGACCGGGAACGGTCTGCGTGGTCTGGGCATCATCGACCTGATCGACCGATCCCTGGCCACCGGGGCCGACGTCCGGATCTCCTTCGACGACAGGGAATGGACGCTCGCGGAGCTTGACCGGTGGTCTCGTCAGCTGGCGATTCAGCTGCGGCAGGACATCGGCACGGGAGAACGCGTCGGCATCATGGCCCGCAACTGTCCCTTCCAACTAGTCCTCTGGTGGGCCTGTGCGCGCCGCGGCAACGTCGTGGTGCCCTGGAACATCGCCAATGTCGGACGCTTCCTCGCCCACCAGGTCGAGGATTCCCAACCGACGCTGCTGTTCGCGCAGGAGGAGTTCCGCGAGGAATTGACTCGCGCGGCCGAATCGGCGGGTGTACCGGCACCACAGGCGGTCCCGGAGGAACCGGCCGAGTCGCCCGAGCCGCCGGGGTCGATGGGAGCGACGGGGCCGATGGGAGTGACGGGGCCCGACCCGGCGGCACCGGGGCACCTGGTCTTCACCTCGGGGACCACCGGCGTGTCCAAGGCCTGTGTGGTCAGCCACCGCTATCTGGTCAACTTCGCCATCGACGTGGCGGAGAACCTGGAGCGTATGCCGGAGGAGACTGTCTGGACCGCGCTGCCGCTGTTCCACCTGAGCGCCCTCACCCAGGTGGCCGCGACGGTGGCCCTAGGCAGCAGGATCAGCCTGGCCAGTCGCTTCTCGGTGCGTGACTTCTGGCCCGCGATCGAGCGCTCCGGTGCGCGGGTGGCGGCCACGATGGGGGCCATGCTCGCCCTGGTCGCCCAGGCACCCGACTCGCCGGCCGAGCAGCGTTGCCACGGCCAGCTCCGCGCGGTGAGCGGCTCTCCGGTCTCCCGCGAACTGGCCCAGCTGTGGCGGGACCGCTTCGGCGTACGCCGGGCCGGGGCGGGGGTGTTCGGGATGACCGAGGCCGCGTTGATCACGATGACCCCACCGGGGGCGTACCGGGCGGGCACCGCGGGACAGGCGATCGGGTCCTTCGAGGTGGAGTTGCGCGACGAGTCGGATCGGCCCGTGCCGAACGGAACCGTGGGCGAGATCACCTGTCGGCCACGACGTCCGGGGGTGATGTTCGACGGCTACTGGAACCGGCCGGAGCAGACCGAGGAGGCGTGGCGCGGTGGTTGGTTCCACACCGGCGACCTGGGCCGATTCGATGACGAGGGCTATCTGAGCTTCGTGGACCGCGTGACCGACAGCCTGCGTCGAGGCGGGGAGAACATCTCCAGCTACGAGTTGGAGACGGCGATCGCCGCCCACCCGAGGATCGCCGAGGTGGCGGTGCATGCCGTGCCCTCCGCGCTGGGGGAGGACGAGGTGAAGGTCGTGGTGGTGCCCCAACCCGGTACGCCGCTCGACCCTGTCGCGTTGCACGACTGGATCTGCGGTCAGGTGCCGCGCTATGCCCGACCTCGCTATCTCGAGCTTCGCGAGCAGTTGCCCCGCAACCCGGTCGGTCGGGTGCTGAAGCACCTGCTCCGGGCCGAGGGCATCACGCCCGCGACGCTCGACTTCGGCTGATCAGCCGGGCAGCAGGATGTCGCACTCGGCCAGCACGTGCGGCCCGCGGGAGTTGGTCGCTGTGACCGTCAGCCCTACCGTGCTCCCCTCGTTCCGCTCCACCCGCCCGGTGACGGTGAGGGTGTCACCGGGCAGGTTCTGCACCCGCAGCCGGGTCCGCAAGCTGGTCAACCGGGCCAGCGGCCCCGCCCAGTCGGTCACATAGCGTTCGATCAGCGCATTGCTGCCGAGGATGTTCATGTACACATCGGGTGCCCCGCGGCGGCGGGCCGCATCGCGATCCAGATGCACGTCGTTGAAGTCGTAGGTGGCGGTGGCCAGGGCGACGATCAGGTGCTGGGTGATCGGCAACCGCCACGCGGGCAACTCATCCCCCGGGGCCAGCTCGGCGCTGCGCAGCGTGTCCGGGTGGGGGTCGGGTGCCTGCTCGGAGCCTGGTTCGGTGGGAGCGGTCTGTTCGCGCTCCCGCGCCGGACTGGTGGAGGGGTCCCAGCGCAGCATCCGCAGCAGCACCGACCCCACCCGTTCGTCCTCATCGGTCCAGTAGTCGTGCAGGACATCGATGAAGTGGCCCTCGCCCAGCGCGGTCTGCTTGCGCGGTGAGATCGCCGGGATCGACTGGTGCAGACGCAGGTGGTCCCCGGGGCGCAGGGGGCGGGTGAAGTCCAGCTCGCTCTGCACCGCGGCGACCGAGGTGCAACCCAGCTCTGCCAGGCGGTCCGTCACTTCGTCCAACGGTTCCCGGCCGGTGAAGTTGCGCCGGTTTCCGTGCAGGGTCCACATGTTCAGCGACGTCGCCGGTGCGATGAGTCCGCCCAGATTGGCCGCGGCCCAGTCGGGATCGAGGTGCGCCGGGTTCCACGACCCGACGGCCTCGCACCAGATCCGGATCGAGGTGGCCGATACCGGCCCCTTGGCGCGTCGGCCCCACCCCGAAAGCCCCAGGCACGAGGCCAGCGGGCCGGGCAGTTCGTCCCCCATCATCGTGACCCCCAGCGGGGTGGTCGCCGTGCGCCGAAGGCCGCCGTCCCCTCGGCGGCCTCGGGACCGCTCAGCAACTGTGCGGCCAGATCCCGCTTCTCCTGCTCCCATGCGGTTCCCCGCTCGAACGGTGAACGGTGCAGCAGGTCGCGACAGTGCGCCATCGCCCGCGGCGCCCCCTCGGCGATCCGCTGACCGAGCTCGCCCGCGGCCGCCACCGGATCGGCGACGAGCTGGCTGACCAGGCCGAGGGCGTACGCCCGCTCGGCGCTGAGGCGTCCACCGGCCAACGCGACCTCGAAGGCCACCGCTCCGGGCAGCACCCGGGTCAGCTCGACCCCGGTGTCGGTGGGCACCAGACCCCGAGTCACCTCCGGCAGGCCGAACCAGGCCCGCGGCGAGGCGACCCGCAGCTCACAGGCCAGCGCCAACTCGAACCCTCCGCCGACGGCCGGGCCGTCGACCGCGGCCACCACCGGAACCGGGAATTCGGGGCCCAGCAGCCGCTGCGGGTTGTCGGCGGGATCGGGCAGCTCACCCGCGGCAGCGGCCGCAAGATCAAGCCCGGCACAGAATGCCGGCGCCTTCCCGGTGAGCACCACGCAGCGCACGGTGCGGTCGGCGGCCGCGGCACGCAACCCCGCGGTGAGCTCGCGCATGGTCGGAGGATCGAGGGCGTTGCGTCGTTCGGGCCGATCGATGGTCAGGATCGTCACCCCGTCGCGGTGTTCGCTGTGTACCGTCATCGACGAGGCCTCACTGGGTGACCGTCCAACCGCCGTCGACGACCACCGTCTGGCCGTTGATGTAGCTCCCCAACGGGGACAGCAGGAAGAGCACGGTCCAGGCGATGTCGTCGGGGCTGGCCATTCGCCCCAGCGGAATCCGCTGCAGGACCTGCCGACCCATGGCACTGCTGGCGAAGCCGGCCAGCCGGGGCGTGTCCACCATGCCGGGGGCGACCGCGTTCGCTCGCACCTCGTCACTGCGGTACGCCGCCAGATGTCGTGTCCAGCCGGAGATTCCGGCCTTCGCCGCCGAGTACCAGTCCGAGGCGGTGCCGACGCGGTTGCCGGCCACCGAGGCGAGATTCACCACCGCGGGCAGCCCGGCCTCGGGCGAGGTGTGCTCCAGCCACGCGTGCAGGACGCGACGCATGCTGCCCAGGCACAGGGTGACCGCCTCGTCGAAGTCCAGCTCCGCCGAGGATGGCGGTCCGGCATTGTTCACCAGGAAATGCGGTCGTCCGAGCTCGCCGAGCTGGGCCATTGCCTGTTGGATGTCGTCGGGCTCGCCCACGTCGACCCGCCAACCGCGGGCCACCGCGCCGGCGGCGGTGATCATCTGCACCGTTTGGGCGAGCGAGTCGGGGTCCCGGTCCCAGGCGGCCACGGAGAGACCTACCTCGGCAGCACGCAGCGCGACGGTGCGACCGATTCCGCTGCCGGCGCCGGTCACCAGCAGCAGCTGTCCCTGCTCGAATCCGAGATCCACCGCTCCCCCTCAGACGGTGTAGCCACCGTCGACGTTGATCTTCTGGCCGCTGATGAAACCCGCGTCCGGGCCGGCCAGGAAGTCGACCGCGGCGGCCACATCGTCGGCCCGGCCGAAGCGCCGCAACGGGATGTTGTTCCGGGTGATCGCCAGGGCCCGTTCGTCGAGCTCCCCGGAGCTGATCAACCGCTCGGCCATGCCCTCGGTCAGCATCCCGGGGCCGACGATGTTCACCCGCACCCCATAGCGACCCTCCTCGGCGGCGTACGCCCGGGCCAGCTGCTCGGCACTGCCCTTGGGCACCGCGGAGAGCCCGTCGCGGACCGGATAACGATCGGTGGCCGCGGTGCTGACCAGCACCACCGAGCCACCGGCCCGGCGCAGCGCGGGCAGCAGGGCCTGGGTCAGGGTGAAGAAGCTCATCGCATCGCCGAGCAGCTGCCGACGCAACTGCTCCCCGGAGACCCGGGACAGGTGGATCATCGGGACGTGCGGCCCGGCGGCGTGCACCAGCACCTCGAGCCGATCGCCCACCGCCTCGGCGAGCGTCCGCACCTGGTCCTCGACCTCCAGGTCGCATCGGACCAGCCGGACCTCCGCACCGTGCGACCGCAACCCCGCCGCCAACTGCTCGGCCCGCTGCTGATCGCTGCGCCAGGTCAGCACGAGATCGTGCCCGCCCGCGGCCAGGCGCTCGCAGACGGCGCGACCGATCCCCCCGGTGGCCCCGGTGACGACGGCGACCATATTCCTCCCGACCTGTAACCAACCAAATGCTTGCTTGTTATCTTAGGTCCGAACAACCGAGGCTGACAAGGGGAAGGAGCCCACCGATGAGCGTCCTGCAGGATCGGGCCGTCGTGGTGACCGGAGCGGGCGGGGGGATCGGACGGGCGTACGCCGAGGCGATCGTCGCCGCCGGCGGCCGGGTGGTGGTCAACGACATCGCTCATGACCGGGCCGTTGAGGTCGCCGAGGGGTTGGGCGGGCAGGCGGTGCCGAGTGGTCACGACATCACCGACTGGGACCAGGCCCGCGACCTGGTGCGCACCTGCGTCACGGAGTTCGGAACCATTGACGGGCTGGTCAATAACGCCGGCCTGCTCGCGCTGGCCCACCCGCACGAGCAGGACGAACGGGACGCCCGCCGGTTGATCGAGGTCAACCTGATGGGCAGCATCGCCTGCGCGACCGCGGCCTTCGCCGAGATGGTGCCGCGGGGTCGCGGCAGCGTCGTGAACGTCACCTCTGGTCAGCAGATGGGCGATCGTTCGATGGCCGTCTACGGTGCCACGAAGGCCGGTACGGCGGCCCTCACCTATTCCTGGGCCACCGATCTCCGGGAGTCGGGGGTGCGGGTCAACGCCGTCTCACCGATGGCGCACACCCGAATGGCCGAGGTCTATGAATCCTTTGTGGGCGGCGGTTTCGTCGGGCAGAACCGCGGCAAGGATCCGGCCAACAACGCGCCGCTCGTGGTCTGGTTGCTCTCCGATCGGTCCGCTCGCGTGACCGGTCAGGTGCTGCGCTGCGACGCGGAGACGCTGTCGGTGTGTGCCCATCCCGCGGTCATCGCCGAGGGGGCACAGACCGAGGGGGGCTGGGACGTGGACAAGGTGCAACGCGCCTTCGACGAGCGGCTGCTCGGGCTGCTGCAACCCGGCGGCGTACGCCTGATCGAGCCGCCCCGCTTCGTCGACGGACCCAGGTCAGCGGGCCAGTGACCAGACCCGCACCTCGCGGCGGGTCCAGGCCCGCACCTGACCGAGCTCGACCAGTCGCAGCAGGTGCGCCAGGGTCTCCGCCAGCGCGGCTCGACGCATGGCCGGCCTGATCTCTGACCACGGCCTGGACCAGGTCAACCGCTGGCTCAACTCGTCGGCGTTCATCCCCGGGGTGTCCGCCAACCGGTCACAGATCTCGGCCAACCGGGCCGTGTGATGGCGCTCGACCTGGGCCACCCGTTCACCCAGGTCGGCGAAGGCGTACTCGTGCGAGGGCAGGGCGACCGCCGGGTCGAGCCGAGCGATCAGACCCAGCGAGTCCAGAAATCGGCCTAGGGGATCGGGTCCGGACCGGGGAAAGCCGGACACGTTCGGGCTGATCCGCGGCAGCAGGTGGTCTCCGGTCAGCACCAGGTGTTCGTCCTCGACGACGAAGCAGGCGTGCCCGGGGGTGTGTCCCGGGGTGTGCAGCACGCGCAGTCGCCGGTCGCCGACCCGGAACTCCTGTCCGTCGTGCAGGCGGTGGCTCGGTCGCTCCATGTCCGCGAAGACGACACCGTCCATGGCGGTTCCGGGGTCCGGGTCGAGCGGTTGACCGTGCTCACGCAGCCAGCGGTCGAGGGACACGTAATCGAGGTCGCCACGGACCTCCGGCAGCAGCAGGCAGTCGGCGTCGTGCAGGAATACCTGCGCGCCGGTCTCACGGGCCAGGTCACCGGCCATCCCGAGATGGTCGGGGTGGGCGTGGGTGACCAGCAACGTGTCCACGTCGTCGATCCGGTGGCCGGTGCGGGCCACCGCGGCGCCGAGCGCGGCTCGTGCCTCGGTGGAGTTCCAGCCCGGGTCGACCACGGTCATCCCGCCGGAGCCGTCGGCGATCAGATAGCTGTAGACGAAGCGAATTCCCTGCCCCGGCACGGGGATCGGGGCGGCCCAGATCCGATCGGCCACCTCCGTTACCGGGGGCGCCTCGCGGCGGGACCAGGCCTCGCCCTGGACCGGGAACAGTGCGGAGACCGACTCTCCGCCCCGGTTGCTCATCGCGGGTCCGCAGCGGCCGGGGATTGCTGCTCGGCAAAGAACTCCCGGGCGATTCGGCGGACCTCGCCCTTGGCGATCTTGCCGCCGGCGTTGCGCGGCAACTCAGCCACCACCAGCACCCGCTCGGGGAACCATTCGCGGCTGACCCCACGCCGGGTGAGGTGGGCGGCGACGTCGTCGACGCCGAGCTCTCGACCGGTGGTGGTGAGCACGGCGCAGACCCGCTCCCCGAACACGTCGTCGGGCACCGGCACCACGGCGGCGAGCACCACCTCGGGATGGGTCTCCACCTTGGCCTCCACCTCGGCCGCGGAGATGTTCTTGCCGCCGCGGATGATGATGTCGCTGGTCCGCCCGATCAGGCGCAGCGTGTCCGCGCCACCGGGGGCGGGGGCGAACTCGACCAGGTCACCCATCAGCATCCAGCCGTCGCGGGTGAAGAGCTCGGAATTCGCTGCCTGATCGGCGAAGTAGCCCAGCGAGGTGAGGGGACCGCGGCATCCCGGTTGCCCCTGCTCGGTCGTCTGTTCCCCGGTGTCGGGGTCATAGAGGCGTGGTCGCATGTGCGGGATCAACCGCCCGCCCGTGCGCAGTCGGACCTCGGGTGGGTCGTCGACGCTCGAGTACGCCAGCGCACCGGTCTCGTTGGAGCCGAAGAACTGCAGCAGGGCCGAGCCGGTGCGCTCCTCGAACTCCCGGGCACGCTCGAACGGAATCGCCTCACCACCGGTGAACATCACCCGCAGGCTGCTCAGGTCCACCGCCGCCAGCTCTGGACTGGCCAGCATCATCCGGAACTGGGTGGTCACGCAGGCCAGCACGGTGATCCGTTCGCGCTCGATCAGGCGGAGCGCCTCGGTGGCGTCGAATCGGGCCATCCGGTGGGTGGGCACCCCCAGTCGGGGACCCAGGTAGTGCGAGGTCCACAACCCGAACCCGTAGGGCGTCGGCACGGCCGCCAGCACCCGATCCTGGGAGTTGAGCCGTCCCGCGGCGATCGCCAGATCACAGAAGTGCAGCCAGCGGTTGTCGAACTGGGTCACGCACTTCGGCAGTCCGGTGGTTCCGGAGGTGGAGTTGAGGATGGACACCTCGTCCACCCCGCGCGGCGGATTGGTGGTGGTCGAGACGGTGTCCGAGGGTGTCACCTGATCGGCCAGCAGCAGCGGCAGCGCCGGTACGCCCCGCTCGGTCAGGGCGGATAACAGCTCTTCGGCCCGGCGACCGCGATGGCTGGTCTGGGTGAGCAGGGCCCGTGCCCGGGTGTGCCTGGCCAGGTGGGCGATCTCGGCGTCGCCGCTGCGCGCCCCGATGCCGACGGCGACCAACCCGGCGCGGGCGCAACCGAGCAGCGCGGCGTGCACGGTGGGGCCATCGGGCAGCAGCACGGCGACCCGGGCACCGGCCGGAAGTCCTAGGCCGGCCAGGCGTACTGTCATCGCGTCGGTCTGCCGGTCCAGGTCGGCCCAGGTCCACCGGATGCCGTCACCCGCGACCGCCGTTTCCTCGGGAATGCTGCGGGCCCGGTCGGCCACCAGTTCGGGCAGCGACCGGTCACCCCACCAGCCGGCTCGGTGGTATTCCGCAGCGGTCGCGGGATCGACCACGGGCAGGTCTGCTAGTGGATCCTCAACCATGCTGGGAATCCTCCTCCTCGATGCCGTGCTCGATCTCATCGACAATGACGCCCATCGCCCGTTGGTACGCCCGATCCAGGGTCTCAGCGTCCTCGGCCTCGGCGACCACGCGACCGCGGACCAGGACGTATCCGCGGTCCACCACTGCACGCAGTCCGGCCAGGGACGGGTCGGTGACCAGGACCGCCACGCCATCGGCGGCCAGTCCGGCTACCGTCTGGCGCAACTCGGCAACGATCCGCGGTGCCAGGCCGGTCATCATCTCGTCGAGCACGATGGCGCGCGGGCGAGCCATCAACGCCCGGGTGACCACCAGCATCTGCTGTTCACCGCCGGACAGCACGCCGGCATAGGAGGAGATGCGCTCGCGGAGGATGGGGAAGCGGTCCAGTGCGCTGTCGACCTCGGCCCGGGGGATCTTGAGCAGGCTCGCCATCACCTCGATGTTCTCCCGCACGGTCATCCTGGGGAAGAGCTGGCGGCCCTGTGGGACCAGCGCCATCCCGGCCCGGGCGCGGGCCAGGGCCGGGCGTCCGGACAACTCCCGGCCCCCCAGGGTCACGGTGCCACTGGCCGGGATCGACCCGTAGAGACCCAGCGCCAGACTCGACTTCCCGGCCCCGTTCGGCCCGATGACGGCGGTCACCGCGCCCGCGGGGGCCACCAGATCCACCGAGGCGAGTGCCGTCGCCCGCCCGTAGCGGACCCCCAGGCCGGAGACGGTCAGTCCGCCCGTGCCCTCAGTCATCATCGCCCCCGAAATAGACGCGCTTCATCTCCGCGCTCGACAGGCAGGCGGCGGGGCTGCCGTCGAACACGACCCGGCCCTCGCTGAGCAGCATCACCCGATCCGCCAGATCGGCGATCAGGTCCACGTTGTGATCGACCAGGATCACCCCGTGGCCGCGCTGCTGCACCTGCCGGATGGCGTCGATGATGCCGGCGATCCCGCCCGGGTCGGCCCCCGCGAACGGTTCGTCGAGCAGCATCACCTGCGGGTCCTGGGCCAGCGCCCGGACCACCTCCAGCAGCCGCTGTTCGCCGAGGCTGAGATCGGAGCAGTGCCGGTCCAGGCCGGTGATTCCGGTTTCCGCGGCAAGCGCCGCGGCGCGCTGGAAGTCGCGGTCCGGGCCTGTCACCATGCCGCGCAGCAACTCGAGCACCATCGACCACGGCGTGTGCAGCCGGCGTGCCGACACCCCGGCGGTGATCGCCTCGACCACCGTCAGCTCGTCGGGAACCAGCGGGTGCTGAAAGGTTCGGGCGAGCCCGGCCCGGGCTCGGCGGGCGGCACCACCGGACAGCGGTCTGCCCTGCAGGGTGAGACTTCCCGCGGTGGCGGGTTGGGCACCGGTGACCAGGTCGACCAGGGTCGTCTTGCCGGCACCGTTGGGGCCGACCAGGCCCAGGATCTCCCCGGCGTCCACATGCAGGTCGACCTCGCTGAGGGCGACCACGCCGCCGTAGTGCTTGGTCAGGCCGCGGCCCACCAGCAGGGGTTCGGACTCACTCATCCGGGGCCTCCTTCCGGCCGCCGGTCAGCCGCAGCCGCAGGCCGTTCAGCCAGCCGAGGATGCCGGAGGGGGCGACCAGCATCACCACGAGCACGGCCAGCGCGAGCAGCAGGGAGCCGCTGGCCTTGATCGCGTCAAAGTTCACGGTGATCTCCACCACCAACAGCGCCCCGAGGACCGCACCCCAAGCGGTGCCCCGGCCACCGAGCAGCGGCATGAACAGCGCCAGGAAGACCACGTGCAAGGTGAACGTCTCGGGGGTGATGCCGCGCACGAAGGACGCGAACAGGGCCCCGCCGAAGCTGGAAACCGCGGCCCCGAAGGCCAGCGCCACGGTGGTCAGATCGGCGGTGCGTACGCCGGAGGCCTCGACCGAGAGCGGCTGGTGGTCGATTGCCCGCACCGCAACTCCCCAGGAGCTGCGCCGGAGCCGGTCGATCAGCACCGTCAGTGCCCAGACGAAGATCATCGCCAGCAGCAGTTGGACCGATCGGGGCACCGGGGTGCCGAAGGCGGTGAGTTCCCGGATCCCGCCGATGCCCATGGCCCCACCGGTGATCGGCTCGGCCACACCCAGCCAGTACTCGAAGGCGGTACCGAACAGCAGCGTCACCGCGGCCAGAAAGAATCCGGAGAGTCGGCGGGTAGCCAACGCCAGGATGACCGCGATCACCGCGGAGATGGCCGCACCGGCGATCCATCCCAGCCAGAGTCCGATTCCGGTGTGCCGCGAGACCAAGGCCACGGCGAAGCCACCGATCGCGGCGAAGGCGGAATAGGCCATGGACAGCGATCCGGCCAGGATCGGCACGTACATCCCCAGGGCGATCAGCGCGTAGGTGCAGGCCAACTGGATCAGATCCTGGCGATAGCTGGAGCCGCCGGTCCACACCATCAGGGCCACGATCACGGCCGCGCCCACCAGTGGGGGCCAGATGTCCGCGGCGCGGTTGGGGCGCCACCCGGTGCGCCCACCCGCCGTGCTGGTCGTGGCGGTGCTCATGCGCGAACCTTCCTCGTGAACAGTCCTTCGGGCTTGAAGGCGAAGAAGATCAACCCCAGCACCAGGATCACTGTCTGCGGCCCGATCAGGGAGAGATAGAACGGGGTGAACACCTGCACCACCCCGAGGATCAACCCCCCCACCAGCGGTGCCCACATCCGACCGGTGCCGCCAATCACCAGGGCCAGGAACCCGGTCAGCGTCCAGGACAGGCCCATCCCGAAGCTGACCCCGGACTTGCTCGAATAGAGCAGGCCCGCGACCCCGGCGATCAGTCCGCCCAGGATGAAGGCGATCAGCCGGATCCGGCGTACCGGCAGGCCCAGAACGGCGGCGGCGTCCTTGTTGTCGCCGACGGCCCGCAGCAGCCGACCGGTGCTGGTGAACCGCATCCACGCGGTGACCGCCGCGAAGAGGACGAACGTGGTCACGACCAGGATGATGGCGCTCACCGGGAGGATGGCCTCGCCGATCTCGAGCGGGTCGGCATCGCTGAATCGCTGACCCGGCAGGGGAGAGCGGCCGAAGACGAGTCCGGCACCCTGCTGCACGGCGAAGATCAACGCGGCCACGGCGACCAGCGCCGGCAGCTCGCCGCTGCCTGATCGCTGCTGGATCGGCCGCACCACGAGCACCTCCATGGCCGCGGAAAGGAGCACCACGACCCCCAGCGAGATCAGCACCGCGACCGGCAACGGCAGCTCCAACTGCAGGCTGAGCCACGAGGTGCCGAGCCCCCCCACCATGGCCAACGGGCCCAGCGCGAAGTTGAAGAACCCCGAGCCGACCAGGATCAGCAGGAACGCCAGCGCCATCAGCCCGAAGAAGCAACCGATCTCGATTGCGGAGAACCACAGCTGTGGATCGGTCATCCACTCACTCCTTCGTGGGTCGGTGGGGTCAGTCCGGGTCGGTTGGGTCGACGGTACGCCCGGGCGGCGGGGTGCGCCGCCGCCCGGACGCGGTCACTTGCAGGGCGGCTGATAACCGGCCCAGGGGCCTTCGGGCTTG
The DNA here is from genome assembly GCF_002250625.1 of Enemella dayhoffiae. GTDB lineage: Bacteria > Actinomycetota > Actinomycetes > Propionibacteriales > Propionibacteriaceae > Enemella > Enemella dayhoffiae. Next base: position 45,288 of record NZ_NMVQ01000047.1, on the reverse strand, counting down.
TTGTTGCTGCCGAACTCGGTGAGCACCAGCCCGCACAGCCCGTTCGATCCCAGGTGCTTGCTGCTGGTGAAGGTGAGCTGGAAGTTCGCTCCGCCGAAGGAGGACGGCAATGGTTCACCGCTCTGCAGCGCCTGGTTGATCTTCTCGCCGTCGGTGGAGTTCGACTTCTGGATGGCGCGCTTGACCATCTGCACCGAGTCCCAGGCCTGCGCGTCATAGGCGGTCATCTGATACTTCTCGCCATTGCGCTCGGCCAGGAACTTCTGCAACTGCTTGGTCCGGTCGTTGTTCGCCGTGTCCAACGAACCCATGAACACCATCCCCTTGAAGGCTCCCGGCTGGGCCAGCTTCCAGGTGTCGGGCTGGTTGCCGATCGAGGCGACCGAGAACCGCTGCACCTTCGGCAGCTGCTGCGACAAGGTGGTCTGGGCCAGCACCTCGAAGTTGCCGCCCACCGAGTCGACCAGCACCACATCCGGATCGGCGGCCTTGATCTTGGCCACCTGAGCGTTCAGGTCCGCGGTGTCGACCGGGGCGGACTCGTTGGCCACGACGTTGATGCACTTCGCGAACTCGGGCATCAGCACCTTCTGCAGGCCCTGGATGGTGACCGAGGCGTCGGAGAGCACTGCCAGCTTCTGGTAGCCCTTGGCCTTGAACGCCCCGCAATAGACCTGGGTCCAGTCGGCCAGCGGATTGGCCAGCGTGTACATGTAGTCGTGATCGGGCGGGCTGACCAGCGACGGGGTGAGCGCGAGAGCGGCCATGTTGGGCTTCTTGGCCTGCTGGGCGACCGCCTTGGTCTGCACGATGGCGGCCGAGGAGGTGGTGGTGAACAATACGTGTGCACCTCCGTCGATCAGCTTCCGGGCAACCGAGGGGGCCTTGGTGGGGTCGGACTCGTCCTCCTCGACGATCACCTTGACCGGCCGGCCCAGCAACCCGCCCTGCTCGTTGATCTGATCGGCCGCGTGCTTGATCGTCTTGGCGGCGATCGGGCTGTACGCCGCAGCGGGCCCGTGGCTGTCCTGCTGGACGCCGAAGATGATCGGCTCACCGGTCAATGCCGGTGTGGTGCGAGTGGCGGTCGGCTTGTCGGCTCCGCCGCAGGCGCTGAGCGCGAGCACGGCCGCCGCGGCCACGCTCAAGATTCGGATGGACTTCATTGACCCCGCCTCCTAGAAAAACAAGCAAATGCTTGGTTGGAAAGGTACGCCCTCGCGGGACGCTCGTCAACGGTCCGCTCGCGGATGTTACGGGGTCGAGTCCGACGTGGGTCGCGCGGCCGGAAGAGCTGTCGACGGAACGGGTTCACGGCACGGCTCCGGGGCTTGACGGCGGCGCCCCTGAACGAGTAGACAAGCAAGCGCTTGGTTGACTTGAAAGGGAGCGTGATGGCTGACAAGCGGATGACGGCCGAGGAGGTGGTCTCCCGATTGCGGTCGGGGATGACCATCGGAATCGGCGGCTGGGCGGTGCGTCGCAAGCCCATGGAGCTGGTCCGCGCCATCGCGCGCAGCTCGCTCACCGATCTCACCCTGGTCACCTACGGGGGTCCCGAGGTCGGCCTGCTGTGCCGGCTGGGCAAGGTCCGGCGGCTCAAGTTCGGATTCGTCTCGTTGGACGCCATTCCGCTCGACCCGCACTTCCGCGCCGTCCGTCAGGCGGGTGCGGTCGAGGTGGAGGAGTACGACGAAGGGATGCTGCAGTGGGGGTTGTACGCCGCGGCCCTGCGGTTGCCCTTCCTGCCGACCCGCGCCGGGCTCGGTTCGGACGTGCTCACCCACAACCCACACCTGCGTACCGTCGCCGACCCCTACGGCTCCGGTGACGAACTGGTGGCGATGCCCGCCCTGCACCTGGACGCGGCGATCGTGCACCTGAACCGGGCCGACGCGGCGGGCAACGGGCAGTGCCTGGGCCCCGACCCCTACTTCGACGACCTCTACTGCCGGGCCGCGGACCAGGCGTTCGTCAGCTGCGAGCGGATCGTGCCCACCGAGGAGTTGGCGCAGGGTCAGCCGTCCTCGAGCCTGGTCGTGCGCCGGCTCGACGTGACCGGCGTGGTCGAGGCGCCCGCTGGGGCGGGGTTCACCTCCTGCGTCCCCGACTACGACCTCGACCGGGGTGCGGTGCGGGCGTACGCCGACTCCGCCGTCGACGAGGATTCCTTCAGCCGTTGGAGCAGCGACTACCTCGGAGGTGGCCATGAGTGACCCGACCCGCGCCGAAGTGTGTGCCGTGGCGTGCGCGGAGGTGTTCCGTGACGACGGCGAGATCCTGGTCAGCGCCTTCGGGATCGCGCCGGCGATCGGGGCCCGGTTGGCCCGCGCCACGTTCAGCCCCGACCTTGCGATGAGCGACGGTGAGGCACACCTGATCGCCGGGGTGGAGCCGCTCGGTTCCCCCGGGGGCACCGTGGAGGGATGGACCCCGTTCCGGCAGATCTTCGATCTCGTCTGGGGTGGCAAGCGGCACGCGATGATGATCCCGACCCAGATCGACGCCTTCGGAAACGCCAACACCGCCGTGATCGGCGACTATCGTCGGCCCAAGGTGCAGCTGATCGGCGTCCGTGGGCTGCCCGGCAACACGGTCAACCATCCGTGCAGCTACTGGGTGCCCAAGCACTCGCGGCGCGTTTTCGTGGAGCAGGTCGACATGGTGGCCGGGGTGGGCAACGATGCCGCCCGTCGGGCTGGCAGCGGGGCAGCCCGCCACCACGACCTGCGACGGGTCGTCACCAACCTGGCCGTCTTCGACTTCGGCGGCGAGCAGGGGCGGATGCGGCTGGTGTCGAGGCATCCGGGTGTCACCATGGAGGAACTGCGCGAGGCCACCGGCTTCGACCTCGGTGCCGAGGAGGTGCCCGAGACCCGGTTGCCCACCGAGCAGGAACTGCAGTTGATCCGCCAACAGATCGACCCTCGCGCCAGCAGGGACAAGGAGGTGCCGGCATGACCAGCACGGCAGGCCCCCACGGGCTGACCAGCCCGGTACTGCAGACCCGCGCGACCCGCCTGTTCGGCGTACGCCACCCCTTGGTGCAGACCGGGATGGGGTTCGTCTCCGACGCCGGGCTCACTGCGGCCACCTCGGCTGCCGGCGGCCTGGGCATCCTGTCCTCCGGGTTGCTCTCCTTCGACGAGCTCGCCCGGGCGATCGACGACGTGCGCGCCCGCACCGATGCCCCCTTCGGGGTGAACGTGCGGGCCGACCAGCCCGACGTGGAACAGCGCATCGAGCTGATGGCCCGGACCGGAGTCAAGGTCGCTTCCTTCGCGCTGGCTCCCCGGCAACCGTTGATCGAGCGCTGCAAGGAGCTGGGTCTGGTCGTGGTGCCCTCCATCGGTGCGCGCCGGCACGCCGAGAAGGTGGCCGCCTGGGGGGCCGACGCGCTGATCGTGCAGGGCGGAGAGGGCGGTGGCCACACCGGTGCCGTGCCCACCACGCTGCTGCTGCCCCAAGTCGTCGACGCCGTCGACATCCCAGTGATCGCCGCCGGTGGCTTCTTCGATGGACGCGGCCTGGTCGCCGCCCTGGCCTACGGTGCCGAGGGGATCGCGATGGGTACCCGATTCCTGCTCACCAAGGAATCGCCGGTCGCCCAACGAGTGAAGGATGTCTATCTGACCAAGTCGGTGAATGACACCGTGGTCACCCGAGAGGTGGACGGAGTGCCCCAGCGGGTGCTCAACACCGGCCCGGTGGCACAGCTCGAACGCAGCAATCCGGCCACCCGATTGGTCCGGGCGGCGCGCAACGCCGTGGCCTTTCAGCGGATGTCCGGTACGCCCTGGCCCGACATCGTCCGCGAAGGGCTGGCCATGCGGCGCAATCACGGGCTCGGGTGGAGTCAGGTGGTGATGGCCGCGAACGCGCCGATGCTCTATCGGACGGCGCTGCTGGATGGTGATCCCGAGACCGGGGTGATGGCCACCGGCCAGGTGGTCGGCCTGATCGACGACCTCCCCAGTGTGGCCGAGCTGCTGGAGCGAATCGCTGATGAGGCCGCGCAAACCCTGACCAGCTTGGAACAGAGGACGGATCGTGACTGAGGCGCCGCCGTCGCACGACCTGCTGGCCGACCGCACCGTGGTGGTGACGGCGGCCGCCGGGACCGGCATCGGATATGCGGCGGCGCTGCGCTGCGGGCAGGAGGGGGCCCGGTTGGTGATCAGTGACCGACACGAACGCCGCCTCGCCGGGGCGGCCGACCGGTTGGAGCAGGAGCTTGGTCAGCGGCCGCTGGCGATCGCCTGTGACGTGACCGATCAGGCGCAGATCGACGGGCTGATGGACGGCGCCGTGGCCGAGCTGGGCCGGATCGACGTGCTGATCAACAACGCCGGTCTTGGCGGGGAGGTGCCGGTCCAGGAGATGACCGACGAGCAGTGGCACCAGGTCCTCGACGTGACGTTGACCAGCACCTTCCGCGCCACGAGGTCGGTCCTGCGGCACATGATCCCGGCCGGGCGGGGCGTGATCGTCAACAACTCATCGGTGATCGGGTGGCGGGCCCAGCGCGGGCAGGCCCACTATGCCGCGGCCAAGGCCGGGGTGATGGCACTCACCCGGTGCAGCGCTCTCGACGTGGCAGAGCACGGAATCAGGGTGAACGCGGTGGCACCCAGCATCGCCATGCATCCCTTCCTGGCCAAGGTGACCAGCGACGATTTGCTGACTCGGTTGAGTTCTCAGGAGGCCTTCGGCCGCGCCGCCGAACCGTGGGAGGTCGCCAACGTGATGGTCTTCCTCGCCTCGGACTATTCCACCTACCTGACCGGCGAAGTGGTGTCGGTCTCCAGCCAGCGGGCCTGACCCCGCACCGAGGAGGAGTCACAGATGGTGAACCCGAACGCCGCCGGCACCACCGGCGAAACCTTCGAGATGGACATCGAGCGCGGCAAGATCCGCGAGTTCGCGGCGGCCACCGGGTCGCAGCATCCGGCGTACCTGGCCGAGAACCCGCCCATCCCGCCCACCTTCCTGACCACGCAGATCTTCTGGGCCGGGGATCAGAATCGGGTCTGGGAGGCTGTCGAGATGGACCAGCAACGCGGCCTGCACGCCGAGCAGGAGTTCATCTTCCACGGCCCGCCGCCCCGTGCCGGGGTCCGGTTGAGCGCCACCTCGCGGATCGATCAGATCTATACCAAGCAGGGAAAGCGGGGCGGTGAACTGACCTTCGCGGTCATGGTCACCGAGTTCCGTGACCACGATGGGCACCTGGTCGCCGAATCGCGGCTCACCGGAGTCGAGACCGGACGCCCGCCGGCAGCGTCCACGAAGGAGCAGTGATGATGCAGATCCCCGAACCACGCCGTATCGGCCCGGTCACCGTCACCGACTTCGTGCGCTACCAGGGCGCCTCGGGCGACATGAACCCGATCCACCACGACACCGAATTCGCCCGGCGTGCCGGATTCGACAGCCCGTTCGCCGTCGGCATGTGGCCGGCCGGGCTGCTCGCCAGCTATGCCACCGACTGGCTCGGGCCGGAGAACATCCGATCCTTCCGAATCCGTTTCGCAGAACAGATCTGGCCCGGTGATGAGCTCGAGCTGACCGCCGAGCTGGGCGAGTCCTCGGCCGAGGATGGAACCGAGCTGGTCGAGGTCGCCCTGACCTGCACCAGGATCGGCGGCGGGGTGGCGGTCCGGGCCTGGGCCCGCTTCGCCACCGAGGAGGTGTCCGCATGAGTACGCCGTCAGAGCAGGCGGCGGTCCGCACCGAGCACACCGACGGGATCGCCGAGGTGATCACGAACGCGCCGCCGGTGAACGCCCTCACCGTGGCCGACTGGTTCGCTGTCGCCGAACAGGTTACCGCGGCGGCCGCGGACGCCCGGGTGGTTGTGCTTCGCGCCGAGGGGCGCGGCTTCAACGCCGGTGTGGACATCAAGGAGATTCAACGCCAGCAGGGCTTCGAGAAGCTGCTCGGTGCCAACGCCGGCTGCTACGCGGCCTTCAAGGCCGTCTACGAGTGCCCGGTGCCGGTGATCAGCGCGGTAAATGGCTTCTGCCTGGGCGGGGGGATCGGTCTGGTCGGCAACTCCGATGTGATCATCGCCGACGAGACCGCCACCTTCGGACTGCCTGAGGTCGACCGCGGCGCACTGGGGGCGGCCACGCACCTCTCCCGGCTGGTGCCGCAGCACCTGGCCCGGGCGATGGTCTATACCTCGCGCACGGTCACCGCCGAGGAACTGCATCGGCATGGCTCGGTGCTGGCCGTGGTGCCGCCGGAGCGGCTCCGCGAGGAGGCGCTGGCGCTGGCCGCGAAGATCGCCGCCAAGGACCCCCGCGTGATCCGCGCGGCCAAGGAATCTCTGAACGGGATCGACCCCTGGGACGTGAACCGGTCCTACCGTTTCGAGCAGGGATTTACCTTCGAGCTGAACCTCAGCGGCGCGGCCGACGAGGTGCGCGACACCTTCGGAAAGGGCTGACCGAGCCGGAGGCCCGGATCAACCCACCCGATCCCACCCAGTCAGCCGATCGACCCGGTCAGCCGGGATCGGCGGCGAGCACCAGCGCGCTCGTCGGCACCCCGACGCCGCCGGTGACCAGTGCATGCCGGATCTGTTTGGCGGGCTGGTTCACCGAACTGCCGCGGATCAGGCGTACACCCTCGGCGACACCGTTGACGCCGTGCAGATAGCCCTCGCCGATCTGACCGCCGTGGGTGTTGGTGGGGAGTCTCCCGTCGACCTCCAGGTGCCCATCGGCAACGAAGTGACGGGCCTCTCCCGGCTCGCAGAAGCCGTACTCCTCCAACTGGTTCAGCACATAGGGGGTGAAGTGGTCGTAGAGCACGGCCGCGTCCATGGCGTCGGGTCCGAGCCCGGATTGGCGCCAGAGCTGCTCGGCGCAACGAGCCAACTCCGGCACCCGGGCCAGGTCCTCGCGGTAGTAACTGGTCATGTTGTGCTGGTCCGGGCCGATCGACTGGGCCGCGGCCGCCAGGTAGGCCGGCGGATTGGGCAGATCCCGGGCCCGCTCGGCGCTCACCACCACCAGCGCCTGACCACCGTCGGTCTCCTGGCAGCAGTCGTAGAGGTGCAGGGGTTCGACGATCCACCGCGACTCCTGGTGCTCGGCCAGGGTCAATGGACGCCCGTGGAACCACGCCCGCGGATTGGTCGCGGCATGCTTGCGGGCCAGCACCGCCACCCGACCGAAGTCCTCACTGGTCGCGCCGGAGGCGTGCAGATAGCGCCGGGCAGCCATCGCCACGTGCTGGGCCGGGGTGAGCAGACCGTACGGGTTCACCCAGCTGCGGTATTCGTTCTCGGTGGTCGCCCGGGCCTTGCCCGGCGGCGGACCCTGACCGAAGCGGACCCCGGAGCGTTCGTTGAAGGCCCGGTAGACGACCACGCACTCCGCCACCCCGCTGGTGACCGCGAGGATCGCCTGCTGGAACGGGGCGGCGGCCGCACCTCCACCGAAGTGGATCCGGCTGAAGAAGTTCAGCCCGGGCAGTCCGAGGTTGCGTGCGATCACCTCCTCGGAGTTCGTGTCCATGGTGAAGGTGGACAGCCCGTCGACGTCGGAGGCCGTCAGGCCGGCATCGTGCAGCGCGCTCAGGATGCACTCCAGCGCCAGGGTCAGCTCGCTGCGCCCGGAGTCCTTGGAGAACTCGGTGGCACCGATGCCCACGATGGCGGCTTCCCTGCTGGGGAATCGATTCATCGGTCAGCTCCTGGATCGGTCAGTTCCACCTCGAGGGTGGCCGAGGCGTGGACGCCGGAGGGGTTCCGGCCCTGCACCGCGATCGTGATCCGCTCGCCGGTCACGTCCTCGACCCGGCCGGTGAGGGTCAGCGTCATCCCGGCCAGGTGGGGTACGCCGAGCCGGGTGCGCAGCCTGTGCACGCGTGCGGTCGGCCCGAGCTGGTCGGTGACATAGCGGCAGAGGAATCCATTGGTGGTGTTGATGCTGAGGTAGGTGTCCGCCGTGCCGCGGGTGATCGCCAGATCGGGGTCGTGGTGGACATCCTCGAAGTCCTGGGTCGCCATCGCACCGGCGACGATCACGGTGCGGGTCACCTCGATCTCTAGGGGAGGGAATTCCTGTCCCGGCTCAAATCGTGACATGTTCGGCCTCCACTGAGTTGGCTGGCACGACCTGCGCGGGATCGTGGGCGGTGCCCGCTCGGAGCGCGTCCGCGATCCGGGCGGCGTGCTGATCGGCGGAACCGAACGTGTGGGCGAGGGTGAGCGACCAGAGGAAGTAGCGGCTGATGGTCGAGGTGGTGTCCGCGCCCAGACCGCCGTGCAGGTGCTGGCAGGTGCGGGCGACGCGCGGCCCGTGCTCGGCGGCCCACCAGCGAGCAACCTGCACCGTGCCGGCTTCCGGTCGATCGGTGCTCAGACGCCACGAGGCCTCGCCGAGGGTGAGCCGCATCGCCTCGGTGGCGATCGCCGCATCGGCCAACTGGTGCGCCACTGCCTGGAAGGTGCCCAGTGGCACCCCGAACTGCTGTCGCTCGCTCACGTGTGCGGCGGTGAGCCGGACGGATTCGCTGGACAGCCCGACCTGGAGCGCGGCCAGACCCAACCAGGCGACCTGCAGGCAGCGTTCGATCGCCTCGGCCCGGTCGGTGACCAGTGTCGCGGCCGCCTCGGTGAACACCAGATCGGCTGCGGTGCCCCGATTGGTCAGCCGCAGCTCGGTACGCTCCAGGTGTTCGGTGGGCACCAGGAACAGGGCGGGCCCGGCGTCGGTGTCGGCCGGGATCAGCACCGCATCCGCGCGGTCCCCGGCGGGCACGGCGGAGCAGCGACCGCTCAGCACCCACCCGTCGTCACCGGTCGTGGCTCGGCAGTCGCTGCGTCCGGCCACGTGGTCCGCCCAGCCGGCGCTGAGCAGGCATCGACCGGCGACCACCTCCGGCAACCACTGCTGGGCCGCCTGGGGGGCGTACCACTGAAGCGGCAGCGCGCCGAGCACCAGGGTCTCCCACAGCGGCACCGGGGAGGGACGCCGACCGTGCTCGACGAGCACGTCGAGGAGGCATTCCCAGCCCAGTTCGGTGCCGCCGTACTCCTCCGGTGCGCACAGGCCGAGCACTCCGGCGTCGCCCAGCTCGGACCACAGGGGCGCGTCGAAACCAGCCTCCTCGGCCCGTTCCACCTGCCCGGGATCGACCCGCTGCAGCAACCCGTGCACCAGCTCGATCGTCTCGCGCCGTTCCTCGCCAGGGTCGAAGTCCATCACGCCTCCGCCTTCTCGAAGTGGGGAAGGGTCGTCTCGGAGTCCAGCTCGGTCCAGCCGACCCGCACCGGCAGACCGATCTCCAACTCCTCGATCGGTCCCCGATAATCCGCCACGAGCCGGGTGCCCTCGGTCAGGTCGACCAGCACGATCGGCAGCGGGTAGTCGAAGCCGGCCGCCCGCGGATGGTGACTGATCACGAAACTGTGCACGGTGCCGGTACCCGCCGCGGTGACGGTGTCCCAGTCGAAGCTGTGGCACTGCGGACACATCGGGCCGGGTGGATGCCGCAGCGTCGCGCAGTCGGCGCAGCGCTGGATCAGCAACCGTCGCTCGCGGGCGGCGGCGAACCAGAACTCGTTGTCCCGCAGCAGGAACGGGCGGGGGCGATCCGCGGGATCGGCCGCCGCGGGCCGATCGGTCGCCTTGCCGCGGGCCCTGGTGGGATCGAAGCGCAGGATGCGGAAGGTCTCGGTGGCCACCACCGCGTCCTCGGCATCGCGGTAGGTGCGCGTGGTGGTGATGAAGTGCCCGGCACCCAGCCCGGTCTGCTTCTCCGCCGACACCGCCGAGATCACCAGTTCGGAGCGGATCCGGTCCCCGGGGACCAGTTCGCGTTGATACACCTGCTCGGAGTCGGTGGCGACGACACCGGTGAACCCCCGCTCGCCCAGGAGTTCCAGCAACTCGTCCAACGGTGAGGCGGACACCTCCGTGGGCGCGGGGGTGCGGTGGTGGGCGCGGTAACCGCGCATCACCCACGTCGACAACATGGCCGGTGGGGCCACCACGCCGGCCCGGCCCGTGGCCCGGGCGGCCTCGTCGTCGACGTAGATCGGGTTGTGGTCGTCGACCGCCTCGACGAAATGCCGGATCATGGAACGCTCGACCGGGTCGCGGGAGATCCGCGGCGGGCCGGCCGGGCGTCCGACGAACGACTGCAACCGCGCTTCGAAGTCACTCATCGGTTCTCCTTGCCGGTGGTGGATCGTGCTACCTGACCGGGCCGGGGTGCCCGGGGCAGACCCAGGCCCTGGGTGGCGATCATGTCGCGCAGCACCTCGTTGGTGCCTCCGCCGAAGGTGTTGATGTAGGAGCCGCGGGTCAGTGCCTCCACCCGGCCGTCCACCGGGCTCTGTTCCTGCTGGTCTGTGCCGTACGCCCGAACCGCGGCCCGCGGCCCGACGACGGACATCAGTTGATGACACACCTCGTCGTGCACCTCGGTGCCGAACACCTTGGCCATGGACGAATCCGCCGGGGCGGGATCGCCGCCGTTTCCTGCCAGCGCACGCCAATTCAACAGTCGCATCGCCGCCAACCGGGCGTGGCACTCGGCCAGCCGGAGCCCGGTGGATCCGTTGGACAGCAGCGATCCGGATTCCGCCGTGCGCGCCCAGGCCAGCACGTCGGCATACAACTGCTCGGTGCGCCCGCCCATGGCGGCCAGCCCGATCCGCTCGTGGCCCAACTGGGAGGTCATCACCCGCCAGCCGTTGTGGAGCCCGCCGACGATGTCGGCGTCGGTGGCGCGCACGTCGTCGTAGTAGGTCGCGTTGGTCCAGACCAGTCCGGTGGTCTGGATCGGGGTGCTGGTGAATCCGGGATCGCTGGTGGGCACGATGAACAGCGTGATGCCGCGATGCTTGGGTGCCTCGGGATCGGTCCGGCAGGCCAGCCAGATGTGGTCGGCCTGCCCCGCGCCGCTGGTGAAGATCTTGTTGCCGTTGATCTTCCAGCCGTCGCCATCACGGACGGCCCGGGTGCGCAGCGAGGCCAGGTCGGTGCCCGCCTCGGGCTCGGAATAGCCGATCGCGAACAGGGTCTCGCCGCGCACGATCCCAGGCAGATAGCGCCGCTTCTGTTCCTCGGTGCCGTGGGCGAGCAGGGTCGGGCCGACGGTGTTCACGGTGACGAAGGGGAACGGCGCCCCCGCCCGGTAGACCTCGTCGAACAGGATGAACTGCTCCACGGGGCCGCGGCCCTGGCCGCCCCACTCGGTGGGCCACCCCAGTCCGAGCCAACCGTCGGCGCCCAGCTGGCGGATCACCTCGCGGCCGGCCGGGCGGTCCTCGTTGGCACCGCCGATGGCCTCCCGGACCTCCGGGGTCAGCAGCCGGGTGAAGTAGTCGCGCAGCTCGGCGCGCAGCTCCCGCTGTTCATCGGTGTAGTCCAGGAACATCGCTCACTTCCCACTCTCGGGCAGCAGACCGGATCGTCCGTGCTCATCGAATTCGCGCTCCCACTCGGCCCGTTCGGCGGGGCCGAAGGGGGCGAAGCTGAGCTCGCGCCCGGGCCGCCACCACACCCGGTCGCGGGTTCGCCACGCGCTGCGCCGCAGGGGCGATTTGCTGGTCTTGTTGCTGCCGGTGGTGGGCATCCGGTCGGTGACCCGGATGAACCGAGGCACCGATTTCGCTCCCAGATCTCCCTGTGCGGACAGGAAATCGGCGAACTCCTGCGGCTCGAAACAGTCGGCCTGCAGGGTGCACATCAGCTGGTCGCCGGTGCGCGGATCCGGTACGGAATAGACCGCCGCCACGGCGACCGCCGGGTGGCGTTCGAGGATCCGCTCGATCGGACCGGCCGCCAGGTTCTCCCCGTCGATGCGCAACCAGTCGTTGGCGCGGCCGGCGAAGTAGAACCAGCCGTCCTCGTCCCGGTACGCCAGGTCGCCGGTCCAGAAGTCATCCCCGCGGATCCGTTCGACGCTCGCCCCCGGGTTGCGGTAGTAGCCCTCGAAGGCCGCGGCGCCCCCCACGGCCACGATCTCACCGATGGCCTGATCGGGGTTCGTCACCCGCCCGTGCTCGTCGCGTTCGGCGGGTGGGCACTCGAGACCGGTGTCGGAGTTGCGCACCTGGACCGGATAGGGGCAGACCGGTTGGCCGAGGGCGTCGGCCGGGGTGCCCGGGACGCGGTTGATCCGCACCACTCCCTCGCTGAGCCCGTACCCCTCCTGGACCCGGCACCCGTAGCGCTCACCGAACCGACTCACGTCCGCGGCCGAGGCCTCCGTCCCGTAGGCCAGTTCGAGGGTCGAGTCGGCATCCCCGGGCAGGGCCGGGCGGGCCAGCACGTAGGCGAGGATCCGGCCCACGTAGTTGACGAAGGTGATGCCGTGCTCGGCGATCGCCTCGGTGAAGGCGGTCGCCGAGAAGCGGCGGGCCAGCACCACGGTGGCACCCTTCCACAGGGCGGGAGCGAGGTTGAGCATCAGCGCGTTGCCGTGGAACAGCGGCGCGCACAGATAGGTGACCGAGCCCGGATGCAACTCGACCCGCTCGCTCAGGGTGCGCGCCAGGGTCGCCAAACGGCCCTGACTGCACGCCACGGCCTTGGGGCGGCCCGTCGACCCGGACGAGAACAACAGCAGCAGCAGGGTTTCCGGGCCGACCGCGGCCGGGAAGCCGGTGATCGGTCGGTCGTCGATCAGCTGCAGGTCGGCGGCGTCGTGCACCGGCACCGGCAGCGACAGACCCTCCAGCAGTGGCGCTGTGCGCTGCTCGACGAGCACTAGGTCACAGTCGGCGTGGGTGATGTCGGCGGCGAGTTCGGCACCGCGCCGGGTGGTGTTCAGACCGACCACCACCGCCCCCTCGAGGGCGGCCGCGAACAGCCAGAAGACGAACTCCGGGGTGTTCTCGAGCAGCAACCCCAGGTGCAGTTGCCCGGTGTCGTGCTCCTTCGGCTGTCTGGGCATCGTCCGCAGCAGCCCCCGGCGCCGGTCGGCCTCGGCGACCACCTCGGCCCAGGTCCACCGGGCGCCCTCGAAGCGCAGACCACCGCCGGTGTGGTCGCGGCGGGCCGCGATGCATTCTGCGAACGTCGCCGGCACCGTTCCTCCTTGACCAGTCAACCAAGCGTTTGCTTGGACGATAGCAACAGGGCGCGCAACGGGCAATGCCCCCGAGTCCGAAAATTAACCAAGCGCTTGCTTGCCTTCTGCCGACGTGGATGCGTACGCTCATCGGGCCAGCACGAAGGAGTGTGACCGATGTCAGATCAGCCCAGCGATCCGTTCGCGGTGCACACCGAGTGGGTGCTCGGGCGTGACCTGCCGGTGTTCACCCACCGGCCGCGAACGCTTCGGGAGATGCTCGCGGCGACCGACCGATTTGACGACGTCCCCTACCTGATCATCGATCAACACCGCCTCGACTACCGCCAGGTGCGCGAGCGGGTGGCCCGTCTCGCCGCGGCCCTGCGGGACGGACACGGCGTACGCCACGGCGAGCGCGTGGCGATCTGCGCGGAGAACCGACTGGAGTGGCTGCTCACCTTCTGGGCGACCGCCTGCCTCGGCGCGATCGCGGTCGGTGTGAACAGCTGGTGGAGCGCGGAGGAGACCGCGCACTACCTCAGCGATGCGGAACCACGGCTGCTGGTGGTCTCCGAACGGATGGCCAAGCGACTCGGGCCATTCGAGGTACCGGTGCTGGCGATGGAGGAGGTCGACCGGCTCAGCACCGCCGGGCCAGATCCCGGGCTTCCGGAGGATCCGATCGCCGAGGACGACCCGGTGGTGATCCTCTACACCTCGGGAACCACTGGACGCTCCAAGGGAGCGGTGAACACCCATCGCAACGCGATCGCCATGGTGATGCTGCAGACCATGGCCCTGGTCCGGGAGCGACTCGCCGACCCGGCATCCCCGGTGGACATCGGCTGCTCCAGCTATCCGTTCTTCCACGTCTCCGGGCTCTTCGGGTCGCTGCTCTGTCCCACGGTGCGCGGGGACACCTCGGTCTTCGTCACCGGTCGCTTCGACGCGGAGCGCGTGCTGGCGACGATCGAGGCGGAGCGCTGCACCAAGGTGTCGGTGGTGCCGACCACCGCCGCCCGGATGGTCCAGTTCGTGGAGGCCGATCCGGGACGCTTCGATCTGACCTCGATCACCCGGGTGACCGGGGGTGGGGCGCCGATGCCCCCAGCGCTGCAGGAGCGGTTGCGGGTCGCCTTCCCGAACGCCGGATTGTCCTTCGGCTATGGACTGACCGAGTGTGCGGGCCTGGCCACCGGCTGCGGGGACGCCGACCTGCGGGCCCACCCGACGACCGCGGGGCGGGTCTATCCGACCGTGCAGCTCGAGGTGCGGGACCCCGAGGGGCGGGTGCTCCCGCCCGGGGAGGAGGGGCTGGTGCACATCCGCGGAGCCATGGTGATGCCTGGTTACTGGCGCAACCCGGAGGCCACCGCGGCCGCGATCGATCCTGCCGGCTGGCTCGCCACCGGAGACCTCGGCAGCCTCCGCGACGGACTGCTGCACCTGAGCGCCCGGCGTACCGACCTGATCCTGCGGGGCGGGGAGAACGTCTATCCGGCAGAGATCGAGGCCGCCCTGGTTGCCCATCCGCAGGTGCTGGAGGCGGCCGTGGTGGGTGTTCCGCACGCCGACCTGGGGCAGGAGGTGGCCGCCCATGTGGTGCTCGCGCCGGGCTCGGAGCTGACCGCGGCCGACCTGATCGAGCACCTGCGTCCCCGGCTGGCCTACTTCAAGATCCCCAGTCGTTGGGTGCTCGGTGGAGTGGCCCTGCCGCGGACCCCCTCGGGCAAACTGGTCCGCAATCAGGTGCGGGTGTGACCGCGCCGGACTGGGCACCGCTGCGCAAGGCTCTCGCCGACCGCAGGGATCGGGCCACGGACCAGATCGAGGAGCGTCGCGCACAGCGCCGCTCCGACCGGATGACCGTGCGTGAGCGGATCGCCGGCCTGGTCGATCCCGACAGCTTCGCCGAGATCGGCCTCCTCGCCGGGGAGGGCGATGCCGACGGTTTCGTGGCCGGGCGGGCCCTGGTGCACCGTCGACCGGTGCTCATCGGGGCGGAGGACTGGACCTATCAGGGCGGTTCGATCGGAGTCGCCGGCGCCTCCAAACGGGTCCGGTTGGCCGAGTTGGCCGGCCGCACGGGCGCGCCCCTGATCCTGGTCCTGGACGGAGCCGGGCACCGCGCCACCAACCTGCTGCAACCGCATCGGCCGGCTCCCAACGACCTGCAACTGCTCGCCGACCTGGTCGGCACGGTGCCGCTGATCAGCGTGGTGGCCGGCCCGAGTGCGGGACACGGCGCCCTGGCCGCGCCCTTCAGCGACCTGGTGGTGATGGCCGGCCCCGAGGCGGCCCTGTTCACCGCCGGGCCCCCGGTGGTCCGTGCCAGCACCGGGGAGGACGTGGACAAGCTCGAGCTGGGCGGGGCCGAGGTGCACTGTCGGGTCTCCGGGGTCGCGCACCAGCGCGCCGGCGATGAGTCGACCGGGTTCGCTCTGGTGCGGCGCTGGCTCCGGTACGCCTTCTGGCCGGTACAGCCCGGCGCGGACGGTCCTCGCCCCTGCCACCTGACCGAGGTGATCCCGACCGATCCGCGGCGCCCCTATGACGTGATTCGGGTGATCGACGAACTAGTGGACCGGGACAGCTGGTTCGAACAGCAGCCCGAGTTCGGCACCAGCCTGGTCACCGGCCTCGCTCGACTGGCCGGCCGCGCCATCGGGCTGGTGGCGAATCAGCCGAAGGTCAGGGCCGGCACCATCGACGTCTCCGCCGCGGACAAGGGCGCACGCTTCCTCGACACCTGCCGGATGCTCGGACTCCCGGTGCTCTTCCTGACCGACAACCCGGGGGTGCTAGCCGGCAGCGCCTCCGAGCGGGCCGGCATCCTTCGTGCCGCCGCCCGGATGTACGCCGCCCAGCGCCGCCTCGACACCGGCAAGCTCCAAGTGACCCTGCGCAAGGCCTACGGCTTCGGCAGCTCGGTGATGGCGGTCAACCCGTGCGATGGGCAATGGCTCAACCTGGCTCTCCCGACCGCCACGCTGGGCGGGATACCGGCCAGGCTGGGGGCGCAGACCTCTGGGGCCGACGCCGAACTCACCCGGCAGCTCACCAGCGGTGAGGCCACCGGGCCCTGGCGACAGGCCGCCAGCGGCGGTTTCGATGACGTGATCGACCCCGCGGAGCTGCGCACGGCGCTGCTCACCGGGATCCGCGACCTGCCGGTGACTAACCGGCGCTGGACCACCCGACCGGAGGAGTGACCCGTGCTGCCTGCTCTCGACCTCGACCGTGAACGCGTCAATCCCTTCACCGGAAAGGATCTGGGCTGGTTGCTGCGCCTGCGGGCAGCCACCCATGGGGATCGCACCTTCCTGATCTGGGCTCCCCACGAGGGGGCGGAGCAGGAGTGGAGTCTCGCCCGATTCGCCGCCGTCGCGGAGGCGGCCGCATCCGAGCTGGACCACCGGGGCGTACGCCCGGGTGATCGGGTGCTGGTGCACGCGGGCAACTCACCGCACTATCTGGTCGCCTGGTGGGCGTGCGTGCTCATCGGTGCGACCTCGATCACCACGAACACCAGGTTGACCGGACCGGAGGTCGCCGACCAGGCCGACCGGGCCGAAGTGTGTGGGGTGATCACCGACCGCGAACACGTCGATCTGTGCACCGAGCACGTGCGCGGCCGCTGGCAACTGGTGCTCGAGGACTGGGCACCCGCCGACCGCGACCCGGTCGGGACCGAACGGGCGCCACGGCTGCCGGTCGAACCGATGCGCGAGGCAGTGGTCCAATTCACCTCGGGCACGACCTCACGCCCCAAGGGGGTGGTGCTGAGCCACGCGAACCTGCTCTGGGGAGGGCAGTGCTCGGCACAGAACCTGGCCATGACCTCCGACGATCGCTATCTGGTCTTTCTGCCGTTGTTCCACATCAACGCGATCTCCTGGTGCATGATGGCGGTGCTGTGGGCGGGGGCGTCGATGGTGCTCCAACCCAGGTTCAGCGCGAGCCGGTTCTGGGAGCTTTCCCTGCGCCATCACTGCACCCTCGCCCAGATGATTCCCTTCTGCGTCAAGGCGATCGGCGACCAACCGATCCCCGAACACCACTACCGGGTGTGGACTACCGGCGCGCGGCTGCACGGGATCGAGCAGCGCTTCGGCGTGACCACCTTCTGCACCTGGGGGATGACCGAGACGGTCACCCACGCCACCCGTTCCGATCTCGGACTGGACTCTCCCGAGCTCAGCATCGGCATGGTGTCACCGGGGTATGAGTTGGCGATCGTCGACCCGGAGACCGGTCGACCCAGCGCACCGGGGGTCAACGGCGATCTCCATGTCCGTGGGGAACGCGGCGTACAACTGTTGCTGCGCTATCTGGACCGCGAGCACGACGAGGTCTCCTTCACCGAGGACGGGTGGCTGCGGACCGGGGACACCGCCCGGGTTGGGGAACAGGGGTGGCTGTGGTTCGGCGACCGGAACGCCGATCAGATCAAGTGTGGTGGGGAGAACGTGTCCGCCCGCCAGGTCGAGGAGACCGTGCTGAAGGCGCTGCCGGAGTTCATCTGGCAGGCCGCGGTGGTCGCGCAACCACACCCGATGCTGGGCGAGGTGCCTGTGCTCTTCGCGGTGCTGTGCCCGGCTGTCGTGGCCGACGCCGAGGAGATGACCCGACGGGTGGACGAGGCGGTGACCGCGACCTTGGCTGATTTCAAGCGACCGCGACGGGTCTACCTCACCGACGAGTTGCCCAGCCTGACCCTGGGCAAGGTGGCCAAGTCGGTGCTGCGGCAGCGCGCGAACGCCCTCGCCGAGGAGGAATCGCGGGCCGCGGGCGCCGCCGGTTGAGCGGTTCAGATCCGTTCCAGGATGGTGGCCGAGGCCATCGCACCCCCGGCGCAGATCGCCACCAACCCGCGCTGCAGGTCCCGCCGCTCGAGCTCGTCCAGGACCGTGGCCACCAGCCGCAGCCCGGTCGCGCCCACCGGGTGTCCCACCGCGATCGCACCCCCCAGGGTGTTCAGCTTGTCCAACGGCAGCTCGAAGTGGCGCTGCAGGGACAGCGGCACCGCGGCGAAGGCCTCGTTCACCTCGACCAGGTCGATGTCGGAGAGGCTCATTCCGGAGCGTTTGAGGACCCGCTCGGTCGCCTGGATCGGTCCGTCCAGGTGGAAGTGCGGATCACCGCCGACCAGCGCCTGGCTGACAATCCGTGCCCGCGGCCGCAGACCGAGCCGCTGCGCCGCGGCTTTTGAGGTGAGCAGCGCTGCGGAGGCTCCGTCGGAGATCTGGGAGGAGGTGCCGGCGGTGTGCAGTCCGTCGGTCAGCACCGGATCCAGGGCGGCCAATCGTTCCAGGTCCGTGTCGCGAAGCCCCTGATCGGTGCAGACCTGCTCGGGGGTGCCCTCCACCGGGGTGCCGAACTCACCCGGTTGGACCGGGATCACCTGGCGGGTCAGGTGCCCGGCTCGCCACGCCTCGGCCGCGAGCCGCTGGGAACGGAGTCCGAACTCGTCCAGGGCGGCGCGGGTGATGCCC
This sequence comes from Enemella dayhoffiae, assembly GCF_002250625.1. GTDB lineage: Bacteria > Actinomycetota > Actinomycetes > Propionibacteriales > Propionibacteriaceae > Enemella > Enemella dayhoffiae. The sequence continues at coordinate 26,752 of NZ_NMVQ01000047.1, read as the reverse complement.
TTCTCGCGGGCGATCCGGTCCGCCCCCTCGAACTGGTTGGGCAGGTCGATCGACCAGCCCTCCGGCTTCGGCCGCCCGGTCGGGCCCGGCATGTTCGACTGCAGTGGCAGCCGGCTCATCGACTCCACCCCGCAGGCCAGGCCGACCTCGATCGCGTCCGCGTGGATCAGGCCCGCGATCAGGTGCATCGACTGCTGGGCCGAGGAGCACTGCGCGTCGATGGTGGTGCACCCCACGGGCGAGGGCAGGCCGGCGTGCAGCCAGGCGTTCCGGGTCACGTTCCCGGCCTGTTCCCCGGCCTGGGTGACACACCCGCCGATCAGTTGCTCGACCCGATCGGCGGGCAGCTCGTTGCGATCCAGCAGTCCGCGCTGGGCGAGACCGAGCAGCTCCGCCGGGTGCACGTGCGACAGCCAACCGCGGCGTCGACCGAAAGGGGTGCGTGCGGCGTCCACGATCACTGGTTCCATCGATGCTCCCGGCGTTGGGGGGTTGACAGCAGCACCACCGTAGAACATCTTCAAGTGGCAAACAAGCGAGCGCTTGGTTGGTATTTCGATGGCGGAGGCAGAGATGGCGGAGTCGGATCGGGTGGCGATCATCACGGGGGCCGGTGACGGTCTCGGACGGGCGGAGGCGATCGAGCTCGCCCGCGACGGGGTGGCCGTGGTGGTCAACGACCTGTCCGAGGATCTCTTGCAGGAAACGGTTTCCCAGGTCGAGGCCGTCGGCGGCCGGGCGCTGGCCGTGGCCGGGGACGTGGCGGAGTGGGAGACGGGCGTACGCCTGCTCGAGGCCGCCCGCGACGGGCTCGGACAACTCGACGTGCTGGTCAACAACGCCGGCATCCTGCGTGACCGGATGGTGTTCGCGATGTCGGAGGCCGAATGGGACTCGGTGATCCGGGTGCACCTGCGAGGCACCTTCGTGCTCACCCGGTTGGCCACCGAACACTGGCGCAACCTGGCCAAGCAGGGCGGCACGCCGCAGGCCCGCATCATCAACACCGCCTCCGAGGCCGGGTTGATGGGGGCCGCCGGACAGCCGAACTACGTTGCCGCGAAGGCGGGCATCATCGGATTGACCGTGTCCACCGCCCGCGGGTGTGAGCGCTACGGCGTCCGGGCCAACGCGATCTGTCCCCGGGCCCGCACGCCGATGACCGACGGCATGTTCGCCGCACCGGACTCCGGGCATGCCGACCCGTTCGGGACCGAGCAGGTCACCCCGCTGGTGGCCTGGTTGGCACGGCCCGACAGTGACGCGGTCACCGGCCAGGTGTTCGTGGTGCACTCCGGACGGATCGCGGTGATGGCCCCGCCGCCGGTCGCCGCCACCTTCGCCGCCCCCGAGCGTGGCTGGGACGTCTCCGCGGTCGCCTCCGCGATGGACTGGTACGCCGAGCCTCGCCCCACCTTCTCGGCCAAGGACGCCATCGAGGCCGCGTTTGAGGTGCGGGGATGACCCTCGCCCGGACCGCGGACCAGCGCGAACTCGTGGCCCTGGTGGTTGAGTGGGCCCGCGACCGTGACTTGGTCGCCGAGCAGGTGGCGGCCATCCAATCCCCGGGGACCGGAACCGATCGTTGGCGCGAGCTGGCCGGGCTCGGGGTGTTCGGGGTGGGCGTGCCCGAGCCGCAGGGTGGCACCGGGGGAGGCCTCGTCGACGTCGCCGCGGTGGTCGCCGCGCTCGGCGAGCAGTTGGCCCCGACCGCCTGGCTGGCCCACCTGTGGTGCATCGCGGCGCTGCTCGACGCAGGCCGCGTGGAGGAGCTGGCCGGGCTCGCCGAGGGCACGGTGCGCGGGGCCGTGGTGAGCGCGGGCGGCTGTGCGCCCGGGGTCGCCGGTGCCGACCTGCTGCTGGTCCTCGACGGGGCGCAGACCGGTCTGTGCCCCGGCCCGGGTGCGGCTGTGTCGGCGCTGGAGTTGGCCGGACACTGGGGCGAGGCGCCAGGAACCGATGCCGCCCAGCGCGTGGCACTCGACCCCGAGCGGGTACGCCAGCTCGGTATCACCCTGGCCCTGGCCGACCTGGCCGGGGTGTGTCGCTGGGCCACCGACACCGCCTCCGCGCACGCCCGCACCAGGGAACAGTTCGGTGCCCCGATCGGCACCTTCCAAGGGGTTTCCCACCTGGTCGCGGGCATGTACCTGACGACCGAGGAGGTGACCTCTGCGGCGTACGAGGCGTTGGACGGGTTGGCCGCCGGCGCAGACCAGGCCCGATTGGCGGTGGCCGCGGCGGCCGCGGTCGGGCTGCCCGCCGCCGTGCGGGTGACCAAGGACCTGATCCAGGCGCTCGGCGGGATCGGTTACACCTTTGAGCACCCGGCCCACCTGGCCCTGCGTCGGACCAAGGCGTGGCAGTTGCTGCTCGACCCGGGTGAGCGATTGGTGCGACAACTCGCGGACAGCAGCCGGGCGGGCGAGCGGCGAGTGCCGCCGACCGTGGTCGGTCACCTCCCCGATGAGCTTGCTGCGGCGGTCACCCGGGTCGCCGAGGTGGCGCCGTCCGAGCAACGCGAATCCCTGGTGCGCGAGGGACTGCTGCGCCCGGAGTGGCCCGCTCCTTGGGGGCGGTCGGCGGACCCGGTGACGGCCGCCACAGTCGCGGCCCGGTTGGCCGAACGGGGAGTCGAGCTGCCCGACCTGGTCATCGCCGGTTGGACCCTCGGCGTGGTGGCCGAGCACGGGACGCCGGAACTGCAACGTCGGCTGATACCACCGGGCCTGCGGGGTGAGGAGACGTGGTGCCAGTTGTTCAGTGAACCGGGGGCCGGGTCCGACCTCGCCTCGGTCCGCACCCGCGCCGAACGCACCGAGGATGGCTGGCTGGTCAGCGGGCAGAAGGTGTGGACCTCCCTGGCCCGCGAGGCGCGCTGGGGGCTGGCCCTGGTCCGCACCGACCCGACGGCGGCGCGGCACCGCGGGCTGAGTGTGCTGGTGATCGACATGCAGGGGCCGGGTGTCGAGGTGCGTCCGCTGCGCGAGGCGACCGGAGAGGCGCTGTTCAACGAGGTGTTCCTGGACGGTGCCCCCGTGCCCGACGAGCGAGTGGTCGGCAGTCCCGGTGATGGCTGGCGCGTCGCCACCGCCACCCTGGCCGGGGAGCGGATCGCGATGGGCAGTCGTCCCGCGCTGTCGCAGCGATTGGAGGAATTGCTCGCCGACCCGGGCGAGGTCTCCGTCGCCCGGCTCGGTGGCCTAGTGGCGGCCAGTCTGGTCAAGGCGGCCGGCGAACGGCGCCTGGCCGGTGCGCTGATGTCGGATGCTCCCGTGGCCGGGTTGGCAACGGTGCAGAAACTGATCGGCGTACGCCTGGACCAGGAGCTGCGCGAGGCGTGCCTGGACGCCCGGGGCGTACGCGGGTGCACCGCGGAGGCCGAGATCCGCGGTTTCCTCTCCTCGCGCGCCCTGAGCATTGCCGGCGGCACCACCCAGGTGCTGTTGAACGTGCTGGCCGAGCGGGTGCTCGGGCTGCCGCGCCCCGGGCGTACACCGTCCGTCGGTAAGGCAACGAATCGAAGCCAAAACCAAGCAAGCACTTGATTGTTCGGGTGGGGTGTCGTACGTTCGTCGCACTGTGCGCGACCGGCCGGCCCCACCGGTTCGCAGGGAAGTTCAACGACGTACTTCAAGGAGCGTGTCCAATGGTTCGCACCAAGCTCATCGGGCTGGCGGCAGTGCTGGCGATCGCCGTCACCGCGTGTGGCGGTGGTGGGGGGCAGTCCAGTCCGGCCAACCCGGCCGATATCGACCCGAATGCCACCCTGCGCTACTCGACCACCTACGGGACGAGCAGCTGGGATCCGCACAAGACCAAGGTCACCTCCGATGTGATCCTGCTCAACAACGTCTACGAGCCGCTGGTGCGTCGCGACGCCGAGGGCAAGGCGATCCCCGGTCTGGCCGAGTCGTGGCAGCTCAGCCAGGACACGAAGAAGCTCACTCTGAAACTGCGCAGCGGGGCCACCTTCACCGACGGCGAGCCCGTCAACGCGGCGGCGGCGAAGAAGAATCTCGAACGAGCCAAGGAAAAGGACTCGATCACCGCCAATCTGCTCGCGTTGGTGACGGCGGTCAACACACCGGATGAGAGCACCGTGGAGCTGCAACTGAACCGTCCCGGTGGGGCGCTGCCGCTGGTGTTGTCCGACCTGCCGGGGATGCTGGTCAGCCCCAAGGCGATGGCCAACCCGGAGAGCCTGAAGACCACCCCGGTCGGGGCCGGTCCGTTCAAGCTCGTCTCCCAGCAGCCGGGCGCGAAATACGAGCTCGAGGCCAACGCGGGCTACTGGAAGAAGGGCACCCCGAAGGTCAAGAAGATGACCTGGGACATCATGGTCGACCCGCAGACCCGGCTCAACGCGATCCAGTCCAGCCAGTTGGACGTCGGGATCACGGCCACCAACATCATCGAACCGGCCAAGCAGCAGGGGCTGCAGGTGAAGGTGCGGCCGTCGCTGAACACCTACATCATGAACTTCAACCAGAGGCGCAGTGAGTTCGGCAAGCTGGAGGTGCGGCAGGCGATCTTCTATGCCATCGACCGTAACGAGATCGTGAAGGGCGCCCTCGAGGGTCAGGGTGAGGCCGGCAGCCAGATGTTCCCGAAGGGCTACTTCGGTCACGACCCGTCGCTGAAGGAGATGTACGAGCCCAACCTCGACAAGGCCAAGGAACTGCTCGCCAAGGGCGGGGTGCCGAACGGGTTCACCTTCGAGGCGGTCGTGCTGAACCAGCCCGTCTACATGACCCAGGCCGAGATCATCAAGGCCCGGCTGGCGAAGATCGGCGTCACCATGAACCTCCGTCCGCTGTCGGGTACCGAGGTGTCGCCGGCCTTCTTCCGCGGCGAGGCGGACGCCATCGTCACCGCCCACGTGGGACGTCCCGACCCGACCCAGACCCTCGAGGCCTGGTTCGCCAAGGAGTCCCCGACCAACCCCTCGAAGAGCGAGCCGGCGGGCCTGCGGGAGGCGATCGACCAGGCCAACTCCACCACCGACAACGCCCAGCGCACCGCGCTGATCGGCAAGGCGTCCAAGCTGGTGATGGAGAACGCGCTGATCGTGCCGCTGGCCCAGTACAACCTGGGCAGCGTCTACTCCAACAAGGTGGCGGGGTACGAGCCGTTCCTGGTGGGGGACGAGTGGCGTGACGTCGGCGTCACTCGCTGACGTGCTGAGGAGCGGGGCGACATGTGGTGGATGATCGGGAAGCGGCTGCTGGCGCTGATCCCGTTGCTCTTGCTGACCACGCTCGCCGCGTTCGCGCTGATCTTCCTGATCCCCGGTGACCCGGCCTCGACCATCGCCGGGGATCAGGCCACCCCCGAACGGGTGGCCCAGATCGCGGCCGAGCTGGGACTGGACCAGCCGTGGTACGTCCAGTACGGCCAGTTCGTGTCGGGACTGCTGACCGGGGATCTCGGCAACAGCTTCACCTTCAACGTTCCGGTCGCCAGGTTGCTGGTGGAGCGGCTGCCGGTCACCCTGTCGCTGACGCTGATGGCGCTCGCCCTGGCGGCGCTGATCGGTGTCCCGTTGGGCATCATCGCCGGCCGGTACGCCGGGCGGTTGCCCGACCGGGTGGCGACGGTGCTGTCCACTCTTGGGCTCGCCACCCCGAACTTCGTGCTGGGCCTGCTGCTGGTCGGTTTCCTGGCCATGCGGATGCGGATCTTCCCCGCCACCGGTTATGCGCCGCTGGCTCAGGGTTTCCTGCCCTGGTTGCAGCATCTGCTGCTGCCCGGACTGGCCCTGGCGGTCATCTCGGGTGCGGAGATCGCCCGACAGCTGCGGGCCGGACTGGAGGATGCGTTCAAACAGGACTACATCCGGACCGCCGTCGCGAAGGGGTCTAACCGGCACGTCGTCACCTGGAAGCACGCGTTGAAGAACGCAATGCTGCCGGTGGTGACCCTGATGGGGCTCCAGGTGGGTTACCTGCTGGGGGGCTCGGCCGTGGTGGAGTCGGTGTTCGGAATCAAGGGACTCGGCGACCTGGCGGTGAATGCGGTGCTCGGTCGCGACGTCCCGACCATCCAGGCCATGGTGGTGTTCACCGCGGTCATCACGTTGCTCTGCAGCCTGTTGGTCGACCTCTCCTACGGATGGCTGGACCCCCGGATCAGGAGGTCGTGATGGCGGTTCAGGAACAACGGGCCCATCGCCACGAATCGCCGCTGTCGCGCTTCTGGCGCAGATTCCGCGCCCATCCGATCAACGTGGTCGCGGCCGCGGGCGTCCTCCTGCTGCTGGTGATCGGCATCATCGGCCCGTGGATCGCGCCCGCGGATCCGCTGCTGCAGGACATCAACGCGCGCCGCCTCGGCCCGTTCAGCCCCGGTCACCTGCTGGGTACCGACCACCTCGGGCGGGATCTGCTGTCCCAGCTGCTGCACGGTGCCAGGGTGGCAGTGCAGGCGGCGGGAATCGCCGTGGGGGTGGGAATCGTGCTCGGCGTACCGACCGGACTGCTCTCCGGCTATGTCGGTGGCTGGTTGGATTCGATCCTCTCCCGGCTGGCGGACGCGCTGCTCACCTTCCCACCCCTGCTGCTGGCGATGGCGATCGTGGGTGTGATGGGGCCCAACCTGCGCAACGCGATGGGTGCCATCGGACTCGTCTTCGCCCCGCGCTTCTTCCGCATCGTGCGGGCATCGGTGCTGTCGGTCCGGGAGGCGACCTACATCGAGGCGGCCCACAGCATCGGGACCCCGACGGTTCAGATCCTGCGTCGACACGTGCTGCCCAATGTGCTGTCACCCATCATCGTGCAGATTTCGCTGGCCACCGGGTTCGCGATCCTTGCCGAGGCGTCCCTCAGCTACCTCGGTCTCGGCGTACGCCCGCCGGCGCCCAGCTGGGGGCGGATGCTGAACGACGGCCGCGCGTCGTGGTTCTACACCACCTGGCCGGTGCTGCTGCCCGCGGTCACGATCATCCTCAGCGTGCTCGTGTGCAACCTGCTGGGCGATGGTACGCGGGACTCGCTCGGTCGTGAGGAACGCGGCGGAGGTGCCCGATGAGCCTGCTCGAGATCGACCGGCTGACGGTCGAGGTGGCGACGGCTCACGGCTGGGTGCCGGTGGTCCAGGATGTCAGCCTGGACGTGGATCGCGGGGAACGGGTCGGTCTCGTCGGCGAGTCCGGGTCGGGAAAGACGGTGACCTGTCAGTCGGTGCTGCAGCTGCTGCCCCGCCGCTCCACCCGCGTGGCCGCCGGCGAGATCAGACTGGACGGGCAGAACCTGCTGTCCCTCTCGGGGGATCAGCTCCGCGCGGTGCGCGGCGGCGACATCGGGATGGTCTTCCAGGAGCCGATGACCAGCCTGAACCCGGCGTTCAGCATCGGGGACCAGATCGGCGAGGCGATCCGCAACCACGCGCGGGTGCCGCGGCGGCAGGCCCGCGACCGCGCAGTCGAATTGCTTGATCTGGTGGGGATTCCGCGCCCGCGGGAGCGGGTCGGGGACTATCCGCACCAGTTCTCCGGCGGGATGCGGCAGCGGGTGATGCTGGCGATGGCGCTGGCCGGTGACCCGAAACTGCTGATCGCCGACGAGCCGACGACGGCGCTCGATGTGACTATCCAGGCGCAGGTGCTCGACCTGATCCGCGAGCTGTCCGACGAGCTGGGACTGGCGGTGCTGTTCGTCACCCACGACCTGGGCGTGGTCGCCGACATCTGCGAGCGAGTCGTGGTGATGTACGCCGGGCAGGTCGTTGAGCGGGCCAGCACCCTCGAGCTGTTTGAGTCCCCGCGTCACCCCTATACCGAGGGGCTGATGCGCTCGCGGCCGAGCATCACCGACCGCACCGAGCTGCACGTGATCCCCGGGACCCCGCCGGCACCCGGGGCGATGCCGGCCGGGTGCCGGTTCCAGCCGCGCTGCGGCTATGCCGCCGAGGTGTGCGCCGAACCGGTGCAGTTGCGCGGGCCGAGCGAGCACCCCAGCCGCTGCGCCCGGCTGGGCGAGTTGTTGTTGGAGGGTTGCGAATGACTGCCCAGGCCACCACCGCGGGGCCCGGCCCGTCGGGCGAACCGCTGTTGCAGGTACGGGATCTCTCGGTCACCTTCCGCCTGTCGCGCGGTCGACGACTGCACGCGGTGCGTGAGCTGAACCTCGAGATCGCCCGTGGCGAGACGCTGGCCATCGTCGGCGAATCCGGATCGGGCAAGTCGACCACGGCGCGAGCCCTGCTCCGGCTGCTCCCGCAGGCGAGTGGGAGCGTACGCCTGGCCGGGCAAGAGCTAATGACCCTGCGCGGGCGGGACCTGCGCCTTGCCCGCCGCGGCGCGCAGATGGTGTTCCAGGATCCCTATTCCTCACTCAACCCCGCCCAGCAGGTGTGGGAGTCGATCGTCGAACCGCTCCAGGTTCACGACCGGATCGGCCGCAGGGAGCAGCAGGCCAGGGCCGCGCAATTGCTTGAGGAGGTGGGCCTGCGGGCCGAGCACGCCGAACGCTATCCGCACGAGTTCTCCGGTGGGCAGCGGCAGCGGATCGCCATCGCCCGGGCGATCGCGGTCCGACCCGAGCTCGTGGTGGCCGATGAGCCGGTATCGGCGCTCGATGTGTCCAGTCAGAACCAGGTGCTGAGGCTGCTGGAGCGGCTCTCGGTCGAACACGAGATCAGCCTGCTGTTCATCTCCCACGATCTGGGGGTGGTGCGCCACATCGCCGATCGGGTCGCGGTGATGTACCTCGGGCGCATCGTGGAGCAGGCACCCACCGCCCAGTTGTTCGAGGACCCGCAGCACCCCTACACCCGCGCCCTGCTGTCGGCGGCCCTCGTGGCCAACCCTCGGCGCCAGGCGCAACGACGTCGGGTACGCCTCAGCGGTGATTTGCCCGATCCCACCAACCCGCCGCCGGGGTGCCCCTTTGTGACCCGCTGCCCAGATGCGATGCCGGTCTGTTCGCAGCGGCTGCCCCAGACACTGCCCCGGAGTGACGGCAGCGGAGCCGTGGCCTGCCACCTGGTGCATCCTCTCGAAGGCACCCCCTGATGCGGTGGATTCGCTGCGCGACCGACGCCGGTCCGCGAACCGGCGTGCTGATCGGGGATCGGGCGCACCTGTTGGAGGGCCCGACGACCCTGGTCGAGCTCCTGGCCACCGGTGAGTTGGCGGCGACCGGGGACCGGCTGGCCGATTCGGAGGAGCACGCGCTGCCCTGGTCCGAGCTTCGCCCCCTCGCCCCGCTGGTGCCGCCGTCGCTGCGGGACTGCGTCGGGCACCTGGGGCACATCGCCAACTGTCGGGCCCGGCTCGGCGGCGAGGTGCCCGAGATCTGGGGTCGGGTGCCGCAGTTCTATTTCGGGGCCCCGGCCAGTGTGACGGGGGCGAGCGAGGACGTGCAGGTGTCGCCGGGGTGCGGCCAGTTCGACTATGAGCTCGAGGTCGCCGTGGTGATCGGGCGTCCCGGTCGGGACCTGCATCCGGAGCGGGCGATCGATCACGTCGCAGGAGTGCTGCTGTTCTGCGACTGGAGTGCCCGCGACCTGCAGCTGGAGATGATGCCCGCCGGTCTCGGTCCGGGCAAGGGCAAGGACGGGGCCACCACCTTGGGCCCGTGGCTGCTCACAGTCGACGAACTGGCCGACCGGCGTACCCGGGTGGGATGGGACCTGCCGGTCTCGGTCTCCCTGAACGGCGTGGTGATGGGGGGCGGCAATCTCGCGGATCAGGACTTCACCGTGGGTGAGGTGATCGCCTACTGCTCCCGTGGGGTGGAACTCCAGCACGGAGACGTGATCGCCACCGGCACGGTGCCGACCGGTTGCCTGCTGGAGCTTGATCGGCTGGGGGAGCGGCACACCGGCCCACGCTTCGAACGCTGGTTGCAGCCCGGTGACGTGGTCGAGCTGGAGGGCGGGGTGCTGGGCGCGACACGGAACCGCATCGTCGCTGGCACCGATCCGGTCCGACTGCCGTCGGAGCTTCGATGACTGCCGCCGAACCCTACTGGAACAGGGTTTCCGAGCACTGCTGGGCTTGGATCCAACCCGATGGGAGCTGGTTCGTCAACAATGCCGCCATCGTGGCCGACGGAGCGCAGCTTGTTGCGGTGGACACCCTGGCCAGTGTCCCGCGTACGCGCCGCTACCGTGCCGCGATCGAGGAGAAGTTCGGGCACCAGGTCCGCACGATCATCACCACCCACCATCACGGTGATCACAGCTACGGCAACTTTCTCTTCCCCGAGGCGGCGATCGTCGGTCAGCACCGCACCCGGCGCGGGATTCTTGCCGCCGGCGAGCCACCGGGGCCGGAGGGTCGCCCGTCCTACACCCCGTTCGATTTCGGCGAGATCGAGTTGTCCCCGCCGACGATCTGCTTCACCGACGAGCTCACCGTGTGGGCAGGCGAGGTCCCCTGCCAGGTGAACAGCGTGGGTGAGGTCGCGCACACCGCCGACGACAGCTACGTGCACTTGGCCGATGAGGGGGTGCTGATCACCGGTGACCTGATCTTCTCCGGTGGGACGCCCTTCGTGTTGATGGGATCCCTGTCCGGGTTGGAACGCTGCCTCGTCGAGCAATTGCGGCCCCTCGGTGCTTCGGTCCTGGTCCCGGGGCACGGACCGGTTGGTGGTCCCGAGTTGATCGAGGATGTCCTGGAACACCTTCGCTGGCTGCAGCGACTTGCCGCCGACGGTCGCCGGCGTGGCCTCTCCCCGTTGGAGACCGCCCGTTCCGCCGACCTGGGCCGTTTCGCCGGCTGGACCGACACTGAACGGATCGTCGGCAACCTGCACCGGGCGTACGCTGAGGCGGACGGGCTGCCCGCCGGGGAACCGCTGGACTACGGTGCGATCATCCGCGAGATGGTGCAGCTGCGGGGTGGGCGCAGGATCGAAGTCTGCCTCTGAATCGGGTTCAGCCGAGCGGCTGGCCCGGATCGTCGCCGGGGGAGAGGTCCAGAGCGCCGAGATTGTCCATCAGAGTGGAGAATCGAGCCTCATCGCTTGGTTCCGGCGGCGGCATGATCAGTCCGTCCACCAGGCGTCCGTAGCCTTCGCCGAGCAGCCCCGGCAGTTCCTCCAGAGGCGCGATCGGGACGATCCGGGCAAGCAGTTCGCGATCCAGCAGACCGTGCACCCGATCCCAGTCCCGATCCGCTGCGGCGGCGGCCAGTTGATCGGCCCGTTCGCCCTCGTCGAGGACGTCCAGCACACCGCGATACGCAGGGGTGCTGAGCAGGAAGCCGAGCTCGCGGCGCACCTCCTCGGCGCGATCATGCAGATCCCCGGAACCCGTGACCAGGAAGGGGTTGGCGATGATCCGCGGACGGGTGCCCGGCACCGTCCTCTCCTCGGCTCCGCGGCGTACCGCGGGCCAGACCCGCTGGCGCAACAGCAGCGGGTGGGAGGCGGTCGGGTGCACCACCAACCCGTCGGCGGCGCGACCGGCCAGACGGCACATCCTCGCACCCACCGCCCCGGTCCACAGCGGTGGCGTTTCGACGGGATCGGGTCGGAAATAGGGCTGCATCCGGGTCAGCCGGTAGTGCGTGCCGTGATGTTGCAGGGGGGCGCCGGCAAAGGCGGCGAAGGCCGCACGCACCGCCGCGAGATAGTCCTCCAACTGCGGCACCGGCCGATCCCAGGCAGCCGAGAAGCGGTCCACCACATTGCCCCGCACCTGACTTGCCAACCCCAATTGGAACCGGCCCGGAGCAAGGGCGAGGAGGTCGCGGGCAGCGTACGCCACCACCATCGGACTGCGCGGAAACGCCACCGTCATGGAGGTTCGGACGATCGAGCGCGTGGTGGCCTGCAGGGCCAGCAGGGCGACCAGGAACGAGTCGTGGATGGTTTCCGCGACGTGCAGGATGGGTACGCCCAGCGACTCCAGCCACCTGGCGTACGCCGGAACCTCGGCAAGCTCCAATCGCGGTGGCAGGGTGACGCAGACCTCCATGATCGGAGCGGAAGGGCCTCAGGCCCGGTTGAGGAATCCCTCGAGGAACAACTTGGTGCAGGCATCGGCCATCTGACGGGTGCTGAACCGGCCCTTGGGGTTGTACCAGCGGACGGAGAGCCAGACCGCATCCCGGATCATCCGGTAGAACACGGCCGGCGGGATGTCGTCGCGGAACACCCCGGCGGCGACCCCGGCGTTGATGGTGTCCAGCCACACCTTCTGCACCCGGGCGGCGGCCGCCTGGATCTCGGACGCCTTGGGCAGCGAGGCGAAGTAGGCGTGGTTGTTCTGGTACAGCTCGGTGGCGTGCGGGCGGGCCACCGAGGCCTCGAGGGAGGCCTGGATGAGCAGCGCCAGCTCGGTTGCCGAGTCGTCGGCGGCGGCGGCGGCGGCGTGGTAGCGCTGCTCAATGTCGGCGAGGTAGTCGAGCACGATCTCCTGGACGATGGCGTCCTTGGAATCGAAGTGGTGATAGAGACTTCCCGAGAGAATCCCCACCCGGTCAGCGATCTCGCGCACGGTGGTGCCCGCCACTCCGCGAACCGCGAACAACTCGGCCGCGATGTCGAGGATCTCTCCGCGTCGGTCCTTCTTCATGCCTGCCCCACCCTTCTGGATCTCGCTGGGGTCCGGCCAACCTAACACTTGGTCGGCACCTCGCCGCAGTACCAGTGCAGTCGGCGCCGGTGCCGAAAAGGATCCCAAGCAAATGCTTGCTTGTCAACTGTCGCTGTGGTTCCCTGTTGCCGTGAACACAGTTGCCGTGGAATCAGCGGGAGACGCAGGGGTGCCGATCTGTGCGGGTCGGGTCACCGTGGTGACCGGAGCGGGTCAGGGGTTGGGCCGTGCCCACGCCTTGGAACTCGCCCGCCAGGGCAGCCGGGTCGTGGTCAACGACATGGGGGGCAGCGCCGCCGAGACGGTGTCCCAGATCCGCGCCGCGGGTGGTGAGGCGGTCGCTTGCCCAGGTGACGTCTCCGACTGGGAGTTCGGGGCAGAACTGGTGCGGACCGCGGTGCAGACCTTCGGCGCTCTTGACGCCGTGGTGAACAACGCGGGCATCAACCGGGACCGGATGCTGGCCACGATGTCCGAACGAGAATGGGACGACGTGCTCCGGGTCAACCTCAAGGGGCACTTCGTGCCGATGCGGCACGCCATCGACTACTGGCGCGCAGAGGCCAAGGCCGGCCGGCCGCGGGCCGCGCGGGTGGTGAACACGTCGTCGGGAGCAGGGCTGATGGGCAGCGTGGGGCAGGGCAACTATGCGGCCGCCAAGGCCGCAATCGCGGCACTCGGGATCGTGGCCGGCACTGAGTGGGGACGGTACGGCGTCCTGGTGAACTCGATCGCGCCGTCGGCCCGCACGCCGATGACCGAGCAGGTGTTCGCGGAGATGATGGCCCGGCCCGAATCCGGATTCGACGCGATGGACCCCGCTAACGTCTCGCCGGTGGTGGCCTGGTTGGCCAGTGAGCGCGCCACCGTCACCGGGCTGATGTTCGAGGCCGAGGGTGGGCGCCTCTCCATCGCCGACGGCTGGCGGCACGGGCAGGCGATCGACCTGGGTCGTCGGTTCGAGCCGGCCGAGCTGGACGAGGTCGTTGGCCGCCTGGTCGCCTCCGCCGAACCCCCGACACCGGTCTATGGCAGCGCCGGATGAGCGGCCTGACCCCCGGGCGGCCGGTGTCCGGCACCGATGAGGAGTTCCGCACCGAGATCCGCGAGTGGCTGGCCGAGCACCTGACCGGTGACAACTCCCGACTGATCGGCGTCGGTGGTCCGGGCAGCGAACATGAACTGGTCACCGAACGGCTCGCCTGGGAACGCGAACTCGGGGCCGGGGGTTGGGTCGGGATCGGCTGGCCCGTGCAGTCCGGCGGACGCGGGGCGACGGCGTCCCAGCAGGTGATCTTCCACGAGGAGTACGCCCGGGCCAACGCGCCGGGACGGCTCAACCACATGGCCGAGAAGCTCGTCGGTCCGACCCTGCTCGCCTACGGCACCCCCGAGCAGCAGGAGCGCTTTCTTCCGGGCATACTGTCGGGGGAAACACTGTGGTGTCAGGGCTATTCGGAGCCCGGAGCCGGATCGGACCTGGCCGGGGTGCAGACACGGGCCCGCCGCGAGGGCGATCGCTATCGGATCACCGGCCAGAAGATCTGGACCTCGCTGGCCCACTTGGCGCATTGGTGCTTCCTGGTGGCGCGGACCGATCCGGAATCCAAACGACACAAGGGATTGAGCTACCTGTTGGTCCCGATGCAGCAGCCCGGCGTCGACGTGCGGCCGATCCGTCAGCTGACCGGCACCAGCGAGTTCAACGAGGTCTTCTTCGACGACGCCGAGGCGTCGGTCAAGGACCGGGTCGGCGAGGAGGGTGACGGCTGGCGCGTCGCGATGGGCACGCTCGGGTTCGAGCGCGGGGTGGCCACCCTGGGGCAGCAGATCGGTTTCGCCCGGGAGCTCGAGGAGGTGATCGACACCGCCCGCAGCACCCGACGGATCGAGGACTCCCGGCTGCGTGAGCGGCTGCTCGACGCCTGGGTCGGGCTCCAAGTGATGCGGGCGACCGCGGTGGGTGAGCTGTCCCGTGACCAGGCACCCGGCCTGGAGGCGTCGGTTTCCAAGCTGCAGTGGTCCGGTTGGCACCGCGACCTCGGTGAACTGGCCGTCGACGTCCAGGGAGAATCGGCACTGCTCGCCGAACAGGGCGCACCCCCTGACGCATCGCCGGACACCGAGCAGGAAGATCATGACGTGCGGTTGACCGACGCGCAACGGCTCTTCCTGTTCACCCGGGCCGACACCATCTATGGCGGCTCGGACGAGATCCAGCGCAACATCCTCGCCGAGCGGCTGCTCGGCCTGCCGAGGGAGCCGCGATGATCATCGATCTGAACGACAGCGGGGAATGCGCCGACATCCGCAGCACGCTGGTGTCGCTGTTGGACAAGCGGGCCGACCCAGGCGCCGTACGCCGGGCGATCGACTCGACCATGGGGTTCGACCAGAAGCTGACCGGTGAGCTCGCCGAACTCGGGTTCACCGCCCTGGCCCTCCCGGAATCCGCGGGTGGATTGGAACTGGGGGCGACCGAGTGTGCGGTGGTGTGGCACGAACTGGGCCGCCGTCTGGTCCCGGGCCCGGTCGGGGACACCCTGGTGGCAGGTCTGGTGCTGGGCGATGCCGATGCGGAGGAGGTGCTGTCCCGGCTGGGCGAGGGAGCGACCTGTGCGCTCGCCCGCCAGGAACCGGGGTCCGACCGGTTGCGCTTCGTGCCGCACGGGGACGCGGTGGATCTGGTCCTGGCGGTGAACGCGGACGAGGTGATGCTGATCGAGGACGTCCGGGCGCGGCCGACGGCGGCCCTCGACCCCACCCGCCAGTTGGCCGAGATTGACCTGAGTGGGGGCGGGACGCACCGCCTCGGTGATGCGGAACTGGCGCAGCGGCTGGATTCGGTACGACTGGTCGCGCAGGCGGTTGAGGCGGCCGGTGCCGCCGTCCGTGCCCTGGAACTGACAGTCGCCCACCTGAGCGTACGCGAGCAATTCGGTCGACCGCTCGGATCGTTCCAGGCACTCAAGCACCGGTGCGCCGATCTCGTGGTGGCGATCCGGGGGGCGTACGCCACGGCGGAGCGCGCCGTCGTGCTGGTGTCGGAAGGAAACGCGTCCGAGTTGCAGACGGCCGCCACCCTGGCCCGGCTGGTCGCCGCGGACACACTGTTCGAGGTGGCGGCCGAGGCCATTCAGTTGCACGGTGGCATCGGGATCACCTGGGAGCACGACATCCAGCTCTATCTCAAGCGGGCCAAGTCGACTCAGCTGCTGTGTCGTACGCAGGCCGAACTGCGGGACCGACTGCGGGTGTCAGCGGGATTGGCCTGATCCGCTTCCCGTGCTGCTCCCGCTTATGGGTCAACTGTCCCGCGTACCCCATGCGCGGGTTGCCCGGAGGGTCGGGTGATATAGGTGGGAGGTCCGGGTGGGCGGGGCTGAGCGAGAGGGGTGGAGGGGACCCGCTGTGCATGGCATCTGGCCCGGCCCCGGGTCGCAACCGCCTGATCCTCCTCCAGTTGTGGGGTGCCGACGAGAAGCAGCGGGTTTCCGGGCCACACCGGTCAATGCTCATGGAATCGGGCGGATCGAGGCCGGGGCCGAGGTGGGTGGCCACCCCGAACGGCTTGAGCCGACTAGATGTTAAGACCATGACGTCATGGTCACCACCGTAACTCGGCGGGTGCGCACCGAGAGGTTCCTGCTGGTGTGCTGCGCGCCGGGATGCCCTGGTGGCGTCGGTGAGTCGGATGGTGTCGTTCGGCCGGCACCCGGCGGCGCCGCGGCATCCGGCGCTGCTTGAGGTGGAGCGGGAGTTCGTGGACGCCTCGGTCCCCGGTGCCCGGCTCGGCCACGTGGTCACCGCAGGCGCTGAGGAGTACGCCCGGAACCGGTTCGCCCCGATGAGTGGCGACGCCATCACCAGGGCGGCTGAGCGGCTGGAAGCCGCGGGAGTTCCCGGCCTGGAAGGATGATCCAACCGAGCTGGTGCCCGGCATGGTGGTCGCCTTGAACCCCTCGGGCGATGGCGGCAACGTGGAGGACATCTGCCTGGTCACCGCCGACGGCGTACGCCCCCTGGTCCGCGACGAGCGATGGCCGAGCGTACGGGTGGGTGGAAGGAACCGCCCGGGGATCCTCGAGCTCTAGGGATCGGCGCCACCCTCACGGAACCCGGGGCGACCCCCTACATCCGGATCGTCGCCGAGCACAAGAAGCGCGGCTTCTGAGCGCGAAGGTCTGGATCAGTTTGCGCCGGTCGTCGGTTCGGTACGCCGAGCCTGCACCAGCAGGGTGGCCAGCGCGGCGACCACCAGCGGCACCGCCAGGGCGATGAAGTAGCCACGCGGGGCGAAGCTGGCCAGCAGCCAGCCGCCGAGGGCGGAACCGATGATCGAACCCAGCCGACCGATCCCGATGCTCCACCCGGTCGCGGTGGCCCGCAGTTGGGTCGGGTAGGCGTTTGCGATCAGGTAGTTGAGCACCAGCTGCTGTCCGCCGAAACCGAAACCGGTCAGGGGCCAGCAGTACGAAAACCAACCCCCATGAGGATCCGGCGAAGCCGAGTCCGATGGCGGTCGGCATCCACTGCAGCAGCAGGAACCAGGCGATCCAGTTGAACAGGTACACCGCCCAGACGGCGACGGTCACCAGCCGATAGCGCGGGGAGAACAGGCTGGCCACCGATCCGTTGTTCGCCTCACTTGACTCGACGCCAAGGCGTACGCCGTCGGTAACCTCGATCCCGGCGGCGCGCCGCAGCACCCGGCGGGCCGCCGTCTGCTCACCGGTTCGGTCCTTGCTGGCAAGGAATCCTGGCGACTCGGGAAGCAGTTCGAACGCCGCAACAATCAGCAGCACCGGCAGCAGGCCACCGATCAGGAAGATTCCCCGCCAGCCGACCAGCGGCAGCCAGGCGGCCGCCACCAGGCCACCGATCAGCGCACCACCGGGCAGGCCGAGCAGCACCAGCGTCATGTACGTGCCACGCCGGTTGTTGGGGCTGTATTCAGCAGTCAGCGCCAGCAGGGACGGCGTGGCCCCGCCCATGCCCAGGCCGATCAGGAACACAACCCGATCACCGCCCAACGGCGGCCCGTCATCGGGGCGGCATCGATCAGATCCTGGACCAGGATCGTGCGTGAGGCTGTCTGGGTGGTCACGGGTCCCCCTCGGGTCGGCTACGGAGAAACGCTACGAAATCCCGGCGTTCCGTCCGGAGCTCGTGCCGGGGTCCGGATCAGTAACCGCCACGGTGCAGCGCCTAGACTGATCCCCCGTGACTCAGCAGAGGTGGCGACAGCTCGCCCAGTGGCCGTTGGTTGTCGTTGCGCTCGTCTTCATCGCGGTCTATTCGCTGCAGGTGCTGGCCAACCTGCAGGGCCCGGCGCGCACGGCCAGCCAGGTGGCGTTGTGGCTGTGCTGGTTGGCGTTCGCGGTGGACTTCGTGATGAACCTGCGGCTGGCGCCGCGGAAGCTGCGCTGGTTCCTCACCCACCTGCACGAGTTCGCGTTCCTGGTGCTGCCGGCCCTGCGCCCGCTGCAGCTGTTGCGGCTGGTCAGCCTGGTCTCGATCCTCCAGCGGGCCGCGGGCAACATCCTGCGCGGACGCTTCCTGGTGTACGCGATTCTGGCCGCGGGGGTGATCACCTACATCGGTGCGCTGAGCGCGCTCGACCTGGAACGCGGCGCCCCCGAGACCGGGATCACCAGCTTCCCGCTGGCGCTGTGGTGGGCGCTGAGCACGGTGATCGGGATGGGGGAGTCCACCTGGACGGTGACCTGGCCGGGCCGGGTGGTGGCGGTCGGTCTGATGATAAACGGGATGGCGCTGGTCGGCGCGATCACCGCAACGCTGGCGTCCTGGCTGGTCGACCAGACCGATGACGCCGACGACGAGGAGCGGGAGCGGATCACCCGGGAGCGGGTGAGCGACCTGCGCGACGAGGTACGCGAGCTCCGCCGCGAGCTGGCCGAGCTGGGATCGCAGCTGCGGCGTACCGACGATCGGAGCTGATGCCGCTCAGGCCGGGTCGGGCAGACTGGGTCAATGGCTACTGTGATTCCCGGACCCCGGTTGCTCGCCGGCATCAACCTCACCCTCGGCGCCCTGCACTTCATCAAGCCCGACGAGTTCGACAAGGTGATCCCCGACTGGGTGCCCGGGGACAAGCGGTTCTGGACCCACGCGTCCGGGGTGGTGGAACTCGCGACGGGAGTTGGCCTGCTGTTCCGCAACACCCGACCGATCGCCGGGTTGGCCAGTGCTGGCCTGTACGCCATCGTCTTCCCGGCCAACGTCGAGATGGTCCGTCAGGCCGAGGACCGACGCGCCCCCGGGTGGTACCGGGCGATCATGTGGGCCCGGCTCCCCTGGCAGCTCCCGCTGATCGTCGGCGCGCTGCGCGCCGGGAATCTGGGTCGCCACTGAACCGGCCGTGACTCACCGATAACGCCGCGAGCGGGCAGAGCGGCCTCGCAACGCCCACAGCGTCGCCACGGCGATCACGCCCGCGATGACGGTGTCGACGCCGCGGTCACAGGCCAGCTGCAGCGGCGTCTGGTCAGGCATCAGCGGTAGGGACATGAACAACGTCAGCAGCGTGATCAGCACCGAGCCAATGAGGTAGTTCCGACTGGTCCAGCGCGCCACGAACCACAACAGCACACAGAGTGCGCTGACGAAGACGACCGGGCCCAGGTGTCTTCCCGCAAAGGGGATGAAGAGCAGCAGTCCGACCAACGTGCCCAGGATGCGGGAGAGCGCGCGGATCAGCAGCGTCCCCGGCGCGCCGGGGTAGGACAGCACCAGGACCACCAACCCTGCCCACCGATCACGGGGGGCAGGGTTGGAACTTCGACCAAATGGATGCATGGTGGACCTCCGTAGAGAGTTCGAGAACCCTTGCTCGGCCTTGAAAACGGTGGCTTCTCGCAGGTCGCGGGGAGTCTACCGACGGGATCGGAGGCCGCTGGAGCCGTCCGTGGTGGACTTGCGAGGGCGGATGGTGCGCGCAGTTGGGATGACTCAAACCCTTCTGAGCCCGACGCAGGTGGACGAGCTAGCGGCCCTCTACGAGGCGGGCGCGACACTGGTGGAACTGGGTGAACGGTTCGGCGTGCACCGTCGCACGGCGGCCGCCCACCTTGTCCGCCGGTCAGTCCCGATCCGCACGCGAGGCCTGGATGAACAGCACCTCGCCGAAGCGGGCGAGTTGTACTCCGAAGGCTTGACGCTCATGGAGGTGGGGTTGCGCTTTGGTGTCAGCCAGCAGACGGTGCGCCGTGCGCTTGCGGCCGAGGGGGTCGCGATCCGCCCGAGTGGTCGTCGTGTTCAAGCGGCGACCTGATGTGCGCCAGGCCTTCTCCTGCATGAGCGCTTGACGCGTGCGTGAAGGCGCCCTGGGGGCCTCGGCCTCAGGTCGGAGGGGCGCCCGGCAGACCGGGTCCGCACCGCGGAGACACTTCACGAGCCGACGTCACTGCTATGATAAAACATCTCTAGAGGCGTCTGGATATGTTTTAAGGAGGTCAGTGATGGCGAAGCGCACTGTCCCGTTGCGACCGCACGTGCAGGACGCCCTCAGCGTGTGGGGACAGCTCATCAGGCGCGGTCGGCTCGACCGCGCCTGGACGGCTAAGGATCTCGCGGCCCGCGCGAACGTCTCGGAGCAGACCGTGCTCTCCGCAGAGGCCGGCCACCGTGGCACCGCCGTCGGCACGATGATGGATCTGGCCGACCTCGTCGGCGTCCCCCTCTTCGGTATCGAAGACCGCTCCGAGATCGCAATCCGTCGTCGACGCGGCGAGGAGATGCTCGCTCTGCTCCCAAGCCGTGTTCGCCGGTCGAAGGCAGGAACCATCGATGACGACTTCTGAGGAGCTCTATGTCTGGACGTGGCTGCCAGGCCAGACCGAGCCCGTCCTGGCCGGGAGGGTGGACCAGGCTGGGCCGCTCTTCACTTTCATCTACGCGCTGAGGTACCGATCGAGGCCGGATGCCATCAGTCTGTTCGCGCCGGAGCTTCCGCTGCGCCCCGGCATCCAGGAGCCGGCAGATGGATTGACCATCGCGGGCGTCCTCAGGGACGGGAGTCCCGACAGGTGGGGGCGGGGTGTCATCGAACGCCGACGAGGTGCCACACCGAACTCCCTCAGCGAAATCGACTACATGCTGAGTTCCAGCTCGAATCGCTTCGGAGCACTGGACTTCCAAACCAGTCGCGAGACCTACGTTCCGCGGGATGACTCGGCGACCCTCGATGAGCTGCACAAGGCAGCCATCATCCTCGACGAGGGCGGAGAACTATCGGCAGGCCTCGACGCCGCGCTGATACATGGTACAAGCCTGGGAGGCGCACGGCCGAAGGCGACCCTCACCAGTGACGATGGGAGTCAGTGGCTCGCGAAGTTCGCGTCATCAGACGATCGCGTGTTCTCAGTGGTGAACGCCGAAGGCGCGATGCTTGAGCTTGCGCGCAGGGCAGGTATCAACGTTCCTGAGAGCAAGGTCGTGTCGTCTCTTGGTAAAGAGGTTCTTCTTGTCCGGCGGTTCGACCGAGATGCCACAGGAGGACGACGCCACGTGGTATCCGGTCTGACGATGGCGCAGACCGACGAGATGTACGCGCGGTACGTGTCCTATCCGCAGATCCTCGATGTGCTTCGTCTGTACGCGAAGGATGCGGCTCAGCCCGGGCCTGAGCTTTTTCAACGCATCGCGATGAACATCGCAATCAGCAACAACGATGACCACGCCCGGAATCACGCCGCATTCTGGGACGGGAGGCACTTGGAGCTGACCCCTGCCTACGACCTCGCGCCCGGGCAAAGGTCCGGAGACACATTCGAGCAGGCGATGGCTTTCGGGCGAGGCGACCACGGCGCGAAGGTGTCAAACTTTGCGGCTCTGGTACGCGAGTCGGAGACCTACGGGCTCAGCACTGCACAAGCTCGGGACATCGTTGGCCATCTCGTGTCGGCCATCAGCGACAACTGGAATGACGCTGCGGAGGTCGCGCGCTTGAGTGTCGCAGATAAGAAGAGCCTTCGCGAGAGGCAGATTCTGCCGAGGGCAGCCTTCTTCGACTATGAAGATGCACCGCTCTGACGAGCCAACCGTCGCCATACGGCCAACGTGTGTGAACACTGCTGACGCAAGCTCAGTGTCGCTCATGTGACGATCGTCCGCCCGATCCGGTGCTCAAGATGCCGAGGCATGGGGCTACGTCGTTGGTTGGATGCGACGGAGGATGTTGGCCAGAAGGATCACGGCATCAACGACCACTGCGGTGGGGTGTCGCTGAGACGGCCTACGGGGTCGCCGCGTTGTATGCGGTTCGCGCTTCGGTCAGCTCGGCCCAGTGGGCTTCGAGTCCGGCGAGTGTAGGGCTGACCCCGAGGCTAGGCAGGGGTTGTGAGTGGCCGTCGATGTACCGACATGCTTCCTCGAAGATGCGGTTGACGGTATCGATCGCAGCGGGAAGCGCTTCGGACTTGATCTTGGGCAAGTTGGTCATGCGCACGTTGGGTTGATAGCGCTGCGTGACGCCCTGGAGTAGTTCCGTCTCGGTGAAGACCTCACACCACGCGCGCACCCAGTCGTAACCCGTGCGGACCAGTGCCGCCCGCGCATCGCCGTCCTGTGACTTTGCTGCCTGGATGGTCTCGTTGATGTTCTTCTTGATGTTGTTCAAGCTGTCCCAGCGGGGTCCTGTCGCTCGGGTGACCTTTCCTTTGCCCTCTTCATCGGTGATCTGGAAGTAGGAGCAGCGCTTGGTTTCTTCCATGAGCGTAAGCAGCGTGCTGGCGAAGAAGATGTCGTGGGTGAAGACGATGACCTGTGTCGTGTCAGCGAGCGACGCGACGCGCTGCGCGACTTCGTTGATGCGGCGATGGTCGAGGCTTGAGACAGGATCATCGAAAATGACCGGCGCGGTGATTCCGGCGAGGCGCGCTTCGGCGAGGAAGTCCGCTATTGCGAGGACCTTCTGCTCTCCTTCGGAGAGCACCTTGGACGGTTTGTGTTTCCCGCTGAGGATCTTGCGGCGTTGTGCGCGCCCCTGGCGGCCCACGAACTCCACGTGTAGCGCGGGCGCGCGAAGTGCCGCGCACTCTTCGTTGAAAAGCGCATCGAAGCTCTCGTTGATCATCTGGTCACTTGCGGTCTTGGCCAGCCCGGTTACAGCGCGCAGGAGCCCAGGCATGGGCTTGGCGAGCAGCGTGAGCCGGTCAGCCTGCTTGGCGTCGCGTACGTGTGACTCGATGAGCGTCCACGACTTCGTCAGTTCTGCTGCGGCTTCTAGCTCGACAAGCTCCTTCTTCTTCTCGGCCAAGGTGTCAGCCCGTGTGGCTGCCTGTGTCCTCAGTTCACCGAGGGCCCGCTTGGCGGCCTCCAACGCCGAGCCGAGCGCTATCGCATCTGTGCCGGCGTGTTCGGTCAGCGCTGTGTTCACGGCGGAAGCGGCGAGAAGCTGCTCGGACAGCTCCGCGATGGTGCTCAGGGTCCGGTCGAGTTCAACGTGGAAGTGGGGCTTGTCCTCCGTATCTGCGTACTCGTCGGCGAAGGTAGAGACGTCGTTGACCTGGATCGAGGTGACCGGTTCTGTAATTGCGTGGAGCCGCGCCTTTGAAGCGGCGATGTCAGTGGTGATCTTGTCTTCGAGGTACTCGGAGTACTTGCCGATCAGCGATCGCGCCGCTTCGTTCAGAGGCTGCCGGCAGTACAGGCACCGATCGGCGTCGTGTGCTCCGACCGCGATGATATGTGCTTGGTATGCCTCGCCGGCCTCGATGAACGTGCTCCAGGTGTCGTCGGGCTCGGCCGGCAGGTCGGCTGCCTCGAACAGGGCGGCTCGGAAGGCGCGGTAGTCCTCTTCAAGTCCGTGGAGGGTGTCGCGTTCGCGGCCGTATGCCTCCACGTTGAAGTCAGCCATCACGGTGGCCGCGTTGGAAGCTTGCGTCAAGACGCGTTCGACTCGCTGTTGCAGCTTGATCTCAGTGCTGATGGTGTCCGCCTCTAGCGCGGCGACCGTGCGGCGCAGGTCGCCGATACGGGTCTCGACGTCGGGATCGGCGTCGGCGAGCGACCTCAGGTGTTCCAGATCAGTGGACGCTCCCAGTGTCTCGATGAGCGGGTAAACCGCGGCAGTGCGTGGGAAGCGAGACAGAATCCCTGTGGACCCAGATCGTCGGTCTTCGACGGCCTGGTCGATGTGGGCTTGTACCGACTTGATGCCTGCGATGACGTGATTGAACAGTGCCAGGGCTGCTGGCACGTAGACGTACTCAAGGTCGTCATCGACGTGGAAGCTGACAGAAGGGCTGTCGAAGATGGACATCCTGGTGAAGGGCGCGACGCCCTGTTGTCCGGTCCAGGTGTACGTCTTCGTCTCAGTGCCGAGCGTGTAGCCGACAAGTGCTGATTGGGGCTGCGGCGATGCCGCTTCGATGTCGCCGAGGATCACATCGGCAGTGCGGCTCGCCGCGAGGGCTTTGAAGATGCGGGAGTACCCCGTCTTGCCCGTGCCGTTCTCTCCGAACAAGATCGTCAGGCCGGCATGCGGTTCGATGACTCCGCCCTCTACCAAGGCGTTGACACCAACGACATCGGAGAGCGAGGTAAGGGTCAGCGGCTCGATCGCCTCATCCTCGCGTTCGAGGGTGACCAGCGGCTCCTCCGTGGGGAGTTCGCGGGTATCGATGGCCTTCTCCTGACGAAACAGGACGTACGCTCCGGATTGCTCCTCGCTTCCGAGCGGCCCGCCGCCGTTGAGGACGTGCCTCACGATGTAGCGGACCCACTCGTCGGAGGTGTTCGCCCACTCGCTGAGCAGGTCGCGCGAGTCTACCCGTTGATGTGGCGTCGCGTCTGTCACCGTCATCCTCCCTCGCCGCGAGTGCGAAGTCGGGAGCGACCGTGCTACTCAGGTTCAATTCTAGAGCGACCGGCAGGCGCGTGAAGGGACAACCAACGCACCGATAGGGCGTGCTGGTTCGCAGCCGTCCTCCGGACCGCCGCGAGCGTGACTACGCACACCGATCAAGTGAGGCCTGTCCCGGCGAGGGCTACCGCGCCGCGACGTAGGTAGTCGGTTCCTCCTGGCGCGGAATCCGGCCCAGGGTCTCACGTGTTCGATCCCGGCGACGTGCACCAGCCTCTCGGATACGGGCGCGGAGCAGGAGGATGAGGCTGACCGGTCCCATGATGATGAACTTCATCGCGTTCCACACCGCCCACAACACGGCTAGATGCAACCAGCCTGGGGCACCGTCGGCGAGGGCGTTGGTGCAGATGCTCGCGATCAGCAGGTAGGGCACGGCGAGGAGCATCGCGGGGATGCCCCACCCCAGGTTGGGTCGGCGGCGCATCGCGTCGAGCAGCCGATTGGTCGGCATGTAGCGGCGCAGGTAGTAGCGGGTGTGGGCGCTGAGCGTCCAGATGAGGCTGATCATGGCGGGCCTCTCGTCACACGTGTCTCTCCGTCGAGGAGGCAGTACGTGTATGAGCGCCCGCGCTGGGCTGTCCCGAAGGACCCGCAATCGAGGAGAACCTGCCTCGGCATCCACTGTACGCGGGAGCCGGGACATGCGGAACCCCGCGGCGGCGCGCAAGGCAGGAAGACCTCAAGCTCCTACTTGTTGGTGATGAGCACCGCTTCGTAGGCAGCATCGGTGCGCTCGTAGAGCATGACGGGCGGATGAATGTCCCGCACGAGGGCACGCCCGGCCTCTATCGAGGCGGTGACCGGCGCCGAGGCGATGAGGTGCCATCGCTTCGCGCTAGGGAAACTTGCTTCAGCCATCGCTAGTGCGGCTCGCCACTGCTCGGCAAAGTTCGCTAGGGACTGCTCATGCGAAAGCAGATTCGGCCCAGGCGAGACTCCGGCCGGCCTTACTTCAATGATCGGTGTGCCATCGACGGCGGGCGGAAGAGCTGCGCGATCTACCTCGCTCGTCAGCGCGCAAACAAGCGCGACGTCCTCGGCCGAGGTGTCCTGTTCGGAGGCAACGATGTCGAACTCGACCGGATCGCCTTGGTCGCTCCAGGACCAACCGATGAACTGATCGCGGTGCTTCTGGAAGAGCCGTGTCGGCGTCTTGTCGTCGAGATGCCATCCCAGATAGATGAGAAGAGGCACCGGTGCGATGGCGAAGACCGAGATGTGCTCAACGTCGCCACTATCGACCGCTTGGCGGACCTGGGCGATTGTGTCGTTGATCGATTGCTGGGCAGCATCCCAGAAGCCGAGGCCACCAGCAGACCCGTTGATCCGGCAGGTGAAGTCGCCACTGCGCTGTGTCTCGACGAGACCGAGATAGTTGACTGCCAGGAGGGTTTCGGCGATCTCCCGTTGGGAGGCCATCGCGAGTGAACCGCGAATCAAGCAACCAACTCGGAGCGCGGCGGTACGAGTGAGGCCGCCGTTCTCTGTGACCATCTCGACGCGCCTCTCGAAGGACTCCTTGATTTGGCGCAGTTTCTCGGGTGGAAAGAAGTCGATGTGGTCGGGGTTGTCAATGATCTTGTGGCAGTCATGACACAAAAGCAACAAGTTCTCCTCGGCCTCAGTGTCATCGACATTCTCCGCATCTTTACTCCGAGGCGATCCGTCTCCGCCGGTGGCTCCGATATTGTGCGCCAGTTCCGCCAACAGAACTGAATGCATATATGTTCGCTGATCCCCAAGCAGGCGACGGTTACAAATCGTACAACGGCCAGCAGTGCGCGCCCACAACGCGTTGCGCACTGACTCCTTGATGTGCCCGCGCTTGACGGCAGTGTCCCGTGCGTCAGAGGGGGCCATTTGCCTCTCCTGTGATCTCGTCCTTTTTCGACCCTTTAGATCCGCCATCTGATGCATTCGGTACTGCGGCCGGCGAACCGTCGCCACCCGCAGCTATAAATGCCCGCAGTGGCCCGGCCTCACCATGCGGCAGCGAGATTAAGTGTGTTCCGGACAGAGGTTCGCTCGAACCAAGGTGCGAGCCGAGCAAGCTGGTCAGACTCGCCGCAAGACCACTCAAGTCGGCAGCCGAACCGTGAAAAGTCGGTGTAGAGCATCCTCGTGTAGGGATGATCTCGTCAGTGTCGGCCTCTGCTCCCCACAGCTCGTAAAACGGCTCTAGTTGTACCCGGCCAGGACGTTGGTAGCGGCGAGCCTGGTTGAACGAACGAGAACCTCCGAATGGGATGTGGCTTGTCGAAGGCCCACGCCAACCCGGAGGTTCTCATGTCCCACGGTAGTGCCCGATTG
>NZ_NMVQ01000046.1 GCF_002250625.1 Enemella dayhoffiae | reverse complement strand
GGTGTCGACCAGCGTCATGCCCAGCTCAAGGCCGGCGTGCAGCGCGGTGACCTCGTCGCCGCGGCGGCCGGGGTCCTCACCCCAGCCCCAGGTGCCCTGGCCCAGCACAGGGATGAACTCCCCGCTCCGCAGCATTATCCGCCGCATCCGCGATCACTTTCCTTCTGGTTGCGCTGAGGTGGGATGTGGGCTGAACTCCTCGAAGGGCCGGCGCGTCCCCGGCCGGTGCCTGCTGCCAACGCTAGCACTCGCGCGCCCGAACGCTACCGATTCAGATACGCGCGCCCATCAGCAGCGGGGCGGCGACGGACCATCAATCTCTTTCAAGGGTCCATCATCGGCTGGTCAGGGGGCGACGGGTGTCGGCCGGGGAGCCGACGAGAACGCCTCAGTCGTGCAGCCGCTGGCTGATCACCGTCGACACGCCGTCCCCGCGCATGGTCACGCCATAGAGCGCGTCGGCGATCTCCATCGTCCGCTTCTGGTGGGTGATCACCAGCAGCTGGGAGTTGTCCCGCAACTGCTGGTAGATCTCCAGCAGACGTCCGAGGTTCGTGTCGTCCAGCGCCGCCTCCACCTCGTCGAGGATGTAGAAGGGGCTCGGGCGGGCGATGAACAGCGCGACCAGGAACGCCACCGCGACCAGCGAGCGTTCGCCACCGGACAGCAGCGACAGCCGCTTCACCTTCTTGCCGGGCGGGCGCGCCTCGACGTCCACCCCGGTGGTCAGCCACTGCCCCGGCTCGGTCAGCACCAGCCGGCCCTCGCCGCCGGGGAACAGCTTGGCGAACACCTGCTCGAACGCGGCCTCCACGTCGGCGTACGCCTCGGCGAACACCTGCTGCACCCGGTTGTCCACCTCGGCGATGATGTCGGTCAGGTCCTTGCGGGTACGCCGCAGGTCGTCCAGCTGTTCGGACAGGAACTGGTGCCGTTCGGTCATCGCGTCGAACTCCTCGAGCGCGAGCGGGTTGACCCGGCCCAGCACCTGCAGGTTCTTCTCCGCCCGGCGCAGCCGCTTCTCCTGCTCGGCGCGCACGAACGGTACCGGCTCGGGTTGCTCGTCGTCCTCGGTCAGCGCCGACCCGTCGGGGCGGGTGAGCACCGGGATCGGCAGCTCCGGGCCGAACTCCCCCATCAGCGTCTCCGCCTCCAGGCCCAGCTCGGCCATGGCCTTCTCGGTCAGGGTTTCGACCCGCATCCGCTGCTGGGCGCGGGCCAGCTCGTCGCGGTGCACGCTGTCGACCAGCTGCTGCAGGTCGGCGGCCAGTTCGCGGGAGCGGCGCCGGGCGTCGGCCAGCGCCCGGTCGGCCTCGGCGCGCTCGCTCTCGGCGGTGCTGCGTTCGACCGCGGCCAGGTCGCGGGAGATCTCGACCCGGCGCAGCAGCCACTCGGCGGCGCTGCGCACGGCGCGGGCGTTCTCGGCCTCGCGCCGCAGCTGCCGGCGGCGGGCCTCGGCGCGGGCCCGGGCGCGGCGTTCGTTCTCGGCGGCGCGTCTCAGGGAGTCGGCGCGGCCGGCCAGCCCGCGGACGCGTTCCTCGGTGGTACGCAGGGTGAGCCGGGCGTCCATCTCGCCCTGTCGGGCGGCCCGGGCGACCTCGGCGAGCCGGTCCCGCTCGGCCGGGTCGGCGTCCTCCTCGATCTCCTCGGCGGAGGCGAACTTGAGCCGCTGCTCCAGCTCGGCGAGCTTGTCGGCGTCTGCCGCCTGCTGGGCCTGTGCCTTCTCGGCGGCGGCGGCCAGGCGTCCGGCCTCGTCGGCGGCCTGACGGGCCAGGTTCTGCCACTTGCCGAGGTCCTCGGCCAGGGCGGCCATCACCGCGTCCGACTCGTGCAGCCGGCCCAGCGCGACGTCCAGCCGGGAGCGGGCCTCCTCGTGCCGGCGGCCGACCTCGCCCAGGGCGAAACGGAGCCGCTCCACCTGGTGGTCGGCGGCCACCAGCCGCTTCTCGGCCTCGTCGACCGCGGCCTGGGCCTCGATCAGCGACTGCTTGTGCCCAGATCCGCCGGCGGCGAACCAGGCGGACAGGATGTCCCCGTCGCGGGTGACCGCGGTGACGTCGGGCAGGTCGGCGACCAGCCGGCGGGCGGCGGGCAGGTCGTCCACGACGGCCACCTTCCGCAGCACCCGCAGCACCGAGGGACGCAGCTCGGCGTCGCAACCGACCACGTCGGCGGCGTACTGCGCCCAGTAGGGCAGCTGCGGCCACACCTCCCCGTCGGTGACGGCACCGCGCAGCAGCAGTCCGGCGCGGCCCAGGTCCTCGGCCTTGAGGTGGTCGAAGGCGCCGACCGCGGCGTCCAACCCGGTCACCGCGACGGCATCGGCGGTCTGACCGAAGGCGGCGGAGACGGCGGCCTCGAAGCCACTCTCCACCTGCACCAGGGCGGCCACCTGGCCGAGCAGTCCGCCCACCCGGTCGGTGGCCGCGAGCAGGGCGGCGGAGGCGTCCTTGCGTTCCAGGCCGAGCTTGAGCGCCTCCAGCCGGGCGGCCGCGGCGGCGCGCTCCTGGTTGGCGGACTGTTCCTGTTTCTGCAGGTCTCCGAGCTGCCGCTCGACGGCCTCCAGCTCGCTGGCGGCCTCCTCGTGCTCGGAGTCGAGGTCGACCTCGCCGGCGTCCAGTCCGGCGACCTTGGTCTCGAGCGAGGTGAACTCGGCCCGGGCCCGCTGGGCTCGTTCCAGCGCCTGCGTGCGAGCAGTGGTCAGCCGGCCGATCTCCTCGACCACGGCCTCGGCGCGGGAGCGGGCGGAGTTGACCTGCCCGGTCAGCCGGGCCAGCCCTTCGCGGCGGTCGGCGATGGCACGCAGTTGGGCGGCGAGGCGTTGTTCCTCGGCGGCGTGCGCCTTCTCGGCGGTGTTGCGGCGCTCGGTGGCGCCGGCGAGGGCTTCGTCCGCGCGGGCCACGTCGGCCCGCAGCTCCTCCTCCTGGCGGCCCACCTCATTGGCCTCGGCCTCGAGCTGTTCGGGATCGCGTCCGGGCCGGTCCTCGGTGGGTTGGTTGCTGGCGTTGCGCACCCGTTCGGCGGCGATCGACATGGTCGAGGAGACCCGCTCGCGGAGCCCGGACAGGGCGTACCAGGTTTCCTGGGCGGCGGTCAGCCGCGGCAGTCCGAGGCGCAGCTGTTCCTCGGCCTCCGCCTCGGCCTCGCGGGCGTGGGCGAGGGATTCCTCGATGCGGGTCCGCCGGTCGCGCAGCGCCTGCTCGTCGGCCAGGTCGGACTCCAGCGCCAGGGTGGCCTGGACGAGGTCGTCGGCGAGCAGCCGGGCGCGGGCGTCGCGCACCTCGGCCTGGATCACCACCGCCTTGCGGGCGACGTCGGCCTGCCGGCCGAGCGGCTTGAGCTGGCGGCGGATCTCGCCAATCAGGTCGTTGAGTCGGTTGAGGTTGCCCTCGGTCGACTCGAGCTTGCGGAGCGCCTTCTCCTTGCGCTTGCGGTGCTTGAGTACGCCCGCGGCCTCCTCGATGAACCCGCGCCGACCCTCGGGGGTGGCCTGCAGGATCGAGTCCAGCTGGCCCTGGCCCACGATTACGTGCATCTCACGGCCGATGCCGGAGTCGGACAGCAGTTCCTGCACATCCAGCAGTCGGGCCGCGTTGCCGTTGATCGCATATTCCGAGCCGCCGTTGCGGAACATGGTCCGGCTGATGGTGACCTCGGTGTATTCGATCGGCAGCGCGCCGTCGGTGTTGTCGATGGTCAGCGCCACCTCGGCCCGACCCAGCGGGGCGCGACCGGAGGTACCGGCGAAGATGACGTCCTCCATCTTGCCGCCGCGCAGCGACTTGGCGGCCTGGGCGCCCATCACCCAGGCGAGGGCGTCGACGACGTTGGACTTGCCGGAGCCGTTGGGACCGACCACGCAGGTGATCCCCGGTTCGAAGTTCAGCGTGGTCGCGGAGGCGAAGGACTTGAAGCCACGCAGCGTCAGGCTCTTCAGATACACGATCAGCCCCCGGGCGGGGTCTCGGGTCGGCGCCGGTCCTGCAACTCGTTGCCGTCCTCGTCGACCAGTTCGGGCGCGACGGCGGCGGCGACCATCGGCAGGTCGTGCTCGGGGTGCTTCTTGCGCCCCCGGACAGCGCGGAAGGTCCACACCTTGTTCACCACGTAGTTGATCGGCATGGTCAGCACGATCTGGATCAGCGTGGCCCAATAGAGCGCGGTCCGCAGCCCGGTCGAGTCGTCGAAGAACGGGAACTGGTGCAGCGACACCGGCGAGGTGTCCTTCAGCAGCAGGGTCAGCAGCACCTGCCCGACGACGTAGGCCACCATGCCGACCGCGAGGAACGGGAAGAACTCGCGCCACCAGCTGGCGTGCTTGCCCGACTTGAACGTCCAGGACCGGTTCAGCTGGAAGTTCCACGTGTTGGCGACCAGGAACGCGATCGTGGTGATCACGTGGTACCAGCGCACATTGAAGTCGGTCACCGGCAGCGGGAAGGCGATGCTCAGATAGGGCGGCAGCAGCTTCTTGCAGATGACCGTGACGATCAGGTTGACCAGAACCCCGGAACCGCCGACCAACCCGAACCGCAGGAATTGCAGCCAGTTGTGGCGTTGACGCACGAAGACGTAGTGGGCGGCCCTTTTCACGATTGGCCCAGCCTAGCCCCAGGCGGGCCCCTTCGCAGAACCTGCGCGAGCGCGTGGCGTGGGGCGGGGGCCCGCAGCGGACCGGCCATCCCGGTCGGCTCGCCCGACCCGCTGCTGAAGGTTGCTCCGTCGCACAGGGGTGATCTTGTCGATCATGACGTCGTTGTCGTTTCGCAAGCCGCTCGAGTCTGTCGCTTCGATCCGGTGTCTGAGCAAAGGCGCGTCAGTCAGGGTCGACGTGAGTGGGGCCACGGTGACGGAGTCGGTGCGGTCAAATGGATCATCCTGGACGATCAGAGCTGGCCTGGGATTCGTCGCATAGACGCCGCCCGCGACGGTCCAGAGTTCCCCTCGCCTCACTCCTTTCATCCCCGCCGAATTAGCGCTTCCGCTGGCACTTCGGGCAGAAGAAGCTGGATCGATTCATGAACGGCTCACGCCGAATCGGCGTACCGCAGCGCTCGCACGGCAGGCCCTCCTGGCCGTAGGCGTGTAGGGCCCGGTCGAAGTAGCCGGATTCGCCGTTGACGTTGACATAGAGCGCGTCGAAGCTGGTCCCGCCCTGCTGCAGCGCCTCGGCCATCACGGCCCGCGCGGCCTCGAGCACGCCGACGGCCGCGGATTGGCTGAGCCGGTCGCAGAACCGCCCATAGTGCAGCCGCGCTGCCCACAGCGCCTCGTCGGCGTAGATGTTGCCGATCCCCGACACCACGGTCTGGTCCAGCAGGGCGCGTTTCACTGCGGTACGCCGACTCCGCAGTCGGCGCGCGGTCTGGTGCACGTCGTAGGCCGGGTCGAACGGGTCGAGGGCGATGTGCGCGACCTCGGCGGGCAGTTCGGCGCCGCCGAGCGACAGCGACACTCCCCCGAACATCCGCTGGTCGACGAACCGCAGCTCGGATCCCCCATCGGTGAACCGGAACCGGATCCGGGTGTTGCGAGCGTCCGGCAGACCGACCTCAGCCGTGCGGAACTGCCCGCTCATCCCCAGGTGCACCAGCAGCGCATCCCCGTCGTGGAACGGCAGCCACAGATACTTGCCGCGCCGCCGCGGCGTACCGAACGTGCGCCCGACCAGGGTGGCGGCGAAGTCCTCGGCGCCGGCCAGGTGACGGCGTACCGGACGGGGGTGCAGCACCTCCACCGCGGCGATGGTGCGGCCACCAAGGTGTGGGGCGAGGCCGGCGCGAACCACCTCGACCTCGGGCAGCTCAGGCACCGACGTCTTCGGTCGCTTCGGTTCCGCTGCCGGTGTCGGCGGGCTCGGGGGCGGCCGCCTGCTGACGTTCCCGCAGCTCGGCGAACGCGGTGCCGGCGGCCTCCTGCTCGGCCTGCTTCTTGTTGCGGCCGCTGCCGTGGCCAAACCGCAGCTCGCCGAGCACCACCACGGCCTCGAACCGCTTGTCGTGATCGGGTCCGGACTCGCTCACCTGATAGCGCGGGGCGCCCAGCCCGAGCGCGGAGGTGAGCTCCTGCAGTGAGGTCTTCCAGTCCAGCCCGGCGCCGAGCTGGGCGGCCTGCTCCATCAGCGGATCGAACAGGTGGTGCACCAGCGCGCGGGCGCCGGCCAACCCATGGCCGAGATAGACCGCGCCGATCAGCGCTTCCATCGTGTCGGCCAGGATCGATGACTTGTCCGCACCGCCGGTGGTGACCTCCCCGCGCCCCAGCCGGATCAGCGGCCCGACCTCAAGACTGCGAGCCACCTGCGCCAGCGCCCGTGCGTTCACGACGGCCGCCCGCAGCTTGGCCAATTCGCCCTCGCTGTGGTCGGGGTGCACCCGATAGAGGTGTTCGGTGACGACCAGCCCGAGCACCGAGTCGCCGAGGAACTCCAGGCGCTCGTTGGTGGGCAGCCCGCCGTTCTCGTAGGCGAACGAGCGGTGCGTCAGCGCAAGCACGAAGAGCTGGGGGTCCATCGGGACCCCCAGCTCGGTGCACAGCTGCTCAATGCCAGCCATCGAGTTCGCAGGCCGACCCCGTTGGGGCGTCGGCCGGCCGGGTCGGCGACCCGGCGTCAGGTCAGGACTCGATGACCTGACGGCGCGCGGTACGCGGGCCGTACTGTCCGCAGGACGGGCAGGCGGTGTGCGGCAGGTGCTTCTCGCGGCAGGCGGGGTTGGCGCAGGTGACCAGGGTCGGGGCCTGGGTCTTCCACTGCGCGCGACGGTGCCGGGTGTTGCTGCGGGACATCTTCCGCTTCGGGACGGCCACGGTTCTCTCCTGTGTCGGTTGCGCACCGGAGGCTCCGGCGCTGTCCCCGCGGGTGCGGGGTTGGTCTTGATCTCAGTTGTCGCTGCGGTTCTGCCAGGCGGCCAGGTCACCCCAGCGGGGATCGACGGCCTCCTCGTGTCGGTGCTCCGGGTCGGCGTTGAGGTTGGCCCCGCAGGTGGGGCACAGTCCCTCGCAGTCGTCACGGCACAACGGCATGAACGGCAGCTCCAGCACCACCTCGTCGCGGACCAGGGGTTCGAGGTCGATCAACTCGCCCTCCATCCTGCTGGCCTCCGCGTCGTCCGGCTCGGTGCCCGGGTAGAGGTAGAGCTCCTGGACGTCGATCTCGAGCCCCTGCTCGATCGGGTCCAGGCAGCGTCCGCACTGCCCGACCACCGTGACCTCGGCGGTCCCGGTGACCAGCACCCCCTCGACGACCGACTCGAGCCTGAGGTCGAGTTGGATCGGCGATCCGGTGGGTACGCCGATTACGTCGCCGCCAATCCCCTCGGGCGCCTCGGTGCTGGTGTGCAGCTCCTTCATCGCGCCCGCCCGACGACCCAGGTCGTGGGTGTCGATGACCAGAGGGTCCCTCCGGTCCAGCGGGCGTGCAGAAGTGCTCATCATCAACCCCTTCCGCGCACGACGGCATGACGGCGTCATAACCGACGCACCAGATTACCTGCGCCCCCGAGCACGACGCAAACCGCGCGGAGGATCGTGCCAGCACCGTACGCTGACCCGCGTGGCGCGCACCGACCAGAGCAGGGCCTCGGCCTCGGCCGGGCCGCGCCGCCAGCGCGTCTGGATGAGCGTCCGCTATCGCGTCCTGCTCGCCGTGACGGTGCTCTCCCTGCTGGCGATGACCCTGGCGGGAGTCGTGGCGTACGCCCTGGAACGCCAGCGGGTCGACAACGAGCTGGACGCCCTGCTGCGGATGCGGCTGACCGAGACCGTGTCTCTCACCGAACGCGGCCGCAGTCCGGTCACCGGCGAACCGCTCGCCGACACCCGGGCACTGCTGGCCGCCGCCGTCGAGCAGGGACTCCTCCAGCAGCACGAGGGGCGGATGGGACTGATCGGTGGCCGGGTGCTCCAGATCGCTCCCTCGGCCGCGACGGTACGCCCGGAGCGCAACCTGGAGTTCGTCGCCAGCCTGGGCGGGGTCCCGCTCGACCACGCGACGCTGGACAGCTTCTATGAACCTCGGCCGGGCGGTTCGCCGATCTTCCGCTATCTGGCGGTGCCGGTGCAGATGGCCGGCGATCCGGAGCCCGGGCTGCTGGTGATGGCCATCGACTACCGCGCCGAGCACCAGGCCCTGGATCGAAACTTCCGGACCTATCTGTTCGTCGCGGCGGGGTCGCTGGCGCTGGTGTGGTTCGTCGCGTGGCTCCTGATCGGTCAACTGCTGGCGCCGATCGCGCTGCTGCGGCGTACCACCCGGGAGATCACCGACACCGACCTGAGCCGGCGGGTCCCGGTCCAGGGCCACGACGACCTGGCCCTGCTGACGCGCACCGTGAACGACATGCTGGACCGGCTGGAGCAGACCTTCGAGACCCAGCGCAGCCTCTATGACGACGTGGGCCACGAACTGCGCACCCCGCTCACCATCCTGCGGGGCCACCTGGAGGTGATGGATCCGACCGACCCGGCCGAGGTCCGCGCCACCCGGGCGCGCGGCATCTCCGAGGTGGACCGGATGGCCCGTCTGGTGGAGGACCTGATCACCCTGGCCAAGGCGGAGCGTCCCGACTTCATCCGCCTGCAGTCGGTCGACGTCGGTCCGCTCACCGATGAGGTGCTGGAGAAGGCCCGCGCCCTCGGTCCGCGCCAGTGGCGCCTCGCGGAGGTGGCCGACGTGGCGGCGGAACTGGATCCGCAACGGGTTTCCCAGGCCCTGCTGGAGCTGGCGCGCAACGCTGTGAAGTTCTCCCCGGCCGGCTCGGAGATCAGCATCGGCTCGCGCCAGGAGGGAGCTCTGGTACGCCTGTGGGTGCGCGACCAGGGGTCCGGGATCGACCCGGATCTCGTCTCGCGGGTGCAGGAACGGTTCGTCCGCGGCGGGCACCAGGTCGACGGCTCGGGACTCGGACTGTCCATCGTGGCGGAGATCGCAGCCTCCCACCGCGGCTCGCTGGAGATCCAATCCGTGCAGGGATCGGGCAGCACCATTAGTCTCGTTCTGCCGGTCCACCCCCTCCCGCCGGTTCTTCAGTCAGGTCAAGAGCGCGAGGAAACCAGATGAGTACCATCCTGATCGTCGAGGATGAGGCGGAGATCGCCTCCTTCATCGAGCGAGGGTTGCAGCGCGCGGGCTATGACACGGAGACCTCGAGCAGCGGTCAGGCGGCGATCACCCGGGCTGCCGAGGGAGCGGTCGACCTGATGGTGCTCGACCTGGGCCTGCCTGACATGGACGGTTTCGACGTGGTACGCGAGATCAGGCAGACCGGTTCGCGGCTGCCTGTGGTGATCCTCACTGCCCGCGGGACGGTGTCCGACACGGTGGCGGGGCTCGAGTCCGGGGCCGACGACTACATGGCGAAGCCGTTCAGCGTCGAGGAGCTGCTCGCCCGGATCAAGCTCCGACTCCGTGCTCCCGAGACCGAATCGCTGGTGCTCACCCACGGCGACCTGACGCTGGATGTGCGCACCCGGCGAGTCCGGGTCGGGGGCCGCGAGATCGAGTTGACCGCTCGTGAGTTCGCACTCGCCGAGGCGTTCCTGTCCCATCCGGGCGAGGTGCTGAGCCGGGAGCAGTTGCTCTCCAAGGTCTGGGGACTGGACTTCGACCCGGGCTCCAACGTGCTGGAGGTCTACGTGCGCTATCTGCGTCGCAAGATCGGTGCGGAATACTTCCAGACGGTGCGCGGGATGGGTTACAAGCTGGTCTGAGCCGACGGCACCGCGGGGGGAGACTTCTTCCTGCCCCCGCCGGATGACTTGGTGACCGGGGATGACTTGGTGACCGGGGACGCCTTGGTGTCCGCGGGGCGCTTCCCCTTCTGCTGCACCCCGACCTCGGGAGTCTTGCCGCCATCGACGGTCGGCCTGGTCGCCACCGGCTTGCGGGGAGCGGGCTGCTGCTCACCCTGATCATCCTGGTCACCGTTGCCCGCGCCCTGACTGCCCTGGACCTGATTGTGGCCCGGGCTGCCGCTGGTGGCGGGGGCCGACTGTGCTGCCTCGGTCGTTGCCAATATCCGCTCGACCGGCCGTTTGGCAACCGTCGTCTGGACCGATGGCATCGGTCGGGCGAGGTCGTCACCTTCGCGGGTGGCCGCGGTGCTGGCGGAGGGCATACGCGTCCCCGTGCCGACGCGGCCCACCTGAGCTCCGCCCGCCGGGAGGTTGGGGGTGGCGCCCACCGCCGGCGCGACGGCTGGGGCGGGCTCGGCGGCCGGTGCCGCGCCAGACGTGGCCGGGCCGGGTTCGGAAACCGGCCCCGGGACGGGAACACCTGGTTCCGGGGCCGGGGCGGAACTCGGCCCGGACGGCCGTGCCGCTCCGGGGTCCGGCATGGCAGGGGTCTCGGTCCTCTCCCCGGGGTCGAAATCGCCGACCGGTTCCGCGGCCCCGGCCTGCTGGCCGAACAGGGCTCCGCACAGCACCTGACCTCCGGGGAGCAACGAATAGTTCACCCCGACGATGCCGACGGCCATCAGCACAGCCGAACCGACGACTGCTGCGGTGGCGCGTCTGGCGGGCATTCAGTCCCCTCGTGGCTGTGGATTATGAGTGAACCCTACTGGAGGAGGCCCCGCCAGCGATATAGGTCACCTGAACAGAAACGGCGACAGGTGCGGATCAGTCGTGCGAGGGCAGCGGCTCGACGTGCTCGGCGTCCAGCCCGGAGCGCTCGGAGAGTCGCTGCCGCGCGGTAGCGACCTGGCTGGAGGTCTTGTGCAGCACCGACTCGAAGGACGCCAGCCGGGAGTCGATGAACACGTCGGTCTCGCGGCGCAGGGCGGCGCACTCCTGCTCGGTGTCCCGGCGCAACCGCTCGGCCTGCTCCCGGGCCACCCGGGTGATCTCGTGCTCACTGGCCAGTTCGTCGGCGCGCGCCTGGGCCCGGGCCAACACCTGGTCGCGCTGGGCGTCCGAGTCGGCAAGCACCTGGTTCGCCTGGGCCAGCTCCTCGGGCAGGGCGGCGCGGATCTGCTCGATCAGGTCGAGCAGTTGGCTGCGATTGACCATGCACGAGGCGGACATGGGTACGCCCTTGGCCTGGGCCAGCGCCTGCCGCAGCTGCTCCAGCCCGTCCATCACCTGATCGTTGCTCATCGCTTCTCCTCGTTGCGCTCCGCCACCCTGGCCGCGATCCTGGCGGCGGTCGCCGCCGGCACGAACTCGGCCACGTCCCCGCCCAGCTGCGCGATCTCGCGTACCAGGGTGGACGACACGAAGGACCATTCCGCCGCCGTCGGCAGCAGGATCGTCTCGATCCCGGTCAGCCGGTGGTTCATCTGGGCCATCTGCAGTTCGTAGTCGAAGTCGGAGGCGAACCGAAGCCCCTTGACGATCGCCCCGATCCCCTGCTCGGCACAGAAATCGACCAACAGCCCGGAGATCAGCGTGACGCGTACGCCGGCCACGCCCTCCAGCGCCTCGGTGAGCATCTCCACCCGCTCGGCCGGGGCGAACAGCCCGTTCTTGGCGGTGTTGTTGCCGACCCCGACGACCACCTCGTCAAAGAGCACGGCGGTACGCCTGATGATGTCGAGGTGCCCGTGGGTGCACGGGTCGAAGGAGCCCGGACAGATCGCCCTCATCGCTGCGCAGTCTCCTGTTCTGCTCCGCTGGCCTGCCGGTCATCGCCCAGGTCGACGGCGAAGTGCAGGGTGGTCTCACCGTAGCGGCGCTCCCAGCCGTCGCCGACCCCGGGCGGCCAAGTGGGGTCGGCGCCGCGACTCGAGCGCTCCACCACAACCAGCCCGTGCCGGGCCAGCCAGCCACCGGCGACCAGCGCCGTGAGCACCTGGTCGAGCTTGTCGGCGGGCGCGTCATAGGGCGGGTCCAGCCAGACGATGTCAAACGCGTGCAGCGCCGGGGCGGCCAGGAAGGTCTCCACCTTGGCTGTGCGGACGGTGACCGCCAGCTCGGTGTCGGTGGCGTTGCGGCGGGCCAGGTCGGCGGTGCTGCGGTCGGCCTCCACCAGCACCACCGGGCCGGCGCCGCGACTGGCGGCCTCCAGTCCGATCGCGCCCGTTCCGGCGTACAGGTCGAGCAGGCTGAACCCGCGCAGCGCCTCGTCCGAGGGCTGGTCCTGGCCGTCGGCCCAGGACACCAGGGCCGAGAACAGGGCCTCGCGTACACGGTCGGAGGTGGGCCTGGTGCGCTGGTGGTCCGGCGTCAGCAGGCGACGGCCGCGGGCGGTACCGGTGATGATCCGACTCACCCGGCCATTATCCAGCGACGCCCGAAATGCCGTGGGACCTCTCGCACCGGATTCGACCGAAACTCCCCCGCGGCCCGACCGCGGCGGTGACAATGGACCCATGGACTCCAACGACATGAACGACCCCGTCCAGGAGCTCGACGAGTCCGAGTGCTGGCGGTTGCTGGGCAGCCAGCAGGTCGGTCGGCTGGCCACCGGTGCGCAGCCCCGGCCGGAGATCTTCCCGGTCAACTTCGTGCTCGACGAGGGCTCGATCGTCTTTCGGACCGCGCCGGGGAACAAGCTGATCACCCTGGTGATCAACAACCAGGTCGCCTTCGAGGTGGACGAGTACGCCGCAGAGGCCAGCGGGTGGAGTGTGGTCTGCCACGGCAGGGCGGCGATCGTCGAGGACGCCGAGCGGATCGACCGGATCGCCGGTCTCGGGCTGCAACCGTGGGTGTCCACGATCAAGACGCACTACGTGGCGATCGAGGTGGACGAGATCACCGGGCGCCGGTTCAACTTCGGCGAGCAGCCCGAGATCGAGGGCTGACCCGAGTTATCCGGCTGGCGTCACGTACGCTCCAGCCACTCGGCGGCGGCCAGCTCCTCGACCTGGGTGATGGCGTCGGCCACCCCCGGTTCGGTGCACTCGGGGTCGCGCGCCACACACTCCTCGGCGATCGCGCGGGCCTGCTCGAGCAGGGTGACGTGGTCGAGCACCCGCAGCAGCCGCAGCGAGGAGCGGGCCCCGGCCTGGCTGGCGCCGAGCACGTCCCCCTCGCGGCGCTGGGCCAGGTCGACCTCGGCCAGCTGGAACCCGTCCCGGGTCGCGGCGACCGCCCGCAGCCGCTCGGCGGCGGTCGAGTCACCCGGCGTACGCGTCAGCAGCAGGCACAGGCTCGGATGCTCGCCCCGGCCGATCCGACCGCGCAGCTGGTGCAGCTGGGAGATGCCGAACCGGTCGGCGTCGCAGATCACCATCACCGAGGCGTTCGGCACGTCCACCCCGACCTCGACCACGGTCGTGGAAACCACCACGTCGAGCTCGCCGGCGGCGAAGCGGGCCATCACCTGGTCCTTCTCCTCGGCCGGCAACTGTCCGTGCAGGGCCGCCACCCGCAACTCCGCCAGCGGCCCGCCCGGGCCGGTCAGCTCGGCGTACAGGTCGGTGACGTTGCGCGGTGGCGGTGCATCCGGTTCGACCGGCATCAGGTCGACCTTGTCGCCGGCGGAGATCTGCGGGCAGACGACGAACGCCTGCCGTCCGGCGGCGACCTCCTCGGTGATCCGCTGCCAGGCCCGCTGCACCCACGCCGGGTGCTGCTGCTCGGGCACCACCTGGGTGACCACCTCGCTGCGGCCGGCGGGGATCTCGGTGAGCGTGGACACCTCGAGGTCACCGAAGACGGTGATCGCGACCGTCCGCGGGATCGGGGTCGCGGTCATCAC
This sequence comes from Enemella dayhoffiae, assembly GCF_002250625.1. GTDB lineage: Bacteria > Actinomycetota > Actinomycetes > Propionibacteriales > Propionibacteriaceae > Enemella > Enemella dayhoffiae. Next base: position 140,960 of record NZ_NMVQ01000046.1, on the reverse strand, counting down.
CAGCACGTGCGGGCGGGCCTCGGCCCGGTCGTTCAGCGCCGCGCGCTGCTCGACGCCGAAGCGGTGCTGCTCGTCGACCACGACCAGGCCCAGATCGGCATACTGCACCCGGTCGGCCAGCAGCGCGTGCGTACCGACGACAATCCCGGCCTCGCCGGAGGCGATCTGCAGCAGCGCCTTCTTCTTGCGGGCGGCGGTCATGGACCCGGACAGCAGCACGACGCGGGTGCTCAACCCGGCGTCCAGCAGCCCGCCGTCTCCGGCCAGCGAGCCGAGCATCCGGGTGATCGTCTGGTGGTGCTGCTGGGCGAGCACCTCGGTCGGCGCCAGCAGCACGGCCTGGCCGCCGTTGTCGACGACGGTGAGCATGGCCCGCAGCGCGACCAGTGTCTTGCCGGAGCCGACCTCGCCCTGCAGCAGCCGCTGCATCGGGTGGGTCTGCGCCAAACCGGTGAAGATTTCCTCGCTGACCTCCTGCTGTCCAGCGGTGAGCGTGAACGGCAGCTTGGCGTCGAAGGCAGCGAGCAACCCGTCGGTACGCCGGGGCCGCGGCGTACCGGGTTGGTTGCGGGCGGCGGCACGCCGGTAGGCCATCGCCGCCTGCACCGCGAACGCCTCGTCGAACAGGAACCGCTGCCGGCCCAGCCACGCCTGCTCGAGGTCGTCGGGTCGGTGCACGAACTGCACGGCGTCGGCCAGCTCGGGCAGCTTCTGATCGGCGGCGGGTTCGTGTTCGACGGCGCGGTCGGCCCGGGCCAGCGCCACCAGGTCGACCGCCTCGCGGATGTGTGCCGGGAGCGGTTCGGGCAGGGCGCCGGACTGCTCGCGGACCAGGTCGACGCACTGGGCGACGGTCCAGGTGGGCAGCTTGGCGGTGGCCGGATAGATGCCGATCAGCCCGCCGATGCGCGAGGCCAGCTCGCCCATCTGCTGGTTGCGCTGCGCGCCGCCGATGATCGCCCCGTTGTCGTCCAGGATGACGAAGTCGGGGTGGGTGAGCTGCAGCTGCCCGTTGAACACGCCGATCTTGCCGGCGAACAGCCCGCGGGCGCCCTCGTCCAGGGTGCGGTCCCAGAAGTCGATCAGGTGCGGACGCCCGAAGAAGGTGAGCCGCAGCGTACCCGTGCCGTCACCGACCACCACCTCGAGTCGCAGCGCCCGCTGGTGGCCCTTGACGCCCTTGTTGATCACCCGGGAGATGAACGCGGCGTCCTCCCCCACCCGCAGGTCGCGCAGGCTGGTCGACTCGGCGCCGCGCAGGTAGCGCCGCGGGACGTGGCGCAGCAGCTCGCCGACGGTGTGCAGCTTCAGCTGGGCGAACTGCTTGGCGGTGCGGTCTCCCAGCACGGTCTCCAGCCGGGTGGCCTGGACGCGGTACGCCGGGGTCTGCCACATGGGGCTCACCCTAGCCAAGCCGACAGACAGTGCGGGCAAACAGAAAGGACCTGCCCCGCTCGGGACAGGTCCTCACGTCGGCACTGATTCAGCGGCTGACCTTGCCGGCCTTCAGGCAGGAGGTGCAGACGTTGACCCGCTTCGGGGTCCCGCCGACCACGGCCTTCACGCGCTGGATGTTCGGGTTCCAGCGACGCTTGGTCTTCTTCTTCGACCAGGGCACGTTGTGGCCGAAGCCCGGGCCCTTGGCGCACACGTCACATACGGCAGCCACTGGAGTGTCTCCTCGTCAGAACTTTTGATTGGGGGCCGATCCGGTGAATCGGCAACCGGTAAACCATAGCCGACGGGCGTACGCCCCTCCAAATCAGCACGGGCGTACGCCGCAGCGGCTCAGCGCCGCAGCAGCATCAGCACCGCACTCACCCGGCGGTGCTGACCGGTGTCGCCGTGCAGGCCGAGCTTGGCGAACCAGCACCGGCGGGGCGATCCCCCGGCTCGGCATCCGCAGCTCAGTCAGCGCCTCCTGGCTGAGCAGGGTGTACGCCACAGCGGCCTCGCCGTGCGCCAGCCCGCGGGCCACCCACGGCGGGCTGATCAGGAACAGCAGCCCGATCAGGCCCTGGGTGAGCGCCTGGGCCGGCATCCACATGATGCCGAAGAACTCGAGCCCGGAGCGGTACTCACGGCCGGCAGCACGCTGTCCAGGATCACGGTGGCGTTCGGGGCGAGTTCGGTGCACGCGGCACCGATCGTCCAGGTGCGGGCGATGCTGAAGGTGACGGTGGAGACGATGAAGTGCAGCACGGCCCTCCCGCAGGCTGGCGTCCCGGCGTCGGGCTGGCCCGACACCTCGAACCCTGAGCCTGCCGAAGGGTTGACCCGAGCCTCAGTGGCTTCGACAAGCTCAGCCGGCGTACCCGGGCTTCGACAAGCTCAGGTGGTGACGACGGTGGGGATGATCATCGGCCGGCGGCGGTGGGTCTTGTTCACCCAGCGACCGACCCCGCGGCGCAGCACCTGCTGCAGCTGCTGGGAGTCCTCGACCCCCTCCTGCATCGCCCGGACGAGCGCGTCGGCCAGTTCGCGACGGATGCCGTCGAACACCGAGTCGTCGTCGACGAACCCGCGCGCGTGCAGGTCGGGGCCGGAGACGATCTGGTTGGTGTGAGTGTTCACCACGGCCAGGATCGAGATGAACCCCTCCTCGCCGAGGATGCGCCGGTCGGTCAGCTCGGTCTCGGAGATGTCGCCGACAGTCGACCCGTCGACGAACACATAGCCGGCGTCCACCCGGCCGACCACGGACACCTTGCCGTCGCGCAGGTCGACCACGTCGCCGTCCTCGACGATCACGGTGTGGTCGCGGCGTACGCCCGTGGCCTGCGCCAGCTCGGCATTGGCGATCAGGTGACGCACCTCGCCGTGCACCGGCATCACATTGCGCGGGCGGACGATGTTGTAGCAGTAGAGCAACTCGCCCGCCGAGGCGTGTCCGGACACGTGCACCAGCGCGTTGCCCTTGTGGATCACCCGGGCACCGAGGCGGGAGAGCCCGTTGATCACCCGATAGACCGAATTCTCGTTGCCCGGGATCAGGCTGGAGGCGAGCAGCACGGTGTCGCCGGCGCGCAGCTCGATCACCGGGTGCTCGCGGTTGGCGATCCGGGACAGCGCCGAGAGCGGCTCGCCCTGGGAGCCGGTGGAGATGATCACCACGTCCTCGGGCTTGTACTGGTCGAGGTCCTTCAGCTCGATCAGTGTGTTGCCGGGCACCTTGAGAAAGCCGAGGTCGCGGGCAATGGACATGTTGCGCACCATCGAACGGCCGACATAGACCACCTTGCGGCCGTAGCGCACCGCCTCGTCCATCACCTGCTGCACGCGGTGCACGTGGGAGGCGAAGCAGGCCACGATCAGCCGCTGGCTGGAGGTGGCGAACACCCGCTGCAGCGCGGGCTGGATGTCCTTCTCCGGGGTGGTGAAGCCGGGCACCTCGGCGTTGGTGGAGTCGGTCATGAACAGGTCAACGCCCTCCTCGCCGAGCCTGGCGAAGGCGCGCAGATCGGTGATCCGACCGTCCAGCGGCAGCTGGTCCATCTTGAAGTCGCCGGTGTGCAGCACCTTGCCGGCCGGTGTACGCAGGAACAGCGCCATCGCGTCGGGGATGGAGTGGTTGACCGCGACGAACTCGAGCTCGAACTGCTCCAGCTTGACCAGTGAGTGGTCGCCCACCTCGCGCAGGTCGGTGTTGCGGATCCGGTGCTCGCGCAGCTTTTCCCGCAGCAGCGCCAGGGTGAGCCGGGAGCCGAACACCGGGATGTCGTTGCGCAGCTTGAGCAGATAGGGCACCGCGCCGATGTGGTCCTCGTGGCCGTGGGTGAGCACCAGCCCGACGATGTCATCGAGCCGGTCGCGGATCGCCTCGATGCCGGGCAGGATCAGGTCCACGCCCGGGTGCGCGTCGTCGGGGAAGAGTACGCCGCAGTCGATCAGCAGGATCTTTCCGTTGACCTCCAGGCTGGCCATGTTGCGGCCCACATCACCCAGACCCCCCAGCGGGATCACCCGGAGGGTGTCGGGCTTGAGCTTGGGCGGAGTACGCAATCCGGCAGCAGACATGACTTTCAGGCTACTGCACGTTTTGTTGTCGGCTCGCGCACCCGCGCCATCACCCGCTCTCAACGCACCCCGACCGGCGCGATGCCCCCGACTTGCGCAACGCCCCCGATACACCGGGGGCGAGGCGCAGGCCAGGGTGCGAGGCGAGTGGTGGGCGACTCACACCGAACAGTGCAGGCGTACCTGCTTGATGCGCACGCTCTCGTCGTCGGCGCCGATCTCGCGGTGGGAGCCGTCGGGGGCCCAGCCGGAGTCGGTGAGGAACTTGCGCAGCGCGTCGTCGGTGGAGGTGACCCACCAGTTGGCGATCTCGAACCCGTCGGCACGCAGGGTGTCGATGCAGGCGTTCAGCAGCCGGGAGCCGTGCCCTGCGCCGCGGGCGGCCGGGTCGATCAGGAATTCGCCGATCATCCCGTCGGTGCCGGCGGTGGCGTCGGGGTCGTCGCTGGGCATCGTGGCGGCCATCCCGACGACCCGGTCGGGGCCGGAGCGACCATCGTTGGCGGCGACGGCGACGAGGACGCGATGGGCGGCGAGCGGGGGGCGTTCGATGGAGCGCTGCCACGCCTCGGTCATCGTGGCCAGATCGAGCTGCCCGAGCAGCACCTCGGCGCGGTCCCCCAGCTCGACCGCCCACACCCGCCGCTGCAGGGCAGCGATGTCTGCGGCCTCCCGCGGCAGCGCCAGGCGGACAGAGTCAGGACGGGGTTCGCTCACCCGGCAAGGTTAGGCGCAAGAGCCCGCAATCCAACACGGGGAGCGTCCCCTGGGCTGAGTTGGCGAGCCCGAGGACGAAATTCGGTACGCCGACCGCAGGCGGTCCGCGAACCGCACCCGGATTTCGGCCGAAGGGAGCCAACTCAGAGCGACCGTTCGCGCGCGGAGCGCGCAATTCAATGCAGGCAGCCCACGATTGCCGGCTCGGGGGAGCTGGCAATCGCGAGCTGCTGGGTCAAGGCACATGTCTGATGTCCATCACACGTTCATCAGCAAAGTCTCATACCGGGAGGTAAGTGATCGTTCATCAACCGCCGGTCAGCACCACGTTCCGCCCCGCCAGACCCAGCATCGGGCCCTCTCCGGTGAGCTGGAGGCTTTCGGCGCGGATGCCCATCGGCAGGTTGAGCGGCACCGACGGAACCGCCTGATCAACCATCCGTTGCACGACCGCGGCGGGCAGCTGGTACCCCGCCAGCTCGGCCTGCACCTCACGGACCCGAAGGCTCTGCTCGTTCACGTCCAGCACCGGCCGTCCGCGCAGTGTCACCGGGGCGCGCTGTCCGAGCACCGACAGCGAAACCGTCAGTTCGACCCGGCCGTCGGGCAGCGGCGTCACCGGTACCCCCGCGGCCTCCTGCACCGACGCCCAGCCGACCTCGGCACTGCCCTGGAGAGAGCCCGCGGTGATCCGCCGGTAGTTGTCCGCGGTTGTCACCTCACCGAGTTGCAGGTGCAAAGCCCGCACCGTCAGCGGGCGGTCTCCCCCGGTCCGCACCCCGGCGGCCTCGACGTTGACCCGGTTGAACCGGTTGGCGGCGACCTGGGTGAGGAACGGGAACCCGATGATGTCCACCGTGGGCCGTTCGGCCAGTCCCAGCTGGGTCTGCAGCTGGGCGGCCACCTGTTCGTTGGTTTTCGTACGCGCCACCCGGTCGGCCACGATCACCCCGGCGACCAGCAGCACCACGACGACCAGCAGGATGACCGGCCCGCGCTGACGCCTCCTGCTCAACGGGCCCCTTCGTCCAGCCCGAGGATGCTCTCGATGCCGATGGTCAGCCCGGGCCGGTTGGGCACCGCGCGGACGGCGGCGATGACGCCGGGCATGAAGCTGACCCGATCCAGCGAGTCGTGGCGTACCGTCAGCGTCTCCCCCTCAGTGCCGAACAGCACCTCCTGGTGCGCGATCAGGCCCTTCAGGCGTACCGAGTGCACGCGGATCCCGTCGACGTCGGCACCGCGCGCGCCGGGGACCTCCTGCTCGGTGGCGTCCGGGACCGGCCCCACTCCCGCCTCGGCGCGCGCCGCGGCGATCTGGCGGGCGGTGGCGGTGGCGGTACCCGAGGGCGCATCCGCCTTGCTCGGATGGTGCAGCTCGACCACCTCGACCGAGTCGAAGAACCGCGCGGCCCGCTTGGCCATGTCCATCATCAAAATCGCCCCGATGGAGAAGTTGGCGGCGACGACAACGCCAACACTGGGCTTCTCGGCCAGCCACTCGCGTAACTGCTCGAAGCGCTCCTCGGTGAAACCGGTGGTCCCGACGACGGCGTGGATGCCGTTGTCGATGCTCCAGCGCAGGTTCTCCATCACCGCTTCGGGGTGGGTGAAGTCGACGACGACGTCGGCCGCGCGCGCGTCCTCCTTGGGATCGCCATAGTCGAGACCGGCGAGCAGATCCAGCCCGTCGGCGCGGGTGACCGCACGACAGACCTCGGCGCCCATTCGCCCGTTCGCTCCAAAGACGGCAACTTCCATGTTCTCCACTTTCTCAGCAGGTGTGTCTGGTGCGACAGCGTCGTCGGCGAGTTCCTCCGCAAGGCCCTGTCAGGGCCCCGAAGGCGTACGCCTCCACTCTAGGGCGTACGCCGAATCGGCCGCTGGCGGGCATGAGACCGCGTCCCCTGCGCCTGTCAAGACCCAGATCTGGCCACTCACCGAACATTGACCCAGCCCGAGAACCCGACGCTACGTTCCGCGGACTGAAGGAGGCCCACCATGGGCGATGCGACGATGGGTCGCCGGGTATTGGGGGGTCTGGCGCTGGGGGCCGCGGCAGCTGCCGTGGCGTCCGGGGGAATCACGCGGAGGCGGCGCCGACACCTGCGCCGAGCGAACCCCCGCGACCGGCGGCACCGCGCGCCGACCTGACCGCGGGCTTGCCGCGAGTCACCAGCGACGCGTGGCACCTGGCCCGCCGCGCCACCCTGACCCCGACCATCGACATCGTGCGCGAGATCGAGCAAGCGGGGATCGACAACTGGCTGAACCAGCAACTGAACCCCGGCAACATCGTCGACTCGGTGGCCAACGGCCTGGTCGAGAAGTACTACCCCGGCACGACGAAGGAGAACCCCGCCGACATCGTCAGCTACACCGGGCACAGCCAGACCAATTTCCAGGCGTTCAAGCTGTCCCACCACCTGGTCCGGGCGGTGGTGCTGCGTCAGGTGTTCGGCAGGCGCTACCTGCTGGAGGCGATGACCGAGTTCTTCTCCGACCAGATCTTCGTCTCCGCGCGCGGCCTGGCCGAGTGGTACGTCGCGCACTTCAACCAGGTGGTGCTCCGCCGGCACGCGCTCGGCAGGTTCAGCGACCTGTTGTACGCCGCGTTCAGGCCGGCGGCAACGGCCAGGGCGTGCAGTGGGTCGAGGGCTTCGCGATGGACATCCAGACCATGGTGGGCGACTCGGGTGCCCCGGTGATGGCCGGCAGTCGCGCTGTCGGATTGGTGACCAGCGGCGGTACCAGCGCCGGCGGCACCACCTATGTGACCAACCTGAACTGGGTCGAGGGTCGGGGGCTCCGCCTGCTCACCAACGCCGCCCCGAACTTCCCGGTGGTCGGCGCCATCGCCGCCAAGTGGAATGCGCTGGGCGGGCTGAACGGCTTCCTCGGTCAGCCGCTGGCGCCTGAGGGGTGCGGGCTGAAGGACGGCGGCTGCTGGCAGCCGTTCGCCGGCGGCAAGATCCACTGGTCGCCGAAGACGGGCGCCTTCTTCACCCGCGGGCTGATTCAGCAACGCTGGGAACAGCTGGGCTGGGAGAACGGCGTGCTTGGCTATCCGACGACCGACGAGAACTGCGGGCTGAAGGACGGCGGCTGCTGGCAGGGGTTCCAGGGCGGCAGCGTCTATTGGGCGCCCAACACCGGGGCGCACTTCATCCGCGGCGCCATCCGCGACCGTTACGGCTCGGTCGGCTGGGAGGGCGGCCAGCTCGGCTTCCCGCGTACCGACGAACTGTGCGGGCTACGCGACGGCGGGTGCTGGCAGCAGTTCGAGGGCGGCCGGATCTATTGGTCGCCGGGCACCGGCGCACAACCGGTGTGGGGAGCGATCGGCATCTATTGGGACGCCAACGGGATCGAGAACGGCCGCTTCGGCTATCCGGCAGCCGGCGAGTCCTGCGGTGGTGGCGGTTGCTCGCAGCGGTTCCAGGGCGGCACGATCACCTGGCATCCGGTCAACGGCACCCGCGGCTGACCGGTCAGATCCAGCGTTCGACCAAGCCGCTCAGCCGCGACCGGTTCACCCGGCCGCCGACCACGCCGAGCACCGGCGGCACCGTCAACACCTCGGCGGCGACCGCGGCGACCTGCTCGACGGTGACCTGCTGATAGTGCTCGAGCACCTCGGTGACCGTCCGGGTGTCCCCTGCCAGTTCGGCGGTGCCGAGCCGGTTCATCCGGGCGCCCGGGGTCTCGTACGCCAGCGCCGTCTGCCCGCGCAACTGGCCCTGGGCGCGGGCGAGCTCCTCCTCGGTGATGCCGTTCTCGACGACCTCGGTGAGCGCTCCGCGGACCACCGCGGTGATGTCGGCGACCCGGTCCGGCAGGCTGCCCCACTCGATGGTGAAGCCGCCGGCGTCGGCGTACGCCCCCTCCCCCGCGTCGATCGCGTACGCCAGCCCGCGCCGCTCGCGGACCTCGACGAACAACCGGGAACTCATCCCGCCGCCGAGCACGGTCGCCAGCAGGTTGAGCGGATAGCGCCGCTCGTCGATCGCGCTGCCCACCCCGTCGGTGAACACCCCGGGGCTGGGGAAACCGAGCACGGCCTGGGTGTGCTCCAGCGGGCGGCTGCGGACCAGCACCGACCCGGGCTGATACTTCACCCGGCTCGGGCGGGACCGAGCGGTGTCGCGGCTGCCGGCGAGCTGCTCGTCGAAGGGCAGCAACTGCTGCACCAGGCGATCGTGGTCGACCATCCCGGCCGCGGCCACCACGATCCGCGGGCCGCGATAGTGCCGACGCCAGAACCCGTGGATCTGGTCGCGGCTGAGCGCTCCGATCGACTGCTCGGAGCCGATCACGCTGCGTTCCAGGGACGACCCGGCGAACAGGCGTGCGGAGACGAGTTCAGAAGCTGCCTCGGCGGGGTCGTCGTGGTGCATCGCGATCTCGTCGATGATCACGGCACGTTCGGCGTCCACGTCGGCCTCCCGCAGCAGCGAGCGGGAGAGCATGTCGGTCAGCACCTCGACGGCGACGTCGGCGTGGTCGGCCAGCACCTTGGCGTGGAAGCAGGTGAGCTCCTTGCCGGTGTAGGCGTTCAGGTCCCCGCCCAACTCCTCGATGGCCCGGGAGATCTCCTCCGGTCCGCGGCGGCGGGTGCCCTTGAACAGCACGTGCTCGAGGAAGTGTGACACCCCGTGCAGGTGGGGTGACTCGTTGCGCGACCCGGTGCCGACGAAGCAGCCGATGCTGAAGCTGTGCAGCCCCGGCATGTGTTCGGTGACCACACGCAGACCGCCCGGCAGCACCGTGCGGCGGCTTTCGCCGCCGAGGTACTGCCGGGCGGAAACGCTGGTCGGACTGGCCAAACTCAGGCCTCGGTGCCCGCGGACTCGGCACCGGAGGTGTCGCCGGAGTCCTCGGACTCCTCGACCACCGGGATCAGCGACAGCTTGCCGCGGTCGTCGATCTCGGAGATCTCCACCTGCAGCTTCTGCCCCACCGACAGCACGTCCTCGACCGACTCGACGCGCTTGCCACCGGCCAGCGGACGCAGCTTCGAGATGTGCAGCAGGCCGTCCTTGCCGGGCAGCAGCGACACGAACGCGCCGAAGTTGGTCAGCTTCACCACGGTGCCGAGGTAGCGCTCACCCTTCTCGGGCATGGTCGGGTTGGCGATCGCGTTGATCGTCGACCGGGCGGCCTCGGCGGAGGTCCCGTCGACCGCACCGATATAGATGGTGCCGTCGTCGTTGATGGTGATCTCGGCGCCGGTGTCGTCCTGGATCTGGTTGATCATCTTCCCCTTGGGGCCGATCACCTCACCGATCTTGTCGACCGGGATCTTCACGGTGATGATGCGCGGGGCATATTCGCTCATCTCGTCGGGGCGATCGATCGCCTCGTTCATCACCTCGAGGATCGTGTGCCGGGCCTCGCGGGCCTGCAGCAGCGCCTTGGCCAGTTCCTCGGCAGGGATGCCGTCGAGCTTGGTGTCCAGCTGCAGTGCGGTCACGAAGTCCTTGGTGCCGGCGACCTTGAAGTCCATGTCACCGAGGGCGTCCTCGTCACCGAGGATGTCGGTCAGCGCGACATAGTGGGTCTTGCCGTCGATCTGCTCGCTCATCAGACCCATCGCGATGCCGGCGACAGGCGCCTTCAGCGGTACGCCGGCGTTCAGCAGCGCCAGGGTGGAGGCGCAGACCGAACCCATCGAGGTGGAGCCGTTGGAGCCGAGCGCCTCGGACACCTGACGGATGGCGTACGGGAACTCCTCGCGATCGGGCAGCACCGGCAGCAGGGCGCGCTCGGCGAGCGCACCGTGGCCGATCTCGCGCCGCTTCGGCGACCCGACCCGGCCGGTCTCACCGGTCGAATAGGGCGGGAAGTTGTAGTGGTGCATGTAGCGCTTGGAGTCCTCCGGCGCCAGGGTGTCGAGCTTCTGCTCCAGGCCCAGCATGTTCAGCGTGGTGATGCCCAGGATCTGGGTCTCGCCGCGCTGGAACAGGGCGGAGCCGTGCACGCGCGGGATCACGCCGACCTCTGCGGACAGGGTGCGGATGTCGGCGACCCCGCGGCCGTCGATGCGGACCTTGTCGGTCAGGGTGCGGTGCCGGACGACCTTCTTGGTCAGCGCCTTGAGGGCACCGGAGATCTCCTTCTCGCGGCCCTCGAACTGCTCGGCGAGCTTGGCGGTGACCTCCTGGCGGATGCCGTGGGTGGCCTCGTTGCGCTCCTCCTTGCCGGCGATCTGCATGGCCTGCTTGACCCGCTCGCCCGCCTCGGCCTCGACCGCGGCGTACACGTCGTCCTGATAGTCCTTGAACACCGGGAAGTCCGCGGTGTCCTTGGGGAACTGGGCGGCCAGCTCGACCTGGGCGTCGCAGAGCGCCTTGATGAACGGCTTGGCGGCCTCCAGACCCTTGCCGACGACGTCCTCGGTCGGCGCGGTCCGGCCGGACTTGACCAGGTTCCAGGTCTGGTCGGTCGACTCGGCCTCGACCATCATGATCGCGACGTCGCCGTCGGAGAGCACGCGGCCGGCCACGACCATGTCGAAGGTGGCGTCCTCGAGCTGCTCGACGGTCGGGAAGGCGACCCACTGGTCGTCGATCAGCGCGATGCGTACGCCGCCGATCGGGCCGGAGAACGGCAGGCCGGCGAGCTGGGTGGACAGCGAGGCGGCGTTGATCGCGACCACGTCATAGAGCACGTTCGGATTCAGCGCCATCACGGTGACGACGACCTGGACCTCGTTGCGCAGACCCTTGACGAAGGACGGGCGCAGCGGGCGGTCGATCAGCCGGCAGGTCAGGATCGCGCCCTCCGAGGGGCGGCCTTCGCGACGGAAGAAGGAGCCGGGGATGCGGCCGGCGGCATACATCCGCTCCTCGACGTCGACGGTCAGCGGGAAGAAGTCGATGGCGTCGCGCGGGGTCTTCTGCGCGGTGGTGGCGGACAGCAGCATGGTGTCGCCGTCCAGATAGACCGCGGCGGAGCCGGCGGCCTGGCGGGCCAGCAGGCCCGACTCGAAGCGCACGACGTGCTTGCCGTGCTTGCCGTTGTCGATGATGGCCTCGGTGAACTTGAGGTCAGGTCCCTCCACAGGGACTCCTTTCGTGTGCGATCGCAACCACACACGGGCGACCCGTTGGATGGAGGCCGGTCTTCGATCGAGGTCCGCGGGTCGGCGTACGATGGCTGAGCCTGTCGAAGCCTCCCGAAGACCACTACCGAGGACCGAGGACTCCCGGACACGGCCGGGCGAGCGCGATCTGGTTGATCTTGATTCACAATTCTTCGGTTGTACGCCTCAGGCTACCGGACCGGTCCGCCGAGGCTCGAATCGGCCTTCTGCGCGCCGAAACGGGAACTCAGCCGAACCGCCCCAGCCCATAGGCGATCGCCAGCAGGATCAGGGCGACCAGCAGCATCCCGCCCAGCGCGATCAGCATGTAGCGCAGGATCCGGCCGAAGTCGAGGACCTTGAACTCTTTCCCGTCGCCCTCCGGCCCCGGCTCAGGGGTGCGCTCACTCACGCGGGCAGGCTACCGCGCCGCGCCACCTCGGCGGCCATGCCAGCGCGGTCGGCGCCGCCGGCCAGCAGCAGCTGCACCAGCAGGCGTACCTTAAGCGGCGCCAGCCAGCCGGCCGCGATGAGGCCGCGGCCGATCAGGTCGATCTCGGCCCCGGGATAGCCGTAGGTGCGTTCGAACACCGGACCGGCGAGGGTACGCGAGGCGAGCACGACCGGGATGCGCTCGGCCAGCGTGCCCAGCGCGTCGGCGGCGGCCTCGCTGACGTGACCGGCGCCGGTACCGGCGATGACCAGGGCCGCGGCCCCTGCCTCGGCGGCGGCACGGGCCAGGCGTCCGGTGTCGTCGAGGTGGGAGCCGATCAGCGGCACCCACGGCCACTCCTCCGCGGCGTTGGGCGGCCGGACCCGGTCCAGGCCGAGAGGCGGTTGGCGCCGCGGCACGGTCAGCCAGTGCGCCGTCCCCTCGGCCAGCACGGCAACCGGCCCGACGCCGGTGGACTCGAACGCTCCGGTGAGCGAGGTGTGCGCCTTGCGCACCCAGCGGGCCCGGTGCACCTGGTCGTCGAGCACGGTCAGCACCCCGCGGTCGCGGGCCCGGGGGTCGGCGGCCACCGTGAGGGCGGCGAGCACGTTGGCGGGGCCGTCGGCACCTGGCTGCTCCGGACCCCGCATCGCGGCGGTGACCAGGAACGGTTGCGGTCGGTCCCAGAGCAGGTCCCAGAAGTACGCCGTCTCCTCCAGGGTGTCGGTGCCCTGGGAGATGACCGCGCCGACCGCACCGTCGTCCACCTGCTGCTCGGCCCAGCCCAGGGCGTCGAGCAGGTGGGTCGGGGTGAGCGAGGAGGACCCGACGCGCTGCAGCGTGGCTGGGCGTACGCCGACCCCGGCGGCCCTGGCCAGGCTGCCGACCAGGTCGTCGGCGCCCAGCCGCGGGCTGATCCCCGGCCCCGACCCACCGGTCATCGAGATGGTGCCACCCAGCGCGCCGAACGCCACCACGGGTTCGTCGGTCGGCTGGTCACTGCTGCTGGTGTTCACGGGTGACCAGTGTGCCGGGTCTGCCGCTCAACGGGATCACGAACCAAACCTCTGCGAAGGGTCACCGGTGTTCACCATCAGATCAGCAGCCATCGGCGCCGTCGCCGTCACCGCGGTGGCCGCGGTCAGTGCCCCCGTCGTCGCCAGTGCGGTGTCGGCCGCCAGCCTCAACAGCACCCAGCGCGAGAACGCCCGGGTGATCATCGCGGTCGGACGCGAGCTGAACCTGCCGGACCGGGCGATCGGCATCGCGCTGATGACCGCCAGGCAGGAGTCGACCCTCGGCGCGAACACGGCCACCCGAAAGCCGAACAGCGAGGGTGACTCTGGGCTGTTCCAGCAGCGTTCGGTCTATCGCGACGGGGCCTACTACGGCACCGTGGACCAGACCAACGACCCGGCGTGGGCCGCCCGCACCTTCTACAAGGGGGTCACCACCAGGGCCGGGCACCTGCCGGGACTGCTCGACATCAAGGGCTGGGACTCGATGCCGATGTGGCAGGCCGCGGCCAAGGTGCAGCGACCGGCGAAGCGTTACGAGGTCTACTACGACAAGCACAAGTCGATGGCGCTGGAGCTGCTCGGGTTGAAGAGCGAACCCGGGGCGACCCCGGCCAGCATCCGCAGGAGCTGGACGAGCGGATGCTGCGCGGGATGCTGGCGGTGGCCAACAAGGGGTACCGGATCCGGGTCACCGCGATCGCCGGCGCCGACCACAGCGCCACCTCCCGGCACTATCGCGGGACCGCGTTCGACGTCGACCAGATCAACGGCGTCGGGGTGGGCTCGGGTGCGGCGCACCAGGCGGTGCTCAGCGCCTGCCGCGAGGCCGGTGCGACCGAGAACCTCGGCCCGGGCTATCCCGTCCACGACACGCACGTGCACTGCGGTTGGTGATCCCCGGAACGCAACGAACGCCGCCACCTTGCGGTGACGGCGTTCGTTGCGTGTGGGGGTTGATCAGCGGCGCAGACCGAGGCGCTTGATCAGCTCGCGGTAGTGCTCGACGTCCTGCTTGGCGACGTAGTTGAGCAGCCGGCGGCGCTGACCGACCATCAGCATCAGGCCACGACGGGAGTGGTGGTCACCCTTGTGCTCCTTGAGGTGCTCGGTGAGGTGCGCGATCCGCTTGGTGAGCAGCGCGATCTGCACATCCGGAGAGCCGGTGTCGCCGGGGGTCGTGGCGTACTCTTCGATGGTCTTCTTCTTGGTGTCGGCGTCCATGACGCTCTCCTTCCGGTTTCCCGTTGCGCGGCGCCTCCCGGTCGGTGGGTGGGAAGCTCTTGTGGGTCCGCGGCCGTCGTGACGGCAACCGTAGTAGCGTACCAGCGGAGGACGTTGGCCCCCAAAACGGAGGAGGACCCGATGCAGGTGGTGGCGCTCGACATCGGCGGCACGAAGATTGCGATGGCGATCGTCGACGAGCAGGGGACGATCGTGCGGGAGGTACGCCGGCCGACGGTGCCGGGCGGAGATGCCGAGGAGCTGTTCGCGCCGGTGGCCGATGGGCTGCCGGAACTGCTCGCCGGCTGGGACCCGGGAGACGAGGTGCTGGTCGGGATCGGGTCGGCCGGGCCGATCAACGAGCCGAAGGGCACCATCTCGCCGATCAACGTGCCGGGCTGGCGGGACTTTCCGGTGTCGGCCCGGGTGGAGGCAGTGGTCGCCGAGGTGACCGGGCGACGGGTCCGGGTCGGTCTGGCCGGTGACGGTCACTGCATCGCGCTGGGTGAGCACTGGTTGGGTGCCGGACGCGGGGCCGACTCGATGGTCGGGATGATCGTCTCGACCGGGGTGGGCGGTGGCGCCGTGCTGGGCGGACGGTTGTTCTATGGCGACTTCGGCAACGCGGTGCACGTCGGGCACACGTCGGTGAACTTCCTGGGGACGGCCTGCGACTGCGGCTCGCGCGGTTGTGTGGAGATGTACGCCAGGGGCCCGGCGATGGTGGCGTACGCCCGTGAGCTCGGCTGGGAGGGTGAGGACGCCCGCGCCCTGGCCGACGACGCGCGCGCTGGCGACGAGACCGCACGGGCCGCGATCGACCGCGGGATGCGGGCGCTGGCCGCCGGGATCGCGGCACTGTCGGCCGAGCTCGACGTTCGGGTGTTCGTGATCGGTGGCGGGGTGGCCAACGCGGGCGAGGTGGTGTTCGCGCCGCTGCGGAAACACCTGGCCGACTTCTCGGGGACCCTGTTCGTCCCCTCGATCGACCTCCGCCAGGCCGAACTCGACAACGCCGGCCTGGTCGGCGCCGCCGCCGTCGGCCTCGGCCTGGTCGGCCTCGGCCCCCTCCGCCCCCACTGAGGGCGTGGCTCCTTTCCTTGACCAGCGGAACCGGGCAGAGGGGTCGCCTACGTTCCTTGAGTAGCAGGGCATGCGGAGCAATGCCCCTGCGTGTCGAAAGGAGCTCGATCACGGAACGGTCCTCAGGGTGGTGAGTTGCCGGTGGTGGGTCCGCGGTCGCGGTGCAGTCGTTTGCGTCCGGTGTGGGCGGCGTCGAACAGGATGCACGGGTCTTCTTCGTGGTCTCAGTGGGGTCGTTGACGACGTGTTCGGGTGGTGGTTTTCGCCACGTCCCGTGGCAGCTGGTCCAGGCTTGTTGTCCGGCGGGGGTCATCCAGTGCAGCAGCCCGTTCTTGATCTGCTCGACCCGGAATCGGCGTGGGTTTTCGCTCGGCGGGGGTGCGGGTGAACGGCGCGAGGTTGGTCTGGTGGGTGGGTCCTTCGGGCCATTCCCTGGTGTGGTCGTTGGAAAGAATTTTGAGCGGGTCACGCCCCCTGAGGGCGGGTTCCCTCGACACGGTCGAACGTGGAGCGTGGAAACTGGAGGTTGGGCGCTGAGGTGGTGGAGGCGGAAAGGGCGTCGGGGCGTGGTCGGGCGTACCGAGCTGGAGACCAGACCAGCGGCAGCGCAACCCAGACCGCCAGCGAGGTGGGCGGGACGCCCTTTCCGCCGCAACCACCGGACGCAACCACAACCAGCAGCCTTCGACAGGCTCAGCCAACGTGGGGTGGCTTCGACAGGCTCAGCCAACGTGGGGCTTCGACAGGCCAAGCCAACGTGGGACTCAGCCAGTGCGGACGTGGCAGGATGAACAGGTAATCCCCCGCGAAAGGACTCCCCGATGGCCGAGCTCAAGGACCGTCTGCGCGCCGACATGACCGCCAGCATGAAGGCCCGTGATTCTGAGACCACCAAGGTGCTGCGCGCCGCGCTGACGGCGATCCAGACCGAGGAGGTGTCCGGCGAGTCCGCGCATCAGCTGACCGCCGACCAGGAGCAGGCGATCCTGACCAAGCAGGTACGTCAGCGCAAGGACTCCGCGGAGGCGTACACCGCCGCCGGCCGCGAGGAGCTGGCCGAGGTGGAGCGCACCGAGGTTGAGGTGCTGCAGCGCTACCTCCCACAGCCGCTCACCGACGACGAGCTGGCGGCCCTGGTCACCGAGGAGGTCGCCGCCGCCGGACCGGATGTGTCGATGAAGCAGATGGGCCAGGTGATCAAGGCCGTCAACGCCCGCGCCGCCGGTCGGGCCGAGGGCGGCAAGGTGGCGGCGCTGGTGAAGGCGCGGCTACAGACCCGCTGACCGCACCGCCCCGGCACCCTCCAGCCCAGCGCGCTGGGCCAGGGCCCGGTCGGGCACGTTGCTGATCACGGCATCGACCCCGAGACCCATCGCCCAGCGCAGGTGCTCGGGGTCGTCGATCGTCCACGGATGGATCCGCACCCCCGCGGCGTGGCACAGCTCGACCGCCCCGTTCACCCGCAGGAAGTTGTACGCCGGATGGATCGCCACCGCACCGAAGGATCGGGCATACTCCCACGGCATGAGCAGGATCTCGCTGAACAGCAACCCCAGTTGGATTTCCGGGGCCGCCTGCTGAACGGTTTTCAGCGAATGGTGGTTGAACGAGCTGACCAGCACCCGCTCCCCCATCCGCAGGTCGCGGATCAGCCTGACCACCCGCGCCTCTATCCCCGGCTGGAAGTTCAGGTTGGTCTTCAGCTCGAGGTTGATCAGCATCCCGCCGGGCCGCAACTCTTCGAACACCTCGGCCAGGGTCGGAATCCGCACGTCACGAAACCCGTCCAGACCGTTGCTGAAATCCAAGCCACGCAGGGATTCCAGCGTCATCTGCGACACCTCACCGGTACCATCGCTGGTCCGGTCCACGGTCTCGTCATGGATCACCACGACTTCGCCGTCGGCGCTCAGGTGGACATCCAGCTCCACCCCGTCCGCACCCTGTTGCTCGGCCAGCCGGAAGGCCTCGATCGTGTTCTCCGGGGAGTACGCCGACGCCCCCCGGTGGGCCCAGACCTGGCTCATGCCGGCAGCCTAGCGGCTACCGATGACCCATCCCGATAGGTCATCATGGGACGCCTGACCAGCGCACGCCCCGAGGCGACCACGGCCTGCCCCACGCAGTCGCGACCGGCCGGCTACACCTACCAGGAGACCCTGACCGCAACCGCATCTCGGTGGGTAAAGGCATCCTGACCCTGGTGCTCCTGGTCGTCGCGGCCATCGTGAACAGCGCCGCCCTCGCCCTCGCGCACGGCTCGGTCGACTTCTGGCAGAACCTCTCCTACTTCGTCTTCGGCGTCTCGATGACCGTCGTCGCCTGACGAACGGCCGGACTGGAGATGCTGATCCTGCTGCACGCCCACCAATGTGACCAACTTCCTCGTCGGTCTGGCGATGTCGGAAGACCTGAACAAGACGATCACCGCGGGTGATCAGAAGGCATCGCCGATGATCCTGCTCCCGGTGGCGGTGAACGTGCTCGTCGCCGTGGTGGGCTGGATCCAGACCCCCAACGGACCGGCCCGCGGCCAGGTCGACCCTCCAGCGACACCGGCACCGGCCCCGGCAGCGGGCTGAGTCGATCTGACATTTGTCACCACCGACCCGTGCAGAGCGCCCGGGAAGTGGTGCCACGGCGCAGGGGTCGGCGCCCGCTTCCGGGTCGAGCATGGAGCCATGAGCGATTCATCCCCCACTCCGCCACTGGTCCTCCCCCACTCCCCCGTCGCTGCCCACGGCGCCGGCCCCACGGCCGCGCCGGCCCACGAGTACCAGCAGCGCCTCGCGATCGAACGCCCCGCGGCCTGGCGCGGCATCCTGGCCCTGCTGCTCCTCCTGGTCACCTTCGGCGTGCAGATGGCAGTCTTCGGAAGCATCGGCATCGGCATCGACCTGCTGACCGGCCGCTATTCCCCGGCGAACGGCTCGCCCACGATGAGCCCCGCTCTGCTGGGTTCCGGCGTGGCCGGCCTGGCCACCCTGATCCCGATCAGCATGGGCATCCAGCGGCTGATGTTCGGCGTACCGGCACGCTCCCTGCACTCGGTCTTCAGCCGCTTCCGCTGGCGTCTGCTGGGCCGGGCCGCCCTGGTCGTGGTGCCGGTCTGGACCGTCTACATGGTCGCTTTCAGCTCTCTGATTCCGCAACCGACGAAGCCGATGCCGATGATCGACGTGATCGCGTACGCCGCCATCGGCCTGCTGATCATCCCCTTCCAGGCCGCCGGTGAGGAGTACGCCTTCCGTGGGCTCGCGCTGCGGGTCGCGGCCAGCTGGGGTGGCGGCCCCCGCGCCGGGCTGGTGCTCGGTGTGCTCGTGTCGAGCCTGCTGTTCATGGTTGCCCACGCGTCCACCGACGTCTGGCTGAATCTCTACTACTTCACCTTCGGTGCCTGTCTGGCCCTGATCGCTTGGCGTACCGGCGGATTGGAGCTGCCGGTGCTGGTGCACGCGGTGAACAACGTGCTCGCCACCTTGGTCGGCCTGATCCTCCAGTCCGATTTGGACAAGGGGTTCGACCGTTCCGCCGGAGCGGGCAGCGTACACATGATGATCCCGGCCGCCATGCTGGTCGTCACCGCCGCCGTCGTCTGGTGGCGTACTGGGCCGTGCCCGGTTACCGGCCCGGCCGAGCCGACCCGCTGACACAATGGGCACGATGCCCAGATGGTCTGCCACCGGCGCACGTAGATTCGAGCTCTACGTGCGCTGGAGCCTGTACCTGATGCTCGGCTGGAACCTGGTGCAGGTGCTGCTGATCGACCCCAAGAAATGGGCGACACCGGTCACCGTCCTGGTGGTGGGTCTGCTGATCGTGTCGCTGGTGCTGAACGTCAAGGTGACGAACTGGGCGCTGGCCCGGATGCTGAACGACCAGCAGGCACGGCCGCGGTGGTTGCTCCCCCTCTGGGCCGTCGCGCTGGTGGCCACCACGACCGTGGTCACGATCTGGTATCACGGACTGCTGCTGGCCGTGGTCCCGCTGATCCTGGCCATGGCCAGCATCAGCCCGATCCTGTCGGCGCGGATGGTCGCACTGTTCACGGTGGTCACCAGTGGGCTGCTCGGCGTGCTCGCCCTGTTCTACGACGGCGTCCAGGTGATCGGCGCGATCTTCCTGGTCTGGTTCCTGGTCTGGGGTTTCTGGCTCACCGCGTGGATGCTGCGGGTGATGGGCGAGGTGCACCAGGCGCAGGCGGCGCAGGCCCAGCTGGCCCTGGCCGAGGAGCGGCTGCGGATCTCCCGGGACCTGCACGACGTGTTCGGGCGTACCCTTGCCACCATTTCGGTGAAGAGCGAACTGGCGGCAGAACTGGCCCGTCGCGGCCGCAGCGGCGAGGCGGCGGCCGAGATGTCCCAGATCCGAGAGATCGCCAACGGCGCCGGCAGCGAGGTGCGCAAGGTGGTCCGCGGCGAGCGGGTCAGCTCGTTCAGCGAAGAGCTGGAGGGAGCCAGGGCGTTGCTCGACTCGGCGGGGATCGACTGCACCGTCGCGGGTGGGCGGACCGAGCCTCCGGCGTACGCCGACACCCTGGCCTGGGTGGTGCGGGAGGCGGCCACGAACATCCTGCGGCACTCGCGAGCGAGCCGGGTCACGATCGCCCTGGCCGTCGGCTCCGGAGCGGACACGGAGACCACCTTGACGCTCACCAACGACGGCGCCGGCGGCCGTCCGGCCACGGAGTCCACCGGCACCGGCCTGCCGTCGATGGCCGACCGGCTCGAGGCCGTCGGCGGCCGACTCACCGTGCAGCCGGAGGGCGATTGGTTCACCGTGACCGCCGCCGTGCCCAGCGCACCGCGACCTGCGAAGGAGATCCGATGATCCGCGTGCTGATCGCCGACGACGAGAACCTGATCCGCGACGCCCTGGAGGGCCTGCTCGCGCTCGAGGACGACCTCGAGGTGGTGGCCCGGGCGGCGTCGGGACCGGAGGCGTTGGCCGCAGCCCGCAAGCACTCCCCCGACGTGGCCCTGCTCGACCTGCAGATGCCCGAACCCGACGGCATCGAGGTGGCCCGACTGCTGGCCACTGAGCTGCCGCAGTGCCGGTGCATCATCCTCACCTCGCACGGGCGACCCGGCTATCTGAAGTCGGCGCTATCGGTGGGGGTGAAGGGTTTCCTGCCGAAGACGGTGTCGGCCGGTGAGCTGGCCAAGGTGGTCCGGACGGTGGCCGGTGGGGGCCGTCACGTCGACCCGCAACTGGCCGCCGAAGCGA
Source organism: Enemella dayhoffiae (assembly GCF_002250625.1). Lineage (GTDB taxonomy): Bacteria > Actinomycetota > Actinomycetes > Propionibacteriales > Propionibacteriaceae > Enemella > Enemella dayhoffiae. The sequence goes on along the minus strand of NZ_NMVQ01000046.1, from coordinate 120,160 downwards.
TCGGCGCCGGCGACTCACCGCTGTCCCCCAGGGAGGCCGACGTGCTGACGTACGCCCGCGACGGCGCCCCCGTCGACGAGATCGCCCAGCGGGCGTCGCTTTCCTCCGGCACGGTGCGGAACTACCTCAGCGCGGCCGCCGCCAAGCTGGGCGCGGCCAACCGCCACGAGGCCGCCCGCATCGCCGCGGACCGCGGTTGGATCTGAGCGGACGCGCGGCCGGGCTCCCTCGCTGATCGAGCGGCGCCCACTAGGGTGCCGATGTGACCCGAATCAGGGAGAACGTCGGCCGTTGGGTGGCGTTGGTCGGTGCCGCCCTGGTGGCGTGCGCGGCCGGTTGGTATGCCAGCCTCTATCCGGTCCGCGAACCGGAGGATCCGCGGTGGTGGTCCAGGGCCGAGGATCTCTACGTCTATTGGAATGCCGCCGGAAAGGTGCTGCACGGCGGTGACGTCTATGTGACCGATCCGGGGGTCTTCGCCTACATCTATCCACCCTTCGCGGCGATCGCCGCGTTGCTGCTGCGCCCCATCCCCTGGCCGGTGACCGCCATCGTCTGGGCGGCACTGAACGGGCTGATGTGTCTGGGCGTGCTGCACCGACTCGGTTTTCGTCGGGCGTGGCAGCTCGGTTTTGGTGCCGCCGCGACGGTGGTGCTGCTCCTGCCGTTCCAGACCGGCATCCAGTTCGGGCAGTTGGGCGTCCTGCTGCTCTGGTTGGTCGTGCTGGACCTGATCGATCCACCGGGGCGGCGCTGGCTGCCCCAGGGGGTGCTGATCGGCCTGGCCACGGCGATCAAACTGACCCCGGCCGCCTTCATCGTCTATCTGCTGCTCACCCGCCGATTCCGGGCTGCCGCCTGGGCATGCGGCGTCTTCGCCGCGACCGTACTGGCGGGTTTCGCGGTGATGCCGACCGCCGCAACCGGCTACTGGCAACGGTTGATGGCCGGTGACTCGGGGGCCAACCCGGTGGTGTACGGGCTGATCTGGAACATCTCGGTGATGTCCACCGTGCAACGGTTCCAGGGGGTCGAGCAGGGGCGTACGCTCGGGCTGATCCTGAGCGCCGCACTGCTGCTGCTGTGCCTGATCGCCGCCTGGCTCGCGCATCGGGCGGGCAAGGAGCTGCTCGCCCTGACCGCCGTCGGGGTGGGGTCAACCCTCGCCAACCCGGTCGCGTGGACCCACCACCTGACCTGGGTGTTGCCCGGAATCGTCTGCCTGGCTCAGATCTCTGCGGGATGGCTGCGCTGGGTCGGGCTCGTCTGCATGGGGATCCTGACCCTCGAGCCGCAGCTGCGGCTACCCGGCTCGCCCGGGGTGACGACCGAATATGGCCCGGGTCAGCTGTGGCTGTCGACCATGCCGGGGTTCACCGCCCTGCTGTTCGTCGTCGCGGTCGGCGTGTGGGCGCTGGCCGCGAGACCGCGGGGCCGGCGTGCGGCGCGTGCGCGCAGCGGCCATTCCCGGTCGGGGCAGGCGATCGCGCCGTCTCGGGCGCTGCGGGACGCACACGATCCGAGCTGACCTGCGGCCGAGGCCGTCCTCTGCTCGACATCGCGTCAGCGGACGCGCGACCCCTTGGCGAGCTCAATCAGCCGGCCCAGCACCCGACCGTTGCTGGTCCGCAACCCGCTGTGCTCGTGCTCACTGGTCACCCAGGGGTGCACCCCCGGCAGCAGGGCCGCGGTCTGCATCGAGAAGTCGAAGGGGACGAAGGCGTCGTTCAGATACACCGCCGCGGCACCGACGGCGCCGCTCTGGCGCAGGGCGTCGGCGTCATAGAGTTGCGGCCAGTCGTGCTGGGCCAGGATGCGGGTGACCTCGGCCCAGGGACGGAATGCGGGGACGGTGTCCAGCCACTCCCGGCGAACGTGCTCACCGGTGAACAGGGTCGGGTCGTCGGCGAAGTCGTCTGGTTCGGTCCGCTCGGCCGACCAGTCTGTGACGCACCCGTCGGCGTACGAGGACTCGTGCAGCACGTAGTAGAGCGGGTTCCTGCCCCGGTAGGACATTGCGGCCGCCAGGTCGTACCGGAACGCGTTCGATCGCGGATCGAGCTCGAGCAGCCAGTGCAGGGATCGCCAGCCGTGGTCGGCGCCGAGCTGGTGACCCACATTGCGCAACCGGCTCACCGACACGACCTCGCCGTCGGGCAGCACCAGCTCCCCGGCCGCGGCAAGGTCGACGAGCCGCCGGACTTTTTCGCGGTCATGAGGAAAGCGCCGATAGTACGCCTCGGAGAGTTGCCGCATCAGCTCATAACAGCTGGCGTAGATGTCGTCGCAGTGTCGGCCGATCGCGGAGAGACCTCCGGTGAAGTACGCCTCGGCGACCGAGTCGGCGTGCCGGCTCAGGTAGTGCAGCAGGGTGAACCCGCCGAACGACTGGCCCAGCACGCTCCAGCGGCGTACGCCCAGGTGTTCGCGCATCGCCTCCGCGTCGCGCACGATGCCGTCTGCGCGCAGGTGGGTGAGATGTTCGGCCACCTCGTCGGCGCTGCGATCGGTGAGTAGGTGATCTCCGACCGGGGTCGAGCGGCCGGTCCCGCGCTGGTCCAGCAGCACCACCCGGTAGTGCTCGAGAGCCGCGGGGAGCCAGGACGGTTCCGTCGGTTCCAGGGTCGGCCGCGGCGCCTCCACGCCAGGCCCACCCTGCAGATACACCAGATGGGGCAGGTCCTCCCCACCTTCACGGGCCACCACCCGGGCGAACACGTCGATGGTGCGTTGGTCACCGGGATCGGTGGTCAGCGGCACGGTGATGGTGTGCTCGGTCAACGGCAGGGGGCCAATGCGATAGCTCTCACTCACCCGCTCGACCCTAGCTGGCAGCCCGGACAGGATTGGGCTCGATCTCGGCGCTGACCGGGGTCGGCGGCTGTTCGGCGTACGCCTGGAGGTCCACCCGGCGGACCGCCGCCTCGGCGTACCCGCGGATGACCAACCACGACGGTGAAGGCTGGCATCTGCGCTATCGCGACGACCACGCTCCCGCGCTGCCACACGTGCTGCGTGCGGTGATCAGCGTCGGCACCGCGATGCACCTGACCGGTCGGGGCATGCACCGACTGGGCCGCTGCGCGGCCGGCGAAACGGGTGAGGCTCACAACGGTGGTCGCAGAGGGACTCGAACCCCCGACACCCTGCTTGTAAGGCAGGTGCTCTAACCAACTGAGCTATGCGACCGCAACTCCCAGAGGGTACTTGAACCGGCCCCACTCGGCCACTTCGGCTCGCTCCCCGATGACTGTCGGACCGGCCCTCTAACGTTTTCGACAACGGCAACGAAAGGGCAGCGATGAAGGTGCAGATGAGACCGCCGGTGTCACGGCAAAGGTGGATCGACGGCGATCCCGAGTGGGCGCGGCGGCTGCGCGACCACCGAATCCTCACCGCCGCCGAGGAGTCGGAGCTGGGCCTGCGGATCCAGGCCGGTGACGCGTCGACCGAGTTGGCGGTCGAGTTCGCGGGCGCCCGTCGGCTGCATCCCGACGACCGGGCCCGACTCGCCGAGGCGGCCGCCGATCGGGCCGAGGCGCGGGACACCTTCATCCGCCACAACCAGCGCCTGGTGGTCCAGGTCGCCCTGGCCACCGCCGACACCCTGCCGCTGGAGGATCGGGTGCAGGCGGGCAACCTCGGCCTGCTGCAGGCCGCGGAGAAGTTCGATCCCGGCCAGGGCAGCAAGTTCTCCACCTACGCCGTGTGGTGGATCCGACAGGCGATCGATCGCGCGATCGCCAACGAGAGCAGGGTGATCCGGCTGCCGGTGCACGTCCACGATCGGGTCGAGACGCTGCGACGGGCCGAGCGTCGGCTCCGCCGCGACGGCCGCTCCAGCGACGCGGAGCTGTGCGCCGAGCTCGGGTGGAGCGCCGACGAGCTCACCAAGGTGCGCGCCGTCGTCGCCGAGCACCTGTCCTGGGAGTCGGAGCTGTCCGACCCGGCTGCCGCCGAATGGCTGCCGGAGCGGCCGGACGACGGGGACGCGGTCCTCGATGAGGCGGCGCTGCAGCGCTTCGTCGCCGACGTCCGCACCCACCTCGACGACCGCTCCTTCCAGGTGCTGTGCCTGCGCAACGGGCTCGTCGACGGCGACCCGCAGACGCTGGACCAGATCGGTCAACGGTTCGGGGTCACCCGGGAGCGGATCCGCCAGATCGAGAAGAAGGCCGTCACCCTGCTGCGGGAGCGTCTCCCCCAGCCGACGTGAGTTCGCGGACGACCGCCAGATGAGCGTCCAGGTCCCGGCCCTCGCCGATCGGGTTCACCACGCTCCAGCGCAGCACCCCGTCCGGGTCGAGCAGGAACGACCCGCGGATCGCGCAACCGCGCTCGGCGTCGAACACCCCGAACCGTTCGGCGATCGCCCCGTGCGGCCAGTGATCGGCGACCAGGTCGAACCCGAACCCTTCGCGGTCGTCGAACACCCGCAGGGAAAACATGGTGTCGCAGGAGATCGCGGCGATCCGGCACCCGGCATCGGCGTACGCCTGCCGGTCCGCACGCAGCCGACCCAGCTCACCGGTGCAGATGCCGGTGAACGCGAACGGATAGAAGAACAGCAGCGACCACCCGCCCTCACCCAGGCGTACGCCTTGGCCGAATTGGTTGGTCGCCTCGACCACACCCACCCGATCCCCGATGCCGGGCACGCTCACCGGCGGGACCCCTTGGGGCGGACGAGCTTGCTGGCCGCCCAGTCGCCGGACACCTGGGCTGTGCTGGTCTGGGAGAGCCCCGCGGTGGTGGCGGCCTCGGCGATGTCGGAGGGGTCGACGTGACCATCGCGGCCGACCTTGGGGGTGAGCAGCCAGACCCAGCCCTTGTCTGCCAGATCGGTCAGCGCGTCGACCAGTCCGTCGACCAGGTCGCCGTCGTCCTCGCGCCACCACAGCAGCACCACGTCAACCGCCTCCATGGCCTCCTCGACCATTTCCGCGTCGATCGCGTCCTCGACGGCGATGCGGAGCCCGTCGTCCACGTCGTCGTCCCAGCCCAGCTCCTGAACGGCCATCTCATTCGATAGCCCCAACTGCTCGGCTGCGGCTGCTGCCTTGCCCCCGGCCGTACTCACCACCCACAGACTCCCGTCCCGTTGTTCGATGTGGACCCAGCTCGTCCATCTTTCAGCAGCATCGTGCCATGAGCCGCTGCTGCGCGGTACCCCAGCGACCCCAGCTCACCACCACGAGGGATTTCGACCGATCGCTCCGTGGCGAGACCCCGCGCTGGTGAGGTCCGACCAAGGGGTGCAAAATGGGCCTGGACAGTACGTCCCAAAAGGAGATCTGCTTTGGCCAGGCCAGGAGAACGTCCCGCAATCACCGCCGAGGGCACGGCCTTCCAGCTGCCCGACATCGATCCGGAAGAGACCCAGGAGTGGCTCGACTCGTTCGACGGGATGCTGGACAGCGACGGGCAGAACCGGGCCCGCTTCATCATGCTGAAGCTGCTCGACCGGGCCCGTCAGCGGCAGGTGGGTCTCCCCTCGCTGCGCAGCAGCGACTACATCAACACGATCGCCCCCGAGGACGAGCCGTGGTTCCCCGGCGATGAGGACCTCGAGCGCGAGATCCGCCGGGCCATTCGCTGGAACGCGGCGGTGATGGTGTCCAAGGCCAACCGCAAGGGTCTCGAGGTCGGCGGGCACATCGCCTCGTACGCCTCGGCCGCCAGCCTCTATGAGGTCGGTTACAACCACTTCTTCCGCGGCAAGGACCACCCCGGCGGAGGCGACCACATCTTCGTCCAGGGCCACGCCGCGCCCGGCATCTACGCCCGTTCCTACCTGCTGGGGCGGCTCAGCGCCGACCAGCTGGACGGCTTCCGCCAGGAGCACTCGCGCGGCCCCGGTCGCGGCTTGTCCTCCTATCCGCACCCGCGCTCGATGCCGGACTTCTGGGAGTTCCCGACGGTGTCGATGGGCATCGGGCCGATGAACGCGATCTATCTCGCCCGGTTCAACCGCTATCTGCAGAACCGCGGCATCAAGGACACCTCCCAGCAGCACGTGTGGGCGTTCCTCGGTGACGGTGAGATGGGCGAGCCCGAGTCGCTCGGCGCGATCGGGGTCGCCGCCCGCGAGGGGTTGGACAACCTCACCTTCGTGATCAACTGCAACCTGCAGCAGCTCGACGGCCCGGTGCGCGGCAACGGCAAGATCGTCCAGGAACTGGAGTCGTTCTTCCGCGGCGCCGGCTGGAACGTGATCAAGGTGCTGTGGGGCCGGGACTGGGATCCGCTGCTCGCCAAGGACACCGACGGTGCGCTGGTGAACAAGATGAACACCACCCCCGACGGACAGTTCCAGACCTACACCGTCGAGGACGGCGCATACATCCGCTCGCACTTCTTCGACGACCCGCGGCTGCAGAAGATGGTGTCGGGCATGTCCGACAAGGACATCGAGCTGCTCTCGCGCGGCGGCCACGACTATCGCAAGGTGTTCGCGGCGTTCAACCAGGCGTACAATCACCACGGCCAGCCGACGGTGATCCTGGCGCAGACGGTGAAGGGGTGGACGATCGACGCCCTGGAGGCGAAGAACGCCACCCATCAGATGAAGAAGTTGACCAGCGACGACCTGAAGGCGTTCCGCGACCGGATCCACATCCCGATCCCGGACAAGGATCTCGAAGACTCCTACAACCCGCCCTACTACCACCCGGGTGAGGATTCCGAGGTGATCAAATACATGGTCGAGCGGCGGATGAAGCTCGGCGGCTATGCGCCGATCCGTCGGGTCAAGCCGCGCAAGGTGGAGTTGCCGGGCGACAAGACCTACAAGCCGCTGATGGCCTCGCCGGCCGAGGGGCACAAGATCCCCAAGGTGGCGACCACCCAGGCGTTCGTACGCCTGCTCCGCGACCTGATGAAGGATCCGGAGATCGGCAAGCGGATCGTGCCGATCGCCCCCGACGAATATCGCACCTTCGGCATGGACTCGATGTTCCCGACCGCCAAGATCTACAACCCGGCCGGGCAGACCTACGAGTCAGTGGACCGCAAGCTTCTGCTGTCCTGGAAGGAATCCGCGCAGGGCCAGTTGCTGCACGAGGGCATCTCCGAGGCGGGCGGGCTCTCCTCGTTCACCGCTGCCGGCAGCTCATACGCCACCCACGGTGAGCCGATGATCCCGGTGTTCATGTTCTATTCGATGTTCGGCTTCCAGCGGGTCGGTGACTTCATCTGGGCCGCCAGCGACCAGCTCGCGCGCGGCTTCCTGATCGGGGCCACGGCGGGCCGGACCACGTTGACCGGTGAGGGGCTGCAGCACGCCGACGGGCACTCCCCGCTGCTGGCCGCCACCAACCCTGCCGTGGTGCACTACGACCCCGCGTTCACCTTCGAGGTCGCGCACATCGTGAAGGACGGGCTGCGCCGGATGTACGGCTATGGCTCGGATGAGAAGCACCCCAACGGTGAGGACCTCATCTACTACCTCACCGTCTACAACGAGCCGACCGACCAGCCCGGCCCGCCGGAAGAGCTGGACGTCGAGGGGCTGCTCAAGGGGATGTACCGCTACTCCCCCGCCCAGGGCGACGACAAGATGGCCAAGGCGCAGATCCTGGCCTCCGGCGTCGGCGTCCCGTGGGCGCTCAAGGCCCAGCAGATGCTGCGTGAGGAGTGGTCGGTGGACGCGGCGGTGTGGTCGGTGACCAGCTGGAACGAGCTGGCCCGCGAGGCGATGGCGGTCGAGGAGCGCAACTTCCTGCACCCCGATGAGCCGAACAGGACCCCGTGGGTGACCACCAAGCTCGCCGACGCTGACGGTCCGGTGGTGGCCGTCAGCGATTATCAGCGGGCGGTGCAGGACCAGATCCGGCCGTATGTGAAGCACGAGTGGCGCTCGCTGGGCACCGACGGGTTCGGCTTCGCCGACACCCGGGCCGCGGCACGCCGGTTCTTCATGGTGGACGCCGAGTCGATCGTCGTGGCGACCCTGGACGCCCTGGCCCGCGACGGGAAGTATCGCAAGGACGCGCCGGCCGAGGCCTTCCGCCGCTACAAGATCGACGATCCGACCGCGGTGTCCAACGTCAAGCAGGAGGGCGCGGGCGCCTGAGATGGCTGAGCCTGTCGGAGCCCTCAGCCCCGCCGAGGAGAGCCTGCTCGCCGCGGTGGTGGCGTTGGAGACGACGCGCTTCTTCGACGGCAACGAGCCCTCGGCGACCGTCGGTCTGGACAGCCAGCTGATCGGGATCCGGCGCCGGCCCAGTGACGACCCGTGGCGGGTGCCGCTGGTGGTGCGCGATGCTCCGCCGGTGGCGCTCTCCGACGGGCCGCTGCTCGGCCGCTACTGGGTGGGTGAGGAGCGTCGCGGCGAGGTCGTCGTCCGGGTGGTCGACGGCCTGCTGGCGTCGCTGGAACTGATCTGGGCCGAGGGTACGCCGCAACGCTGGCCCGAGCCCGGCGAGCTCACCGTCGGCTGAATAGCGGCGTACGCCTCAACCGCGGTCGCAGAACTCGAGCAGCTTCTCCAGCGGCCAGGTGTTGATGATCCGGTCGAGCTCGATCCCGTGCTGCTCGGCGCGCTCGCAGCCGTAGGCGACCCACTCCAGTTGACCCGGAGCGTGCGCGTCGGTGTCGATGGAGAAGTGACACCCGAGCTCCACCGCCAGCGACAGCAGGTCATCGGGCGGATCGCAGCGCTCGGGTCGGGAGTTGATCTCCACCGCGACGCCGAACTGGGCGCAGGCGGTGAACACCACCTCGGGGTCGAACACCGACTGCGGCCGGGTGCCACGCCCTCCGGTGACCAGCCGGCCGGTGCAGTGCCCGAGGATGTTGGTGGCCGGGTTGGCGATCGCGGCGACCATCCGGTGGGTCATCGACTCCGAGTCCATGGCCAGCTTGGAGTGCACCGACGACACCACGACGTCGAGCTCGCGCAGCAGCGCCGGCTCCTGGTCCAGCCGGCCGTCGTCGAGGATGTCCACCTCGATCCCTTTGAGCACACGGAAATCCGCGTCGGCGAAGGCGTCGTTGAGGTCGTCGACCAGCTCCAGCTGCTCGCGCAGTCGCTCGGCGCTCAGCCCGCGCGCCACCTTCAGCCGCGGCGAGTGGTCGGTGATCGCCTGATAGGAATAGCCGAACGACTTGGCGACCAGCATCATCTCCTCCAACGGCGACCCGCCGTCGGACCAGGTGGAGTGGCAGTGCAGGTCACCCCGCAGCGCCTCGCGTACCTGCTTGCCGCCGTGCGCCAACGGTTGCTGCTCGGTGCGCAGCTGCGCGAGATAGTCGGGTACGCCGCCGGCGACGGCCTGGGCGATGACGGTCGCGGTCTTCGGTCCCAGCCCGGGCAGCGACTGCCAGTCCCCCGCGCGTTGGTGCTCCTCGCGTTCGGTACGCCGCATCTCGGCGATCAGGTCGGCGGCCCTCCGGTAGGCCTTCACGCGGTGGGTGTCGGCGCGGCCACGCTCCAGCAGGAACGCGATCTCGCGCAGGGCTTCCACCGGGTCCATCGAGCCTCCTCAGCGCCTCGGCGATCGTGCCCGCCCAGCGTACCCATCACAACCGCCGGACTCAGTAAGGTCTGACCCATGACCCCGGAGCCACGCGGCGCACGATCGCCCCAGCTGTCCGCGCGGCAGCGGGCCGCGATCAGCCGTCGGTTGTCCGGGATCGCCTCGGTGATGGCGACCGCCGCGGCCGCCGAGATGGAGCAGCGGCACGCCTGGTTCAGCGCTCTGGGGGCGGAGCACCGGTCCTGGGTTGGCGTGGTTGCCCGGGCCGGTATTGACGGGTTCATCGAGTGGTTCGGCGACCCCGACTCGGCCAGCTCGGGGCTCGAGGTGTTCGCCACCGCCCCGCGCGCCCTGGCCCGCCACATCTCGCTGCACCAGACCGTCGAGCTGGTGCGCACCACCATCGAGGTGGTCGAGTCCAAGCTGCAGGAGCTGCTCCCGCGCGGCGATCGCCCGGTCGCGCAGCTCGCGATCATCCAGTACAGCAGGGAAATCGCGTTCGCGGCCGCCGAGGTGTACGCCCGCGCCGCCGAGACCCGCGGCGCCTGGGACGCCCGGCTGGAGGCGCTGGTGGTCGACGCTGTCGTACGCGGCGAGGCCGACGAGACGGTGCTCTCGCGGGCGTCCACGATGGGCTGGACGGCGACCAGCGCCGTGGCGGTCGCGGTCGGGGCGGCGCCCGGCAACGACGACCCGCGGCTGGGTGAGGACCTGCGGCGTACCGCCGCCCGCAGCGATGTGGACCTGCTGTCGGCGATCCAGGGCGACCGGCTCGTGCTTGTGCTGGGCGGCAGGCCGATGGCCGAGGTGGAGAGCGGTCTGACACTCACCGGACGGCTGCTCGACTTCTTCGGGCCCGGGCCGGTGGTCCTCGGGCCCTCGGTGGACCACCTGGTCGACGCCTCCGCCTCGGCCCGCTCGGCACTGTCGGGTCTGCGCGCGGCCGCGGCCTGGCAGGAGGCGCCGCGGCCGGTATCCGCGGTCGATCTGCTGCCCGAGCGCGCGTTGAACGGCGACGGCCACGCCCGACGCGCCCTGGCGCACGAGGTGTTCGGCCCCCTGGCCGAGGCCGGCGGCGGCCTGCTGGAGACCCTGGTCGCCTTCCTCGATGCCGGCACCTCGATCGAAGGAACCGCGCGCGCGTTGTTCGTACACGCCAACACCGTGCGCTATCGACTGCGCCGGATCACCGAGGTTTCCGGCTACAACCCCGCCGACCCGCGGGACGCCTATGTGCTGCGGATGGCGCTCACCCTGGGCCGGCTGCTGGGCCCGGGCACCCGCGACCAGGAGTCACGATGACGACCGCCACCGGGCTCCGCGACTGAAATGACCGACCGGTTTGTGGGAACCCCACAAAATCGCGGAGACCTTTTCGTGATGTCGCTGCGCGCGTGCGAGTACGCCGAGGCGACAGAGTGGGAGCGTGCTCGCAATCGTTGCGCCAGGTCAGGGCGCCCAGACACCAGGATTCCTCGAACCGTGGGTCGTTGACTCCCGGTTCGCCAGCCGGTTGGAGTGGTTCTCCGCCGTGACCGGGATGGACCTGCTGCACTACGGCACCAAGGCCGAGGCCGACACGATCCGCGACACCGCCGTGGCCCAGCCGCTGCTGGTGGCCGCCGGACTGCTCAGCGCGGTGTCGCTGTTCTCGCACCCGGCCGACGCGTTCCCGATGATCGGCGTCGGCGCCGGCCACTCGGTCGGCGAGATCACCGCCGCCGCCGGAGCCGGCGTACTGTCCGCCGAACAGGCGATGGTGCTGGTCCGCGAGCGCGGCCGCGGGATGGCCGACGCCTCGGCCGCCACCCCCACCTCGATGACCGCGATGGTGGGCGGTGACCCCGGGGAGGTGCTCGCCGCCATCGAACGGCACGGCCTGACCGCGGCCAACAACAACGGCAGCGGTCAGATCGTCGCCGCCGGGACCGTCGAGCAGCTGGCGGCACTGGCCGACGACGCACCCCGCCGCTGCCGGCTCGTCCCGCTCAGCGTGGCCGGCGCGTTCCACACCGAGCACATGGCCCCGGCGGTCGCCCACCTGGCGAAGCTCGCCGACGCGGTGTCCACCCACGATCCGCGGGTACGCCTGCTGTCCAACGTCGACGGTGCCGTGGTGCACGACGGTCACGACGTGTTGCGTCGGATCGTCGGTCAGGTGGCCAACCCGGTGCGCTGGGACCTGTGCATGGAGACGATGCTCGACCTCGGGGTGACCGGCATGCTGGAGCTCACTCCGGCCGGCACGCTGACCGGGATCGCCAAGCGGAATCTCAAGGGGGTCGAGCTTTTCGCGCTGAACACCCCCGATCAGCTGCCCGAGGCCCAGGAGTTCGTACGCCGCCACGGCGAGCCGTCCACCCCGGCCGAGCTGAACAACAACCCCACCTGGCGGCTGGTCGTGTCCCCCGGCAAGGGCCAGTTCACCCGTACCGACGGGGTTTCCGAGCAGTCGGTGCTGCCGGCGCTGGCCACCATCGGCACCGTCGCCAACCTGCGCGACGAGATCGCCGTGACCACCCCACACGGCGGTCTGGTCACCGAGTGGCTCGTCGAGGACGGCGATCCGGTCAGCCCGGGGCAGCCGCTGCTGCGCCTCTATCCCACTGTTGAGACGACCCAGGCGACGGAGGTTTCCCCGTGAGCGAAGCAATCCAGAAGACCGGGAAGATCCAGGCGCCGGCCGGCGCGCCCTACAGCCGGATCCTCGGTTTCGGCGCCTACCGCCCCTCGCGCGTGGTGAGCAACGAGGAGATGTGCACCATCATCGAGTCCACCCCGGAGTGGATCGAGCAGCGCACCGGGATCACCGAACGACGCTGGTCCACCAAGGAGGAAACCCTCGCGGTGATGTCGGAATCGGCGTCCCGACAGGCGATCGAGCGGGCCGGCATCGCGCCGGAGCAGATCGACCTGGTGATCGTCGCCACCGTCTCGCACCACCAGATCACCCCTGGTCTGGCCCCGCAGTTGGCGTACGCCCTGGGCGCCGGAACCGCTGCGGCGTACGACATCTCGGCGGCCTGTGCCGGCTTCTGCCACGCCCTGGCCCAGGCCGACGCGCTGATCCGCACCGGTGCCGCCACGCACGCTCTGGTGGTCGGCGCCGAACGGCTCAGCCAGATCACCGAGTTCTCCGACCGCAGCACCGCCTTCCTGTTCGCCGACGGGGCCGGCGCGGCCGTCGTCGGGCCGAGCGACACCCCGGGCATCGGCCCGGTCGTCTGGGGCTCCGACGGCGCGTCCGCCGAGGTGATCCACGCTCCGCTGACCACCGAGTGGGAGGGCGAGGGCCTGCCGAAGCTCAAGATGGACGGGCAACCGGTGTTCAAGTGGGCGTCCACCTCGGTGGCCCGCAAGACCGTCGAGATGCTCGACCGGGCAGGGATCACCGTCGACGAACTCGAGGTGTTCATCCCGCACCAGGCGAACAACCGGATCACCGACGCGATGATCCGCACCCTGCGCCTGCCCGAGCACGTCACCGTCGCCCGCGACATCAAGAAGCAGGGCAACACCTCGGCCGCCTCCATCCCGCTGGCGATCGAAACCTTGTACGCCGAGGGCCAGGGCCACAGCGGTCAGGTCGCCCTGATCGTCGGCTTCGGTGCCGGCCTCGTCTATGCCGGTCAGGTCATCGTCCTGCCCTGACCGTCCCCAGATTTCCAACCCGACCACCAAGACCTGGAACCCAGGAAACAAGAAGGAGAAGCCCAAGATGGCCACCACCGAAGAGATTCGCAGCCAGCTCGCCGAGATCGTGCACGAGGTGTGCAACGTGCCGGTCGAGGACGTGCAGATGGACAAGTCGTTCATCGACGACCTGGATGCCGACTCCCTGGCGATGAGCGAGATCATCTACGCCGCCGAGGACAAGTTCGGCGTCTCGATCCCCGACGAGGAGGCCAAGAACCTCAAGACCGTCGGTGACGCCGTCGCCTACATCGAGCGCGCCCAGTCCTGATTCCTGGCCGGCGGGATCCCCGTGAATCCTCGTGTGAGCGGGGATCCCGCCGAACGCACCACTCAACCGAACGAGAGCTGACATGAGCCGCACTGTTGTGATCACCGGGCTGGGCGCCACCACTCCGCTGGGCGGAGACGTCGCCAGCACCTGGCAGGGACTGCTGGAGGGCCGGTCCGGCGTACACGCGTTGACCGAGGACTGGGCCGAACAGCTCCCCACCCGGTTTGCGGCGAGGGTCGTCACCGAGCCGACCGAGGTGGTCCCCCGCCACGAGGCGCGCCGAATGGACCGAGCCAGCCAGCTGGCCGTCGTGGCCGGCCTGGAGGCGTGGGCCGACGCCGGTTTCGGCCTGGGCGAGGAGAACGACCTCGACCGCGAGCGCCTGGCCGTGTCGATCGGCACCGGCATCGGCGGCCTGCACTCCCTGCTGGAGAACTGGGACGTGATGAAGGAGCGTGGCGTCCGCCGGGTCTCCCCGTTCACGATTCCCATGCTGATGGCGAATGCGCCCGCCTCGCAGATCGGACTGCGGATCGGCGCCAAGGCCGGCGTGCACACTCCCGTGTCCGCCTGCGCCTCCTCCAACGAGGCCCTGGCCCAGGGTCTGACCATCGTCCGCGACGGCCGCGCCGACGTGTGCGTGGTCGGCGGCACCGAGGGTGTGGTGCACCCGCTGCCGATCGCCGCCTTCGGACAGATGCAGGCGCTGTCGCGACGCAATGACGAACCCGAGCGCGCCTCCCGACCGTGGGATGTCGACCGCGACGGGTTCGTGCTCGGCGAGGGCGCGGTGGTGCTGGTGCTGGAGACCCTCGAGCACGCCACCGCCCGCGGCGCCAAGATCTACGGAACCCTCGCCGGGGCAGGGATCTCGGCCGATTCGCACGACATCGTGCAGCCCGACCCGACCGGCACCGGACAGGCGTCGGCGATGGCTCGGGCGCTGGCCGATGCGCAGTTGAGCGCCGGCGACATCGCGCACGTCAACGCGCACGCCACCTCCACCCCGCAGGGGGACATCACCGAGGCCGGGTCCATCCGCAAGGCGCTGGGCGAGAACAACCACGCCATCGTGACCGGCACCAAGTCGATGACCGGGCACCTGCTCGGCGCCGCCGGCGCGCTGGAGTCGCTGGCCACCGTGCTGGCGCTGCGGCACCGCCAGGTCCCGCCGACGATCAACCTGGAGAACCCCGAGCCCGACCTCGGCATCGACATCGCCGCCAACACGGCCCGATCGCTGCCCGAGGGAGATCTGGCGGCGCTGAACAACTCGTTCGGCTTCGGCGGCCCCAACGTCGCCATCGCCTTCACCAACGCCAACGTGACTGGAGCGTGAGTGTGACCACCGATCAGGCCCAGGCCCAGCCGGCCGCTCCGGCGAAGAAGCAGAAGCTCCCCCGCGAACAGGATCCGCGCAACCCGAACCACCGCCTCGCCGCCCTGTTGGACGAGGGGTCGGTCGAACTGATCACCCCCGACGACGACTCGGGCATGCTGGCCGCCACCGGCACCATCGACGGCAACCGCGTCGTCGCGTTCTGCTCCGACGCCACCGTGATGGGCGGGGCGATGGGCGTCGACGGCTGCGACGTGGTCGTGCGGGCCTATGAGCGGGCAATGGCCGACCGGGTGCCGATCCTGGGCATCTGGCACTCCGGCGGCGCCCGGCTGGCCGAGGGTGTGCTGTCGCTGCACGCCGTCGGGCGGATCTTCAACGCGATGACCAAGGCGTCGGGAAAGATCCCGCAGATCTCCATCGTGCTTGGGTTTGCCGCCGGTGGTGCGGCCTATGGCCCGGCGCTGACCGACATCGTGATCCTGGCCCCGGAGGGGCGCATCTTCGTCACCGGGCCGGACGTGGTGCGCTCGGTGACCGGCGAGGACGTGGACATGCTGCGGCTCGGCGGACCGGACACCCACGGGCGTCGCTCCGGTGTGGTGCACGTGGTCGCCAACGACGAGGCGCACGCGCTCACCGAAGGTCAGCGACTGGTGTCGCTGCTGGCGAATCAGGGGCAGATCCGCGACTCGGTCGAAGATGACGACCTGGCCGAGAACCTCCCCACCTCCGCCAAGCGCGCCTATGACGTGCACCCGCTGATCAACGACCTGCTGGATGACTTTTCGGTGGTCGAGCTGCACGCGCGCTGGGCCCCGAACGTGACCGTCGCGCTCGGGCGGCTGGGTGGGCGTACCGTCGGCGTGATCGCCAACAACCCGCTGCGCCTGGGCGGTTGCCTGGATTCGCTGTCGGCGGAGAAGGCGGCCCGGTTCGTGCGGATGTGCGACACCTTCGGCGTACCGATGGTCGTGCTGGTGGACGTGCCCGGCTATCTGCCGGGTGTCGGCCAGGAGTGGGACGGCGTGGTACGCCGCGGCGCCAAGCTGCTGCACGCGTTCGCCGAATCGGTGGTCCCGCGGGTCACCCTGGTCACCCGCAAGGCCTACGGCGGGGCATACATCGCGATGAACTCACGCTCGCTCGGCGCCACCAAGGTGTTCGCCTGGCCCGGCGCCGAGGTCGCGGTGATGGGCCCGGTCGCGGCGGTGCGGATCCTGCACCGGCGCAAGCTGGCCGCGGTCGCCGACGATCTGCGCCCGCAGGTCGAGGCCGAGCTCGCCGCCGAGCACGAGCGGATCGCCGGCGGTGTGGACAGGGCCGTGGAGATTGGGGTGGTGGACGAGATCGTCACCCCCCAGGCCACCCGCTCGGCCCTGGCGGCGGCGCTGCGGGAGGCCGATCACGGCGAGCGCGGGGCGCACACCAACATCCCGTTGTGAGCCGGAGCGCTCGGCCGCCTCAGACGACCTTGTGCAGCCAGCGCACCGGGGCACCCTCCCCGGCGTACCGGAACGGCTCGAGCTCGTCGTCCCACGGCCGGCCGAGCAGTTCGTCGACGGCGTCGTGCAGCGACTTGCCGCCGAGCGCCTCGGCGACGACGGCGGCCTTGAGCCGATCCTCGGGCACCAGGATGTCTCCGTGCTGGCCGGTCGCGGCGTGGAAGACGCCCAAGCTCGGGGTGTAGCTGTAGCGGCAGCCCTCACCGTGCCGCGAGGCCTCCTCGGTGACCTCGAAGCGGATCCGCTGCCAGCCCTTGAGGGCGCTGGCCAGCCGGGCCGCGGTGCCCGCGGGGCCGGTCCAGGAATATTCGGCGCGATAGGCGGCCCGCTCGGCGGGCTGCGGGGTCCAGTCCAGGGAGGCAGGCATGCCGAGTATGCCGCCGGCCGCCCACTCGATGTGCGGGCACAGCGCGGACGGCGAGGAGTGGATGTAGAGAACTCCACGGGTCGTCGTGCTCATCGTTCCTCCCAAGGCTCTGAGGTTTGCCTTCCCCGACATCCTCAAACGATGGGTCGAACGATGAGCCCCATTGTGCATCACAAGTCACTTCTGCACCAGCGGTCACCTGACGTTCCGTGAGCGAGGAGCGTTGCAGGGTCACCCCGGCCAGTACTGGTTGGGGTCGAGCCGAGCGCCGAAGATGGCCTGACCGACGCGGACCGTGGTCGCCCCGTAGGCGATCGCCAGCTCGAAGTCCCCGCTCATCCCCATCGACAGCTCGTCATACGACCCGGCGGCCCGGTCGTCGTCGCGCAGTTGCCGTTGCAGCTGCTGCATCCGCTCGAAGCAGGGGCGTACTTCGTCGGGGTCGGTGGAGAACACGGCCAGCGTCATCAGCCCGCGGACGTTCAGTGCGTCGAAGGAGCGCAGCTCGGCGGCGAAGGTGGCCACGTCCTCGGGCGCCAGGCCGAACTTCTGCGGCTCGGCGGAGGAGTTCACCTGGATGAACACGTCGAGCCCGCGGCCCTCGGCCTGCAGCCGCTTCTCCAGTTCGGTGGCCACCTTGAGCGAGTCGAGGGCGTGGAACTCGTGCGCGAAGCGGGCCAGATTCTTCGCCTTGTTGGTCTGCAGGTGCCCGATCACCGCCCAGCGGATGTCGGTGTCGGCGAGCTCCTCGGCCTTCGCCTGGGCCTCCTGGACCTTGTTCTCCCCGAAGATCCGCTCCCCTGCGGCGTACGCCTCCAGCAGCGCCTCCGGCGGCTTGGTCTTCGACACCGGCAGCAGGCGCACCTCCCCCGGATCCCGCCCGGCCCCCTCGCACGCCCGCTCGATTCGTTCGTGAATGGCGGCGAGATTGCTGGCGATGCTCATGCCCCCAAACCTATTACGGCCAGCGGGCGCCGAGGGAGACGATGCCGAGGCTGGCGAGCAGGCCGAGGACGAGGCCGCCACCGACATAGCGGGAGGTGACTTCCAGGTACGCCTTCTCGGTGCCGGCGGAGCGGCGGATGTCGGCGTACACCTCGCGGAGTTTCTCCACCGTGGGGGCGTAGTAGCCCTTGCCGCCGCCCTCGGCGGCGATCTCGGCGAGCTGCTCCTTGTTCACCGCGACCCCCTCCTTGCGGCCGGTGCGCTTGTCGATGATGTAGCCGTTCGGGGTGCCGAAGGCGATCGTGTTGACCGGTACGCCGCGCTTCTTCGCCTCGGCGGCCGCCGCGAACGGGCTCCGGCCACGCTGCGACTCGCCGTCGGAGAGCACCACCATCGTCGCCGGCACCTTGGCGTTCGGGTCCTTCGGGTCGGGCGGGGCCATCAGCAGGGCGTCCAGCGCGGTGTAGATGCCCTCACCGATGGCGGTGGACTCCCGCAGCTGCAGGTTGTCGATGCCGGCGTTCACCACGCCCCGGTCGGTGGTCGGCGGCACCACGATCGAGGCGTTCCCGGCGAACTCGACCACCGCCACGTTGAAGCCCACCGGCAGGGAGTTCACGAACTCCTTCGCCGACACCTTGGCCGCCGCCAGCCGATTGGGCGGCACGTCCGCGGCCTCCATCGACAGCGACACGTCCAGGGCGACCACCACCGTGGCGCGCTCCCGCGGCACGTCGACGGTCTGGCGGGGGGTGGCCCAGGCGACCGTGAGCAGACCCAGGCTGAGGATCGCCAGCACCACGGCGAGGTGCCGCACCCACTTCCGGTCGACGTTGATCGCCAGCGTCTGCGGTCCCCGATCGCGGCGATACCACAGCAGCAGCAGATAGAGGCCGGCGAGCGCCGGCACCGCGATCAGGGCCCAGAGCCGCCCGGCGTGGGCAAAGCTGGGCAGTTCCAGCGGGAGCATCAGCAGATCGGTCATGGCCACCTCGCAGCCAAGGAGATTGCGGCAAGCGCTGCCAGCACGGCGAAGCCGAGGCCCCAGCCGGCCCAGGCAGCGGTGGTCTCCCGTTCGGCCTTCTCATAGCCGACCGAGGAGCCGATGTTCTCGTACACCTTCTTGAGTTGATCGGGGCTGGCGGCCTTGAAATAGGAGCCACCGGTCATCTCGGCGACCCGCTGCATCAGCGCCTGATCGACGGGCACGTGCTCCCGCTTGCCGTCCAGCTCGACGTAGCCGTTCTCGGTGCCATAGCCGATGGTGTAGACCTTCGTCTTGGCCTTCACCGCCTCCTGCGCCCCCTGTTCGGCGGGCCGACCGACGGTGTTGGTGCCATCGGAGAGCATCACCAGCGCGCCCGGCGCGGGCTTGTCGTCACCGGACTTGTCCTTGGGTGCCTGGTCCAGCGCCCGCAGCCCGACCACGATCGACTCCCCCACCGCCGTGGAGTCACGCAGCTGCAGCGAGTCGATACCGCGGATCAGCGCGTTGCGGTCCAGGGTCGGCGGGATCACCAGCGCCGGGTTTCCCGACATCGCGACCAGCGACACGTTGTACTTCTCCGGCAGGCTGCGCGCGAAGTCCTTGGCTCCGTTCTTGGCCACGGTGAGCCGGTCGGGTTTGACGTCGTTGGCGGCCATCGACTGGGAGACGTCGATGATCAGCACGATGGTGGCGCGCTCGCGCGGGACGTCCACCTGATCCACTGGCTTCGCCCAGGCCCCGGCCAGGCTGACCAGCGACAGCAGCGAGAGCGCGACCGCCAGGTGACGACGCCACTGGGACTGCTTGGGGACGACCGCACCGAGCATCGAGGTGTTGGTGAACCGCATGCCGCGCCGGTTCCTGCGGCGCGACGCCCACACGTACGCCGCCACCAGCAGCGGGATCGCAAGCAGCCAGAGCAGGCGGGTTGGCGCGGAGAAGTCCGGCAGCCACCCCTCGAGCGGACTCATCGACTCACCCCCTGCGGTGGTGCGTGCAGCATGCTGGCCACGCGTCGGTACGCCAGCACGAACCGCGCGATGTCGGCCACCCAGTCCCGGTCGGTGCGGAGCTGGATGTGACCCACCCCCGCACGGCGCAGGGCGATCCGGACCCGCTCGCGCTGGGCAGCGCTGGCGGCGTCCATCCGCTGTCGGGCGGCCGCATCCCCAGTATTCACGTAGCGTTCAAAGTCGGTCTCGGGATCGCGGATCAGGATCTCACCGACGTTGGGGAACTGCAGCTCGAAGCGGTCCACGACCTCGATGCAGAGCACCTGGTTGCGCACCGAGAGCCGCCGCAGCGGCCGCTCCCAGGGTGGCTCGATGTTCGGGTCGAGCTCATGATCACCGGGGGTCAGGAAGTCCGAGACGACCACCCGCAGACCCCGCCTCCGTTGGCTGCGGGCGAGCTGCTCGATCCCCTCGGGCAGGTCGTAGGGCCCGGTGGCGTGGTCGTCGACGATCGGCTCGTCCAGCATCTTGCCGAGCAGCCCATAGAGCGCGGTACGCCCGGAGCTGGCCGGCAATCGGCGGATCTTGTCCGGTCGCATGATCAGCCCACCGAACCGGTCGCCCATCTTCTGGCTCAGGAAGCCGATGGTGGCGATGGCCGCGATCCCCAGGTCACGCTTGGTGATGCCGGCGGTCCCCCAGTTCATCGATGGGGTGACATCCAGCAGCGCCCACACCTCGAGCTCCCGGTCGGCCATCGTGTCCCGCACGTGCGGGACCGTGGTGCGGGCGGTGACGGCCCAGTCCATCTTGCGGACGTCGTCCTGACCCGGCACGTATTCGCGGGCGTCGTTGGTGTCCGAACCCGGCCCCGGCAGCAGCCCCAGGTGGTCTCCGTGCAGGAAACCTTCGAGTCGGCGTACGATCGCCAGCTCGAGGCGACGCAGCGCCGCCTCGGGCGCCAGCTTGTGCAGCGGGACGGTGGCCCGGGTCGGCACCCCGAGCACCGAGGCGGCGGCCGCCGGTGCGCTGAAGTCGATCGGGTGCTGGCTCACGTCGGGTCCCCTGGCGGCTCAGTGCTGGTTGAAATCGGGTTGGCCCTGGCCGGGACCGGGCTGTCCCGCACTGGCGTGGCCGTTCTGCCCCTGGTGGCCCTGATGTCCCTGCTGTCCCTGACCCGGGTGGGCCTGGTCCTGGCCCTGGTGAGCCTGCGGGCCCTGCTGACCCTGCGGCTGGTTCCACACCGGGGTGGGCGGCGGGACCATCGCCAGGATCCGCTCGATCACCTGGCTGGGCTGGATGTTGTCGGCGACGGCGTCGAACCCGAGCACCAGCCGGTGCGACATCACGTCCTTGGCGACGGCCTGCACATCGGTCGGCAGCACGTAGTCGCGGCCGTGGATCAGCGCCAGCGCCCGGGAGGCGGCGACCAGGCCGAGGGTGGCGCGCGGGGAGCAGCCGATCTGGATCACCGAGGTGAGGTCGGGCATGTTGAACTCGGCGGGGGTACGCGTGGCCAGCACCAGCCGCACGATGTATTCGGCGACCAGGTTGTGCACGAACACGTCCGCGGCCTGGCGCTGCAGCTGCAGCACCAGCTCCGGGTCGAGCACCGGACGCGCCTCGGGCGGGTCGACGCTCATCCGGCGCAGGATCTCGAACTCCTCGTTGCCGCGCGGATAGGGCACGTCCACCTTGAGCAGGAACCGGTCGCGCTGCGCCTCGGGCAGCGGATAGACACCCTCGGACTCGACCGGGTTCTGGGTGGCGATCACGATGAACGGCTTGGGCGCGGGGTAGGTGTGGCCGGCGATGGACGCCTGCTTCTCGGCCATCAGCTCCAGCATCGCCGACTGCACCTTGGCCGGCGCGCGGTTGATCTCGTCGGCGAGCACGAAGTTGACGAACACCGGCCCGAGCTCGACCTCGAACTTCTCCTGGCTGGCCAGATAGATCCGCGTGCCGACGATGTCGGAGGGGACCAGGTCGGGGGTGAACTGGATCCGGGCGAACTCGCCACCGACCACGGTCGCGAAGGAGCGCACCGCCAGGGTCTTGGCGACACCCGGGACGCCCTCGAGCAGGACGTGCCCCTTGGCCAGCAGTCCGACCATCAACTGCTCGACCATGTGCTCCTGACCGACGATGATCCGTTGCACCTGACGAATGGCGTCCCCGAGCAGGCGGGCTGCGTCCTGGGTGCTGACCGAGGACTGGCTGGTCGGACTGGTCACTCACATCTCCTGTACGTACCGGTGGTTCACCGCGCGCGGGCTCGACCCAGCGTACCCAAGTCCGGAGTCCCACCCGGCTCAGCCGATCCGGATCCCGGAGGCTGGCACAATGGGAGCCGGCTGCCCGCTGCCGGGCCCGCCCGGCCCGTGTCCCGACCAGTGAGCAGGATGGATGTCGACCAACAACCGCGACGCCCAGCAGGGTGATGCGTCCGCCGAACCCGATTGGCACGGGTTCGAGGTGACGCCGGTGCTGCCCGAGGACCCGGCGAAGATCGGTGACTTCTGGCTCGACGGTCGGCTGCACTGGCGCCCGTCGGGGACCGCCTATCTGGGGCACGGCGACGGCCTCGAGCACCACACCCGAGGCACCACCACCAGTTCCGAGCAGTCGGTGGTGCTGCTGCAGCTGCACGCCGGGGCCGCCGCGGACAAGGTCGCCCGCGACCGCTTCTCGGGGATGATCAACCAGTTGCACATCGACGATGTGCTGGCCCGCGGCGGGCACGAGCAGGACGAGGGGCGCCTCGGTCGGCGGTTCCGTTCCGAGGACGACGACCCGGTCGACCCCGACGACAGTCACCCGATCGCACCCTGGGCCGCGCTCACCCTGACCGGTGAACCCGGCAACGCCCGCCGGATCTCCGAGCTGGCCAACAGCATCCTGGCCGAGGTCGACCTGATCGACCTGGCGCCGATCGGCGAGCCGAAGGGGCCGGACTATCGGCTGCCCTGGATCGACCGGTTCGGCTCCGGGCACAACCGGGTCTGGCCGCTGCCCTGGCCGGGTCGCTATGACCGGGCCGGGTTCCTGAGCATCCTGGCGTCCTGGTTGCTGATGGTGCTGCTGGCCACCCTGGCGGTACTGATCGCGATCCTCATCTTCCGGAACTCAGCCCCGCAGTCCCCGCCGCCGCAACCCGGCCAGGGTTCCGGGACTGGCCAGACCGGATCCGGTTCCCCGGGCACGGGCACGGGCACCGGCAGCGCGCCCCCGCCACCCCCGTCGGGGACCGCGACGCCGACGCCCTCACCGGCTCCGGGGCAGGGGTCGGGCTCGCCCACCCCGCAGAGCCCGTCCCCGTCCGGCTCCAGTTCCGCAGGTCCGGACGGGCCGACCCCGGATCCGTCCGCCAGCGCCCGGGGCACCCCGACCCCGCCCTCGCGGCTGTGAGTCGCCCCCGGCTGGTGGCGACGGACCTGGACGGCACGTTCCTCTCCCCCGACGGCACTGTCAGCGCCGAGAACGCCCGGGCGGTCGCCGACGCGATGGCCGCCGGGCTGCTGGTGGTGTTCGCCACCGGCCGCCCCCCGCGCTGGTTGTCGGTGCTGGCGGAGCTGCCCGTCTCCCACCCGATCGTGGTGGCCAGCAACGGAGCGCTGCTGTGGGATCTGGGCGATGAGCGCGCCCTGCACAGCCACCCGATTGATCGCCGGGTCGCGCGGCGGGCGATCCGGGACCTGCGGGCGGCCCTGCCGGAGGTCAGTTTCGGGTTCGAACAGGGGATGCGCTTCGGCGCGGAACCGGCGTACCGGATCGGTTGGCAGCCCGCCTCCGAGCTGGGCGACCCCCGCTTCTTCACCGGGGATGCCGAGGAACTGTCCGCCGAACCGTTCGTGAAGCTGCTGATCCAGCACCCCGCGCTCGGGTCCGCCGAGCTGGCGGCACGGGCCGCCGAGGTGGTCGGGGACGCGCTGACGCTGACCTGGAGCTCGTTCTCCGAGTTGCCGGGGCTGCTGGAGGCGAGCGCCCCGGGGGTGACGAAGGCGCGGACCCTGGCCGCGTACGCCGCAGAGCTCGGCGTCGCACGCGAGGAGGTGGCCGCCTTCGGCGACATGCCGAACGACCGGGCCATGCTCGAATGGGCCGGTCAGGCGTACCTGATGGCACAGTCGCACGTGAGCCTGGCGGATCTGTCCGCCACGGTGATCGGGAGCAACGCGGAGTCCGCGGTTGGGCGTACCATCCGAGCGTGGTTGTGACTCGGCGGCTGTTGACTGGCCTGGGCCGGGCGCTGTTGCCCATCCTCGCCGCCTGCTATGCGGTCGCGAGCATCCGCGGTGCCAGCGTCTGGCCGTGGCAGCCGTGGAGCCAGGATCTCGAGGTCTATGTCAACGCGGCCCGTTTCCTGGTCCGCGGCGAGGACTTCTACACCAGCACCGTCACCTTCCCCTACATCTATCCGCCGATCGCGGCCGTGCTGGCGATTCCGTTCACCTGGCTGCCATGGTGGCTGAGTCAGCTGATCTGGGCCTCGGCCAACGGCCTGATGACGATGGCGGTGCTGCGCCGGCTCGGGCTGCGGCCGTGGTGGGCCAGCGTCGCGGCCGCGGCCGTGGTGGTGCTGGCCGATCCGTTCCTGACCACGATCCGGCTCGGTCAGCTCGGCATCCTGCTGCTGACCCTGGTGCTGTTCGACGTGCTCGGCCCGGCCGACGGGCGTCGGCGCAGGCTGCCCGGCGGGATGCTGATCGGCCTGGCCACCGGGCTGAAACTCACCCCGGCTGTGTTCATCGTCTATCTGTTCCTGGTCGGTCGGCGCCGCGACGGGCTGGTCGCCATCGGCACCTTCGTGGGCACCATCCTGCTCGGGCTGGCGGTGGCCCCGGGACCGGCCGCCGGCTATTGGGGTCGACTCGCCGGGGGCGATTCGGGCGCCAACCCGGACGCGTTCGGCTGGATCTACAACCTGTCGGTCTCCAGCGCCGCCCAGCGCTTCCTCGGAATCGAGACGGGTACGACCGTCGGCCTGGCCCTCGGGGTGGTGATGGTGGTGATCGGGCTGGCCGCCGCCTGGCGTTGCTGGCGTATCGGACATGAGGTGCTCGGGCTGGGCATTCTCGGGCTGATCTCCAGCCTGGCCAACCCGATCGCCTGGTCGCACCACCTGACCTGGCTGCTGCCGCTCGGGTACGCCGCCTGGCGCGACCGGCTGCCCGTCTGGACGCGGATGCTGGCGATGGCCGCGGTGCTGTGGTGCCTGATCAACCCGCAGTGGAGCCTGGGCGGGGCGCCCTGGGCCCAGCGGGAGATCTTCGAATATTCGATCGGGCAGAAGTGGTTCGCGGCCGGGCCCAACCTGCTGAGCACCGCGATCGCGATCGCGGTCCTCTTCCTGCCCCGCTCCGCGGCGGCGTCGAGCCCATCGGAAAATCGAGACTCGCCGTGGGAGACGCACTCCAAAGCGGCGAGCCGGTAGTGTCGTGCCGGTGCTGGATCGCGGTGCTGGATTGAGGACGAGCAACGAAGAGGGCGCTGCATGGAGAAGGTGAAGCGGGTCGCACTGTGGGTGATCTACGCACTCCCCCCGCTGTTCGCGGCGGTGTACGCCGGCGCCACCGAGGTCAAGGAGGGGCAGTTCACCCCGTGGTCCCCCAACATGATCGACCTCGAGGTCTACGTGCGCACCGCCCACCGGGTGCTCGAGGGGCGCGCCTTCTACAACATCCGCGGTGACTGGCTGCCCTTCATCTACCCGCCGTTCGCGGCCCTGCTCGCGGTCCCGTTCGCCCTGCTGGACAAGATCCCCGGCGAGGTCGCCTGGCTGCTGCTGAACGGCCTGGCGGTGATGGCGATCTGCTACCGGTTGAAGTTCCGGGGCTGGCAGCTGTCACTCGTCGCGACCGCGGCGATCTGGATGATCGAGCCGCTGCGGATGACCCTCGGCTTCGGCCAGGTGAACATCTTCATGATGGCCCTGGTCGCGCTCGACCTGATGCCCGGTCCCCGACTGCTGGGCAAGCGCCGCTGGCTGCCCGAGGGCTGGCTGACCGGGATCGCGACCGCGGTCAAGCTGACCCCGGCGCTGTTCGCGGTCTACCTGTTCCTGTCCGGCCGGGTGAAGGCGGCGATCGTCACGTTCGTCTCGTTCGTTGCCGCGACCGTGATCGGCGGCCTCCTGCTGCCGAGGCCCTCGCTGCTCTTCTGGACCCGTCTGGTCGGCGGCGACTCCGGGATGAACACGCAGATGAAGTACTACACGAACCAGTCGGTGATCGGGAACTACATCCGCTTCACCCACGCGCCGTCGGACAAGATCCCGCTGGAGGGACTCGCGCTGGCCGGCATCGTCTGTGTGATCGGGCTGGTGGCCGCGGTGCTGTGGCACCGCAACGGGCATGCCGCGCTGGGCATCTGCCTGACCGGCTTCGCCGGCCTGCTCGCCTCGCCGATCTCGTGGAGCCACCACTTCGTCTGGGTGATGCCGCTGGCGATCGTGCTGGTGATCGACAAGGCGCTGCCGTCGGCGCTCCGCTTCTATGGCCTGGTCACCTCGTTGTGGGTGGCGTACGCCCCGTTCATGCAGTTCGTCGACTTCCAGGACGAGTTCAAGTACACCGACGGGCAGAAGCTGATCGACGCCGGCACCATGTTCTTCAGCATCGGGCTGTTCGTGCTCGCGCTGGTGCTGGCGATCGTCGAGCGGCGCCGGCGCGGGCTGCCCTGGCTGCCGCTGACCCTGCGCCGCTATGAGGTGCCCACCGATGCCGGATCGGAGCTCGCCACCAGCGCGGTTGGCGCGGGCGGCTCCGGATCCACGGCCGTGGGACTGCCGGTCAGCGACACCGGGGATCAGCACTCCCGCCAGGACTGACCCTTCCGGAGGCCGCGCGCGGTCGGGCGCCCACTTCGCGTACCCAACGCCACTTCGCGTGCTGAGTTTCACTTCGCGGCTCACCGGTAGTCCGTTGAGTGACGTTCGGTCCGCGAAGTGAGCTTTGGTACGCGAAGTCAGCGCTAAGATGGCCGCCGCATGCGCCGATAGCTCAGCCGGTCAGAGCAGGGGACTCATAATCCCTGGGTCGTGGGTTCGAGCCCCACTCGGCGCACCCGGCTCACGCTTATCGCTCCACACTCACGCTCTCCCAACTGGGGACGCGGGACAATTGACCGATAAGCGTGAGCAGGCTTGGCCCGGGTCAGGGGCGCGTGAGTTCGAGGTCGAGGATGGCACCGGCCGCGGCGACCACGGCGTCGTCGAGCCACGGGGGCACCGGGATCTGGGCGCCGATGAACGGGCGTACCAGGCCATAGGGACACTGCTGCACGGCGATCGCGACCACCAGCGCCAGGTGCTCGTCGCGGCGGCCGAACACCGCCTCGGTCTGCCGGGCGACCATCGCCCAGACCGCGTCGTTGAGCTCCCCGACCTCCGTCCGCAGCGACTCGGGCGCCGACTCGCGCAGCACGCTGTGCCGATACAGCGTCATGCACAGCGCGACCTGCGGGTTGTCGCGACAGAACCGAGGGATGTGCACCGCCTGTGCGAGCAGCGCCTCCCGTGGGTCGTCGATCTCGGCGGTGGCCAGCAGCCCGACGTGAAAGGCGCGGATCGAGCGCATCCACAGGGTGACGAACAGGTGCTCCCGGGAGGGGAAGCGGTGATAGATCGAACCCACCGGCGCCCCCACCTCGGCGGCGACCTGTCCGATCGACGCCCCGAGACCGTGCTCGACCACCGCACGCTGCGCCCCGTCGAGCAGGTCGTCGGTGCTGAACTTCGCCGGTCTGGCCATGACCCGACCCTAGTGCTAGTTTTGGAACATGCAAACTAGAACGCAGTCTCTAGAACTCCCCCGCTGGCTTCACACGGTGGCCCGGGTGTCCTTCGCCTGCGCCATCCCCTCCGCCATCTGGCGTCTGCTGATGCTGGGCGGCCTGCTCCCCGGCACGGCCGACCTCCGAGCGATGTACGCCGAAACGCCCGGCTATGTGATCGGGCTCAGCGTGGTCCAGTTGAGCGCCGGTTTCCTCACCACCGGGCTGGTCAGCCGCTGGGGACGCCAACTCGGCCCGCTCCGGATCAACCCGTGGTTCCCGGTGATCGCCGGCACGATCGGCGGGGCCATCGTGACCTGGCTGTTCAGCATCGACCTGCCACTGGCTCTCCTGCGGGGCGTACGCCCGGACTCCGGACTGCTGCACGGAAGCGCCCTGGCGCTGATGGTCGCCTGCTATGCCCCGATCTTCGTGTGGGGACCGCTGGTGCTGACCAGCGTGGCCGGCTTCGCCCGGCACCGCCTGCGGCCGCTGCGCAACGCCGCGACCACCACGTTGGTCAGCTGACCCGCCACACCCCGGCCCCCTGCGGGCCACGCACCAGCACCAGCCACCCGCCATCAAACGCGCGAACCGCGCCGACCGGCCGCCCGGCCGGACCGTCTCCACCTCGACCGGCCACCTTCACCACCCCGCCCGACTGGGCGACGACCAGCGCCCCAGATCCGTCCAGCAGCACCTGCGCCGGCGTACCGGCATCGACCGCCAGCTCGGGCACCGCCACGGCGCGCACCGATCCCGGCCACACCTGCCAGAGCGCCGCCCGGCCACCCGTCACTCCGGCCACGAAGCAGGCCGACTCGGAGCAGGACGCGCTGTCGGCCCGCCCCTCGTCGGCGGGCAGCTCGATCCGGCGTACGGCCGCCCCGCGCGACTCCCAGATCCAGACAACCGGTCGCCGCCGCAGCTCGTGGTCGAGTTCCAGCTGCTCCCCCGCCACGACCACCAGCTCACCGCCACTGCCGGCCGCGCCGTGCGCCTCGTACTGACGGGTCGTCGTCGAGGCCAGTTCGGTCCCCGCCGACTCCCGTCGCTCCCACCTGGTCCCGTCCTGATCCGCGGTCCACAGCGCCACGTCCATCCCGCGCTCACCGGCCCAACTGCCCACCACCACCGGCCCGGCGCTGCCGGCCACCAGCGCCACCATCGTCCCGGACTCGTGCCCGCCGAACACCCAGAACACCTGCTCGTGCTCGACCACCGCACCGGCGTCCCCGGACCAGGTGGTCCAACGCGGGTTGCCGTGTGCCCCACCCCGCGCCGTGCCCAGCAGGTGGATCCGGTCACCGACCGCGGCGACCTGGACGGGCTCGGCCACCTCTCCGTAGGGCGTTGCCGACCGCAGCGAAACCTCGCTCACCCGCCCGTCCCGCAACGAGAGCAACCGCGGTCGGGTCTGCTCAACGGCGACGGTGTGCCCACCGACCAGCACCTCGGTGCCGGCAGTCGCCAACGAGTCCGGGCTGACCCCGCCGACCTCGATCCGCTGCCAGGCCGACGAGGGCGCCGGATCGGGCCGCGGCGTACACGCAACCAGCAGCAGCACCGAAACCAGCGCCAGCCCCCAGCCGCGACGCCACCACATCAGCCGGTGAAGTAGACCCGTCCGGGCTGGCCCGGTCCGAGCAACTCGCTCACGGTGACCATGGTGAACCCGCGATCCTTCAACCCGCGCACGATGGCCGGGGCCGCGTCGACGGTCGTCGCGTGCAGGTCGTGCATCAGCACCACCGAATTCGGACCCGCCTCGTTGAGCACCCGGCCGGCCACCACTGAGGCGTTGCGATCCCGCCAGTCCCAGGTGTCGTAGTTCCAGTTGATCACCGCGAGCCCGTTCTCCGCGGCCACCCGGTTCACGGTGGCGTTCGTGGCCCCATAGGGCGGACGGAAATAGGTCGGGTTGACCCCGCTGGCGTCCCGGATGCGCCGGTTCGTGTCGCCGATCTCGTAGCGGATCTGGCTCTCCGAGCGGGTCCGCAGGTCGGGGTGGTTCACCGTGTGGTTGGCCACCTCCATGCCCAGGTCGCGCATCCGGCGTACCGTGCCGGGACGGCCGCTCACGTTCGTCCCCACCATGAAGAAGGTGGCCCGGGCGCCCTCGCGGGAAAGCGTGTCCAGCAGGCGATCCGTGTGGGCGCTCGGGCCGTCGTCATAGGTGAGTGCGATGCACTTCTGCACCCGACAGTCCACCCCGGTGCTGATCCCGCGGTCGCTGCGCCAGGTGATCCGACCGCCGGCGAAGTCCTGTTCACAGCTGGTCACCCCGCCCTCGACCCGGCACCGCTCGTTGCTGCGGGCGTACCCGAACCGGCCGGTCTCCCAGCCGGTTTCGGCATAGAACAGTCCGATCGCGCCGAAGACGGCGTACGCCCCAGCGGGCGACCAATAGACCAGCCCGCCCTGGAACCGTTGCACGCAACCGCCGTCGCGCAGGCCGCAGAACTCCTCCTCGGTCGGATAGCTCAGCGGTGAGTTCTCCCAGCCCACCGAGCGATAGCCCTCCCAGATCATGCCGGCGACCCGGTGGGTGCCGACGAACGGCGAGTGATAGATCGCGCCATTGCCGAACCGCTGCACGCAGCCGCGGGCGCGCAGCCCGCAGAACTCCTGGGAGGTCGGATAGCCGGAGGCCCCCGCCTCCCAGCCGTGCGCGATCCAGGTGCGCAGGATCTCCCCGCCCACCTCCCAGGCGCCGGTCGCCGGCGACCAATAGATCGACCCGCGCTGGAAGTGCTGACCACACCCGCCGTCACGCAGACCGCAGAACTCGTCGGTCACCGGATAGCCGAGAAAACTGCGCTCCGAACCGAGTACGCCCCAGCGCCCGAGGATGGCGCCGGTCACCGGGTGCGCCCCGGAGGCAGGCGACCAGTAGATGAACCCGCGTTGGAATCGCTGGCCACAGCCCCCGCCGACCAGCCCGCAGAACTCGGGCTGCTCGGCCTCACCGACCAGCCCGCGGACCTGTTCCCACTTCATCCCGATCGCCCCGGTGACCGGGGCGGCGTGGGCGACCCGGGTCGGCCCGAACAGGGCGAGCAACAGTGCCAGGGCCAGCAGCAACCGGCCGGTCGGTGCGAGACAGCGCGTCATCCCGATCCCCCTCAGGTGTCGCGAGCAGGCTATACCGACCCGTGGACAGGGACCCTTCGACAGGCTCAGGGAGCGGGTCAGCGGCCGAGCAGGCCGGCCAGGCCGGCCAACCACTCGGCGACCCCTTCGGGCCCGTCACAGATGAGGTTGGCCCGATCGGCCAGGGCCTGCTGTTCGACGGAGGCCGAGC
Organism: Enemella dayhoffiae; assembly: GCF_002250625.1. Taxonomy (GTDB): domain Bacteria; phylum Actinomycetota; class Actinomycetes; order Propionibacteriales; family Propionibacteriaceae; genus Enemella; species Enemella dayhoffiae. Next base: position 89,540 of record NZ_NMVQ01000046.1, on the reverse strand, counting down.
AGATGGTCAGCCCCGGGGTTCCCAGCTCCCGCAGGGAATCCACCACGTCGAAGGCAGGCAGGTCGCCCAGGTCGTCCCCGGCGTACGCCACCGCCCGGATCCGCTTTTCCCCCACCAGCACCCTCAGCGCGGCGCCCTTGTCCTGGCCCGGCGAGCGGACCTCGAGCACGTTCTTGCCCGGCTCGACGTGCAGCCCGAGTTCGGCGGCCCGCTGCGAGATCGGCTCGGTGATCGTGCGCAGCGCCCCCGCCGGGTCGTCGGCGCGGCGGGTGTGCACCGCGACCGCCCTGCCCTTGTCCTCCACGTGCAGGCTCGCCAACCCCAGCCGAACCAACAGGCCCGGCAGCTCGTCGAAGAACTCGCGGACACCCTCCGGCACCGGTGGCTCGTCGTACTCACCGGTCGCCGCCTCCCAGCGCTCCACCCCGTACTGCCCCAGCACCACCAGCCGCTCCAACCCCTCGCGCCGATCCAGCTCCCCGAGCCGGACCGCGGTGCGCACCGGCCGTCCGGTGATCACCGCCAGTTGCAGCACCGGGCCGAGACGGGTCAGCGCGTCGACCGCCGCCGGCAGGGCGTACGCCTGCTCGGGATCGGGCACGATCGGGGAGAGCACCCCGTCGAAATCCAGCGCCAGCAGGGAATGCGTGGGGTCGGCGACCATCGCGGCCACGGCGCGGGCACCGTCCGGGTCGCCCCCCAGCTCACTGATCCGTGCGGTGTCAGGCATGCCCACAGCCTCGCAGACGCCGGGGTGACCCGACTGACCGCCCCGGCACCGGGGTATCTAGACTGACCAAAGATCCCGAGGAGGCAGTGTCCCGATGGCTCGCAAGGCACCCCAGCCCGAACGCGCCGACTTCGTCGTGGTGGCGAACCGGTTACCGGTGGACCGGGTGGTGCTGCCCGACGGCACCGTCGACTGGCGCACCTCCCCCGGCGGTCTGGTCACCGCCCTCGAACCGGTGATGCACGGTCAGGACGGCGCCTGGGTCGGCTGGCACGGCGCCCCGGACGAGACGCTGGAGCCGTTCACCGACGACGGGCTCAAGCTGGTCCCGGTACCGCTGTCCACCCAGGAGGTGGAGGAATACTACGAGGGGTTCTCCAACGCCACCCTGTGGCCGCTGTACCACGACGGGGTCGCCTTCCCCGAGTTCCACCGCGAGTGGTGGGACGCCTACCTCACCGTCAACCGCCGCTTCGCCGAGGCCGCCGCCGGGATCGCCGACGACGGGGCGACGGTGTGGGTGCAGGACTACCAGTTGCAGCTGGTGCCGCAGATGCTGCGGGAGCGGCGCCCCGACCTGCGGATCGGCTTCTTCCTGCACATCCCGTTCCCGCCCACCGAACTATTCCTGCAGCTGCCCTGGCGGCGCGAGATCGTGGCCGGTCTGCTGGGTGCCGACCTGATCGGCTTCCAGCTCCCCGGCGGCGCGCAGAACTTCCTCCGACTGGCCCGGGGCCAGCTGCGGATGGACACCAAGGGCGACACGGTACGCCTCCCCGACGGCCGCACAGCCCGGGCCCGGGCGTACCCGATCTCGATCGACGCGCGCGCCTTCGAGGAGATGGCCGGGACGCCGGAGGTGGTGCAGCGGGCCGAGCAGATCCACGCCGACCTGGGTCATCCGAAGACGGTCTTCCTCGGCGTCGACCGGCTCGACTACACCAAGGGCATCAAGCAGCGGATCCGCGCGTTCGGGGAGCTGATCGCCGAGGGCGCCCTCGACCCGGAGGACGCCGCCTTCGTGCAGGTCGCCACCCCCTCGCGGGAACGGGTCGAGGAATACAAGCTGCTGCGTGACGAGATCGACCGGCTGGTCGGGCAGATCAACGGGGACACCGGACGGATCGGGCGACCGCCGATCACCTACCTGCACTCGTCGTTCCCGCGCGAGGAGATGGCAGCGCTCTACACGACCGCCGACATCATGGTGGTCACCCCGCTGCGCGACGGGATGAACCTGGTCGCCAAGGAGTTCGTGGCCTGTCGTCGCGACGGTGACGGGGCGCTGGTGCTCAGCGAGTTCGCCGGTGCCGCCAAGGAACTCAAGCAGGCCTATCTGGTCAACCCCTATGACATCAACGGGTTGAAGGCGTCGATGATGGAGGCCGCCTCGGCCCCCGAGGCCGAACGCAAGCGGCGGATGCGCGCGATGCGCAAGCAGGTTTTCGAGAACGACATCGACCGCTGGGCCGACCGGTTCCTCACCGACCTGAAGCAGGCCGACCCGACCGCGGAGGCCGACCAGACCGGCTGACGTCGGCCGTTTCGCCCTCCGGCACACCCGGCACCGGGCCCGGGTTCGCCTGCCTACTATCGAGTAAGCGGACGTGTCCACAGCAAGGAGGCCCAGATGACCGATCGCCAGAACTTCGACACCGAGCGCAGCCAGCAGCACCAGCAGTTGGCCGACGCCCTGCTGGCGGCATATCGGACCAAGCAGCCGATCCAGCCGTTGCGCGAGCAGCTCTCCGAGATGACCGTCGAGGACGCGTACGCCATCCAGCAGCTCCAGGAGCAGAAGCTGCTGGCCGACGGCGGCACGCTGATCGGGCGCAAGATCGGGTTGACCTCGCTGGCGATGCAGAAGGCGCTGGGAGTCGACTCCCCCGACTTCGGGTTCATGTTCGACGACGACCGGTTCATCGGCCACGAGGACGCCCACTTCAACTCCAAGGACTTCATCCAGCCGAAGATCGAGCCCGAGTTCGCGTTCGTGCTGAAGAAGGACCTGACCGGCCCCGGGGTCACCCTGGCCGATGCCGTGGACGCGATCGACACCGTGCACATGGCGATCGAGATCATCGACTCCCGCGTCGCCGACTGGAACATCAAGCTGGTCGACACCGTCGCCGACAACGCCTCCTACGGTGCCATCGCCTGGTCGGAGCAGGCGCTCAAGCTGGACAAGGACGACCTGCCGATCGTGCAGTGCACCCTGACCGTCGACGGCGAGGTCGTCGGCAGTGGAACCGGTGCCGACGTGATGGGCCACCCGGCCGGGCCGCTGCAGTGGCTCGCCAACACCCTCGGTGAGCGCGGGGTGCCGCTGAAGGCCGGACAGGTCGTCCTGCCGGGCAGCTTCTGCGCCGCAGCCGTGGTCGAGGCGGGTTCCACCGCCACCGCCGACTACGGCGACCTCGGCTCCTTCACCATCCACTTCGACTGAACCCGTCCGACGGGCTCGTCGACCAAGACAAGGAAACGATTTCACGTGTCTGACCCCCAGTTGCCCGACGCATCGGGCCGCAAGTACACCGCAGCGATCGTCGGACCGGGCAACATCGGCTCGGACCTGATGTTCAAGCTGTTCCGCCGCTCCACCCAGATCCAGCCGATCTACATGATCGGCGTCGACCCCACCTCGGACGGCCTGTCCCGCGCCAAGCGGCTCGGCCTGGAGGCGTCGGCCGAGGGCGTGGACTGGCTGCTCAAGCAGGACCGGTTGCCCGATTTCGTGTTCGAGTGCACCAGCGCCAAGGCGCACAGCGCCAACGCGCCGCGCTACAAGGAGGCCGGGATCAAGGCGATCGACCTGACCCCCGCCGCCGTCGGGCCCTACCTGTGCCCGCCGGTCAACCTGGACAGCCTGACCGACATCGACAACGTCAACATGATCACCTGCGGTGGTCAGGCGACCACGCCGATGGTCGCGGCCGTCTCCCAGGTGGTTCCCGTGGAGTACGCCGAGATCGTCGCCTCGATCGCGTCCAAGTCGGCCGGCCCCGGTACCCGGGCCAACATCGACGAGTTCACCGAGACCACCTCCAAGGCGCTCGAGGTCGTCGGCGGTGCCGAGCGCGGGAAGGCGATCATCATCCTCAACCCGGCCGAGCCGCCGCTGATGATGCGCAACACTGTCTATTGCTCCCTGCCCGCCGAGGCCGCCGAGGAGGGCGCGCTGCAGGACAAGGTCCGCGACTCCATCGCCGAGATGGTCAAGACGGTTCAGGACTACGTCCCCGGGTACGCCCTCACCGCCGACCCGCAGTTCGACCACGCCCGTCCGGAGTGGAACGGCTGGGGCCGGGTCACCTGCCTGGTGCAGGTCCGCGGCGCCGCCGACTATCTGCCCGAATATGCCGGCAACCTCGACATCATCACCTCCGCCGCCGCGCGGACCGGCGACATGCTGGTCCAGCGGATGGAGGAGCACGCAGCCAAGGAAGGGGCGCAGGCATGAGCCAGCAGCTGACTGATCAGCAGCAGATCGACGGCGCCGGCCACGGCGAGGCCGTCGGCGACCAGCGTCCGGCCCACCAGGTCCGGATCACCGACACCACCCTGCGCGACGGGTCGCACGCGATCCGCCACCAGTACACCAAGGAGAACGTCACCGACGTCTCCAAGGCGCTGGACGAGGCCGGCGTGCCCATCATCGAAGTGACCCACGGCGACGGCCTGGCCGGCTCGTCGTTCAACTACGGCTTCTCCGGCACCAACGAGATGGACCTCATCTCGGCGGTGAGGGACACCGTCAAGAACGCCAAGGTGGCCGCGTTGATGCTGCCGGGCCTGGGCACGGTGCACGACATGAAGGAGGCGAAGGAACGCGGCATCGACATGATCCGCATCGCCACCCACTGCACCGAGGCCGACGTGTCGATCCAGCACTTCAACGAGGCCCGAAACCTGGGCCTGGAGACCGTCGGCTTCCTGATGCTGTCGCACATGATCGACCCCGAGGGGCTGGCCAAGCAGGCCCGGATCATGGTCGACGCCGGCTGCCAGAACGTCTACGTCGTCGACTCGGCCGGCGCGCTGATCCTGGAGGACGTGTCCGACCGGGTCACCGCGATCAAGCAGGAGATCGGTGACGAGGCCGAGATCGGCTACCACGGCCACCAGAACCTCAGCTTCGGCGTGGCCAACTCGGTGCTGGCGGTGCGGGCCGGGGCGACCCAGATCGACGGTTCGCTGTGCGCAATGGGCGCCGGTGCCGGCAACTCCCCGACCGAGGTGCTGATCGCCGCCTTCGAGCGGCTCGGCATCGAGACCGGGGTGGACCTGAAGAAGATCCTCAGCGCCTCCGACGACGTGATGCGCCCGATCATCCCGCGGCTGCCGATCATGGACCGCGCGTCGATCATCCAGGGGAAGGCGGGGGTCTACAACTCCTTCCTGTTCCACGCGGAGCGGGCCGCCGAGCGCTACAACGTGCCGATCACCGAGATCCTCGAGGAGATCGGCCGGCGGCGCTACGTCGGTGGCCAGGAGGACATGATCATCGACGTCGCCGTGGCCATGGCCAACGCCGGTCAGGACGCCTGACGCTGGCTGAGCCTGTCGACGCTGGCTGAGCCTGTCGAAGCCCGGAGCGGCCCGGTCCCCACACGGGGACCGGGCCGCTGTGGCGTACGCCCGCTGGAGTGACTGGCCCACCCAGAACCAGGAGGATCATGAGCCAGGCAGTCCCGGTCGCGACCCCGCCCACCCACCGACGCGTCCTGGTCGGCTCTCTGGTGGGCAGCGCGATCGAGTGGTGCGACTTCCTGCTCTATGCCCACGGTCGCGCCGCTGATCTTCAACAACTACTTCTTCCCCGCCGACGACCCGTTCGTGGCGATCATGCTCGCTTGGTTCGGCAACGCGTTGACCTTCTTCTTCCGGCCCTTCGGCGGGATCGTGTTCGCCCACATCGGCGACCGGATCGGGCGCTAGAAGACCCTGGTGCTGACCCTGTCGATCATGGGCGCCGCCACGATGGCGATCGGCCTGCTGCCCACCTACGCCGCGATCGGCGTCGCCTCCCCCGCCCTGCTCCATCTGTTCGATGTGGAACGGGCGGTCCGGGCCAGCCAGGTGGTGCTGTGCTGCACCTCCGCACCCACCCCGCTGTTCGACGGCGACTGGGTCGGCGACGGGGCCTGTGTGGTCGCGATGGGCTCGCACTTCCCTGACCAGCGCGAGCTGGACGGTTCGCTGGTCGGCCGCTCGCTGGTGGTGGTCGAGGACCGCGCGACCGCGCTGCGCGAGGCCGGTGACCGCTGCGCGAGGCCGGTGACCGCTGCGCGAGGCCGGTGACGTGGTGCTGGAGATCGCCGAGGGGCAGCTGGCCGAGGACGACCTGCGCACGATGGCGGAGCTCGCCACCGGGAGGGGTGCCGCGGGCCACCGACCGGCCCAACGTGTTCAAGACCGTCGGGATGTCCTGGCAGGACGTGGTGATTGCCGAGGCCGCAGCGGCGGGTGCAGGGTTAGACTGACCTCCCTGCCGACGAATTGAGCACGATGACCACCAACAGCCGCGACAGCCGCACCGCTGTCGACAAGGCCCTCGCCCTGCTGGGCGCGTTCGGCAAGGACGCCGGATCCGGCGTGGGGGTCAGCGAGCTGGCCCGGCGTACCGACCTCTCCAAGTCCACCGCCTTCCGGGTGCTGGGCATGCTCGAGCGCAACGGTGCCGTGGAGCGGGCGGGCAGCAACTATCGACTGGGGCCGCTGCTGACCGAGCTGACCGCGCCGGTGACGCTGCCCGAGGTCGAGCAGATCCGCGACGTGCTCACCCCGTTTCTGGCGCACCTCTATGAGCGGACCCGGCAGACCGTGCACCTGGCCATGCTCGAGGGCAGCGACGTGGTCTATCTGAACAAGCTGCACGGCCTGCACCGCGTGCCCTCCCCCTCCCGCATCGGCGGCCGCATCCCGGCCTACTGCACCGCCGTGGGCAAGGTGTTGCTGAGTCACGCCCCCGATCTGGTGGAGGAGGTGCTCGCCGAGGAGCTGCCGGCGTGGACCGAGCACACGGTGACCGATGCCGACGAGTTGCGGGCCGAGCTGGCCTGGATTCGCGAGGCCGGCATCGCCTTCGACCGCGGGGAGGTGCGGCTGGGGCTGAACTGCGTGGCCGCACCCGTCCTCGGGCCGACCGGAGTCCCGGTGGCGGCCATGTCGGTGTCCGGACCGACCCAGCACTTCGACCCGCGGACCCAGGCGAACGCGCTGCGCGAGGTGTGCGCGAAGGCGTCCCAGGCGTACGCCGCCAGGCTCAGGGCGCGTCGCCGGCAGCACCGGGCCTGAGCCCGACCAGCCAGACCTCGCTGCCGCGGACCTCCACCTGGTAGGCCCGGACCGGCTCCGAGGCGGGCAGGGTGAGCGCCTCGCCGGTGCGCAGGCAGAAGGCGGCGGCGTGCACCGGGCACTCGATGGTGTCCCCCTCGACCCAGCCGTCGGCGAGCCACGCCAGCGAATGGGTGCAGGTGTTGTCCACCGCGAAGAACTCCCCCGACTCCGTGCGCGCCAGGCACAGGTTGTCCCCGGTCCCGGCCATCCGGTGATCGATCTGCACGGCCTGGCCGGGTTCGACGTCGGCGACCTCGGCGATCTTCACGGGTTCGGACATGACCCGCAGGTTAGCGCAGCCACTCCTGCTGGGATGGTCCGGACCACGGATCCGGCCCGGCCCCCGGCCGCGGACCATAACCGGCGAACGGACCCTGCGGGAGAGCGCTGGGTGGGAGTCCACTCGGTGGCGGCGGTACGCCCGGCTGCGGGCGGACCTTGTCCCGGTCAGCGGCCCGGGCCCAGATGCCGACCAGCAGCGCGGGCAGGAAGCCGAGCACGGTGATGATCGCGGACCCGGTGATCTCCAGCCCGAGGCCCTGCTCGCTGCCCGAGTCGAAGACCGAGATGATCGCGGCGGTCCACAGCAGCCCCATCAGCGCGAACAGATAGAAGAAGACCCGCAGCACCTTGGGGAAGGTCTTGCGCAGGTCGAGCAGCAGCAGGTGGCGGACGTGCTCGCCAAGGGTGCGGGTGCGCGGGCGGGGCCCGTCGTCCGCCAGGTCCGAGGACATCACCTGATAGCTGCGCTCGAGGTCGAGCAGGGCGCGCTGCAGTTTGACCTCGCGCTCCGGGTCGCTGTCGGGCAACCGGTTCAGCGCGGACAGCCAGGTGTCGATGTAGCGGACCTCGTTGGTCGCCTTGGTGAGTGCCCGGTCCCGCTCGTCGTCCCAGCGGCGGACCGACAGCTGCTCGCGCACGGTGTAGGCGATCAACGCCAGCAACCCGGTCAGCAGCGGTCCGATGATCGCGCCGATAATCTCGCTGTCCCACATGCCGCCCCCCAAGACTCTGCCTCGATCGTAGGGCCGTCGGGGAGCACCCCGAATCGTGCGGGACTCGGGGAAAGCAAAAGCTCCTGACCGGTTTCACCTTGTCAGGAGCTTGTGGGGTTGGCTCCCCCGACTGGACTCGAACCAGTAACCCTTCGATTAACAGTCGAATGCTCTGCCAATTGAGCTACGGGGGAACGCCGCGGCGCGGTTGATAACTCTAGCAGTGTCGGGTCAAAAGTCGTAATCGGTTTGCAGCCGCTCGATCTCGGCCGCGAGCCGCGCCCTGACCTCCGCGGTGTCGGGGGTGCCGCGACCGCGTCTGGTACGCCACAGCAGTCCCGCCGCGCGGTCACCCAGGTCGCGTCGGGCGCTGATCACCGCCCCTTCGCGGGAGTCGGGCAGGTCGATGTGCTGCTGCACGACGATGCTGGCCGCCACCCGCTCGGCGAACACCTCGGGCAGCCGCCCCGGCTCGTCGAGCACCACCGCCCCGCGGCGGCCGTCGACCAGTTCCCAGCGCAGCTCGTTGTTCTGGGAGTTCCAGCCACCGCGGTCGACCTCGTGCCACCCCACGAACCGCCAGCCGTCTGCACGTTCCTCGGCCAGCGCGTCCGGCAGCAGCACACACCAGCACCCGTCGGTTCGGGTGGCGGTGATCGGCCGGCCGATCGCCCGGCCGAAGCGTTCGGCGTACGCCTGTGCGAGGGTCTCGCGGGTGGTCGGGTCGAGGCTCGTGCGGTGCCGGCGGAACAGGACCATGCGGTCATCCTGCCACCCCCTCCAGCAGGCCACGACCAACCCGTCAGACCGCCATCGGCAGGTCGTCGGTGTGGCACAGCTCTCGCAGCCGGTCCAACGCGCGCGCCTCCAGCCGGCGTACCCGATTGGGCTGCAGCCGCAACTGGCGCCCGACCTCGGCGTACCCGTGCGGACCGCCGGCAAAGCCGAACCGCAGCCAGATCACCTCGCTCTCCAGCCGGGGCAGGGTGGCCAGCCACCGCTTGACCGGCACCCGGTGCTGCAGCACGGCCGCCAGCCGCGCCTGGGCGGCCTCGTCCGACGGCTCCCGCCAGGTGGTGTCGTCGAACAGCACCACCCCGTGATCCGCGTGCAGCGCCCGGGCCACCCGCACCGAGTCCTGGCCCAGGTCGGCGGCCACCTCGACCGCCGTGGGTTCGCGTGACAGCTGCTGGGCCAGCCGCCACCACGCCCGGCGGGCCTGGTGCCGGCGCTCCTGGTCCGGCTCTCCGAGCTGGCGCTCGATGGCCCGCGCGACCGACGAGCGGATCCACGGCAGCGCATAGGTGGCGAAACGCACCCCCGCCCGGGGATCGAACCGTCGCAACGCCTGCGCCAGCCCCGCGCACCCCTCCTGGAACAGGTCGGGTTCCTGGTGACCGGTCCCCCGGGCCGTCGCCCGCGACACCATCGACACCAGCCGCAGGTTGGCCAGCAGGAACCGGTCCCAGGCCTCGGCACCCAGCCGTTCCAGCTCGGTCAGTTCGACCTCACCGACCCTCGGGTGCCCGCCCGCCGAGCGCAGCGCTGCGGCGTACACCCCCACCTCGATGCGGTACGCCAACTCGCGCTCCTCGGCCGCATCCAGCAGCCGTCCCGACCTCAGCCGTGTGATCTCCATGCCTTCACGATGGGCCACGATCGAGCGATCGGACGCCGCCTCGGTCCGGTTGTGGAGTCATCATTCGGACGACACCGGATCCCCACCCTCGGTGACATCGACCCCGCCCCGGGGGCCTCCCCGACCGGCTCAGTCGTTGACACCCAGCGTGCGCGCCTGCAGTTCCTTGCGCTCGGTCTCCAGCGACAGCAGCTTGGCGAACATCTGGTTGTAGACCGGTTGCTGCTCGACCGGGTTGGTGCGCTGCAGCCGCGACTTCAGGTCGGCGATCTGCCGGTTGGCGGTGAGCAGCTGCAGCTTGGCCAGATAGGCCGCGACGTAGTCCTGGTCTGGTTCGTGCAGCAGCGGTTCCACCGACAGCGCCACCACCAGCTGCGCCAGCTCGGGAGAGCTGGCCGCCTCGCGCACCCGCTGGCTCCAGTCGACCCCGGACTGCTGCTGTTCGGTGGCCTGGTGGCAGGCCCCCAGCACCGCGGCGTACGCCGGATGCGTGAAGTCCTCGGGCCGCAGCCGCAGCCAGGAATCGCCGAACAGCGCGGGATGCTGCAGCAGCAGCTTGACGGTGTCCCGCTCCACCACGAGGCGTCGTTCGCGTGGGTCGGGCCACGGCATTCCCTGCTGACGTGGGGTTTCGGCCGGTTCGGTCGGCAGCTCCGGCTCGGCCTCGCCGCGGCGACGCCGGTCGGCGGCGCGGGCGAGCTCACGGCGTACCTCGTCGACGTCCATGCCGATCATCCCGGCCAGCTCGCGGGCATAGCCGGACACCAGCGAGGTGTCGCGGATCGAGGAGACCAGCGGTGCCGCGGCGCGCAGCGCCCCGAGCCGCCCGTCGGCCCGGTCGAGGTCAAACTTGGACAACACGTTGCTCATCACGAACCGATAGAGCGGCACCCGGCGTGCCACCAGCTCCCGCACCGCGGCCTCACCGTGGGCGAGCCGCAGGTCGCACGGGTCAAGGCCGGTGGGTTCGATCGCCACGTAGGTCTGGGAGATGAACTTCTGGTCGAAGTTGAACACCTTGAGCGCCGCGGCCTGGCCGGCGGCGTCACCGTCGAAGGTGAAGATGATCTCGCCGGTGAACGCGTCGCCGCCCATCAGCCGCTGCAGGGTGCGCGCGTGGTCCTCGCCGAAGGCGGTGCCGCAGGAGGCGACCGCGGTGTCCACCCCGGCCAGGTGTGCGGCCATCACGTCGGTGTAGCCCTCGACCACCACCGCCTGGGCCTTCTTGCCGATCTGCTGGCGGGCCAGGTCGAGACCGTAGAGCACGTGGGATTTCTTGTAGACCGGGGTTTCCGGGGTGTTGAGATATTTCGCCGGCATCCGGTCGTCGTCGAAGATGCGGCGCGCGCCGAAGCCGACCACCTGCTTGGAGGAGTCCCGGATCGGCCACAGCAGCCGACCCTGGAAGAAGTCCCAGCCGGACTCCCGGGCCAGCCCCGCCTTCACCAGGTCGGATCGGGAGAATCCCTTGCCCTGCAGGAATCGCTGCAGCTCCTTGCCGCCGCGCGGGGCCCAGCCGATGCCGAAGTGCTCGGCCGCCGACCGGTCGAATCCTCGCTGGGCAAGGAATTGTCGTCCGGCCAGGGCGTCCGGGCTGGTCAGTTGGTCGGAGAAGAAGTCGGCAGCGGCGGCGTTCGCCTCCAGGATGCGGGTGCGCAGGCCGGGTTCGGCCCGGGGGGCGCCGGGGCCGTCCACATGACGCAGTTGTACGCCGACCCGGTCGGCCAGGTTTTCCACGGCCTCGCTGAAGGACAGGTTGTCGTGCTTCATCAAGAAGGTGATCACGTCACCGCCCTCGGAGCAGCCGAAGCAGTAGTAGAACCCCTTGCTCGGGGTCACCTGGAAGCTGGGCGTCTTCTCGTCGTGGAACGGGCACAGCCCCTTGAGGGAACCGCCGCCGGCGTTGCGCAGCGCCACGACCTGACCGACCACCTCTTCGATCCGGGCACGGCTGCGTACCTCCGCCACGTCCTCCTCGTTGATCCTGCCTGCCACGGGCGCAGTCTATGCGGTGGCGCGGACGCCCCCACACTCACAGCAACCGCACAGACACCGCACAGGCCGCGGCCGGGTCGATCGGTCAGATTTGGTGTCACCAAACGAACCGATCGAGCGAACCTGACGAGCGAGGCCGAGATGACCGACCCGAACACCGAGAACGACCGCTATGTCCGCGCCGTGCACGACCGCGGGCTGGGCTTCGACCTGGGCACCCTGAACCGCCGGCGGGCGCTGCTGCTGTTCGGCGGCGGCGCGGCCGGGCTGCTCGGGCTGGCCGGATGCGCACCTCAGCAGGTCGCCAGTGGCAGCACCGCAGCCGCCGACACCACCTCCACCTCGACGACCGGGAGCACCGCGGGCTCCGGCAGTGCGGGCACCGCAAGCACCCAGTGTGTGACGGAGGTGCCCGACGAGACCGCAGGCCCATATCCGGGTGACGGCTCCAACGGGGCGAACGCGCTCACCCAGAGCGGCATCGTGCGCACCGACCTGCGCTCCAGCTTCGGCGGGCCCAGCGGGGTGGCTGCCGGCGTACCGCTGACCATGGAGCTGACCGTGCTCAACCTCGCCCAGGCCTGCCGGCCGCTGGTCGGTGGGGCGGTCTATCTGTGGCACGCCGACCAGCTCGGCCAGTATTCGATGTATTCCAGCGCGATCCGCAACGAGAACTATCTGCGCGGGGTGGCCGAGACCGACGGCAACGGGACGGTCCGCTTCACCACCATCTATCCCGGCTGCTATGACGGGCGCTGGCCGCACCTCCACTTCGAGGTGTTCGGTTCCCTGGCCGCGGCCACCTCGGGACGGCGGCAGATCGTCAAGACCTCCCAGATCGCGCTGCCCGAGGACGCGTCGCGGGCCGTCTATGCGAGCACCGGATATACCCGCTCGACGAGCAACCTGGACCGCACCAGCCTGGGCCGGGACATGGTGTTCCGAGACGACAACGGGGCCCGGCAGTTGGCAACGGTGACCGGGTCGGCGAGGGACGGCTATGTCGCGAAGCTCACCGTCGCGGTCAACTGACGCTCAGTCGACGGGGCGACGCCGCTCCACCCGGTCCAACACCTGGGGATCGGCACGGAACACGATGTGTTGCACGTGGCCGTCGGTGACCGCGAAGTCGAAGGCGACCCGGGTGACTCCCTGGTGGATCCAGGCGGCCCCGGCTCGCCCGTCGAGCAGGGTGGGCAGGGCGGCTTTCGCTGCACCGTTGAAGAATCGGGCGACGGCGTCGCGGCCCTCGATCCGCTCGGGGGTGCCCGCGGCGACCGCGTCGGCGTCACCGAACACCACCACGTCGGGGGCGAGCAACTCGAGCAGCCGACCGAATTCGCCACGGCGGGCGGCGTCGAGGAAGGCGTCCACCACCTCCCAGTCCGCACGGTCGGCCGGGTCGGGCACGCTCACCTTGGCCCGGGCCCGGGAGGCCAGCTTGCGGGCGGCGACCGGCGTACCCCCGAGGATCGCGGCGATGGTGTCGAACCCGATGCCGAAGCTGTCGTGCAGCACGAACGCCACCCGCTCGCTGGGGGTGAGTCGGTCCAGCACCACCTGCAGGGCGATCCCGACGGTCTCGGCCAGCGCCACCTCCTCGGCCGGGTCCGCGGTCGTCTGATCCGGGCCCGGCTCCGGCTCCTCGGTCGGCAGCGGCGTACGCGCCCGCAACCGGTCGAGGCACAGCCGAGTGGTCACCGTCGTCAACCAGGCGGGCAGACTGTCGATCGGTTCGGGGGTACGCCGCAGCCGCAGCCACGCCTCCTGCACGATGTCCTCGGCCTCCACCGGGTCACCGAGGACCCTGGTCGCGATCCGGACCAACCGAGCTCGTTCGGCGTCGAACTGCTCCGCCCGTGCATCTGAGTCCACCATCTCCGGCCCCCTTCGTCTGCTCCTGCCATCCTGACGAACCACCTGGAGCGAATGTGACAACCCCGGGACACCGGAACTTTCCTGCTGACGAAGGGGAAACTTCCGTCGATCGGGAGCGGACAACTCCCCCGCCGGGTCCTAGGTTCAAAGGCACCCCAACGAGGAGTCAGCCTGATGAGCAACCCGACCACCATCCAGCATCCCCGCCTGAGCCGCCGCGCCCTGATCGGCGGAGCCGCGGCCGTCGGCATCACCGCCGCGCTCGGCGTCGGTGGCGCCACGGCGTACGCCGCCGTCTCGCGCCCCCGGATCTACAGCACCCGCGAGTGGGGAGCCCGCCGGCCCGACCGGGAGCTCACCACGCTCGGTTACCGGCCGACCTATGTGGTCATCCACCACACCGCCGGGCCGAACAGCGCCGACACCTCCCAGGCCCACGCGTTCTCGGTGGCCCGCTCGATCCAGAGCGATCACATGAGCAAGGGGTGGGGTGACTCCGGCCAGCAGTTCACCATCTCCCGCGGCGGGGTGATCATGGAGGCCCGGCACGGCAGCCTGGCCGCCGCGATCGGCGGAAAGACCTTCATCGAGGGCATCCACGCCCCCGGTTCCAACCGCACCGGGATCGGCATCGAGAACGAGGGCACCTACACCAGCCAGCTCCCGCCCGCCGCGCAGCGCAAGGCGCTGGTTCAGTTCGTGGCCTGGCTCTGCCAGCAGTACAAGATCCCCGTCTCGCACATCATCGGCCACCGCGAGTCGCACGGGTCGAGAACGGCCTGTCCCGGCGACCAGTTCTATGCCGACCTGCCCCGCCTGCGGGCCGAGGTGGCCAGGGCGATGGGCAGCATCCAGCCGCCCCCTCCCCCGCCGCCGGCCACCGACTCCTGGCCGGTGCTCAAGCAGGGCAGCACCGGACTCGCCGTCCGCGTCGCCCAGCAGCTGCTCCGCCACCACCGCGCCTCGATCGAGGTGGACGGCTCGTTCGGCCCGGCCACCAGGGCGGCGGTGATCGCGTTCCAGCGCGGCAACGGCCTCGCTGCCGACGGTGTGGTCGGCCCCGCCACCTGGCCGCGGCTGGCCGTGACCGTCCGGCAGGGTGCCACCGGCGACCTGGCACGGGCGGTCCAGCTGGCGCTGAACGCCGGCGGGGCCAAGATCGCGGTCGACGGCTCCTTCGGCCCGGCCACCCTGGCCGCGGTCAAGGCGTACCAGTCGCGGGAGGGGCTGACCGCCGACGGTGTCGTCGGCCCGCTCACCTGGCGCTCGCTGGTCGCCGGCTGACCCAGCGGTCCAGGCGTACGCGCGGTTCGCGCGCACACCGCGTGGCTTCGACAGGCTCGGCCACCGTTCACCGCGGTGTGCGCCCTGTCGTGAGGTGCCGGGAACCTCAGCGCGTCAGGCGCCGGGTCTCAGGGGTTGCGGTCGATGCCCTGCGGGAGCTCGTCGACCGGCCAGGCGAGCACGCGCACGGCCGTGTCGAAGGCGTACCGGTCGGTCATCCCACCGATCCAGGTGACGGCCGCACGGACGGCCTCGGGGCTGCCGGGGTCGGCCGCGTTGCCCCCGGGCACCTCGCGCGGGCGGACGGCGTAGTGCTCGGTGAGCGCCCGCAGCAACCGGACCACGGCCTTCGCCTGGGCCACCGATTCGGGCCGGGTATAGATGCGTTCGTAGTTGAACGCCCGCAGCCCGGCGAGCGCCTGGGCCGGCTCCGGGGCCATCCCGACCTGTCCGGTCTGGTGGACGCCGTCGATCACCGCGTGGACGAAGGTGCGCAACTGGTCGCGTCGGGTACGCCCACAGACCGCGGCCACTTCGGCGGGGATGTCCGACTCGGCGACTATTCCGGCGTGCACGGCGTCCTCCAGGTCGTGGGCGCAGTAGGCGATGCGGTCGGCCCAGGACACGATCTCGCCCTCGACCGTGCCGGGCGCCGGCCGTGACCAGGAGTGGTTGCGGATCCCGTCCAGGGTCTCCGCGCACAGGTTGAGCGAGGTGAGCACCACATCCGCCCCCCAGGGTCCGTGGTCATAGCCCTCGGGGATGTAGTGGTCGAAGGCGTCCTCCGAGGCGTGCCCGCCGGGCCCGTGACCGCAGTCGTGACCCAGCGCGATGGCGTCCACCAGGGCCACGTTCACCCCGATCCCGCGGGCGATCGAGGTCGCCACCTGCGCCACCTCCAGGGCGTGCGTCAGCCGGGTGCGTTCGTGATCGGCCGGGTGCACCACCACCTGGGTCTTGCCGGCCAGCCGACGGAACGCGGTCGAGTGCACGATCCGGTCGCGGTCCCGCTCGAAGCAGGTCCGTTCGGGGTCGGGTTCCTCCTCGCGGGCCCGATTGCCGGCTCCCCTGGCCAGCGTCGCGCCGGGGCTGAGCAGCTCGGCCTCGCGGGCCTCCCGCTCCTCGCGGCCGTGTCGGCCCCGCATCTGGACCGGGGCGTCCGAATCGCGGTGGGCGCGGACCAGCGGGCCGGGCGTACCGTCACCGGAGGTGGAGTGGCCGGCCATGGTGGCGGCCCATTGCACGGCGCGCGGCAGTGGCTCCGACATCAGTTCTCCTCGGCGGTTCGGGGCTGCTGCCGACGCTACTGCACCGTTCCCAGCACCGCTCTCGGGGTGGGAGGGCGCGTACGCCGAAACCTCCAGAATTACCCGAATCTCCCCCCTCGCCGGTTATCGTCTACCAGATCCAGCAGAGGAGGACGGGGATGAACCAGTCTCGGCGACGCCACCACGGCGTGCCGCGTACCTCCCGTGCCATGGACACCCGAACCCGACCGCACCGACCCCTCGCCCGGCCGTTGATGCACGGTGGCCGCCGCCTCAGCGGGCTGGCCCTGCGTCCCGATCGTCGGCAGCAGGCGGGCACCGCGGCGGTACTGCCGGTGCGCAGCGAGCGGCTTGTCGCGGGTGACCGCAGCCGACGTCGGATGATCGGCTTCGCGCTGGTCCAGGCCTGCACCCTGGGCAGCATTCTGCTCGGCCTGGCGGCGATCCTGCTCTCCTCGTCGGGGCGGATGACCGAGGCGCGCGCCTGCCTGCTCGGCTGCATTGCGCTGGACGGACTGGACGGGACACTGGCGCGACGCTTCGGGGTGTCCACTCCGTTCGGCGCCCAGCTGGACTCGCTCGCCGACATGGCCTCCTTCGGCATCGCCACCCCGCTGGTGACCTATTTCTGGCTGGCCGATCGTGGCCCCGCCTGGATCGTCGGCGGCGGCTGCATCGCCATCTCGCTGGCCGCGGCGGTCCGGTTGGCACGGTTCAACGTGACCCCCTACAACAGCACCTGGTTCCAGGGCCTGCCCACCACCATCGCCGCGCTGATCCTGATCGGCGCCAGTCTGGCGGTGCCCGAGCTCGACTTCGTGACGGCGATGGTCATGGTGCTCGGCTGCGCGGCGGCGATGGTGTCGCTGCTGCCCTACCCGAAGCTGAACCAGATGCTGCGGATCCGCACCTGGCTGCTCAGCCTGATCGGCGTCGGCGCGATCATCAGCATGCCGACGGTCTTCCTGGCCGTGATCGGCACCTTCCTGCTGATCGGCCCGATCCTCGGCCTCTGGTACCGCTTCGCCGAGGAAGACGCCCCCACCTTCCTCGAGTAGCCGTCGCCTCCGGTTCAGCCCGCGGAACTCCAGCGGGCGATCACCGTGGAACCCCCGCGTACCACCGCTCCCTTGCTGACGACCGCCTCGGCGGCGTCTGCGGGCAGATAGACGTCGGTACGCGAACCGAAGCGGATCAGGCCATACCGCTCCCCCTTCGCCAGCACCGAGCCCCGCCCGTGCCGGACGACGATCCGGCGGGCCACCATTCCGGTCCGCTGGGTGACCCCGACCCGGCCGCGCCGGGTCTGCAGCACGACGGTCCTGGCGACGTTGTGCTCGGCGGCCGGCTTCATCGCTGCGGCGTACCCGCCCTCGTTGCGGTCGATCACCTCGACCACCCGCCCGGCGACGGGGGCCCGGTTGATGTGCACGCTGAAGATGGACAGGAAGGTGGCGATCCGCAGCCACGGCCCGGGGCCGAGGTGCTCGTCGGACTCGAGCCGCTCGACCTTCAACACCTTGCCGTCGACCGAGGACACCACCGCGTCCGGGTCGGCAGGAATCTGGCGGACCGGGTCGCGGAAGAAGGCTGCCCCGGCCACCCCGGCCAGCGCCGGCAGCAGCCAGAGCCGGCGGGCTGCGCCAGTGGCACGGCGGGTGGCCAGGGCGGTCACCCCCGCCAGTACGCCGGCACCGGCGGCCACCGCGATCCCGTCGCGGTCGATCCCCATTCCCGGCCACAGTCTGGAAGTCGTCGGCACGGGGGCGGCGACGACCTGCTCCGCCTCCTCATCGGCGACCTCGGTGAAGCGCAGGTGGTGCGCCCACGACGGCGGCACGTTGCCGAGCACCAGGTCGGTCCGATAGCGGTAGCGCCTGAGCTGTTCGTCGAGGAAGGCCGAGTGCCCGCCGCCGCGCCCGACCAGGCCGGTGAACGCGTCGCGCAGGGTACGCAGCCAGGCGTACTCGATGTAGGTGCAGGTGCCACCCGGCCGCAGCACCCGGCGTACCACCTCGAAGATCTGCTGGGTCACCTCCTCGCCCAGCGTGTTGAACGGTACCGACACGATCGCCACGTCGAACTCGGCGTGCTCCTTGGCCAGGTCGCGTACGTCACCGGTGATCACCTCGCAGCGATCGGCCACCGCCCGGAAATCGGGTTCGGTGCGGAAGCGCTCGCGCAACACGTCGGCGTACTCAGGGATGAGCTCCACACAGGTGAGCCGATCCTCCGGTCCCATCGCTCGGACCACCTGCGCGGTGATCGGCCCCACCCCCGGACCGACCTCGAGGATCCTGGTCGGTGCTCCCCCACGCCGGATCAGTTCGGCGGCCATCGACCGCGACGCCGGCGCCGAGGTGGGCAGCACCGAGGCGACGCTCGCATAGTTGGCGAGGCTGTGCTGCAGGAACAATCGGGCGTGGCCCATTCAAACTCCCATGGTTGACGTCCCGGGCAACCCTAGCGGGGAACAGCGAAGGGCCGTCGGACTCAGCAGCCCGACGGCCCTTCGACTCGTCGCTGGCGCTCCTCGCTCAGGGAGCGTGTGGCTTCGACAGGCTCAGCCACCACGCGCGCGAGGCGGCGCCTCCAATCACAACTTGACGCAGACGTTCGAGGTCTCGGTATAGAACTCCAGACCGTGTACGCCGCCCTCGCGGCCGATGCCGGAGTGCTTCATGCCGCCGAAGGCGGTCCGCAGATCCCGCAGGAACCAGCTGTTCACCCAGATGATGCCGGCCTCCAGCTGCGGCGCGACCCGGTGCACCCGGGACACGTCCTGGCTGAAGAACGTGGCCGCCAGCCCATAGTTGGTGTCGTTCGCCAGCTTGATCGCCTCGTCCTCGTCGGAGAACGGGATCAACCCGGTGCAGGGGCCGAACACCTCCTCGCGCATGGTCCGCGAATCGTGCGCCAGACCCTTCCAGATCGTCGGCTCGACCCAGGAGCCGCCGTCGCGCTCATCGCCGAAGCTGGGCGCGCCGCCACCGTGCAGCACCTCCGCGCCCTCGTCCTGGGCCAGCTTGTAGTAGCTGATCACCTTGTCCCGGTGCTCGTCGGAGACGACCGGGCCGAAGGTGGTCTCCTTCTCGTCCGGATAGCCGTACTTCAGCTTCTTGGCGTACTCGACCAGACCGTCGGCGAACTCGTCGAACACCGACTCGTGCACATAGATCCGCTCGGTGCCCAGGCAGACCTGGCCGGTGTTCAGGAACGACGCGCGTCCGAGCTCGTTGATTGCCACCTCCAGATTGGCGTCGGGGAACACGATGCCCGGGTTCTTGCCGCCCATCTCCATCGAGGAAGCCTTCAGCGTCGGGGCGACGGCCTTGAGGATGTGGGTGCCGGTCACGGTCTCACCGGTGAAGGTGATGCCGTCGACGTCGGGGTGCGAGGTGAGCATGGCGCCGGTGTCGCCGTAGCCGTGGATGACGTTGTAGACACCCTCGGGCACGCCGACGGAGTTCATCACCTCACCGAGCAGGGTGGCGGTCGACGGGGTGACCTCCGACGGCTTGACCACCACGGTGTTGCCGCAGGCGAGCGCGGGCCCGACCTTGAACGTCATCAGCAGCAGCGGCAGGTTCCACGGCGAGATGACCCCGACCACCCCACGCGGGCGGCGCAGTCCATAGTTGAGCGCACCGCGACCGTCCGGGGTGGCCATCGGGAAGGTCTCGGTGGCGTGCTCCTTGAGCACGTCGGCGAACGCCTCGAAGTTCGCCCCGCCGCGCGGGATGTCGACGTGCCTGGCGGTGGCGTACGGCTTGCCGGTGTCCAGCACCTCGGCCTCGAGGAAGTCGTCGAAGCGATTGCGGACGCCCTCGGCGATCGCCTTCACCATGGAAGAGCGCTCGTACACCGACAGCTTGCCCCACGGCCCGGACAGTGCGGCACGGGCGGCGGCCACGGCGGCGTCGACCTGCTCCTGGCCGGCGCGGTGCGCCTTGGCGGTGACCTCGCCGGTGATCGGATAGAGCACGTCGAAGGTGCTTCCGGTCTCCACGTATTCGCCGTTGATGAAGTTCGGCAGCTGCCGAACGGTGATTTCCTTGCGATTGCTCACGTCAGTTGCCTTCCGGATTCTGCTGCTGGGATTGGGATTTCTGGGATTCTGTTGCACGGGTACGCCGTTCGGCGCGTTCGGCGAGGGTTTCGCCGCCAGCCGCGAAATGCGTCGGCGGCACCTCCCGAAGGATCACCCGCACCGACTCGCGGGGGCCCACCTCGGTGTCCACGATCGCGTCGGTGAGTGCGGTGATCAGGCGGCGCAGCTTCTCGGGGCTGCGCCCCTCGGCAAGGGTGACCTCGATCAGCGGCATCAGTTGGCTCCGTGGTCGGAGGTCGGGTACCCGCCCTCGATGGTGATCTCGCCGAGGGTGGAGAACCTGACCTCGGTACGCCCACCGGGCGGGGCGAAGACCGCGTCGGTGATGCCGCCGGTGAGCACGATCCAGCCAGCCTCGATGGCCAGGCCGCGGCGGGCCAGGTCGTTCGCGGCCAGCGCCAGCGCCTCACCCGGGTGCCCCTGCACGTCCTCACCGGTGCCGGTGTAGACGAGCTCGCCGTCGGAGTAGACCTCCACCTTCTCGGCCTTCAGGTCGATCTCGTCGGGGCTGACCTTCTTGTCGCCCACCACGAACGCGCCGGAGGACGCGTTGTCGGCGATCACGTCACCGGCCTTGAACCGGAAGTTCTTGTAGCGGGAGTCGATCACCTCGGCGCCGCAGGAGATGGTGCCCACCGCGGCCATCGCGGACTCGCGGGTGACCCCGGGGCCCTCGAGCCGGTCCTTCATCACGAACACGATCTCGGGCTCGATCCGCGGGTGGATCAGCTTGGCCTGAGGGACGGGCTCACCGGGCTGCAGCACCATGTCGTCGGTCAGCCAGGCCACGAACGGGGCGTACACACCCATCCGCTTCTGCTTCGCCTCACTGGTCAACCCGAGCTTTACCCCGATCAGCTCCTCGCCGCGCGCCAGCCGCTTGGCCAAGTTGGCATCCTGGATCCGGTAACCAGTGTCGACGTCGAGCTCGGGCCATTCATCGGTGAACGGTTCGCGGTCTCGTCGCTCGGCCTCGCACGCGAGCAACTCCTCGGCGACGCTGGTCTCATCCCACTTGGCCACAGATCCTCCTCGTTGAAGGGCCGGACATCCGCAGTGCCCCGCGGATCCGGCGCTATCGGCACTTCGGCCGCTCAGGTACCAATCTAGGCTCCCCTCGGGTGGCCCTGCGAGGCATGTTCCGGGGATAGGAACGAGCGCATCAGATGGGTTGGCGGCGGGCCGTCGACAGTTCGTTGGAGATCCGCGTCGCTGCGTGCTGGAGCAGTTGCAGCAGCAACGCCTGGCGGCGTTCCACATCCTCGGTACGCCCGAAGAAGGACACCGCGGCCACCGACTCCCGGCCTACGTCGAGCACCGGCACGGCCATCGTGGTCACTCCGTCATAGGACTCGTCCCGGCTGATCGCGAACCCGCGCTGGCGCACCTCCAGCAGTGCCTGTTCCCAGTCGGCCGCCGAGCGCACGGTGTTTCGGGCCCGGGGCGGAAAACCGGCCTCGACCCGTGCCCGGGCCAGCGGGTCGTTCCAGGCGGCCAGCGCCTTGCCGGAGCTGGACACGTGGGCCGGCAACCGCCGACCCGACTCGTTCAGCCCCACCCCGGTCGGCCCGGCCTCGATCCGTTCCACGAACACCACGTCCGAGCCGTCCGGGACCGACAGGTTGACCGTCAGCCCGGTCCGCCGGACCAACTCCTGACAGACCGGCAGGGCCACCTGCCGCAGGGTGGAGCGGACCTGGGCGAGGTGACCGAGCTCGAACAGGTGCAGCCCGAGGCGATAGCGCCCGGTCTGCGAGCTCTGCTCGACAAACCCGCGGCTGCGCAGGGTGGACAGCAATCGGTGCGCGGTCGACTTGGCCACGCCCATCCGCCGGGCCAGGTCGGAGACACCCAGCTCGCCGTCGACGGCGAAGCACTCGAGCAGGTCGAGCGCGGCCGCCACCGAACGCAGCCCCTCACCGTCGGTGGCAGGCTTGGGCGTGGTGGTGTGCCACCCGTCCTCCTGCCGATCCATGCGCCGATTCTAGGCACACGGTCGACCTCTGGACAGCTGGTCATCGAACCGCGGCGGCCCCCGCGGACGCCACGTCGGCATCCTCCTCCGCCGATCCACCGGAGACCCCAATCGCCCCGATCAGCTCATCCCCCGCCTTGACGGGTACGCCGCCGCCGAAGACGACCAGCCGGTCCCGGTGCGGGAAACCGAGCTCCAGCGCGGGATCGCCGGAAATCGCCCCGTGCCACTGCGAGGTGGGCAGGCCGTTTCCGGCGATCACGGTCCACGCCTTGTCCTGGGCGATGCTGACACTGATCAACATCGCCCCGTCCATCCGCTCGAAGGCGAGCAGGTGACCGCCGGCGTCGACGATCGCGATGTTCACCTGCACCCCCATCTCCTCGGCCCGGGCGAGCGCGGCGTCCATCGCGGAGCGCGCGCCGGCACGGGTCAGGGTCTGCTGGCTGCGGAGGTTGTCGGACACGGGTTCTCCTTGTCGGGTTGGATTTCTGCGGTTGCGGCCTAGGTCAGGACGCTGGTGAACCGCTCGTTCAGCTCGCGGGCGTGACAGAAGATGCCCTTGCCGATCTGGTCCGCGGTCCAGGTCACCGTGGGTCGATCCGGATAGGCCAGGTAGCCGCCGGCGAACACCTTATTGCGGTTGCCCGCCGGGCGAAGAAATAGACCGTCTGGCCGCGGGTGATACCTCGCCGGGCGAGGCCGATGTCGATCGGCACATCGTCCACCGACATCAGGTCGGACGACCCCCACCAGGTGGCGCGGGAACGCCTCCGGGTTGTGCGTGCCGACCTCGGTGCCCACCTCGGTCATCTGGTGATAGACCTCGAACAATTGCTCCGAGGGGGTGAAGATGCGCAGGCCGCCGGCGACCTCCTCGACCTCACCGTGGGAGAAGCGTTCGGTCGCACACCGAAGCTCTGGCAGCGCTTCTCGATGTCGGCGATCTCGTTGGCGGCGGACCTGGTCTCATGGAGACCGAGCGTGTTCGCGTAGTGGTGCCTGGCCTCGGCCAGGTCGGTGACCCGGTCATGTACGTAGCCCATGCGCATGACGCCCATGAGAACTCCTTCGGTAGCGGTGACAGGTGCTGCCGGGTCAGGCCGCCGGTGGGTGCAGCAGCGGGTTGGTCACCCGCAGTGCGGACTTCATCAGAGTGATCCTGATGTCACCCTGAGGGACCGCCCGGCACCCGAGACAGACGTTCTCGTCACGTTCCTCGAGTGAGAGCGCACTCTCGGCCACCGGCCGGTTGTGCTCGATCTCCCCCTCAGTCACCTGCACCTTGCAGATCCCGCAACCGCCACGTCGGCAGCCGAGAAGGTAGGTGTACCCGTTCTTGTTCAGCGCAGCCATGACGGTTTCGCCCTCGGCCACCGGGACCTCGACACCATTTGGATCCACCGTCAACTTGGGCACAACCCCCACCTTTCGAACCCCGTCGTCCTGTCATGCTCGGTCCAGCATCGCGGTGGTCGGCGATCCTGGAAAGGGGGCGTTCCCCACACCGGAACGTACTACTACTATGCGGCGTAGTTGTCAGGAGTTCTGGTGAGAAAGTGCCTCAGCCGCCGGAATCGGATAGCTCGGCACCGGCCAGGTCGAGCTCCATCCCCGAGGTGTCGTCGAGCCACCCCTCGGGCATCACGACCTTCTCCCGCGGGGTGCCCTGCCTGCCGCGCGGGCTGCCGATCTCGGCCTCCGGGAACGGCTGGTCGAGGTCGAGCCGGGCGAACCAGGCGTCCAGCTCCGCCAGCGAGGAGGCCAGGCCGAGGCCTCGGCGCACCTCTCCCCCCACCGGATAGCCCTTGAAGTACCAGGCGATGTGCTTGCGCAGGTCGGTCACCCCGCGCTGCTCCCCCATCAGCTCGCTGAGCAGCTCGCCGTGCCGGCGTACCGTCGCGGCCACCTCGCCCAGGGTCGGCCGAGCGCGCCGGTGGTGCCCGGCGAACGCGTCGGCCAGGTCGCGGAACAGCCACGGCCGGCCGAGACAGCCGCGGCCGATGACCACCCCGGCGACGCCGGTGTGGCGGACCATCGCCAGCGCCGTCTCGGCCTCCCAGATGTCGCCGTTGCCGAGCACCGGGATGTCCACGGCGCCGACCAGTTCGGCGATCGAGTCCCAGTCGGCGGTGCCGGAGTAGGCCTGGGACACGGTGCGCCCGTGCAGCGCGATCGCGGCGCAGCCGGAGTCCTCGGCGATCCGTCCGGCGTCCAGGTAGGTCAGGTGGTCGGCGTCGATCCCCTTGCGGGTCTTCATCGTCACCGGTACGCCGTAGGGCTCGGCCGCGCGGACGGTCGCGGTGAGGATCGCGCGGAGCCGGTCGCGTTTCCACGGGAGTACGCCACCGCCGCCCTTGCGGGTCACCTTGGGCACGGGGCAGCCGAAGTTGAGGTCGACGTGCCCGACGCCGAACTCGCCGCAGAGGAGCTCGGTCGCCTTCGCCATGGTCGGCGCGTCGACGCCATAGAGCTGCACCGAGTGCAGGCTCTCCCCCGGATCGAACGCGAGCATCTCCAGCGACTTGCGGTCGCGTTCGACCAGCCCGCGCGAGGTGATCATCTCGCAGACGAACAGCCCCTTCCGCCCTTCACCTGCCGGGCCACCCGCCTCGGCCTGCTCGCGACACAGCTGCCGGTACGCCGCATTGGTCACCCCGGCCATCGGCGCCAGCACCACCGGGGTCTCGCTGACCACGGCCTGGCCACCGGGGGCGCGCAGGCGCAGCGGCCGGCTGAGCACAGCGGTATCGGTCACGTCACACCTCCACGCTCGGAGCACGGGAATCGGGCCCACCAAGTCTAGACCGACCGCACCCCAGCCACAGACAGCACTTGTGCAACGACCGTTCACCAGTTGCTCATCTGTCCGACACCGCGTGTTACGGGGTTCACGCCACGATCCGGATCGTGAGCGCGCAGGTTTCCAACAGGTCAAGGATGGATCCCCATCCGGACCGCGTCCGGCGCCCGCGCCGACAACGGCTCGACGCCCGCGAGGTGCTGCTGGCCGCGGCGCTCCTGCTCCCCAACCTGGTGCTGCTGGCCGTGTTCACCTATCGCCCGCTGCTGGACAACATCCGGCTCTCCTTCTTCAACTGGAACATCTCCTCCCCCTACGCCACCTTCATCGGGATCGAGAACTACCAGGAGTGGGCCGGCCGCGCCGACACCTGGCAGGTGCTCTCCAACACCGCCATCTTCACCCTGGTCACGGTCGTCGGATCGATGGCGATCGGGCTGTCCCTGGCGCTGCTGCTGGACCAGAAGCTGGTCGGCCGTGCCGCGGTCCGCTCGATGGTGTTCGCGCCGTTCGTGATCTCGGGGGCCGCGATCGGGGTCGCCTTCCAGTTCGTCTTCGACCCGTCGTTCGGGCTGATCCAGGACCTGCTGCGCCGCGTCGGGCTGACCCCGCCGGACTTCTACCAGAACGCCGGTTGGGCCCTGTTCATGGTCACCGCGACCTACATCTGGAAGACCGTCGGCTACGTCTTCGTGATCTATCTGGCCGCGCTGCAGGCCCGGCGCTCCGAGCTGGACGAGGCCGCCGAGATCGACGGAACCTCACCGTGGCGCAGATTCTGGCGGGTCGTCTTTCCGCAGCTGCGGCCGACCACCTTCTTCCTGTCGGTCACCGTGCTGCTGAATTCCATGCAGGTGTTCGACATCATCAACGTGATGACCCGCGGCGGCCCCTACGGCACCGGCACCACGACGATGGTCTATCAGGTCTATCAGGAGACCTTCGTCAACACCCGCGCCGGCTACGGGGCCACGGTAGCCACCATCATGTTCCTGATCCTGCTGATGATCACGCTGATCCAGGTGCGGCTGCAGGACAGGCAGGACTGAGATGGCGGAGAACTCCTCGACCCGCCGCGGCACGCTGGGGCGTACCCTCGGCTATCTCGGACTGCTGGTCACGGTGCTGATGATCCTGGTGCCGATCTATTTCATCGTGATCACCTCGCTCAAGGAGCGGCCCGACATCTATGCCCAGCCGGTGACGTGGCTGCCGAATCCTTTCACCGGTGCGAATTTTGTGACGGTGATGACCGAGGTGCCCTTCCTCAACTACCTGGTCAACTCGATCGTGATCACCACCGCGCTGACGATCGCCAAGGTGACGCTCGGGGTGATGTCGGCGTACGCCCTGTCCTTCCTGCGCTTCCCCGGGCGCAACCTGCTCTTCATCGTGGTGATCTCGGCGCTGATGGTGCCCAACCAGATCACGGTGATCTCCAACTACGCCCTGGTCGCCCAGCTCGGCTGGCGCAACACCTTCCAGGGGATCATCATCCCGCTGGCCGGGGTGGCCTTCGGCACCTTCCTGCTGCGCAACCACTTCGGCTCACTGCCCACCGAAATCATCGAGGCGGCGCGGATGGACGGCGCCGGTCCGCTCAAGCTGCTGTTCCGGGTCGTGCTGCCGATGTCGTGGCCCACCCTGATCGCGTTCACGCTGATCACCATCGTCAACGAGTGGAACGAATACCTGTGGCCGTTCCTGATGGCCAACAACGACAAGGTCGCCCCGCTGCCGGTCGGGTTGACCCTGCTGCAGAACAACGAGGGCCTGACCAACTGGGGCCCGGTGATGGCCGGCACCGTGCTCACCATGCTGCCGATCCTGGTCATCTTCCTGGTGCTGCAGAAACAGATGATCAAGGGCCTCACCGCCGGCGCGGTCAAGGGCTGACCGCACACGACTTCAACCGTCCCCGATCCCCGCACCACAAGGAGAACCATGCAGATCAACCGCCGAAACTTCCTCACCCTGGCCGGTGGCGTCGCCGCCGCCACCACCCTCACCTCCTGCGCCGGCACCGGTTCGGCTCCCGTCCAGAAGGGCGAGGAGGGGGTGATCAAGTTCTGGTCCAACCACCCGGGCAAGTCGAAGGAGATCGAGCAGAAGCTGATCGACGCCTTCGTCGCCGCCAACCCCGGCACCAAGGTGGAGCTGGTCGACGCCGGCGCCAACTACGAAGAGGTCGCCCAGAAGTTCAACGCCGCGCTCACCGGCGGCGACCTGCCCGACGTGCTCGTCGCCTCCGACGTGACCTGGTTCAACTTCGCGCTGAACAAGGCGATCACCCCGCTCGATGAGCTGTGGAGCCAGGTCGGGGTGAAAGCCGACGACTACATCGACACCCTGCGCGAGGACTACACGTTCAACGGCAAGCACTATGCGATGCCGTACGCCCGCTCGACCTGCCTCTTCTACTACAACAAGGACATGTGGGCGAAGGCCGGGCTGGAGGACCGCGGACCGACCACCTGGCAGGAGTTCGACCAGTTCGCCAGCAAGCTGCAGCAGGCCAACGGCAACGTCGCCCCGCTGACGGTGTCCAACGGCACCAACTACCTGGACTGGTACTTCCAGGGGATGATCTGGACCTTCGGCGGAAAGTACTCCGACAAGTGGGACATGAAGTTCAGCTCCCCGCAGTCGCTGGAGGCCGGCAAGTTCCTCGCCTCGATGTCCAAGGCGAACAAGATCAAGGTGACCAAGGACCCGACGAACGAGTTCGGCACCGGCCTGTCCGCCGCCCTGCTCGAGTCGACCGGCTCGCTCGGCGGCCTGATCAAGCAGGCCAAGGTGAACTTCGGCACCGCCTATCTGCCCGGCCCGAAGCCGGGCTGTCCGACCGGTGGTGCCGGCTTGGCCGTGCCTGCGAACATCTCCGACGAGCGCAAGAAGCTGGCCGTGAAGTTCATCGACTTCATCACCAACGCCCAGAACACCGCCACCTTCACCCAGGCCACCGGGTACATGCCGGTGCGCAAGTCGGCGATGCAGGACCCCTCGGAGCAGAAATACCTGCAGGGCGAGCCCCGGGCGATGACCGCCATCAAGCAGCTGCAGGAGAACACCGGGCCGCAGGACTACGCCCGGGTGTTCGTTCCGGGTGGCGGTCGTCGAATCGGTGAGGGTCTGGACAAGATCACCACCGGCGGCCAGGACGTCGCCGCCGTCTTCGCCCAGCTGGACGAGGACTCCAGGAAGACCTACGAGCGCGACATCAAGCCGAAGCTCTGACCGGTACGCCCGGGGCCCACTCCTGCCCCGGGCGGACACCCGCCGGCGGCCACGGGCCACCGGCCCAGCTCACACGGACAACGAAGGACCCACCATGGCAACGGTCAGTTTCGATCAGGCCTCACGCATCTTCGAGGCCGGCAGCCGTCCCGCCGTGGACGCTCTCGACCTGGAGATCACCGACGGCGAATTCCTTGTCCTGGTGGGACCCTCGGGCTGCGGCAAGTCCACCAGCCTACGGATGCTGGCCGGGCTGGAGCCCACCGATGAGGGGCACATCCGGATCGACGGCAAGGACGTGACCGGCGTACGCCCCCGCGACCGCGACGTGGCGATGGTGTTCCAGTCCTATGCGCTCTATCCGAACATGACGGCCCGGCAGAACATGGCGTTCGCGCTGGAGAACCACAAGTTGTCGCGCAGGGAGATCACCCAACGGGTCGACGAGGCGGCGAAGATCCTGCAGCTGCAGGAGTTGCTGGATCGCAAGCCGGGCAAGATGTCCGGCGGCCAGCGGCAGCGGGTGGCGATGGGCCGGGCGATCGTCCGCCAGCCGGCGGTGTTCTGCATGGACGAGCCGCTTTCCAACCTGGACGCGAAACTTCGGGTTTCCACCCGCTCCGAGATCGCCGCCCTGCAGCGCCGCCTCGGCATCACCACGGTGTACGTCACCCACGACCAGACCGAGGCGATGACGATGGGCGACCGAGTCGCCGTGCTGCTGGACGGCCGGCTGCAGCAGGTCGCCTCGCCCGAGGAGCTCTACAACCAGCCCCGCAACACGTTCGTGGCCGGCTTCATCGGTTCACCGGCGATCACCCTGATCGACGGACTCGAGGTGCGCGAGGGAGCAGCAATCCTCGGCAGGCATCGGTTTGCGCTGCCCGCCCGCGCCCACGCGGCGACGGTGACCTTCGGCGTACGCCCGGAATCGTGGCAGCTGGTGGGTGAGACCGAACCCGACGCGATCGCCCTGCAGGTCGACCTGGTGGAGGCGCTGGGTTCGGAGTTCTTCGTGTACGCCACCCCGCGGATCACCCAGGACGAGGCGGCCTCCGTCCGCCAGGACCGGATCACCGTCCGGCTGGACAAGCGGACCCGCCCGCAGATCGGTGACGTGCTGCACGTACGCCCGCTCGCGGATGAGCTGCACTTCTTCGACGGGGACAGCGGGCTGAACCTGGCGGGCCGGGACTGATCCGGGCCGTGACTCCCGGCTGCCACATCTGGTCCCTTCCTGCGACTCGAGGCGCAGATCTGGACCAGGAGACCAGCCTCTCAGCCGCTGGTGTCGATCCGCTCCTTCGAGATCCGGAAGCCCCGGTCGGTGCCGTCGACGCCGCAGCGCACCTCGGTGGTTCGTGATTCGCAGCGATAGCGGCCGACGGTGAGCACCTGCCCATAGCCGAGCACCTTCGGGTTCTGCCCGATGAAGAAGCCCTGGTTGACGCAGTCCTTGTGCACCGGTGAGTTGTCGTCCGAGCCGAACCACGCGCCGGGCGCCAGGGAATCGGGCTTGTTGCACTTCGGCAGGGTGGGGATCACCTGGTCGGACTGGCATCCCACGGTCTGCACGTCGCTGCGCGGTTGGATGGCACAGAAGATGTTTCCGCTGGGCGACTTGAAATAGTACGCCCGGTCGACCCGGTAGCCCTCCGGATCGACCGGCCCGGCGGGCGCCGCTCCGCCACTGGGCGTTCCGGACCGGCCAGAGGTGGGCGTCGCGGCGCGCGAGCCGGTGGATGCCGCCGCGGACGGACCGCGGGACGGCTGGGGCGTACCCGAGGGGGTGGCGGCCGGGGCGCTGGAGGTGGCGGGAGCGCTCGCCTCGGGCAGCGGCGCGGGGGCGGACGGGGTGGCCGGGGTCCCCTGCGCCGAGCACCCGGCCAGCAGGAGCAGCGCCGCCAGGGCCGGGAGTTTCGTTCGCATGGCTCATCATCCCCCGGCCGCAGGGTCAGCGAGAACCCCTCAGCAGCCGATCAGTCGCTGGGCCAGGTAGCTCTCGACCTGGTCCAGCCCCACCCGCTCCTGCGCCATCGTGTCGCGGTCGCGCACGGTCACCGCGTTGTCCTCGAGGGTGTCGAAGTCGACGGTGATGCAGAACGGCGTACCGATCTCGTCCTGGCGGCGATAGCGGCGCCCGATCGCCTGGGCGTCGTCGAAGTCGACGTTCCAGTGCTGCCGCAGCTGCTTGGCCAGGTCGCGCGCCTTCGGCGAGAGCGCCTCGTTGCGCGACAGCGGCAGCACCGCGGCCTTGACCGGGGAGAGGCGACGGTCGAGCTTCAGCACGGTGCGGGTGTCGGTGCCGCCCTTGGCGTTGGGGGCCTCCTCCTCGGCGTACGCGTCGACCAGGAACGCCATCAGCGAGCGCGTCAGCCCGGCCGCCGGCTCGATCACATACGGGGTCCAGCGCTCGTTGGCCTGCTGGTCGTAGTACTGCAGCTGCTTGTCCTTGCCGGAGTGCTGACCGTGCGTGGTGAGGTCGAAGTCGGTGCGGTTGGCGACCCCCTCCAGCTCCCCCCACTCCGAGCCGACGAAGCCGAAGCGGTATTCGATGTCGACGGTGCGCTTCGAATAGTGCGACAGCTTTTCCTGCGGGTGTTCATAGAGCCGCAGGTTGTCGGCGTCGATGCCGAGGCCGGTGTACCAGCCCATTCGCTCGTCGATCCAGTACTGGTGCCACTCCTCGTCGCTGCCCGGCTTGACGAAGAACTCCATCTCCATCTGCTCGAACTCGCGGGTGCGGAAGATGAAGTTGCCGGGCGTGATCTCGTTGCGGAACGACTTGCCGACCTGGCCGATGCCGAACGGCGGCTTCATCCGGGCTGCGGTCATCACGTTGGCGAAGTTGACGAAGATGCCCTGGGCGGTCTCTGGCCGCAGGTAGTGCAGGCCGGACTCGTCCTCGACGGGTCCGAGGAAGGTTTTCAGCAGCCCGTTGAACTGCCGCGGCTCGCTCCACTGATTCTTGGATCCGCAGTGCGGACAGGCGATCAGCGCCATGTCGACGTCGTCGGGGTTGGCGATCCCCTTCTTCTCCGCGTACTCCTCCTGCAGGTGGTCCTCACGGAACCGCTTGTGGCAGGACCTGCACTCGATCAGCGGGTCGACGAACGCCTTCAGGTGGCCCGAGGCCTCCCACACCTTGGTGGGCAGGATGACCGACGAATCGAGCCCGACGATGTCGTCGCGGGAGGTGACCATCGACCGCCACCACTGGCGCTTGATGTTCTCCTTCAGCTCCACGCCGAACGGCCCGTAGTCCCACGCCGAACGGGTACCGCCGTAGATCTCGCCACACGGGAAGACGAACCCGCGGTCCTTGCACAGGTTGATGACTTTGTCGAGCTTGCTGGTCGGGGCCACGTCTCTCCTCCTCGAATGGTCGTACGCCGTGGCGGACGACCCACGGGCACCCGGCTGGCACCCGCTTCTGGTCCATCGCACAGGCTATCGGACTTTCACCGCCGGCCGAGCCCGTCGAGGCCTCAGCTGCCGCGCGGCCGGTTCTCCCCCACCGCGTCGGAGGCGTCGTACGCCGACGGCTCGTCGATCGCCTGACTGAGCAGCGGGACCACGATCAGCTTCGACTCCATGCCCCCGAGGGCGCGGCGATAGGAGCCGACATCGCGCCAGCGGGTGACCAGCACCCACAGGTCGGGCTCGTCCAGGTTGCGACCCACCTCGGCGTCGACGAACCCGTCCCTGCCGCTGAGCAGCTCGACCACCGGCGCCAGCCGCGCCTCGAACCCGGAGCCGGCCCGGAAACGGTTCACCACGATCACCGCACCCACGCTACTCGGCGCGGGCGGCGTATGCAGGGGAACTCCTTATTGATTTTGATTTTCACCTGCACAATGGCAGGATCGACCCATGCGGAAGCCCCATCACCTGCTCGGCAGCCTGCTCCTCACCTCGGTCCTCCTCCTGGCCGGGTGTGGCGGGGGCAGCGCCGACCCCGGAAAGGCCCAGCCTGGTCAGCTGAAGGTCGTGGTCGCGTTCTATCCCTTCCAGTACGCCGCCGAGCGGGTCGGTGGGGCGTCCGCCAAGGTGACCAATCTGACCCAGCCCGGCTCCGAGCCGCACGACCTCGAGCTCACCCCGCGGCAGGTCGCCTCGCTGAGTGATGCCGACGTCGTTGTCTATCAGAAGGGATTCCAGCCGGCGGTGGACAGGGCGATCGAGCAGGCCCGGCCGAAGCGCGCCCTCGATTTGGCCACCGTGGTCACCCTCGCCCCCCAGGCAGGCGGCGATGACGGCCACGGGCATGACCACGGCCACGGGGAGGCCAACGACCCGCACGCCTGGCTGGACCCCACCAACATGGTCAAGATCAGCCAGGCCGTCAGCAGGGAGCTGAGCGCCGCCAAACCCGAACAGGGCACGACGTTCGCGCAGAACGCGCAGACCGTCGAGACAGAGTTGACCAACCTGGACCGGGAATTCCAGACCGGGTTGGCGAACTGCAGGCGCAAGGAGTTCATCACCTCCCACGCGGCTTTCGGCTACCTCGCCAACCGCTACCGGCTGACCCAGATCGGCATCCGCGACCTCAGCCCCGACGAGGAACCGTCGCCGGCCAGGGTGGCCAGCGTGCAGCAGGAGGCCCGGCAGCACGGGGTGACGACCATCTTCTACGAAACGCTGGTCTCCCCCGAGGTCGCCAAGGCGGTGGCCGGCGACCTCGGCCTCAAGGTCGACGTGCTGGATCCGCTGGAAGGGCTGACCAAGGATTCCCGCGGCACCAACTACATTGAGGTGATGAAATCGAATCTCAACTCCCTCAAGGCTGCGAACGAGTGCAACTGACCCGCGAGACCCGACCGACTTCACCCACCGAGGTGGTCACCCTGACCGACCTCCGCGTCAGCCTGGGCGGCGTGGCGGTGGTGTCGTCGGTCTCGGGACAGCTGTACGCCGGCGAGGCGGTGGCGCTGATGGGCGCCAACGGGTCCGGCAAGACCACCCTGGTCCGGGCGCTGCTCGGCCTGGTCCCCCACCGCGGCCAGATCTCGCTGTTCGGTACGCCGCAGCAGCGGTTCCGCGACTGGGCCAAGGTCGGCTACGTGCCGCAGCGGTCCGCCACCTCACTGCAGGGAGCCACCGTCCGCGAGGTCGTCGCGTCGGGACGACTCGCGCAACGTCGCCCCCTGCTGCCCGCTCGGGCCCGTGATCGCCGGCTGGTGCAGCAGTGCATCGAGCGGGTCGGGCTCGGCGACCAGGCCGGGCTGGAGCTGGGCGAGCTCTCCGGCGGCCAGCAGCAGCGGGCGCTGATCGCGCGGGCACTGGCCAGCGAACCGCGGTTGATGGTGCTCGACGAGCCGATGGCCGGGGTCGACCTACCCACCCAGGCCGAGCTCACCGGCGTACTTGACGGGCTGAAGCGACAGGGGATGGCCATGCTGGTCGTGCTGCACGACCTCGGGCCGCTGGATCGGATGATGGACCGGGCGTGGGTGCTGCGCAACGGGCGGCTGGTGCACGACGGTGCGCCGCGGTCGGCGGGGCACGATCACCACGATCCGCACTGTGAGGAACCGGGCCGCGAACCCGAGCTGTCCCTGGTGGACGGTGCAGTGGAGCGGGAGTGGCAGCGGTGATCGAACTCCTCGGCTATGACTTCATGCAGCGGGCGCTGATCGCGGCGCTGCTCACCGGACTGATGGCCCCGGCGATCGGCACCTACATCGTGCAGCGACGGCTCAGCCTGCTCGGCGACGGCCTCGGACACGTCGCCATCGCGGGCGTGGGGCTGGCACTGATGACCGGCAGTGCCCCCACCCCGGTCGCGGTCGTGGTCGCCGTGCTCGGTGCGATCGCCGTGGAACTGCTGCGCCAGCAGGGAAAAGCGACCGGAGACGTGGGTCTGGCCATCCTGTTCTACGGGGGCCTCGCCTCCGGGGTGCTGATGGCCGGGGTTGCCGGCCAGGGCGCCGGGGCGCTGGCGCAGTACCTGTTCGGGTCACTGACCACGGTGTCCTCGGCCGACGTGTGGTTCGTCGCGGCGCTGGCGGTGGTGGTGCTCAGCTGCGCGGTGGGGTTGGCGCCGCAACTGTTCGCCGTGACCGCCGATGAGGACTTCGCCCGCACCCAGGGGCTGCGGGTCCAGGCGTACAACCTGTTGATCGTGGTGCTGGCCGCGGTCACCGTGACGATCTCGATGCGCACGGTGGGACTGCTGCTGGTCAGCGCGCTGATGGTGGTCCCGGTCGCCGCCGCCAGCAACCTGGTGCGCGGGTTCGCCGCCGCGCTCGGCGCGTCGATGGTGATCGGGGTGGTCGTCTCGGTCAGCGGTGCCGCCGGGTCGTTCTATCTCGACGTGGCGCCGGGTGCGTTGATCGTGGTGCTCGCCATCAGCGTGTTCGTGCTGTCGTGGCCGCTGACCCGGCTGCGCCAGCGGCGTACCCGACCCACCGTCACGACGGAACCCGGTCTGCACAGCCCCGCCGAATCTGTTGCCCAGGAAGGATCTGCGCGATGAACGCACCCGCGATCGACCCCTGCGTCGGAACCCCGGCACCGGCCCAGCCCGGACAGCGCAAGACGCGCCAGCGGGCCGCCATCGCCGCCCTGCTGGCCGAGGTCGAGGACTTCCGCACCGCCCAGCAGACCCACGACCTGCTGCGCGCCGCCGGCGAATCCGTCGGACTGACCACGGTCTATCGGACGCTGCAGGCGATGGCCGACAGCGGCGAACTGGATGTGATCCGGGTCAACGGCGAGCAGGCGTACCGACGCTGCGAATCCACCGAGCACCATCACCACCTGGTGTGCCGACGCTGCGGCCGGGCCGTGGAGATCTCCGGCCCGACGGTGGAGCGCTGGGCCAGCAAGGTGGCCGCCGAGCACTCCTACCGCGACGTCGGTCACGAGCTGGAGCTGTTCGGGCTCTGCGCCAACTGCCCCGACTGACCCGCTCAGCCACTCAGGGCTTGGCCCGGGCGGACCGCTCGCCCCCGGGACGGAGCGTGGCGAACTGATCGGTCACCCGCAGCCGGGACTCGGTGAACCGGAACAGCCCCGCCGGCCGGCCGCCCCCGCGCCCCTGCTGGGTGCGCTGCTCCCCGGTCGACTCCAGCTGACCGCGTCGCAGCAGGATCCGCTGCAGGTTGGTGACCGACACCTTGCGATCGAGAGCGGCGGCGTACATGTCCCTCAGCTCGGCCAGGGTGAACCGCTGCGGGGCGAGCGCGAAGGCGATGTTGGTGTAGGACAGTTTCGATCGCAGCCGGCGTACGCCGTCGCGCACCACCTCCGCGTGGTCGAAGGCGATCTCCGGCAGCGCGTCCACCGGATGCCAACCGACTCGGGGCGGCAATTCCGGCTCGCTGGTCCACGGCACCAGCCCGAGGTAGGCCGTCGCGATCGTGCGCTGCTTGGGATCGCGCCCGACCTCTCCCCGGGTCTCCAGCTGCTCCAGGTGGGCCAGCTCGCGGACCTGCATCAGGGCTGCCAGGTGTCGGCGCACCGACTCCCCCAACGATTCCCCCGCTCCCACCGGGCCGCTCGGCAGCGCCCAGGCACCGGCGAACGGATCGCGATGACGCTGCTTCAGCAGCACCTGCAGGCGCGGTTCCTGCTGGTCGAGGCCGCGCACCTGCAGCACCACGGCGAGGGCTTCGTGCCGGAACCGATCCACCTGCGCGTCCACGATCCGAACCCTAGCGCTTGCATTTTCCGCCTAATAGTCGCAAACTGGTTTTCGTCCGACAGTCGAAAAGGAGCGATGATGACCACCACCCAGCTCGACACCGATCGGTTCAGCACCGATGACGAATGGCGCCATTGGGACGCCACCCAGCTGCGGGACTGGCAGGAGCGGGTACGCCGACTCGCGGACGAGCAGGACGCGGTGATCCTGGCGCACAACTACCAGCTGCCGGCGATCCAGGACGTGGCCCACCACGTCGGCGACTCGCTCGCGCTGTCCCGGATCGCAGCTGCCGCCCCGCAGCGCACCATCGTCTTCGCCGGGGTCCACTTCATGGCCGAGACCGCCAAGCTCCTCTCCCCCGACAAGCGCGTGCTGATCCCGGACGCCACCGCGGGGTGCTCCCTGGCGGACACCATCGATGCCGCACAGCTGCGGGCGTGGAAGGCCGAGCACCCGGGCGCGGTGGTGGTCTCCTATGTCAACACGACCGCCGCGGTGAAGGCGGAGACCGACATCTGCTGCACCTCGTCCAACGCGGTCGACGTGGTCCGCTCGATCCCCACGGACACCGAGATCCTGTTCTGCCCCGACCAGTTCCTGGGCGCCCACGTGCGCCGAGTCACCGGACGGGACAACATCCGGGTCTGGCTCGGTGAGTGCCACGTGCACGCCGACATCTCACCCGCCGACCTGGAACAGACGGTGCGGGCCAACCCCGGTGCCGAGCTCTATGTCCACCCCGAGTGCGGGTGCACCACCAGCGCCCTCTGGCTGGCCGGGCGCGGTGAGCTGCCGGCCGAGCGCACCCACGTGCTGTCCACCGGTGGCATGCTCCACCAGGCCCGCACCACCCGCGCCGGCACGGTACTGGTGGCGACCGAGATCGGCATGCTGCACCAGCTCCGAAAGGTCAACCAGCACACGGATTTCCGGCCCGTCAACCCGCGCGCCGCCTGCCCGTTCATGCAGCAGATCACCCCACCCAAGGTGCTGCGCAGCCTGCTCGAGGGCACCGACGAGGTCGTCGTCGACCCCGACCTCGCCGCCCGGGCCCGGCGTGCGGTGGAGCGGATGGTCGCCATCGGCCGGCCCGCCGGCGGGGAGTGAGGCCACGATGAGGATCGCAGCGGAACTCCCCACCACCGCACCGGCCTGGCGCCGCCGCACCGCGGTCGTCGTCGTCGGCAGCGGCGCCGCCGGACTGGCCGCCAGCGCGCGGCTGGCCGCGGCGGGGATCCCGACCGAGCTGGTCACCCGGGCGGCGGTCACCGACTCGGCCACCGCATGGGCCCAGGGCGGGCTGGCCGCGGTCTGGTCGGTCGACGACAACCCCGAGCTGCACCTCTCCGACACCCTCACCGCCGGGGCCGGTCTGTGCGACCCGCGGGCCGTCGCCGAGCTGGTCGACCAGGCTCCGGCGGCGATCCGCCGGCTGATCGCACTCGGTGCGCAGTTCGACCGCACCCCCGACGGTGCCCTCGACCTGCACCTCGAGGGCGGACACCACGCCCGGCGGATTCTGCACGCCGGCGGAGATTCGAGCGGGGCCGAGGTCGAGCGGGCGCTGGTCGCGACGGTGGCGGCCGCCTGGTCTGGCCCCGATCCGGTGGTGCGGTTGTCCACGGGCACCCGGCTGGTCGACCTGCTGACCGACGCCGCGGGGGCGTGCTGCGGCGTACGGGTGCTGGACGCCGACGGCAGGGTCGGGGAGCTGCTGGCCGGGGCCGTCGTGCTGGCCGCCGGTGGAGTCGGTCAGGCCTGGGGGTTGACCACGAACCCGGCCGTGGCGACCGGTGACGGACTGGTCGCCGCCCTGCGCGCCGGGGCCGTGCTGCGCGACCTCGAGTTCGTCCAGTTCCACCCCACCCTGCTGGTGGTGCCGCCCGGCCATGGCCGACCGGGCGACCGGGGCGTACTCGTCTCCGAAGCCGTCCGCGGCGAGGGAGCCCGCCTGCTCGACCTCGCCGGAAACCCCGTGATGGAAGGAATCCATCCGCTGGGTGACCTGGCCCCGCGCGATGTGGTCGCCGCCGCCATGCAGGCCCGGATGGCGAGCACCGGCAGCGACGGGTGCCTGCTGGACGCCACCGGGTTCGGCGAACGCCGCTGGCGCGATCACTTCCCGGCGATCCTGGCGATGTGCCGCGAGCGCGGCGTGGATCCGGTGAACGAGCCGATCCCGGTGCGCCCCGGCGCCCACTACCTGTGCGGCGGGGTGGCCGCCGATCTCGACGGACGGACCTCGCTGCCCGGGCTGTACGCGGTCGGCGAGGTGGCCGGCACCGGCGTTCAGGGAGCCAACCGGCTCGCCTCCAACTCGGTCACCGAGGCCCTGGTCGCCGGTGATCGGGTGGGCAGACTGCTGGTCGGCGACCGGTTCGCCCTGGGCACCGGCTCGACCCCGGTCCCCCGCCGGCAGGGCGTGGCGATGTCGCCCGCGACCACGGCGCCTCTGCGTCGGCTGATGGACACCGAGGTGGGCGTACGCCGCAGCGGACCGGGCCTGGCGCGGGCGCTGAGCGCCCTGCGCCGACTGCCCACCCGCCCCGGCCCCGTCGACGACCAGTCACTGACCGCGACCAACCTGCAGGTGCTGGCCACCCTCGTCGCGACCGCGGCGCTGCGGCGTACCGAGTCGCGCGGTTGCCACCGCCGGGCCGACCACCCCGAACCCGACGCGCGCTGGCTCGGCCGCAGCACGCTGTCCCTGGACGCCGACGGATCCCTCGCCATCGGATGGGAACCGATCACCACCGATCTGAAGGAGTACGCCGCATGAACACCCTGCCCGAGCAGGTCACCGACGCGCTGACCGCGGCGGGGCTCCCCGTCGACCACGTGCTGGAGGTGGCGGGGCGGACCCTCGCCGAGGACCTCGGTTGGGGCCCCGACGTCACCTCGCTGGCGACCCTTCCGCAGGACGCGGCGGGGACCGCCGACGTGGTGGCCCGTCGGCCCGGCTGTCTGGCCGGGGTACCGGTCGCGGCCGCGGTGGCGTACACCCTCGCCGAGCAGCAGGGCGTGCGGGTGGAGGTGCAACTGGTCGCCCACGACGGCGACCGGGTCCGGCCCGGTGACGTGGCACTCACCCTGACCGGGCCGCTGCGCTGCCTGCTCACCGCCGAACGCAGCCTGCTCAACCTGTTCGGCCAGCTGTCCGGGGTGGCGACGGCGACCGCCGCCTGGTCCGATGCGCTGAGTGGTACCGGGACCCGGGTCCGGGACACCCGGAAAACCGTGCCAGGGTTGCGAATCCTGCAGAAGTACGCGGTCCGTTGCGGCGGTGGGGTGAACCACCGGATGGGCCTCGGTGACGCGGCGCTGGTCAAGGACAACCACGTCGCCGCCGCCGGGTCGGTGGCGGCCGCCTTCGCGGCGGTCCGCCGGTACGCCCCAGCGGTCCCGGTGGAGGTGGAGTGCGACACCCTGGGCCAGGTCCGCGAGGCGATCGAGGCCGGCGCCGACCTGGTGCTGCTGGACAACATGAGCCCGGTGGAGCTGACCGAGGCCGTGGCGCTGTGCCGACCCGCCGGCGTACGCACCGAGGCGAGCGGGGGGCTCAGCCTTTCGGACGCGGCCGCGGTCGGCGCCAGCGGGGTCGACTTCGTCGCGGTGGGCGCGCTCACCCACTCCGCGCCGGTGCTCGACCTGGGCCTGGACCTGAGGACCGGGCCCGTCTGATCACTGGGCCCGGCTCAGCTGCCGGGCGAGGTCGGTGCCGCGGGCCCACAGCTGCTGCAGTCGCTCGCCGAGCTGCTGCTCGGTGTCCCACAGCTCGACCAGCTCGTCCTCCTGCCCGTTCAACGTGGCCAGATAGCGCTGGTAGAGCTGGGAACTGTGGTCGAGGCTGTTCAGGTTGCCGCGGATCCGCTCCTGATCGTCGCTGATGCGTCCCCGGTGGCGCTGCACCTCGGCCAGCTCCTGCTCGACCGTGGTCCGCTGGGCCGCCACCTGGGCCAGATCGGTCAGCACGCCACGTTGCTGCTCGGTCAGCTCGCCGTGATCCAGGCAGAGCCGCAGCTGCACCCCGGGCGCCGAGGCGACCGCCACGTCCCGGTGCTGCACCGTGCGGACGGCGATCTCCAGGCTGACCCGCTCCCCCGCCTCACCGGTGACCTGCACCGGGATCGACTCGGGGTCATCCCCGCCGGATTCTCCCCGGCGCCCACGCAGGAACACCCCGAAACGGCGCTGACCTCCCTCACGCAGCGGCTCCGGGCCGACACTCAGCAGCTCGGCTCCCGGGACGTCCGGGACGATCAGCATCACGAGTCGGTCGGTCGCCGCCGTGGAGTCGAGCTCGAACACCAGGGCCGCGGTCTGGGTCGTGGTGGTGCGCACCATGCCGTCCACCAGGGCGGTCTCGTTGCGTCGCTGCACCGGCCGGTCGTCGCCCTGGTGCACGGTGACCGCCAGGTCGCGGGCGTGGGTGAGCACCTGCTGGTCACCGGGCAGGAAATCCTGCAACTCTGCGGTTCCGGCGTACCCGCCGTCGAAGACGGTGACCGGCCCGGCGGCCAACTGCAGTTCGGACTCGTTGCGCAGCAGCAATCCACGCATCGGGTGGTCGGCGTCCACCGTGGGATCGAGGACCGACAGCCGGGCGGCCGGGAAGCGTTCGGCCAGGATGGGGATCATCGCCGAGGAATAGCGGGGGATGCTGACCGGCTCGCGCACCGTGTACGCCACCTCCAGCCCCACCTGCGCGGCGTCCGCCTCGGGGCGGACGTCGGCTGACAGCTCCTGCCCCCAGCCGCCGCCCACCCGCTGGGGCGCCGCGAAGGCGGGCGCGGCGAGATCGGCCGAGCTCATCCACTCCCCCTGCACCGCCGCCGGGGCGGGGGCCGCCATGGCGCGCGCGGCTCGCTGCCGATAGGCGGTCGGCACCACGTTCTCGGTGACGGCTGGGTCGACCCGGGGACGGTCGACGTGACGCGGCTCGGCCAGGTTGGTGGTGAACGACATCGGCTGTCCGGCCACCACCGAGACGCTGACCTCGGTCAGGTCGGTGCTGGTCGGGTTGTCCACGATCGCCCAGCCCTGCAGGTCGGCGTACCCGTCGTCGGTCAGACTGAGTCGATAGGCGGTCTTCCACACCGGCATCGGGCGCACGTAGGCCAGACTGACCCGGCGCTCGCTGGTGCCGCGGAATTGGACCACCACCTCGCGCTCGTCGCGGGAACGGTGGACGGCCACGGCCGCCAGCGCGGCGTCGAGGTCGGCCTGCACCTGTTCGTCGTCGAAGCGGATGGAACGCAGGTCACCCAGCGCGAGCCGGCGCAACCCGCTGGCGGTGCTCAGCCCGAGGAAGGTCTGTTCGGGACCTCGAGGGTCGGTCACCGTGTCCACGCCGATGATCCGGCCGCTCAGCTGTTCGGTGGAGGTGACCGTGACCGCCTCGCCCCGGGCCTGGCGGAGCACCTGACCGAGCGTGTCGGCGTGGGTCAGGTCCAGGGAATAGCTGGCCAGAATCCGCTCCAGCGGATCCTTGGCCGGGAATCGCACCTGCGGAGCGGACCCCTCCGGGTCGGCCACCAGCAGGCTCTGCAGCAGGTCGTCGATGGCCTCGGGGGCGACCTGCAGGCGTACCTCCCGGTCACCGGAAATCGTTCCCTCGTGGGTGAACTGGCCGACCCCGTTGCGGAACACGGTGACGGCGGTGACGCGCAGCGGCTGATCCGAGTCGGGGTGGTTGTCGATGGGACGCGGTTGTTCCATGCGGTCCAGTGAAGCACTGGGCCGTCTCAGTCAACGTCCGCCTCGGGGTGGTCGGGTTCAGCCGAGGCCGTTGGCGGGGGTGTCCGCGGGCTTCTCGCGGGCGATCAGCCACGCCTGCCAGAAGGGGCCGAGATCGGTCCGGGTCCGGCGCTGGGCACGCTGCTGCCAGTCGGCCACACCACGAGAGCCCGGCTCGGTCGCCCACTCCCGGCCAAGGGCGAAGAACTGCTCGTCCCCGAGCACGTTGCGCAGCGCCTGCAGCGACATCGGACCGCGGAGATAGACCGCACCGAACAGCTCGTTCGGACCCGGGTTGCCGATCGGCACCTGCCAGACCCGGTCGGGCGCGGAACGATAGGCGCTGCGGAGCTTGTCCCTAG
The DNA here is from genome assembly GCF_002250625.1 of Enemella dayhoffiae. Taxonomy (GTDB): domain Bacteria; phylum Actinomycetota; class Actinomycetes; order Propionibacteriales; family Propionibacteriaceae; genus Enemella; species Enemella dayhoffiae. The sequence continues at coordinate 47,534 of NZ_NMVQ01000046.1, read as the reverse complement.
CTGGCGTTCCGCCGTGTCGCTCGGCCACCGCCCACTCGCTGAAGGAGGCGTACGCCTCGTTCATGTAGATGTCGTTCCAGCCCCGCACGGTCACGTTGTTGCCGAACCACATGTGCGCCAACTCGTGGGTGAGCAGCCGATCCGGATCTCTGGCCAGCGCCTCGGCCTGATAGACGGGCCGGGTCTGGTTCTCCAGCGCACCCCAGGTGACCCTGGTCGAGGTGGCCACGCCGCCGAGCTCGCTGAACGGGTAGGGGCCCCAGATCTCCTCGAGACGGCGGACCGTTTCGGGGGTACGCCGCAGCGCGGCCTCGCAGCCGGCGGCGAGCGGGCCGTTGAGCTGCTTGCTGATGGCGTACACGTGGGGGCGGCCGTCGCTCTGGCCCTCGATCACGGTGAACGGCCCGATGGCGAGGAAGTTCAGATAGGTCGCCATCGGCTGGGTGCTGCGCCAGTGCCAGGTGTCGTGGTCGGGTTCGTTCGCCTCATCCCGGCTGACCAGGGCGCCGACGCTTATCGCCTGCAGGTCCTGGGGGACGCGGGCGATCACCTCCATGGTGGCCGGGTCGCTGGGGTGGTCGTTGCTGGGAAACCACAGCGGGGCACCGAACGGCTCGTCGGCGAACAGCAGCTCGCGGTCCTGCTGCCAGACGGTTCCCCTGGTCCGTTTGCCGGCCTCCCTGGGGTTGCCGCCGTAGCGGACCTCGACCCGGAACTCCTGTCCCTGTTGCAGGTTCTTGGCCGCCGTCAGGCTCAGGTCGGTGCCCTGCTGCTGGTGCTGCACAACGGCGCCGTCGAGGCGTACCTCCTGCACCGGCAGAGCGAGATCGAGATGGAATCGGCCCAGGATGCGAGTGGCGACCGCAGTCATGGTGGTGACCCCGTCCAGGCGCTCCGCCGCCTCGTCCCAACTGACCTCGATCCGATAGCCGCGGGCGTCATAGCCGCCCCCACCCGCCTCCGGGAAATAGGGGTCGCCCACCCCGTCGCCGCCGTCGGCCGCGATCCCGGGCGGGGTGAGCGGCCCGAGCGGAATCAGCCCCGGACGCAGCAGCAGGAACGCCACCAGACCGAGCACGAGCAGCGCGGTCAGCCCGCCGACGAACCAGGGCCAGCGCGGACCACCACCGCTGCTCGGGGGCCGGAAATCGGGTCGCTGTTGCTGGAAACCGAGGGGCTGGGGCGGCGGGAACTGTTGTGGAGGTGGGAAATTCTGGTGTGGCGGATAGTGCTGCGGGGGGCCGGGGTGCGGCGGTCGGTCACCGTTCCACATGGGCCAGGGACCTCAATCCGCGTTCCAGGTGCCAGGTGGCGAAGGCCGCGACCAGGCCGCTGCCCTCGCGGATCACCTCGGGGGTCGCCTCACGGGTGGCCGGCCAGTCGCCGGTGAGCAGGGCGGTCAGATAGCGGATGGTGTCCGGGCGCGGGTGGGCCGAGCCCGGGGGGCGACAGCCGGCGCACACCATGCCCCCGGCCGAGGGCGAGAACGCGCGGTGCGGACCCGAGCGCCCACAGCGGGCGCAGTCGGTGAAGCTGGGCGCATAGCCGGCGACCGCCAGGGAGCGCAGCAGATAGGAGTCGAGCACCACGACCGGCGGACGGTGCCCGTCGCTGGTGCCCTCGCCGAGCACGCGCAGCGCCCCGACCAGCAGCTGGTACTGCTGGATGGCCGGCTCCCGCTCCTCCACCACCAGCCGATCGGCGGTCTCCAGCATCACCTGACCGGCGGTGTACCCGGCGAAGTCGGTCGCCAACGGTCGTCCGAACGCGTGCAGCGATTCGACCTGGGTGACGATGTCGAGGCTGCGACCGGTGACGAACTGGATGTCGATGTGGCTGAACGGCTCCAGTCGGGCGCCGAACTTCGACGACGTACGCCGCACCCCCCGCGCCGCCGCGCGCACCTTGCCGTTGTTGCGCGAGAGCAGCGTGATGATGCGGTCCGCCTCCCCCAGCTTGTGGGTGCGCAGGACCACCGCAGTGTCTCGGTACGTCGGCACCCTGCGATTCTCCCCCACCGCGCAATCGGCGTACGCCCACCACGCCCGCGCTCACCCAACTTGTCAGGGGTGTGCCCGGAGATTCCACAGTGGCGGCAGGGCCACTGTGCACAACTGCTGACACGTCGTTGGCTATTCGTTGTCCCCGGCGGTGGCAGCGGTGCCGTCGGCAGGGCTTTGCGGGGAATCCCCGGCGTCGCCCCACATCCATTTTGCGACCTCGGGGATGTCCTCGCCGTGCTCCCGGGTGTACGCCCGGGCGTCCAGTCGGGCGTCCTGCATCTGCTGGCGCAACCCGGCATACCTCGTGGCCAGCCCCGGTACCCGGTCGATCACGTCAATCACCAGGTGATAGCGGTCCAGATCGTTCAGCATCACCATGTCGAACGGCGTGGTGGTGGTGCCCTCCTCCTTGTAACCGCGGACGTGCAGGTTTCCGTGACCCGCCCGCCGATAGGTCAGCCGGTGGATCAGCCACGGATAGCCGTGATAGGCGAAGATGATGGGCCGGTCGGCGGTGAACAGGGTGTCGAAGTCGCGATTGCTCAGACCGTGCGGGTGCTCCTTCTCGTCCTGCAGCCGCATCAGGTCCACCACGTTCACCACCCGCACCTTCAGGTCCGGGATGTGCTCACGCAGGATCGACGCGGCCGCCAACACCTCCAGGGTGGGCACGTCACCGGCGCAGCCGAGCACCACGTCGGGATCGGTGCCCGCTTCCTCGGTGCCGGCCCAGTCCCAGATGCCCAGTCCCCGCGTACAGTGCTTGATCGCCTCGTCCATCGGCAGCCAGCTCGGGGTCGGCTGTTTGCCCGCCACCACCACGTTGACGTACTGCCGCGAGCGCAGCACGTGGTCCCAGGTCGACAGCAGCGTGTTGGTGTCCAGCGGCAGGTAGACCCGGATGATGTCGGCCTTCTTGTTCACCACGTGATCGATGAACCCCGGATCCTGGTGCGAGAACCCGTTGTGGTCCTGGCGCCACACGTGCGAGGACAGCAGGTAGTTCAGCGATGCGAGTGGGCGACGCCACTCGATGTGGTTGGTCACCTTCAACCATTTCGCGTGCTGGTTGAACATCGAGTCGACGATGTGGATGAACGCCTCATAGGAGTTCATCATCCCGTGCCGCCCGGTGAGCAGATAACCCTCCAACCAGCCCTGGCACTGGTGCTCCGACAGCATCTCCATCACCCGACCGGCCCGCGCCAGATGATCCTCCTCGTCGACCGGCAGATATTCCGCGCCCCACTGCTTGTCGGTCGCCTCATAGACCGCCTGCAACCGGTTCGACGCCGTCTCGTCGGGACCGAAGATCCGGAAGTTGTCCGGGTTGCGGCGGATCACCTCGGTCAGATATTTGCCGAGGGTGCGGGTGGCCTCCCCCATCGGCAGCCCTCGATCCTCGACCTCGACAGCGAAGTCGCGGAAGTCCGGCAGCCGCAGGTTCTGCAGCAGTACGCCCCCGTTGGTGTGCGGGTTGGCCCCCATCCGCAGCGTCCCCTCCGGCGCCAACGAGTCGATCGACGCGGTCGGTACGCCGGAGTCGTCGAACAGTTCCTCAGCCCGATAGGACTCCAACCACTCGCGCAGGTCCTGCAGGTGTTCCGGGGTGTCCCGGGCGTTCGACAGCGGCACCTGGTGGGAGCGCCAGAAGCCCTCGGTCACCTTCCCGTCGATCGTCTTCGGACCGGTCCAGCCCTTCGGCGTACGGAACACGATCATCGGCCAGGCCGGCCGCTCCTGGTCCCCGGTCGCCTTGATGTCGGCGATGTGGTCCAGCACCTCGTCCAGCAGCCCCGCAAACCGCTGATGCGCCTCGGCGTGATCGGTGCCGTCGGTGGTGAACAGATACGGCGTGTGGCCGTATCCCTTCATCAGGTCGACCAGCTCATTCTCCGGGATCCGCGCCAGCACGGTCGGGTTGGCGATCTTGTACCCGTTCAGGTGCAGCACCGGCAGCACCACCCCGTCGTGCACCGGATTGAGGAACTTGTTGGAGTGCCAGGAGGTGGCCAGCGGACCGGTCTCCGCCTCGCCGTCGCCGACCACGGCGAAGGCCAGCAGGTCCGGGTTGTCGAACACGGCCCCGTACGCGTGGGAGAGGGCGTACCCGAGCTCACCGCCCTCGTGGATCGATCCGGGGGTCTCCGGTGCCACGTGCGAGGGAATCCCTCCGGGGAAGGAGAATTGCCGAAAGAGCCGCCGCATCCCGTCGGCGTCGCGGGTGATGTCGTGGTAGGTCTCGCTGTAGCTTCCCTCGAGCCAGGTGTTCGCGACCAGACCCGGCCCGCCGTGCCCGGGCCCGGTCAGATAGAACGCGTTCAGCGAGCGCTCGATGATGGCGCGATTCAGGTGGGCGTAGAGAAAATTCAACCCGGGGGTGGTGCCCCAGTGCCCGAGCAGCCGCGGTTTCACGTGCTCCGGCGCCAACTCGGTCTGCAGCAGGGGGTTGTCCAGCAGATAGATCTGTCCCACCGACAAATAATTGGCGGCTCGCCACCAGTGGTCGATCGCGGTCAGCTGCTGCTCGCTGACGGGGTCCTCGGTGACCGCGTCGCGGCGGGTCCAGGCGTTGCGCGTGGGGTTGGGTGTGGGTTCGGTCATGGTCGCTCCCGGGATCAGGATTGTAAGTCCGTGCCTTCCCCCCAACCTAGTACCCACGCCCGAAGCGGCCGTGGCGGCCCCAGCCTCGGCTCAGAGCCGGCGAGGTCGCAGCCGCGGCAGCACGTGCTGCTCGACCAGCCGGAGCAGATCCGCAATCGGGCGCACGCCGCCGCCCACCACCGCGGCCACCGGTGACAGCAGCCCGTGGCGCTGCATCGGCGCCCCGATCCTGGCCATCACCCGGAGCAGGGCGGGCACCGGACGACCGATCATCGTGATCCGGCACACCTCGCCGTCCGCGATGCGGAGCAGCTGGCACTCCTCGAACCGGATCCCGTCGAGCCTCCCGGTGATGAAGAAGGCCCCGGTCTCCTCATCGGCCAGCACGGTGTGCACCCGGATGTCGCGAAACAGCTCGAACGCGGCGGCGTACACCGCCAGGACCGACCGACGCCCCTCGAACACGAAGGCGTCGGTGATCGGGGAATCGAGGACGCAGTCCTCGCTCAGCAACTCGCCGATGGCGGCGAGATCTGCACGCTGATCCGCGGCGGCAAACCGGTGGGTGACGGTGTCGGTCTGCAACTCCATGGCTCCATTATGCGCCTCGCCCGCTCGGCTAGGCTCGTCGGGTGAGCCCGAAACCATCCTCCCGACCCGCCCGGCGGCAGCCGACGCCCCATCCGTCGGGGGCCCTCCCGCCACAATTGCCGGCCGAGCTGGTGCCGAACCACGTGGCGATCGTGATGGACGGCAACGGGCGGTGGGCGAAGGCACGCAACCTGCCCCGGACCAGGGGTCACGAGGCCGGTGAGGCGGTGCTGTTCGACGTGATCGAGGGGGCGATCGAGATCGGCGTACGCCACCTGTCGGTGTACGCGTTCTCCACCGAGAACTGGCGGCGCTCCCCCGACGAGGTGAGGTTCCTGATGGGGTTCAACCGCGACGTGATCCACCGGCGCCGTGACGAGCTGGACGACCTCGGCGTACGCGTCCGTTGGGCCGGTCGCCGCCCGCGCCTGTGGGGGTCGGTGATCAAGGAACTCGAGGTCGCCGAGGAACAGAGCAAACACAACACCACGCTCACCCTGCAGTTCTGCGTCAACTATGGCGGCCGCGCCGAGATCGTGGACGCCGCCCGGCAGGTCGCCGAGCTGGCCAGGCAGGGAAAACTGGACCCCGCCCGGCTCACCGAGGATCGCTTCCGGCAGTTTCTCGACGAGCCGGGGATCCCCGATGTCGACCTGTTCGTCCGCTCCTCGGGTGAGCAGCGGTTCTCGAATTTCCTGCTCTGGCAGTCGGCTTACGCCGAGATGGTCTTCTCCGACACCCTGTGGCCCGACTGGGATCGGCGCAACCTGTGGCAGGCGATCGAGACCTTTGCCCGGCGCGATCGCCGCTATGGCGGAGCCCTGCCCAACCAGGTCTCCTGATTCACTACGCTGGTCGTCCACTTCGAGCCACCGGAGAGATGCAATGACGCAACACGACAGCAAATACGTCCTGGCCATCGATCAGGGCACCACGAGCACCCGGGCGATCGTGTTCGACCACAACGGATCGATCGTCTCCACCGGGCAGCTGGAGCACCGGCAGTTGTTCCCCCGCGCCGGGTGGGTGGAGCACGATCCGGAGGAGATCTGGCGCAATGCTCGCGAAGTGGTGGCACTGGCACTGTCGCGAGCCAGCCTGAACGCCGACAATCTGGCGGCGGTCGGCATCACCAACCAGCGGGAGACCACCGTGGTCTGGGACCGCAAGACCGGTGAGCCGGTCTACAACGCGATCGTCTGGCAGGACACGCGCACCAGCGCGATCTGCCGTGAGCTCGCTGGCGACGAGGGAGCCGACCGGTTCAAGGACATCTGCGGGCTGCCCCTGGCCACCTACTTCTGCGGGCCGAAGGTGAAATGGATCCTGGACAACGTCCACGGCGCCCGGGAACGTGCCGAAGCCGGCGACCTCGCTCTCGGCACCATCGACAGCTGGCTGATGTGGCATCTCACCGGCGGCACGGACGGCGGCGTCCATGTGACCGACGTGACCAATGCCTCGCGGACCATGCTGATGGATCTGAAATCCCTGCAGTGGGACGAATCCGTGGCCGAGGCGATGGGCATCCCGTTGTCGATGCTGCCGGAGATCCGTTCCTCGGCTGAGGAGTACGGCGTCGGCCGCAAGGGTGGATTCCTCACCAACGTACCGCTCGCGGGCATCCTGGGTGACCAGCAGGCGGCCACCTTCGGCCAGGCCTGTTTCGAGGTCGGCACGGCCAAGAACACCTACGGCACGGGGTGCTTCCTGATCCTCAACACTGGCAACGAAATCGTCCGCTCCGAGAACGGGCTGCTGACCACGCTCTGTTACCAGATCGGCGACTCCGACCCCGTGTACGCCCTGGAGGGATCGATCGCGGTGGCGGGTTCGCTGGTGCAGTGGTTGCGCGACAATCTCAACCTGTTCAGCGATACGAGCCAGGTCGAGTCGTTGGCCCGCGGTGTGGAGGACAATGGCGGTGCCTACATCGTGCCCGCCTTCTCCGGCCTGTTCGCCCCGCACTGGCGCGACGATGCCCGCGGCGCGATCGTCGGGTTGACCCGGTTCGTGAACTCGGGACACCTGGCCCGCGCCGCACTGGAGGCGACGGCGTACCAGACCCGCGAGGTGGTCGAGGCGATGCAGGCCGATTCCGGCACCGATCTGGCCGAGCTCAAGGTGGACGGCGGAATGACCGCGAACGAGCTGCTGATGCAGTTCCAGGCCGACCAACTCGGCGTACCCGTGATCCGCCCGAAGGTGATCGAGACGACCGCACTCGGCGCCGCGTACGCCGCGGGTATCGCGGTCGGATTCTGGTCCGAGCAGGACGTGGTGGACAACTGGGCCGAGGGGCGCCGTTGGGATCCGGAGATGCCCGACGAGGAGCGCGAACGCCTGTTCCGCCAGTGGAACAAAGCGGTCGAGCGCACCCTCGACTGGGTGGACGAGGACACCAACTAGACCTTGGCGACCGGCCAGCACGAGTCAGCCCATGGTGCGCTGACCGTCGATCTCCTCCCGGATGATGTCGGCATGGCCGGCGTGCTGTGAGATCTCGGCGAGCATGTGGATCGCGACCCGGCGTACCGACCAGCTGACGCCCGGCTCGAACCAGGGCGCCTCGGGCAGCGGATGGGTCGAGTCCAGGTCCGCGGTACGCAAGATCTCGGCCGTCGTACGACCCACCGCGAGCACCCGTTCCCGCAGTACTGGCAGGGTTTCCGACTCCTCGAGCACGAAACGGGGGTCCTCGAGGTCGGCCGATTCCGCGGACTTGGCCTCGACCCGGTCCCAGTCGACGTCCTCGTTGTACACCTGTTGAAACGCGTTCGCGCCCTCGACCGCGAAGTGCATCCACTGTTCCTCGGTGTCGGCGACGTGCTTGAGCAGCGCAGCCACGGTCAGCTTGCTGACCGTGCTGCGGCTGCGTGCCTGTTCCTCACTTAGCCCCTCGGCCGTCTGCAGCAGGAAGCCGCGGTGCCGGGCCAGCGTCTCGACCAGTTCTTCGATTTCGCTCATGTCACCAGTCTCGATGACAATGAGGACAGATCACGTCCTCAGGTCCACTTCCTGCAGGGCGAGGAGCCGGCGTACGCCTCAGCCGGCCCGGTTCACCGCCGCGCAGACCGCCTTGAGCGAGGCGTTGATGATGTTGGCGTCGACACCGACCCCCCACACCACCTCGGCCTCGTCCCCCTCGCCGACCTCACACTCGACGTACGCCGCCGCCTGGGCGTCGCCGCCGGACGAGAGCGCGTGCTCGCTGTAGTCCAGCACGCGCACGTCGAAGCCGAGGGAGGAGATGGCGTCCACGAAGGCGGAAACCGGCCCGTTTCCTTCACCGGCGACGTTCTGCTCCTTGTCCCGAACGACGACGGCCGCCTCGATATGGGTCTGGCCGTTGTTCTCCGAGCGCACCCGCTCCAGCCGCAGCGGCCCGGGCTTGTTCAGATACTCGGACTGGAAGATGTTCCAGATCACCTCGCCGGGCACCTCGCCGCCCTCGGTGTCGGTGTGCGCCTGCACCACCCGGGCGAACTCGATCTGCAGCCGGCGCGGAAGGTCCATCCGATACTCGGACTTCATGATGTAGGCCATCCCGCCCTTCCCGGACTGGGAATTCACCCGGATCACGGCCTCGTAGGTGCGGCCCACGTCGTGCGGGTCGATCGGCAGATAGGGGGCCTCCCAGTCGATCTCGTGCATCGACTTGCCGAGCGCCTTCGCCTTGTTCTCCAGCGCTTCCAGGCCCTTCTTGATCGCGTCCTGGTGCGAGCCGGAGAAGGCGGTGTAGACGAGGTCGCCGGCGTACGGGTGCCTCGGGTGCACCGGCAGGTTGGTGCAATATTCCACGGTGCGACGGATCTCGTCGATGTCGGAGAAGTCGATCTTCGGGTCGATGCCTTGGCTGAACAGGTTCATCCCCAGGGTGACCAGGTCGACGTTGCCGGTCCGCTCGCCGTGCCCGAACAGGCAGCCCTCGACCCGGTCGGCGCCGGCCATCATCGCCAGCTCGGAGGCGGCGACGGCGGTGCCGCGATCATTGTGCGGGTGCAGCGAGACGCACACGTTCTCCCGATCGCGCACGTTGCGGATGAAGTACTCGATCTGATCGGCGTAAGTGTTCGGGGTGGACATCTCCACGGTGGCCGGCAGGTTGAAGATGATCTCCCGGTCGGCGTCTGGCTGCCACACGTCGGAGACCGCGTTGCACACCTCGATCGCATAGTCGGTCGGGGTCTGGGTGAAGATCTCCGGGGAGTACTCGTAACCGAACTCGACGTCGTTCAGATACTCCTCGGCATATTTCATCACCATCTCGGTGCCGCGGCGGGCCAGCGCGATGCACTCGGCCTCGTCGATGTTGAACACCACGCGACGGAACAGTTCGGCGGTCGCGTTGTAGAGATGGATAGTGGCCCGGTGAGCGCCGACCAGCGACTGGGCGGTGCGCTCGATCAGGTCTTCGCGGGCCTGGGTGAGCACCGAGATGTGCACGTCTTCGGGGATCGCGTCGGACTCGATCAGTTGGCGGACGAAGTCGAAGTCGGTCTGCGACGCCGACGGGAAACCGACCTCGATCTCCTTGTAGCCCATCCGCACCAGCATGTCGAACATGCGCCTCTTGCGGGCCGGGGTCATCGGGTCGATCAGCGCCTGGTTGCCGTCGCGCAGGTCGGTGGACAGCCAGCGCGGAGCCTCGGTGACCTTGCGGGTCGGCCAGGTGCGATCCGGTACGTCGACGGGCTGGAAGGCGTGATAGCGCCCGAACGGCATCGGACTGGGCTGCTGGACCGGCTTGGACTTGGGCTGGGTTCCTTGGGTGTTGCTCATGGGTTCTGATTCCTCGCTAGTTGGTGGAGTCGGCGGGAGGCGCACGGAACTCCGCAGCGAGGAGGCCACCCCTAGAGGACCTCGCTGCGGCACCGGAGGAGGAGAACCTGCCAAGCCACGGCAGCACTCTAACCGATCTGGCCGCGACGGGCGATCAGCGGGTCCGCACCGCGGACCACAGCCCCTGACACAGCAGTACGCCTCCGCCGGCCATTCCGGCGACCAGTCCGGTCCAGCCGCGCAACGGGGTGAACGCCAGCAGCAGGCCAGCCAGTCCGCAGCCGAGCACCAATATCCCAGCGTTTGCCGCTGCCGTTGAGATCCAGCGCTCACCCAGCCGCCACACGAGAAGCCCCAACAGCACGACGGCGATCGCCACCTGCGCCTGGGGCGGGGCGCCCAACTGCCCGGTGCCGGTGATGGCGAGCACCAGCAGCACCGCAGCCGACGCCATCAGCACCCAGTCGATCGGGCGCGCCCGGCGCGGGTCGGGCGTACGCTGCCCCAGCAGCAGGGCCCCGAGAACCGCGCCGAACCAGACCAGGAAACCGATCACCCGAATCAGGTTGCTCGTCTGACTGGTCAGCGGCCAACCGAGGGTCGCCTGCAGCAGCGCCAGCCCCAGCGAGGCCGGCAGCACGGCTCTCAGCAGCACGATCCGGGTCATCGGATCCACTGTAGGCGGCTCCCCAGAACCCCCTCAGCCCAGCAGCACCGAGTAGGCCATCCGGATGTGATCCTCCACCAGATCGGCGGCCCGCTCGCCGTCACCGGCGGCGATGGCGTTGAAGATCTGCTGATGATGCCGCTCCAGGTCGGCTCGCAGCGCCCCCCAGTCGGGCAACCGCCGTGACGAATCGAGGATGGGGAGGCGTACCGACTCCCGCACGGCGACGCACAGGTCCGAGATCAGCCCCATCCCCCCGGCTCGGGCGATCATCACGTGGAAGTCGTTGTCCAGGGTGTTGAACTCCTCCAGCTCGATGTCGGGGCGCCGCATCTGTGCCAGCAGGTCCTCGAGCTGGGCCAACTCCTCCGCTGCGGCCTGCCGGGCGGCCAGCGCGACCGCGGAGCGTTCCAGCCCGACGCGCAGTTCGATCACCTCGTCGATCGGAAACTGGGCCAGCGCGACCTGCAGCCGCAGCAGCCGGGTCAGGGCGCGGGAGCGTTCGTTGGTCACCCGGGTGCCACTGGCGGGACCGACGCCGACCCCGGACGTCAGCACCCCCTGGGCCTCCAGCGCCCGGATCGCCTCACGGGCCGCCGGGCGGCTCACCGACAATTCGGCGGCCAACTCGCGCTCCGGGGGCAGTTGCGCCCCGACCTGGAGCCTGCCGGAGAGGATCTCATCCTCGATGTGGCGCAGCACCACTTCGTACGCCTTGCGCCCACCTCGGGCGTCGGGCAGAGGCGACGGGTCGCTCACCGCGGCCGACACGGGCACCTCCTTGATCCACCCACCCTTGATGTGGCCCACTCTTGACGCGGGAATGGGAGGCAGTCTAGCATCCTTCCATCCGCATTGGTCCGACCATTCTCGCCCGGTGCCGACAACCCGCCACAGAGCCCGCCGAACGACGGAGTTCCCATGACCTATCAGCCCCAACTCGCGCCGCTCGGCAGCCTGTGGCTGTCGTCGCTGATCGCGCTGCTGCCGCTGCTCGCCATCTTCATCACCCTCGGTGGGTTGCGCTGGAAGGCGCACTGGGCGGGCCTGACCGCCCTGGCCACCGCGATCGTGGTCGCCGTGGCGGCCTACAAGATGCCCTTCGGCCTGGCCCTGCTGTCGGCCAGCGAGGGCGCGGTGTTCGGCCTGTTCCCGATCGCCTGGATCGTGTTCACCGCCATCGTGCTCTATCAGGTCACCGTCGCCAGTGGCCGCTTCGAGGACCTGCGTCAGGTGTTCGCGCTGATCAGCGACGACCCGCGGGTGCAGGCGATGGTGATCGCCTTCTGCTTCGGCGGGCTGATGGAGGCGCTGGCCGGCTTCGGCGCCCCGGTGGCGATCACCGGCGTGATGGTGATGGCGACCGGCTTCTCCGCCCTGCGCGCGGCCGTCATCGTGCTGGTCGCCAACACCGCTCCGGTCGCCTTCGGCGCCATCGCCACCCCGATCATCACCGCCGGCACGCTCACCAAGATCCCCTACGCCGAGATCGGCGCCTACGTGGGGCATCAGACCCCGGTGCTGGCCGTCTTCGTGCCGCTGATCCTGGTGTTCATCGCCGACGGGGTCCGCGGCATGAAGGAGATCTGGCCGGTCGCCCTGGGCACCGGACTCGTCTTCGCCGTCGCCCAGTGGGCCGCGGCCACCTATCTGTCGGTCGAGCTGACCGATATCATCGCCTCCCTGCTCGGCCTGCTCGCCGCCGTCGTCATCCTGCGCCTGTGGCGCCCCAAGGGTGGTTCCGCGGCCACCGAGCGGATGCACCAGGTGCGCGAGGCGGAGCTGGCCAGCATGACCGAGGAGCAGCGGGCCGCCGTGACCGAGACCCCGGCACTGCAGAAGCGGTCCCTGACCGGCGGGCAGATCTTCATGGCGCTTTTCCCCTACCTGCTGGTGATCGCGGCGTTCGCCGTGACCAAGCTGATCAAGCCGGTGAGCAAATGGCTGGCCAGCACCGACATCAAGATCAAGTGGCCCGGGCTCGACGGCCACGTCCTCACCCTGGCCGGGACGCCCAACTCCTCCACCGTCTACAACTTCCAGTGGCTGTCCAGCCCGGGCACCACGCTGCTGATCTGCATGATCATCGTCGCGCTGGTCTATCGGGTCAACGCAAAGGACACCTGGAAGGAGTTCAGCGGCACCCTGGTCAAACTGCGCTGGACCTTCCTGACCATCGCCTCGGTGCTGGGCCTGGCCTATGTGATGAACCTGTCCGGACAGACCATCACCATCGGCACCTGGATCGCCGGCACCGGCGCGGCGTTCGCCTTCTTCTCCCCCACCCTCGGCTGGCTGGGGACCGCGGTGACCGGCTCGGACACCTCCGCCAACGCCCTGTTCGCCACCCTGCAGCAGACCGCGGCCACCAAGGCGGGCATCGATCCGCATCTGCTGGTCGCCGCCAACACCTCCGGTGGCGTGGTCGGCAAGATGATCAGCCCGCAGAACCTGGCCATCGCCGCCACCGCGGTGGGCCTGCACGGCAGGGAGTCGGACATCCTGCGCAAGTGCCTGCCCTGGAGCGTGGGCCTGCTGATCGTGCTCTGCCTGCTGATCGGTCTGCAGTCCACCCCGGTGCTCGCCTGGATGCTGCCATGACCGAGCTCACCCGACAGACCGACCGTCCCGGCGAGGGGGTGCGGGTCGCCCTGTTCGCCACCTGCATCAACGACACGCTGTATCCCGGCACGGCCAGGGCGGTGGTCACCCTGCTGGAGCGGCTGGGCTGCACCGTCGAGTTTCCGCTCACCCAGACCTGCTGCGGTCAGCCGTTCACCAACACCGGCTATTTCGACGAGGCGATGGGAAGCGTACGCACCTTCGTCGACTCGTTCGCCGACCAGGACCACGTGGTGGTGCCCTCGGGATCTTGCGCCGGTTCGATCCGGGAGCAGCATCCGATGCTGGCCCGCCGGCACGGCGACCAGGGCCTGACCGCCGAGGTGCAGCAGCTGGTGCCGCGCACCCGCGAGCTGTCGGAGTTCCTGGTGGACGTGCTCAAGGTGACCGACGTGGGCGCCTATTTCCCGCACCGGGTCACCTATCACCCGACCTGTCACTCGCTGCGGGTCTGCCACGTCGGGGACCGCCCGCTGCAACTGCTGCAGCAGGTGCGCGGGCTGACCCTGGCCCCGCTGGCAGAGGCCGACCAGTGCTGCGGGTTCGGCGGCACCTTCGCGGTGAAGAACGCCGACGTGTCGGTGTCCATGGGTGGCGACAAGGTACGCCGGGTGCTCGACACCGGCGCGGAATACCTCGTCGCCGGCGACAACTCCTGCCTGACCCATCTCGGTGGGCTGCTCTCCCGGCAGCGCACCGGCGTACGCCCGATCCACCTGGCCGAGATCCTGGCCAGCACCGAGGAGGACGGATGAACAGCGAGCTGAACCGCACCACACCCGCCGCAGCGCCGGTCAGGCGTACGCCGGCACCGCCGGCAGAGACCTTCCTCGGGATGCCGAAATTCCCTGTGGGGGCAAAGAAGGCGCTCGGCAACAGCCAGCTGCGCGTCAACCTGCGCCACGCCACCGGCACCATCCGCGCCAAGCGGGCCAACGTGGTCGCCGAGGTGGACGAGTGGGAGCAGCTGCGGGTGGCCGGGGCGGCGATCAAGGACCGCACCCTGCGCCACCTGGACGATTATCTGACCCAGCTCGAGGAGTCGTTGACCCGGGCCGGGGCGCACGTGCACTGGGCCCGCGACGCCGACGAGGCGAACCGGATCGTGATCGAGCTGACCCGCGCCACCGGCTCGGACGAGGTGGTCAAGGTCAAGTCGATGGCCACCCAGGAGATCGGGCTCAACGAGGCCCTCGAAGAGGCCGGAATCGCCGCCTGGGAGACGGACCTGGCCGAGCTGATCGTCCAGCTCGGACACGACCACCCCTCGCACATCCTGGTGCCGGCGATCCACCGCAACCGCGCCGAGGTGCGGGAGATCTTCCTGCAGGAGATGGGCGAATGGGGCGTACCGGCGCCGGCGGGGCTGAGCGATCGGCCCGCCGATCTGGCCGCCGCGGCGCGGGCACACCTGCGGGAGAAGTTCCTTCGGGCCAAGGTCGCCATCTCGGGCGCCAACTTCGCCGTCGCGGAGACCGGCACCCTGGTCGTGGTCGAGTCCGAGGGCAACGGGCGGATGTGTCTGACCCTGCCCGAGACGCTGATTTCGGTTGTGGGCATCGAAAAGCTGGTGCCCACCTTTGCAGACCTGGAGGTGTTCCTGCGGTTGCTCCCCCGCTCCTCGACCGGGGAGCGGATGAACCCCTACACCTCGATGTGGTCCGGCAACAGCTCTGGTGACGGGCCGCAGAACGTGCACGTGGTGCTGGTCGACAACGGGCGCACCAACGCCCTCGCCGACGAGTTGGGTCGCCAGGCGCTGCGCTGCATCCGCTGTTCGGCCTGCCTGAACATCTGCCCGGTCTATGAGCGGGTCGGCGGTCACGCCTACGGGTCGGTCTATCCCGGTCCGATCGGCGCGGTGCTCACCCCGCAGTTGCGCGGGGTCGACACCGACCTGGACGCGTCGCTGCCCTATGCCAGCTCGCTGTGCGGGGCCTGCTTCGAGGTGTGCCCGGTCCGGATCGAGATCCCGGAGATGCTGGTGGAGTTGCGCAATCGGGTGACCCGGGATCATCCCGATCTGGCCGAACGGGCGGCGATGAAGGCGGCCGCCTGGCTGATGGCCGATCACCGCAACCTTGAGCGTGGTCAGGCCGCCGCGAGCCTGGGCGGGCGCCTGTTCGGGCGCAAGCAGAAGCTGGGGGCGATCCCGCTGCCGATCGCGTCCGCATGGAGCGGTGCCCGCGACATCCCGCTGCCCCCGCGGGAAACCTTCCGCACCTGGTGGCGCAAGAACCGTGAGGAGGACCGATGAACGCCCGTGAGGAGATTCTGGGCCGGGTACGCCGAGCCATCGCCGATGTCGGCGGCGGCGATCCGACCCAGGACGTCGAGGTGCCGTGGCAGTTTGGCCGCAGCACACCCATGCCCGACATCTGGGACCGGTTCACCGAACGGGTCGAGGACTATCGCGCCCGGGTCGTCCGCTGCTCCGCCGACGAGGTGGCGGGGCAGGTGACGGCCGCGCTGAGTGCCACCGGGGCACGCCGTGTTGTCGCACCTGAGGGACTGGATGTCGTGTGGCAGCAGCAGCTGCGGGAGTCCGGGTTCGACCTGGTGTTGGACCCTTCCGGGGCCGTGACACTCGACGCGAGTGAGCTGGACCGGATCGACGCGGTGGTTTCGGCGGCGGCCGTCGGGATCGCCGAGACCGGCACCCTGGTCCTCGACCATCGCCCCGATCAGGGACGGCGGGCGCTGACCCTGGTGCCGGACGTGCACGTGTGTGTGGTGGGCGCCGATCAGGTGGTGTCCGACGTGCCGGAGGCCGTGGCGCGGTTGGCTGAATCGGTGGCCGCCGGCCTGCCGCTCACCTGGATCAGCGGTCCGAGCGCCACCTCCGACATCGAGCTGGACCGGGTCGAGGGTGTCCACGGGCCCCGCACCCTGGTGGTCATCCTCGCCGGGTGAGCGCCCCGCGAGCCACCCACTTCCACGGCGGGAACCCCCTGGCCCCCGTCGGCTGAGTCTGCCCATCCGGTGGCTGCGCCTGTCGACGCCCGGTGGCTGAGCCGGCCGAGGCCACCTCGCGTACCGAAGCTCACCTCGCGTACCCAACACCACCTCGCGTGCCACCGGTGGTCCGCGAAGTGACGTTCGGCGCGCGAGGTGACACTCGGTACGCGGAGTCGCGCTGGGTCGACGCGTCAGGCAATGCGGTCCTGAGTCCTCGACCGTTCGGTCTCGCCCTGGCCCGGGTCACGTGGCCAGCCTGGGCCGGTGGCCGCGTCGCCTTCGCCCGGTCAGTCGACGCCGAACTCCATCGCCGCCCGATCCAGCATCTCCTGATCGTCGTCGGGGCCCTGGCCACCGGCGATCGCCCTCGCTCCCCCGGCGTCCAGCTCACCGACCAGCTCGGCGGTAGAACCGCCGACGATTCCCATCTGGGCATAGGATTCCAGCCGCGAACGGGAGTCGGCGATGTCCAGGTTGCGCATGGTGAGCTGCCCGATCCGGTCCCCCGGACCGAAGGCGGCGTCGCCGACGCGCTCCATCGACAGCTTGTCCGGGTGGTAGGACAGTCCGGGACCGGTCGTGTTCAGGAACTGGTAGTCGTCGCCGCGGCGCAGGCGTACCGTCACCTCGCCGGTGACCGCCGAGCCGACCCAGCGCACCAGGGACTCGCGCAGCATCAGCGACTGCGGGTCCATCCAGCGACCCTCATACATCAGCCGGCCGAGCCGCCTGCCCTCGTTGTGATAGTTGGCGATCGTGTCCTCGTTGTGGATCGCGTTCAGCAGCCGCTCATAGCCGAGGTGCAGCAGGGCCATGCCCGGCGCCTCGTAGATGCCGCGCGATTTCGCCTCGATGATCCGGTTCTCGATCTGATCCGAGACGCCGAGCCCGTGCCGGCCACCGATCTCGTTGGCCTGCATCACCAGACCGACCGGATCGCTGGCGAAATCCTGCCCGTTGATGGTGACCGGCCGGCCCTGCTCGAAGCCGATGGTGACCTCCTCGGTGGCGATCTCGACGTCTTCGCGCCAGGAGGCGACCCCCATGATCGGCTCGACGACGTCCAGCCCGGTGTCCAGATGCTCCAGCTTCTTGGCCTCGTGGGTGGCGCCCCAGATGTTGGCGTCGGTGGAATATGCCTTCTCCTTGGAGTCGCGATAGGGCAGGTCCCGCTCGCTCAACCACTGGCTCATCTCGTCGCGGCCACCCAGCTCGCGGACGAAGTCGGTGTCCAGCCACGGCTTGTAGATCCGCAGGTTGGGGTTGGCCATCAGGCCATAGCGATAGAACCGCTCGATGTCGTTGCCCTTGTAAGTTGACCCGTCGCCCCAGATGTCGACGCCGTCGGACTTCATCGCACGCACCAGCAGCATGCCGGTCACGGCCCGCCCCAGCGGGGTGGTGTTGAAGTACGCCTTGCCCGCGGTGCGGATGTGGAAGGCGCCGCACTGCAGCGCGACCAGCCCCTCCTCGACCAGCGCCTCACGGCAGTCCACCAGCCGCGAGATCTCGGCACCGTAGGCGTTGGCCCGGCCGGGGACGGAGGCGATGTCGGGCTCGTCGTACTGGCCGATGTCGGCGGTGTAGGTGCACGGGATCGCACCCTTCTCCCGCATCCAGGCAACGGCAACGGAGGTGTCAAGGCCGCCGGAGAAGGCGATGCCGACGCGCTCCCCTACGGGCAGTGAGGTCAGTACTTTGGACATGGTCAGGACCCTATCGCATAACTATGCCGTCAGTCGAATGATCATTGATTGGCCCCTGGTGGGCACGCAGTTGAACGCTGCTCCACACCCTGTGTTCAGCCGGGGTTCACCTTCCCCCGATGGACTCGGACGGCTGACAACCCGCGCGTCACTCGAGGAGCCCTCCGATGCCCATGACCCGCCGTCTCCTGCTGGGTGGCTCTGCCGCCGCCGCAGCCCTGGCCGCGCTCCCCTTGACCGACGGGATCGACTGGGTGGCCGTGGCCCGAGCCGCCGAGGCCGGCGGCTTCGGTTACGGCGTCGCGTCCGGTGACCCGCTCGCGGATCGGGTGATCATCTGGACCCGGGTGACCCCGCTCGTCGGCGGGCGACCGGCATTGCCCGGATCCGGGCTGGGCGATCCGCTCCCGGTGCGCTGGGAGGTGTTCGCCGATGCCGCGCTGACCTGCCTGGTCGCCAGCGGGAACGTGACCGCAACCGCCGCCTCGGACCACACCGTGAAGGTCGACGTCCCCGGCCTGCAGCCCTACACCGCCTACTACTACCGGTTCACCGCCCGCGGCGAGACCAGCCCAGTCGGGCGGATGCGGACCGCGCCCGACGAGGCCGGCAAGATGCACGCCCTGCGCTTCGGCCAGGTTTCCTGCTCCAGCTACACCAGCGGCTACTTCCAGGCGTACCGGGCCATGGCCGATCGGGACGACCTCGACTTCGTGCTGCACCTTGGGGACTACATCTACGAGTACGCCAACGACTCCGGCCCGTTCGGGTCCGGCGAGCGGGCGGCAGAGCCCGCCCACGAGACGATCAGCCTGGCCGACTACCGGCTGCGCTACGCGACCCATCGCGCCGACGCGGACTGCCGACGCTGCCACCAGCGGCACCCGTTCATCGCGATCTTCGACGACCACGAGACCGCCAACAACGCCTGGTCCGACGGCGCGGAGAACCACAATCCCGGCGAGGGATCGTATGCCGACCGCAAGCGGGCGGGCTACCAGGCGTACGCCGAATGGCTCCCGGTCCGCATCACCAATGCCGACCCGCACCGGGGGACCCAGTTCTTCCGCCGGTTCACCTTTGGCAGCCTGGCCGACCTGTCGGTGATCGAGACGCGGCAGAACCGGTCCGAACAGGTGGGTGGGAAGTACGCCTTCGTGCTGGTCGGCGACCCGGCGACCGACGCCACGATCAACGATCCCGGCCGCCAGATCATGGAGCTCGAGCAGATGCGGTGGCTCAAGGGCGGCCTGACCACGGCCCGCACCTGGCACCTGATCGGCAACCAGGTGATGGTGAGCCCGCTGGCCTGGCCCGGGCAGTATCTCGGCGCCCCGCAGGGCACGATCCTGTCCAACACCGACGCGTGGGACGGATATCGCGCCCAGCAACAGGAATTGCTGTCCCACATGGCGGCCCAGCCGAAGTCCAACGGCGACACGGTGGTGCTGACCGGCGACATCCACTCCAGCTGGGTGGAAAATCTGGTCGGCGATCCCGCCGCCCAGGTGCGCGCCGCCCGTGCCGCTGCCGCCCAGGTGCAGGCGGCCCCGGGGACCACCCCGACCGGTCCCGCGGCCGGACGGCGCAGCGGGGAGATCACCGGGGCGGGCGATCAGGGCACGGCGATCCCGCGTGGGGTCCACCAGCGGCTGGTGGTTCAGCCGGGTACGCCAGCCAGCGCCCGCGCGCTGACCCCGGCTGGGGTCGAGTTCGTCTGCCCCTCGATCACCAGTGACGGCCTTTACGAGTTCGCACGGCAGGCGGTGCAGTCCCCCACACTTTCGCTGGCGGCTGTGACCGCCGCCGAGCCCGTGCTCCGGGTGCTGAACCCGTCGCTGCAGTACTTCAACGGGGTCGGCCACGGCTACATCCTGATCGATGTGACCCCGCAGCGGGTGCAGGCCGACTACTACTACACCCCGACCCCGAGCGAGACCGACCCCGACCCGCGGAGGCGGCGGGACGCCGCGGTCACCTACGCGAGCTCGTGGCAGACGTTGGCCGGTTCCCGGGTGGCCACCGAGGCACGTGGACCGGTCGGAGCGCGGCGGGATCAGCCGTACGCCGCCCCCTGCCAGCCGCAGTCGACCCCGACGGCACCGGGCACGCAGACCCCACCGTCCCCGGGCGCCCCGTCGACGAACGGCACCCCGCCGAAGGAGTCGGTGGGGGGACTGGCCAGCACCGGTTCGCACCACTGAGTGCGGCCGAGGGGCCCCGGGCTGTTGCCCGGGGCCCCTCGCTTGGGCAATCCGCTCCTTATCGCACTGCGACCGGGGCTTCGGCCGGACGGCGATGCTGTCCGAGCTGGTGTCTATCAGCACCCCGTTGACCAAGGTCTGGAAAGTGTAGCTGACCGTAGGCGCCGGGGCACCGATCCGCGTACCGCCAGACTGCTCATGTCGTACTTGACACTGAGATAGTAGGTCTGACCGGGCTGGGCTCCGCTCACGTTCAGCACAGGGTGCCCGTCCGCAGACCGTGTCAGCCGGACCTGACCGACCTTGCCACAGTTGGCATCCCAGAGGAACACGTCCTTGTTGGCCAGATCCTTCCAGGCGGGGGGACCACTGTCGTTGCACGGAACATCTGACAGGTCGTCTGAGTCGGCGCGATCTGAGCGGTCCCCTTCCGGATCCGGTTCGTCACGGTGACGAGCTGGGCTGTCTCAGCCGTGCCCTTGGTGATCGTCACCGGTGCGGGGCGAGACCGTACTCACCCCCCATCAGGGCGATGGTCGCGGTGGCTCCGTTGACCGTCTAACTACCCAAGTCGGCGGTGCTCGCGTCGACCGTGCAAGTCAGCCCCGTCAGGGCCCAGTTGGCCGTCACCGACTCCGTCACCGTGTACGTGGTGAAGCTCGTCAGGTTGTCGAACACCTTCGTGTTGCCCGGCGGCGCGTTGCCTCCGTTCAGGATGAAGTCAGCCAGGGGTGACGGGCTGGCGGTGAAGGAGAAGATGGTGCTGGCGCTCTGCGGATTGGCCTGCTTGATGATCGTGATGCGACCGGGATAGATCACGGCGTCGGAACTCAGACTGAGATCCCGGTAACCGATGTTGAGTGAATCACTCGTCACGGCGTCCCCCCAACCGACCAGGCGCATGTGGTAGGGCGAACCGGAGATGGACACCGCCGCGTTGCCGTTGCCCCAGTCCTTGCGGCTGGCGATGTGCCCGCCCCGGGCGAGAACCGCGTCGGAGCTGGTGGCCGTGAACAGGACCAGGATCTCCGTGCTGGTGTCACCAACATACTTCCCGCACGAGTTGGGACTGGTGCCCCAGCTGGCCGGGATCCTGAGATCGGCGCACGGCTCTGGTGAGGTCAGCGTCCTGGTGTAGGAGGTCAGATAGTCGAGGCGTGCTTGCCGCTCTTGGTGGTGTCCCACTCAATGGTGACGTAGTACTGGGCTCCGGGAGTCAGCCCTTCGAACCGGGTCCGGTAGGGAACGGTCTGACCCTCCAGATAGGGGCCGTCGTTGTTGCCGGTCACCCACCCGTCGGCGCAGTTGTAGGTGCTCTGGTTCGCGCCCGCGGGCGGATCACACTGCCAGAGCTGCTGGATGCTCCCGGTGGCGCTCGGCGGGGCGGCCGCAGCGGCCGGCGCAAGCGCCTGGGGCGAGCTGCTGGGAGTGACCGTGGTGCGTGCGGCGGTCGGCGCCGGTGACGACGTCGGAATTGAGGTGGCGCGTGGGGCCGCGCTCGGCGCCGCCGAGGCCGCAGGAAACGGCGGTGTGGGCGCAGGAGTGGGACTCGGCGCAGCAGTGGGTGCTGCCAAGGACGGGTTCGGCGCGATCAGGGCGAACGCCACCGCGGACACGAACGCCAGGACGAGGTGGAGCAGCCGCGCCCATCCTGGGTTGTGCAGAGAGCGTCGCCCGGGGCGACGGCCAGTGCGACGGTTGATGCCGAACGACGTACGGCGAGAATGGGTGTTCATTGGTGCCCCCGACGGGGGTCAGATCGTGGGCCGTGCACAACCCAGCGGGCACCCCGGGGACACTGAGTCTCCACGCTCCCGTTGGAGCAGGGTCAACCACGACCGCAGCTCCCGCGAATGCGGGGTCAGTGCCCCCGGGTCGAGCCCGCCCCCCGAAACCGGACCCATCCCGCTGAGGAGAAGCTTGACACCTCTCAGCCAATCCTAATAGCGCGATAAGATAACGATCAGGTTACTTCGAGGCTCGCACAATCGCCCCCGCAGGGGTCAGAATCCGAGGCGGTTCAGATATTTCGGGTCGCGCTGCCACTCTTTGAGCACCTTGACCCGCAGGTCGAGATGTACCGGGGTGCCGAGCAATCGGGCGATCTGCTGTCGGGCCGCCGTGCCGACCTCCTTGAGTCGTGCCCCCTTGTGGCCGATCATGATCCCCTTCTGGGAATCCCGCTCGACGATCAGGTTGGCGAAGATGTCCAGCAGCGGCTTGTCCTCGGGGCGACCGTCGCGCAGACCCATCTCCTCGACGGTGACCACGATGGAGTGCGGCAGCTCGTCGCGGACGCCCTCGAGTGCACACTCGCGGATCAGTTCGGCAACCAGGGTCTCGGTCGGCTCGTCGGTGATCTCACCGTCCGGATAGTACGCCGGGCCCTCCGGCAACAGGGCGATCAGGACGTCGGCCACCTCGACGACCTGTTCCCCGGAGACCGCGGACACCGGCACGATATGTTCCCAGGTGATGCCGAGTTTCTCTTCCAGGCCAGAGATCGCAAGCAGGTGTTGACGCATCCGGTCACCACCCACCAGGTCCGACTTCGTCGCCAGCGCGACCAGCTTCGGTCGCTTCGGCAGGGCGGCGATCTCGGACACCAGGTGGGTGTCGCCCGGGCCGACCCGCTGATCGGCGGGCAGGCACACCCCGATCACGTCCACCTCGCTCCAGGTGTCGTGCACCAGCGTGTTCAGCCGCTCCCCCAGCAGCGTGCGCGGCTTGTGCAACCCGGGGGTGTCGATCAGCACCAGCTGGGCGTCGGGGCGAGTGACGATGCCGCGGATCGCGTGCCGGGTGGTCTGCGGTTTGCTGGAGGTGATCGCGATCTTCGAGCCCACCAACGCGTTGGTCAGCGTTGATTTCCCGGCGTTCGGTCGGCCCACGAAGCAGGCGAATCCGGAGCGGAATCCGGGCGGGGTCGCGGCATCAGCAGTCGTCGTCATCACCGTTGATGCTATCCGTCACGACGGGTACGCCGAACCATCAGGTGGCCCGTTCGGCGGACTCTGCGGCCAGTCGCGCCGCTGCCGCGGCCCCGGCGTCGTCCTCGGAGTCGGCATCGTCTTCGGCCTCGGGGACCCTGGTGACCAGCAGCGACTCGATCCGGTTGCGCCGGCCGCCGCCGCGTTCGGCGACCAGTTCGAGGCCGTGCACGCGGACCGTCGACCCGGGGATCGGCACCTTGTTCAGTTCTTTGGCCATCAGGCCGCCAACGGAGTCGACCTCCTCGTCGTCGATCGCCAGGCCGAACAGCTCACCCAACTCGTCGACCGGCAGCCGCGTCGACACCCGGAACCGGTCCTCGCCGAGGCGTACGAACGGCGGACGCTCCGA
Organism: Enemella dayhoffiae; assembly: GCF_002250625.1. GTDB lineage: Bacteria > Actinomycetota > Actinomycetes > Propionibacteriales > Propionibacteriaceae > Enemella > Enemella dayhoffiae. The sequence continues at coordinate 24,055 of NZ_NMVQ01000046.1, read as the reverse complement.
GTCGTCGTATTCGTCGACGATCTCGCCGACGATCTCCTCCAGAATGTCCTCGATCGTCGCCATCCCCGCGGTGCCGCCGAACTCGTCGACGACCACCACCAGGTGACTGCGGCTGGCCTGCATCTCCTTCAGCAACTGGTCCACCGGCTTGGAGTCGGGGCACCAGACGGGCTGGCGCATCATCGAGGACACACGTTCGCTGGTCTGGGCGTCGGCGTTGTCATAGACCCGCTTCATCAGGTCCTTCAGATAGAGCACGCCGACGACGTCGTCCAGCCCTCTCTCGGACACCACCGGGATCCGGGAGAAGCCGGAGCGCAGGGCGAGCGACATCGCCTGTCGCAGGGTCTTGTTCTCCTCGATGAACACCATGTCGGTCCGAGGCACCATCACCTCCTTGACGATGGTGTCGCCCAGCTCGAACACGGAGCTGATCATCCGGTGCTCGCCGGCCTCGATCAGTTCGCTGGCCACCGCCTGGTCGACGAGTTCGCGCAGCTCGGCCTCGGTGGAGAAGGGGCCGTCGGCGAACCCTCGGCCCGGAGTGAGCGCATTTCCCAACAGGATCAGCAGTTGCGGCAGCGGACCCAGCACCGTGGTGAGCACCGACAACGGCCCGGCGGCCGCGCAGGCGACCCGATCCGCGTGCTGGCGACCGAGCGTACGCGGGGCCACCCCCCACAGGATGTAGGAGACGAGCACCATCGAGCCGATCACCACGAGCAGCCGCGCCCAGGTCACCTCGAAGTTGCCGAACACCACCAGTGCGACCAGTGCGGTCGCCGCGATCTCAAGCAGGGTACGAAAGAACAGGGCCGTGTTCAGATAGGGTGGCGGGTCCTCGGCGATCTGCAGCACCCGTGCGGCCCCGCTTCGCCCCTCCTCCACCAGGTGTTCCGCGCGCGCCTTCGAGAAGGAATACAGCGACGCCTCGGCGGCCGCGACCAACCCGGCGATGACGGTCAACAGGGCGGCAACGCCCAGCATCAGCCAGTCGGTGTTGGTCACGCGCGGTCCTGCCTGGTGGACCAGTCGGCGAGCAGCCTGTCCTTCAACGAGAACATCGCCTGCTTCTCCTCCGGCGTACCGTGATCGAAGCCGAGCAGGTGCAGCAAACCGTGCACCAGCAGGTATTCCGCCTCGTCATCGGCGCTCCGCCCGTGCTCGGCCGCCTGCCGCGAGGTCACCGCCGGGCAGAGCACGATGTCGCCGAGCAGGCCCAGCGGCGGCTCGTCACCATCGCTCGGCGGGCGCAACTCGTCCATCGGGAAGGAGAGCACGTCGGTCGGCCCCGGCTCGTTCATGTACTTCTCGTGATAGGCGGACATGGTGTCCTCGTCCACCAGCAGCACCGACAGCTCGGCCTGCGGGTGGATCCGCAACTCGTCCAGGGCGAACCGGGCCAGCGCCACCAGCCCCTGTTCGTCGGCCTCGAGTCCGGACTCGTTGTTCAGGTCGATGCTCACTGGCGCTTCCCTCGCCGGTCGGCGGCGGCCTTCTCGGCCACCGACTCGAACCGGTCATAGGCGGCCACGATCCGGCCGACCAGCTTGTGCCGGACCACGTCGTGGTTGGTCAGCGTGCAGAAGGCGATGTCCTCCACCCCGTCGAGGATCGAACGGACCTCGCGCAGACCGCTGCGCTGCCCACCCGGCAGGTCGACCTGGGTGACGTCACCAGTGACCACCATCCGGGAGTTGAAACCCAAGCGGGTCAGGAACATCTTCATCTGCTCCATCGAGGTGTTCTGCGCCTCGTCGAGGATGATGAACGCGTCGTTCAGCGTGCGTCCGCGCATGTACGCCAGCGGCGCCACCTCGATCGTCCCGGCGGTCAGCAGCCGCGGGATCGAGTCGGGGTCGACCATGTCGTGCAGGGCGTCATAGAGCGGGCGCAGATAGGGGTCGATCTTGTCGCTCAGGGTGCCTGGCAGGAACCCCAGCCGCTCCCCCGCCTCGACCGCGGGCCGGGTCAGGATGATCCGGTTCACCTCTTTGCTCTGCAGCGCCTGGACGGCCTTGGCCATGGCCAGGTAGGTCTTGCCGGTGCCGGCCGGACCGATCCCGAAGACCACGGTGTGCTTGTCGATGGCGTCCACATAGCGCTTCTGGTTCAGCGTCTTGGCGCGGATGGTGCGGCCCCGGCTGGACAGGATGTTGGCGGTGAGCACCTCGGCCGGGCGCTCCTCGCTGTCGCTGGCCATCATCGCCACGACCCGCTCCACGGCGTCGGCGGTGAGGCCCTGGCCGGTGCGGATCACGGTGACCATCTCGGTCAGCACGTCGGCGCCGAGTGCCAGCTGGTCCGGGTCTCCGGTGAGGGTGATCTCGTTGCCGCGGACGTGGATCTCGGCCTCCAGCTCGCGCTCCAGGATGCGCAGGAAGGAGTCGGCCGGGCCGAGGATGTGCACCATGTCGATGCTTGCGGGGATGGTGATTCGGCGCGCGCCCTGCTCGCCCGCGACGCCCGGGCGTTCAACCTGATGCGGTCTGATGGTGTCCCTCCATGCTCGGTGTGATCACCCAGTCTAGTGACCTGTGCCACCAGTGTGCGCCTGAGTTGCGGCACGATGCTGCCAGGGAGGTATCCGATGCCGCTGTTCCAGACCTTCGACCAGATGGTTGCCGCCGACCCGCACCGCCTCGCCGCGGACGCGTTCCTGGCGACCTTCGCCTACCAGCCCCTGGTGGACCGCAATCACCTGGACGTCGTACTGCGCGATTTCTGCGTGCAGAAGGGGCCGAAATTCCTGGGGATCAACACGGGCGACGTGATGCCGGTGGAGATCTGCGAGGCCCGCTGCATCCTGGTCTGGGAGCGGGCCCTGGCGGCCAGCACCCGGATCCGCGGCCGGGACAGCACCTTTGAGCAGCTGATCCTGCTCGACTACCGGCTGATGTCGATGAACCCGGTCGCGCTGGGCGAGCACTTCAAGCTGAGCTGACCGGCGTACGCCTCAGTCGGCGACGTCCGCGGCGCTCACCGTGTGGTTGACGCGCAGGCGGACCAGAAGCTCGCCCGGCACCCCGTTACGGGCGGCGTACTCCCCGGCCCGATCGGCCCCCATGTAGCGACCGCCGATCATCCCCGCCCACCGGCGTACCTGCTCGAGGTCGTCGACCAGCTCCACCGGACCCTGCACCGTGACGAACGAGAAGGGCGGCCGATCGTCCTGGACGGTCAGCACGGCATAGCCGGTACGCCGCAGCGTGCGGCCCTTGAGCGTGTCGGCGCCGGTGTTGAAGCAGATGCTGCCGTCGCTGTCCAGGGCATACCACATCGGCGCCAGGTGCGGGCGACCGTCCTTGCGGGTGGTGCCCAGGATGGCCGGCCGGGCCGGGTCCCGCTCGAGGAAGTCGCGGACCTCGGCCTCGCTCATCCGGTGGTACGCCATCTCAGCGCCGCCCGCCGCGGGCCCGGTCCGGTCCGCCCCGGTAATCATCGTCGAAGTCGTCGTCGGTGGAGTCGTCGATGACGTGCATCGCGGCCTCCTCGGCGCTCGCCGCAGCCCCGTCGATGCCCACGTCCTCTCCGACCAGCTCCGCCTCGGTGTCCTCTCCGGAATAGCCGTGGTTGGCGTCCACGAGCCGCCCGGCGCGGCGGCGGCCGACCTCGTGATCGTCGAGATCCTCCTCGCCCTCCCCCTCGGACAGGCGATCGGGGTCATAACCGGATTCGGGTTCCTCCTGCTTGACCCGCTGATCGAGAGTCTCGCCCTGGTGCATCTCGGCGGCGGTGTTTCCGAAGCCCTCGGCCGGTGACCACTGGTCCGGCGGGATGTACCCCTCGTCGAGCGGGTCCACCCCGTTGCGGTCGACGAGGCTCCGCTCGCTGTCCTGCTGGTCCCACTGGACCGACTCGTCGGGGACCTGCTCGTCGATGAACTCCGAATCCGTGTCACTCATGGCTCCATGCTGCCACCTAGAATGGCCCGCCGTGACTCGACCGACTGCAATCCCCCGCCCCGTTGCCTACGCCGACACCGGCTCGGTGCACTATGCCCATCTGCTGGCGCTGATGTGCGTGGTGGTGATCCTGTCCGGGATCGGGGCCAGCAAGGGGGTGATGTTCGGCCCGGTGATCACCGACGGCGCCTTCTTCCTGTTCCCGCTGGCCTACATCGTCGGTGACGTGATCAGCGAGATCTACGGCGGCCGCGCGGCTCGGCGGGCGATCTGGGTCAGTTTCGGCGCCAACGTGCTGTCGGTGCTCTGCTATGCGGTGATCATCGCGCTGCCCGGCATGGGTGACGACTATGGCGCGGAGAAGCAGGCGGCACTGGAGACGGCCCTCGGGCCGGTCTGGCAGGTGGTGCTGGCCGGCATCCTCGGCTTCCTGGCCGGGCAGAACCTGAACACGCTGGTGATGGTTGCGATGAAGCGGCGCAACCGGGAGAAGGGCCTGTTCGCCCGGATGGCGTCCTCGACCGGGGTCGGGGAATTCATTGACACGTTGGTGTTCTGCACGGTCGCGGCCACAGCGATCGGGATCACCTCGATCGGGCAGTGGGCCAACTACACCTTCTTCGGATTCCTCTACAAGGTGTTGGTGCAGTATGCGGTGATGCCGGTGACCGCGGCGGTCATCGGGTGGATCAAGAAGCGGGAGCCGAGCTATCAGGCCGCGCTGACCGACTGAGCAGGTCCTGCAGCAGCCGCTCGCGGATGGCAGCCGGATCCACGGCGGTGACCACCTCGGCGTTGGCCGGATGTCCCAGCAGCTTGCGCGTGTCGCGGACGGTGGTTCCGCGGGTGAGCGGGCTGTCGGTCTCCACCCCGACCCAGACGGGCTCACTTTGGTAGGCCACCGCGTCGAGGGCGACCATGGCTGCGCACAGGTCGTGCACCTGGGCGAGATAGCCGTAGCCCCAGTCCAGGTGGAACTCGAAATAGAACCGCAGCGACTCGACCAGCAGGTCGAACCAGGCGAGCTGGGTGGGCGGCACGCGGTCCGCGCGTGGACGCTGGGGTGACAGCCGCGGGGCGGGTACGCCGAGCCGTTCGGCGAGCGCGTCGAGCCAGGCCGGGTCGAGGGTCACCGGTTCGGTCACGCCCAGCGAGCAGACGGTGGGCAGTGGCGCCGGACGCCCCTGCCAGGCGGCGTACGCCTCGGCTGCTGCGTGCGGGTCGACCCAGGCGTTCCACTCGGCCGTCGGCGTGGTGTTGCCGGGATGCTCGAAGGCACCACCCATGATCACCACCCGGCCCATCAGCTCGGGCAACCGCGGCTCCGCGCGCAACGCCACCGCCAGGTTGGTCAGCGGACCGGTCACCAACAGCGTCGTCTCACCAGGGTGGGTGCGCAGCTCGTCGAGCCACAGGTCGAGGAATCCGCGCTGGGACAGCGATCCCCGCGGCTCTGCCAGCACGGCGTGGCCGAGCCCCTCGTCCCCGTGGGTCTCGGGAGTGGTGCTCGGCGGGACCTGCAGCGGGGTCGGCGTACCGGTGCACACCTCGACCCCGAACCGACCGCAGGATTCCAGCACAGCCAGGGAATTCCAGGCGGCCTGCTCTGCGGTGGTGTTGCCTGAGGTGGTGGACACCCCGACCAGGTCGACGTCCTCACGGGCGGCCAGCCAGATCAGTGCCAGGGCATCGTCGATCCCGGTGTCCACGTCGGCGAGCAGTCTCATCGCAACACCGCCTGAAGTTGTCGTTCGACCGCGGCCTGCGCCTGGCTCGCGGTCAGGCTGCCCAGGGCGACCCGCAGCACCAGACCGTCGACCATCGCGGCCAGGGCGTCGGCGAGCTGTTCGCACTCCACGGCGCCCGCCTCGGCCAGCAACGACACCAGGTCGGCGCGCAGGTTGCGCCACCCCTCGGTGACCAGTCCGGCCAGTTCCGGGTCGGTGGCCGCGCCGACGACGAAGGCGTACCAGACCCCGACCCCCCGGCGACCGTCGACCGTCGTCGGAATGCCCATCACCAGCAGGTGCCGGATCCGCTCGTGCGGGGAGAGCCCGGCCGCGGCCAGGTGCTGCTCCTCCGCCAGGTCCATCACGGTGCGGCAAGCGTGCAGCACCAGCTCCCGCTTGCTGCCGAAGTAGTGCTGCACCCGACCCATCGACACCCCCGCGGCCTCGGCGACCGAGCGCAGGCTGACCGCGGCCAGACCACCGTCGGCGACCACGGCCAGGACACCGAGGGCGATCTCGGTCCGGCGTTGCTCGTGGTCGACGCGTCTGGGCACGCGCCCAGTTTAGCAATGCACCCGCATTGAGTTATGGTCGAGTTGTAACAATGCATTCGCATTGCAAAGGAGTCGGTGATGGCACGTTTGAAGCGCAGGAGGCTGCTCATCGGGATCGCGATAGCCGTGGCCCTCCCGGTGTTCTATGTCGGACTCAATCTGGCACTGCTGTGGGACCCCAGCCCGACCGGTCACTGGAAGTCCGACGCCGCGCGGCAGCGGTTCGAGCGGGCGTACGCCGACACGATGACGTTGCTGCCTCCGCCGGCCCGGACCGCCGACGTACCCACCGACTTCGGCACCGTGCGGGCGTACCGGTTCGAACGCCCGGGGGCCGACGAGAGCTATCGTCGGCTCGCGCCCTTGGTGCTGCTGCCCGGGCAGGCGGCCCCGACCCCGATGTGGTTGGGGAACATCCCGCGGCTGGTGGCCGAGCGTCCCGTGATCGCGATCGACCTGCTCGGTCAGGCGGGGCTGTCGGTGCAGACCCGGCCGGTGCGGAGACATGCCGACCAGGCCCGCTGGCTCGACCAGGCCTTGGCCGGGATGGGTGCCGAGCGCGCGCACCTGCTCGGGGTCTCCTTCGGCGGCTGGACCGCGGTGAATCTGGCCCGGCACCATCCGGGGCGGGTGGCCTCGGTCAGCCTGCTCGACCCGGCCTTCGTGTTCGCGCCCCCGAAGCCGGGGTTCGTCGTCGCCGCGATGGTGTCGTCGTTCCCGCTGGCGCCGCCGGGGTTCACCGAGTGGTTCACCGGCTGGACGGCCGGTGGCGCACCCGCCGACGACTCGGTGCCGGAGGCGCGGGTCGTGAACGCCGGGATCGACGGTTATGCGGTGGCCTCCCCCACCCCGGACGTGATCCCGGAGGCGGACCTCCGCGCCCTGCGAATCCCTGTGTGGGCAGTGATCGCGGGCCGCAGCGTGCTGCACGATGCCAGGGCGGCGGAGGCTCGGGGCCGGGCCAACGTGCCCGGGATCGAGATCTCGATCCGGCCGGAGGCCACGCACGCCATCCACGGTGAGCTCGGCGCAGAGCTGGACCCGGCGGTGCTGGCGTTCTGCGCCGCGCACGAACCCGGCTGAGGTTCAGCGGCGCATGGCATAGAAGCGGCCGAGGAACTCGTCTCGGAACGCTTTGAACTCACCGCTCCTGATGCTGGCGCGGATGTCGTCGACCAGGCGTACGGTGAACCGCTCGTTGTGGATCGTGGCCAGGGTGCCGGCGACGCTCTCCTTGGCCTTGAACAGGTGGTGCAGATAGGCCCGGGTGTAGTGGGCGCAGGTGTAGCAGTCGCAGACTTCCTGGATGGGGTTGAAGTTGCGACGATTGGCGGCGTTGGTCACGTTGAACCTGCCGTCGGCGGTATAGACGGCCGCCTTGCGACCGACCCGGGAGGGCTGTACGCAGTCGAAGGTGTCCGCCCCGTTGGCGATCGCGGCGAAGAAGTCGTCGGGCTCGGAGATGCCGAGCAGGTGCCGCGGCTTGTCCTCCGGCAACTCCTCGGCGACCCAGCCGACGATGGTGCCCAGGTTCTCCTTCTCCAATGCCCCGCCGATGCCGAATCCGTCGAACCGCTGCCCGGCCAGCTCCATCGCCCCCAGGTCGCGGGCCGCCTTGCGCCGCAGATCCTCATATTGCGCACCCTGCAGCACGCCGAACAGTGCCTGGTAAGGCTTTCCGGCGCGCTCGTCGGTGAGCCGGCGATGCTCGACCAGGCAGCGTTCGGCCCAGCGGCGGGTACGCTCCAGCGACTCCTCCTGATAGGCGCGGGTGTTCATCAGGGTGGTCAGCTCGTCGAACGCGAAGATGATGTCCGCGCCGAGCTGGTGCTGCACCTGCATCGACACCTCGGGGGTGAACCGGTGCATGGACCCGTTCAGGTGGGACTTGAAGGTGACGCCGTCATCGTCCACGTGGGCCAGTCGCTCCCGACCCTCGGCGATCACGTCGTCGTCGCCGACCCGGCTGGCGTCCATCACCAGCACCTTCTTGAATCCCGCCCCCAGGCTCATCACCTGATAGCCACCGGAGTCGGTGAAGGTGGGCCCGGGCCAGTTCATGAAGGTGCCCAGGCCGCCGGCCTGATCGACGATGTCGGCACCCGGTTGCAGATAGAGGTGATAGGCGTTGGCCAGCACCGCCTGGGCACCCAGCTCCCGGATGGCCTCGGGCAGCACCGCCTTCACGGTCGCCTGCGTGCCGACCACGATGAACGCCGGGGTCTCGATCTCGCCGTGCGGGGTCCGGATCACTCCGGTACGCCCCAGTTCGCCCTCGAGGCGGGTGTCGATCCGGAAGCCGAAATCCTGTTCGCTCATGATGTCCGAGGCTATCGCCCCCGGCTCACCGCACGAGCCGGCTCGACCTCACTGGAGCAGCAGTTCGACCTCGTTCTTGGCCACCTTGGTGCAGGTGACCGTGACCCCGGCGACCTCCTGCACCTGCCCCTGGGTGCACTCGAAGCTGTAGCTGCGGGTACGCCCGATGGCAGACATCCGGGCGATGCCCCCCTCTTCGGCCGACTGCAGCCGCATCCGGTCCTGATTCTTCTTGTCGTTCTTGTCCGGGGTGGGCCGGCTGCCGCGCGTGCGCGGTGCGTCAAAGCGCTTGTGCTCCAGCTTCGCCTCGGCCCCGGCACCCTTCAGACTGACCGTGCAGTCCAGGCTCATCAGCGGGCACTTCGTCTGGCCCGTCTTCCAGGTCGAGCAACCGCCCGTGGCAAGCACCGTCCCCAAAGCCAGGGGTGCGATCAGGAGTCCCGCTGTCATCCTCGCCCGTTGTCCCATCCCCCGATGGTGACAGGTGAGAAGGTCAAGCCCGCTCCCTCACGCTCGGAGCCGGAGTGCCCCGATCGCCACGACCCCAGCGGTGGAGGTGCGCAACACGGCGTCGGAGATCCGCACCGGTGTCGCGCCGGCACCCACCATCGCGTCCAACTCGTCGGAACTGATGCCACCCTCGGGGCCGATCACCAGCAGGATCTCCCCTGCAGCGGGAATGTCCACCTGGGCGAGAGACTCGGTCGCGTCCTCGTGCAGCACCAGGGCCAGGTCGGCGGCGGAGATCCGCTCCAGCAGCCGCCTGGTCGACAGCGGGCCGGCCACCGCCGGCACGGTCAACCGGCGGCTCTGCTTGGTCGCCTCACGCGCGGTCGCCGCCCACTTGCGCAAGGACTTCTCCCCGCGCTCCCCCGACCACTTGACGATGGAGCGGGACGCCTGCCAGGCGAGGATCTCCGAGACCCCCACCTCGGTCATCATCTCGACCGCCAGCTCACCTCGATCGCCCTTGGCGAGGGCCTGCGCGACGGTGATCCGCAGCGGTCGCTGAGCCGACGCCAGGTGCTCTCGCACCTCCAGGTCGAGCCCCTGCTTGTCGGCGCCGACCACCGCGGCGACCAGCCCGCGGCCTTCGCCGTCGGCGAGCAGGATCTCTTCCCCGGCGGTGATTCTGCGCACCACCGCGGCATGCCGCCCCTCGTCACCGGCCAGGCGTACGCCCGAACCGACCGGCGGCAGCGGGTCGGCCAGCTCGGCCAGAAACAGGGGTCTGGTCACGTCAGCGCAGCGATTCCCAGAACCGCTCGAAGCGGCCCTTCTCCCGCTTGTGCACCTGTTCCGCCTCGGCGTTGGTCTCCTCACGGAGCTCGGCCAGCTGGCGCAGCAGGTCCCGCTGCTCGGCGTTCACCCTGGTCGGGGTCAGCACCAGCAGTGTCACACAGAGCTCGCCACGACCCTTGCCGCGCAGCTGCGGGATTCCCCGCCCGGGGATGGTGAGCCGGGTCCCCGACTGCGTGCCGGCCGGGACCTCCAGGCGTACCGAATCCTGCTCCGGATCGGAATCCGGCTGATCGGCCTCCAGTGTCCGCACGTTCACCTCGGTGCCCAGTGCGGCGGCGGTCATCGGGAGCCGGACCACCATCTCGAGGTCGTTGCCGTTGCGCTTGAACAGGGGGTGCTCGGCCACCACGATCTCGACGTAGAGGTCACCGGCGGGTCCACCACCTGGGCCGACCTCGCCGTGGGAGGCCAGGTGCACCCGCATCCCGGTGTCCACCCCGGCGGGGATCTTGACGGTGATCTCGCGGGCGGTGCGAATGCGGCCCTCACCATCGCATTCCCCACAGGGCTGAGGAATCACGCTGCCATAGCCGCGGCAGTTCGGGCACGGCTGACTGGTCCGGATGTCACCGAGGAAGGAGCGCTGGATCTGCGTCACGTCGCCACGGCCGTGACAGGTGCGGCACTGCTCGGGCTTCGACCCCTCGGCCGCACCCGCCCCCTGACAGCGGGGACACAGCACAGCTGTCTCCATCGCGATCACCCGGGACACCCCGAACGCCGCCTCGTGCAACTCCAACTGGAGTTGGACCAGCGCGTCCTGGCCGCGGCGTACCCGAGAGCGCGGGCCACGCGCGGACTGCTGGCCGAACATCGCGTCCACCAGGTTGGTGAAGTCGAAGCCGGCCCCACCGAAGTCGCCGAACCCCGCGCCGCCGCCGAAGCCCGCGGCGCTGCGTCCGCTGGGGTTGCCACCGCGGTCATAGATGCTGCGCTTGCGCTGGTCGGAGAGCACGTCGTAGGCCTCCTGCACCTGCTTGAACTTCTCCGCGGCGCCGTCATCGGTGGCCACGTCGGGGTGATAGCGCATCGCCATCCGCCGATAGGCCTTCTTGATCTGGTCGGCGCTCGCGTCGCGGGCCACCTCGAGGATCTCGTAGTAGTCAGTCATCTGGCCTTCTCGTCATCCTTCGTTGAGGAACCGGCCGACGTAACGCGCCACCGCGCGTACCGTCGCCATCGTTGAGGGGTAGTCCATCCGGGTCGGCCCGACGATGCCGAGGCTCGCCCACACGTCTTCGGGACTGCCGTAGGCCGAGGCGACCAACGAGGTGGTCTGCAACGGCACGTATTCGTTCTCGTGCCCGATCCGCACCGTCACGTCCGGACCGCTGACCGTTTCACCGAGCAGCTTGAGCAGCACCACCTGCTCCTCCAGCGCCTCGAGCACGGGCTGCACGGTGCTGCTGAAATCCCCCAGTCGGGTCAGGTTGGGCACCCCACCCACCACGACTCGGGTCGAGGCTCCGGTGCCCAGAACTTCAAGCAGGGCGGCGATCGCGACCTGGGTGCGGGACTGCTCCTCCGACCCGACCAGGCTGCTCAACCGGGACAGCTCGTAAGCCGCGTCGGCCGGCGTACGCCCCACCACCGAGTCGTTGAGCCGGGTCTTCAGCACGGCCAGGTCATCCTCGCCGTGACCGGGCAACTCCACCGTGCGCTGCTCCACCCGGCCGGCGGAGTTGATCACGATCAGCAGCACCCGATCCGGGGTCAGCGACACCACCTCGACGTGCCGCAGGGTGGTCGCGGACAGCACCGGATATTGCACGATCGCGACCTGCTGGGTGATCTGGGCCAGCAGCCGCACGGTGCGGGTGACGATGTCGTCCACGTCGGCCGCACCGGACAGGAAGGTCTGGATGGCGCGGCGCTCGGCCGCCGAGAGCGGCTTCACCCCGGCGAGCCGGTCGACGAACAACCGGTAACCCTTGTCGGTCGGGATCCGCCCGGCGCTGGTGTGCGGCTGGGCGATGTAGCCCTCCTCCTCCAGCACCGCCATGTCGTTGCGCACCGTGGCCGGCGAGACGCCGAGGTCATAGCGGTCGGCCAACGCCTTCGACCCGACCGGCTCGCGGCTGGAGACGTAGTCGGTGACGATGGCCCGCAGCACCTGCAGCTTCCGTTCGTCGAGCATCTCCACCTCCTGCCGTCTCGTGGCTCCGGGTCCGGACCGGTCGGTCGAATCCGGACCGGATCGGGAGTTTGGCACTCATTTGGCGCGAGTGCCAGTCTAGCGGGTATGAGCGAACAGACCCCGGCAGCGAATTCGGGTTCCCGCGAGGGCGGGTGGCGCTCGGTGGCGCCGGGCGTGTGGACGCTGGTGGCCGAGCCGGATGCGGTGAACCTCGGACTGGTCGCCGGCTCGCAGGGGGCGGTGCTGATCGACACCGGTTCCACCCCCGAGCAGGGCCGCCGACTGGCCGCTCGCGTCACTGAGGTGACCGACGTCCCGCTGATCGGCGGCGTGGTCACCCATGCCGATCGCGATCACTGGTTCGGGCTCGGCGGCCTGCTCGGAGTGCCGGCCTGGGGGCACGAGTCGCTGGCGGAGCGGCTCGATGACGCCGAGACGCTGGGTGAGGCTCAGTCGCTGGGGTTGACCGCCGCCGACCTGCGGGTGCCGGAGCACCTGTTCTCGGTGGCCGCCTCGATCGACCTGGGCGGGGTGCACCTGGAGCTGCTGCACCTGGGGCCGGCGCACACCGAGGGCGACGTGCTGGTCAACGTCCCGCGCACCGCCGAGGGTGGGCCGGGGGTGCTGTTCACCGGCGACCTGGTGGAGCAGCCGCACCCGTTCTATGGGGCCACCTCATCGCCGCGCGGCTGGCCCGAGGTGTTGAACATGGTGCTCGGCATGGTGCGGCCGGAGGTCGTTGTGGTCCCCGGGCACGGTTCGGTGGTCGATCTCGATTTCGTGGTGCGCCAGCTCGCGGCGCTGGCGTCGCTGCCGCCCGAGGCGGAGCGGCTGGTGCGAGCCGGCGTACGCCTGTCCGACGCCGAGCGGGAGGGCGAGTGGCAGCTGCCGTGGGCCAACGTGGAGGAGGGGGTACGCCGGGCGTACGCCGAACTGGCCGCCGATGGCGTACGCACTCGATTGCCGCTGGCCGGAGGACACTGACCACGGCTCAGAGGAATCGCCGGAAGCTCAACGCAGACAGGCTTTCGCGACCTGCCAGGTCGCCTCGTCGGCGGCCACCAGCAAGGGGCCGCCCACGCCCCGACCCTGATATTCGGCGCCGCCCACCATCCGAGCCACACCGCCCACCTCGCGCACCATCAGGCTTCCCGGGACGTGATCCCACGGCTTCAGGGCGCGATAGATCAGGAAGTCGCTGCCGTCGGCGCACAGCTTCGGATAGTCGATCCCGCAGCTGAACGCCGTCCAGCCGAGGTCGACACCGGAGGGGACATCGTGGTGCAGCAGCCGGCGGTTGGAGGTCTCGCCCCGCAGCGCTGAGCTGTTGGGGGCCGGCCGGGTCACCCGGGCGCCGTTGCGGGTCAGCCCGGCGCCGCGCTCGGCCACCCAGGCGGCGTCGTGCTCCGGCTGCCAGATCCAGCCGCGGGTGATCTCGCCACCGCGCAGCTCACCGATCATCACCGCATAGTCGGGGGAGCCCTCGACGAAGTTGCGGGTCCCGTCGACCGGGTCGACGACGAACGCGTGCTCGGCACCGGCCAGGGCGTCGACCAGGCCCGGGTCGGCGGCGGTCGCCTCCTCGCCGATCACGACCGCGCCGGGGAAGGCGCGGTGCAGTGCATCGGTCAGGATCACCTCGGCCTCGCGATCGGCGATGGTGACGTAGTCACCCGGCTTCTTCTCGGCCACCTCACCCCGGGAGAGGGCACGCCAACGGGGGCGGACCACCGCTTCGGCGGTCCCCTTGATCAGTTCCAGCACGCCGTCGGTGTCCAGGCTCATGGGCCTCAGCCTGCCGCATCAGGCCCGTTGACCACGAACCGTTCCCTCTGTATCGTTCTACTAGAACGATTAAGAAGGAGTCGGAATGAGTCGGGTGACCATCAAGACCGTGGCCAAGGCCGTCGGCGTGTCCGCGGCCACGGTCAGCAACGCCTACAACAAGCCCGACCAACTGTCCGCCGCCCTGCGGGAGCGCGTGCTGGCCAAGGCGGCCGAGCTCGGTTACGACGGACCCAACGCGGCCGCCCAGTCCCTGCGCAGCGGCCGGGCGAACGCGATCGGGGTGCTGCTCAGCTATCACCTGCCCTATGCCTTCTCGGACCCGTTCGCGGTGGACTTCCTGGCCGGGTTGAGCGAGGCGTGCAGCGAGCAGCGGGCCGCGCTGGTGCTGCTGCCGCTGGCCGGGGAGCCCGACCAGGAGCCCGATCTGGGCGCACTGCGGCGGGCGAACATCGACGGGCTCACCGAGATCTGCCTGACCCATGTGGTGGCCTCGGTGAACGAGTTGACCCGGCGCCGTGGCCTGCCCTTCGTCGGCACGTTCATCAACCCGGACAACGACTACGTGGCCATCGACGACGTCGACGCAGGGCGGTTGCTCGGTGAGCACCTGCACCGGCTCGGGCATCGGGATGTGACCGTGCTGTGGGACTCGGCCCGTCCCCCTGGGTCCAGCCCGCGGGAGGTCCCGGCCGACGCGTCGACGACCAGCCACTACGAGCAGCTGGACCGGATGTGGGTCGACCGCTTCCGCGGGGTGGCCGAGGGCATGCCGGGAGCCCGGTTCCGGTTGGTCGAGGGTGGGATCAACTCGCTCGAGTCGGGCCGGACCGCTGGGGCGTACGCCCTGGACCAGGCGACGCGGAGCACCGCCATCGTCTGCATGTCGGACGTGATGGCGCTCGGCGTGCTCGATGCGATGCGCGCCCGTGGGCTGAGCGCTCCCGGCGATGTGTCCGTGTGCGGGATCGACGACATCGCCGCGGCGACCTCCGCCGGGCTCACCACGGTCCATCAACCCAGCCACGAAAAGGGGCTGCGCGTCGGCAGGTTGCTGCTCGACCCCAGCCTCACCGAACGACAGGTGATCCTCCCGGTCGAGCTGGTCGTGCGCCGCAGCACCGGCCCCGCCCCACGAACCTGACCCCACGAACCTGACCCCACGAACCTGAAGGGAACACGCATGTACGTCTTCACCAACGCCACCGACGCCGCCCGTCGGCAGAACCAGTCCGCCCTCCCCCAGGCGCCCGTGCTGCCGGGCGCAGAAGCGACGCCGCTGCGGCGTACCGTCGCGGTGACGCTGCGCCGACTGGCGCAGGCCCAACTGCGAATGGCGCAGCGGATCGACCGCCCGCAGCCGCGGCCGCAGTGGGCCACCTCGGCCCACTGAGGTCTGGGGCCGGAGCCTCAACCCTGGGGATGATCGGCGGTCACGAAGTCGATCAGCTTCTCCACCTCGGTGAGCAGCTTCGGGTCGAGGTCTGACCATGAGTTCACCTTGCCCAGCAGCATTTGCCAGGCCTTGGCGATGTCGGTCTGGTTGCGGTGCGGCAGTCCGAGGTGGTCACAGATGCCGGACTTCCAGTCGGTGCCGCGGGGGATGTCCGGCCACGCCCTCAGCCCGACCCGTTCGGGTTTGATGGCCGCCCAGATGTCGATGAACCGGTGGCCGGTGACTAACACCCAGTCGGCGTACGGTCCGTCGGCGACCTGGTCGGCGATGCGCTGTTCCTTGCTGCCGGGTACCAGGTGATCGGCGAGTACGCCGAGTCGGCGGCCCTGTTCGGGGGCGAACTTCGCCACGATCTCGGGCAGGTCGTCGATACCGCCGAGATATTCGACGACCACGCCGACGTGGCGCAGGTCGTCGCCCCAGATCTTCTCCACCAGCTCGGCGTCGTGGCGTCCCTCGACGTAGATCCGGCTGGGCAGGGCCACCCGAGCCTGCTTGGTCGGGGCACTACGGCGCGACCCGGACGCGGTGTGGGTGAGCGCCCGCGGCGGCGCCTGTTTCTTGCCGACGACCAGGCTGACGGGCTCGCCCTCGAGCCACAGCCCGGGCCCCATCGGGAAGCTGCGTCGCTTGCCCCGGCGGTCCTCCAGGACGACCACCCCGTTCTCCCAGCGCACCACGGCTCCGCAGAAGCCGGTGCTCGGATCCTCCAGCACCAGGTCGCGCTCGACCGGCAGCTCCCGGGAGGTCTTCTTGCCGGCCTTCTGCCAGCCGGCGCTCAGTACGTCACCTGAATATCGATCGTGGGAAGGCACCCGGCGATGATAGGCACCCCGCTGGCCGGACTCACGCCCCCACGCCCACCTTTGCCGGGTCAGTCGAGGAGGTCGCGGACGACGCCGTCGGCGAGCAGGCGGCCGGTCAGGGTGAGCACGAGGCGGTCGTCGCGCAGCTCGGCCAGGCCGCGGCGTACCGGGTCGGTGACCCGGGACCGCTCGCTGTCGGTGAGCACCGCCAGCGGCAGCCCGTCGGCGAGCCGCAGTTCCAGCAACACGCGCTCCATCCGGCGGGTCTCGGCGTCCAAGGCCTCCCGGGCGTACGCCGGACTCTCCCCCGCGACCAACCGACCGGCGTAGGCGGTGGGATGCTTGACGTTCCAGAACCGTACGCCGCCGATGTGGCTGTGCGCCCCGGGACCGACCCCCCACCAGTTGTCGCCGCGCCAGTAGGCCAGGTTGTGCCGGCACCGGGCCTGTGGCGTACGCGCCCAGTTGCTCACCTCATAGGCCGAGAATCCCTGTGCGGACAGCAGTTCCTCGGCCAGCAGATACTTGTCGGCCAGGTCGTCATCATCGGGGGCGGGCAGCTCGCGGCGGCGGATCCTCGAAGCGAGCCGGGTGCCCTCCTCGACGATCAGCGCGTAGGCGCTGACGTGGTCCACCTCGGCGTCCAGCACCGCCTGCAGCGAGGCGCGCCAGTCGTCGAGGGTCTCCCCCGGCGTACCGAAGATCAGGTCCAGGCTGACCTGATCGAAGCCGGCCGCCCGTGCCTCGGCCACGGCCTGCTGCGCCCGTCCCGGGGTGTGTTCGCGGTCCAGCACCCGCAGCACGTGCTCGGCCGCCGACTGCATGCCGAAGGAGATCCGGGTGAACCCGGCCTCGCGCAGCCGGGCCAGGTCCGCGGCGGACACCGAATCGGGGTTGGACTCGGTGGTCACCTCGGCGTCGTCGGCCAAACCGAAGCGTTCGTCAACGCCACCGAGCAGCCGCCCCAGCTCGGTCGGCGGAAGCAGGGTCGGCGTACCCCCGCCGACGAAGACCGTGTCGACCTTCGGCACCCGATCCCCCAGCACCCGGGCCGCCAGATCCAGCTCGGCCAGCGCGCTGTCGACGTAGTCCGTGCGCGAGGCACCCGGGCCCAGCTCGGCTGCGGTGTAGGTGTTGAAGTCGCAGTAGCCGCAGCGGGTGCGGCAGAACGGCACGTGCAGATAGATCCCGAAGCGATGATCGGGTAGTTCCGCCAGCGCGGCGTCGGGCAGCGAGCCGTCGCGCGGAGCGGGGTCTCCCTCGGGGAGCGTGGACGGCATACCCCTCCTCAGGTCGGGTTCGAGGCCCAACCCTAGCCGCCGGTTCACGCGCCACTGGAAATTTCAACTACGCTGGCCCGTGGCCCTCAAGCGGGCCGGACGACCACCTCACAGGAGGCAGACCACCGTGGGCAAGAACCCGATCCGTGTAGCCATCGTCGGCGTGGGCAACTGCGCCTCTTCGCTGGTGCAGGGGGTGACGTTCTATGCCGACGCCGACGAGACCGAGTCGGTGCCGGGCCTGATGCACGTCAGGTTCGGGGACTATCACGTCAGCGATGTCGAGTTCGTGGCCGCGTTCGACGTGGACGCGGAGAAGGTGGGCAGCGATCTGGCCGAGGCGATCAACGCCTCGCAGAACAACACCATCAAGATCTGCGACGTCGCCCCCACCGGGGTGATCGTGCAGCGCGGGCACACCCTGGACGGTCTCGGCCGCTACTACCGCGAAACGATCACCGAGTCCGAGGCCGAGCCGGTCGACGTCGTCGCGGCGCTCAAGGACGCGCAGGTCGATGTGCTGGTCAGCTATCTGCCGGTCGGCTCGCAGGAGGCCGACGAGTTCTATGCCCAGTGTGCGATCGACGCCGGTTGCGCGTTCGTGAACGCTCTGCCGGTGTTCATCGCCGGTACGCCGGAGTGGGCGGAGAAGTTCCGCGCCGCCGGGCTGCCGATCGTCGGCGACGACATCAAGTCCCAGGTCGGCGCCACCATCACCCACCGGGTGATGGCGCGGCTGATGGAGGAGCGCGGCTATGTGGTCGATCGCACCTATCAGCTGAACGTCGGCGGCAACATGGACTTCAAGAACATGCTCGAACGCGACCGGCTGGAGTCGAAGAAGATCTCCAAGACCCAGGCGGTCACCTCCAACATCCCACACGAGCTCGCGGCGTCCGACGTGCACATCGGACCGTCGGACTATGTGGGCTGGTTGGAGGACCGCAAGTTCGCATTCGTACGCCTGGAGGGCCACGGCTTCGGCAACGCGCCGATGTCGATCGAGTACAAGTTGGAGGTGTGGGACTCGCCCAACTCCGCCGGGGTGATCATCGACGCGGTCCGCGCTGCGAAGATCGGTCTGGACCGTGGCATCGGCGGCCCGCTCACCTCCGCCTCGGCGTACCTGATGAAGAGCCCGCCCGAGCAGCGTCCCGACAACATCGCCCGGGAGCGGCTCGAGGCGTTCATCGTCGGCGACGAGGAGCGCTGACCCTTCGACAGGCTCAGGGAACGGCCTGTGGATAACTGGCTACCGGAGCTCGCGGAATCCTGATCCCAGTGGGGGTATGACACAGATCACCCCCACACAGACACTTCGTCGCTTCTTCGCCGGACCGGCCGGACCGGCCGACTATGGCGGGCTGTCCCGGACCGCCCACCACGCCTGGTGGCGCCCTTTGCTGTCCTGGTGCTGTTCGCGGTGTTCGCCGCCGCGGGCATCGGCCTGGTGCTGTTGCTCGTCGTCCTGCAGGGATTGCTGGCAGGTGTGCCTCGGGCACTCGGTGACCTGGCCTCCGAGGACGGAGCCGCGGGGGCTGCTGGCCAACAACGTGGTTCTGGCCGCCCTCATCCCGGCCGTGGTGGGCGCCACCGCGCTCGCGCAGCGGCTCCGCCCCGGGTCCGTGCACTCGGTGGCCGGTCGGTTCCCTTCCGCGCCTGGCCGGTGCTGAACGTGGGCGGCTGGTTCCGCAGACCGTTGCTGGCCTGGCTGGTGCCGCTGACGCTGTCCAGCCTGCTGTTCGTCGTGCTCCACGGATCGGTGCACCCGTGGGCCTTGCTCGACCTGGCGGTGTTCGCGGCCGCCGCCGGGCTGGTCACCTGGCGTACCGGAGGGATGGAGGCCGCCGTCGTGATGCACAGCCTCAACAATGTGATCGCCATCTGCTCGAGCGCGGTGTTGGGCCGATTCACGGCGGGGTTCGTCCAGGCCCGTCCCCGAGACCCGGGACTCCGAGGTGGTCCGGGTCCACGCCTGCTATACCTCGTCGCCGTCGCCGTCGGCAACACCGACGGCCACCCCCACCACGACCGCGATCCCGTCACCGGCCCCGACCACGGCCCGGCCGACCGGGTCGGCGACCGCGACCCGGCCCACGACGGTCAGCGGCGGCAAGGAGACCTCCGGAGGGCTGGCCAGCACCGGATCCTGAGCCTGGGTTCAGTCAGCCAGGTCGGCGTACGCCTCGGCCAGCGCACGCGCCGAGACCTCGACCAGGTCCTTCCATGCCAACGCGTCGGAGTCGGCGGAATCCGAGACGTGCTTGACCATCCGCAGGGGTACGCCCAACGTGCGGCAGGCGTACGCAATCGCGAACCCCTCCATGTCGACCAGCTCGCAGCGCCCGAGCAGCGCCTCCCGGGCGGAACCGCCGGCCACGAACGAATCGCCGGTACCGAGCACCGGACCGTCACCGCCGAGGTCGATCCTGTTGTCCACTGCCAGGCCCGCGGCCCCCAGGACCTGCTCGTCCACGTCACGGTTGATCACCGCCGACGGCTCGAAGATCCCCTGCATCCCGTCGACCAGGGCGCCACAGGAGCCGAGGTTGATCACCCGTAAACCGTTACGTGACTGCGGATCCGGGCAGCGCTCCAGAATCGCGCGCGTCGCCGCCACGGCCGCCGCGGTCATCCCGACCCCGGTGATCACCAGGTCGGCATCGGCGGGCAGACCGGTGGCCTCCCACCGGTGGGCGACCAGGACGAGAGCGGACATGCGCCGGCTCAGCCCTTCTTCTCGCCCTTGTCCTTGCCGCCCTCGCCGGTGGAGAGCGCGGCGACGAACGCCTCCTGGGGGACCTCGACGCGGCCGACGACCTTCATCCGCTTCTTGCCCTCCTTCTGCTTCTCCAGCAGCTTTCGCTTGCGGGAGATGTCGCCGCCATAGCACTTGGCGAGCACGTCCTTGCGGATCGCGCGGATGGTTTCGCGGGCGATCACCCGGGCGCCGATCGCGGCCTGGATCGGCACCTCGAACTGCTGCCTGGGAATGAGTTCCTTGAGTTTGCCCGCCATCGCGACGCCATAGGCGTACGCCTTGTCCTTGTGCACGATCGCCGAGAACGCGTCCACCGGCTCGCCGTGCAGCAGGATGTCCACCTTGACCAGATCGGACACCTGCTCCCCGGCCTCGTCATAGTCGAGCGAGGCGTAGCCCTTGGTGCGCGACTTCAGCGCGTCGAAGAAGTCGAACACGATCTCGGCCAGGGGCAGCTGATAGCGGATCTCGACCCGGTCCTCGGACAGGTAGTCCAGGCCGAGCTGGATGCCGCGCTTCTGCTGGCACAGTTCAAGAATCGTGCCGATGTATTCGGCCGGGGCCAGGATGGTCGCCTTGGTGACCGGCTCGTGCACCTCGGCGATCTTGCCGTTGTTGGGATATTCGCTGGGGTTGGTGACCACGTGCTCGGTGCCGTCCTCCATCACGATCCGATAGACGACGTTGGGGGCGGTGGAGATCAGATCCAGGTTGAACTCGCGCTCCAACCGCTCGCGCACGATCTCCATGTGCAGCAGGCCGAGAAATCCCACGCGGAACCCGAAGCCGAGTGCGGTCGAGGTCTCCGGTTCGTAGGTGAGCGCGGCGTCGTTCAGCTGCAGCTTGTCGAGCGCCTCGCGAAGCTCGGTGAAGTCGTTCGCGTCGATCGGGAACAACCCGGAATAGACCATCGGGTTCGGGTGCTTGTAGCCCGACAGCATCTCCGAGGCGGGGTTGTTCGCGGAGGTGACCGTGTCGCCGACCCGGGACTGGCGGACCTCCTTCACCCCGGTGATCAGATAGCCGGTCTCCCCCACGCCGAGCCGGTCCACCTTCATCGGCTCGGGGGAGATCACCCCCACCTCGAGCACCTCGTGGGTGGCGCGGGTGGACATCATCAGGATCTTCTCGCGGTGGCTGAGTTCCCCGTCGACCACCCGGACATAGGTGACCACGCCGCGATAGGTGTCATAGACCGAGTCGAAGATCAGCGCCCGGGCCGGGGCGTCGGCGTCACCGACCGGGGCGGGAATCTTGTCGACGATGTGGTCGAGCAGCTCGCGTACGCCCTCGCCGGTCTTGGCGCTCACCTTGAGCACGTCGCCGGGATCGCAACCGATGATGCCGGCCAGCTCGGCGGCGTACTTCTCGGGGTTGGCGCTGGGCAGGTCGATCTTGTTCAGCACCGGGATGATCTCGAGATCGGCGTCCAGGGCGAGGTAGAGGTTGGCCAGCGTCTGCGCCTCGATCCCCTGCGCCGCGTCGACCAGCAGCACGGCTCCCTCGCACGCCTCCAGCGAGCGCGACACCTCGTAGGTGAAGTCGACGTGACCGGGGGTGTCGATCATATTGAGAACAAACGTCCGGGGGGCTTCGCCCCCCGGAGACCCCCCAGACACAATCCACGGCATGCGCACGGCCTGGGACTTGATGGTGATCCCGCGCTCGCGCTCGATGTCCATCCGGTCCAGGTATTGCGCCCGCATCGTTCGGTCGTCTACCAGCCCGGTCAGCTGCAGCATCCGATCGGCCAGGGTCGACTTGCCGTGGTCTATGTGGGCGATGATGCAGAAGTTCCGGATGATGGCCGGATCGGTCCGGCCGGCGCTGGGAATGCTCGGGGCCATGTGCTTCCTGGTCGTCGTGTCGGTCGGGGCTGGGACATACCATCCTCTCACGCGCCCGCCTCGGATGCCGATTCCGCGGTGTGAAAGCGTGGTGGCGTACAACCCAGTCGACGAAAGAGCCCGAAATGGACATCACCCAGGTCATCCTCGATCAGCACGGTCAACAGCGACGGGACTTCGCCGCCGTCGAGCAGTTCCCGGCCGACGACCTCGAAGGCCTGGGTGCCC
Organism: Enemella dayhoffiae; assembly: GCF_002250625.1. Lineage (GTDB taxonomy): Bacteria > Actinomycetota > Actinomycetes > Propionibacteriales > Propionibacteriaceae > Enemella > Enemella dayhoffiae. The sequence goes on along the minus strand of NZ_NMVQ01000046.1, from coordinate 1,945 downwards.
TGTGGCACCGGTTGGCCATCTTCCTGGAACTGCACGCCGAGGCCGAGGAGCGCTACTTCTATCCGCACCTGGTCCGGCAGGGTCACGGCGCCGCCGACGCCGACTCGGTCGACGAGGAGGTCGAGGACGCGATCTCCGACCACAACCAGATCCGCGACGCGGTACGCCGGGCAGCCACGTGCAAGGTCGGCTCCGACGACTGGTGGCAGGCGGTCACCGACGCCAACGTCGCCAACTCCGACCACATGGGCGAGGAGGAGCGACAGGACCTGACCGACTTCCGCCGCACCGCCAGCCTGCAGCAGCGCCACGACATCGCGGTGCAGTTCCTGCGCTTTCAGGCGCTGCGCGAGGCCGACGGGATCCCCCCGATCGACAAGGACCCGGAGGCCTACGTGAAGGCGCCCGAACAGACCATGCGCAAGGCCGAGGGCGACAGCTCCGGCGAGTGAGCGGCGGCATACCGGAGCACTCACAGCACCCTCACAGGGCCGCCCCCTTGGGACTGGCCCCACCCCCGGGAACAATGGGTGCATGAGCTATCAGAACCCCAGCGCGGGGCGCCGGCAGGTCGAGACCCCGAAGGGCGCGGCGGTCTTCATGATCGGCGCCGTCCTGCTGCTGTGGGTGCTGGAGGCCATCGACACCGTGTTGATGCACCTGCTCGACCGGCTCGGCATCCACGCCCAGGAACCCACCGGCTGGGTGGGCATCCTGTTCGCGCCGTTCCTGCACTTCGGGTTCGGCCACCTGCTGGCGAACACGATTCCGCTGCTGGTGCTCGGGTTCCTGATCCTGATCGGTCGCGGTGGGGCGGCCAGGATGCTGTGGTCGACCATCATCTCGGCGGTCTGCTCGGGCCTGATCGCCTGGGTGCTCACCCCGGCACACACCGTGATCGTGGGTGCCTCCGGGGTCATCTTCGGCTGGCTCACCTACCTGATGGCGCGCGGGATCTTCGCCCGGGACTGGAAGCACATCGTCATCGGGGTGCTGGTATTCCTGGTCTATGGCGGCGTGCTCTGGGGCGTCTTCCCGACCCAGCAGGGAGTCTCCTGGCAGGCCCACCTGGGCGGCGCGATCGGCGGCGTACTCGCCGCCTGGCTGATGCATCGGAGGGCCAGCCGCAAGGTGATGGTGTGACGCCAGGCCGAGCCCGCCTCGTCCTCACGGCCGCGGCGATGCTGGTCGGTACGCCGCTCCTCGGCGCCTGTTCGCCCGCGGACCCCGGAAGCCCCGAGATCCGTGCCCGTGCCGCGGCAGCGGGGACGGCCGCCGATCGGATGCTGGAGCAACTGAGCGATGGCGACCCGCTTGCCGCCGCTTTTCGCGACGGTTGTCGCCGCGGGCAGCACAACTGGAAGGTGAAGGACGATTTCGACTGGGACTGCGGCTTCCACCGCTACCAGGCGGTGGAGGCCAACGGCACCCTCCGCGAGGTGATCGAGGCCCAGCACCAGCGGCTCCTGGCTGCCGGCTGCCAGCCCGACCAGACCGACAACGAACAACGCCGCGGCCTGCCGGTGATGCTCGATCACTACGAGAAGTATGCGAGTTCGCCCCACAAACTGCCGAGCGTGCGGTATCTCTGTGCCCACCAGGTCGCCGTGGGGGTGAAGATCTCCGATCCGAGCGATCCCAGCCTCTCCACCGGACCGGTTCTCGACGCCTGGTCGCAGGGGGCGTTGGCCCGAGACCGGGTGCTGTCCGAAAAAGTCCCGGACGAGGCCACACGGGCCAGGCTAACCGGGTCGAAGGCCAAGGTGCTGGTGCTCAAGACCGCCAGCGTCAAGTACTACAGGGCGTGATCCTCTCGACCGTGGTGCCTCATAGTCAAGTCCCCGCGTGGTGGGGGGCTGTGCCTCACATAGTTTTCCCCGCGAGAGTGGGGGTCAGCTGGCGCGGATTTTGAGGCCGGCGGGGTCGGGTGGGGTCCAGGTGATCT
>NZ_NMVQ01000045.1 GCF_002250625.1 Enemella dayhoffiae | reverse complement strand
GCCCAGGCCGCCGATGCGCGCAGCCAAGCCGCCGACGCGCGGGCCGAGTCGGCCGGGTTGCGGGCCCAGCTCGCGCAGACCGAGACCGCTGCGGCCCAGGTGCGCGGCGAGATCGCCGAGGCCAGGGCGGAGACCGCACAGGCCCAGGCGGAGGCGGCCGAGGTCGGCTCCCAGCTGGCGGCCGCCAAGGCCCAGCGCGACGCCGCGATCGAACGGGCGCAGCGACTCGCCGAGGACCGGGAGTCGCTGGCCAACCAGTTCAAGGTGCTCTCCGGGGAGACCCTGGAGCGCCAGGGCAAGGTGTCGGACGAGAAGACCCGCGCCATCATCGATCCGTTGACCGAGCTGATGGTGAAGTTCTCCGATCGGCTGGCCACCGTGGAGAAGGACCGCGTGGCGATGGCCACCGACCTGCGCAACCAGGTGCAGGCGGTGCAGGCGACCGGGGAGCACCTCCGGCGGGAGACCCACGCCCTGGCCACCGCCCTGCGCAAACCCCAGGTGCGCGGCGCCTGGGGTGAGCTGCAGCTGCGCCGGGTGGCGGAATACGCCGGGATGGTCGACCGCTGCGACTTCGACGAGCAGTCCACCACGACCACCACCGCAGACCGCACCATCCGGCCGGACATGCGGGTGAACCTGTCCGACGGCAAGTTCCTCTACGTCGACGCGAAGGTGCCGCTGAGCGCCTTCCTGGACGCCCACGAGACCGACGACGAACGGCTGCGGACCGAGAAGCTCACCCTGTTCGGGCGCAACGTGAAGGCGCACGTGGACCAGCTCTCCAAGAAGGAATACTGGAAGGCGGCCACCGGCTCGCCGGAGTTCGTGGTGATGTTCCTGCCCAACGAGCAGTTCCTCTTCTCCGCGCTCGAGCAGGTGCCCGACCTGCACGAGTACGCCGCGGCCCGTGACGTCGTGGTGGCCACCCCGAACACGCTGATCGCCATGCTGCGCGCGGTGGCGTACGGCTGGAAGCAGGCGGCGCTCGCCGAGTCGGCCGCCGAGGTGTTCGCGCTGGGCCGTGAGCTGCACGACCGGCTGTCCGCGATGGGTGGCCACCTGGACAAGGTCGGCCGCTCGCTCAAGGCCGCGGTGGGGGCGTACAACTCGACGGTCGGCTCGATGGAGGCGCGGGTGCTGGTCACCGCGCGGCGCTTCCGCGACCTGAGCGTCACCGACGCCGAGCTGGTCGCCCCGCAGAGCGTCGACGAGAACACCCGCGACATTGCCGCCCCCGAGCTGGTCGAGGACGCCGCCAAGGTGGAGCCGATGATCGGGCGGGGTTCGCGGCGCCGGCGCGGCCTGCCCGAGCAGTCCGAGCTCACCCGCTCCGAGCCCAACCTGCTCGACTGGGCGGACCCGCCCTCGGTCGAGCGCCGCGACAACGGCACCTGCTGACCAGGGGCCATCCAGCGAACCGCCTTGGCGCCATCCAGCGAACCGCCTTGGCGCCATCCAGCGAACCGTGTTGGCGCCATCCAGCGAACCGCCTTGGCGCCATCCAGCGAACCGTAGGGCTATCCAGCGAACCCCCGAGGGTTCGATGAGTGACAGGAAGGGTCGCTGGATGGCAGGGCTGGCCCGCTAGGCTGCCGCCGTGGCCGAGATCGAACTGGATGCCGTGGAACAGCGGGTGCTGGGTTCCCTGCTGGAGAAGCAGAAGACGGTGCCCGCCTCCTATCCGCTGTCGCTGAACGGGCTGCGCACCGCGTGCAACCAGACCTCGAGCCGGGAGCCGGTCACCGACTATTCCGACCAGCAGCTCGACCAGTGCCTGCGCGGGCTCAAGGACCGCGAGCTGGTCCGCTTCGTCTGGGCGGGCAAGGGCTCTCGGGCCCTGAAGTACCACCAGCGCCTCGACGAACAGCTCGACCTGGCCGACGACGAGCGCGCACTGATCACCGTGCTGCTGCTCCGCGGGCCCCAGTCCGCGGGCGCACTGAAAACCCGAACCGAACGCCTCTTCCCCTTCTCTGACAAGGAATCCGTCGAGGAGTGCCTGCGCCGGCTCGCCGCCCGCGACCAGCCGCTCACCCTCGAGACCGGGCGTACCGCCGGACAGCACGACCCGCGTTGGATCCACCTCCTCGGCACCGTCGCCGGCGCGGCCGAACCCACAGCCCCCGCACCGACCGTCGATCGGGAGCAGCTCCTCGAGCACGGCAGCCAGGCCCGCAACGAGCGCGTCGTGAGCGCCTACGACTCCGTCGCCGAGGCGTACGCCGACCGGCAGACCGCAGCCCTCGACCGACTGCCCTTCGACCGCTGGCTGCTGGAACGGGTCGCCGCCAGCACCAGCGGACCGGTCGCCGACGTCGGCTGCGGACCGGGCGGTACCACCGCGCTGCTCGCCGCATCCGGGGCCGACGTGACCGGCTTTGATCTCTCGCCCGCCATGATCGAGACCGCCCGGGCCGCGCACCCCGAGCTGCGGTTCGAGGTCGGCGACCTGACCCGGCTCCTCCGCCCACCGGCCGCCGCGGCCTGGGGTGCCATCACCGCCTGGCAGTCGCTGGTGCACCTGGCTCCCTCCGAACTCTCCCCCACCCTGGGTTCGCTGGCTCGCGTGCTGGCCCCCGGTGGCTGGCTCGCGATCGCCATCCACGTGGGGGACGAGGTACGCCGGTTCGACACGCTGTGGGAGCAACCGTTCGAGGTCGAGCTGGTGCTGCACGACCCGGACACGGTTCGGCGGGCGGTCACCGAGTCCGGCCTGGAGATCCTTGAGTGGTACCTGCGCGGGCCGCTGCCCGACGAGGCGGACACCAACCTCTATCTGCTCGCCCGCCGCCCCACGAACCGGTGACCGGCGTGCCCGATCCCGCGGTCACCGCCGCCCACGTCACCGCCGCCGACATCGCCGTGGCCAGCGAGCGGTTGCGCGGGGTGGTCAGCGAGACCCCGCTGCAGCTCAACGAACGGCTCTCCACCGCGACCGGCGCCAACGTCTGGCTCAAACGGGAAGACCTGCAGCCGGTGCGCTCCTACAAGCTGCGCGGGGCGTACAACCTGATCAGCCAGCTCTCCGCGGCCGAGCGCGCCGCCGGGGTGATCTGCGCCTCGGCCGGCAACCACGGCCAGGGGGTGGCGTACGCCTGCGCGCGGCTACGGATCCGCGCGCGGATCTTCGTGCCATCCACCACCCCACGACAGAAACGCGACCGGATGCGGCAGCTCGGCGGGGCGTACGTCGAGCTCGTCGTCACCGGCGACACCTACGACGAGGCCGCGCAGGCGGCGTACGCCGAGGCCTGGGAGTCGGGTGCGACGATGGTGCCCGCCTTCGACGACGCGCGCACCATCGCCGGGCAGGGCACGTTGGCCGCCGAGGTCGTCAATCAGCTCGGGCACGCCCCCGACGTGCTGGTGGTACCGGTCGGCGGTGGCGGGATGCTCGCGGGTTGTCTGACCTGGTTCGCCGCGCACCACTCGAGCACCCGCGTGGTCGCGGTCGAACCGGCCGGCGCCGCCTGTCTCGGCGCCGCGGTCGCGGCCGGCGAACCGGTCACCCTGGAGCGGATCGACACCTTCGTCGACGGCGCCGCGGTGCGCCGGGCCGGTGACCTGACCACCGGCATCGCGCTGGCCCACCACCCCGAACTGCTCACGGTCGACGAGGGGCAGATCTGTCACGAGATGTTGGCGCTCTATCAGGTCGACGGGATCATCGCCGAGCCCGCGGGCGCCGTTGCGGCGTCGGTGCTGGGCCGTCAGCTCACCGTCGGGGCCGACCAGAGCGTCGTGGTGATCGTCTCCGGCGGCAACAACGACGTGTCCCGCTATTCGGAGATCGTGGAGCGTTCGCTGGTCTGGGAGGGCCGCAAGCACTATTTCCTGGTGAACTTTCCGCAGGAACCGGGGGCGCTGCGCCGCTTTCTCGATGAGGTGCTCGGGCCCGACGACGACATCGCGCTGTTCGAGTATGTGAAGCGGTCAAACCGCGAGACCGGCCCGGCCCTGGTCGGCATCGAGCTCGGCAGCCCCGAGGACCTGCCGGGCCTGCTGGAGCGGATGGACACCTCTGCGATGCAGGTGGAACAGGTCGACCCGAACTCCCCGTTCTATCGCTTCTTGGTCTGACACCCCCGCACTTTGTCAGTTGTCATGCCCGGTTGTGAGGGCGACACACCTCGGCCGTGGGGCGGCGCAACCGTGGATAACCACTGACCAAGTTGGGCGGGATCAAGCGTGATCCGGGTCGGGAAGTCCGCATGACCACTGACAAACTCGGTGGGGTCAGTCGATGGGGTCGGGGAGGATCTCGATGGCGTACGCCACGTCGATCGACTCGCCGGTGACCGGGTCGGCGAGCTCGACCCGCCAGCGGTCGGCGAACTGGTCCACACCCTCCTTCATCAGCACGGTGCCCGACATGAGCACCGTCCCGGGCTCGGCCAGCCCGCGCTCACCCAGCACCCCGAGCCAATGGTCCGGCGTCAGCAGCGCGCCACAGGTGGAGTCGGAGATCAACTGCTCCTCCCCGCCGTCGTGGGTGACCCACGCCTTGAGGGTGATCTGGTCCAGGTGGTCGCGGACGTCGTCGAGGCGCCAGGCGCGGGTCGACAGCACGTCCGGACTGGCGTTCTTGGACCAGGCCACGCCGTGCACCTCGAGCGCGCGGTCGGTGTGGTCGCAGGCCGCGGTGAGCAGCACCTCGCCTCCGTCGGCGATGACCAGCGCCCACTCGGCCTCGCCGGAGGTCTTCGCGTGCTGCACCTCGACCACGTCCACCTGCTGGGCGAGATAGGTGGAGATCGGATACATGGTCGGCACCGTGCTCGGCCCCGGCACGCCCAGCTCGGCCAGCTCGTCGATGTGCGCCCGCACCTCCTCGGTGTTCCGCCCGGCATAGCCGGCGTTGAGCGTACGCCGGACCGCCACCTCGCGGGTGGAACCGTCCGGCAGGGAGAAGCTGAGCGTGGTCACCGAAACCTCCGAGTTGTGTAACGGGCAGATGAAACTCGGCGGAAGATCTGTTCAACCCCCGCCTCCGTGCCTAATGTATACAATCACGCGCCACCGGGGCAGCCCACCGGCCTGCCCGAACCGGCCACCAGCCGAAGGAGTCACCCATGACCCACAGCTCGACCGCGGTCCAACCACAGACGGCCGAGGAGCGGAAGAACCTGCGCAAGGCGTTCGTCGCCAGCCTTTCCGGCACCTCCCTGGAGTGGTATGACTTCGCCCTGTTCGGTGCCGTCACCGGGACGGTGTTCAGCAAGCTCTTCTTCGACGGCTCCGACCCGGCGATGGACACCATCAAGGCCTTCCTCACCTACGGTGCCGGCTATGTGGCCCGGCCGATCGGCGGCATCTTCTTCGGTCGGCTCGGTGACGTGATCGGCCGCAAGAAGGTCCTGGTGTGGACCCTGCTGCTGATCGGCGTGGCCACCTTCGCGATCGGCATCCTGCCCACCTACGGGACCGTCGGCGTACTCGCCCCGATCCTCCTGGTGCTGATGCGGTTCCTGCAGGGCGTCGGCGTCGGTGGCGAGTGGGGCGGCGCGGTGCTGCTCTCCAGCGAGTTCGCCCGACCCGGCACCCGCGGACTGTGGGCCTCCGCCGCGCAGACCGGCGTACCCCTCGGGTCGGTCGCCGCCAACCTGCTGCTGATCATCATGACCGCCTCGATGTCGCCCGAAGCCTTCCTGTCCTGGGGTTGGCGGGTCGCCTTCTGCCTCTCGCTGGTGCTGGTCGCGTTCGGCCTGTGGATCCGGCACAAGCTCGAGGAGACACCGGTCTTCCAGAAGCTGGTCGAACAGGGCGAGCCGCCCAAGGCGCCGGTCACCGAGGTGCTCACCAAGCAGACCCGGGCCCTGTTCGGCGCGATCTTCACCCGCTTCGGCCCGGACGTGCTCTACGCGTTCTTCGCGGTCTATGTGATCACCTGGTTGCAGACCGGCCCGAACAAGCTGACCAACACCCAGGCGCTCACCTGCACGATGACCGCCGGCGCGCTGCAGATCGTCACGATGCCGTTCGCCGGCTGGCTGTCGGACCGGATCAACCGGCGGATGATCTATGGTGTGGCCGCCGTGCTCGGCGCGATCTGGGCGTTCGTGTTCATCGCGATGCAGACCACCCGCAGCTTCCCGCTCGCCATCTTCGGCGTGGTGGTCGGCCTGCTCTGCCACTCGTTCATGTACGCCCCGCAGGCCGCCCACATCGCAGAGCAGTTCCACGCCCGGTTGCGCTACACCGGATCGTCGCTGGCGTACACCTTCGCCGGCATCTTCGCCGGTGGTCTGGCGCCGACGATGTTCGCCCTGTTCATCAAGCAGTACAACAATTCCTGGTACATCGCGATGTACATCGCCGTCGCCTGCGTGATAACCATCATCGGCCTGCTCATGGGCAGAGCAGTGGTGGACGAGGCCGACGAGGCGCTCAACGAGGGTCGGGGCTGAGCGCGCCGTCGCTGCGTTCCCGGACCAGGCCGTGGGTGATCGTGAGGTGATCGATGATGGCAGCGTGGGCCGCGGCCTGGTCGCCGGCGATCAGCGCGTCCAGGATCGCCTGGTGCTCGTCGTCCACCTCGGCCATCCGGCGCGGATGCCAGAGCACGGCCTCGATCCCGACCAGCATCTGCCGGGCTCGCAGCTTGGCATACTGGGTGGAGAACAGCCCGTTGCCGGCGGCGTCGACGAGTGCCTGGTGGAAGTCCCGGTCGAGGGTGATGAACTCCTTGAAGGCGCCGGCGTCGTCCGGGTCGAGTTCCTGCTGTCGGGAAAGCAGCTCCCCCATTCGGCGTACCGGGACGCAACTTTCGGCGATCGTCACGGTCGCCGCATGGCACTCGACCACCCGGCGCACCTCGAACAGGTCGGCCACCTCCCGCGGACCCATCCGGGGGAGGTACGCCCCCCGCTGCGGGATCAGCTCCACCAGGTCGTCGGCCACCAGCAGCAACAGCGCCTCGCGCACCGGCGTCCGGGACACCCCGATCTCGCTGGCCAGCTCCTGCTCGTTGAGGAACGTGCCCTGCCGGGTGTGGTCGGTGAGAATGTTGTCGCGGATGAACTCGTACGCCCTCAGCCGACCCGTGGTCGGTGCGGCCTCGGAGTTCTGCATGACTCAGATATACACCGTCGGGGGCCCTGCCCCCCACGTCCAGACACGTCTCACCCCACCCAGACACCCTCACCCCACAAGGAAAGGACTCCATCATGAAGGTTGCCATCGCCCAGATCTGTTCCAGCCGTGAGGTCGCCGACAACCTGCGCCTGGTCGCCGAGCAGGCGCAGGCCGCGGCCGACCAGGGAGCCGAGCTGGTCGTCTTCCCCGAGGCGACCATGCGCGCCTTCGGCCACAACCTGACCGAGATCGCCGAGCCGATCGACGGTGAGTTCGGGCAGGCCGTCTCCAGGATCGCCAACGATGCTGGAATCGCCGTCCTGGTGGGGATGTTCACCCCTGGTCACCCTTCGGCAGGCTCCGGAGACAAGGTGCGCAACACCCTGCTCGTCGCCGGCCCGGACGGGCAACGCACCAGCTATGACAAGATCCACCTCTATGACGCGTTCGGCTTCGCCGAGTCGGACACCGTGGATGCCGGCGCCGAACAGGTGCGGATCAGCGTCGGGGAGGCCACCGTCGGGCTCTCGATCTGTTATGACGTGCGCTTTCCGCAGCTCTACATCAACCACGCCCGCGAGGGTGCCCAGGTGCTCGTGGTCAGCGCCTCCTGGGGTGCCGGGGACGGCAAGATCGAGCAGTGGCAGCTGGTCACCCGGGCCCGGGCGGTGGACGCCACCGCGTTCGTGCTCGCCTGCGGTCAGGCGGATCCGGCGGCGGCCGGAGTGGACGCCAAGCAGGGCGCCCCGACCGGGGTCGGGCATTCCCAGGTGGTCTCCCCGCTCGGCCAGGTGATCGCCGAGGCCGGCGCGGCCCCCGAACTGCTCGTCGTCGACCTCGACCTGGGCCAGGTGGAGCAGGCCCGCAGGAGCCTGCCGGTGCTCGCCAACGCCCGCCTCAGCTGACCGCCTCGACCAACCCGGCCACCGACCGCGCATCGGGACGCGGCTTGGACCGCCCCAACACCGCACGGGACAATGGGGCGACATGAGCACCCGGCGGGCACGGCTGATCTGGGCGGTGGCGGTGGTGGCGTACGCCATCGCCGTGCTGCACCGCACCTCGCTGGGCGTCGCGGCACCGCAGGCGGTGCACCACTTCGGCATCCATGCCGGGGTGCTGTCGATCTTCGTGGTGCTGCAGGTCGCGGTCTACACCGCCAGCCAGATCCCGGTCGGCCTGGCCCTGGACCGGACCGGCCCACGCACCATGATCACCATCGGTGCGGTGCTGATGGCGACGGGCCAACTGGTGATGGCGCTCTCCGGTTCGCTGCCGATCGCGTTCGCCGCGCGGGTGCTGGTCGGTGCGGGGGATGCGGCCACGTTCGTCTCGGCCGTCCGGCTGCTGCCGTCGTGGTTCCCCGCCGGCCGGATCCCGCTGCTCACCCAGCTGACCGGGGCGCTGGGCCAGACCGGACAGATCCTCAGCGCGGTGCCGCTGGTCTGGCTGCTCGGCAACCTGGGCTGGCGTACCGGCTTCCTCGCCTGTGCGAGCGCCGGACTGTTCGCGGCGGTCTCCTGCTGGATCCTGCTGCGGGACAGTCCCCAAGGGCGGGTACGCCGCACCGACACCGGACCGGAGAGCTTCCTGCGCCAACTGCAGGCCGTCGTCACCCAGCCCGGCACCTGGCTCGGGTTCTTCTCCCACTACACGACCTGCTTCGCCCCGATGACGTTCGCGCTGATGTGGGGATTCCCGTTCCTGGTGCAGGGCGAGAGCCGCTCCCCCGCGGTCGCCGGCGGGTTGCTCACGGTCTTCGTGATCGGCAGCATCGTCACCGGTCCGGTGGTCGGCCAACTCACCCGGGCCCATCCGCTGCGCCGCAGCAACCTGGTCCTGGCGGCGTCGATGGCGGGGCTGGTGCCGTGGGTGCTGGTGCTGCTGTGGCCGGGACCGGCGCCCACCTGGCTGCTGCTGATCCTGGTGATCGGGTTGTCCATCGGCGGGCCGGGGTCGGCGATCGGGTTCGACTTCGCGCGCACCGCCAATGACCGTGGCCGGCTCGGCACGGCGACGGCGGTGGTGATCATGGGCGGCTTCCTCGGCGCGCTGGTGGCGGTGCTGCTGATCGGCGCGGTCCTGGACGGGCTCAACCCCGGCGGCGGCTATGGCCTGCACGACTATCGCTGGGCGATGGCGGCGCAGGTGCCGATGTATGTGATCGGGCTGGTCGGCATCTATTCCAGCCGACACCGGACCCGGGCGCAGATGGCCGCCGAGGGACTCTTCGTGCCGACCTGGGCCGAGGCGCTGCGCCGCGAATATCGCCGCCTGCGTCGTTGACTGAGCCGCGGCGCTGAATCAGCCGCGCCCGGCGAAAGGCATGCCCGCCGCCATCACCATCAGCTCGGGCACCGCCACCTCGAACGGCAGCTCGCTCACGTCGGCCACCAGGCGGGCCACGTGCACCGGGTCGAAGGTGGGTTCGGGGCGCCGCTGACCGTCTGGCTGCAGTGCCTCGGCGAAGCCGCCGGTCATCGCCGTCGCCGCGTTGCCGATGTCCAGCCGGGTGGCGGTGATGTTGTCGGCCCGACCGTCCAGGGTGATCGAGCGGGTGAGCCCGGTGATCGCGTGCTTGGTGGTGGTGTACGCCACCGAGCGCGGCCTGGGCACGTGCGCGGAAATCGAAGCGTTGTTGATGATCCGGCCACCACCGGTACGCCGCATCAGGCGTACCGCGGCGCCTGTGCAGAACACCGGACCGGACACGTTCACCCGCCACACCTCGTCCCAGTCGGCGGCCGAAAGCTCGTCCACCGGGGCGCTCGGGCCGAAGGCGCCGGCGTTGTTGAACAGCACGTCGCAGCGCCCGTACGCCTCGTCGACGCGGGCGAACAGGGTCGCGACCTGGCTCTGGTCGGTGACATCGGTGGGCACGCACCGGGAGGAACCAGAATCAGCCGACGCCACCGTCTCCTCGAGCGCCGCGGCCCGCCTGCCCGCCACCACGACGGTGTGCCCGCGGGACAACAACTCCCGGGCGACGGTACGCCCGATCCCGGACCCGCCACCGGTCACCACGACCACCCGCGGCTCGCTCATCGGTTCAGCTTCGCGACCGGGCGCCGACCGCCTTGCGCAGCTCCGGCGGCAGCGCGAAGACCAGGCTCTCCTCGGTGAGCCGCTCCTCGACCGCCCGCGGAAATCCCTTCTGCTCAAGGAGTTCCAGCACCCCCTGCACCAGCACGTCGGGAACCGAGGCGCCGGAGGTGACCCCGACCGAGGACACGCCGTCCAGCCACTCGTCGGCGATCTCGGCGGCCGAGTCGACGCGATGGGCGGCGCCGGCGCCGGCCTCCAGCGCGACCTCGACCAGGCGTACCGAATTGGAGGAGTTGGCGGAACCCACGACGATCACCAGGTCGGAGTGGCCGGCGATCTGCTTGACCGCGGCCTGCCGGTTGCTGGTGGCGTAGCAGATGTCGTCGCTCGGCGGGTCGATCAGGTTCGGGAACTTCTCGCGCAGCCGGCGTACCGTCGCCATCGTCTCGTCCACGCTCAACGTGGTCTGCGAGAGCCACGCCACCTTGTCCGGGTCGCGCACCTCGACCCCGTCGACGTCGTCGGGCGACTCGACCAGGATGATGTTCTCCGGCGCCTCGCCGGAGGTGCCCTCCACCTCCTCGTGACCGGCGTGCCCGATCAGCAGGATCTGCAGGTCGTCGCGGGCGAACCGCTTGGCCTCGTGGTGCACCTTGGTCACCAGCGGGCAGGTCGCGTCGATGGTCTGCAACTGCCGGGTCCTCGCCTCGGCGTGCACCATCGGTGACACCCCGTGGGCGGAGAAGACGGTGATCGACCCCTCGGGCACCTCGTCCAGTTCGTCGACGAAGATGGCGCCACTGGCCTCCAGCGTCTCCACGACGTGCTTGTTGTGCACGATCTGCTTGCGGACATAGACGGGCGGGCCATAGTGCGCCAGCGCCTTCTCCACGGTCACCACGGCGCGGTCGACTCCCGCGCAATAGCCACGGGGCGCCGCCACGACGACACGCTTCTCGGTCTGCTCGCTCATGGGGCACAGTCTAGGTGGCTCGGTCTGCTCAAGCCCCCACGCGGGGGCCCGGCGGACCCGACCGGTGTCGGTGACCTCCTCTAGGGTGAGACCGTGCCGATGACCTCCTCCCCCAGTGAGCCGCTGCCGCTCGGGCGGATCGTCGCGGCCACCAAGCAGTGGGTGGAGCGGCTCGGCGAGCAGTGGGTGGAGGGCCAGCTGATCGAGCTGAAGCGCCGCCCGGGCGCGAAGTGGCACTTCCTGACCCTGCGCGACCGGCTGGCGGAGACGTCGGCGACGGTGATGATCGCCGAGGACGTGCTGCGCCAGGCCGGTCCGGTGGCCGAGGGGATGACCGTGGTCGCCCAGCTCAGGCCGTTCGTGAGCAGCCGCAACGCCTCGTTGAGCTTCGGCTGTCGAGACCTGCGCCCCAGCGGCGAGGGACGACTGCTGGCCCAGCTCGAGCAGCGCAAGCGGATACTGCTGGCCGAGGGGCTGTTCGACCCGGCGCTGAAGAAGCGGCTCCCGTTCCTGCCCCGGGTGATCGGCCTGGTCACCGGTGCGGACTCCGCCGCCGAGCGCGACGTGCAGGAGAACGTACGCCGCCGCTGGCCGGCCGCGCGGATCGAGGTGCGACACGCCCTGGTCCAGGGCGAGCGGGCCGCCGAGCAGGTCGCGTCGGCGGTCACGGCGCTGGACGCGGTGGCCGAGGTGGAGGTGATCGTGGTGGCGCGCGGTGGCGGGTCGCTGGAGGATCTGCTGGCGTTCTCCGACGAGCACCTGATCCGCACCGTCTTCGCGGCGCGGACGCCGGTGGTCTCGGCGATCGGGCATGAGAGCGACAACCCGTTGCTCGACCTGGTGGCCGACGTGCGGGCGTCCACCCCGACCGACGCGGCCAAGCTGGTGGTGCCCGATGTGCGCGAGCAGTACGACCTGATCGGTCAGGCCAGGGCCCGGATCGAGCGGGCGGTCGAGTCGCTGGTGCGGGCCGAGCAGCGCCACCTCGACCAGTACCGCAGCCGGCCGGCGCTGCAGAACCCGCTGTACGCATTCGACCGGGAGCTGGACCAGCTGACCCAACAACGGTGGCGGCTGGACCGGGCACTCGACCAACGACTGGTCAGCGAGCGGACCGGCGTGCAACACCTGCGGGAGCGCGCCGGGGCGATGTCCCCGCGGCGCACGCTGGAGCGGGGGTACGCCATCCTGGCCGACGGCGCCGGAGACGGGGTCACCTCGACCCGCGAGGTCGACGAGGGCGACGACCTGCAGGTCTATCTGGCCGACGGTCAGCTGGTCGTCGAGGTGCGCGAGGTGCAGACGAACAACCGCAGTTCAGGCAGGGAGGCAGCCGAGGTGAGCGATGAGTGAGACCGACAAGTCCGAGGGTGAGCTGAGCTACGAGGCGGCCCGCGAGGAGCTGGTCAAGGTGGTGCAGCGGCTCGAGGCCGGCGGAGTCTCCTTGGCCGAGTCGCTGCAACTGTGGGAGCGCGGCGAACAGCTCGCCGACACCTGCCAGCGCTGGCTGGACGGGGCCCGGGAGCGGGTGGAGAAGGCCCGGGCCGCGCGCGAGCAGCAGGCGGCGGAGGCGGAGTGAGCGGTTTCGACGCGGTGCTGTTCGACCTGGACGGCACCATCGCCGACTCCTCCGACATCATCTGCCGGGCCCAGGCACAGACCTGCGCGGAGTTCGGTCACCCGGTGAGCCCGGAAAGCCTGCGCCCTTATGTCGGCCCGCCGCCGTGGTTCACCTTCGGCGAGGTCACCGGGGAGCCGCCCGAGGTGGTGGAGCGGATGGTGCGGTCCTATCGCGCGTTGTACGCCGAGCTGCTGCCGCAGACCCCGGTGTTCCAGCCGGTGGTCGGGTTGTTGGAGCGGCTGCACGCGGCGGGGATGCCGCTGGCGCTGGCGACCTCGAAGCAGCGGGCGGCGGCGCTGCGGCTGCTGGAGCTGCACGGGCTGGCGGAGCCGTTCCGGGTGATCCAGGGCGCCGGCGACAACGCGACGAGCGCGGACAAGGCGGTCGTGGTCGGTCGCGCGCTGGCGGACCTGCGGGCACTCGGGGTGCTTGCGGAACGACCGGTGCTGGTCGGGGATCGCAGCCACGACGTCGAGGGGGCGGCGCGCCACGGCGTGCCGACGATCCTGGTCGGCTGGGGCTACGGCAGCGCCGAGGAGCGGGCCGCGGCGTCAGCGGTGGCCGCTGACGTGGTCGAGCTGGAGGCGCTGCTCAGCGGTCGCTGAGCGTGCCGGCGAACTGCAGCAGGCTGTTGAAGTCGGTGTCGGCGGAGACGACGGTGGTCACCTGCTCGGTCCGGTGCACCAACGCGCGGGTCCGCCCGTCGGGCGACTCGAGGCGCTGCCAGGTGCGGCCCAGCAGCTGGTCCTCACCGACCTGGTGGCCCTCGCGGGTCTTCTCCTTGACCAGGTCGTCGGTGCGGCCGTCACCCTGGGTCACCGCATAGTGCACCTTGTCGGAGTTGAGCAGGCCGAGCTGCCACTGGTTGCGCGGGGCCGGGCCCGCCGCGGTGCCCTGGCCCAGGCGTACCCAGCTGGCGACGTTGGCCACCCACGCCGCGCCCCCAGTCTCGGGGAGACCGACCGGAGCGAGCACCGGCCAGCCGGCCTCGGCGCGAGCCTGGGCCAGCACGGGCCGCCAGTCGACGGGCTTGACCTCGTAGTCCTTGGGCCTGGAGGTGAGCAGCCAGGTCAGCAGCAGGATCGGGATCATGATCACCGCCAAGGAACGGATCATGTCCCCCGCGGATGCGCGTGCCTGGTTGTTCGCCACCGCGCCATTCTCCCGCAGGGGCCAAGGGGCCGCGAATTCGTCGCTGGTGAGAGGGTGGGGCCATGAGCAACGAGCCCCTGATCCTCACCCTGGACGGGCACCAGCCCGAGATCGACCCGTCCGCATTCGTCGCGCCCGGAGCCCGGGTGATCGGACAGGCGATCCTCGAGGCCGAGTCGTCGGTCTGGTACGGCGCGACCATCCGGGCCGACCAGACCGAGATCAGGCTGGGCCGTCGGTCCAACCTGCAGGATTCGGCGACCCTGCACGCCGATGTCGGATTCCCCTGCCTGGTTGGGGAAGAGGTGACGATCGGGCACAACGCGGTGGTGCACGGCTGCACCGTCGGCGACCGCTGCACGATCGGCATGGGTGCGGTGCTGATGAACGGTGCGGTGATCGGTGAGGAATGCCTGGTCGCCGGTGGCGCGGTGGTGCTCGAAGGGGCCGAGATCCCGGCCGGTTCACTGGTTGCGGGCGTTCCGGGCAAGGTACGCCGCCCCCTCACCGACGAGGAGCGCGCGGGTCTGCGGACCGGCGCGGTGCACTACGCCGAGAACGCCGTACGCCACCGCTCCGCCCTCGACGCCGGCTGACGCACGAAATATGGGTGGCGGGGAGGGGGATCATCGTTTCACCCCTCCCCGCCACGACTGCGGGGGCCGGCTCAGCCGGCCTGATCCTCAAGCATCTCGGTAACCAGGGCAGCAATCGGCGACCGCTCCGAGCGGTTCAGGGTGATGTGGCCAAAGAGGGGGTGACCCTTGAGCTTTTCCACCACTGCGACGACGCCGTCGTGCCGACCGACCCGCAGGTTGTCGCGCTGGGCGACGTCGTGCGTGAGGACAACGCGGGAATCCTGCCCAATCCGGCTCAGCACTGTCAACAGGACACCCCGTTCCAGCGACTGCGCCTCGTCGACGATCACGAACGCGTCGTGCAGGGACCGGCCGCGGATGTGGGTGAGCGGCAGCACCTCCAGCAGACCGCGGTCGACGACCTCCTCGATCACGTTCTTGTTGGTGACCGCGCCGAGGGTGTCGAACACCGCCTGTGCCCACGGCATCATCTTCTCGGTCTCGGTGCCCGGCAGATAGCCGAGCTCCTGCCCGCCTACGGCGAACAGCGGCCGGAAGACGATCACCTTGGAGTGCTGCCGGCGCTCCAGCACCGCCTCCAGGCCGGCGCACAGCGCGAGCGCCGACTTGCCCGTGCCGGCCCGACCGCCCAGCGACACGATCCCGACGCTGGGATCCAGCAGCAGGTCCAGCGCGACCCGCTGCTCGGCTGAGCGGCCGTGCAGGCCGAACGCCTCGCGGTCGCTGCGGACCAGGCGTACCTGCTTGCCAGCGGTGACCCGACCCAGCGCCGACGACCCGCCGCCGAGCAGCACCACCCCGGTGTTGCACGGCAGATCCCGTGCCTCGTCGAGGTCGACCACCCCGGACTCGTACAACCCGTCGATCACCTGCGGCGCCACCTCCAGCTCGACCATGCCGGTGTAGCCGGACTCGATCACCCCGTCGGCGCGGTATTCCTCGGCGGGCAGCCCGACGGCCGACGCCTTGACCCGCATCGGCAGGTCCTTCGACACCAGCACCACGTTGCGTCCCTCGGCGCGGAAGTTGAGGGCCACCGCCAGGATCCGGGTGTCGTTGTCGCCCAACCGGAAGCCGCTGGGGAGCACGCTCGGATCGCTGTGGTTGAGCTCCACGTGGATGGTTCCGCCCTGATCGTTGGCCGGTACCGGCGCATCCAGCCGTCCGTGGGTCACCCGGAGGTCGTCCAGGTGGCGCAGCGCGGTGCGGGCGAAATAACCCAGCTCCGGGTGGTGCCGCTTCGCCTCGAGCTCGGTGATCACCACGACCGGCAGCACCACATCGTGCTCGGCGAACCGGCGCATCGCGTGCGGGTCGCTGAGCAGGACGGAGGTGTCGATGACGTAGGTGCGGCGACCGGACTGAGGCGCTGGGGCCGACTGGGACTCTGGGGCGGACTGGGCCGGATTGGCGTTGGCCGCGGCGGTCTTGGACTGGGGCACGGTCACTTCCTCCCGATGGGACCGCGCGAGCTCTGCGCCCGGCCCCACCTGTGTCAGGTGGTTGGCCGGGGGGCCTGTGGGCCTGCTGGCCCGCGGGTCTCGCTCGATCGAGCAGGACGACGCATGGACGAGTCCTCCGGTAGCAGGCGGCTTCCCCACCGCCCGTTGACCCCGAACCTAGGTCATCACCGGCACGAACCGGAGCAGGCTCGTGCACCAGCGTGTCGCCGTAATCCGATGTTCAGACCTCGTTCACCCCGACCCGGGTCCGATCACAGCCCGGGCTCGGCGTGGATAGTGTGCGTCACATGGCACGTACCGACCGGTTGCGGGAGCTGCTGGACCGGCTCCACCCTTCCGGACTGCTCTATTCCACCTATGAGCAGCGGTTGATGGCGGAGTTGGATCGCGCCCAGTTGCCCAAGCACGTCGCGGTGATGGCGGACGGGAATCGCCGCTGGGCACGGTTGAACGCCCCCGGACAGCCCCTGGTCGCCGGCTATCGCGCCGGCGCCGCCAAGCTCGAGGAGTTCGTGCGCTGGTGCGACGAGGTCGGGGTCGAGGTGGTCACCCTGTGGGTGCTCTCCACCGACAACTTCAAGCGCTCCGACACCGCGGAGCTGCGCCCCCTGCTGGACGTGATCGAGCAGATGGTGGATGACCTGGCCGCGACCGGACGTTGGCCCGTGATGCCGGTCGGCGCACTGGACCTGCTCCCCGATGACACCGCCGAGCGACTGCGCCGAGCCGCCGAGCGGACCCGGGAGAATCGGGGCATGCACGTCAACGTGGCCGTCTCCTATGGCGGGCGGCACGAACTGCGCGACGCCGTCCGCTCGCTGCTGGCCGCCGAGGCCGCCCGCGGCACCACGCTGGCCGAACTGGCCGAGACCGTCGACGTGAGCGACATCGCCGAACACCTCTACACCGCCGGGCAGCCCGACCCCGACCTGGTGATTCGCACCTCCGGGGAGCAGCGCCTCTCCGGCTTCCTGATCTGGCAGTCCGCACACAGCGAGTTCTATTTCCACGAGGCGTTGTGGCCGGACTTCCGCAAGGTCGACTTCATCCGGGCGCTGCGCTCGTACGCCCAGCGCGAGCGTCGCTTTGGCAGTTGACCGGCGTACGCCCAGCAGGGTTGGCGGGCGTACGCGCCGCGAGCTACAGTAACCTACGGGACCGTAAGTTACGGACCAGTAGAATCACCGATGACCCAGCGAATCCGTCCGGAGGTGGCACATGAAGGCCAGACCCCTGCCGCATGAGGTCGCCGATGCGGTAGGCCCGCTCAAACCGAAGCTGCGGGGCTGGCTGCACGCCGGCTGGACCCCGCTCGCCCTGCTCGGCGGGCTCATCCTGGTGATCGGTGCCCCCACCCTGCTGGGCCGGATCGGCGGTGCGGTCTTCCTCGCGGGATCCTTGCTGCTGTTCGGAACCAGCGCGATCTATCACCGCTTCCACTGGGGCGACCGAGCCACCGCCGTGCTGCGCCGGCTGGACCACGCGAACATCTTCGTATTCATCGCCGCCACCTACACCCCGCTGTCGTTGCTGCTGCTGCAGGGAAAATCGCGGATCGCGCTGCTGATCGTGGTCTGGTCGGCCGGACTGCTCGGGCTGCTGTTCCGGGTGCTCTGGCTGTCGGCACCCCGCTGGCTCTACACCGTGCTCTATCTGGCCATGGGCTGGGCCGCGCTGGGCTGGCTGAACCAGTTCTGGGCCAACGGCGGACCGCTGGTCTTCACCCTGATCGTCGCCGGCGGGATCTGCTATTCGCTGGGCGCGGTCGTCTATGGCCGCAAGCGACCGGACCCGTCACCGGCCTGGTTCGGTTTCCACGAAATCTTTCACAGCTTCACAATCCTGGGCTCGGCCTGCCACTACACCGCGATCGCGTTGGCCACCTTCCGCTGACGGCGTGCCCTACTCGGGGCGCGTCAGTACCTCCAGGAAATCGTGATTCACAAGGAGAATCTCCCGTCCGACCTTGACGTCACTGAGGAGCCCGGCGGCAACGAGGGCGCGCAGCCAGGTCGACGCGGTCTGCCGCGAAACGTCACAGCGTTCGGCGACGGGACTGATCCGGCAGTACGGCTGCTCGAACAGGACGGCCAGGAACTGGGCGTCTCGGCCACCCGGGGTTGCAGCACGCGCCCGTTCGGCAATGTCCTCCTGGCAGGAGCGGATGGCGCCGATCTTCCGGGTTGTCGTGTGGCGGCGTCTCGGACAACCTCAACCATGTAGAGGATCCAGTCAATCTGTTAAGAATCCGGGCCAAACTTGACACGATTCTGGAATGCGTCAACCGGCTGAACGTGTTTGATCAGCGTTGCCGCGGCGTACGCAACCCCTGCAGCACGCGGTCGAGGTCGACCAGCTCGGCCGCCTGTTCGGGGGTGAGCTCGGCCAGGCTGGTGTCGTTGCTGCGCTGGTACACCTCGGCGAAGGCGCGGAACAGCTCGCCGCCGACCCCGGCCTGCTCCTGGGTGTCGGCGATCTGGCCCATCTCATAGGGGAACCGGTCCGACTTGGCCACCGCCACCGCGATCGCCATCGGCGCCTGCTCGGCCATCCAGCCGAGCCCGGGCGTCAGGTCCTCAAGCACCAGCTCCTGCACCCCGTGCTCACCGGCGGTGCGCAGCGACTGCATCAGCAGCGCGGTGATCCCCTTGTAGACCGCGGCGGTGCACATCTTCACCGCCGACGCCTGACCGACCCGCTCGCCGACCACGCGTACGCTCAGGCCGTCGGCGCCCAGGCCCGCCAGCTCACCGGCCCGCTCCCCCGACACGAACACGGTGGTCCGCTTTCCAAGCTCCGGCGGCGGGCCGCTGATCGCCCCGTCGACCGGGTCGCACCCGGCGGCCGCCAGCACCGCGGCCACCTGCTCGGCCTCGGCCGGGGAGACCGCGTTCAGGTCGGCGACGAGCGGGCGTACGCCGGCGCTGCGGCAGGCGTCGGCGATCTGCTCGGCGTTGCCGAGCGCCCGGGCCGGTGGTACCACCGACACCACCACGTCGGCGGCGGCCGCCACGTCGGTCAACGAGTCGAGCCAGCGCAACCCGTGCGCCAGCGATCGGGTACGCTCGGAACGACCGGCCACGGTCACCACGACGTCATGCCCGGCGGCCACCCAGGCCCGCCCCAGGGCGGCGCCCATCGCGCCGGGAGCCACCACACCGATCGTCGTCATCGCGGGATCATCGACTCAACTGCGGGTCTGGTCCCGATCGGGCTCCGGGCGGGTCTGCACGCCCTCCTCGGGGATGTCGATGCGGCGCATCTGCTTGCGCATGCTGCGGAACAGGAAGAAGCAGGCGATCGCCAGGACCAGGATCACCACGACCGGGATCCAACCGGCGACCACCGAGTTGGGGTCCAGTTCGAGCGGCATCAGCACACCGGTGACTCTACGCCTCGATCGCCACCCCGGCGAACAGGTCGTTCTCCAGTTCGCCGTCGGCACGGGCCGGCTGCCCGGTGTGGTCGATGACCAGCTCGAACTCCTCGGTCGGCCACACCTCCCGCTGCACCTCGAGCGGGATCTGGAACCAGGCGCCGTTCGGGTCCACCTGGGTGCCGTGGGCGAGCAGCGCGCGGTCGCGTACGCCGAAGTAGTCGGCACACTCGACGGCGGTGGTGATCCGGGAGTCGGGCACCCGCTTCCAGGTGTCCCAGTTGGCCAGCCGCTCGCCATACGGTGACTCGAGGCCACGCTCGAGCATCGCCTCGTGCAGCGCCAGGGTGCGCTGCCGGTTGAACGTGTGCTGGTAATAGACCTTGCTCACCTGCCACGGCTCGCCGTGCTCGGGCCACTGGTCGGGGTCGGCGGCCGCCTCGACGGCGACCAGCGAGATCCGGTTGGTCTGCACGTGGTCGGGGTGCGGATAACCGCCCAGCTCGTCATAGGTGGTCAGCACCTGCGGACGGAATTCGCGGATCACCCGAACCAGTTCCCCGGCGGCCTGCGCGGGGTCCAGCAGCGCGAAACACCCCTCGGGCAGCGGCGGGAGCGGGTCGCCCTCGGGCAGCCCGGAGTCCATGAAACCCAGCCAGGTCTGTTCGATGCCGAGGATCGCCCGCGCGCGGTCCATCTCGCGGCGGCGTACCTCGGGCAGGTGGGCGATGATGTCGGGACGCTCCATCGCCGGGTTCAGGATCGACCCGCGCTCCCCGCCGGTGCAGGTGGCGACCATCACCCGTACGCCCTCGTCGACATATTTCGCCGTCACCGCCGCACCCTTGCTCGACTCGTCGTCGGGGTGGGCGTGCACGTGCAGCAGGCGCAGGTCGTCACCGGTTGCGGTACGCCGGGTCGCGGTGCGGGTCGGGGCGGATGTCATGCAGGTCTCTCCAGCGGATCGGGTGGCAGTTCCAATACCAGCAACACCGCCGGCACCCACCAGATTCCCCGACCACCCGGAAGGCTGTCCAGTCGGGGCCGCTCGGCCGCCGCACTAGGGTGGAGGCCATGTCCACGGCCACCGATCGCGCGCGGATCGCCGCCCGTTATCCCCAGCCGCGGCGTCCGTGGCTGATCTGGGTGATCGCCGCGGTGGTGCTGCCGCTGCTCGGCTTCTGGCTGTGGATCTCCACCGTCAAGGCCAACCCGCCGCTCACCGCCAGCGTGACCAGCTTCGTGGTGACCGGACCGAACGCGATGGAGGTCGAGCTGATGATCGATCGCTCCCGCCCCGAGGTGTCGGGTCGGTGTCTGGTCCAGGCCAGCGCGCACGGCGGGGAGAAGGTCGGGGAGATCTGGTACGCCGTCCGCCCGGCCGGGGCGGAGGTCACCCGGGAACGCACCTCGCTGCGCACCTTCCGTCCGCCGGAATCGGCCGCCGTCAGTCAGTGCGTGGCCGAGTGATCCTCGTCGCCCACGGGGCAGCAAACCTGACCGGCGGTCGGATCTGTCGCGCGTCGCGTTGAGTCGGCCGTGGCTATTGGTAGCATCGTGCGATGGCAGAAATCACCGAAACCAACACCGTCTGGCTGACCCAGGAGGCCTACGACAAGCTCGCCGACGAGCTGGCGTACCTCGAGGGTGACGGCCGGACCGAAATCGCGAACCGGATCGCCGCGGCCCGCGAAGAGGGCGACCTGCGCGAGAACGGCGGTTATCACGCCGCCCGCGAGGAGCAGGGCAAGCAGGAGGCGCGGATCGCCCAGCTGCAGGACATGCTGCGTCGCGCCGAGGTCGGCGAGGCGCCGACCAACACCGACCAGGCCGTGCCCGGCACCAAGATCACCATCGCCTTCGACGGTGATCCCGGCGACACCGACACCTTCCTGCTCGGCTCCCGCGAGCTGCTGGGTCTGGACGACGCGGCCGATGCGCTCAACGTCTACAGCCCGCAGTCCCCGCTGGGGGCGGCGATCCTGGATCGCAAGGTGGGCGACACCGTGAGCTACGAGACTCCCAACGGGAAGTCCATCTCGGTGAAGATCACCAAGGTGGAGGCCTTCACCGGCTGACCCCCGCGATTTCCGCCATCAGGCGAGCCGCCCCGGGTCACCCGGGGCGGCTCGCTCGTTCCTGCGGTCACTGCGTGAGCAGGCGCTGCGCCTCGGCGGGGCTGAGCTCGCCACGGGCGACGCGGCCGAGCACCTCGTCGCGGTCCACCGCGGGCGTACCCGTTGCCTCGCCCTCGCTCTCCTCACCGGAGAGCCCGAGCTTCATCAGCAGTTGGGTGAGCCGCAGCCGCGCCGTCGGATAGGACACCCCGAGGTGCTTCTCCACCTCGCGCAGGTTGCCGCGGGAGGCCAGGAACACCCGCAGGGTCTCGATCTCGCTGGCGTTCAGCGCGCAGAACTCGCACGAGGTGAATACCCCCGCCAGCTCCGAGCCACAGGTGGTGCAGCCGAGCCGGGTGACGTGCAGCTGGTCCCCGCAGACCGGGCAGTCGCTCGGCGGACGGTGTGCCTCGTTGTGCCCGTTGGCGTGCTGGTGGTGTGCGGTCACTTCTGCCCACTTCCCTCGGATCCGACGTGGACGGCGGCATGGCCCATCACCACACCGACATCGAGCTTGGCGGCGCCGTTGCCCATCACGACCTCGTCGCCAGCGCCGGTGTGCCCACCGGCCCAGACCACCTTGCCGAGCTGCGATTCGGCGCGGACGGTGACGTTCGAGTCATCGTCCAGCTGCACGGTCAGCGAGCCGGACTCGCAGCGGATCCGGGATCGGCCGGTGGCGATCCGGCCCTTGACCGTCGCCTGCCCGGCCTGGACGAGCACGTCGTGCGCCTCGCTCAACCCCGTCAGCTTGGCGCCGCCGGCGGTGACGCGCACCTTGCCGAGATAGCGGACGTCCTCGCAGGTCAGCGAGCCGGCGGTGAGCTCGACGTCGACGATCAGGTTCGGGTTGACCCGGATGAACAGTTCCTTGCCCAGCCCGAGGTTGCGCACGTCATCGAGGCTGCGCGGCGGACGGAGCAGGGTGAATCCGTCGATGGACGCCCCGATCTCTCCGTCGGAGGTGATCTCCAGCACCGACCCGTTGCGGCGCAGCACGTGCGCGCCGTCCACCGAGGCGGTGGCCACCCGAGGCTCGCCGACCACCCGGACCCGGCGACCGACCGCCCGGATGGAGACGCGATCGACCCCCTTGGTGTTGGTGGTGTGCCGGTCGGCCGGTGGCACCTCGTCATCTCCGGTGCCGGACGCGGGTTCGGCAGGGTTGGTCGGTCCCGGCTTGGGGTCGCTCTCGGCGGCCGGTTCGCCCACCACCCGGTTGAACGTGTCCCGGGCGTACTGCTGCCACCGCGGCACCCCGCGCTCGGCACCAGGACCGTCATTGGACGGCGGGGGCTTGGGGCCGGACTCGGGAGCAGGCTCCCCGGTCGCGGCTTCGATTCGGCGTGAGGCCTCGGCGGCGTCGATGCGGCCGGCGGCCAGATCCTTGAGGATCGGGGTGAGATCAGGGCTGCTCATGCATCAAATGTAAAACGGGCTTTCGAATTCCTAAAGGGCAACTTTCCAACTCAGGCGGGTTTCAGGGTTTCCCCGAGGGCCGGGATGACAAGGCGAGCTTCCGCGGACGCCTCCAGTCGAGCCGGTACGCCCAGCGGGAGGCTCTCCGCCCCGGGCCCGTGGCCCAACTCGAACCCGGTCCCGATCGGTACGCCCAACTCGCCCAGCAACTCGGCGATCAGGGCGTGCACCT
Source organism: Enemella dayhoffiae (assembly GCF_002250625.1). GTDB lineage: Bacteria > Actinomycetota > Actinomycetes > Propionibacteriales > Propionibacteriaceae > Enemella > Enemella dayhoffiae. The sequence continues at coordinate 135,321 of NZ_NMVQ01000045.1, read as the reverse complement.
CCGCGAGCGCACACCCCTTCCAGGAGCCGACCAGCACGCCGGCCACGCCCTCGAACCAGCCGGCCCGCAGCAGCGAGGTGAGATAGCCGTCGATCCGGTAGGTCTCCTCGTTGACGTCCTCCAGCACCACCAGGGCATCGGTGTTGTCCACCGGTGGCCGACTCCGGGCGCCCAGCGTCATCGCCAGCAGCGAGAGGTTGCCGCCGATCAGCGTGCCCGAGGCCGTGCCCTCGGCCAGCGCGCCCCCGCCGCGGTGCACCCGCTCGGTCCACGGCTCGAGCATCGCTCGGCGCAGGTGCTGCACCGCCACCGGGTCGTCCAGCAGGTCGGCGGTCGCCGGCATCGGGGTGAACCAGCTCGGCACTCCGACCTGCTCACGCAACAGCTCGTGCAGGGCGGTCACGTCCGAGCTGCCATAGACCGGCTTCGGCCCGCTCGCGCGGAGCCGGTGCACGTCCAGGTCGTCCAGCATCCGCACCGTGCCGTAACCGCCACGGACGACGACGATGCCGGACAGCGACGGGTCCTCCCACGCCTGATGGAAGTCGGCGGCCCGCTCGGCGTCCTCACCGGAGAGATAGTCCGCCCGGGCGTGCCGCGCCAGGGCCGAGGGGAGGCGTACCGGTTGCAGACCCCAGTCGGTCAGCAGGGCCTCGGCCGCTGCCAGCCGTTCCTGCGGCGGCGGGCCGGCGCTGCCGACCAGCGCGACCCGATCGCCGGGCACCAGCGGTCCGAGCGGCCCCCGTCCGGTTCCGCTCACCGCTCCCCCAGGCCGCGGGGTGCGGCCGCCAGCAGCGTCCTGGTGTATTCGTGCTGCGGATCCAGCAGCACCTGCTCGACCGGGCCGCCCTCGACCATTTGGCCGCGCCGCATCACCAGCACCCGGCTGCACGTCTCGGCCAGCACCGACAGGTCGTGGCTGATCATCACCAGCGACAGACCCCGCTCGGTGACCAGGGCGGGCGGCTGGCCATCAGGTATCACAGCCCCGAGTCGGCGAGCAGCTCCTCGTCGTGCCAGGCCAGCTGTTCGCAGGGGTCCAGCCGACCGGTCTCCCACTGGCGGGCGATCTCGGCGAGCAGGAACAGCTTGCCGACGCTGGCGGTACGCAGCAGCCGCTCGGGCCAGTGGTCGACGAGCACGCGGTCGTCGTCGGCGTCGCGGACACAGACGCTCCAGTCGGCGGCCGCGGTCAGGGGTGGCATGCGCATGGTGGAATGCCTACCACATCCCTCGGCCCACTCATTTGCATAGTGCAAGTAATCAATCTAGGCTTGGGCGGTGCCGAACTCCCCCACCTCCACCGCGGTCGCCGACCGGCTTATCGACGCCATGGTCAGCATCGGCCGATCGGCCCAACGCTCCAGTCGGCTCACCATGGATCGAGGGAGCTACTTCCTGCTGGGCGTGCTGCAGCAGCGAGGCCAACTCCGGCTCACCGGCCTGGCGGAGGCCGCCGACCTGGACGTGTCGACCACCTCCCGCCACGTGCGCCAGTTGGAGGGCCAAGGGCTGGTCGTCGGCCACGCGGACCCGGCCGACGGGCGCGCCAAGCTGTTCACCCTCACCCCCGCCGGGGAAGAGACGATGCGCCGTGCGCGGGCCGAGCGCCGGCAACTGCTCACCGAACGTCTCGGCGCCTGGTCCGCCGATGACGTCGCCGCCCTCGAACGGTTGATGACCAGGCTCGCCAACGAGGTCGGGCAATCCACTTTCCATCCCTGCACTCCACTACTGGACAAGGATTCCGACGATCAGCGTGAAAACCAGAACCCGACCCGGGCCCGAAACGAACAGCATGGCTGAGACAACCACCGCCACCCGGGAGGAGCCCGCGGAGTTCCGGCTCGATCCCGCCTCGAAGCGGGTGTTCATCGGCCTGATGCTGGGCATGCTGGTCGCCTCGATCAGCCAGACCATCGTCGGACCAGCCCTGCCCCGGATCGTCGCCGAACTCGGCGGCATGGACCACTATTCCTGGCTGGCCACCGCCGCCATGCTGGTCTCGGCGATCACCGTGCCGATCGTCGGCAAGCTGTCCGACATCTATGGCCGCCGGCCGTTCTATCTCGCCGGGCTCGTGGTGTTCATGCTCGGCTCGGTGGTGTGCGGGTTCTCCCAGAACTTCTGGATGCTCGTCGCCGGTCGCGCCGTGCAGGGGCTGGGCATGGGCACGCTGATGCCGCTGTCGCAGACGATCATCGGCGACATCGTGCCGCCGCGGGCCCGCGGCAAGTACCAGGGGCTGATGGGTGCGGTGTTCGGCCTGACCTCGGTCGCCGGGCCGCTGGCCGGTGGGTTCATCACCGACCACTGGGGCTGGCGCTGGCTGTTCTTCGTCAGCCTGCCCGTGGGCCTGGTGGCCACGGCCGCGATCCACCGCTTCCTGCGGATGCCGCACGAGCGGCGCGAGGTGAAGATCGACCTCCTGGGCATCATCACCATGGCGATCGCCCTGGTCTGCCTGCTGCTGGCGACCTCCTTCGGCGGCACCACCTGGGCCTGGTCGTCCTGGCAGATCCTGACCCTGTACGCCATCGGCGCGGTCTTCGCCGTGATCTTCATCATCGTGGAGACCCGGGCGGCCGACCCCGTCCTGCCGCTGCGTCTGTTCCGCAGCTCCATCTTCACCCTGAGCTGCGTGGCCAGCTTCGCGATCGCGATCATGATGTTCGGCGCGATCATCTACATCCCGGTGTACGCCCAGGGCGTGATCGGGGTGAACGCCACCAACTCCGGGCTGATCCTGATGCCGATGATGCTCGGACTGATCATCTTCGGCATGCTGGTCGGTCAGCTGGTCACCAGGACCGGGCGCTACAAGGAGTTCCTGCTGCTCGGGGTGATCGTGCTGACGATCGGCTACTGGCTACTCACCCGGATGCGCTTCGGCTCCAGCCAGCTCGAGTTGACCCTGGCCATGGTGGTGATCGGGGTCGGCCTCGGCACCTGCATGCAGCTCTACACCCTGGTCATCCAGAACAACGCCCGCCGCCAGGACCTGGGCGTGGCCACCGCCTCCAGCCAGTTCTTCCGCAACGTCGGCTCGACGGTCGGCATCGCCATCTATGGCACCGTGATGACCTCCACGATGCACTCGGCCATCATGAAATACCTGCCCCCGGGTGCGGGCGCCCAGCTGGGCGGATCGATGAACGCCTCCTCGGTGCTCGATCCGAGCGCGCTGGCCAAGCTGCCGCCGGTGATCGCCACCGCCGTCCGCCAGGGACTCGCCGACGCCCTGCACAACACCTTCCTGATCGGCCTGCCGGTCGGCGTCCTCGCCCTGCTGGCGACCCTGTTCATCAAGGCGGTCCCGCTGCGCGACACCGTGCACACCCCGACCGAGGCCGGGCGCGAGGTGCTCGCCACGATGAGCCAGAGCAGCGGCTCGGCCACCGAGTTGGTGCCCACCCTGAGCGGCCATGGCCGCACCCGGGAGCGGATCCTCGGTCTGCAGTACAGCCTGCTCGCCGACCAGGCCGCCGACCCCCGCCACGAGCTGCTGCGCGAGGGGGTCCGCGAGCTCGGCCACGGCGACCTGGAGCGCGGAATCGCGCTGTTGCGGCGTACCGCCACGATGCTGTCCGCCGAGGACGAGTCAGCCGTCGCGAAGGCCGAGACGCACGCCGCCGAGGTGGCCGCCCTGGCCGCCCGCCCCGGCGGGGTGCTCAGCCCCGAGGTGCGCAAGGACCTCGCCGTGCTCGCCGCCCAGAAGGACCGGGCCGCCGTGCTGGCGGTGATCGAGGAGCCGGTCGCCAAGCGCTACGAGGCGGTCGACATGGGCCGATTGCACGAGGCCAGCAGCGACCTGACGGCGGCGTACATGGTGGACGTCAGCAACCCGCCGCCCGCACCGCGGCACGCAGCGGACTGATCGCGTCCGGGGCGTACGCCGCAGGCTCAGGCGGGTGCGGAGTCCGGCTCCGTGTGCGCCGCCTTGGGGTCGTCCACCCCGATCGGCGTACGCCCGGAGGCGCAGTATTCGATGAAGGTCTTGCCGAAGGCCATGATCGGTACCACCAACAGGGCGCCGATGATGCCGCCGACGGCGATGCCGAGGGTGATCCCAAACATCACCGCCATCGGGTGCAGGGCGACCGCCTTGCCCATCAGTACCGGCTGCAGCACGTTGCCCTCGATCTGGTTGACCAGGATGATCACGCCCAGCATGATCATCGCCTGCACGAAGCCGACGGTGACCAGGGTGACCAGGGTGACGATGAACCCGGCGACCAGGATGCCGACGATCGGTACGAAGGCCGACAGGAAGAGCAGCGCCCCCAGCGCGGGCGCCATCGGTACGCCCATCACCAGGGCCGCGATCAGCGGGCCGACGGCGTCCACCGCGGCCACGATCACCGTGGCGCGGACGTAGGCGACGAGCGACGTCCAGCCGACCTGGCCGCCACCGTCCACCTTGTCGCGGGCGGCCTTCGGCACGAGCTTGAGCAGGAAGGCCCAGATCCGGTGCCCGTCATAGAGCATGTAGAACATGGCCAGCACCGCCAGCACCAGCCCGGCCAGGAAGTTGCCGATCGCCCCACCCGCGGTCGCGGCATAGGTCGCGATCTTGGACTGCTGCTGCTTCACGTAGCCGAGCGCCTGCTCGTAGTAGTTGTTCAGCTGGTCGCTGCCCAGGTGCAGCGGCCCCTGGGAGAGCCAGCCGAGCAGCTGCCGCCAGCCCTCGGTGACCCGTTGGGTGAGCTCGGCCGACTGGCTGGCCACGGTCACGCCGATGTAGGCGAGCACGCCGCCGACCACCAGCAGACCGCCGATCAGGGTGACCACAGCGGCCACCGTCCTCGGCACCCCCCACTTCCGGAGGATGGCCGCGATCGGGGCCAGGCCGGCGGTGAGCATGATGCCGATCGCCAGCGGGATGGTGACGCTGCTCAGGGTCGATATCACCCAGCCGATGCCGTACGCCAGGGCCGCCAGCAGCAGCAGCCGCCAGGCCCACCCGGCCGCCACCTGGAGCCCGCGCGGCACCACCCGGTCGAACTCGCGCTGGCGCTCCCGCTCGCTCAGCGCCTCCCGCTTGGCGACCTCCTCGGCCCCCTGCAGCCGGGCCAGCTGGGTGCGCAGCAGGCGGTTCTCCTCCTGCGCGCGGCTGTCGAAGATCATGCCCCTCCTGGTGTCGTCGGTCGGTGGAAGCCTAATACCCACTCGCCCGGGTGAAGTATCGTCGCGCGGGTGAGTTGGTCCCCCGCCTCGTTCGGTCGCCGAACGCATTCGGGACTGCGCAACTGGGTACGCCGGCGGACCACCCTCCCCCGCGACGTGCTGGTGCTCGGCGTGATCGCGTTCTGCGTGGCCGTCGGCTTCGGGGTGCTGATCCCGGTGCTGCCGGTGTTCGCGAAGTCGTTCGGCGTGGACAACCTGATGGCCGGAATGGTCGTCTCGGTGTTCGCGCTGGTCCGGCTGGTGACCAGCCCGTTCTGCGGCCGGATCGCCAACCTGCTCGGCGGACGTACCACGCTGGCGGTCGGGATCTGGATCGTCGCCCTGTCCAGCGCGTTGTGCGGGTTGGCGACCAGCTATCCGTGGCTGCTGGTGATGCGCGGGCTCGGCGGGATCGGCTCGGCGATGTTCACGGTGTCGGCGATGACGCTGCTGCTCAACTCGGTGGAACCGCAGCTGCGCGGCCGGGCGGCCGGGTTCTTCCAGGGCGGGTTTCTGCTCGGCGGGATGACGGGGCCGGCGATCGGCGGGATCATCTCCCACATCTCCCTGGCCGCCCCGTTCTACTACTATGCGGCGACCCTGGCGGTGGCCGGCACGGTCGGGCTGCTGATGCTGCGTTCCACCGGTACGCCGGGCGAGACGGCCGCCGACCCGACGCCGGTCCGGCCACTGGCGGAGGTGGCTCGGGATCCCCGCTTCCAGGCGGCCTGCCTGGCGAATCTCAGCCAGGGTTGGAATTCCATGGGCACCCGGACCGCGCTGACCCCGGTACTGGTGGTCGAGGTGCTGCACCGCGACACCTCCTGGACCGGGATCGCGTTCGCCATCGCCGCGGTCTCGCAGACCCTGGCGCTGACGCCGATCGGCCGCTTCGTGGACACCGTGGGCCGTCGCCCGGCGATGATCGCCGCCGGGCTGGTCGGCGCCGCGGGGATGGTGGCGGTGCCGTTCGCGCCGAACATCTGGGTGCTGATCGCGGTGCTGGCGGTCTATGGGCTGGCCGCGGCCGCCCTCGGCACCGCGCCGGCCGCCGCGGTCGGTGACGCCGCGGGAGCGCGCGGGGGTACGCCGGTGGCGATCTTCTCGATGATGTCCGATGTGGGCGCGATCCTCGGTCCGGTGGTGGCCGGGTTGATCGCCGACCACGTCGGCATGCCGATGGCGTACGCCGCCGGTGCGCTGCTGCTGCTGATCGGCGCCGGCTGGAGCGTACGCATGCCGCCGGGCGTACCAGCCAGCGAACCGAGCTCACCACCGACGCCTCAGGAGAAGCCGGGACCGACCGAGAAGGAGAACCGATGACCGCCAGGCCCCTGCCCGAACTGGTCGCCCCCGACTGGGCCGAGGCGCTGGCTCCGGTCGCCGACGACATCGCGCGGATGGGTGAGTTCCTGCGCGCCGAGCTCGCGGCCGGGCGCGGCTATCTGCCGGCCGGGGAGCACGTGCTGCGCGCGTTCACCCGCCCGCTGGCCGACGTGCGGGTGCTGATCGTCGGACAGGACCCCTATCCCACCCCCGGGCATCCGGTCGGGCTGTCCTTCTCGGTGGCACCCGGGGTGCGCCCGCTGCCGAAGTCGCTGGTGAACATCTATCGCGAACTGCGCGACGACCTCGGCATCCCGCCGGCCCCCGACGGCGACCTCACGCCGTGGTTCGAGCAGGGGGTGCTGCTGCTGAACCGCTGCCTCACCGTGCAGCCGGGCAAATCGGCCGCGCACCGCGGCAAGGGGTGGGAGAAGGTGACCGAACGCGCGATCGAGGCGCTGGTGGAACGACGCGGCCCGCTGGTGGCGATCCTGTGGGGCCGCGATGCCCAGTCGCTGATCCCGATGCTGGGCGGCATGCCGCACGTGACGTCACCGCACCCCTCCCCGCTGTCGGCGCACAACGGCTTCTTCGGCTCCCGACCGTTCTCCAAGGTGAACGCGTTGCTGGAGCGGCAGGGCGCCGAGCCGATCGACTGGGATCTGAACCGCTGATCCCTGGACCGCTGCGCCGCGGCTGGGTCGGCCGCGCATACTGGAGGACATGGTGTTCGGACTTGGTAAGCAGACGATGGTGAGCGCCGAGCGCGCCTTCCCGGGGCGCGCCGAACCGGTGCTGGCCACCCCTACGATGCACCGGGTGCTCGGCACCGAGGTGCACTCCACCCCGGCCGGCTGCGAGGAGGCGTACCTCGCCCTCGGCTGCTTCTGGGGTGCGGAGAAGTTGTTCTGGCAACTCGACGGGGTGCGGGTGACCGCGGCCGGATATCAGGGCGGGTTCACCCCGAACCCGACCTATGAGGAGGTGTGCTTCGCCGGCCGGACCGGGCACGCCGAGACGGTGCGGGTGGTGTTCGATCCCTCGGTCGTGTCGTACGCCGACCTGCTCAAGGTGTTCTTCGAAAACCACGACCCCACCCAGGGGATGCGCCAGGGCAACGACGTCGGCACCCAGTATCGCTCGGCGATCTTCACCACCTCGCCCGCACAGGCCGAGACGGCCAAGGTGATGAAGGAACGCTTCGCGGACGCCCTCGCCGAGAAGGGGTTCGGCGAGATCACCACCGAACTGGTGGACGCGCCGGAGTTCTTCTGGGCCGAGGACTACCACCAGCAATACCTGGATGCGAACCCCAACGGCTACTGCCCCGTGCACTCCACCGGCGTGAAGTGCGGGCCGATCTGATCGGTCGGCCGGGCGCTGAGTCCTGTTGCTCTTGGGGGAGCCACTCCAGCTCATTGCCGCTGCCTACTTGTGACCCCCGACAGCGTGCGATCCGAACCATCGGTGCCTGCATGAAAGTGGGTGTCTACGTCGATGGGTACAACCTCTACCACGGAGCACGGAGCGTCTGCGGTCGAGGCACTGCCGGCGCTGGCTGGACATCCGGGCACTCGCGGCGCGGGTCATCGCGATGCATTCACGGGCAGCTGAGGTTCCGCACCGGTGGTCATGGAGTGCCACTCAACGCCCGTATCGCCCCGTTTTCGGCCCGGTGGGCGCGTTGAGTGGCAATCCGTGACCAGTCACCAGCCCTGGTTGGGCGGTTGCTGCCACCCCTGCTGCCCGGGCTGTTGCTGCCAGCCCGAGTTCTGCTGCTGGGGATAGCCCTGCTGGGGATAGCTCTGCTGCGGGAAGCTCTGCTGCTGCGGATAGCCCTGCTGCTGCGGATAGCCCTGCTGGGCGGGATAGCCGGCGTACGCCGTGCCGTAGGACCCGCCGCGACCGCCATTCGGCAGCTGGTTGCGGCGGACCTGGTCGACGTACATCACGGTCATGTAGGACGCCATGAAGGGCACCGCCAGCAGCGAAACGGCCAGCTGCAGCAGCATGATGATGATCAGCGCGGGAGCCATGACCGCGAGCTGGCCGAGCGCGGCAGCCGGATCGCTGTTGCTGCGGCTGCCACTCGAGCCGGCGGCGGGGATCGCGACGATCTGACCGAGCGCCGACACCACCCCGCTGGCCGCCGACACCAGGAACGAGCCGACCAGATAGAAGCCGAGGGTGCGCAGCACGTTGTTGCGGGTGAGCGACCAGGACCGCTTCAGCGAGTCGATCGCCCCGCTCCCCTCGACCGCCAGCACCGGCATGAAGTAGAGGAAGCGGACCTGCAGATAGACCGCGACCAGTCCGACGATCATCATCACCACGACCAGCAGCAGATAGGCGCCGATCATGGTGGCGATCATCGACTCGGGGTTGCTGCGGCCGTTGGTGCTGCGCACCGCGCTGACAGCCATCAGCACGAAGAAGGTGACGACCGCCCCATAGAGCACCATCACCGCGCCAATCACCAGCAGGTACAGCAGCAGCACCCGACCCACCAGTCCCTGGGTCCGCCCCCACAGGTCGTTGATCGTGGAGGGACGCTCCTCGATCGCGTCGTGGGCGGCGAGCACCATCATCCCCTGCGCCTTCAGCTGCATCAGCGCGGACATCACGATCGCGACGAACATCACCAGCACCCCGACGAGGATCATCGGGCTGAACCGCTCCCGCTGGATCGCGGTCACCACCCCGATGACGAACGGGATGATCGAGGCCGCCACCAGCACCATCGCCACCGCCATCGGCAGCAGCGTGAGCAGGACCAGCTGACCGATCCGGGAACGCACCACCTTGAACGCGGTGGTGATCGTCCGACCGAGATCGAGCGGGCTCGGGGGCATCACGACAGAAGAAGGGGCACTGGGACCGGCGGCGTATGGCTGACTCACGCCCCCAGCGTAGGCCGCCGCAGGCGCAGCCGGCCGTCCTTTGACCGGCACTCAGGGAGACGGACCGGGCAACCCTTAGTCTGCCCCGGTGGGCAGGCGTACGCGGGGCGGGTTGATCGTCGCGCTCGCCGTGCTCGCGCTGCTGCTCACCTCCTGTGTCCGCCCGCAGCCGCGGCTGGTGGTCGACCTGTCGCTGCGCGCCACCACCCCGATCGAGGCGATGCTGCACCACGTCACCCCGGCCTGGACGATCCCGTTCCGCGCGGTCTCTCGACCCGTGGTGACGGGCGGGGTGGTGCTGGTCCATGAATCGGCTCGGGACGACCAGCTCGATCTGGTCGCTCTCGATCTCGCCGACGGGCGCGAGCGATGGCGTACGCCGACCAGCCTGGGGTCGGTCGGCGACGGCAGCGAGCCGTGGATCACCTCCGGTACGTTCGCCGGGCACCCGGTGGTGGCCTACCTGACCCCGCCCCAGCGCGGGTTGCAGACGCTGGTGCTGGCCGAGGTGGCCACTGGCCGGGTCGTGCAGCAGCAACCGGTCGGCACCGCCGGGATCCTCGGCCCCTGCCGGGTGATCGGCGGGTTCTGCGTGGAACGGGTCGAGGGCACCCAACGAACCCTGCTGCGGGTCGACCCGGAGCAGGGCACCCTGGCCCCGTTGCGGCTGCGCCAGGGCCCGGTCGAACAGGTACGCAACCTGGGCAACGGCGGCTATCTGATCCGCCGCGGCAACGCCACGTTTGTCGGCGTCGACGGTGAACTGGGTCACTGGGAGAAGCCGGTCAGCGCCTGGCTCGGCCGCGACCTCGACCCCGCCACCAGCTGGCTCGACCTGCAGTTCGACACCACCGGCGCCCAACTGCGGGTCACCGCGCGGATCGCCCCGCTCGGTACCGCTGCCAGTTTCCCGGCCACGGAGGTGGTGCAGGCGTCGGTGAACCTGAGCGACGGTGAACTGCTCTGGTCGCGCACCGGGCGTTCCTTCGTCTGCCCGGGAAACACCGCGACGTTGAGCTGCACCGGTGACCGGCTCGGGTTCACCCGCACCAACCGCGGCACCGGCGTACGCCCCGGCGGCGGCCTGGTCCGCTATGTCGGGCTGGACGCCGGCGGTGAGGAGCTGTGGCACCGTGACGTGGCCAACCCGGTAGCCCCGGCCAGCGGCGGGCTGGCGGTCCGCTCGCCGGCGAACACCCCGGTGATCGGCAGCAACAACCGGCTGATCACCCTCGACCCGGAGACCGGGGAGCCGACCACCCTCGGCGACGACCACTGGCTGGCCTGCGAGGCCCCGCGCACGTTCCGGGGGCACCAGCGCGCCGACCCGACCCGCCCGCTGGTCGACTTCCGCGGGATCACCCACGTGGCCTGCAACCCGAGCGGCACCACTGCCGCCGAGCCGGCCCAGTTCACCATCGCCGGACTGCTCGCCGTCGCGGCCACCGAGTCGCCCGCCGAACGCGACCCGGAGGTCCCCGGCCACTACGCGGTCGCCCTGCCCGAGCAGCTGGCCGTCTTCCGCTGACTCCCCTGACCCGGCCCGCCTGCGAGGATGCGACCGTGACCGACGCTCCCACCGCCATCCCGACCGCGTTCGCCCCCGACCAGTGGGCGCGGGCCGACCGGCCGCTCGGCCCGACGCCCGACGCACGGACTGGGCGTACCACCTTCGCCGTGCACGCCCCCGAGGCCACCCGGGTGCTGCTGGAGATCCACCGGGACGCGACCGGCAGCGACCCGATAGCGGACTTCGATCTGGTCCGGGGCCCCGACGGCGCCTGGCGGGCGGAGCTGTCCGGGGTCGGGCACGGCACCCTGTACGGGTTCCGCTGCTGGGGTCCGAACTGGCCGGCCCACCCTGACTGGACCCGCGGCGGATCCGCTGCCGGGTTCGTCGTCGACGTGGACGCCGACGGCCACCGGTTCAACCCGAACAAGCTGCTCATCGATCCCTACGCCGCCGAGATCACCCACTCCCATGCCGCGCCCGACGTACGGGCGGCCGGCGGCGACGGGGGCTGGTTCGGAACCGGCGGCGACCCGCACCACGGTCGGCCGCGGCGCGAGCTGGACACCGGCCGGCTGGCCGGCAAGTCGGTGCTGGTCGTCGACGACACCCCCACCGGCGAGCGTCCGCGACTGGCGCCCGAGGACGCGATCATCTACGAGGCGCACATCCGCAACCTGACCGCCCACCCGAGCGCCCGCCGGCTCGGCGAGCTGTTCGCCCGGGCGGCCGGCTTCGACGGCATCCAGAACGTACCGGCCGAGCTGCCACCGTGGGTGGATTTGCGGTCAACGACTACTACGTGCAGACCAAGGACCACCGGCTGATCGACGGGGCCACCGGCTGCTCCAACCAGGTCAACTTCTCCACCGCGGCCAGCCAGCGACTGGTGGTGGATTCGCTGACCCACTGGGCCGAGCGGATGGGCGTCGACGGGTTCCGTTTCGACCTGGCGCCGGTGCTGGGGCGTACGCCGAACGCGTTCGAGCGCGAGCACTGGGAGGAGCAGAAGCGGTTCTTCCCGCCCCATCCGCTGCTGGCGCAGATCATCGACCTGGCCGAACAGCACGAGCTGGAGATGATCGCCGAGGCATGGGACCTGTGGGGTTATGAGGTCGGCAACTTCCCGGCCGGCTGGGGCGAGTGGAACGGCCGATATCGCGACGCGGTACGCCGATTCCTCAAGGGGGACGGCAACACCGATGACTTCATCGAGCGGGTGAACGGTGACTACGCCAACTTCAACGACCAGGGTGGCCCGCAGAAGTCGATCAACTTCGTCACCGCCCACGACGGGTTTACGCTGATGGATCTGGTCTCCTTCACCACCAAGCACAACGACCAGGCGTACCCGTTCGGACCCAGCGACGGCGGCTCCGATGACAACCTGGCCTGGGATTCCGGCGGTGACCATGCGCTGCGGCGGGCCCGCTTCCGGGCGTTCTGGACCGTGCTGATGTTCTCCCGCGGGGTGCCGATGATCGTCTCCGGCGACGAATACGGCCGCACCCAGAACGGCAACAACAACCCGTGGTCACTGGACACCGTCGGCATCTGGAACAACTGGGCCCAGGCGGTCTCCCCCACCCCGACCGCCGAGCCGGTCGACCCGGACAACCCTGGGTACGCCTATTTCGACGTGATCGGTGCGACCCCGGGGCCGGGCAACCCGCTGCTGTCCTTCACCCGCTCACTGATGGCGCTGCGGCACGCGCACCCGTCGCTGCGGCAGCGCGAATATGGCAATCACGTGCTCGACGATGACGACGTGAGCTATCTGTTCAGCCGCCCCGACGGTTCGCACTGCCACGCCGGTGACCGGGCCGTCGCGGTACACATCGACGGCTCGGGGTGCGGGGACACCGACTTCCTGCTGCTGGTCAACGCCGGCGCCACCGACGCCGACTTCCGACTCGATCCGGGCGTCGACTGGCTGCGGATCGTCGACACCGCGGCCTGGGCCGAATCGTTCGGAAACCTCTGGTCCCCAGACACGGCCGACGCGTTGCACGACCACTACGCGGTCGCCCCCTGGTCGGTGGCGGTGCTGCAGCAGCGCTGAGCCGGTCTCAGCCGCGGCGTACGCTCGCCGCCGCCTGCTCGATCTCGGCCTGGACCGGGCTGCCCTCGGGATGAAAGGCGATCAGCTGACCGAGCTTGCCCGGCTGACCGGAGTCGATCACGGTGATGCTGACCACCAGGGGCTTGGGTTCGCTGGACAGCAGCCGGGCCGTGGTGCGGTGGGCGGGCATCCCGTCGACGGTGGTCGGCGCGGTCCTGGCCCCCTCGCTGGTGGTCTTGCCGCCCTGCCGGGACAGGCTGGCGACCATGCACTCCAGCACCTGCTCCCCGGCCCTGGAGGGGTCGGAGAACCCGTTCTCGGCGCGGATCCCGGCGAGCACGACCCCGGCCCCCTCGGGACCGCGGCCCCAGGCGGCGAAGTCGTCGGCCCAGGTCCAGTAGTTGCGGTCGAAACGGAAGGTGAAGCTGGGTGGCGTGTCGATCCGCAGACCGGTGGAGGAATAACTGGCCGCCTGCTGGGAGGTCTGGTTGCCGTTGCCGTTGTCGCAGCGCAACCGCGTCGGCGTCGGCGGGCCGCTCGACCCGACCGAGGTGGGCCCGCTGGTCGGCGGCGCGATCGGCGGGGAGGTCGGGCCGGTGGTCTCACCGCCGCGGGTGAACCAGAGCGCCCCGGCGATCACCAGCGCGAGCACCAGCACCGCGCCCAGGCCGATGAACAACGGGGTCCGGGAGCGGGCGGGTGCCGGTACGCCCGGCCCGGGAGTACCGGGCGCGGGTTGGCCGGGCGCGGGTTGGCCAGGTTGGGTTTGGGGGCCCTGTTGGGACTGGTCTGCTCCCAGAGGCTGCAGTCCGGGTCGGGTGAGTTCCTCGGGGGTCGGCCACGGCGTCCGCGGGTCGTGGGTGGTGACCGGTGTCCACCACTGGCCGTCCCAGAAACGGAAGCTCTGCGGTTGACCGCTCGGATCGGGATACCAGCCGGGTGCCTGCACGGGCGGAGTCTAACCTGAGCCCCATGCGTCACCGCCCACTCACCTCCGCCGACGAGGACCTGCTCCGCCACGCCGTGTACGCCGCCGTGAACTGGTCGGTCGGCCGGTTCACCTCCACCGAGCAGATCGGCATGGAGCAGGTGGCGTCCGATCCGGCGCTCAGCCACTACTGGCGGGATCCCCGCCCGGCGGAGGCCACGGGCGACGATCCGCGGGCCGACCTGGGCCTGGTCGCGGTCACCGAGGACGACCGCCCGGTCGCGGTGGCCTGGTTGCGGTTCTTCACCGGGGAGGACCCCGGCTACGGGTTCGTCGGCCCCAGCATCCCCGAGCTGACCGTCGCCGTGCCCGACCCCGACGACCGCGCCGAGGGCACCGGCCGGGAGCTGCTCTGCGCCCTGCTCGAACTGGCCCGCGAACGCGGACTGCCGGGGGTGAGCCTGAGCGTCGACCCGGACAACCCGGCCCGCGACCTCTACGAGCGGCTGGGCTTTCGGACCGTCGGCTTCAGCGGAACCTCCGAGACGATGCTGCTGGCCCTCTGAGGGCGTTCAGCCGAGCAGCTCGAGCAGCCGCGGCAGTCCCTCGGCCGCGGTGGTCCGCCAACGGTGCTGCACATAGTCGCTGAGCGCGGTGTCGGTAGGGTTCAGCTCCACCGTCGGTACGCCCGCGGCGCGCGCCCGCAGCGGGAGACCGGCCGCCGGCTGGACCAGCCCGGAGGTGCCCACGACAAGCACCAGGTCGGCATCGGTCACCGCCTGCTCGGCGTGGGCGAACGGCTGCTGCGGCAACGCCTCCCCGAACCAGACCACCCCGGGCCGGATCCGTCCGCCACAGTCGGTGCAGAACGGCGGCGCGACCCGTTCCGGCACCTCGTCGGGCAGCTCCGGCAGGCGCTGCGGCGTACCCCCGCAGGAAGCGCAGCGAAACTCGGCCAGGCTGCCGTGCAGGTGCGCCAGCACCGTGGAGCCGGCGCGCTCGTGCAGGTCGTCAACGTTCTGGGTGACGATGCTCAGCGGGCGCAGCACCGCCCAGGAACTGAGCGCATGGTGTCCCGAATGTGGCTGGGCTCCGCGGACCAGCTGCAGCCGCCGCAGATACCAGGCCCAGACCAGATCGGGGTCCTCGTCGAACGCCTCCGGCGTGGCCAGCTGCATCGGGTCGTAACGCGCCCACCACCCGGTCTGCGCGTCCCGGAAGGTGGGCACCCCCGACTCCGCGCTCATCCCCGCCCCGGTGAGCACGGTGATCCGGCGGGCGGCGGTGACCAGGTCGGCGATGGCGCTGGGAACCATGGGGCAAGCCTAGACGGATCTCACGTCGCCGCGGCGAGCGGCTGCAACCCGTTCACCATCGCGTCCACCCGGGCGGATTCCCCGCACACCAACAGATATTCGGTGTTGCGGGTGTGGCTGACCCGACCCACCTTCACCCCGGCGAGGTTGTGGATGCCGATCCGGGCGCCGACGTGGCGGCGGGTGTCGAACTGCAGCACCCGTACCTCCCGGCCACCGGCCGCACCCAGCTCGACCAGCGTCTCCAGCGGCAGGAACCCCTCGTTGCTGAACGACAGCACCAGCACCTCGGCGCGCAGCCCGGCCAGCACCCGCTCGAACTCGGCGGGCATCGTCCGCCGGCTGTTCCAGGGGCTCTTGGTCTCCTCGCCGCGGGAGTCGACCCGCTTGCAGGCGATCCCGTAGTGCTCGGGTTCGTCGCCGCGCACCAGGGTCTCCCAGACGTGATAGTTGGTGAAGTAGCGGTGCTGGTTGTAGGGCGGGTCGAGGTAGGCCAGGTCGACCGCGGGGATGCGGCGTACCGCCTCGGCGGCGTCCAGCTGCCAGGCCCGCCCGGTCCCGGGGGCCGGCTGCGGCGTACGCAACCGCAGCGGTTGGTGGGAGCGGGCCGACCACGACTTCAGGTAGGCCATCTGCAACCCGACGGTCGAGTCGACGCGGTCGGCGGCTTCGATGAGCGAGGTGAGCAGCAGTGGGCGCAGCGGGTGGTCGGCATAGTGCTCGTCGATGCCGGCGCGGATGGCGTCGATCCGCATTCCGTTGTGTGGTTGAAAATAGCGGGCCTGCTCGCAGAACACCCGGGTGACGTAGCCGCGACGATCCGGCAGTGCGGCGAGGTGGGCGAGGGCGTCGGCGAGCTCAGCCGGGTCGATTTGGTCGGGGTCGCTCTCCAGATAGCACTGGGCGAGCAGGTGGGCGTACGCCGCGGTGTCGTTGGCGTGCACGAACCCGCCTCGGCGGGCGAACTCCTGGGCCACCCGGGTCGTCCCGGTGAACAGGTCGACGGCGGTCCCGGCCCCGGATCGGGCGAACAACTCCCCGAGCACCGGCACCAGGGTCCGCTTCGAGCCCAGGTACTTGATCATCCCCGTCAGCGTAGCCTCAGTAACCCCTTGCGCTAGGTTCGGAGCGTGCAGACACGGCGCTTTCCCCGGCTCTGGCGCTGGCTGCTGATCACCCTCGTCTGCCTGGTCACGGTGATCCAGGTGGTGCGCCCCGGGATCAATCAGGACGTCCGCTACGTGCTCGGCGCGCTGCAGACCACCCGCGCCGGAGGGCTGGAGTGGTACGAGGTGTGGGTGCACCGCCCCTTCTTCTCCCGGGGGTTGATGTGGGCCATCGATCAGCTCTCCCCCACCCACTACTGGAGTGAGGAGATCCTGGTCCGGTTGTGGTCGATGGTGATCGCCGGCCTCGCCGCGGCGTCACTTGCCGTCGGGTTGCGCCGCTGGGCCGGCGTACGGGGGGCCGAATGGATCGGGTTGGCGACCTTCGGCGGCCTGGCCTGGGCGCCCGGCTGGGACTTCGCCGAACCCGAGTGGTACGCCGTAGCCTTGGCCGCGTTGGCGATCGGGGTGGCGCTGCTCGCCGATCACGGGATCCTGCCGCCGATCGCCGCCGGAATCCTGCTCGCGGTCGTGGTGCTGCTCAAGTTCACCACGGCTCCGACGGCGTTGGCGGCACTGCTGCTGCTGGCCGCGATAGACACCCGACTGGCCCGGCTCACCGCCCTGGTCACGCTGCTCGCCACCGTCGCGCTGTTCGTGCTGACGGTGCTGGCCGAACCGCACGAGTGGCAGTGGCTGATGGACCTGCCCCGGCTCAACCCGCCGCTGAGCGTGGGGGCCGTGCTGGGCAGCGGCAAAGGCCTGGTGAACGCGCTGGTGGTGTCCCCGATCACCATCGTGGCGCTGGTGGCGCAGGTGTGGCTGTGGCAGCGCGGTGGCGGGCACCGGCGCTGGGCGTTGTGGAACCTGGCGCTGATGGCGCTGCTGGTGCTGCCGTTCGTGGTGCAGCATCAGAACTTCCTCTATCACCTGGCTGCGCTGCCGGTGTTCTCCGCCGTGTCGGTGGCCACCATCGCGCACCGCGCGGTGCGGATCGGGGAGGGCGTACCGGTGGCTCTGCCGACCACCGCTGCGCTCGCCTTCGGGATGTCCACGCTGCTGTTCGTGCCCGGGAACGAGTTCCGGGGGCGGAGCACCTGGCTGGCGCTGGCCGCGGTGCTGGTGGTGCTGGCCGTCGGCGTCGGACTTGTCTGGTGGCAGCCGTCGGTCTTCCGCGACCGCTGGCGGGACCGGATCTCCACCGGCCGCGGCTGGATGGCGATGGCCTGCCTGCTGCCGCTGCTGGTCACCCTCTCACCGCGGGCGGCGTACTCGTTCTCGCTGGCCCACCGCACCGTCACCCCGGCGGTCAACCTGGCCGAGGCCAAGCACGCCGGTGCCACCGCCGAGCGGGCGCACCGGGTGCTGGCTCCCGACGTGCCCGTGGTCTATCTGGCCTTCGGTACGCCGTGGGTGCTGGGCAACCCGACGCCGTGCCGCTATGCCTCTCCGACGTTCCTGCAGCGGGCGGTCGGCAGGCAGGCTGCTCGGGTCGAGGGCACCCGCAGCTTCGCGGAAAACCTGGACTGCCTCTCCGACCCTCGGGCGGGCGCCGCCGTGATCGAGCTCGACTGGTTCGACCCGGCCACGGCGAACCCGCGGGTGGCCGCCGCCCTCGCCCAGAACTTCGACTGCCAACGGCGGCTCTGGTCCGCCGACGGTCTCTGGATCTGCCCCCGCCGCTAGCGGTCCGGTCCGCTGGCTCAGGCGAGGCCGAGGTTCTTGGCCTCGTCCCACAGGGCTTCGCGGGCGCGCGGGTGGGCGGCGTGTTCGATCAGGTTGGCCGCCTGCTCGGTCTGGGTGTGACCCCACAACTCGGCGGTGCCCTGCTCGGTGACCACCGCGCTCATCTGCATCGACGTGGTCGCCTCGGTGAGGTGGCCGACCACGGTGGACACGTCCGCCTTGGGGTGCCAGGACTTCAGCGCGAGCACCGCCCGACCACCGGGGGCGTGCATCGCGCCGACGATGAAGTCGGTCTGGCCGCCGGTGCCGGAATAGATCCGGTGCTTGATCCGCGACGCGTTCGCCTGCCCGAACAGGTCGACCTGCAGGGCGGTGTTCACGCTCAGCATCTGCCGGTTCAGCGCGATCAGCGCCGGATCGTTGGTCTTTTCGGTGCGCAGCATCCGCACCCGCGGATTGCCGTCGGCCCAGGCGTACAGCTCCGCCGACCCGAACAGGAAGGAGGTGATCAGCGGATGATCCTGATCCAGGCAGCCCTGCCGGTCCAGGGCCAGCACCCCGTCGGAGAACATCTCGGTCCACACCCGCAGCCCGCGCCGCTCGGTGAGCGCGGCGAGCACCGCATCGGGGACCGCGCCGATACCGGTCTGCAGGGTGGTCCCGTCGCGGACGCCGGCGGCCACCGCCGCGCCGATCGCCGCCGACTCGTCGTCGATCGCCCCGGGGGCGTGGGTCGCGAGTTCCTCGTCGACCTCGATCGCCAGGTCGATGTCGTCGACCGGGACCAGTGCGTCCCCGCCGATGAACGGCATCCGGTCGTTCACCTGAGCGATCACCAGCCCACCGCGCTGCCGGCAGGCCTCGATCGCGGCCGGCAGGATGTTCACCTCGATGCCCATCGACACCATCGAACCCCGCGGCCGCGAGACGTGCAGCACGACCACTTCGGGCGGCAGCGGCCCGGCGAACAGGGTCGGCACCATCGACAGCCGCGCGGGCAGATAGCGCAGCCGGTCGCTGCGGCGCATCCCCGGGCCGACGAAGGACGACTCGTGCACCACCCCCGCGCGGTCCGGGATGCCCGGCTGGGCGTTCAGCATGCACAACCGATAGGTCTCGATCGCGCGGTCGACGATGCCCATCAACGCGCGTGGGGTGGCGAAGTTTCCGGTCGCCACGACCCGCGACCCGTCGGGTACGGCACCCAGCCGGGCCGCCAGCGCGGCCTCTTCAACGATCCTCATGGCACCCATCCTGCCGTGCCGCACGAGGGCCGAGCGGGCGGGGTCGCGCCAAGTGGGTCAGGCGACCTGGGCGTCCCGGGCGAACGTGTCGCAGGTGTTCGGGTTGCCCGAGTTGTAGCCGGTGGACAGCCACTTCTTGCGCTGCGCGGAGGAGCCGTGGGTCCACGACTCGCGGTCCACCCGACCCTGGGTGCGCTGCTGGATCCGGTCGTCACCGACCGCGATCGCCGCGTCCACCGCCCGGGCCAGGTCGTCGTTGGTGATCTGGGCGATCGGGCTGTTCGGGTCGGCGGTCGCGTTCTTCAGCCAGACCCCGGCGAAGCAGTCCGCCTGCAGCTCCAGGCGTACCTGCGGGGAGTCCGGACCGGTCTGGTTGCCGGCCGCCTGCGCCTGCTCCATGGTGCCGATCTGGTTGGAGATGTGGTGGCCATACTCGTGGGCGATCACGTACGCCTCGGCGGCGTCCCCGCCCTTGGCGCCGAGCTGCTGGGTGAGCTGGTCGAAGAAGCCGGTGTCGAGATAGACGAACCGGTCGGCCGGGCAATAGAACGGGCCGACAGCCGAGGACGCGGCACCGCACGCGGTGTTGATCTGGCCGGTGAAGATCTTGGTCTGGGTCATCTGATAGCCCTGCAGGGTCTGCGACCAGTAGCCCTGGATCGAGTTGGTGTACGCCACCCAGCGACACTCGCGGTTGGTGCGCACGTCGGCACCGCTGCGGCAGTTGGCGTACGGGTTGGGCTGGTTGGGGTCCTCCTGCGGCTGGCTGGAACCGCCGGCCAGGCCGGTCAGGTCGACGCCCAGCAACTGCGAGAGCAGGAACAGAATGATCGTCACGCCGATGCCGCCACCGACGGCGATCCGGCCGCCACCGCCGCCGCCCCCCGACACCTGGCCGGGATCGAGCTGCGCGTTGTCGTTGTACTGCATCGAACCTCCACGTGTCCGGACAGGGGCGTCGCCGCTGGACGAGCGAGCACGAGTGTAGCGGGACGGCGGAAGCCGCGGCCGCTGGCTCGCTGGAGCCCGGCCCGGCGGCTCGCGACGCCTTGACCGACAGGCCATGATGGACGGATGCGGATCGTGTGCGTGTCGACCCCCGGTGGGCGGGAGCTGTTCGCCAGCGACCTCGGCCACGGCGAGGATCCGCACGTGGCCGTCTGGCAGCACGGGTTGAGCCTGACCCGGCCGTTGTACGCCTCCCGCGACGGTGAGGAGATCGTGCTGACCGTGCAGGGGGCTCCGCATTCACACGGTCAGGTCCGGCTGCGCCGGCCTCGCGGCCTCGACCCGGATCTGCAGACCGACCCCGACGAGGTGCCGGTGGTCCGCCAGCGGGTCGCGGCGTACGGGATCATCACCTCGTCCCGGGGCCTGCTCGCCACCCAGTTCTCGGATCGCACCCACGTGCCGGGTCAGTGGGGGCTGCCCGGGGGTGGCGTCGACCCGGGTGAGGAGCCGGCCCGCACGGTGGTCCGCGAGGCGTGGGAGGAGACCGGCCAGCAGGTGGAACTGGGCGAGTTGGTCGCCGTCCAGTCGGACCACTGGATCGGCCGCGCCCCCAACGGTGTTCTGGAGGACTTCCACGCGGTGCGCCTGGTCTATTCCGGCCACTGCCCCGACCCGATCGACCCGGTCGTGCACGACGTCGGAGGCACCACGGCGGCCGCCCAGTGGGTCCCGACCGACAGCTGGCGCCGCGTCTGGTGGACGGCCGGCGCCCGCTCCCTGCTCGACAAGAACCTCTGAGTCCCGCCCCGACGGGGGTCGCCCCCCACAAGAAACTGCGCGCGTCCCCTGGGCTGCGTCACCGAGCCCGAGGATGAAATCCGCCCGGCATCCCAACTCGACCAGTCAGGCGTACCAGGCGGATTCAGCCGAAGCGAGGCGACGCAGAGCGCGCGCGGGGGTGTGGGGGTCGCCCCCCACAAGAAACTGCGCGCGTCCCCTGGGCTGCGTCACCGAGCCCGAGGATGAAATCCGCCCCACCAGACCATCGGAACCTACAGGCGTACCAGGCGGATTTCAGCCGAAGCGAGGCGACGCAGAGCGCGCGCGGGGGTGTGGGGGTCGCCCCCCACAAGAAACTGCGCGCGTCCCCTGGGCTGCGTCACCGAGCCCGAGGATGAAATCCGCCCCACCAGACCATCGGAACCGACAGCCCAACAGGGCGGATTTCAGCCGAAGCGAGGCGACGCAGAGCGCGCGCGGGGGTGTGGGGGTCGACCCCCACAAGAATTCAGCGCCGGAAATAGCTCAGGATGCGGAGGATCTCGACGTAGAGCCAGACCAGGGTGACGGTGAGGCCGAAGGCGGCCTTCCAGGACTGATTGGCCGGGGCGCCCATCTCGATCCCGCGCTCGATGTAGTCGAAGTCGAGCACCAGGTTGAGCACGGCCAGCACCACCGCGATGGCCGAGACGCCGATGGCGAGCAGGCTCACCTGTCCGGTCACGCCGGAGCGCAGCCCGAGGCCCGCGCCGCCGTTGACTCCGGCCAGGGCGAGCAGGAAGTTGGCCAGGGTGGCGACGGCGAAGGCGAGGGTGGCGATGCCCACGATCTTGGTGAACTTGGCGGTCACCCGGACGTTGAAGAACTTGTACGCCCCCAGGGTGGCGACGGCGGCGACCAGGGTGCCGAAGATGGCCTGGGTGACGATCCCGGAGTAGGCGTTCTCGAAGAACTTGGAGATGGCGCCGACGAACACGCCCTCGATCAGCGCGAACAGCACCACCAGCGCGGGCGACACCGTGCGCCGGAACGCGACGATGAAGGTGATCACGATGGTGGACAGCGCCGCCCCGATGCCCGCGAGCGGCAGGATCGCTGGCGGCATCAGAAAGAAGGTGGCGGCCGCGGCGAGCACCACCAGACCGATGGTGATCCCGGTCTTGGTGAGCACGTCGTCCAGGGTCATCCGGCCGGTCTGCTGACCGGGGGGTCCCTGGTGGCCCTGGGGTGCCCGGTAGGGCGTGAAGGCGTCCTGCCGGGAAAGTACGGGGTTCGAGGTGCGCATGTGTCCTCCGTCGCGTGATGTGGCGTAGTCAATAGTAGTCAACATCGACAACCCGACTGCGCATTCCGCCGTGGTGCCCCCGATGGGATTCGAACCCACACTGGGGCGGGTTTAAGCCGCCTGCCTCTGCCGTTGGGCTACGGGGGCCGGTTGCGGGCCCGTCGGGCGCATGGGCCCTCGGGGATCAGGAGGGCGAGTCCGCGGCCCGTTGCGGGACCACGGGCTCCGGCTCGGCGGGGCGGCGCCAGCCGCTACCGGCGACGGTCGTGTCGCTCGGCACGGATTCGTCGGCGGCGGCGATGCGCGAACCCCCGTCGTCGCCGTCCTCCTTTCGCTCGACCTCGTCGGCCGAATCGGCTGCGCGGCTGGGCTCGGCGGAGGAGACGAACAGGTCGTCGAACTCCCCGCCCAGCTCGACCGGTTCAGAGTCGGCGGAGTCGGGGGAGGCAGAACCCTGATCAGCCGGCTGGGGAGCCGCCCCGGGGTCCGCGGTGGCCCCCATCAGGGTGCGCGCGATCATCCCGACCGACAGCAGGAGCACGATTGCAGGCACGGCCAACAGGACCCACTGCCAAGGTGCCATTTCGTCTGTCCTCCTGCTTCGTCCGGGGTGAGTCACCAGACTAACCCCGGGCGCCGCTCATCGGGCCTGATTTGAACTCAGGGCAGCGTAGCCGACACGCGTGTCAGTCCTGACCTGCACAACAGGGACGCTTCCAGAACTCGCCCAGGGCCGCAACCGCCTCGTCCCCGAGCGGGTTCACTCCGGGGCCGGCGGCCAGCGCGTGACCCACCAGCACGTGCAGGCACTTCACCCGCTGCGGCATCCCCCCGGCCGAGATTCCGGAGATTTCCGGCACCTCACCCAGGAGCGCACGATCGGCGAGGTACGCCTCGTGCGCGCCCCGGTAGCGCCCCGCCAGCTCTTCGTCGGCGCCCAATCGCCCGGTCATCTCCGCCATCACGCCCTGGGCCTCCAGGGTCGAGCATCCGGCCGTTGCCCGGGGGCAGGTCAGATAGTAGGTCGTCGGGAACGGCGTACCGTCCGGCAGCCGCGGCTCGGTCGCGACGACTCCGGGGCGACCGCACGGACAACGCCAGGCGATTCCGGCCACCCCGCGGGGGCGACGGTGCAGCTGCTGCTCGATCACCTGCTCGTCGGCCTCGGACATCGGCTCGAGAGACCCACTCACCGGCCGGCCTTCGTCGGTTTCGGGCTGGGGCTGGGGCTGGGCGTTCTGGTCCCGTCGGTGATGGGCGGCTTCGGCAGCGGCGAGGAGGTCGGCACGGGAGCGGGATGGTCGGCGGCCCGGGTCGAGTCCCACACCTGCTGCCACCAGGTGGCCGGCTGCGGGGTCTTGGGGTCCCGCGGCTGGGACTCGATCCTGGTCCCGATCGGCTTCCCGTCGGGACCGATCACGCGATAACCGGTTTCACCGGGCACCACCCAACCCAGCCGTTCCCGGGCCTGGGCGCGGACGAAGTCGGGATCCTCCCAGCGTTGCAGTTGCCCGTTCAGGTTGTCGATCCGCTCGCGGGAACGCTGGATCGCCATCCGGTTCTCCGCGTTCTGCCGCTCCGTGTCGAGATAGATGCGCAGGCTGGAGGCGTACGACAGCACCAGGATCGCCAGCACCACGAACAGTGCCACGGCCCGGCGGGTGAGCCCGAGTCGGCGCAGCTGCCGGTCGGTGTGGGCATCGGCCGACGAACCAGGATCGATCGGCTCGCCGGTGGCCGGCACCTCGGCGGCCGTGACTCCGGCTCCGGCGGTGGACCGGGACGCGCGGGAGCCGGCCCTGGTACGCGGCTTTCCGCGTCCCGGGCCGGCTCCTGAGCGTCGTGTCTGTGGCTTGTCCGGCATCCCCGCCAGTCTAGGCGGGGTCCGCCTCAGTCCTTGGCAGCGAACCGCGGGAAGGCGGCGGCTCCGGCGTACACGGCGGCGTCGTCGAGGTCCTCCTCGATCCGCAGCAGCTGGTTGTACTTGGCGACCCGCTCGGAACGGGCCGGGGCACCGGTCTTGATCTGGCCGCAGTTGGTGGCGACGGCCAGGTCGGCGATGGTCACGTCCTCGGTCTCACCGGAGCGGTGCGACATCATGCAGCGGTAGCCGTTGCGGTGGGCCAGGTCGACCGCGTCCAGAGTCTCGGTCAGCGAACCGATCTGGTTCACCTTGACCAGCAGTGCGTTGGCGGTGTCGTTGTCGATCCCGCGCTGCAGCCGCTCGGGGTTGGTCACGAACAGGTCGTCACCGACCAGCTGCACCTTGTCACCGAGCCGGTCGGTGATGGTCTTCCACCCGTCCCAGTCGTCCTCGTTGAGCGGGTCCTCGATGGAGACCAGCGGATACTTGTCCACCCAGCCGGCGTAGATCTCGGTCATCTCGGCCGCCGACAGCTGCCTGCCCTCGAAGGCGTACGAACCGTTGTCGAAGAACTCGCTCGCGGCCACGTCCAGCGCCAGGGCGACCTCGGTGCCCGGCTCGTAGCCGGCGCTGCGGATGGCGTCGAGAATCAGGTCCAACGCCTCGGCGTTGGAGTCCAGGTTGGGGGCGAAACCGCCCTCGTCGCCCAGACCGGTCGACAGACCCTTGTCCTTGAGCACCTTCTTCAGCGCGTGATAGACCCCCGCCCCTATCTCCAGGGCCTCGGCGAAGCTGGCCGCACCGATCGGGGCGATCATGAACTCCTGGATGTCCACGTTGGAGTCGGCGTGCGAGCCGCCGTTGAGGATGTTCATCATCGGTACCGGCAGCACGTGCGCGTTCGGGCCGCCGACGTAGCGGTAGAGCGGCAGCTCGGCGGATTCGGCGGCGGCGTGCGCGGCGGCCAGCGAGACGCCGAGGATGGCGTTGGCGCCGAGCTTGCCCTTGTTGTCGGTGCCGTCCAGGTCGAGCATCGCCAGGTCCAGCAGCCGCTGCTCGCTGGCCTCCAGGCCGAGCACCTCGGGCTGGATCTGCTCGATCACGTTCTCCACGGCTTTGAGCACGCCCTTGCCGCCGTAACGCTCGCCGCCATCGCGCAGCTCAACCGCCTCGAAGGCGCCGGTGGAGGCACCCGAGGGGACGGCGGCCCGGCCCTCGGAGCCGTCGTCGAGGATGACCTGCACTTCAACGGTGGGGTTGCCGCGCGAGTCGAGGATCTCGCGAGCGTCGACGAATTCGATGGTTGCCACGGTCATGCCTTTCGAGAGAACTGGTGCGTTCGTCAGGCCGGTTTCCCGGCCCGAGATCCACCCTAGAGGGGCGGCGTCCGGCCGCTGCGCCGGGGCGTGCGGTCCCGGTGCGCAGCGGCCGGCGCAGGCCAGACGCCGGCCGTCCTCAGCGGCGCACGGTCAGGTTTGTGCCAGCCTTGCTGTTCAGCCAGTCCGTCACCCACTGCTTGCTGACACCGGATGGGCAACCGGCTGGCCGGTCGCGGACGCGGGGTCATAGACGGTGTAGGTGCCGTTGGCGTCCTTGGTGATCGTCACCCAGTGCCCCATTCCGTAGGCGGTCGGTGTCGCGTTCACCGGCCAGGACCGGCCCTGCCAGTTCGTGTCCATGTTCTGTCCGAGTCGGCCGAGCGCCATCGCCGTCTCGCCCCGGTCCAGCGCCGCCAACACGTCGGGGGTGCTGTAGCGGAGAGCGGTCTTCTCCGCTGCGATGCCGTTGCGGAACCAATCCGGCCTGCAGAGCCTCAGCGTTGGTCAGCCCGCCACCGGCCGCCCCCATGTCCGCCCGGGCCCGGTCCAGCACCTGGTCGGTGTTGCTGCCGGTCGCGTTCATCGCGTTGGGGGTACGCCCCACGCTCTGCACCGCCATCACCATCGACGACGGCCGCAGTCCACCGCGTCGAACTTCTTGCGCTGTGCACTTCCCGGGGGATTTCGGAACTGGTTCACCGGAAACTTCACGTCGTTGCTCGCCGCGGACGTGGCGCCCGAAGAACCCGTCGAGCTCGCCTGCTGCGGGCCGGCCTTCACCGTACGACCGAGCACGCCGCCGTCGGCGGACAACCGGGTCGAGCTGGTGCCGCCGGTGACGGTGTCGTGCTCGACCACGGTGAGCGTGCCATCGGCGGCCCGATACACCTTGCGCGTGGTCTGGTGCCCCGTCGCGTCGGTGTAGGTCTGGGTCGCCCCGACCTGACCGGCACCTGAGGGACCGGTGCTCGTGGTCGAGGTGGCCGGGCGCGTCGAGGTGGCGCTGACAGGGCGCGTCGAGGTGCTGGTGGCCGGTTTCGTGGTGGTGCTGGCGGGCCGGGTGCTGGTGCGGGTGGGCTGGGTGGAGCTCCGGGTCGGCTGCCTGGGGCGGGGGGTTCGGCCGTTCGACTCGAACCTATTCAGCCGCGGGCCGACCCCGCCTCCGGAAAGTTCCGGTTCCGGTTCCGCTCAGGCCTCGCGGCGGCGTACGTCCTCCTCCACCGAACGCAGCGCGTCCCGCACGGCCTGTTCGGCGTCGATGCCGCTGGCCCGGGCCCGGGAGACCAGGGCGAGCACCTCGACGCCCACCTGCTCGGCGGTGATCAGTTCGCTCGGCAGGTCCAGGGGTACGCCGTGGCTGGCGGTCCGGGCGATCACCTTGTCGGCCCGGGCGAGCGCGGACAGCCGCTCGGGGATCCCGTCCAGGCTGGAGGTACGCCCCTTCTCGGCCCTCTTCCCGGCCTCCCAGGTGGCGTTCAGGTCGTCGGGCACGCCCTGGTCGGAGAACACCCACGGATGCCGCGCGACCAACTTGTCGGCGACTCCCCGCGCGACCTCATCGACGTCGAACCGGCCCTCCTGGGCGGCGATGGTGGCGTGGAACACCACCTGCAGCAACAGGTCGCCCAGTTCCTCGCGCAGGTCCGTGTCGTCACCGGCCTCGATCGCCTCGACCACCTCGCAGGTCTCCTCGACCAGGTAGTGCACCAGGGATCGATGGGTCTGCCGGGCGTCCCACGGGCACTCGACCCGGAGCCGCTGCATCACCGCGATGAAGCGGTCCAGTTCCGGGTGGGCGGCCGGCTCGGTCATCGCCGGGTCACTGCGCGGCGGGCCGGGACAGTGACCCGCTGCCGAGCCCTCCCTCGCTGTTCGCGACGTCCTCGAGACCCTTCACGCCATAGCGCGGGTTGACGTGCACCGGGATGAACGCCAGCGCCGAACCCATCTCGGCCTGACCGAGCTTCTGGGCCAGGGCGTCCGCCTTCACCACGTCCATCACGAAGGACTGCCCCGCCGGCTGGGAGAGCAGCTGCGGCGGGATCTGCAGCTGGGGCAGCAGTTTGTTGGTCTCGGCGGTCAGGTCGATCCCGCGCGAGGCGGCGATCTGTTCGGCCGCGGCGCCGCGCATCTTGACGCTCAGCACCAGGCCGGGCTCGGCGAGCCGGGGGTTGATCTTCGCCAGTTCCTGGGAGGCCCGGGTCACCTCGGAGGTGGTGAAGGTACGCCCGCCGACGGTCGCCGCGGTGGACGGGCTGTTGGCGCAGCCGCCCAGCCCCAGCGTCACCACGCTCGCTGCCGCGGCGATCGCCGCCGTCACCCTGAACCGGATTCCTGACCCTGCCATGCACCCACTCCTCGTCGCCTGCCCTGTCTGGGCCGGCGCCAGTCTAGTGGCCGTGTGCCGATCAGTCGGCGAAGCCGTGGGCCGATCAGTCGGCGAAGCCGTGGGCCGATCAGTCGGCGAAGCCGTGGGCCGATCAGTCGGCGAAGATGTCGCGAACCACCTGGGCACACCAGCGCAGCAGCTCGGTATCGGTCGGCGCGACGCCGCCGACGGTGGCGGCCAGCGGTCGCGGGACGAGCAGGTGCCCGGTCTTGACCACGGTGCGCGGGTGCAGCCGCTTCAGCCGCAGCAGCCGCGATTCGGGCAGGTCGTGCGGGCCGAAGCGGACGTAGTTGCCCTGCAGCACCACCTCGTGCAGCCCGACGACCCGGGCATCGTTGCGGAAGGCGGCCACCTCGAGCAGCGCCTCGACCGGGGCCGGCGGCGTACCGTAGCGGTCGGTCAGCTCGGCCCGCACCTCGGCCAGGTCCTCGGCCGTGCGCACCTCCGCCAGCCGCTTGTACATCTCCAGCCGCAGCCGTTCCGACTCGACATAGTCCGGCGGCAGGTGGGCGTCCACGGGCAGCTCGATCCGCAGCTCGGGCTCGGACTCGCTGGCCTGGCCGTCGCTGCGGAAGTCGGCGACCGCCTCCCCGACCAGCCGGATGTAGAGGTCGAAGCCGACATCGGCGATGTGCCCGGATTGTTCACCACCCAACAGGTTCCCGGCGCCGCGGATCTCCAGATCGCGCATCGCGATCTGCATCCCGGCGCCCAGGTCGGCGTTGGCGGCCATCGTCGCCAGCCGGTCGTGCGCGGTCTCGGTCAGCGGTTTGTCCGGTGGATAGAGCAGGTAGGCGTACCCGCGCTCGCGGCTGCGGCCGACCCGACCGCGCAACTGGTGCAGCTGGGAGAGCCCGAGCAGGTCGGCGCGTTCGATGATCAGCGTGTTGGCACTCGAGATGTCCAGGCCGGCCTCGACGATGGTGGTGCAGACCAGCACGTCGGCGCGGCGCTCGGTGAAGTCGAGCATCACCTGTTCCAGCTTGTGCTCCCCCATCTGGCCGTGCGCGGCGAGCACCCGGGCCTCGGGCACCAGCTCGGCCAGCTGGTTGGCGACCTTGTCGATCGACTGCACCCGATTGTGGATGTAGAACATCTGTCCCTCGCGGAGCAGCTCGCGACGGATCGCGGCGCCGATCTGTGCCCTGTCATAGGGGCCGACGAAGGTGAGCACCGGGTGCCGTTCCTCGGGCGGGGTGGCAATGGTGGACATCTCCCGGATCCCGGTGACCGCCATCTCCAGGGTGCGCGGGATCGGAGTGGCCGACATCGCCAGCACGTCCACGTTGAGCCGCAGCTTCTTCAACGCCTCCTTGTGCTCGACCCCGAACCGCTGCTCCTCATCGATGATCACCAGGCCCAGGTCGGAGAACTCCACCTCGCCCGACAGCAGCCGGTGGGTGCCGACCACGACGTCGACCTGGCCGGCCGTCACCGCCTTCTTCACCTCGCGGGATTCCTTCTCCGACTGGAAACGCGAGAGCTGAGCCACCCGCACCGGGAAGCCGGCGTAGCGCTCGGCGAAGGTGTTCGCGTGCTGCTGGACCAGGATCGTGGTGGGCACCAGCACCGCCACCTGCTTGCCGTCCTGGACGGCCTTGAACGCGGCGCGCACCGCGATCTCGGTCTTGCCGTAACCGACGTCACCGCAGATCAACCGGTCCATCGGCACGACCTGTTCCATGTCGTGCTTCACCTCCGAGACGCAGGCCAGCTGGTCGGGGGTCTCGACGTAGGCAAAGGCGTCCTCCAACTCCCGCTGCCAGGGGGTGTCGGGGCCGAAGGCGTGGCCGCGGGAGGCCTGTCGGGCGGCGTACAGCTTGATCAGCTCGGCGGCGATCTCGCGGACCGCCTTGCGGGCGCGACCCTTGCGCTTGTGCCAGTCGGCGCCGCCCATCCGGTCCAGGCTGGGGTTTTCCCCACCCACATAGCGACTCAGCAGATTGAGCTGGTCCATCGGCACGAACAACCGGTCGCCGGGCTGGCCCCGCTTGGAGGGGGCGTACTCGATCACCAGGTATTCACGGACCGCACCGCCGGCCGTGCGCTGGATCATCTCCACATAGCGCCCGACACCGTGCTGCTCGTGCACCACCGGGTCGCCGGCGGTCAGCTCGAGCGGGTCGATCTGGTTCTTGCGGCGGCTCGGCATCCGGCGCAGCGACTTGTCCGCCGGCCCGCGGCCGGAGAGGTCCCCGGAGGTCCACACCGCGAGCTTGGCCGAGTCGAGCCGGAAGCCGTGCGGCAACTCGGCCAGCGCGACGGTCACCAGGCTGGCCGCCGGCGGGCGGTTCAGCGCCCGGACCGCCTTGGTGCCGATCTCGTGCTCGCCCAGGATCTCCACCATCCGCTTGACCATGCCCTTGCCCTCGGCCACGAGCACCACCCGCCAGCCGTCGGCCATCGCCTCCTTGATCGCCGCCACCGCCGCATCGGTGTCCCCGCGCCAGGACTCCGTCGCGTGGGCCGGAATCGTGTACGCCGGAACGGTGCTTTCCGACACGTCCCCTGAGCGAGACGGCCCGGTATCCCCCAGAGAGAACTGGGAGAGCGACCACCAGGCCTGGCCGTTGGCGATGACGGCGGTGCGCACGTCGGCGAGGCTCCGGTACGCCGAGGCGCCGAGGTCGATCGGGGCCCGCCCGCCGCCGGCGGCGGCCGCCCACGACGCCTGCAGGAACTCCTCGCTGGTGGTGACCAGGTCGGCGGCGCGACCGCGCACCAGTTCGGGGTCGCAGATCGCGACCAGGGTGTCGGCGGGGAGCACGTCGACGAGCAGTTCCATCCCGTCCACCAGCACCGGGGCGAGCGCTTCCATCCCCTCCACCGCGTGGCCCTGGGCCATCGGCTCAAGCATCTCGGCCAGTTGCGGGTGCTGCTCGGCCAGCGCGGCGGCGCGACGGCGTACGCCCTCGTCGAGCAGCAACTCCCGACACGGGTCGGCGACGACCTCGGGCAGCACCAGCTCGGTGGAGCGCTGGTCGGCGACGGTGAAGTGCCGGATCTCCTCGACGGTGTCGCCGAACAGGTCGATCCGCACCGGGTGTTCGAGGGTGGGCGGGAAGATGTCGACGATCCCGCCGCGCACGGCGAACTCGCCGCGCCGTTGGACCAGGTCGACCCGGTGATAGGCGGCCGCCACCAGCGCCTCGGCCAGGTCACCGAGGTCGAAGTCCTCGCCGGCGACGATCCGCACCGGGGACAGCTCCGCGAGCCCTTTCACCTGCGGCTGCAGCACAGCCCGAACCGGCGCGACGATGACCCGCGGTCGCCGCTCCGGCACCGGGTCGGCCAGCCTGCGCAGCACCGCGAGCCGGCGCCCGACGGTGTCGGAGCGGGGGCTGAGCCGCTCGTGCGGAAGCGTCTCCCAGGCCGGGTAGTAGCAGACCTGCTCCTCGCCCATCACCGCGCCAATGGCGGTGGTCAGGTTCTCCGCCTCGCGGTAGGTGGCGGTGACCAGCAGCACGGTGCGGGTCTCGGCGAGCAGGGCGGTCAGGAACGGTCGCAGCGACGGCGGCAGGGTGACCTCGGCCGCCGAGAGGGTACGCGAGCGCGCGCCATCGCTGACCTCAGCGATGACGGGGTCGGTACCGACGAGCTGGACCAGTCCCTGAAGGGTCACCGGGCGATCCTAGCCCCGGCGCCCAATGGACCGGCAGGCCCCGATCTAGTCCGTTCGCTAGAATGACCGGGCAATCCCCCTCGTTCACCCACCGACCAGGCAGGGCCGCTGTTGCTGACACTCCTGATCGTCCATTTCGCCGTGGCCGCGGTGGCCCCTGCACTGGTGCGGGTGATGGGACGACGGGCGTTCTGGGTGCTGGCATTGCCGAGCGGGGCCACCGCCGTCTGGGCGATCGCGCTCACCCCGGGCGTACTCGCCGCGCCGCCGGAACTGGCGTACCGGTGGATCGACTCGATCTCGCTGGGCATCGAACTGCGCCTGGATCCGCTGGCCTGGCTGCTGACGCTGGTGATCTCGGTGATCGGCGCCCTGGTCCTCGCCTACTGCGCCGGCTATTTCGGCGACAAGGAGCCCGGGCTGGATCGCTGCGCGGCCCACCTGGCCGCCTTCGCCGGGGCGATGCTCGGGCTGGTGTGGAGCGACAACCTGTTGCTGCTCTATGTGTTCTGGGAAGCGACCACGGTGCTGTCCTATCTGCTGGTGGGCCACAACTCCGACCAGATCGACGCCCGACGGGCCGCCCTGCGGGCGCTCGTGGTGACCACCCTCGGCGGCCTGGCGATGCTGGTCGGTCTGGTCATGCTGGGCCAGGCCGGGGGCAGCTACCGGCTGAGCCACCTGATCGCGCAGCCGCCGGCGCCCAGTGCCATGGTCCAGGTGGCGGTGCTGCTGGTGCTGCTCGGTGCGCTGACCAAGTCGGCCCAGGTGCCCTTCCACTTCTGGCTGCCAGGCGCGATGGCCGCACCGACCCCGATCTCGGCGTACCTGCACGCGGCGGCGATGGTGAAGGCCGGTGTCTATCTGGTGGCGCGGCTGGCTCCGGGTTTCGCCGAGCTGCCGGTGTGGCGGCCGGCGATCCTGGTGATCGGTACCGCGACGCTGCTGGTCGGCGGTTATCGAGCGCTCCGCCAGCACGACCTCAAGCTGCTGCTCGCCCACGGCACCGTCAGTCAGCTCGGCCTGCTGATCCTGCTGGTCGGCGCCGGCACCCGCGACCTGGCGCTGGCCGGGCTGTGCCTGCTGATCACCCACGCCCTGTTCAAGGCCGCCCTGTTCCTCACCGTCGGCGCGATCGACCACGCGACCGGTACCCGTGACCTGCGGGTGCTGCACCGGCTGCGGGAACGGATGCCCCTGCTCACCGTCACCTCGGTCCTGGCCGCCGCCTCGATGGCCGGGGTCCCACCGCTGCTCGGGTTCGTCGGCAAGGAGGCGATCTATGGCGCCCTGCTGCACGCCGAGGGCGCCTGGACGATTCCGCTGCTGGTGCTGGTCATCCTGGGCTCGGTGCTCACCTTCGCGTACGCCGCCCGCTTCTGCTGGGGCGCGTGGGGCCCGGGCGAGCGCGAGCTCCGCAGCTCCGACGAACCCACCGACACCCACACCAACCCGTGGATGGTGACCGCGATCCCCGCGGCGCTGGGGATCGCCGGACTGGTGTTCGCCCCGCTCGCCGGCCTCGGCGAGGACTGGCTGGCGCCGTGGCTGGATCAGCTGCCGGCCGCGGCGTACCCGACCCATCTGGCCCTGTGGCACGGGCTCAACCTCGCCCTGCTGCTCTCAATGGGCACCCTGGCCCTGGGCGCGGTGCTGTTCGCCGTGCGGAGCCGGCTGGAGGCGGCGCAGCGCAGGGCGCCGCACCCGCCGTCGGCACTCGGGGCCTACCGCGCCACGATGCGCGGCATCGACCGGGTCTCTCTCGAGGTGACCGGGCTGCTGCACCGCGGGTCGCTGCCGCTGTCGCTGTCGCTGATCCTGACCGTGCTGCTGGTGCTGCCGGGCGGCGCCCTGGTGCTGGCCCTGCGCGACGCGTTCGCGGATCGGGCGCACACTCCGCACTGGTTCGACAACCCCGCCCAACTGGGGGTGGCCGCGGTGATCGGACTGGCGGGCCTGGGCGCGGTCCGTTCCCGGCGCCGGCTCCGCGCGGTGTTCCTGGTCGGGGTGACCGGATACGGCTCGGCGATGCTGTTCCTGCTGCACGGGGCGCCCGATCTGGCGCTCACCCAGGTGCTGGTGGAGACGGTCTCGATCGTCGTCTTCATCCTGGTGCTGCGCCGCTTCCCCTCCCGCTTCTCCGCTGCGGCCACCGAACGCCGGGGCGCCTGGCGGCGGCTGCTGCTCGGCATCGGCGCCGGGGTGGTGGTGGCCGGCAGCGCGCTGGTTGTCACCATGGCTCGCACCGCCCCCCCGGACTCGACCACGATGGCGCGTGGGGCCTACGAGTTCGGCGGCGGACACAACGTGGTGAACGTGATCCTGGTGGACATCCGCGCCTGGGACACGATGGGTGAGGTCTCGGTGGTGCTGGTGGCGGCGACCGGCGTCGCCTCCCTGGTCTTCCGGCACAGCGAGCGGATGGACGAACTGCGGCAACGGCTGCGGCGTACCCGCTCCGAACGCGCGAGCCGACGCACCGCCTCCTCCCGCGACGTCGGCTGGCTCAGCGGCGCCGACTGGGTCCCGGCCAACCGGCGTTCGCTGCTTCTCGAGGTGATCACCCGACTGATCTTCCACCTGGTCATGGTCTGGTCGGTGTTCCTGCTGATCAGTGGCCACAACGACCCGGGTGGCGGTTTCGCCGCCGGCATGGTGGCCGGGCTGGCGCTGACCGTCCGCTATCTGGCCGGCGGGGCACACGAGCTGCGCGCCGCGATGCCGGTGATGCCCGGTGTGCTGCTGGGCATCGGCCTGTTCCTCTCCGCCGGTTTCGGCCTGGTGTCGATGCTGGTCGGCGGTGACGTGCTGCAGTCGTGGACGTTCGACATCCCACTGCCGCTGGTGGGTGAGCTGCACCTGGTCACCTCGGTCTTCTTCGACATCGGCGTCTATCTGATCGTGGTCGGGCTGATGCTGGACATCCTGCGCTCGCTGGGCGCGGGTCTGGACACCGAGATCGCTGACAACGAGGGCGAGGACTACGTGACCGACCCTCTCGCCCGGGATCGCCTGCCGATGGATCGGGGGGCGCGATGAGTCCCAACCTCACCCTCTGCCTGGTGGCCGGCGGACTGGTCGGCCTCGGCGTGGTGCTGCTGCTGTCGCGCTCGCTGGTCCGCGCCCTGCTCGGGGTGCTGCTGATCTCCAACGGGGTGAACGTGGTCTTCCTGGTCGCCTCCGGGCGCCCCGGGGCGGCACCGCTGACCGGGTCCGACCTGGATCCGCCGATCGGTCCCGGCGGCATCTCCGATCCGCTCCCCCAGGCAATGGTGCTCACCGCGATCGTGATCACCCTGGCGGTGACGGCGTTCTCCCTGGCACTGGCGCACCGCTCCTGGCAGGTGTCCTCCACCGAACTGCTCGCCGACGACGCCGAGGGCGTACGCACCCACGAACTCGCGGTGGCGAACGACCTGTCCGACTCCGATCACCTGGAGGGCGACGCGACCGACACCGATGGGGACGAGGACGACCGGGAACCGGAACGGCACCCCACCTCCGGGGAGGTGCAGCGATGAGGTTCACCCTCGACCTACTGGTCCCGCTGGTCGTGGTGCTGCCGCTGATCGGCGCGGGGTTGACCGTGGTCACGGGCCGGCACACGCGCCTCCAGCGGGCCATCTCCGGCACGGTGCTGGCGGCCGTGGTCGCGGTCTCGGCGACCCTGCTCTGGGCCGCTGACCAGCGGCGTACGCTGATGGTCCGGGTCGGCGGTTGGCCGGTCGACGAGGGCATCGTGCTGGTGGTGGATCGGCTGTCTGCGCTGATGCTGGTGATCTCGACGGTGGTCACCTTCGCGGTGATGCTGTATTCCTCCGGTCAGGGGGCGCGCTCCGATGACGAGCACGACGGCGGCGCCCCGCTGCCGATCTTCCACCCCACCCTGCTGGTGCTGTCGGCGGGCGTGTCGACGACCTTCGTCTCCGGGGATCTCTTCCACCTCTATGTCGGATTCGAGATGCTGCTGTTCGCGAGCTTCGTGCTGCTCACCCTGGGTGGGACCGCCGAGCGGGTGCGGGCCGGCACAAACTACGTGATCGTCAACCTGCTGTCCTCGCTGGTGTTCCTGACCGCGATCGGGTTGACCTATGCCGCCACCGGCACGGTGAACCTGGCCCGGTTGGCGCTGCGACTGGGCGACCTGCCGCCCTCGACCACTCTGCTGCTGCAGGCGATGCTGGCGCTCGGATTCTGCATCAAGGCGGCGGTTTTCCCGATGTCGGGCTGGTTGCCCGACTCCTATCCGACCGCCCCCGCACCGGTGACCGCGGTGTTCGCCGGGCTGCTCACCAAGGTCGGCGTCTACGCGCTGATCCGCACCCGCACCCTGCTGTTCCCCGACGGGCGACTGGACACACTGCTGCTGTGGGCGGCACTGCTGACGATGCTGGTCGGCATCCTCGGTGCGGTGGCCCAGGACGACATCAAGCGGCTGCTCTCGTTCACCCTGGTCTCACACATCGGCTACATGCTGTTCGGGCTCTCCGTGGGGTCGGTGGTCGGGCTGTCCGCGGCCATCTTCTATGTGGCCCACCACATCACCATCCAGACCACCCTGTTTCTGGTCACCGGGCTGGTGGAACTGCGTCGCGGCACCACCTCGCTGAGCAAGCTCGGCGGCCTGCTGTCCACCGCGCCGGTGGTGTCGGTGCTGTTCTTCGTGCCTGCGATGAACCTGGCCGGAATCCCTCCGCTGTCGGGGTTCATCGGCAAGGTCGGCCTGCTCCAGGCGGGTGTGCTGCGCGGAGACTGGTTGGCGTACCTGCTGGTGGGTGGCTCGGTGCTGACCAGCCTGCTGACCCTGTACGCCATCGCCCGGGTGTGGGCGCGGGCCTTCTGGCGCGAGCCGGTGGCACCGGTGGATGATCGGGCCGGGCCGCTCAGCGTCGGCGTACTGGCCCCCACCACGCTGCTGGTGCTCTTCGGAATCGCCCTGACCGTGTTCGGCGGGCCGTTGTACGCGTTCGCCGACCGCGCCGCGGCGAGCCTGCTGGAGCGTACGCCCTATCTGGTGGCCGTGCTCGGGGACGGGGCGATCCGATGAGCCGGTTCCCCTCGCACCTGGCGAAGATGCGCCTCGGCTCGCTGCTGGTGCTGACGACGGTCTGGGTGGTGCTGTGGGGCCGGCCGAGTTGGGGCACCGTGCTGTTCGGACTGCTGGTCGCCCTGCTGGTCGTGCTGTTGTTCCCGATGCCGCGGGCGGCGTCGCGGATCCGGTTCCGGCCCCTGTCCCTGCTCAGGCTGGTCGCGTTCTTCCTCTACGACCTGCTGCGCGCCAGCCTCCAGGTGGCCTGGCTCGCCATCCGCCCGCGGCCGATCGAGCACGGACGGATCGCGGCGGTGCAGCTGCACGAGACCGACGACTTCCGGCGTACCATCATCGCCGAACTCACCTCCCTGGTGCCGGGGACGGTGGTCATCGACCTCGACCCGGCCAGCAACGAGCTGGTGATCCACGTGCTGGATCGCTGCGACGACGAGCGGCTGTTGATCGAGGTGACGGCCATCCATCGCCGCGAGCAGTTGGTGGCCCGGGCGTTCGGCGCGCCGGCACCTCCCGGGTGTGGCGAACGGCTCTCGATGTCCGAGGTTCGCGATGTGGAGGCAGGGCCGTGATCGAATTCGTGGAGACCGTGCGCCCGGTGTTCGGCTGGCTGGTGGGTGGGCTGCTGACGCTGGCGGCCGTGCTGACGGTGGTGCGGATCGTGCGCGGCCCCTCGAGCCTGAACCGGACCCTGGCCACCGATGTCCTGGTCACGACGCTGATCTGTGGGATCGCCGCCGAGGCAATCCTGGCGCGGCACGCCTCGACCCTGCCCATCCTGGTGTCGCTGTCCCTGGTCGCGTTCGTCGGATCCGTCTCGGTGGCCCGGTTCGTGGCCCGCGACACCGACCTGAGCGATCACCACGACGGGAGAAACCGATGAATCCCACTCTGGCCGCCGTGCTGGACCTGTGTGCGCTGGTGATGCTGCTGCTGGGCGCGGTGCTCTGCGTGCTCGCGGCGATTGGACTGCTGCGGTTCCCGGACCTGCTGTCGCGGATGCACGCCGCCACCAAGCCGCAGGTGCTCGGCGTCCTGCTGGTGCTGGGCGGGGTTGCCCTGTCCCTGCGGTCCCTGCCCGCGACCGGGTTGTTGCTGCTGGTGGCCACGTTCCAGCTGCTCACCGCCCCGGTCGCCTCGCAGATGATGAGTCGTGCTGCCCTGCGGACCGGTCAGGTCGATTTGGCTCGCCGCGGTGCCGACGCCGATGATTGAGCCCTGCTCGATCGGGTAACACCTGTGAGACCCACACTCCAAGGAGCCTCATGGGATTCATCACCCGCCTGACCGTCCGCGCGATCGAGGGATATCAGCGCCATCTCGGACCGCGTAATGACACCGATGACCCCCACCACCACCCGTAGCGAACTGCTCGCCGCCGTCAACGCCGCCCACACCGGACGCAAACGACTGCACCGCGACCGCGGACCCACCACCAGCAACTCACCACCCTGAGGTTGTTCCCTGCTGAGTGAGTTCCTTCGACACGTTGCACCGGGCTCCGCCCGGATCCGCTAGTCAAGGAACGTTGGGACGCGGTCCTTGGGGCGGCCGATGATGGCGCGATCGCCGCGTACCAGGACCGGACGCTGCATCAGCTTCGGGTGTTGCGCCACCAGCGCGGCCACCTGCTCGGCCGTCTCGACATCGGCGTCGGTGAGCCCCAGCTCCCTGAAATGAGCGTCCCGGCGTACCAGGTCCGACGGAGGATCCTCCAGCTTGTCGAGCAGTTCGAGCAGAGCCGCCTCGTCCAGTGGGGTCTTCAGATACTGCACCACGTCGACCTCGACCCCAGCCGCCGCGGCGGCGTCCTTGGCGGCTCGCGAGGTCGAGCAGTTCTGGTTGTGATAGAGCGTCACATCGGCCATGCGGGCAGGATAATCAAGCCACCGACGCCTCAGAGAGCGCCGTCGCGGCTGAGCGCCCAGCGCACCGGATCCAGACACCGGAAGCTGGCGATCCCGTGGTCGTGCAGGTTCTCCCCCTCGGTCGGCGCCCCCAGCGCCGACACCACGAAGAACCTGTGGTCGAGCACCCGACCCGAGTGCGGCCGCTCCACCGCGGTCACGATCTGCCCGCCGTGCAACCGCTGCAGCAGCGAGCGCACCTCGGCGTGCAGCAACTGCCCGTCCTGCTCGTCATAGCCGGCCTGCATCGCGCCCGGATCGCGCATGAACGCCGCCCCGGCGTTCGACATCACCCGGCTCAGTTCGGTGTCCGCCACCGCCGTCAACGTCTGCATGGTGTCAAACTTGCTGAGCACGATCCCCAACCGTGGCTGACCGCCCCCGATCAGGAAGTTCAGGTTGTTCAGCACCACCGCCGGATCCCCGCCCTCGTGCAGCTGAGCCGGGATCAGGTCCTGCAGTTGATTGCGCACCTCCGGCACCCGGGTCGGGTCGAAGAGGAAGAACACCGCCGATGCCCGGGCGAAGAAGGACAGGTGGCGCGCGTTGTCCACCGACCCCTCCAGGTCTTCCCCGGCGACGTCGCGGAACACCACGAAACGCCTTCTCCCGTTCAACATGCCGAGGCTCAGGATCAGCGGCTGACGCTGATAGGAGTCGGCCAGGTTGGCCCGCGGAGTCGGCGCGATGATGCCGCGCGTTTCATAGAGCGGCTTCTCGTACACGTGGCTGTACATCTCCCGCGACGCCCCGTCGACGAAGCTCAACGTGGTCCGGTGCGCCTCCGCCAGCAACTCCATCAGCTTGATGATCACGCCGACATAGATGCTCTTGCCGGTGGCCCGCGCTCCCGCCAGGGCGATACAGGTGGCCGTTCCGCTGCGCCAGTCCGGCGGCAGGAACTGGTGACAGGTGGGGCAGCACTCGGCCATCGGGCCGTTGCATCGTTGACAGTGCGTCACCCGCGGTGGCATCCAGCCCTGCGGGCCGCCCTGCGGGCCGACGAAGATGGTCGGGCGCCACTGCCGCGGTGCACCGTGGAGCGCCGTCCCCTCGACGTCGGGCACGGAGTTGCACCGGCCCTGACACTGGAACGCGTACTTCTGCGGAAGCAGCTGTTCGAAGCAATAGGGACACTTCGTCATCAGTACCTCGCCCGCAGCACCGTCATGTCCGCATCGGCCTCGGGCGCGACGCCGGAAACCCTGGCCCGGAAGGAGGAATTCTCGGGCAGCAGCCCCGCCAGCAGTTGGCTCACCAGCTCCCGGAGCATCCGCTCGTCGGCCAGCAACTGGTCATACGCCGAGGCCGCACCCCAGTCGCCCACCTCGACGAAGGCGGTACCACGCGGGGCCCGCGCGGCCAGCACCTCGCGCGCCGACCGGGCGGCCAGCAGCACCAGCATCGGCTCCGCACCCTCACCCTCGGCGTTTCGATCCGGTACGCCGAATCCGGCGGGGACGCCGTCCGACACAACACAGCGCGCCACCTCGGCGCCGGAATCCGCTGCCGGTATGCGAAACCCGGTCGCCATCGGCCCGTCGGTCAACAGGTCGTGCACCGCCCGGGGCAGCTCCTCCACCGAGCCGACCTGCACCGGCCGCGCCCGGTCACTAGCCACCTGCGCGGTGAGCTCACGTTCCCCCGCGGTGACCCGGGACAACCCGACCAGCACCTCCACCACGGCGGCCACCGAGCCCTCGCCAACCAGCGGGCGCATCGACGCCGACCCGTCAACCACCACCTGCAGCGCCCGCGCCTGATCGTCCGGGATTCGTTCCAGGCCGAGAATCTCGCGCGCCAGGTCCCTGGCCCGCGCGGCCAACGGAGGCAGTGGCGTGTCGTGCACCACTCCCATCGCGGTGAGCACCAGCTCGTTCCCGACCCGCTCCACCCGGACCAGGTCCCGCTGCGCCAGACCGGACAGGTCGACCGAGGGGATCACCGCTCGCTCGGGATCGGGATCGCCGTGCAGTTCGATCGCCGCGGACAGCGAGGCCACCGTGCCCGACCCGAAGGTACGCCCCGAGTCCGGCACCGCACGGACCTCGATCGGACCGTCCACCCGGGGCAGCACCAGCATGCCCGGCATCGGGGTGATCGCCGAATGGTCCGGCTGTCCGTCGCGGAAGCCGAGGAGCCGCACCGGCGTACTGCCAGGGGTCTGCAGCCGCAGCGTCAACGGCTTGGCCGGCAGCCGTGCGCTGCCGCCGCCCTCAAGCACATAGGTGGGCATCGAATTGCCTCCCTCGGTTCAGTTTCCTTGATGTGTCCAACGTCATCGTCGTCGCACCGCCTGCCGCAGCCACCCGGTGACGAACCGTTCGGCCTGGCGCAGGTCGCGCTCGTCGGCACTGCCCGGGACCCTGCGGACGGCCTGCAGCATCTGCTCCCCGACGCGCTCGCGTGACTCGGCGTCCCGGGTCAGCGCGGCCCGGAGCAGCGCCGCGGCCAACGGCGAACCGCCGACCGTCACCCCCTGCAGCCACGCCGCCGCCCGGTCACTGTCCCGATGCAGCGGTGAGGAGCGGTCACCGAGCAGCAGCAGCGTGGTCAATACCTGGGCGTCCACCCGTTCCCGCTGGCACCAGTGCTGCGCCGCCACCAGCTCGTCCTCGGTCAACTCGGGCGGCTCACCCACTCCGGCCTGGTGCCAGGCACTCTGCGCGCGACCGGCGGCCACTTCGAGCCGCTGCCCGGCCGGCCCACCGGCGCGCCCGGCGAGCAGCGCCAGCGCCGCCCACACCTGCGCCCGGCGTACCAGTTCCTTGTCCGGCTGGAAATCCGGGCAGCTGCGCCGCAGCTCCTCGAGGGTGTCCACCAGCACGTGCAGCCCGTCGCTGATCGCCGCCGGTTCGGCCGCGGAGAGCCAGTCGGTCGAGTCCAGCCGGAGCCGGGTCCGCGCCAGCACCGGCACCGGACCCGCCTCGTTGCGGTGCGCCAGCCGCCGCCAGCCGGGGACCGCCGCCGCCTCGGACTCCCGCCCCAACAGCTCCGGCAGGTATGCCTGCCCGGGCAACTCCCCGAATCCCTTTTCCAGCAAGGAGATCCGCCGCACCGGCCAGAGCGGCCAGAATCGCGATGTCAGCCCGTGCAGGGCCTGCCGGTCACCGTGCCGGTACGCCTGCAACGCACCCCAGGCGCCCACCAGGCGGGCGTCATCGTCGTCGCGGCCGGCAGCCAGTTCGACCAGCACACCCGGCAGATAGGCACTCGCCGGATCACCCTGTTCCAACCAGTGGAGGAAATCCTGCAACGGATCGGGGTCATCCGGGCCGGGTCCGATCGCCGACAGCAGTCCGGGCGCCAGCCGGTGCCCGGCCGGCCCGAGGTGCTCGATCGGGGTCTGCACCAGTTGCGACCACAACCACCCGCGGGCCTCCGGAGCGATCCAGGAACCCACCTGGCCCAGCAACGCCCCCGCGGCGGATCGATCCAGCAGCACCGGCAACAGGGATTCGGTTGCCGCCTGCCACAACGCGTGCAGCACCCCCTCGTCGTGGGCGAGACCCAGCCTGAGCGCCAGTTCCGCCCCGTGCAGCACCGCCACCGGCCCGCCCCCGCGCCAGTGCGGCAACGCCGCCTGGACCTGTGCCACCAACTCCTCGTCCGGGGTCGGGCTGTAGTACTGCGCCGAAGGCAACCGGGCCGGCCCGCCGGCCGCCAGCCACCTCACATCGGAGAGCGCCCGCTCGGCGTACACCTGGACCGCGACCTCGCCGGAGACGGTCGGTGCCGCGTTCGGATCGTCGGCCCGGGTCAGCAGCACCTGTTGCCAGGCGGCCTCGGTGTCGGCGCCCACCTGGTTGCGGTGCATGCTCAGCGCCGATTGGAAGAGCTCGGGGACCGCGCGCAGTTGCGGCGGCGCGCACCCGGTCAACACCCGCGACACCTCGACGCCCCCACCCCCGGTACGCCGGGAGAGCACCATGGCCACCGGCCATGCCGGGTCGAGTCCGTGGTCACCGACCTGCTGGGCCACCTCGTCCAGGTCGGACACCGCGGCGGCCAGATTTTCTGCCGAGTCGAACAGTTCGGCGACCAGCACCGACCACTCGGTGACCCGGATCTCGTCCCCGCGGGTGGTCCGGTGCGGGGCTCCGTCCAGGTCGCCCAGCTCCACCAGGTCGGTGGTGTCGATCAGCACCACGTCCTGGCGCCGTTTCAGCGCGGGCAGGTCGGACGCGGGTACGCAGGCCAGCCGCACCCCGCGCGTCAGCGTCTCGGCCAGGCTGCTCGGGCGTTCCAGGGTGGAGAAGAACAGCCGGCGCGCGGTGCCGGCCGACATCGCGAAACTCGCCGCGGCGATCCAGTTCGCCCCCTCGTCGAGATCCTCGACACCGAGCACCACCGGCGGCCCACCCGCCAGCGCCGCGCGCAGCGCGTCGAGCAGTCCGGCCAGGTTCTGCATCCGCCACTTCCGGGGGGCGAACAGCCAACTGGCCACCGTTGTCCGATTGAGTACGCCGGGAGCCGGCGGTTCGGTGTCGGTCAGCTCCGCCGCCAGCACCGCCTCGGGACCGAACGGGGTCAACCAGCCGTCGCTGCGCCACCGCTCCACCGGCCGCAGCGGGTCGTCACAGTCC
The DNA here is from genome assembly GCF_002250625.1 of Enemella dayhoffiae. GTDB lineage: Bacteria > Actinomycetota > Actinomycetes > Propionibacteriales > Propionibacteriaceae > Enemella > Enemella dayhoffiae. Next base: position 92,327 of record NZ_NMVQ01000045.1, on the reverse strand, counting down.
GGGTCGCGGTCGAGCAGCACGTGCGCGAACACGTTGCCCGGCCGGCCGGAGGCGTCGTTGCCGGCGGGCGCCACGTGCCAGCTCGCGCACTGGCCCGCGGTGGTGCCCGCCGGGGCGTACAACAGCTTGCGGGGAAGCTCCGCGATCTCTGCCGGGGTGGGAAACCTGGGCAGCTCCGACCCGGTGTCCAACTGGGTCTGCACCCGCCCATGTAGTTCGGTCGTCTCCTGCTCGGTGAGCCCGCCGGTGGTGTCCTTGACCTGCCAGCCACCGCCCCGACCGTCCATCCGGTCGAAGGAGGTGTAGCTCAGCTGGCCCCACCGCCCCCGCGCGGTCATCACCGACCGTCCAGATAGAGGCGCTGCACTGCGGGATCCAGCAGTGCGACGGTGCCGCGGCGCGGGTCGGGGGCGAGATCGACGAATACCCGGATCCAGCCGACCCGGCCGGTCACGTCCGCCATCCAGCCGGGCGCCGACCACTGCGGCTGCAACCCCGGCGGGCGGAACCGGGCGCTCCACTGGCTCGGCTGCTCGGTGGCCGGGCGGACGTTGATCGCCTCGCCGTCGTTGACGTCCAGCGGCAGCCGATAGGGGTTGAACACCAGCGCGAACGGCGGCGCCGAGTGGTTCGGCCGGTCCGCCCGGATCCGGACCAGCAGCAGGCTCGGCTGGCGACCGGGGATCCCGGGGCGCCGGTCCACCTCGTACCACAGCTTCAGCAGGCCCCGATAGCTGACCGTGGTGGGCCGTCCCTCGATCGCCCGGCCGCCGGCGAAGGAGACCGGGACCAGGTGCAGGTCGCAGCCACCCGAATCCAGCGGGCGGGAGAAGTGCAGCCCACCCAGGCGTACGTAGGTCTCCTGGGAGATCTCGGCGATCGGTTCGGCCCCGGGCAGCGCGTCTGCGGCCGGCTGACCGGCGGGTGAGGCATACACCTTGATCGAGGCCGCACCCTCGGGCCAGTCCATGGTCAGCACCTGCCCGGACACCCGCTCGACCACGGTGGCGTCCTCCACCTCCCCGGTGCGCACCTGGGAGGTGGTGACGCCGACCCGCGCCTTGCCGTCGATCAGGGTGACCGGGGTGAAATAGGTGCGCGACCAGCCGCGCGGCCACGGCACGTCCTCCATGGTGGTGACGCCGTCGTGGGTGGCCATCGGGTGGGCCAGCCGGTCCTCGGCGCGCAGTCGCATCTGGGGCAGCGCCTGCTCGTCCACGGTGTCCGCGTCGGCGCCGGGCAGCGGACCGCCGGTGGTGCGATAGATGACGACCCGCCCGGCCGGTGGGTCGGTCCAGCGCAGGTCGAACTGCGGGGCGCCGCCCTCGTCCTCCAACCGGCACTGCAGGTCCTGCACCGGTTGCAGCACCACCGAGATGGTGACCGGTACCACCGTCGGCAGGGAGAGCTGCGGCACTCCCTCTACCTCCGCCTCCACCATCAGCTGGTAGAGGTAACGGCGACCCGGTTCGGCGCCGTGGTCGACGAACCCGCCGAGGTTCGCCTCGTCGTGGCAGATCCGATACATCGGGTTCCCGGCCCCGGCAGCCGCGCGCTCGGCCGGAACCCGATAGACCTGCACCCGGCGTACCCCCGCCAGGGGCGCCCACTGGCCGATCACCCGACCCTCGTCCTCGCGGATGTCCACGTCGGCGGGCTTGGCGACCATCGGCAGCCGGGCGTGCATCCGCGGCTGGTTCAGCGCCGCCTCACCGGCATTGGCGCCGGTGTTCACCCACACCTGATAGTGCCGCACCGCCGAGGCGAACGGGCGGTCGTCGATCAGCTGGGTGCGCTGGGTGACCGCGATCACCTCGGACATGTCCGGCGAATACGGCACGTGCTCGTCGTCGGCGACCACCCGATAGACGACCGCCTCCCCGACCTCGGCCTGGTACGCCGGCCAGCGCAGCATGGTCGACCCGTCGGCGCGCGCGGACGCCTTCACCGCAACCGGTTCGCCGGAGGGTTCGGAGAAGTCCATCGCCGAGAACTCGCCGAGCACCTCGGACAGCTCGAGCGGCTGCTGCCAGGTGACCGCGTCCGGGTTGAGCTGGCCGGGGGCGGCCGGCTCCGCCTCGGTACGCCCGGGCGCCGGGCTGGCGGGCTCGTCCTCCACCCGGGCGGTGGGCGGGGTCGACTCGGCGGGACGAGCGTCGGCGGGGGGCCGGCCGCCCAGTCCCAGCACCGCCGCGATCTGCGCGGCCATCGGCTTGAGCGAGGCGGGCAGCCCGGCGGCCACCTCCGGCACCGTCTGCGCACCGGAGTTCACCACCTGTCGCAGGTGGCGGTCCTTCAGCTCGTGCTGGCCCTGCTGGTCCCGCCACACCATCAGCCGTTGCAGCGGCGGCAGTTCAGGTTCGGACTCGGTCGACGCCGCGGGCTCCTCGGCCGGACTGTCGGCCGGCGGCGGCACAGCCGGGGTGTCCTCGACCAACTCGGCGTCGACGATGTCGGCGTCCACCACCTCGTCGGTCGGCTCCGGTTCGGTTGCCGACGGCAGCGGCTGCCCCGGCCGCATCCCGGGCGGGGGCGGCGGAAAGCTCGGCGCCACCGGTCGCGCCGGTTGCGATGGCTGCGGGGGCTGCGGTGGACCGGGCGGGCCCGGACGCTGCCCGGGCGGCATTCCGGGGCGTACGCCGCCCCCCTGCGGGAACGGGGGCCGCGGCCCGGCCTGCAACCGGTTCATCGCGTCGGCGACCGGGTCCGGGTGGCCCTGGTCGGAGAGCCACATCAGGTGGTGCAGCACCTGGGCCCACCGGTTCACCAGCGGCGTACGCAGCCCCGGCGGGACGGCGCGGGTCATCGCGATCACGGTGAGCTGCTCGTTGCCGGGGACCTGCTCCCCGCGCTCGCGCATCACGAACGCCCACGCCAGCAGCACCTGCCGGCGACGTTCAGCCTGGTTGAGCATCGGCGCCCCCGCTCAGAACACCCAGCCGTCCCCGGGGGGCGGCGTGGTGTCGGAGGGGCGGGTGGGGGCGGGCCGGGCGGGGGTCGGTTCATAGCCCGCCGAGGGTGCTGCGGAGAAACCGGGCTGGTCGATGGTTGGTGCGACGACGCTCGACCCGCTCGTCTCGGGGGTGCGGACGACGGTCTCACCGAGGTCGAAGGTGTAGTCGGGCAGCGCCTCGGACAGTTGCACCAGGACGGCCTGCCGGTTCAGTCCCTCGGCCCGGGCGAACGGCCAGGACTCGACGACGCTGTCCGCGCGGCCCTCGAGCCGGGCCTCGCGGGCCAGCACCCCGAGGTCGAAGCGCCCCGGGTCGACCGGTCGGGTGCCGTCGACCCCGGACATGAACTCGCTCTCGGTGAGGTGGGCACCGGCACCGGTTCCGGCCACCTTCACCCGCCCGACCAGCCGCGATCGATAGTCGGGTTGGGAGAGCCGCTGCATCGCGAACTGCCACAGCTGGTCGCCGGCGACGGTGCCGACCCCGGCACGTTCCAGCTCGTCGGCCCATTTGGTCAACCAGGACTCGCTCACCCTGGCCCGCTGGGCGAACAGCCGCCGCGGGTCCTGGGAGATGTCCACCGCGCTGGTGCCGAGTCGTTGCCCGGCGTCGGTCAGGGTCGCCTGCCAGGGTGCGGACAGCCAGCCGCTCTGGAACAGGTCGCGGCGCATCAGCGCGACCACGTCGGCGGTCGCCTCGGGGTCCACCTCGGTGACGCCGATGCGTACGCCGACCGGCAGCCCCTCGGTGATCGGGTCGGCTCCCGAGCGCTGCACGGCCGCATCGCCGAAGGGTGCGTGCAGCAGCACGCCGAGCACCCGGGTCCACTCAAGGAACTGCCCGTACGCCTCCGTCTGCCGGTGCAGATCGCGCAGGGCGGTGGCCAGGTTGCGCTGGTCGGCCTCGGCCTTGGACACCTCCGCCCGCCGGGCGTTCAGGTCGGCGAACAGGTCACGCTGCCCGATCAGGAACAGCACCAGCGAGCCGACCAGCCAGACGACCAGCCCGATGCCGCTGGCCAGCGCCACCGAGCCCCAGGTGACGAAGTTGAGGAAGCCGCCGACCACCAGCAGCAGGCTGAGCCCGATCCAACCGAAGAACAGGGTGCGCAGCCAGGCCGCGATCTGCTTCTGCCGGGCGGCAGTGCGGGAGTTGCTGAGGTCACCGGTGTTGCCGCGGGAGACCAGCTGGGCCAGGCCGCGCACCTCCTCGGCGGTGGACATCAACGTGTCGGCGATCATCGCCCCGGTGCGGGCCGCGTAGGAGTGGCGGTGGCGCTGCTGCCAGGTCTCCAGCTCACGCAGGGTGGCGTCCGCGTCGCGGGCCAACGACGGTTCGGCCGCCAGCCCGCGCAGGCGCATCTGCAGGGTGTGCTGGCCGAGCGGGTCGGCCGCACGGACATCGGAGATGCCGACCGCCGCGGCCACCCGCGGCGGGATCTGCCGGAACGCCTCGTCGGGGCCCGGGGCGCAGTCCGACATCCGGCGCAGCACCCCGCGCTCGGTGCCGACCTGGATGGGGGTGTTCGCCGACCGTTCCCCGGCGTCGACCAGGGTCAGCCCGGCGTCGACATAGTCGCTCCAGACCGCGGAGAAGTCGCCGGCGATCTCGTGGGTACGCTTGCCGCCGTCCAGCGCCTGGTCGAGGCTGGCGGTGGCCCGGTTGAGGTCCTGCCAGTCGGCGCGGCCGGCGGCCAACTCCCCCTGGGCGACCACGTTGTACGCGGCGGGGTCGGCCCCGAAGACGAGCTGCTGCACCCGGTTGGCGGTGGCTCCACCGGTATCGCCGACCACCATCGAATACCACTTCATCGGCGCCATGGTCAGCGAGGCCCAGAGGAACCCGAACAGCATCTTCAGCGCCCGCCAGGCGCCCACCTTCTCGGCCTCGACCGGGGCCGGGGCGACCCGTTCGCCGCGGAACTGGGACGCGTGCCGACGCAGCACCGAGACGGCCATGTCGTTGGCGGCCATCGGCGCGTCGTCGATGTGCACCGCCTGGACGCCGTGCTGACGCGGCAGCGGCACCCCGTCGGCGACCGAGAGCAGCTCGGCGCGCACCTGGTCGGCCACGGCGCTGGCGTCCAGGCTCCGATAGAAGGAGCGGGCCAGGCGCAGCGTACGCCCGAACGGCGCGGGTACGCCGTCGAGGGGGGCCGCGTCGAGGTGCTGCCACAATCCCGTCAGCCCGGCCACGGCCGCGGCCGCGTCGGCACCCACCGACACCGCATCGGTGGCCGGCGGCAGCACCGACTGGCCCAGCCCGGGACCGCGGGACTGCTCGGGCGCCAACACGATGTTGTGCCACCCCTCGCGGACCAGGTCGGCGGCGACCGGACCCGAATCGGGCCGGGTGAGCACCGCGCGCAGCAGCTGCACCTGACTGGCGGCCCCGGTGGCCAGGGCGGCCTGGTGGATCTGCTGCTCGACCTGCGAGGGTACGCCGGCCGCGCCGGCCAGCGCCGGCACCAGCACCACCAGCCGGACCTGCTCGAACCGCTGCTGGGTCAGCGTCTGCTCCAGGCTGGTGCCGACCCGGCGTCCGGCGTGCACCAGCAGCGCCGGGGTGTTGCCGCGACCGGATTCGGCCGCCGAGCCGCCGTCCACCCACAGGAACGGGTGCAGCAGCCCGGCCGCCGACCAGTCGGCGAGGGCGTCACCGACACCCTCGGCCGGTCCGGGTGGGGCGATCAGCACGGTGAGGGCGGGCATCAGAACACCCCACCCGCCCCCGGCATCTCGATCCGCTTCGCCTCGGGTGTGATCGGCCCGTCCGAGCCGGGACCGCTCGGGTTGTTCGCCAGGCGTACCGCGTCGTCGATCATCGAACTCAGCTCGGCGCACGCCCACCAGACGTCACCGGCCAGATCACGGAAGATCGGCGCCTGGGCGCCCACCTGCCGATCGTCGACCACCGAGAAGGTGCCGCCGCCGGGGGCGCCCTGCTCACCGGGCGCCATGAAGTGGGTGCCGGCCAGGTCGCGGATCTTGCTCAGGAACTCCTTCGCCGCCTCGGCCCGGGAGTCGATGTCGGTGGCGCGAGCGGCCTCGGGCACCCGGGAGGTGATCCCCGAGCCGATGTCGCCGCCGGCGAGCCAGTCGACCAGCAGCTGCTTGCCGGAGCGCTCCACGATCCCGGCGGCCGGGCCCAGCGGGGAGGCGTCGAACACCCCTCGCAGCACCCGGTAGGGCTGCATGGACCCCATCACCGGGTTCTGGTGGGAGCGGGCGATGGCGAGCATGATCGACTCGAGCACCGCGGGCAACCAGTCATAGGGGGCCTTGAACCGCTCCGGCGGGGTGAGCAGCGGATTCGGGAAGGCGACCCAGTCCCGGTTGACGGTGTCGAACACCTCGACGGGCCGGGTGAACGGGGACTCCGGGATCCGCAGCGCCCCGACCAGCTGGGCCAGGAACCAGCCGGCGACCATCGCCCGCCGTTCCACGTCGGCCATCGGCAGCGAGGAGTGCAGCGGCCGCGCCCGCCGGTTGTTCCAGAACGCCTCCCGACCGGCCGGCGAGGTGGTGGACCACTGCTCGGAGACCGGGCGCAGCACCGAGTCGAAGCAGATCGGCGCATAGAGCGGATAGGAGCCGAAGATGTCGAGGCGCAGCACGTGGTCGGAGTCGTTCACCGAGCGCAGGTAGTTGTCGCGGGTGGAGGCGTCGATCTGCGGGTTGTTCACCAGCACCCGCTCCAGGTCGGCCGCCACCGGCAGGTCGGCGAACGGGACCGCGGAGAACTTGAACCGGTATTCCACGCTGGCGCCGCCGTGCAGCAGTTGCACCGCGGCGTCGTTGGCCGAGATCAGCGGCAGCGCCAGGGTGAGCGCCTGGGCGAACTTGCCGGAGATGTCGTCGACCCGGGCCTGCCGCTCCGACTCGGCCGCCCCGACCCCGCGGACGTAGTCGCGCAGCGACATCGAGCAGAACCGGTGGAAGGACTGTTCGGGGCGGTGCACGAACAACCGGGCCCGCTCCAGCAGTTCCGCCGGACGCGCGTGCACGTCGAAGCGGGCCCGCGACGGCACCACGGACTCGCCATTGTGCGGGTTGGTCGGGAACACCCGGGACTGCCAGCTGCTGGTCTGCTCGACCAGGCCGCCGGGCGGGCGTACACCACCGGTGGTCTCCCACAGGCCGGAGACGACCCGGGTGACGACCTGGCTGCGGGCCTGCGGGAAGTTCGGCAGCCCACCGGGACCGCCGGGGCCACCCTCGGCCGGTACCGAGGCGCGCAGGTCGGACACGTACTGGCCGAGGAACTGCTGGGAGCTGGTCAGCAGCACCTCGTTGTTGGCCTCGTCGAAGCGTTCGGGCGCCTTCTGGTCGGCGTCGCTGGGCCAGGCCGAGTATTGGTCGGTGGCGAGCCGGGCCAGCCCGTCGTGGCGGACCGCCGAGCCGCGGGCCTGCTCCAGCAGTCGCTGCTGCTCGCTGAGCGCGTCGCCGAGCGGGCCGAGCACGTCGGTGGTGAAGTTGGCGAGCACCTCCCCCAGCATCCCCGACGCCCGGGCATAGAGGTGGGTCTGCACGTTGTCGACCAGGCCGTGGGTGAGCGCGGTCATGATCTGGTCGCCGCCGGCGATCTTGCCGCGGACCCCGTTCAGCGCGATTCCGACCTGCTGCGGCATCGCGGCGATGTCGCCGCGCCCGTGCTGGGTGAGCGCCAGGCTGGCGGGGATCATCGACTCCTTGACGTGCTGCTGCAACCGCTCCACCAGGGCGGTGGCGTACGCCAGGCCGAGGTTGGCGATCGCCTGGGAGGTCACCGCGACCAGCCGGCGCAGTAGTTCCTGGTGCCACTCGAACGCCCAGTTGTACGCCACCCGCGCGGCCCCGTCGGACAGCGCGGCGCGGCGGGCGTTGAGCACGCCGGCCAGCATCGGGTTCCACTGGGACGCCTCGTGGCCGTCGGGGCGCGGCACCTGGGAGATCACCTCGGACTGCACGAGCTGGTGGGCGGCACTGTTCACCCGATCCCGCGGCATCGCCACGGCCATCAGCCACTGCGCCAGCGCCCCGCCGTCCTGGGCGCCCGAGCCGGCGAACAGGCCCAGGTCGTTGCAGGTACGCCCCCACTGCGAATCGAGCAGCGCCTTCACCTGCTCGGTGCCGGAGGCGGTGTTGCCCTCCTGCAGGTGCCCGTCCAGCAGCCGGTCGACGCTGGCGCGGGCGATCCGCTGGGCGGCGTATTCGGCGTACCGGTCGCGGCCCATCGACAGCGACGCGAACCCGAACGAGCCCCACGGCAGCGGGTCGGGCTGGGCGCCCCAGCCGAGATAGGAGGAGTCCGGCGGGACCGAGCCGGTGTTGCCGAGGTCATAGGAGACGAACTGGTCGGTCGCCTGCTCCGACATCATCATCCCGGCCAGGCCGCGGGCCAGCCCTCGATAGACCGCCTTCGGCGACCCGTCGCCGAACATGGTGCGCTGGGAGCCGACGAACCGGCCCACTGGGAACACCCGGGCGAACGGGATCGGCGCCCCCGAGCCGTATTGCTGGCCGAGCGCGTCCAGGGTCTGCACGTCGTGGGAGTGCGCGGCCCCAGTCTGCGAGGCGACGATCTCACCGAGCATCGCCAGCGCGTTCGCGCGGACACCCGAACGGGCCGACTCGGGCAGCTGGTCGAAGATGTCGGAGGACACCATGAACACCGCCATCAGCTTCGGGTCGAGCCCGTTGATGGTGGTCAGCAGCCGGCACACGTCGAGCGCCATCGACGCACCAGCGCCGCCGGCCATCGAGGAGACGACCAGCACGATCGGCACCTCGTTCTCGGAATAGTCGCCCATCCGCAGGCGGGCCGCGGCGGCCTTCATGTCGGCGTGGGTCTCGACCCGGTGCAGGTCCTCCCAGGCGGCGACCAGGCCCGAGCGCAGCTGGTCGGCCTTGGACAGGGTGATCATCCGGCCAACCGAGCGATACTGCCCGGCTCCGACCGAGATCGGGGTGGCGACGGCCTGCGGGTTGCGCGGGGCCCAGGTGGCGATGGTGTCGATCGCCCGGGCCGAGGTCAGCTTGCGGGAGACCGCATAGTCCAGGTCGGCGTACGAGCCCGCCTTGGGACCCAGTCCCAGGTAGCGCCCGCTCTGGTTCTCCACGTTGCCCAGCCCGTCCGGTCCGGACTCCTCGGCGCTCGGCACGTCCAGGTGCACGAACTGCCAACCCCGCGGCAGGTGGTCAACCCCCTTGGCGGCCAGGTCCGAGCGGAGCTGGTCCATCATGTACGCCAGGGTCGATCCGCCGGAGCCACCACAGCCCACCACCAGGAAACGCCTCATCTGCCCTTCTCTCCCCTCATGTCGCGGCACTGCACCCGCCGCGCACCAAGCACCGTCGCCAGCCTAGGACCTGCCCCGGCCACCCTGACAGCCCGCACCGTCACCGCTGTCACTCTCAGGCGAACGGGTTCTGGCCGAACGGGTTGTTCGGCTGCGGTGGTTGCTGCTGGTGCGGGGGCTGCTGCGGTTGCTGCGGCCCCGACTGCTGCTGCGGCTGCTGCGGCCCCGACTGCTGCTGCGGGAACTGCTGCTGCGGGAACTGCTGAGCCCCACCACCGCCGAACGGTGACGGCTCGGGCTGGCCCGGGCCGCCGGGACCGGGCTGACCGCCGAACGGTGAGCCCGGTTGCTGCGGACCGGCGGCCGCGGACCGGTTGTGGCTGCGCAGCCCCTGGAACACCCTGGACCCGCGCCGGCCGAGATCCTCAAGCAGCTCCTCGCGCTGCCGCTCGGTGGTCGCGCCGCCGACCAGCAGCAGCGCGGTGGCCCGGTCGGCCGGACCGTTCGGGTCGTGCAGCAGCACCCAGTTCTGGTGCACCGCCAGCGGCAACCGCGCCTGGTGCTGCTTGCCCGACGGTTCGGTGTACGCCGAGGAGGCCCCGACCTGCCCGGGCGCCTCCACCACCACGTGCCCGGAACCGAACGGCGAACCGCCGGTCCGCGCCTGCAGGGTGATCCCGCCCAGGTCGACGCTGCGCGCACCCTTGCTGCTGATCTGCGCCATCTGGGTCAGGTCACCGCGGCGCCACGCCAGCGGCGCCCCGTCACGCAGCAGCTGGCTGCCGGCGACCTGGACCGGCAACTGCTGGGTGAGCAGTGGGCGACCCGGAATCTTCGCGGAGACGAACTTTGCGGCGTACAACAACAGCAGCGGGATGCCCGGGCCGAGGATCAGCGCGGCGATCAGGGTGAGCGCGAAGTTGGTCCTGTTCAGCGGTCGGGCGACCTCGGCGCCATAGCCGACGGTGAAGTCCTGCACCTTGTCCGGGGCGTCCAGCGAGGACATCTGCACCCCGAAGGTGCCGCTCAGCCCGCCGGTGCCGATCTGCGGGCTGGCCAGGTTCAGCGGCAGCTCGGCGGTCGCCCCCTCGGCCACCTTGAGGCAGCTGGCGGCATCGGTCGCGCTGGAGGTGATGCTGACCTGGCTGATCTCCTTGGGTCCGGTGGTCACCGTCGGCGGCTTCGCCGGGTCGAGCCAGACGCAGCCCGGGCCGGTCACCTGGAGGCTGCCGTTGAGGTTGACCGGGCCCTCGACGGCGCCGAAGTTGACCCGGTCGGCGACCTTGCCGAAGCCGGCGGGCGCGGCGACGGTGAACCCGATCTCGGCCAGCTGCGGCTTCAGGTCGGTGCCCTGGACGACCTGTTGGGTACGCGGGTTGGTCCAGCTCGCGGTCTTCACCTTCAGCGCCAGCCGGACCTTGGCCGGGCCCGGCTTCAGTTTGCTGGCGTCCAGCTTCTGCGGCGTGGCGATCCTGTCCTTGGTCAGGCCGGTCGCGATCGGGGTCTCCCCGCCGGTGGAGTCGATCAGCACCGCGTCCATGGTGGCGGTGCCCAGCAGCTTGGTCGCATCGATAGGCTGCCGCTGGGCGTTCTCCAGGCCGAAGGTGACCTGGCTCGCCTCGCCCGCGCGTACCGTCGCCTTCGTCGCGTTCGGCCAGGTCGGGAACACGTTGCCGGAGATGTGCACGTTGGTCCGCGAGCGGGCCTGCGGGTTGCTCCCCTTCGGGTCGAAGAACACCACCCGCCAGCGCCCGGTCCAGCTCTCGGGACGATTGCCCTGGCCGAGGTCGACCGAGAACGACTTCTTCGACATCCACGTCCAGGTCAGCTTCACCCCGTCGAGGTCGGCGGTCTGCTGCTGGCCGGCGGCCCCGTGCTTGAGCTCGACCTGCTTGTCGTTGGGCGCGATCAGCACGATCCGCGGTTCCTCGATGTCGCCGGAACCGAGCACCGCCACCGACGAGATGGACTGGTCGAGCACGAAGTCGTGGGCGCCCTCATCGCAGGCCTGGGCCTGCCCGCCCTGGCAGTAGCGGCCCTCCTGCTGGGTGCCCTCGCCGGCGATCCGGTCGAACGCCTGCAGCAGCGAGTCGATGTCGCTGGCCAGCGCGAACGCGCCGACCGGGGGTTGTGCGCCGCAGCCGCCCCCGCCCACCACGACCCGTTTCATCAGGTCGAAGTCGGAGGCCTGCGAGCCGCCGGCGGTCAGCCCGACGCCGAAGATGGTGATCGGTGGCGTACGCAGCTGGTCGGCCAGGCCGCCGGGGCGGCACAGGTCGTCGGCGGCGGCGCGCTTGGCGCGCTCGCGGTCGGCGGCGTTGCGCAGCTTGTTGTCGGGGTCGTAGGGCCGGGCGATCGGGTTGCGGTCCTCGTCGGGGGCGCGGTCGATGTCGAGCGAGCCGTCGGAGAAGAAGACGACCGCCTGGCAGGAGTCGGGGGCGGCGTTCTTGCGGTCGGTCAGCGCGCGGCGGGCGCCGTCCAGACCCAGCCAATAGTCGGTGCCGCGGCCGTCGTTGCGCTGGGCGAAGGTCTTGATGTCGCCGACGACCTTGTTCACGCTGCCCGGGTTGAGCTGGTCCCACTGCCCGTTGCCGGGTTCGTAACGGTTGGCGAACCCGGCCAGGCTGACGTTGAGCTGGAGTTTGCCGTCCTCGGCGGAGCGGGCCAGCCGGCGCAGCAGGTATTCCCCGGCGGTGACCCTGGCGTTCGCCTGGTCGGAGGTCTTGAGGCTGGCCGAGGAGTCGACCAGGATCAGCAGGTCGCCCTTCTTGGAGCCGTTCAGGCAGGCGACATAGCGGTCGGCGGCGGTCTCCTCGGCGTACGCCCGGGTGCCGCCGGCGCCCAGCGCGGCCAGCCCCCCGAGCAGGATCAGGGCGAGGATCAGGCGTACGCCACGGGCGAGCGGGCGGTTCACAGGTGCCCCACCCAGTCGGCGATGCGCAGCGCCGGCGCCAGGATGGCGAGCAGGCAGAGCGCGACGGTGGCGATGTGCAGCGGTTTCAGCCAGCCGGGCGAGGAGTACGCCCCGGAGGCGCGCGCCCAGTTGTCGCGGATCACGAACAGCGCGACCAGCCCGATCGCGATCGGCCCGGCGAGGAACCAGCAGATGATGGCGACCACGATGTTGTTGAGCAGCAGCGCGACGACACCGGCGACCACGGCCACCCCGAGGGCGATCAGCAGCAGGAAGGCGGGCGGCCGGGCGATGGTGAGCGCCGGCTGGCCGGCCGCGGCGGCGTCGCCGGAGCCGAATACGTCGGTGGGGCGGTTGGTCGGGGCGGGGGCGCTGAGCGGGTTGTCCGAGTCACCGAACGGGCTCTGTCCGCCGAAGCCCTGTTGCTGGGGAGCCGCCCCCTGGGGTGGCTGCCCCTGGGGTGGCTGTCCGCCGAAGCCCTGTCCGCCAAAACCCGGTGGTGGCGGGGATTGTGGTGGTGGCGCAGACCCGCTGGGGGGACCGAAGTTGAACGGGTCGGAGCTCATGGCCGCCAGAATAGGGCGTGCCCGGGAGCAAGGTCAGCCGATCCGGCCGCCGGTCAGCCATTGAACCGATTCTGTGCCGCGGCGAGCCCGTCGGTGACCAGCGCCTCGATCGCGTCCGCCGCCCGGACGATGTCGACCTCGAGCTCGGGGCGTACCGAAGCGGGGAAGTCCGACAACACGAAGTCGGCGGGGGCCTGCCGGCCGGGCGGGCGGCCGATCCCGAAGCGGACCCGGTGGAAGTCACCCGAGCCCAGTGAGGCACGCATCGACTTCAGCCCGTTGTGGCCGTTGTCGCCGCCACCCTTCTTGAGCCGGAGCACCCCCTGATCGAGGTCCAGCTCGTCGTGCACCGCGATCACCTGCTCGACCGGGATGCGGTGATACTTCACCAGGCCGGAGACCGGCCCGCCCAGTTCGTTCATGTAGGTCCGTGACCTGGCCAGGATGACCTTCTGGGCGTCGGGTCCGATGGCGCCGGTGCCGAGGGGGCCGATCCGCGTCTCGCAGACCTCGGCGCGCATCCCCCGCGGGGTGCTGAACCCGGCACCGGCGCGACGGGCCAGCTCGTCGAGCACGAGATAGCCGATGTTGTGCCGGTGCAACTGGTAGGTCGGGCCCGGATTACCGAGCCCGACCACCAGCCAACCGTTCGCCATCTGTGGATTACTCCGCGGAGTCGCCCTCGTCGGAGTCCGTGGACTCGCCGTCCTCGGCGGACTCCGCCGACTCCTCGGCCTCGGCGTCGGACTCCTCGCGCTCGATCCCGGCCTCGGCCTCGGCCTCGGCCAGTTCGGCCTCCAGAGCCTCGGCGGACTGCTGCTGGGTGATGTTCACGATCAGGGTCTCCGGGTCGGTGACCAGGGTGGCGCCGCTGGGCAGCTTCAGGTCCTGGGCGAGCACCTGGCTGCCGTACTCCATGCCCTCGACCGACACCTCGACGCTCTCGGGGATGTCGGTGGCGGGGACCTCGAGGGAGACGGTGGTGTTGTCCACCACGACGACGGTCTCGGGGCCGGCCTCGCCGGTGACGACGACGGCCACGTCGACGGTGACCTTCTCGCCGCGCTTGACGATGATGAAGTCGACGTGCTCGATGAATCCCTTGATCGGGTCACGCTGGACCTGCTTGGCCAGGGCCAGCTGCTCCTTGCCGTCGACGGCGATCGAGAGCACCGCGTTGGCGGTGCGCAGCGCCAGCAGGGTCTCGTGACCGGGCAGGGAGATGTGGATCGGGTCGGTGCCGTGGCCGTACATCACGGCGGGCACCTGGTCGGCGCGACGCAGCCGGCGGGCCGCGCCCTTGCCGAACTCGGTGCGCAGCTCGGCGGACAGCTTGTTCTGCTGGGACATTTCAACTCCTCAAGTCGGACATGCAGCGGACGAGGAGGTTTCCAGTCGATCACGGACCAGCGGTCCCTCGCCAAGACAGTCGCCCACTCTACCGGCGGCCCCGATTCCCCGGCAAACCGCCAGGGCTCAGCGGATGGCCCGCACATCTCCGGTGTCTTCGTGGCCCCCGACGCGCAGACCCGCGTCCGCTCGTTGCGGCCGGACCGAGAGACCGGAGATGTGCGGGCTGTCCACAGGGTCCCCGTTGCCCGGACTTGTCCACAGTTCCCCCGCGCGACCGGAGGATCCGGGGCCTCGGGCAGCACGTGAGGGGTATGAACAGTCAAACAGCGATCCAAGAACTGCTGTGTGAACGGGGCGGGGTGCTCCTGCTCCGCGATGCGGGTGCCCTCCGGGGCTCGCTGCGCTGGCACCACAGACGGGGCAACCTGGTCTCCCTGCTGCCCGGGGTGTACACCACTCCCGAGTTGGCCGACGATCACGCCACCCGGGCCCTGGCCGTGACCCGCTATGACCCGAGCGCCGTCGTGGTCGGTGCCTCCGCGGCGGCGCTCACCGGCTGGCCGAGGCTCGCGCCCAACACGATCACCGCGGCGGTGAGCGGGGAGGCGAGACGGTTTCCCGGCTTCGAGTTCGTCCACCGCACGGTGGCTCCCGACTGGATCAGGAGCGTGTGCGGAGTGCCCTGCGCCTCCGAGGTGCTGACCGCGGTGGACCTCATCCCCGAGCGTGGCGGCGAACTGGTCGACGACGTGCTCCGCCGCCATCCGAGCCGGGGCGAGTGGGCGTTGGAGCAACTGTGGCGGGCCTACCGCGATCACCCGAAGCGGCCCGGCAACCAGGCTCGCCGGGAGATCCTCACCGATTCCCGTGATCGGCCGTGGTCCGAGGCCGAGCGAGCCGCGCACCGCTTGCTCCGCTCGTCCGGGCTGACGGGTTGGATGACCAACCACCCGGTGACGATCGAGGGCATGAACTACTTCCTGGACGCCGCCTTTCCCGGCCGCATGCTCGGGGTGGAGGTCAACGGGTTCGAACGGCACACCCAGCGAGAGGTGTTCGAAGACGACCACTGGCGCCGCAACGCGCTGACCCTGGCTGGCTGGACCGTGCTCGAGTTCACCTGGCGGATGATCCAGGACCATCCGGAGTCGTTCGTCACCACGGTGCAGAACGCCCTGCTGTGGAGGTGACCGCACAACTCCGGTCTCTTCGTGGCCGTCGGCGCGCAGACCCGCGTCCGCTCGTCGGCCCCGGGTCGAGAGACCGGAGATGTGCGGGGGGCGAGGTGGGCCTCAGGCGGGAGGGCGCACGCAGAAGAGTCGCGGCGGGTGCGGGAAGCTCAGTTTTCGGGCCCCGTTGCGGCAGGTCTGGCTGGGGTCGCTGGTGACCGAGTCCACGTGCAGCAGGGCGCCCTGTCCGCAGGGCACCACCTGATAGCCCAAGGTGCTGTCGTCCTCCCCGTAGCAGAGGTCTGGCTCGAAGTTCGGCACCAGGCAGGCGGTGTGCTCGCGGGTGTTCTGGCCCGCCGTACGACTGGTGGAGACCTGGTAGTACTCGACGTAGTCGCCGTTCGGGCACGGGGTCTGACCGGGGCCGACCACCCCGACCGTGTAGGTCATCGGCGTCGGGCCCTCCGCGCAGTCGGCCTCCTCGTGCCGCACCGTGAGCGTGCCGTCGGGGGCCGGGCCCACCCCCGGCACGTCGAGCAGCCGGATGCAGTCGCCGGCCCTCAGCGACTCGAACTGGTTGTCCGGGCTCTGGGTGAACCAGGCGTACGCCCCCCAGCCACCGAGTCCCAGCAGCGCCAGCACCAGGACCGCGACAAAGGCCCGGACCGGCACGGTCAGCTCTGGCCGCCGAAGAGCGAGGTCACCGAACCGTCGGTGAACACCTCGTGGATGGCCTGGGCGATCAGCGGAGCGATGGACAGCACCGTGAGCTTGTCGACCGCCACCTCGCTGGAGATCGGCAGGGTGTTGGTGACCACCACCTCGGCGAAGGCGGAGTCGTTCAGCCGCTGCGCCGCGGGCCCGGACAGGATCGGGTGGGTGGCGGCGGCGATCACCTTCTTGGCCCCGCGGGCCGTCAGCGCGTCGGCCGCCTGGCAGATGGTGCCGGCCGTGTCGATCATGTCATCGACCAGCAGGCACACCTTGCCCTCGACCTCACCGACCACCTCGTGCACCGCGACCTGGTTGGCCACGTTCGGGTCACGCCGCTTGTGGATGATCGCCAGCGGGCAGCCCAGCTTGTCGGTCCACAGGTCGGCCAGGCGTACCCGTCCGGCATCGGGCGAGACCACCACCAGGTCCTCGCCGGCGTACTTCTTGCTGAGATAGTCCGACAGCACTGGCAGCGCCCACAGGTGGTCGACCGGCCCGTCGAAGAACCCCTGGATCTGCGCCGCGTGCAGGTCGACCGACATGATCCGGTCCGCACCCGCGGTGCGGTAGAGGTCGGCGATCAGCCGGGCCGAGATCGGTTCGCGGCCGACGTGCTTCTTGTCCTGGCGGGCATACGGATAGAACGGGGAGACCACGGTGATCCGGTCGGCCGAGGCCCGTTTCAGCGCGTCCACCATGATCAGCTGCTCCATCAGCCACTCGTTCACCGGCGCCGGGTGGGCCTGGATGACGAACGCGTCGCTGCCGCGTACCGACTCCTCGAACCGCACATAGATCTCGGAGTTCGCATAGGTCACCGAGCGGGTCTCGGTCAGCTCGGTCTCCAGCAGCGCGGACACCTCCTCGGCCAGTTCCGGGTGCGCGCGGCCGGAGAACAGCATCAGGTGCTTCTCGCGATTCTGCTTCAACCCGCTCACTGGCGCTGCTCCTTGCCCTAGTCCCGTGGCACCTGCTGGTCCGCGGTCACCTGCTCATCCGGTTGGTACGCCTCAGCGGCCGCGGCCGCGCGGGCCTGCTTGCTGTCGGGCTTGCGCCGCTGGACCCACCCCTGCGAGTTGTGCTGCCGGCCGCGGGCCACCGCCAGCGCCCCCGGTGGCACGTTGTCGGTGATCCCCGAGCCGGCGGCCACGAAGGCGCCCGGTCCGATGTCGACCGGCGACACCAGCACCGAGTTCGACCCGACGAACGCCCGCTCCCCGACATGGGTGTGCCACTTCTTCTCGCCGTCATAGTTGGCGAAGATCGTGCCGGCGCCGATGTTCGCGCCGGCGTCGATCACCGCATCCCCGGCATAGCACAGGTGCGGCACCTTGGCGCCCTCGCCGATGGTGGTGTTCTTCGTCTCCACGAACGTGCCCACCTTGCCGCCGGCTCCGAGCTGGGTGCCCGGCCGCAGGAACGCGAACGGCCCGACCGTGGCGTTCTCCCCGATCACCGCCAGCTCACCCTGGCAGCGGACCACGGTCGCCCCGGCCCCGACCTCGACATCGCGCAGGGTGGTGTCCGGGCCGATGGTGGCACCCTCGCCGACCGAGGTGGCACCCTCCAGCGAGGTGCCCGGCAGCAGCGTCACGTCGCGCGCCAGGTCGACCCCGGAGTGGATCCAGGTGCTGGCCGGATCGATGATCGTGACCCCCGCGCGCATCCACCGCTCGCAGATCCGCCGGTTCATCTCGGCGTTCATCGCCGCCAGTTGGACGCGGTCGTTGACCCCCTCGGTCTGCCACAGGTCCTCGATGGTGACGGTGCCGATGCTGCGGCCGTCGCCGCGGGCGATCCCGAGCACGTCGGTCAGATAGAGCTCGCCCTGGGCGTTGCCGGTGGTCAGCCGGCCGAGCCCGTCGCGCAGCACCTCGGCGTCGAAGACATAGATCCCGGAGTTGATCTCGGTGATGGCCAACTGGTCGGGGTCGGCGTCCTTGGCCTCGACGATCCGCTCGAACTCACCGTTGGCGTCCCGCACGATCCGGCCATAGCTGCCGGCGTCGGCCAACTCGGCGGTGAGCACGCTGGCGGCTGCCCCGGCGGCCCGGTGGGCGGCGACCAGGTCGGCCAGGGTCTCCCCCGCCAGCAGCGGTACGTCCCCATAGGTGACCACCACCTCCCCGGTCAGCGACTCGAGCCCGGTGAGTCCGCAGGCGACCGCGTGTCCGGTTCCGTTCTGCTGGTCCTGGACGGCGGTACGCACCTCGGGTGCGATCTCCTGCAGGTGGGACTCCACCTGCTCACGCTGGTGCCCGACCACCACGACCAGGTGTTCGGGGTCCAGCGCCTCGGCCGCCGAAACGGCGTAGGAGAGCATGGACCGGCCGGCCACCTCGTGCAGCAGTTTGGATCTGGACGATTTCATCCGGGTGCCGGCGCCGGCGGCCAGCACGACGACCGCAGCAACCCGACGCGCGGAATCGGTCTGTGCCGAATCGGTCAAAGGAGGCTCTCCCTCAGCTGGACGAACATTTCCGCTCCCCGGGTAGGAGTCGAACCTACGTCGCTTGTCCTGATTCAAAGTCAGGCGGGCCCTGCCGACAGACCAACCGGGGATCGCCGCCGTGCGGCCGGACCAGCCTAGCGTGCCACACTGGGCCGGTGAGCAGCGAGCGTGCGACCGGTCGGCGTCGGGTCCGGATGACCGGTCAAGAGCGTCGCGAGCAGCTGATCACGATCGCCCGCTCGCTGTTCGCCGACAAGGGGTTCGAGGGCAGCTCGATCGAGGAGATCGCGGCCCGGGCGCAGGTGTCCAAGCCTGTCGTCTATGAGCACTTCGGCGGCAAGGAGGGGTTGTACGCCGTGGTGATCGACCGCGAGGTGCGCACGCTGCTCGAAGCGATCCGCAGCTCGTTGCAGCGCCCGGGGACCCAGCGGGACCTGATCGAGTACGCCACCATCGCGCTGCTCGACTATGTAGAGAACCACACCGACGGATTCCGGATCCTGGTCCGCGACTCCGACGTCGGGCAGAGCTCGGGCTCCTTCGCCAGCATCCTCTCCGACGTCGCCTCCCAGGTGACCGACATCCTGGTCACCGAGTTCAAGACGCGGAAGCTGGACGCCAAGGCCGCCCCCATCTATGCCCAGATGCTGGTCGGCATGGTCGGGTTGACCGGTCAGTGGTGGCTGGACAACCGCAAGCAGTCCAAGCAGGTGGTGGCCGCACATCTGGTCAACCTGGCCTGGAACGGGCTGCGGCACCTGGAGCGGAAGCCGACGCTGCGCGCTCGCCCGACCGACTCCTGACCGGTCGGTTGACACACGCCTCCCGTGCGCGTCAGACTTGAACCTCTTCTAAATCGATACAGACGAGTCCTGGAGTTCCCGCGTGTCCACCACCGTCAACCCGCCCCTGCACAGCCGCGTCGCCATCGGCTCGGCGATCGCCATGTTCGCCGTGAACGGCCTGGTCATCGGCACCTATGCCGCCGCCCTGCCCAGCCTGCGCGACCGGCACCAGATGACCGACTGGCAGCTGCCGGCCGTGCTGTTCACCCTCGGCGTGATGGGCATCCTCTCGATGCAGCTCGGCGGCCGCCTGGCCGATCGGGTCGGCGCCCGGACCGTGGTCCTGGCGTCCCTGCCGCTGCTCGGGATCGGCGTGCTCGGGCTGTGCCTCGCCCCCGCGTACCCGCTGGCCCTGGTCGGCGCGGCGCTGACCGGACTCGGCAACGGCGCGATCGACGTCGCGATGAACGCCTACGGGGTGCAGGTCGAGCAGGCCCGCCGACGGCCGGTGATGAGCACGCTGCACGCAATGTGGTCGCTGGGCAACTTCGCCGGGGCCGGCCTGGTGCTGGCCACCGCCGGGCTCGCCACCCTGCCCGGTCTGTCGAGCCTGGCCGGTGCCGGCGCCCTCCCCCTGCTCGGCGGGCTGGCCTGCGCCGCGGCGCTGATCACCCTGCTCGTGCTGGCCCGGGTGGCCCCGGCGGCCGCCCCGCTGTCGCACCACGACGAGCAGAGCGGCGGCCGGGCGAAGATCCCGGCCGCAGCCTGGCTGCTCGGATTGATGGCGATCGCCTTCGGCCTGGGCGAGGGCACGGCGTACGACTGGTCCTCGATCCACGTCACCGACGTCGCCCAGGTCGCCCCGACCACCGGCGCGCTCGGGCTCACCACCGTCGCCGCGGCGATGTTCCTGATCCGCCTGGTCGGCGACCGGTTGGTCACCCGTTTCGGTCGCCGCGCCGTGGTCCGCGTCGGCGGGGTCTGCGCGGCCGTCGGTTATCTGCTGGTGGCGATTTCCAGCGCGCTGCCGGTGCTGGTGGTCGGCTGGGCCCTGGTCGGGCTCGGCATGGGCATGATCGCCCCCCAGGTGTACGCCGTGGCCGGCCACATGGGCGGGGGGCGGGTCCTCGCCCTGGTCGTCACCTTCGGGTACGCCACCTTCCTGGCCGGGCCCGCCGTGGTCGGCGGATTGGTCCACCTGCTGGGCATCCAGCACGCGATGTTCGTGCCGGCCGCCCTGCTCATGGGCCTGTTGCTGCTGGCCGTGGTGATGCCGGCGAGCGACCCGGACCTGGAGCAGTAGCCCTTCCTCTGGCCACATTGGTCACAGCTCTATACCGGTAGGTCAGAGTTGTATACAGCGCCCTTGACCACCCCAGTCCCCAGCGGCAGAGTTTCCCCACACGCAACAGCGTGCACACAGTCGTGCCAGGGGGTCTTCGATGCAGCAGACGGGACGGCCGGGGGCCTTCTCCCTCGCCGACCGGCGGGTGGTCCTGATCGGTGTCGGCGGCATCGGGGCCGAGGTGGCCGCCAGCCTGGCCGAGGCCGGCGCCACCCTGGTCTGCGCCGACGTCTCCGCCGAAACCGCTGAGCGGGTCGCCGCCCAGCATCCCAGCGCCACCGCGCACACCCTGGACATCACGGACCGCTCCGCGGTGCACGCCCTCGCCACCGAGGTCGGCCCCGTCGACGGCCTCGTCGTCACCGTCGGGGCCAACGTCCGGCAGCGGATCGTCGACTACACCGAGGCAGACCTGGACAAGGTGCTGGCGCTCAACCTCAAGGGCCCCTACTGGGCGGTGCAGGCGTTCGCGCCGCGGATGGCCGAACAGGGACGCGGCAGCATCGTGGTCTTCTCCTCGATCCGCGCCACCACCGTCGAGCCGGGACAGTCGGCGTACGCCGCAGCGAAGGCGGGCGCGGTGCAGCTGGTCCGCACCGCCGCCGCCGAGTTCGGGCCGGCCGGCGTACGCGTGAACGCAGTGCTGCCGGGGGTGGTGGAGACTCCGCTGACCGACCAGATCCGCTCCTCCCCCGACTGGTACAACGCGTACGCCACCAAGGGCGCCCTGGGCCGCTGGGCCCAGCCGGCCGAGATCGCCGGTGCGGTCACCTTCCTGATCAGCGATGCGGCCGGGTTCATGACCGGCGTACCGCTGCCCGTCGACGGCGGCTGGACCGCCATCGACGGGCGCTTCACCCCACCGCTGCCGTCGAGCGACGCAGCCGATGAGCCACCCCAGCCCAGCCAGCCGGGTTCCCTCCAAGACTCTGAAAGGTGACGTATGAGCTCGTCCGTCCCACCCGCAGAAGTGAGAGCTGACGGCGATTCGCCGGAGTTGCATGCGACCATCCAGAAGGTCGCGAAGCGGCTGGTGCCCTTCCTGATCCTGCTGTACTTCATCAACTACCTGGACCGGACCAACATCGCCTTCGCCGGCCCCAACGGCATGAACCGGGACCTGGGCCTCTCCCAGACCCAGTTCGGCCTGGCCTCCGGCCTGTTCTTCATCGGCTACCTGATCCTCGAGGTGCCCTCCAACATCGCCCTGCACAAGTTTGGCGCGCGGCGCTGGATCGCCCGCATCATGGTGTCCTGGGGAATCATCGCGACGATCTTCGCCTTCGTGCCGAACGCGACCTGGCTGTACGTGCTGCGCTTCCTGCTCGGTATCGCCGAGGCCGGCTTCTTCCCCGGGATCATCCTCTATCTCACCTACTGGTTCCCGCAGAAGGACCGCGCCCGCTACACCGCGCTGTTCATGACCGCGATCCCGATCTCCACCGCACTGGGCGCACCGCTCTCCTCGTGGATCATCGAGATCACCCACGGCAGCATCTTCGGGATGGCCGGCTGGCGCGCGATGTTCCTGGTGGAAGGCATTCCGGCGGTCATCATCGGCATCATCTGCTGGTTCTATCTGACCGATCGGCCGTCGGCCGCCAAGTGGCTGCAGCCCAGCGAGCAGGAGGTGCTGCAGGCCAAGCTCGACTACGAGCACGAGCACAAGGACTCCACCTACCAGATCAGCATGGGCAGGGCGCTGGCGATGCCGCGAGTCTGGGCGTTGTCGCTGGTCTATTTCGGTGGCGTCTACGGGTTGTACGCCCTCAGCTTCTTCCTGCCCACGATCATCAAGGGCTTCGAGGGGCAGTACAACACCAAGTATTCCCTGGTCGAGCGTGGCCTGATCAACGCGATCCCGTTCGCGCTGGGCACGATCTCGATGCTGCTCTGGTCGCGGCACTCGGACAAGACCGGTGAGCGGGTGATGCACAACGCGGTCCCGCTGATCATCGGTGGCGTCGCGATCCCGATCACCCTCTATATGGGCAACCCGTTCATGGCGATGGTGATGGTGAGCATCTGCGCCGTCGGCATCATGGCGTTCCTGCCGACCTTCTGGACGCTGCCCACCGCCTTCCTGTCCGGCGCTGCGGCGGCCACCGGTATCGCGCTGATCAACTCGATCGGCAACCTGGCCGGGTTCGCGGCCCCCTACATCACCGGCTGGCTGGCCGACCTCACCGGCAACCAGAAGGCCGGCCTGTGGGTGGTCGGTGCCTCAATGGTGATCGCCGCGATCATCACCCTGATCCTCAAGGCGGCACCCCCGCCCAAGGACCCCGACCCGAGCCAACTGCGTGAGGCGAAACCGGGCCACGAGGCCCACGGTCACTGATCGCTCCCTGAGCCCGTCGAAGGGCCCCTGAGCCTGTCGAAGGGTCACTCTCCGGGCTGCTCGAAGCGCAACAACAGCGCTCTGAGCAGCCCGGAGATTTCTTTCTGCTGTTCGCGATCCAGCCCATCGAGCAGTTCGGACTCATGCGCCAGCAGCGAGGCGAGCGCCCCGTCCACGACCTCGCGGCCGGCATCGCTCAGGCTGACGAGCACACCGCGCCGATCGCTGGGGTCCGGTGCCCGGCGGACCAGTCCACGGGAGACCAGGCGATCCACCCGGTTGGTCATCGTCCCCGAGGTCACCATGGTCTCGCGCAGCAGTTGCCCGGGGGTGAGCCGGTAGGGCTCACCGGCCCGCCGCAGTGCCGCCAGCACGTCGAACTCCCAGGCGACGATGCCGTGATCGGCGAACGCCTGGTGCCGCGCCCGATCGAGCAGCCTGGCCAGTCGACTGACCCGGCTCAGCACCTGCATCGGGGCGAGGTCGAGGTCGTCGCGTTCCCTCCCCCAGGCGGCGACGAGCCGGTCGACTTCGTCGTCTTGGGTGGCCATGGGCCCAGCGTACGCGACCTCTTGACATCGAGAATCTTGGCATGGTCGGCTGTGCCTCGACGGCGGGAGGCGTGCATGGCTGATTGGGATCCGGGGCTCTACCTGCGGTACGCCGACGATCGCGGCAGGCCGTTCTTCGACCTGCTGGCCCGGGTGGGTGCCGAGCAACCCCGCCGGGTGGTGGATCTGGGTTGCGGACCCGGCAACCTGACCCGCACCCTGGGCGCCCGTTGGCCCGGCGCCGAGTTGATCGGGGTGGACTCGTCGCCGGCGATGATCACCCGCGCCCGCCAGGACGACGGCGGCCCGACCGACCCCAGCTGGGTGCGCGCGGATCTGCGTGACTGGGAGCCCGACGAGCCAGTCGACGTGATCATCTCGAACGCCGCCCTGCAATGGATTCCGGATCATCAACAGCTGCTGCCGCGGTTGCTCGAAATGCTCACCCCGGACGGCTGGTTGGCCTATCAGGTGCCGGTCAACTTCAACGAGCCGAGCCATCGGCTGCTCCGCGAACTCTCCGCCGACCCGCGGTTCGCGTCACGGCTGGACGGGGTCGCCACGATGCGGCAGCAGCCCACCGCGGACGCCGTGGAGCTGCTGGCCGGCTGGGGCTGCACGGTGGACGCCTGGGAGACCACCTATCTGCACGTGCTGACCGGACCGGACCCGGTGTTCTCGTGGATCTCCGGGACCGGCGCAAGACCAACCCTGGAAGCACTTCCGGACTCGTTGCGCGCCACCTTCTCGGCCGAATACCGCAAGCTGCTGCGCCAGGCGTACCCGTCTCGTCCGTTCGGCACCGTGCTGCCGTTCCCGCGGGCGTTCGTGGTGGCGCACCGCATCTGAACCCGCCCGGATCGGGCGTGGCGGTCAGCCGTTCTGCTGATCCCGCCAGGCGATCAGTTCGCGGACCGCACCCAGGTCATAGTCGGGTCCGCCCACCCCGAGGGTGAACAGCCGCGCCCCCGCGGCGTGCTTGGATTCTGTGTCCTGCTGCAGATTGTCGGCGTCCACCCCGATCGATCGTTCGATCTCGGCGGAGTCGCGGCCGACGTCGGCGCAGTGCTCGGCGAGGATTCGCGACTTGCGGGTGAACGTGTCGGCGTCGCCGAAGGAGTGCCAGATGTGGGCGTGCTCGGCGACGATCCGCAGCGTCTTCTTCTCGCCCCCACCGCCGATCAGGATCGGGATCTGCCGAGTCGGGGCCGGGTTCAGTTTTTCCCAACGCTGCTTGATGATCGGCAGGTCGCGGGACAGTGCCCGCAACCGGCCACCGGCGGTGCCGAACTCATAACTGTATTCGTCGTAGTCCTTCTCGAACCAGCCCGATCCGATGCCGAGCACCAGTCGTCCACCACCTCCGTCGCGGGCCGAGATGTGGTCGACTGTGCGCGCCATGTCGGCCAGCAACTGCGGGTTGCGATAGGAGTTGCAGGTCACCAGCGCGCCGATCTCGACGCGCTCGGTGGCCTCGGCCCAGGCCGCCAGCATGGTCCAGCACTCGAAGTGCTTGCCCTCGGGCTCGCCATACAACGGATAGAAGTGGTCCCAGTTGAACAACACGTCGGCGCCGAGCTCATCGACGGCCGCGGCCGCGCGGCGGATCGCCGCATAGTCGGCATGCTGCGGTTGCAGTTGTACGCCGATTCGCACCCTGTCGGTCATGGCGGATTTCCGTGGTTGGTCAGCTGATCAATCGTGCTCCCGGCACCGGGCCCTGCACCCGGCGTACGGCTCTTGCCACTCCTTCGGCGCTGAGGCGTACGCTCAACGCCACAGCGGCCTCCTCGTTGCGACACAGGAAGGCGCAGGTCGGACCGGAGCCGGAGACAATCGCCCCCAGCGCACCGAACTCCATCCCCTCCTCGAGGGTCTGCTGCAGCCGCGGCCGCAGGTCGATGGCGGCCGCCGCCAGGTCGTTGCGCAGGCACTTGCCGAGCGCCACCGAATCGCCACTGGCCAGCGCGTTCATCAACTCGGTCGGCATTTCCAGGTCGCCGCCGTCGGGAGTCAACTCGTCGAAGCGGGCGAACACCTTGGGGGTGCTCAGACCGTCCTCGGCCACGGCCAGCACCCAGTGGTGCTGCCCCCGGGTCAGCACCGGTACCAGTTTGTCGCCGCGCCCGGTCCCGATGGCGGTTCCACCCATCAGCGAGAACGGGACGTCGGCGCCCAGCTCGGCGCCCAGCTCACGCAGCTCCTCGGGGTCGGCGTCCAGGTCCCAGAGCACCGAACAGGCGAGCAGCGCCGCGGCCGCGTTGGCCGACCCGCCCGCCATGCCACCGGCCACCGGGATCGACTTCTTCACCGACATCCGCACCCCGAGCTGATCCTCGGCGCCGAACCGCTCGGCCACCAGGCGAGCGGCCCGCATGGCCAGGTTGCTGTCGTCGGCCGCCACCTGATCGACGCCCTCGCCCCACATCGCGATCGAGAAGGCACCGGGCTCGTCCCACTGCGCGGTCAGCTCGTCGTGCAGCGAGACCGCCTGGAAAACCGTGGTGAGCGGGTGGTAGCCGTCCTCGGCCACCGGCCCGACCCCCAGGGTCAGGTTGATCTTCGCCGGGACCCGGACCCTGATCGCGGTCTCGTCCGGTGCTGCTGCTGATGCCACGCGCACACGCTAACCGGCCCGGGGTACGCCATCGCCGCGGGGGGCGATTCGGGCCTCCCGGTTATCGTGGAGAGAAATCCGACGAGGAGGCACCATGAGCGTGTTCGACAAGATTCTGCGCAAGGCGAGCGACTACGTCGAGAAGAACCCGGAGAAGGCGAACCGGCTGCTCGACCGCGGCGCGGAGATGGCCAACCGGCGTACCGGCGGCAAGCACGCCAACAAGATCGCCCGCGGAACCGAGGCGGCCCGCCGCCGCCTGCGCAAGCGCTGATGCCACTCTGGGGCCCCGCGCGTAGCATGAACGGGGTGACGGACTCTTCCATCTCCCAGCAGAATTCCTCGGCCCCGAACATCGCCACCGTGGGCGAGTTGCGGGCCAGCGGCCACGAGCACAAGCCACTGCGCACGGAGCTGCGGGACAACCTGCTCGCGCTGCTCGCCGCTGGCGAGGATCCGTGGCCGGGGCTGCACGGTTTTTCCGGCACGGTGATCCCGCAACTCGAGCGGGCGCTGCTGGCCGGTCACGACGTGGTGCTGCTCGGTGAACGTGGACAGGGCAAGACCCGGTTGCTGCGCAGCCTGGTCGGGCTGCTGGACGAGTGGACGCCGGTGATCGACGGCTCCGAGCTCGGCGAGCACCCGTTCGAGCCGATCACCGTGGTCTCGCGCCGGCGGGCAGCCGAGTTGGGCGACGACCTGCCGGTGGCCTGGCGGCACCGCGACGAGCGGTACGCCGAGAAGCTGGCCACCCCGGACACCAGCGTCGGTGACCTGGTCGGTGACGTGGACCCGATGAAGGTGGCCGAGGGCCGCAGCCTCGGCGACCCGGAGACCATCCACTTCGGGCTGGTGCCGCGGGCGCACCGCGGCATCGTGGCGATCAACGAGCTGCCCGACCTGGCCGAGCGGATCCAGGTGGCGCTGCTCAACGTGATGGAGGAACGCGACATCCAGATCCGCGGCTATCTGCTGCGACTGCCGTTGGACGTGCTCGTTGTCGCCTCCGCAAACCCCGAGGACTACACCAACCGCGGCCGGATCATCAGCCCGCTGAAGGACCGGTTCGGCGCCGAGATCCGCACCCACTATCCGCTGGAGATCGACGACGAGGTGGCGGTGATCCGGCAGGAGGCGACGCTGGTCGCCGCGGTGCCGGCGGTGCTGCTGGAGATCCTCGCCCGGTTCACCCGCGAGCTGCGCTCCTCGGCCGCGGTGGACCAGCGCTCCGGGGTGTCGGCGCGGTTCGCGATCGCCGGGGCCGAGACCGTGGCCGCCGCCGCCCTGCACCGCGCCACCGTGCGCGGAGAGGACGAGGCGGTGGCCCGGCTGGTGGATCTGGCCGCGGCGACAGAGGTGCTCGGCGGCAAGGTGGAGTTCGAGGTCGGCGAGGAGGGCCGGGAGTCCGAGCTGCTCACCCACCTGCTGCGAAGCGCCACCGCAGCGACCGTCCGGGAACGGTTCCGCGGGCTCGACCTGGCCGACCTGGTGGACGCGATGGACGGTTCCACGCTGGTCAGCACCGGCGACCGGGTGACCGCGGCCGAACTGCTGGAATCACTGCCCTCGTTGGACTCCGACCTCTATGACCGGATCGCCGAGCGGGTCGCCGAGCGGGTCGCCGACCGGGTCGACGCGGAAAGCATCGGTGAACGCGCCGGCGCGGTCGAGCTGGCACTGGAGGGGCTCTACCTGGCCCGTCGGATCGGCAAGGAGTCCGGCGACGGCGGGACGGTCTACGGCTGATGGAGCGTCGCGACGCGCACCGCTTCTCCTACGGCCCCTATCGCGGCGGGCCTGATCCGCTCGCGCCGCCGGTCGACC
Source organism: Enemella dayhoffiae (assembly GCF_002250625.1). Taxonomy (GTDB): domain Bacteria; phylum Actinomycetota; class Actinomycetes; order Propionibacteriales; family Propionibacteriaceae; genus Enemella; species Enemella dayhoffiae. The sequence goes on along the minus strand of NZ_NMVQ01000045.1, from coordinate 64,462 downwards.
TGGCCGAGGCGCTGGACGCGATCGGGCGCGATGTGATGGAGGGCACCTCGCCGCAGCGGGCGATGCAGGAGTTCCTGCGCCACGGCGGCCGGGACCAGCAGGGGCTGGACGACCTGGCCCGTCGGGTGGCGGAGAAGCGGCAGCAGCTGCTGCAGCGGCATCGACTCGACGGCACCCTGGACGAGGTACGCCAACTGCTCGACCAGGCGGTGCTGGCCGAGCGCAAGCAGCTGGCCCGCGACCTCGACGACGATGCCCGGTTCGCCGAGCTGCAACTGGAGAACCTGCCCGGCTCCACCGCGGCCGCGGTGAACGAACTGCGGGACTACCAGTGGCGCTCCAGCGAGGCGCGGGAGGCGTACCAGAAGATCTCCGACCTGCTCGGCCGCGAACAGCTGGACCAGCGGTTCGCCGGGATGAAGCAGGCGCTGGAGAACGCCACCGACGAGGACCGGGCCCAGGTCAAGCAGATGCTGGACGACCTGAACTCCCTGCTGGGCAAGCATTCCCGCGGTGAGGACACCCCCGACGACTTCGCCGAGTTCATGGCGAAACACGGCGAGTTCTTCCCCGAGAACCCGCGCAACATCGACGAGCTGCTGGATGCGCTGGCCACCCGGGCCGCCGCGGCACAGCGGATGCGCAACTCGCTCAGCCCCGAGCAGCGGGCCGAGCTGGACGCCTTGGCGCAGCAGGCGTTCGGCTCACCGGAGCTGATGGCATCGCTCTCGGCGTTGGATTCCACGCTGCGGGAGCTGCGACCCGGTGAGGACTGGGGCGGCTCCGAGGGGTTCGAGGGTGAGCAGGGCGTCGGGCTGGGTGAGGCGGCATCGATGATGCAGGACCTGGCCGACCTGGACGCGCTCGCGGAACAGTTGGCCCAGCAGCACGCCGGCGCCACGATGGACGACCTCGACCTGGAGCGGCTGGCTAGGCAACTCGGCGATCAGGCCGCGGTCGACGCGCGCACCCTCGCCGAACTGGAGCGGGCGTTGAAGAATTCGGGGTTCCTCACCCGCGGGCCGGACGACAAACTGCGGCTGTCGCCGAAGGCGATGCGCCACCTGGGCCGGGCGCTGCTGCGGCAGGTGGCGAAGCGGTTGTCCGGGCGTACCGGGCAGCGGGAAACCCGCACCGCGGGAGCGGCCGGCGATCGGACCGGTGCGGTGCGGACGTGGCAATTCGGCGACTCCGAGCCGTGGGACGTCACCAGTTCGGTCGGCAACGCGGTCCGCCGGACGGTGGCCGAGGGCGGGGATCCGAGCCGGGGCGTCCGCCTGCGGATGGACGACATCGAGGTGTCCGAGACCGAGGCGCGCACCCAGGCGGCGGTGGCGCTGCTGGTGGACACCTCGTTCTCGATGGCGATCGAGGGGCGTTGGGTGCCGATGAAGCAGACCGCGCTGGCGCTGCATCAGCTGGTGTCGACGCGCTTCCGCGGGGACGCGCTGGAGCTGGTCGGCTTCGGTCGGCACGCCGAGCGACTCGAGATCACCGAGCTCACCTCGCTGGAGGCGAACTGGGGCGTCCAGGGCACCAACCTGCATCACGGACTGCTGCTGGCGAACCGGTTCTTCCGACGGCACCCCTCGGCGCAGCCGGTGCTGCTGGTGGTCACCGACGGTGAACCGACCGCCCACCTCGAACCGGATGGCGAGTCGGTGTTCAGCTATCCCCCGTCGGCGTACACGATCGGGCTCACCGTGCAGGAGCTGGACACCGCCCGCCGGCTGGGGGCGAACGTCACCTTCTTCCGGCTGGGCGAGGATTGGGGGCTCGCCCGGTTCATCGATCGGCTGGCCCGCCGCGTGGACGGCGAGGTGGTCGCCCCCGACCTGGACGACCTCGGGGCCGCGGTCGTCGGCTCTTATCTGGGCGGGCGACGCGGCTGAGGAATTGGTCGAGACCCCATAGGAGCGACCAACCTGCAAGCACGTTCAGCTATGCTGAGGCTGCCTCGATGACAAAGGAGTCCTGATGGCCGAACCGTCTCGTACCCCACGCGACAACAAGGACTCGGGCCGCGAGTTTGAAATCCGAGCACTTGCACTAGCTCGCGCAATCTTTGATCCGTCAGATACCGGCGGTAGTGCGATCATCGATGGCCAAGAGCGGGACGCAGTGTTCACCTCCGAGGACTCAGTACAGGTATTCGAGTTCACCACCGATCGTAGCAAGGCAAAGGCTGCCAAAGATGGCGAAAAGATCGCTCAACTCTTGGGTAAGGTCGCAATCCAGGATCCCTACAAGAACCTTCAAGGATTCTTCGTTACCCAATCCGAACCAGAAGCCCACCAGCGCGCCGAAATACATAGGATTGCCAAGGCTCATGGACTGCAGATCCACGCTATCAGCTATCTTGGCCTACGCAAGAGACTGATCGACACCGAGGCGTATCTCTCCCTACGTCAAGCTGCGCCATTTGGGAGTGCCGGGTGGGATCGAACAAATGTTCATAAGCAAGGTGACTATGTTGACCCGATCATGGAATCTGCCCTCTTGAACGCAGGGCCCTTTGGAGTCAGCGCCCTCGTAGACCGCGTCCGCGACTCTGACCCAACGATTTTGCTCGGTGACTATGGCTCAGGAAAGAGTGAGGCCCTCCGTCAAACCTTTCTCCACCTCCGAAAGACGTATTTCAAGACGCCTGACGAGAATCGCTTTCCGCTCCACATCAACCTGCGCGATCTTCACGGTTTACGGACACCCCGCGAGGTGCTCTCTCGACACGCCGAAGACATAGGATTCACTTCAGAGAGACAGCTTATTTCTGCTTGGCGAGCTGGAGCGTGCGATCTACTCTTGGATGGATTCGATGAGCTTGTCCCCGTTCAATGGGTTGGGGGGGCTCGCGACCTCAAGACTGTTCGACGCGCTGCTCTGCACCCAGTTCGGAACCTGATCCAAGAAAGTCCCAGTTCCATCGGAATACTCGTGGCTGGGCGCGCACAGTACTTTTCCTCAGATGAAGAATTGCTAGAGACTCTGGGATTGGACACGGCTGACATTGTGCATCTTCGTGATTTTGACGAGGGTCGGGTGCGCAGCCTGATTGGTGATGTGTCAACTCCGCCATGGCTCCCCACAAGGCCCCTACTTCTCAGATTTCTACTCGCGGTAGACCGGCCAGAGTCTCTGATGGGGTTGGACCGTGGCGATGCTTGGGCCACAATCCTCAGCCAGCTGTCTCGCCGCGAAGCCGACCTTCTGCAGACAGTTAGCCCCGATTCCGTTCTTGCACTCTTGGCAGGGATCGCCACCATGGCGCGAGCAAGCGACGGGAATCTGGGCCCAATCAGCCTAGATGACATGCGCAAGAAGTTTCGAGAAGTTTGCGGATATGACCCAGAGCAAGAGGCCCTTCAGCAGCTTCTTCGCCTTCCCGGTCTCGTCTCGGTCAATTCAAGCGAGCAAGGGCTGGAGAGTCGTCAATTCGCGGACGTCGATTTAGCTAATGCCGCCTACGGGCAAGACTTGGCCATCTATATGGCGAATCCATTCGGACCTCATGCATTAGGTCGTCCCTCCTCGTGGAGCAATGCGACCGACGGTTTACCAGGGGAAGTCGCCGCGAGTCGTTTGATCGAACTGGGATTTCAGCCGGCCCATGCGAAGCAGGCCCTTAACCATCGCATCAACCAGAATTTTACTGACGAGCCGCTGATGGAAGTCGCCCGTTGCGCGGACTCTCTGGGGTGCGAGATAGACTCGGCCTTGGCTCCTGAGTTTCACGAGCTACTTATTCCTAGGTTGGCCGTAGAAGGAGGTGGCTACATGGCGAGCTCCAACTTCAGGGACTGCATGATTGACGAACTGGATGTCTTGCTAGTGGAATCGCATGAGAAGTTCCCCTCATTCAGCGGCTGTCTGATCAACTCAGTCGTCGGCTGGTCGAAAGTCCCACCTGAATGCGAATCAAACTTTATCAACTGCGAGATTGAATCTTTCAGCGCCGAATCCGACACCAATGATGCGATATTGAATCTCCCACTCCAAGATGTCGAAAAGGTAGCGCTCACGATTCTTCGCAAGGTGTATGTTCAGCGGGGATCCGCAAGAAAGGTCGATGCCCTGTCACGGGGGCTTCCTCTACCGCTCCGAGCGTCAGTTCCGGAGGCGATTGATCGCCTCACCGCATCCGGATACGTGACCGCGGCCTCGCGTCGCGGAGTTGGCTTGATCAGCCCAGAACCCCGAATGCGGAAACGCGTGCACGACTTGCTGAGCAACCCTTCTCAGTCATTCCCTTGGTAGCGAGAGCGTTTGGGCGATCCGCGCGAAGTCCTGCACCAGCAGGGATTCCCCGCGCGCCTGCGGATCCACCCCGGCCCGCTCCAGCACCTGGCTGGCGGCGGCCGAGCCACCGCACAGCCCGGAGAGCGCGGCACGCAACATCTTGCGTCGCTGGGCGAAGGCCAGGTCGATCACCTGAAACACCTGCTCGCGGGTGGCGGTGGTCGCAGGTGGTTCGCGTCGGATCATCCGGACCAGGCCGGAGTCGACGTTGGGCACCGGCCAGAACACCGACGGCGGCACGGTGCCGACGCGCCTGGCCTCGCAGTACCAGGCCAGCTTGACCGACGGCACGCCATAGATCTTCGACCCCGGGGCAGCGACCAGCCGGTCGGCCACCTCCAGCTGCACCATCACCAGACCCCGTTGCAGGGAACCAAAAGTGGCCAGCAGGTGCAGCAGCACCGGAACGCTGACGTTGTAGGGCAGGTTGGCGACCACGGTGGTGGGTGCCGGCCCGGGCAGGTCGGTGACCCGCAGCGCGTCGGCGCCGACCACGTCGAGCCGGTCGGCCCGCTCGGGCATCCGCTCGGCAACGGTGCGTGGCAGCTGCGCGGCCAGCGAGTCCTCGATCTCCACCACCGTGACGTGCCGAGCCACGTCCAGCAGGCCGAGGGTGAGCGACCCCAACCCGGGGCCGATCTCCAGGGCGATGTCATCGGCGGAAAGCTCGGCAGCCTTGACGATCCGGCGGACGGTGTTGGCATCGATCACGAAGTTCTGCCCGCGCTGTTTGGTCGGGCGCAGGTCGAGCCGAGTCGCGAGCTCGCGCACCGAACGGGCGTCCAGCAGCCCGCTCACCAGTTCCCCCGATGCACCTGCTGCTCGCGCGCGATGCGCCCGCGGCTCCGCGGGGATCCCGACTGGATCTCCCCCTCCGCCGGCCAGCCGAGGCTGATCACGCCGACGCTCAACTGTTCGTCCGGTACGCCGAACTCGCGGCGTACGGCGTCCACCTTTTCCGGGGGTACGCCGAAGAAGCATGCCCCCAGGCCGTGGGCCACGGCCCCGAGCAGGATGTTCTCGGCGGCCATGCCGGCGTCGACAAACCAGTAGGGCGCGGTCCAGCGGTCCTCGTCGCGGTCGGTCCACCCCTTGTCCGGCTCGGCGTACCGGTCCAGGTAGGCGTCCTTGCTCGCCCAGACCAGGATCAGCACCGGGGCGGTGCTCATCCGCTCCAGCCATTTGGTTTCCCGGTCGACGGTGACCTGCCAGAACCGCTGCAGGTCGGCACCGTCGAGCAGCTGCAGGCTGACCCCCTGGCTGAACCCCGCCGAGGGGGCGCGTACGCCGAAGTCGATCAGCTCCTCCAGCACCTCCGCGGGAACCGGACGATCGGCGTACGAACGCACCATCCGTCGCTTGCGGATCGCCGCCGCCAACCTCACCAGGCACCACCGAACGCCGCAAACGCGTTGCTGGTCAGGGAATCACACAGCTCTTCGAGGTCGTCGCCGCGCTCCTCGGCAAGGAAACGCACCGTGTGCGGGACCAGATAGGACGCGTTCGGATAGCCACGCCAGGGCACCGGAACCAGATAGGGGGCGTCGGTCTCGGTCAACAAGCGGTCGCTCGGGGTGATCCGCATCGCCTCGCGCAGTTCGTGGTTGGCCTTGTAGGTGACCGGCCCGGGAAAAGACAGCCAGGCGCCGCGATCCAGGCACCTACGGGCAAACGCGGCATCGCCGGAGAAGCAGTGCATCACCACCCGCTCCGGCACCCCCTCGGCGTCCAGCACCTGCAACACGTCGGCGTGCGCGTCGCGGTCGTGGATGACCAGGGTCTTCTGGTGCTGCTTGGCGATCTGGATGTGCGCGGCGAAGGATTCACGCTGCAGCTGCTGGAGATCCGCTTCCCGAGTACGGAAATGGTCAAGCCCGGTCTCCCCCACCCCGCGCACCACCTCATTGCCGGCCAGCCGGTCGATCTCGGCCAGCGCGGCGGGCAGTCGGTCACGGCCGATCCGGGCGGCGTCGTTGGGGTGCAGCGACACCGTGGCCACCACCGTGTCGAACCGACGAGCGGCCTCGACCGCCCACCGGGAGCCCTCGACGTCGCAGCCGATCTGCACGATGCGGTGGATGTTCGCCGCGGCCGCGCGCTGGATCGCCTCGGCGGGGTCCAACCCGGTCACCTGCTGGGCGGTGTCCAGGTGGCAGTGCGAGTCGACGACGGGCCGCGGCAGCGGGTCCGGGGGCGGTGGCAGCTCATCCTTCACCGGGCCGAGTCTACGGCGATCCCCCACCCCCACCCCTTCGCTCACGCTTATCGGTCAATTGTCCCGCGTCCCCGATTGGATGCGCGGGACAATTGACCGATAAGCTTGAGCAAAAGGGTCCGCCAAGTTTGCGCTACCACTGACACCTGTCACCGGGCGTACCGGTCGTCCCCGGGCCAAGTCGGCCACGACCGGCGGCGGTCCCGAACTGTCACGGGGAATCGTCATCTGGGCCAGTGTCTCAACCGATCGGTACGCCGCGGCCGCGGTGGCTGCGGAAGATCAGCGAGGTCTGCACGTGCACCACGCCGGACCGCGAACTCAGGTGTGTCAGCACGAAGTCGCGCAGCTCATCGGGTGAGCCGCAGGCGATCTGCACCACGAAGTCGTCGGCGCCGGAGACGTTCCACACCTCCAGCACCCCGGGCAGCTGAGACACCTGCTCACCGAACGCGTCCACCTGGGCCATGTCGTGCCCGGACAGGCGTACCGCGACCATCGCCCGCACCGGCGCCCCCAGGCCAGCCGGGTCGAGCACGGTGGTGAATCCGCGGATCACCCCGCGCCGGACCAGGCTGCGCACCCGGGCCGAGCAGGTCGACTCGGCGATCCCGGCCCGCTGGGCGAGGGCCGCGTTGGACAGGCGGGCGTCGACGGTGAGCTCGCGCACCAGCACCGCGTCCACCTCGTCCAGCAGTGGTCGCTGACGCGGCGGCGGACCGGGCTCGAGAGGACGGCGCGGCTTCTTCGGCATGGAGTCAGCCTAGGCGACCTTGATCGCAAAATCAGCGTTGAAGAACCTCAGAAGCGCAGAATCCACTGATCTGTCGCGCCCAGCCAGGTGAATCCGCATGATTGAGTCATGAAAGGTGATACCGCAGCCGTGCACGCCGGTCGGGAGGACCTGACCGCACTCGGCGCCCACGTCCCCTCGATCGACCTGTCCACCACCTATCCGGTGACCGACCTGGCCAGCGGCGGCGACGCCTACGACACGATGGCGGGGGGTGGGCGGCCCGAGGCCGGGATGAGCTTGGTCTATCAGCGCCTCTGGAACCCCAACGTGGACCGGTTCGAGCGGGCGTTGGCCAGGCTGGAGGGGTGCGAACAGGCCGTGGCGTACGCCTCGGGCATGGCCGCGCTGTCGGCGGTGCTGCTTTCGCTGGTGCAGGCGGGCACCCCGCACGTGGTCGCGGTGCGCCCGCTCTATGGCGGCACCGACCACGTGCTCGCCAGCGGACTGCTCGGCACCAGGGTCACCTGGGCCGAGCCCGATCAGGTCGCCGACGCGCTGACCGCCGAGACCGGGCTGGTGGTCGCCGAGACCCCGGCGAACCCGTCGCTGGAGCTGCTCGACCTGAGCGCGCTGGTGGCCGCGGCGGGCCGGGTCCCGGTGCTGATCGACAACACGTTCGCCACCCCGGTGCTGCAGCAGCCGGGCCGGCACGGCGTACGCCTGGTGCTGCACTCGGCCACCAAGTATCTCGGCGGGCACGGTGACCTGATGGGCGGGATCGTCGCCACCGACGCCGAGTGGGCGACCCGGCTCCGCCACATCCGGGCACTGACCGGGGCCCTGTTGCACCCGCTGGCCGCCTACCAGCTGCACCGCGGGCTGCAGACCCTGCCGGTGCGGGTGCGCGCCCAGCAACAGCACGCCGCGACCGTCGCGGACTGGCTGTCGCGACGCCCCGAGATGGCCCGGGTGCATTACCCCGGCCTGCCGGGACAGGACCCGCAATCCCTGCTGGGGCGGCAACTCTGCGGTCCGGGGGCGATGGTGTCGTTCCGGTTGGCCGGCGGATTCGACGCCGCGGCCCGGCTGGTCAGCCGCACCCGGCTGATCACCCATGCGGTGTCGCTGGGCGGGGTGGACTCGCTGATCCAGCACCCGGCCAGCCTGACCCACCGCCCGGTCGCCGCCGACGCCCGCCCCGACGCCGATCTGGTGCGGATGTCGGTCGGCCTGGAGGACCCGGAGGATCTGATCACCGACCTGGCCCAGGCACTCTGACGCCGCCCAACCGCACAACTCCATGATCATTTGACCGCACGGCGCGCAGACCCGCGTCCGCTCGTCGAGGTGCCACGAAGACACCGGAGTTGTGCGGTTGGCCACTGGGCTAGCGCCCGGCCAGCTGGTCGGCGAAGGCGAGCAGGTCGTCGGTGTACGCCTGCGGGCACTCCAGCGGCAGGAAATGACCGCCCTCGGCCAGGGTGGTGTAGCGCACCACGGTGGCCTGCCGCTCGCACCATTCACGCGGCGGACGGGAATCCCGCGGGGCGACCAGGACCGCCGTCGGCACCTCGACCCGGGAGGTGTCCCCGCCCCAGCCGTCGGCGGCGTATGCATCGGCGGCCGACCCGCCGGTCCGGGTGAACCAGTAGAGGCTGAGGTTGACCAGCAGCTCATCCAGCCCGCCGAAGGCCGCGGCCACGTCGCCGTCCACCGCTCCCGCCTCGATGAACCCGAACATCCACGCGGCCAGGCCAGCGGGACTGTCGGTGAGCGCCGGTCCGATGATCTGCGGTTTGGTGCTCTGCACGTGGGCGTACCCGCCCTCGGTGGCGAACCACTGCGCGATGAAGTCGGCCCACTCCCGTTCGACGCTGGTGAGATCCTGCTCGGGGATGCTCGGATAGCCGATGTCCAACAGGTGTGCCCCCACCAACCGCTGCCGGTGCTGGCGACCCAACGCGAGGACGGCCCCGGTGCCGAGGTCGCCTGCGGCGACCAGGAACCGCTCATGGCCGAGCTCGCTCATCAGCCCGGCAAACAGCTCGGCCGTGTCCCGACTGGAGGCCGCGCCACCGGAGGAGAACCCAAATCCGGGCAGCGAGGGGACCACGACGTCGAAGCCGGCCCCGGCCAACCGGTCCCACACCTTCTCGAACCGCAGAAGGGAATCCGGCCAGCCGTGCAACAGCAGGACGGCCCCGCGGGTGACCCGTTCCGGACGGATCCGGGCGAAGTGCACGGTGCGCTCGCCAGCCTCGGCCAGGAACTGCGGGGTGTGGTTGATCCGCTCCTGCTGCGCCGGCCAGTCGAGCCGTCGCCAGTGGCCCAGCAGCTCCGCCAGAGATTCGCGGCCGTCGGGCAGCCGGGCGGCGTCCAGGCGTCGGTGCAGTTCGGCGAGTTCCTCGCCGGAAACGTCGACGGTGAAGGGGGTGATGTCCATTGGTTGCTCCTGTCGTTTCGGTGGTGACACCATCACAACAGCGCAACAGGACAGTCTCGGTCCCCTGCCTGAGCGACCCTGCCTGAGCGACCCTGCCTGAGCGACCCTGCCTGAGCGACCCTGCCTGAGCGACCCTGCCTGAGCGACCCTGCCTCACCGACCGCGCCTCGGCGGCCCCGCCTCAGAGGCGCTCGAAGGCGAGGGTGCGCACCACCGCGGTGCCGGCCTGGTCGCTGGCGGGCAGGTCGACCTCGGCGAGGATGCGCCAGTCGTGGTTGCCGTCCGGGTCGTCGATCACCTGGGTGACCTCCCAACGGGTGCGATGCTTCTCGATCCGCAGCAACGCGGGTCCGCGGGCGTTGGCGCCGGTGAGCAGCTCCTGGTGCTCCTCCCAATAGCCGGCCAGCGCCTCATCCCACGCGTCGGCGGTCATCAGCACCGGCAGCGGCGGCTCGGGCAGGTGGGCCGCCGCCTCGTCGAGCGCGGCCAGCTCGGCCCACTTGTCCCGGGCGGCGAGCTCGACCCGGCGGAACATCGCGTTGCGCACCATCGTGGTGAACACGCGTTCGTTGCCGGTGACCGGGCGCGGCGGGGGCGGCGGCGTACCGGCGGCGCGGGCGGCAGCGGTGGCGGCCACCTGGTCGGGGTCGGTGAGCGCCTCCCACTCGTCCAGCAGCGACGAGTCGGTCTGCCGCACCAGCTCCCCCAGCCACTCCACCAGGGTGTCGAATTCCTCGCTGCGGAAGGATTCCGGGACGGTCTGGCGCAGCGCCCGATAGCAGTCGGTGAGGTAGCGCAGCACCAACCCCTCGGAGCGCTGCAGCTGATAAACCGAGATGAACTGGGTGAAGTCCATCGCCTGCTCCCACAGGTCGCGGACGATCGACTTCGGCGACAGCGCGCTCGGGTCCACCCACGGATGGGTCTGGGCGTACGCCGTCAGCGCGTGTTCCAGCAGCTCAGCCAACGGTTTGGGCCAGGTCACCTCCTCCAGCAGCTGCATCCGCTCGTCGTATTCGATGCCGTCGGCCTTCATCTCGGCGATCGCCGTCCCGCGCGCCCGCCGCTGCTGGGCCAGCAGCACCACGAACGGATCCTCCAGCACGGCCTCGATCACCGACACCACATCCAGCGGATAGCTGTCCGCGTCGGGATCCAGCAGGTCCATCGCCGCCACCGCGAACGGGGCGAGCGGCTGGTTCAGCGCGAAGTCCTCCCCCACCGACTCGGCGAGCCGGCAGGTGCGTCCATCGGGCGACGGCGGGTCGAGTTTCTCGAGTACGCCGGAGGCGAGCAGTCCGCGGGTCAGCGCGATCGCGCGGCGGGACAGCTGACGGGTACGCCGCCACGGTTCGTGGTTGTCCTGCAGCAGGGATTTCATTGCCTGCCAGGGATCCCCGGGCCGCTGCACCAGGTTGAGGATCATCGAGTGGGTGACCCGCATCCGGCTGACCAGCTCTTCGGGCTCTGCCTCGATCAGTTTGGCGAACGTCTCCTCGTTCCAGCCGACGAACCCCTCCGGCGGCTTCTTCCGCTGGAACTTCTTGCGCTTCTTGGGGTCGTCGCCGATCCGGGCCAGCGCCCGTTCGTTCTCGATCACGTGCTCGGGCGCCTGCACCACCACATATCCGACGGTGTCGAAACCGGCCCGGCCGGCGCGACCGGCGATCTGATGGAACTCGCGGGACTTGAGTCGGCGCACCTTGCGTCCGTCGTATTTCGCCAGCCCGGTCAGCAGCACCGTGCGGATCGGCACGTTGACCCCCACTCCCAGAGTGTCGGTGCCGCAGATCACCTTGAGCAGCCCGGTCTGGGCGAGCTGCTCGACCAGCCGCCGATATTTCGGCAGCATTCCGGCGTGGTGCACGCCGATGCCGCGGCGTACCAGTTTGGAGAGGATCTTGCCGAAGCCGGGGCCGAACTGGAACGCGCCGAGCTCGGCGGCGATCCGCTCGGCGGCGCCGGTGGGCAGCAACGGCAACGACAGCAGCGATTGCGCCCGCTCCAGCGCCTCGGCCTGGGTGAAGTGCACCAGATAGACCGGCGCCCGGTCGTCGCGGACCAGCTCGACCACCTTGTCCTGCAGCGGCGTCATTGACCACTCGAACTCCAACGGCACCGGTCGCTCGGCCCCGGCGATCACCGCGGTGGTACGCCCGGTCCGCCGGTCGAGGTCGGTGACGAACCGGTCCACCTCGCCGAGGGTGGCCGACATCAGCAGGAACTGCGCCTGCGGCAGCTCCAGCAGCGGCACCTGCCACGCCCACCCGCGGTCGGGTTCGGAATAGAAGTGGAACTCGTCCATCACCACCAACCCGACGTCGGCGTCGCGCCCCTCCCGCAGCGACAGGTTGGCGAGGATCTCGGCGGTGCAGCAGATGATCGGCGCGTCGGCGTTCACCGAGGCGTCCCCGGTGACCATGCCGACGTTGTCGGCACCGAAGATTTCACACAGGCTGAAGAATTTCTCGCTGACCAGCGCCTTGATCGGTGCGGTATAGAAGCTGACCCGGTCGGTGGCCAGCGCTGCGAAGTGTGCCGCCACCGCGACCAGCGACTTTCCCGACCCGGTGGGCGTGGCGAGGATCAGGTTGTTGCCGCTGAACAGCTCGATGGCGGCCTCGTCCTGGTGGGGATAGAGTTCCAGCCCGCGCTCCAGGGTCCACTCGGTGAAGTGTTCGTACAGGGTGTCGGGGTCCCCGGGTACCTCGTCGGTCAGCTTCACCCGGCGATCCTAGTGCGCCCGCGGCGCCTCGTCGTCCTCGCTGACCTCGATCCGGATCGGGTTCACCCGCGCCCACACCGCGAACAGGGCGGCGAAGACGAGCATCGCCACCCCGGCCCACAGGTTGGCGTTCACCCCGCCGGTCTTGGCGGAATCCTCACCGGTGAAGGCGACCAGTCCGAAGATGAGCAGGATCAGCCCATAGAGCCCGATCAGCGCGGCGATGAAGTTGCGCACGTCGAACGCGCCGGCGCGCTCCACGTGGGTGTGCTCGTCACCGTGAGATCCGTCGCGGTGGGTGCCGTTGTCGTGGGTGCTGTGTTCGTGTGACATCAGGTTCCTCCGCTCAGGCGAACATCACGTTGAGGGCGATCACCAGGACCAGCGCGATCCCGGCCATCACGGTGGGCTTGCGATACCACGGGTGGCGCTGCTCGTCGTGGAAGTCGGCCTTCGGGGTCTCCGAATAGACCAGCCCGCGCAGCTCGCCAGCCGGCTTGGGTCGGGTCGCCAGCGACACCAGCACCATCACCACGATGTCCACCACGAACGCGACGCCGGCGGCCAGGAAGGCGGCCCCCTGCCCGGGCAGCGAGAACACCCCGGTCTGGCTCATCACATAGACCGCGATCGCCGACCCGGTGCCGGCCAGCAGGCCGATCCAGCCGGCCGTCGGGGTCGCCCGTTTCCAGAACATGCCGAGGAGGAACGTGGCGAACAGCGGCGCGTTGAAGAACCCGAACAGGGTCTGCAGATAGTCCATCAGGTTGGAGAAGTTGGCCGCGATCAGCGCGGTGAAGATGGCGATGAGGCAGGCCGCGATCGTGGCGATCCGCCCGACCTTCAGGTAATAGGTGTCGTCCTTATCCTTCACCACGTATTGCTGCCACAGGTCATAGGAGAAGACGGTGTTGAACGCCGACACGTTGGCCGCCATACCGGCCATGAACGCCGCCAGCAGGCCGGCGATCGCGATCCCGAGCAGACCGTTGGGCAGGGTGTCGCGCATCAGCAGCAGCAGCGCGTCGTTGTAGGTCACCCCACCCGCGCCGGTGGCGTCCTCGTTGGCCCCGGCGGCCCGCTTCATCGCCGCCAGCTCCGGCACCAGCAGTGCGGCGATCATGCCGGGGATGATCACGATGAACGGGACGAACATCTTCGGGAAGGCGCCGATGATCGGGGTCATCCGCGCCGCGGTGATGTCCTTGGACGCCATCGCCCGCTGGACCTCGACGAAGTTGGTGGTCCAATAACCGAACGAGAGCACGAAACCAAGGCCGAACACGATGCCGATCACCGACAGGACCGGGTTGTCGAAACCGGACAGCTGGGAACCCGGCCAGGTGTGCAACTGCTCGCTGCCGAGCACCCCGTCGTTGGCCACGCGCTCGGTGAACCCCTTCCAACCACCCACCCGGTTCAACCCCAGCAGGGTCAGGGGAAGCAGCGCGGCGATGATCACGAAGAACTGCAGCACCTCGTTGTAGATCGCCGCCGACAGCCCGCCCAGGGTGATGTAGGACAGCACGATCGCCGCGGCGACGATCAGCGCCACCCACAGCGGCCAGCCGAGCAGCTTGTTGACGATCGAGCCGAGCAGATAGAGGTTGACGCCGGCGATCAGGATCTGTGCCAGGGCAAAGGAGATCGCGTTCACCAGGTGTGCACCGGGACCGAAACGACGCCGCATGAACTCCGGCACCGACCGCACCTTGGAGCCGTAGTAGAACGGCATCATCACCACGCCGAGGAACAGCATCGCCGGGATGGCGCCGACCCAGAAGTAGTGCATCGTCGGATAGCCGTACTGGGCGCCGGTCGCCGACATGCCCATGATCTCCACCGCACCGAGGTTGGCGGAGATGAACGCCAGCCCGGTGACCCAGGCGGGCAGGGAACGACCCGAGAGGAAGAACTCGATCGAGTTGGACACGCCTCGGCGGGCGAACCAGCCGACGCCGAGCACGAACACGAAATACAGCGCGATCAACGCGTAGTCGATCCAGTGTGCGTTCAATCGCACGGTCTCCATCAGTCAGCCTCCGCTCTCCAATGAACAGAAACCCTTTGCAGGGGGGTGGCAGCACGCTACACCCACCCCCTGCGGATCAGCCCTTCCGGGCGTCCAGCACCGCTTGATAGAGCGCGTTCCGCGGTACGCCGCTGCGCTCGGCCACCTCGGCCACGGCGGGTTTCAGCCGGGCACCCTCGGCCATCAGCTGCTGCACCTCGGCGACCGCGTCGACCGGGTCGGCGTCGGCGAGCGGGGCACCGGAGATGACGACGGTGATCTCACCGCGGGCGTGCTCGCGGGCCCATCCGGCCAACTCGGCGAGACCCCCGCGGCGTACCTCCTCGTAGGTCTTGGTCAGCTCCCGGCAGACGGCCGCCGACCGGTCGCCGCCCAGCGCGGTGGCCGCGTCGTCGAGGAAGTCGGCCAACCGGTGCGGAGCCTCGAAGAACACCATGGTGCGTTCCTCGGTGGCCAGGCGAGCCAATCTGCGGGACCGCTCCCCCGCCCTACGGGGCAGGAACCCCTCGAAGGTGAACCGGTCCACCGGCAGCCCCGAGACGGCCAGCGCGGTGAGCACCGCCGACGGCCCGGGCACCGCGGTCACCGCGACCCCCTCGGCGACCGCTGCGGCGACCAGGCGATAGCCGGGATCGGAGACCGACGGCATGCCGGCGTCGGTGACCAGCACGACGGTACGTCCCTCCCTCAGCTCGGCGACCAGCTCCGGTGTACGCACGGCCTCGTTGCCCTCGAAATAGGACACCACCCTGGCCGAGGTCTGCACCCCGAGCCGCTGCAGCAACCCGTGCAGCCGTCGGGTGTCCTCGGCCGCGATCACCTCGGCGGTGGCCAGGGTGCGCAGCAGCCGCGGCGAGGCGTCCTCGGCGCTGCCGATGGGCGTACCCGCGAGCACCAGCACCCGAGCACCTCCTGACCCATTTCGCTACCCGTCCCGAAGAACCGGTCCAGTCTAGGATGGCGCGCGTGACCCAGGCCTCCCAGACCCGCGACGGCGCCCGCGGCGACCAGCGATGGTACGACTCGCCGCACCCGGTGACCGGCGGCCCACAGATCCGCCCCCCGGTCCCGACCATCGACCGGTTGCGCAACGCGATGCCGAACGACCTGGCGCTGGCGTGGGTGGTCGGCATGTCGATCACGCTGATCGCGTTCGTGCTGCGGATGGTGGATCTGGGCCGTCCGGCCGGGATGGTGTTCGACGAGATCTACTACGCCAAGGACGGCTATGCGCTGATCACCACCGGCTTCGAGCACGACTGGGCCGAGGGCGCCGATCAGCAGGTGCTGCGCGGCGACTTCTCGGGGATGAAGGAGTCCGGCTCGTTCATCGTGCACCCGCCGCTGGGCAAGTATCTGATCGCCCTGGGGATCAAGGCGTTCGGGTTCAACGCGTTCGGGTTCCGGATCGCCGCGGTGTTCTTCGGTTGCGCGCTGCTCACCGTCGTGTTCTTCCTCACCCGCCGGCTCGCCCGCTCCACCCTGATCGGCGGGATCGCGGCCCTGCTGCTCAGCCTGGACGGGCTGCACTTCGTGATGTCGCGGATCGCCCTGCTCGACATCTTCCAGGCGTTCTTCTGCGTGCTCGGGGTGGCGGTGCTGGTCCGCGACCGGGACTGGTTCCGCGAGAAACTTGCCGACCACCTGGCGGCGAAACAGCTCCCGGACCTGGGCGGCAGGTTCGGGCCGATCTTCTGGTGGCGCCCGTGGCGGCTGGTCGCCGGGATCGTGTTCGGCGCGGCCTGCGCCACGAAATGGAACTCGATCTATGTGCTGGCGGCGTTCTCGCTGCTGTCGGTGATCTGGGACGTCGGCGCCCGTCGCCTGGCCGGGGCCGGGGTGGGCTCGCTGCGCGGACTGGTCGTCGACGGGCCGATCGCGTTCGTCTATCAGGTGGTGCTGGCCGGGTTCGTCTATCTGAGCACCTGGGCGGGCTGGCTGAGCACCTCCGGCGGCTATGACCGCAACTGGGGGGCCGAACACCCCGACGACCCGGTGGTGCGCATCCTCGGTCAGGGCCTCGGCTCCCTGCTGCAGTATCACCGCGACATCCTCGACTTCCACACCGGCCAGGGGATCAAGGACGCCACCCACCCCTATTCGGCGTCCCCGGCCGGTTGGCTGTTCGTCGCCCGACCGATCGGGATCGACGCGGTCAACGACATCCAACCCGGCACCCAGGGCTGCCCCGGGCCCGAGACCTGCCTGCGGGTGATCAGCGGGATGGGTACGCCGATCCTGTGGTGGGCGGGCGTGTTCGCGCTGCTGGCCAGCCTGGTGCTGTGGCTGTTCGCCCGCGACTGGCGCTTCGGCGTACCCGTGCTCGGAGTGGCCTCGACCTGGTTGACCTGGTTCCCGAACTCCGACCGGCCGCTGTTCTTCTTCTATGCGATCGTGATCATCCCGTTCACCTGTATCGCCGTCGCGCTGGTGCTCGGGCGCATCATCGGCCCCGCCGACGGCGGTGAGCGACGCCGGTTCGGGGGGATCATCGCGGGGGCGTTCGTGGCGCTGGTGGCGCTCAACTTCGCGTTCATCCACCCGATCCTGACCGACGCCGTGCTGCCGATGTCACACTGGCAGTGGCGGATGTGGTTCCAGTCCTGGATCTGAGGGCGGCGCCGAGTTTCCACCGCGACGCAGGTTCGGCGTACCCTAGGTTGGTTTGCACGCCCGCCCCCGCGCCCGAATTCGATGGAGGACATGTGAAGTTCCGGCGGATCCTGGCCGTCCCGGTTGTGGTCGGCCTGCTGGTCACCGGTTGCAGCAAGCCCGAGGACAAGGGCGAGAGCAACACCACCCCCCTGCCCGCCAGCGACGTCAACCCGCAGGATCGGGCAGCCCTGCAACCCGGTGGCGAGGTAAGGCTGGCGTCGGAGTCGATCGGCAACCTGAACCCGATGTCGGCCGACGCCGCGCCGGGTCTGGACAGCTTCCGCCGGGCCGTGCTGCCGCAGTTCTTCAGCTATGACGAGCACGGGGTGGCCACCCCCAACACCGCCTTCCTCGAGTCGGCGACCGAGACCTCCAGCAACCCGACCGTGGTGACGCTGAAGTTCAACCAGCGCGCCACCTGGGGAGACGGGCAGCCGCTGTCGGCCAACGACCTGATCGCCACCTGGCAGGCGTGCAACGGCCGCTCCGCCGGGTTCCGCTGCAACTCCGGTCTGCGCTTCAACCAGATCCGAGAGGTGACGGCCGGCGCCAGCCAGCAGGAGGCGCAGGTCACCTTCAACAAGGCCTACCCCGACTGGCGCGGCGTGTTCGAGCGGGTCAGCATGCTGCGCGCCGAGTCGGTCCGCGACGCGAACACGTTCAACGCCGGCTGGACCACCTGGCGCAAGGAGTGGATGTCGGGCCCGTTCGCGGTCGACCAGTATGACCAGGCGCAGAAGGTGCTCGTGGCCACCCCGAACTCCACCTGGTGGGGCGAGAAGCCGCTGCTGGACCGGCTCACGATCCGCGAGATCCCCCGGGAGAACCAGGGCAGGGCGTACGCCAACCAGGAGATCGACCTGCTCGACCTGTCCACCTCCCCCGAGCTCTACAAGGCCGCGAAGACCGTGCCGGATCATCAGGTACGCCGCGCCGCGGCCACCACCTGGCGGCAGCTGGTGCTGAACACCGCCTCCACCGGCCCGGTCAGCGAACCGGCGGTACGCAAGGCCGTCGCGCTCACCCTGAACCGGTCGAGGATCGGCAGCCAGGCCCTTCCCGGGATCGAGTTCAACGCCGCCCCGCTGGGGAACCGGGTGTTCCTCACCGGCCAGGACGGCTACGTCGACAACGCCGCCCGGCTCGAACTGACCCGCGACCTCGACGCCGCCCGCTCGGTGCTGGACAAGGCCGGGTGGAAGGAGAAGGACGGCACCCGCAGCAAGGACGGCCGGGCGCTCCAGGTCAACCTGGTGCAGGTCCGCGGGGTCGCCGCCGCCGAGGCGGAGGCCGCCGCGATCGCCGAGCAGCTCAAGGCGGTCGGCTTCCAGGTGCAGCTGAGCGACGCCTCGCTGGCCGATTTCGACAACGGGTCGGTGCTGTCCGGTGGCCGCTTCGACCTGATCACGATGGGCGGCCAGGGCAGCCGGCACCCGTTCGGTGAACTGTCCGACCGGTTCGGGTCGGGCACCGACCAGAACTATTCGCGGCTGGAGAACCCGGAGATCGACCAGCTGCTCGAGCAGATCGCCGCCGAGCCGGCACTGCCCCGCCGGGTCGAGCTGGCCAACCAGCTCGACGGCAAGCTGTGGGAGACCCTGCCGACCATTCCGCTGTACCAACAACCGCGGTCGGTCGGTGCCTCGCTGCGGCTGGCCAACCTGGGCGCCCAGGGGCTGGCCAGCATCTCCTGGGAGAAGGTGGGCTACCTCAAGTAGCCGGACTCAGCCGCGCCGCGGGAACGGCGACACGGGGCTGACCCGCAGCGCGTGCCGGGCGGTGCTCCAGCCGGCGCGGAGCACGCTCAGCGGACGGGCCAGGCGTACCGGGGACCAGGGCAGGTCCACGCGCCCCTTCCCGGTCAGCACGTCGACCAATTGCAGGGCCGCGGCACTGCCCAGGGTGAGCTCCCAGGCGTCGAACCCGGTGGCCACCAGCCGCTTGTCCGCCGGTGAACCGGCGTACCCCACCAGCGGCAGCGAATCCAGGCTGGCCGCGGCGGGCGCGGACCAGCTGGCGATCACCTCTGCCTCGGGGAACCAGCGGGCGGCCTGGGCCCGGCTGTCCTGCCGCCGACTGCCCAGCCAGAGCCGATCCCCGCGCCGCGCCCAGATCCGGCCACCGTCGTCGAGGTCGGTACCGCTGCGCAGCGGGAAGGCCGCCGGGTCGGCACTGGCCAGCTCCACCCACGACCAGTCCGCCCTCCGCAGCCGCGGCCGGATCAGCGCCCGGTCGAACACCGGTTCCGGGGTCGTCGACACGGTCCACCCATCGGGGCTCGCCCCGGTGGTGGTGATCACGCCACCCGCCTCGGTGAGCGCCGCGGCCAGCGCGTCGCGATAGGCGATCAGGTCCAGCACCGGCTGATCGGGCAGCACCAGCTGCGGGCGGGTGCTGAACGGCAACCCGGTCTCGTCGGTGAACACCGGCTGCAGCCCGGCCTGCCGCATCGCGACCACCTCGTGCCGCAGCCAGAACGCCTCCCGGCCGTCTGCGGTCAGCGTGGCCTGCTCGGCCCGGGTCACCGGTACGCCGCAGTCGGCGGCGCAGGCCAGGACGAGCTGTTGGCCGCGCCGGACCTGCTCGGCGTAGGCCTGCAGCCCGGCGTCTCCCCACCAGCGCTCGACGTGGTGATACTGCAACTCCTGCTGCAGACCGGCCGGGGCGCCCATCAGCCCGTCGCGCTCCCCGAGCCGCAGGCCGGGGTCTACCAGCGTCACCGGCAAACCCGCCCGGGTCGCCAACAGACCGAGGGTGAGGCCGGTGATCCCGGCTCCGATGATGGTCACCTGCTGCGCCACGGCACCTCCAGACTCGCGTGGTCCCCAGCCTATTGGGCGTCGGCGAGTCCCGCTCAGCGCCATCGTGTCGGCGGGGCTAGGGTGCTGAACAGGGCGCGACGGTGCGCCCGGACCGGCGGGAGGAACATGCGGATCGGCGTACCGAAGGAGCTGCGACCCGGCGAAACGATGGTCGCGGCCACCCCGAAGACCGTGACGCAGCTGGTCGGTCTGGGTTTCGAGGTTGTGGTCGAGTCCGGTGCCGGAGCGCTGGCCCACCTGCCCGATCCGGCGTACGCCGCAGCCGGCGCCTTCGTCGGGGACGCGGCCGAGGTGTGGGCCAGCGACCTGGTGCTGAAGTGCTATGCCCCGCTGCCCGAGGAGCTGGACCGGATGCGCCCGGGGCTGGTGCTGGCGTGCATGCTCGCCCCCGCCCGCTCCCCCGAGCTGCTCGACGCGCTGGCGGTGCGCGGGGTGACCGCGCTCGCGCTCGACGCGGTCCCCCGGATCTCGCGCGCCCAGTCGCTGGACGTGCTGTCGTCGATGGCGAACATCGCCGGCTATCGCGCGGTGGTGGAGGCGGCGTACAACTTCGGCTCGCTGCTGAACGGGCAGGTGACCGCCGCCGGCAAGGTGCCACCGGCGAACGTGTTCGTCGTCGGCGCCGGGGTGGCCGGGTTGGCCGCGATCGGCACGGCCAACTCGATGGGGGCGGTGGTCCGGGCGTTCGACGTACGCCCCGAGGTCGCCGAGCAGGTCGAGTCGATGGGGGCGGAGTTCGTGCACCTGCCCGACGCGCAGGACGCGGAGGCGTCCAGCGACGGCTATGCGCGCGAGATGAGCGACGACCAGGAACGCCTGGTGATGCGGTTGTACGCCGAGCAGTCGGCCGGCGCGGACATCGTGATCACCACCGCGCTGATCCCGGGCCGACCGGCGCCGCGGTTGATCACCGCCGAGATGGTGCGCTCGATGCGTCCCGGCAGCGTGATCGTGGACATGGCCGCGGCCAACGGCGGCAACTGCGAGCTGACCCGCGCCGATCAGGTGGTGATGAGCGACAACGGGGTGATCATCCTCGGTCACACCGACCTGGCCGGGCGGCTGCCCACCCAGGCGTCGCAGCTGTTCGGCACCAACCTGGTCAACCTGGTCAAGCTGCTCGCCCCCGGCAAGGACGGGCAACTGGTGCTGGACACCGACGACGTGGTGCAGCGCTCGATGCTGGTCACCGACGCCGGTGCGGTGACCTGGCCGCCTCCACCGGTGCAGGTGTCGGCGGCGCCGGTGCCGGCGGCGGCCTCGGCCACCCGCTCCGAGGCGGCGACCACCCAGACCGCCGAGGTGGCGGTGCGCGGACGGGCCGCGCGCACGGTCTCGCTGGGAGTGGCCGCGGCGGCGCTGGCGGTCGGGTTGGCATTCACCCCGCAGGTGTTCCTGCTGCACTTCACGGTCTTCGCACTTGCTGTGGTGGTTGGGTACTACGTGATCTCGAACGTCACCCACGCCCTGCACACCCCGCTGATGACCGAGACGAACGCGATCTCGGGGATCATCCTGGTCGGTGCGCTGCTGCAGATCGGCTCGGACAACCTCGCGGTGCGGATCCTGTCGTTCATCGCGGTGGTGGTGGCGAGCATCAACATCTTCGGCGGATTCCTGGTGGCGAACCGCATGCTGACGATGTTCCGAAAGGACTGAGCGATGCCGACTGAGCTGGTCGCCGGTGCGGTGCGGGTCGTCTACATCTTGGCCGCGCTGCTGTTCATCGCCTCGCTGGCCGGGCTGTCCCGGCACGAGACGGCCCGCCGCGGCAACCTGGCCGGGGTGATCGGAATGGTGCTGGCGGTCGGCGCGACCATCGTGCTCGGGCTGCAGCACGCGCACGAGATCGGTGGCAGCTCCAACCTGGTGGTGACCGCGATCCTGATCGCGCTGGCGATGTCGATCGGCGCGGTGATCGGCGGCTGGCGGGCCCGCACGGTCGCGATGACCGGGATGCCGGAACTGGTCGCGCTGCTGCACTCGTTCGTCGGTCTGGCGGCGGTGCTGGTCGGCGTGAACTCCTTCCTGGCCGAGGAAGGCCGCGATCCGGTGCACCTGGTCGAGGTGTTCCTCGGGGTGTTCATCGGTGCGATCACGTTGACCGGATCGCTGGTCGCCTGGGCCAAGCTGAGCGGCCGGATGAAGTCGTCCCCGCTGGTGCTGCCGGTCCGGCACCTGCTGAACCTGCTCGGGCTGATCGCCTGCGCGGGATTGCTGGTGTGGTTCCTGGCGGCGCCGTCGTTGATCCCGCTGCTGCTGATGACGTTGATCGCGCTCGCGATCGGTTTCCACCTGGTGGCGAGCATCGGCGGCGGGGACATGCCGGTGGTGGTGTCGATGCTGAACTCCTATTCCGGTTGGGCGGCCGCGGCGGCGGGATTCATGCTGGAGAACGACCTGCTGATCGTCACCGGCGCCCTGGTCGGGTCGTCGGGTGCGATCCTGTCCTATCTGATGTGCCGGGCGATGAACCGGTCGTTCGTCTCGGTGATCGCCGGTGGCTTCGGCTCCGACGGCGCGGTGACCGCTGATGCCGACCGCGACTATGGGGAGCACCGGGAGACCAGCGCAGCCGACGTGGCGGCGCTGCTCAAGAGGTCGCGGTCGGTGGTGATCGCGCCCGGTTATGGGATGGCGGTGGCCCAGGCGCAATATCCGGTGGCCGAGCTGACCCGTCGACTGCGCGAGAGCGGGGTCGAGGTGCGATTCGCGATCCACCCGGTGGCGGGTCGGTTGCCGGGACACATGAACGTGCTGCTGGCCGAGGCGAAGGTGCCCTACGACATCGTGCTGGAGATGGACGAGATCAACGACGACTTCCCCGAAACCGATGCGGTGCTGGTGATCGGCGCCAACGACACGGTCAACCCGGCAGCCCTGGAGGAGCCGAACTCCCCGATCGCCGGCATGCCGGTGCTGGAGGTGTGGCGGGCTCGGGAGGTGATCGTGTTCAAGCGGTCGATGGCGACCGGGTACGCCGGGGTGCAGAATCCGCTGTTCTTCCGGGAGAACACGCAGATGCTGTTCGGTGACGCCAAGCAGCGCGTGGAGGACATCCTCGCCGCCCTGTGATCGGCTCAGCAGCCGTCGGGGCCGCACGCTTCGCCGGAGGGCCCGACGTCGATCAGTCCGGCCGGGTGGGTGTCCTGCCATGCTTTGGCGAGCGCGTTGGCGAACACCTCTTGCGGCTGGGCGCCGGACACGGCGTACCGGTCGGCGAAGACGAAGAACGGCACCCCGGAGATGCCCAGGGAACGGGCTTCTTGTTCGTCCGCGCGCACCGCTGCGGCGAACTCGTCGGAGCTGAGCAACCGGCGTACCCGCTGTTCGGGAAGCCCGATCTCCTCACCCAGCCGCTGCAACTCCGCCGGATCGCCGACCGCCACGCCGTCGGTGAAATAGGCGCGCAACAGGAGCTCGTACGCCTGCTGCTCCAGCCCGAGCTCCCTTGCCAGGTGCACCAGCCGGTGCGCGTCGAAGGTATTCCCGAACCGGGCCTGCTGCCAGTTGAAGGTCAGCCCCAGGCTGGCCGCCCGCTCGGCGATCTGCCGTTGGGACTGCTCCGACTCGGCCTCGCTGATGCCGTATTTGCTGGCGATCTTCTGCACGAGTGTGTTGTCCGAGACCGGCTCGATCGTCGGGTCGAGCTCGAAGCTGCGCCAGCTGATCTGCACCTGGTCGCGGTGCTCGAAGTCGGCCAGCGCCAGCTCCAGCTCCCGCTTGCCGAGATAGCAGAACGGGCACACGATGTCGGACCAGATGTCGATCTTCATGCCCGTGCAACCCCGGGCCCGGAGGTTTTCTTCCCGGGCAGATCAAGGGCCCTGTCGCGACGCTCCCCAAGTGGTGCGACGCCCCCGGTCTATCGGGGGCGAGGCACGGGTCAGGGGGCGAGGTGCTTCCGGTGGGCGCGGGTGAGCAGCCGGTACGCCGCGCCGACGGCGTACATGATCAGACCGCCGACCACCGACTGCCAGGGCAGGGTGGCCACGAGCACCAGGCACAGCACCGCACCCAGCACCTGCAGCGGTTTGCCGAAGCGACGGTCGGCCGGGCCCTGGGTCAGCGCGGCCAGGTTGGCGATGCAGTAGTAGATCAGTACGCCGAAGCTGGAGAAGCCGATCACCGTGCGCAGGTCACCGATCAGCAGCAGCGCGCACACCACCACCGCCAGCACCACCTCCGCCCGCCGCGGCACCTGATGACGCGGCTCGATGACGGCCAACCACCCGGGCAGATCACGGTTGCGGGCCATCGCCAGGGTGGTCCGGCCGATCCCGGTCATCAGGTTCAACATCGCGCCGGCCGTGGCCAGCGCCGCGCCGACGGTGACCACCAGGGTCACCGAGTGCCAGCGCGAGAGTGCCAGCGGAGCCTGGGCAGAAGCGATCCACTGGGCGCCGCCGCGAAGCAGCACCGCACCCACGACGAAATGGACGACCGCGGTCAGCGACAGCGCGATCAGGATCGCCCGCGGGATCGTCCGCCGGGGCTCGACCACCTCCTCGCCCATGGTGGCGATCCGGGCATAACCGGCGAACGCGAAGAACAACAGCCCGGCCGACTGCAGCACCTGATAGGGGCCGATCGGGCCGGGCTCGGCGAGGCGCACCCACCCCCACATCGGCCAGGCCACGTTGTTGACCATGGCGACCACCAGCACCGCCAGCACGATCACCACGATGATCCGAGTCAGCCGGGCGGTGCGGGTCACCCCCAAACAGTTCACCGCGGCCAGCACCAGCACCGCCGCCATCGCCAGCGAGCGGCCGATCGTCGCGATGTCGGGCACCCCCAATGCGGTCGCCAGATATTGCCCGAAGGTGAGCGCCATTGCCGCCACCGAGGCGGTCTTGCCGACCACGAATCCCCACCCGGCAAGGAATCCCGGCCATTCCCCCAGCCGCTCCTGGCCATAGACGTAGGTGCCGCCCGAGGTCGGATACTGCGCGGCGAGCTGGGCCGAGGACGTCGCGTTGCAGTAGGCCACCATCAGCGCGATCGCCAGCCCGAGCAGCAGCCACACCCCGGCCACCTGGGCCGCGGGCACCCACACCGCGAACACCCCGGCCCCGATCATCGAACCCAGTCCGATGAACACGGCGTCGCCCAGCCGCAGTTGCCGTTTCAGCCCGGGCTGCCCGTTGTCGGTCACGGCCGTCAGACTAGGCAGCGCAGGTGAACGACGAGCGACGAGGTGGATGAGGTGAGCGAGCCGGCTGTGGTGATCGGCGACGACGGGTTGGCGCGTCCGGTGTGGGCGGCCAGCGATCCGCTGCTGCGCGCCTACTACGACACCGAGTGGGGCATGCCGATCCGCGATGAGCAGGGCCTGTTCGAGCGGCTCAGCCTCGAGGGATTCCAGGCGGGGTTGAGTTGGGCGACGATCCTGCGCAAGCGGGACAACTTCCGCGCCGCGTTCGCCCACTTCGACCCGGACGCGGTCGCCGCGTTCGGTGACCGCGACGTCGAACGGCTGCTCGCCGACGCCGGGATCGTCCGCAACCGCGCCAAGATCCTGGCCACGATCGGCAACGCCGCGGCGACGGTGGCGCTGCGTGAGCAGGAGGGGCTGGTCGAGCTGATCTGGTCGCACCAACCGGCCGAGACCCCGGCCCCGCGGACGCTGGCGGAGATCCCGACCACCTCCCCCGAGTCGGTGGCGCTGTCCAGGGCGTTGAAGCGGCGCGGCTTCCGGTTCGTCGGTCCGACCACCATGTTCGCGCTGATGGAGGCCGTCGGGATCGTTGACACCCATCTGGTCGACTCGCACCGCAGGGGCAGCTCGGGCGTGTGGCCCAGACGGTAGCCTGAAGGATGCCGCGGAGCGGCCCGCCCTCCGCACGACAGGACGACAGTGCGACGGGGCGACGGGCCGACGGGCCGACAGGGAGGAGCAGCATGAGCGAGCAGACACTTGAGGGCCGCAAGGCGATCGTCACCGGTGGCGGTGCCGGCATCGGCGCCGCCGCTTCCCGGGCCCTGGCGGCCGAGGGGGCCCACGTCGTGGTGGCTGATCTGAACGCCGAGGCCGCCCAGCAGGTCGCCGACGAGGTGGGCGGTGAGGCGTGGGTGTGCGATCTGGGTGACACCCGCGCCCTGGAGGACCTTCGGCTGGACGCCGACATCCTGGTCAACAACGCCGGCATGCAGCAGGTCTCCCCGATCCAGGAGTTCGACCCCGAGCGCTGGCGACTGCTGCACCGGGTCATGCTGGAGGCGCCCTTCCTGCTGATCCGCGCCAGCCTGCCGCACATGTACGCCAACTCGTTCGGCCGGATCATCAACGTGTCCTCGGTGCACGGCCTGGTCGCCTCCGCCTACAAGTCGGCGTACGTCTCCGCGAAGCACGGGCTGGAGGGACTCTCCAAGGTGACCGCCCTCGAGGGCGCCGAGCACGGCGTCACCAGCGTCTGCGTCAACCCCGGGTACGCCTGGACCGAGCTGGTCGCCAAGCAGGTCCCCGACCAGGCCCGGGCGCACAACATGAGTGAGGACGAGGTCGCCGAGAAGGTGATGCTCGCCCCGCACGCGATCAAAAAGTTCGTCGCCCCAGAGGACCTCGGCGCGATGATCGCCTTTCTCGCCGGCCCGCACGGGGGGATGATCACCGGCAGCAACTTCGTCGCCGACGGCGGCTGGACCGCCAAATGAGCGACCACCGCACCGTCGACGCGCCGGTGCGGGGCGGGACGCTGCGGGCCGGCATCTGGACTCCGGAGCAGGACGCCGCACAGGCGCCAACGGTGCTGGCGATCCACGGCATCACCGCCTCCCACCTGGCCTGGCAGCAACTGGCCGACGCGCTGCCCGGGCATCGGGTGATCGCCCCCGACCTGCGCGGCCGGGGTCGCAGCAACACCCTGCCCGGGCCCTGGGGCATGGTCAGTCACGCCGACGACCTGGCCGCCCTGCTCGCGACGGTCGGGGTCGAGGAGCCGGTGGTTGTCGTCGGTCACTCCATGGGCGCGTTCGTCGCGGTGGTGCTCGCGCATCGACACCCCGAGCTGGTGTCCCGGTTGGTGCTCGTCGACGGCGGTCTGCCGCTGCCGCTGCCACCGGGGATGGACCCGGAGCAGGCGATCCAGGCGGTGCTCGGTCCCGCGGCCGAGCGGCTCAGCCGGGAGTTCCCGAGCGAGCGCGCCTACCTGGACTTCTGGCGCGCCCACCCGGCGTTCGCCGACCACTGGGACGCGGCGCTGGAGCGCTATCTGAGCTATGACCTGGTCGGGCAGGCGCCACACCTGCGGCCGGCCACGGCGGTCGAGGCGATGGTGGCCGATTCCCGAGAGGTGCAGGGCGGCGCCTCGGTGGCCGCGGCGTTGGCTGCGCTGCAGCATCCGACCGTCTTCCTGCGCGCCGAGCGGGGCCTGCTGGACCAGCCGGAAGGGCTCTATCCGGCCGCGGCGGTCGCCGAGCGGGCCGCGGACCTGCCCCGGTTCGAGGTGCGGGAGGTGCCGGGCAGCAACCACTACACGATCATCATGGCCGAGCCCGGGCTGGACGCCGTCGCGTCCGCGGCCCGGACCAGCTGAAGGGAGCGTTCAATGGCCACCAGGGCCACCGAGACCGAGCGGAAGTTCCGGATCGAGGACGGGCAGCAGGTACCCGACCTCTCCGAGTTGGTACGCCTCGGCGAGACCGAGCGGCACCGGTTGCAGGCCGTCTACTACGACACCCCCGACCTGCTGCTGGCCCGCAACCGGCGGACGCTGCGGCGGCGTACCGGAGGAAACGACGCCGGCTGGCACCTCAAGCTGCCCGGTGACGGCGACAGCCGCACCGAGGTCGGACTCCCGCTGACCACCGGTTCGGCGGCACGGCTGGTGCCCACGGCGCTGCGCGAGCAGGTCACCGACATCATCGGCGCCGCTCCCCTGGTGCCGGTGCTGGAACTGCGCACCAACCGCACCGAGACCCAGCTGACCGGCCCGCGCGGCGGGTCGCTGGCGATGCTCTGCGACGACAAGGTGACCGCGGTACGCCGGGGCGAGGAATGCAGCTGGCGCGAGCTGGAGGTGGAGCTGACCCGCGGCAGAGTGGAGCTGCTGGACCGGATCACCGCCCGGTTCGCGGAGGCCGGCGTACCCGTCTCGGAGTCGGTGTCGAAGCTGGTCCAGGCGTTGGGTGAGCAGTTGGCGGAGGCCGACCGTCCGGCACGCCCGCGCAAGGCGACCGCGGCCCAGGTGATCGGCGCCCACCTGGCCGACCAGGTCGGGGTGATCCAGAACCGTGAGGCCGACGTGCGCGCCGACGTTCCCGACTCGGTGCACAAGATGCGGGTCGCCACCCGGCGGCTGCGCAGCGCCCTGCGCACCTTCCGTGCGCTGATGGACCGCGAGGTCACCGACCAGCTCCGGGCCGAACTGAAGTGGCTGGCGGGGATGCTCGGCGCCCCGCGGGATGCCGAGGTGCTGCGCGATCAGCTCCGCGGTGAGCTGAACGCGTTGCCCGCAGACAGCGTGATCAGCCCGGTCGCCGAGCGGATCGAGAACACCCTCGACGAGCAGCACCGGCGGGCGCACCGTGAGTTGGTCAAGGCGCTCGACTCGGCCCGGTTTTCCAGGCTGGCAACGAGTCTGCTCGATCTGGTCACCGATCCGCCGTTCACCGACTATGCCGGCGCGCGGGCCAAGGGGGTGCTGCCCGAGCTGCTCGGGCGGGTCGATCGGCGGGTGGCCAAGGCGTGGCGGCGGGCCCGCGGGCTCGAGGGGGCCGAGGCCGAGGAGGCGTGGCACCTCACCCGCAAACGCGCCAAGGCCGCGCGGTATGCGTGGGAGGCGTCGATCGACGTGTGCGGTGACGAGGCGGCCGCGATGGCCGGCGCCTGGGAACAGGTCACCGAGACCCTCGGCGTGGTGCAGGACTGTGTGGTGATCCGCGAACGGCTGCGCGAACTCGCCGAGGCGGCCACGGCCGCGGGCGAGTCCTCGTTCACCTATGGCGTGCTGCACCAGCGACTGGTGGAACGCGAGGAGTCCGCCCGCGGCCCTGCCGTCGCGGCGCTGAAGGCGGCCCGGAAGCTCAGCAACGCGTGAACTTCCGGGCCACCCCCGGCTCGTTTCGACCCGGCCTCAACCGCGGATGAAGTCGGCCATCACCGACGGCGCCGAGGCGTCGAAACCGACCACGTCCAGCATTCCCGCGTCGTCGGGATCGGCAATCGTGGAAAGGGTTCCGGTCATGCCGACCACCACCAGCCGCGCCGGGATGCCCGTCGCGGTGCGGTAGCGCTGGAGCGCCTGGTGCGGGTGCTCGTCCCCGAACCAGGTCTCGTTGTCGGTGAAGACCACGAACGCGTCGACCGCGAGCTTGCGACGCAGCGCGAACTGCATCGGCAACGCGCAGTCGGTCGCGCCCATCCGCACCGACCGCATCGCCGTGACGACGTGGTCCATCCGCTGCCGTGGGGAGATCGGCAGCGGCACCAGGCGGTGCGAGAACCCCACCATCTGGTACGCCGACTCGGTCCGCGCGGTGACCATCGCCATCGCCGCGGCCGCCTCCCGCGGGGTGATGGCGGATCCGGCGAGGTGCCCACAGTCCATCGACGCCGACACGTCGATGGCCAGCAGCAACCGCTTGCCGGTCGGCCGGATCGTGGTGAACGCCCGCTCGAACATCTGCTCGAGCGCGTCGATCACCTGCGGTACCGGCCGCCAGGTCAGCGACCCGCGCAGACCGTGTCCGGTGGCGTAGGTGCGCTGGGCGATCAGCACCTGCAGCGGGTGCACCCGGGCGGAGCGGATCCGCTCGGTGTCCACCAGCTGCGCCACCACCAGCTCGGTCACCTCCGCCCCGGGGGCGAGCACCCCGAGAGCGGTCAACCGGCCGAGCTGACGCAGCAGCGCGGTCATCGGCATCCCCTTGCGGACAAGGGAATCCCACACCTGCGGCTGGGTCAGCGCGTGATCCGGGAGCATCTCCCAGGTCAGCGCGTGGCGGTCGATCAGGCGTACCAGCTCGTCGGTGTCGGCGCGCTGGGCGGCGACGAAGCCGGTGACCTGCGGCAGCGCGTCGGCCACCTCGGTCGGCTCACCACCGCGCACCACCCACTCGAACAGCGCCCGGCGGGCCGGGTCGGTGGTGCGCGGGTGCGACAGCCGGAGCAGGTCGCGGTGGGTCCAGCCCTCACGAGAGCGATACTTCACCGCCTGGTAGGCCACCTTCTGCAGCGGCTGGTCGGCGTACCAGGCCGCGACCGCGCGACGCAGCCCACGACCCCAGCCGCGGAACTGCTCGACATAGCCGGCGAACAGGAACAGCTGGGTTCCGGTCCGGGCGATCTCGGGCAGCATCGCCAACGCCCGACGACGATACGGCTCGTCGCAGCGCGCGGTGGCCGCGGCCAGCGCGAACAGGGTCGGCTGCTGACGCGGCGCCAGACCGCCCACCGAGACCTCGCGAATCGTTGCCAGCAACGAATCCGGATCCTCGGCGCAGAGCCGCAGCACGACCTCGGCGTTGTCCAAGGTGAGCTCGGGGGCCGAGGTGTAGTAGGTGCCACCCTCGGTGCCCAGGATCAGGAACCGACGCAGCCGTGCCACGTCGTCGAGGACGAACGTGAACCCGCCGGCAGCGTTGGGCTGCTGTCGGGCGTCGGCGCGCAGCGACTGGGGCGTACGCCGCAGGTTGATCAGCTTCAGGATGTCGACCATGATCGTCCTCCTCACGACGGTCTGGGCAGGGTGGTTGGGCAGGATGAAGGGGTGCGGGCAGGTTGGTGCGACCGGACCTTCCGCTGCCTGGGCAGCGGATCAGGAATCGAACCTCAATCGCCAGATAACCGACCGCAATCGGCCCGCACCCCACGGTTTGGGGTGTCGCGAACGTCGGACATGGGGTGGCGCCCGGAGAGCCGGTGGCCCGGCAAACCGCTCTGCCAGTTGAGCTACACACCCCGAGGGGTGGCCAGGATTCGAACCTGGAACCTGTCCATCTGAAGTGGGATAACCGAGTGCCTTCGGCCCGGCGTATCGCGACGGGTTCAAGTATGGGAGCCGGGACTTCCTGTCCGCAAAGGGTTTTTCAGCCGCAGCCGTCGCAGCCGCCGAGATCGAGGTCGCAACCGCCCAGGTCGGGCAGGTCGAACCCGCTGGCGGAGTCGACGAAATCTCCAACCCCATCGGTGAATCCGCTGATCACGTCACCCGCGTCACCGAGAACCCCGGCGCCGGCGGCGTCCATCCCGCCGAACACCTCAGGCAGGTTGAACAGCTCCGCGTCGGGGATCCCCACGCCGAACAGGTCGAACCCGGAGACCAGGTCGAACCACATCAGGTCGAACAGCACGTCGCCGGCGCTCCAGTCGCCCCCGAGCGACTCCTGGTAGCGCTTGGCCACCTCGCCGAACACCTTCGCCCAGTGCTCGGCGACGCCGAACACGATCGCATAGGGCAGATAGCGGCTGAACACCTCCGAGGCCTCCTCGAAGCGGATCTGGTCCGCCTCGGCCGTGGCCAGGTATTGCTTGAATCCTCATGCCTGCACGGTGATCGCGGTTCCTGCTGCGGTACGCCCGACCCGCACCCGGCGGCCGACCAGCAGCAGCACCAGCCCGCCGAGCAGGGTGAGCGCCGGCCCGGCGATGGCCCACCAGTCCAGCCGACCGATGACCGCGAACGCGGCGACCGCGATGGTGGCGATCAGCCCGAGCACCATCAGCACCACGCCCCAGATCCGCAGTCGCCCACCGGCTGCGGCGGGGTGTCGCGGATACCAGCCGTTGGCCACCACCTGGCGGTACAGCTCGACCTGGGCGTCCCGCATCGCCTTGCCGGCACTCGCCTGGAGGTCGGACATGCGCACCCGCGGGCCGGTGCGGAAGAGCGCTCGCAGCAGGTCGTGCTCGAACGGGCGGGCGTCCGCCGGCGGGTTGGGCAGCGCCGTCAGCACCCAGTCCTGCTTTCCCTGCTTGGCCTGGTTGCCCTGTGCACCTTGCGCGCCTTCCGGGCGTACCGCCTCGATCCGCAGGAATCCGCGTACCGCAAGGTCGATGATGGTGGCGGTGACGTCACGCAGCTCCGCGTGCCCGTCGACAACGGTGCCGACCAGACCGGGCGCCAGGTCCCGCGGGGGTTGGAACTGCACGGCGACCGGACCGGCGTACTCCCGGCCACCGCGCACCCGCTCCACCCGTTGCGGCTGCCCGGGCAGCGGGAACAGACCGGGGGTGACCCCGGCGAAGATCTGATCGGCGCTGCGCCGCCAGGCGACCCAGGCGACGACCAGGCAGATCAACCCGGCCAGGCCCCCGCCGACAAGGGGTACGAGGTTCACTTCTCGATTGTGGGGGGCACCGAGTCCGCGTGGCCGTCATGTTCGGTGTGCGCCCTGCGGATCTCCTCCATGATCTCGGCCTCCTGGCGCACCCAGTGCCGCTGCTTGTCCGACAGGGCGCGGATCTGCTCCTCCTCGCGCAGCAGCTTCTGGTAGTTCTCCTCGCGCAGCTCCGGGTCGGTCTCGTAGTCGGTGTCGAGGTATTCGCGCGCGTGCCGTCGGGCGTTGTTGGCCAGGCTGAGCGCGCGCCCCTTGGGGCTGAGCAGGGACGCGACAACGGTGATCACCAGCACGCCGATGATGACCGCCAGCGACACCTGGGTGGACACCTCGACCACCGTGACGTGCTCACCGTCGTTGATGAACGGCACGTTGTTCTCGTGCAGGGCGTGCAGGATCAGCTTCACGCCGATGAAGCCGAGGATCGCGGCCAGTCCGTAGGAGAGGTAGATCAGTCGGTCGAGCAATCCGTCGATCAGGAAGAACAGCTGGCGCAGGCCGAGCAGCGAGAACGCGGTCGCGGTGAACACGATGAAGATGTTCTGGGTCAGCCCGAAGATGGCCGGGATCGAGTCCAGAGCGAACAGGATGTCGGTACCACCGATGGCGATCATCACCAGCAGCATCGGGGTCAGCACCCGCTTGCCGTCGACCTCGGTGAACAGCTTGTCGCCGTCATACTTGTCGGAGGTGCGGACCAGCTTGCGGGCGACCCGGATGATGAAGTTGTCCGCCTCGTCGTCCTCGTCGTCGTGTTCCTTCTTCAGCAGGTTTCCCGCGGTCAGGATCAGGATCAGTCCGAAGATGTAGAACACCCAGGCGAAGGTGTTGATCAGCGCGGCACCGATGAAGATGAACCCGGTCCGGGCGAAGAGGGAGAACACGATGCCGAAGAGCAGCACCTTCTGCTGATCGGCCCGCGGCACCTTGAAGCTGGCCATGATGATCAGGAACACGAACAGGTTGTCCACCGAGAGCGCCTTCTCGGTGACATAGCCGGCGAAGTATTCCTGGCCCATGTCCATGCCGCCGAAGATCCACACGCCCACACCGAATGCCAGCGCGATCCCGACGTAGAGCGCCGACCAGGTGGCCGACTCCTTGAGCGTCGGCGTGTGCGCCTTGCGGACGTGGAAGAAGTAGTCGAACAACAGCAGCGCGACGATGCCCGCCACGGTGGCGATCCAGACCCAGGTGTGAACCACAGCTCTCCCTTCGCCGACAGGGGTACGCCTGACCGGCTTGCTCGTGTGTGACGGCCGTCCGAGATGGGGGCCGCTGCCTTCAGGGTGAAGCTGCAGCGGAGGTGGAACGGGTCAACTCTACCGGGGCGATCCAGTTGGTGAGCAAGTTGACCATTCACGCACCCCAGGTGACGCGAACCGGCCGCCGGGGATTCCCGACGGCCGGTTCTTGTTCAGCTATAACGCGTCAGCACGGCTGTGCGCTGCTCAGCGCCAGGTAAAACTCGGCTCTCCCATGTTGTTCCAGTCGTGGAAGACGAAGGAGATCGTTCCCCCCTGGAAGTCCTGCCAAGCGCGGTTCGCCCCGTTGGGGGCATCTTGGACCCACGCCCGAGAGGTTGGGTAGCCGAGGCGGCCGGTCTCCCAGCCGTATCGACCCCATGCGGCCATCATTTCCCGCGGGACCGCGTTCGCGCCGACAGCAGGCGCCCAGTAGATGGCGTCGTCGCCCTCAAACATCTGACGACATCCTCCCCGCACCAGACCGCAGATTTCGTCGGTCAGCGGATAGCCAAAAGCCTGCTCCCACCCCTGGCGCGACCACTCATCGCGGATGGCACCCTTGACGAAGTGGGCGCCGAAGCGGGCCTGCCAGTAGATGGAGCCGTTCTGGAAGTGCTGTCCGCAGCCACCGCCGCGGAGTCCGCAGAACTCGCCGGTGGTCGGGTAGCCGAGGTGGCCGCCCTCCCAGCCGTTGCGGCCCCAGTGGTTCATGATCTCGCCCTTGACCGGCTGGGACCCGGTGGCCGGGGACCAGTAGATCGAGCCGCCCTGGAACGCCTGGAAGCAGCCACCGCCGACCAGCCCGCAGCGCTCGTCACCACTCGGATAGCCCAACGAGCTGTTCTCCCGGCCCATCCGGTGCCAGCTGTCCAGAATCATCCCGCGCACGGCGTGGGCGACGAAGTTCGGCGTCCAGTACATCGAGCCGCCCTGGAAGCCCTGGTAGCAGCCGCGATCACGCAGCCCGCACACCTCGGCGGTGGTCGGGTAGCCCAGGAAGCCGCCCTCCCAGCCGTTGCGACCCCAGTGGTTCATGATCTCACCGGCCACCGCCTGCGCGCCGCTGGGCGGGGACCAGTAGATCGACCCACGCTGGAAGGCCTGGAAGCAGCCGCCATCGCGCAGTCCGCACACTTCCTCACCGGTGGGATAGCCGAGGAAGCTCCGCTCCAGGCCGTGCTGGGCCCACCGCTGGAAGATCGCGCCACGGACGATGGTGGCCCCGGTGGTGGGGGACCAGTAGATCGCCCCGCCCTGGAAGAACTGGTAGCAGCCGCCCTCGATCAGCCCACAGGCCTCGCTCGAGGTCGGGTAACCGAGGAAGCCGGTCTCCCAGCCCTTGCCGCCCCAGCGCTGGAAGATGGCGCCGCGGATGAACTGGGCGCCGGTGGCCTGGGTCCAGTAGATCGAACCGCCGGCGTAGTGGCGCATGCAGCCGGAGCCCGGCAAACCGCAGCTCAGTTCGCTGACCGGCTGGCCGAGGAAACCGGTCGGTCCGCCCAACTCGGCGTACCGGGCGTCGATCGGGTGGGCCGGGACCGGGCTGGGCGTGGGGGTCGGGGTTGCGCTCGGCTCAGCGGTCGCGGCCGGGGTCTCCCGCACGGTGGCGGGGGTGGCCGACCGGGTCGGGGCGGTCGAGGCGCGAGAGGGGGTCCGCGTGGCGGTGCGGCTGACCGACGGGGTCGGGGTGCTGGCGGTCGGGGTGCTGGCGGCCGGGGCACCGGTGGGGGCGGCGTACGCCGGTGAGGCCAGCGAGAGCAGGGTGACCACCAGCGCCACGAAGGACAGGCGGGACTTCATCAGGAACTCCTCAGGGGTGGCGCCAAGGGGCTGGCGCGGATGGCCCCATATCTACCGCCAGTCAGGGCGGCGCCTGGCCCACGCGACCGAACCGTGATCAAACCCTCCAGCGGGCGTACAGACTGACCACCCGGCAGGCCAGCTCAGCCGGCGGCGCCCCCGCTGGCGGTCCAGGTGATGGTCCCGCCCTGATAGGGCTGGGTGCAGCGCATGGTCGGCGTACCGCTGCAGCTCTCCCCCGCGACGGGGTAGCCGAAGCGACCGCCCTCCCAACCGTTGCGGCCCCAGTAGTCCCAGATCGCGCCCTCGACGGGCTGGGCGCCCGTGCGCGGGGACCAGTAGATGGCACCGGCGGAGAACACCTGATAGCAGCCGCCGTCGCGCAGTCCGCAGTTCTCGTCGGAGAGCGGATAGCCAAACCTGGAGCGTTCCCAACCCAGCTGGGCCCACCGGTCCTGGATGGCGCCGCGGATCCAGTGGGCGCCCGAGCGCGGGCTCCAGTACAGCATCCCGTTCTGGAAGGTCTGGAAGCAGCCGCCGTCGCGCAGCCCGCAGTTCTCGTCGCCGGTCGGATAGCCGAGGGTGCCCCACTCATAGTTGGTGCTGTCCCACTTGTCGGCGATCAGGCCCCAGACCGGGTGGGCGCCGGAGCTCGGCGACCAATAGATCCGCCCGCCCTGGAAGCGCTGGTAGCAGCCGCCGTCGCGCAGCCCGCAGATCTCCCCGGAGGTCGGATAGCCGAGCTGGCCCTTCTCCCAGCCGAGCGCGGACCACTTGTTGTAGATCGCGCCCTTGACCAGGTAGCTGCCGGCCGAAGACCAGTAGATGATCCCGCCGGCGTAGGGCTGGAAGCAGCCGCCGTCGCGCAGGCCGCAGATCCGCTCCCCGGTGGGGGTGCCGTTGGCCGGGGTCCAGGTGGCCGCGCCCGAGCCGCTGTATCCGTTGATGGTGGTCAGAGTGACCTGGCTGCCGTTGCCGGGAGCGGTGAAGCTGAACGTGCCGTCGGCGGCGACCGGCACCGTGCTGGTCGTGCCGTTGGCGCTGATCCGGACCTGGGTGTTGGGGGCCACGGTGTCTCCCCCGTCGACCGGGACCCGGCCGGTGATGCGGCCACCGGCGGCACCGGCGTTGGCAACCGGGTTGGCCAGCCAGAGCTCGACCTGATGGCCCATCGACCGGAAGGTGTCCAGGTTGGCCCCGTAGGAGTACTCGACGCCGTTGTAGTTGTCCCCCGCGCTGAGCACGCCGATCGCCTTCAGCCCGGACACCATCGATCCGCCCGAATCACCGCCCAGGGTGGTCAGCTGGGATCCAAACCCGTTCACATAGCGCACGTCGTCGTCCCCGCGGAAACCGCCCACCGCGAACGCGCCCACCCCGTCGATGGTGCTGCAGCTCCACTTCCGGCTGGTACGCCCGGCGGTGCAGACGGGCGCCCCGACGACGGCGTTGGACACCCCGGTCACCTTGGAGCGCCAGCCGTAGGCGTCGACCATGGGCAGCAGGTCCTGGCTGGGCCCGACGAAGATGCTGAGGTCGGTCCCGGCGGTGCTCTGGGTGTTGCTGGCGTTGTTGGGACCGCCGAACTGGCCGAACGTCCGGTTGCCGAGGAAGACCCCCGGATCCGCCTCCAACCTCGCCTGGTTGACCTGGTTGTCCCGGGTGCAGTGACCCGCGGACACCATCTCCTGGCGACCGGCCGGGTCGAACCCGGCGAACCCGATCGAGCAACGGAGGCCGCCCCCGGACCAGAAACCCTCCCAGCCCTGGCCGCCCAGCACGTCGGCGCGCTGCGTGGCCGGCCCCCCGGCCTGCAGGCGTACGCCCGGGTTCTGCGCCGCGAACTGTTGCGGGCTGACGCTGCGGCCGGAGCGGGTGTTGCGCGGCTGGTCGGGGCGGGCCACGGTGATCAGCCAACCGTCGGCGGTGACCTGCACCGACCCGAGTCCCTCGGCGCCCACCTCGGCCAGGTATTTCTGCAGCATCGGTTCGGCGCTGGCCGCCCTGCGCCCGTTGGCGGTGACCCGGGCGCCGGCGTTGCGGGCCTCGCGGTCCACCTTGTCCCCGCCTCCGGTGACCACCACCTCGGCGCCCTGCAGCGCGACCCCGCGATAGTCCGGGGTGCCCTGCAGCTGACGGTCCAGGTCGGCGGCACGCTCGGCGGCGGCCCCGCGGGCCAGGTATTCCGGCCACTCGAGGCCGAGGTCGCGGCGTACCGCCTGGCGCAGTCCTTCGGTCGCTGGATCGGTGGGGCCGGGTTGCGGCGGCGCCGCCCCAGCCGGCCCGGCAAGGCCGATCAGGACTGCGGCCGACGCGGACAGCGACAGCGCGGCGCGGCGCATCCAGCGAGACATCGAGCCTCCAGTGCAGGGGGAAGTGCCAACAGCACGCAAACTCTAAGACATCTGACCCCCCGCTCAAACCGATCCGGGCCGGGTCGAGGTGATTGTCCGCTCAGGCGGCCTGGCTGCGCCGGCGCGGACCGGGGTCCGGTCGCAACGCCACCAGGCCGGAGAGGACGCGGACGCCGACGCCCAGGCAGGCCTCGTCCACGTCGAACCCGGGGCGGTGCAGGTCCGGCCAGTCGGCGCTGCCGACCGGGCGTACGCCGAGCCTGCCGAGCGCGCCGGGCACCGCCAGCACCATCTCGGAGAAGTCCTCGCCGCCGAGTGACTGTTCGGTGTCGGCCAGCGAGTCGGGCCCGAGGACGGCGCTGCACACCTCGGCCAGCCGGCCGGCCGCGGCCGCGTGGTTGACGGTCGGCGGGATCCCGGTCGACCGGTCCACCTGCACGCTCACCCCGTAGGGGGCGGCCACCTGTTCGATCAGCTGCGGCACCAGGTCACGTGCCCGCTGCCAGCCCTCCAACTGGAGGCAGCGCAGGGTTCCCGAGAGTTGCCCGCTGGCCGGGATCGCGTTGGGCGCGTTGCCGGCCTGGACCTGGCCCCACACCATCGAGGCACCCACCCGCGGGTCGATGCGCCGGGACAGCAGGGTCGGCACCTCGGTGATCACCGCGCCGATCGCCATCACCAGGTCGGCCGAGAGATGCGGCCGCGAGCTGTGCCCGCCGGGGCCGCTGAAGGTGACCTGGAAGCGGTCGCAGGCCGAGGTGATCGCGCCGGTGCGGATGGCGACCCGGCCGACCTCGGTCCGCGGGTCGCAGTGCAGGGCGTACACCTCGCGCAGGTCGCCGAGCAGGCCCTGGGCGACCATGTCCAGGGCCCCACCCGGGCTGGTCTCCTCCGCGGGCTGGAAGAGCAGGCGTACGCCGCGGTTGAGCAGTCCCTGTTCCCGCAGCCGGACCAGCACCTCGGCAGCCCCGAGCAGCACCGCGGTGTGCACGTCGTGCCCGCAGGCGTGGGCCACCCCGGTGTGCGTGGAACGGTAGGGCACGTCCTTCTGGTCGACCAGGGAGAGCGCGTCGATGTCGGCGCGCAGCCCGATCCGCGGGACCCGCCGGCTGCCGTCGGGCAGCACGTCGGCGTACAACCCGGTGGGCACCTCGAGCGAACGTGCTTCCAGCCCCAGCGACTCGAGCACTCCCCTGATCCGGGAGGTGGTCCGATGTTCGGCACGGCTGGGCTCGGGGTGGGCGTGCAGGTCTCGGCGCCACTCGACAAGTCGTGGCTGGAGCTCCTCGACCAGGTCATCGATCCGGGTCAGCAACTCGGGCCGGGCCCCCGAGCCAATCGGCTCAGAACGCATCATTCGGTTCGTAGACCCCCCACACCTCACGCAGGGCGTCACACACCTCACCAACGGTGGCGGACAGCCGCAGCGCCTCCTTCATCGGATAGAGCAGGTTGTCGCTGCCCCGCGCCGCCCGCTTGATCTCGGCCAGCGCCGCCTGCACGGCGTCATTGTCGCGGTTGGCGCGCAGCTTCGCCAGCCGGGCGGACTGCTGTTCCCCGATCGTCGGGTCCAGCCGCAGCGGGTCGTAGTGGTCCTCCTCCTCGAGGGTGAACCGGTTGACCCCCACCACCACCCGTTCGGCGGAGTCGATCTGCTGGGCGATCTGGTACGCCGACTGCTCGATCTCGTTCTTCTGGAAGCCCTGCTCGATCGCCTTCACCGCACCACCGAGCTCGTCGACGCGCTCGATCAGCTTCCACGCCTCGGCCTCGACGCCATCGGTCAGCGACTCGACGACAAAGGAGCCAGCGAACGGGTCGACGGTCTTGCACACGTCGGACTCGAACGCGATCACCTGCTGGGTGCGCAGCGCCAGCCGGGCCGACTTGGTGGTCGGCAGCGCAATCGCCTCGTCGAACGAGTTCGTGTGCAGCGACTGGGTCCCGCCCAGGGCCGCGGCCAGCGCCTGCACCGCGACCCGGACCATGTTCACCTCGGGCTGCTGGGCGGTCAGCTGGACGCCGGCGGTCTGGGTGTGGAAGCGCAGCATCATCGACTTGGGGTTCTGCGCGCCGAAGCGCTCCTTCATGATCTTCGCCCAGATCCGGCGGGCGGCGCGGAACTTGGCCACCTCCTCCAGGATCGTGGTGCGGGAGACGAAGAAGAACGACAGCCGCGGGGCGAAGTCGTCCACCTTGAGCCCGGCGGCGATCGCCGCCTCGACATAGGCGATGCCGTCGGCCAGGGTGAACGCGATCTCCTCGGCGGGCGTGGCTCCGGCCTCGGCCATGTGATAGCCGGAGATGGAGATGGTGTTCCACTTCGGGATCTCGGCCTTGCAATAGCCGAAGATGTCCGAGATCAGCCGCAGCGACGGGGCCGGCGGGAAGATGTAGGTGCCGCGGGCGATGTATTCCTTGAGCACGTCGTTCTGGATGGTGCCGGTCAGCTTGTCGGCCGGGGTCCCCTGCTCCTCGGCGACCAGCTGATAGAGCAGCAGCAGCACCGCGGCCGGGGCGTTGATCGTCATCGACGTGGACACCTTGCCCAGGTCGATCCCGCCGAACAGGATCCGCATGTCCTCGATCGAGTCGATCGCCACCCCGACCTTGCCCACCTCGCCGCTGCTGACGTCGGCGTCGGAGTCGTAACCCATCTGGGTGGGCAGGTCGAACGCGACCGACAGCCCCATCGTGCCGTTGGCGATCAGCTCCTTGTAGCGGGCATTCGACTCGGTGGCGGTGCCGAATCCGGCATACTGGCGCATCGTCCAGGGACGCTGGGTGTACATGGTGGGATAGACACCCCGGGTGTAGGGGTATGCACCGGGCGCGCCCAACTGCTGCGCGGGGTCGAATCCCGCCAGCGAGTCCGCGTCATAGACGGACTGGAAATCGGTGCCCGATTCGGTCTGACCGCTCATGGTTGCACCATACCGCCCGGCCTCCGGGGCCCGTGGGGTGTTCGGCCGATGCGCACCGGCGGCAGATGAGACGGCTCCCAGGTAGGTAACGGCCAGTCGGCGTCCGGGTGAATCTTTGTCGGGTCAGGGAACTTCCTGCCTCACACACCGTCCGGCACCGCTAGCGTCGGGCGGGTCCTGCCTCCAACCACGGGAGTCCCCCTCATGTCCTGGACCCGATCCAGAGCCAGCATCGCGCTGGCAGCCGCCGCCGGCCTGCTGTCCACCTCGATGGCGGTCGCCGGGGCGTACGCCGCCCCCGCCAGTCCCCGCGCCGTCGCCGACCACCTGGTCGTCAACGAGGTGTACGGCGGCGGCGGAAACTCCGGCGCCCCGCTCAAGAACGACTTCATCGAGCTCTACAATCGGACCGCGTCGCCGATCGACCTCACGGGTTGGAAGCTCACCTACTATTCGGCGAGCGGCGGCTCGGGCGGCAGCTGCGCGCTGACCGGGGCGGTCCAGCCGTCGGGCTATTACCTGGCCCAGCAGGCGGCCGGCACCGGCACCGCCCCGGCGCTGCCCACCCCGGAGGTCACCTGCGCGGTGGCGATGAGCGGTACCAACGGCGCGGTCGAGCTCACCGACGCCTCCGGTGCCGTGGTGGACAAGGTCGGTTACGGCGCGGCGACCAGGTTCGAGGGGGCGGCCACCCCGGCGCTGTCCAACACCACCTCGGCCGCGCGGACCACCGCCGGCGTGGACACCGACAACAACGCCGCCGACTTCACGGTGGGCGCGCCGACCCCGCAGAACTCCGCTGGTGGTACGCCGACGCCGACCCCGACGCCGAGCGGCCCGTCCTCGCCCACACCGACCTCCAGCCCGACCACGGGAACGCCGACGACCCGGACGATCGCCGAGGTGCAGGGCACCGGCGCGATGTCGCCGCTGAAGGACCAGACCGTGACCGTGCGCGGTGTGGTGACCGCCAACTATCCGACCGGCGGGTTCAACGGGTTCTATCTGCAGACCCCGGGCAGCGGGGGTACGCCGAAGGCCGCCGGTCAGGCGTCCGATGGTGTGTTCGCCTTCGGCAACACCTCGGTGGAGCCGGGCCGCTGCTATGACGTGACCGGCAAGGTGACCGAATATCCGACCACCCAGACCGACGGCTACAAGACGCTGACCGAGTTGACCGGGATCACGCTCACCGCGGTCGACGGCTGCGCTCCGGTGACGCCGACCCCGCTGGCCACGCTGCCGACCACCGACGCCGAGAAGGAGGCGTACGAGGGGATGTCGGTGCTGCCGCAGGGCAACTACACGATCACCAACAACTACCAGCTGAACCAGTACGGCCAGCTCGGTCTGGCCGTGGGTGACAAGCCGCTCTACACCGCCACCGACAAGGTGCCCTACACCGAGGCAGCGGCCTACGAGGCCGAGCAGGCGAAGAAGTACATCACCCTGGATGACGGGTCGGCGTGGGACTACATGAACAACGCGACCGCCAAGGGATCCCCGCTGCCCTACCTGTCGCAGACCACGCCGATGCGGACCAATTCCCAACTGACGTTCGGAAAGCCGGTGATCCTGGACTACCGCTTCCAGTGGAACTTCCAGCCCACCGGGCAGGTCGTCGGCAGCGACGACACCGACATCCCGGTGACCGGTGAGAACGACCGCCCGGCGACCCCGCCGGCCGTCGGTGGGGAGCTGCAGCTGGCAACCTTCAACATCCTGAACTATTTCACCGATCTCGGTGAGCAGGAGAACGCGGTCAAGCCGTGCAAGGCGTACACCGATCGCAACGGCAACCCGGTGACGACCGACATGTGCGAGGTGCGCGGGGCGTACACGCAGTCGGCGTTCAACGACCAGCAGGCCAAGATCGTCAACGCCATCAACGGATCCGGGGCCGAGGTGATCGCGCTGATGGAGGTGGAGAACTCCGCCGGGCTCTCCTGGATCTCGCACGAGCGGGATCTGACGCTGAACAAGCTGGTCGCCGAGCTGAACGCCAAGGGTGGCAACTGGGCCGCGGTGCCCAGCCCGACGGTCACCCCGAGCAACGAGGACGTGATCCGCACCGCGTTCATCTACGACAAGTCAAAGGCGGCGCCGGTCGGCGGTTCGCTGATCCAGCTGGACGACGCGTTCGCCAACGCCCGCTATCCGCTGGCCCAGGAATTCCGTTCCACCACGTCGAATCTCGGCTTCGTCGCGGTCGCGAACCACTTCAAGTCGAAGGGCTCTGGTGACGACGACGGCACCGGCCAGGGCAAGTCGAACCCGTCACGCAAGGCGCAGGCGACCGCCCTGACGAGCTGGACGAACCAACAGTTCGCCGGCAAGCCGGTGCTGCTGGTCGGTGACTTCAACGCCTACAGCAAGGAGGAGCCGGTCCAGATCATCGAGGCGGCGGGTTATCACAACGTCGAGAACCCCGACGAGACGACCTATCAGTTCAGCGGTCGGCTCGGTTCGCTGGACCACATCTTCGCCAACGCGGCGGCGAAGGCACTGGTCACCGGATCGGGGGTGTGGGACATCAACGCCGACGAGTCGGTCGCGATGCAGTATTCGCGGCGCAACTACAACGTGACCGATTTCTATACCAGTGAACCGTTTGCGGCCTCCGATCATGATCCGGCACTGGTGGGGCTGAAGGCGGCGACGACCACGCCGACCCCGACCCCCACGCCCACGCCGACTCCGACTCCGAATCCGGATTCGCCGATCACGGTGAAGTGGAACTCCCTGGGCGGGATGAATGGGCCGGTCGGGGTCCCGACCGGACCCGAGACCTGTGGGCTGCGGGACGGTGGCTGCATGCGTCACTTCACCGGCGGTTCGATCTATTCCTCGAACAGCACCAACGCCCAGTTGGTGAAGGGTGCGGTTCGCGACAAGTGGGCCCGGATGGGTTGGGAGACCGGGAAGCTCGGTTATCCCACCTCGGATGAGATCTGCGGGCTGCGGGACGGCGGCTGCGTGCAGTTCTTCCGGGGCGGCTCGATGTACTGGTCCCCCGGCACCGATGCCCACCCCGTCTGGGGAGCCATCGGCCAGGCGTACGGGAAGGTGAAGTCGGAGACCAGCACGCTGGGCTATCCCACCGGTGACGAGCTGTGCGGGCTGCGTGACGGCGGGTGCACCCAGCGGTTCAGCGGCGGCCTGATCTCCTGGTCGCCCGCGACCGGGGCGCACCCGATCTGGGGGGCGATCTATCAGCGGTACGCCGCCCTGGGCTGGGAGACCAGCCAGCTCGGCTACCCGACCGGATCCGAGTTCTGCGGGCTGCGCGACGGCGGCTGCGGGCAGTTCTTCCAAGGGGGCGCGATCTACTGGTCGCCCCGCACCGACGCCCGGCCGGTCTGGGGTGCGATTCAGCAGCACTGGGCCCGCAACGGCTGGGAGGCCGGCCGCTATGGCTATCCGGTGTTCGGTGAGACCTGTGGCACCGTGAACGGCGTACGCGAGTGTCGCCAGGACTTCCAGGGCGGCACCATCGTCTGGAATGCGGTGCGCGGCACGTTCTGATCACACGCACAGCCGGCACGATCGGGCCCCGGGACCACACGGTCCCGGGGCCCGACCTGTTGGCGCTCTCCCCGCACATCTCCGGTGTCACGGACCGGCACCCGCCGCGAACCCGCGGCCGCTCGTCGCGCCCCAGGCGTCAGACCGGAGTTGTGCGGGGTCTAATCTTGACCGCATGGCGGCGGACCAGCACGAGCACACCCATGACGGGTTTTCCGAGCTGTCGGAGTCCGACGCCCGGGCCAGAGCGCTGGAAACCCTGCTCACCGACCGGGGGTTGGTGGACCCGGATGCCCTGGACCGCATCGTCGAGCGCTACGAGTCGGAGATCGGCCCCCACCTCGGGGCGGCCGTGGTCGCCCGCGCCTGGGTCGATCCGGGCTTCCGGGACCGGCTGCTCAGCGACGCCACGGCGGCGGTCGCCGAGCTGGGGTGCCGTGGCCGACAGGGCGAACATCTGGTGGCGGTCGAGAACACCGACGAGCTGCACAACCTGGTGGTGTGCACGCTGTGCTCCTGCTATCCGTGGTCGGTGTTGGGGCTGCCGCCGGTCTGGTACAAGTCACCGGTCTATCGGGCCAAGGCGGTGCGGGACCCGCGCGGCGTACTCGCCGACTTCG
This sequence comes from Enemella dayhoffiae, assembly GCF_002250625.1. Taxonomy (GTDB): domain Bacteria; phylum Actinomycetota; class Actinomycetes; order Propionibacteriales; family Propionibacteriaceae; genus Enemella; species Enemella dayhoffiae. The sequence goes on along the minus strand of NZ_NMVQ01000045.1, from coordinate 19,786 downwards.
GTCACACTCTCCCCGAACACACCCGCATCCGGGTCTGGGACTCGACCGCCGAGGTCCGCTACCTGGTGCTGCCGCAGCGCCCCAGCGGCACCGAGGGCTGGACGGAGGAATCCCTGGCCGGGTTGGTTTCCCGGGATTCGATGATCGGGACCGCGCTCCTGCCGGAGCAGACCGGGCCGGAGCCTCAACGGTGAGCCGGCAGCAGGATGTTGGGGGACGAACCGACCTCGGCCCGGTCCACCCCGAGCCCGATGAACCCACCTTCCACGCCGAGTGGGAGCGCCGGACGCTGGCCCTGACCCTGGCCACCGGGGCGCTCGGGCGATGGAACATCGACCAGAGCCGGTCGGCCCGGGAACGGTTGCCCGGTTACCTGCACAAGAGCTACTACCGGATCTGGCTCGAGGCGCTCGAGGGGTTGCTGCGGCGGTCCGGACTGCTGGACGACTGCGGAGTCCGGGCCCGGACCTGGGCGGAAATGCTGCCCGGGTTGCAGAACGGCTCGCCCTACGACCGGGAGACCGCAGTACTTCCGGCGTACCGGGTGGGTCAGCGGGTGCGCACCACGGCCGTGCCCGAAGTGGTCCACACCCGGCTCCCGGCGTACGCCGCCGCGAAGATCGGCACGGTGAGCGCCGTCCACGGCGCGTTCGTGTTTCCCGATCGCAACGCGGTGCCGATCGGCGAGGTCCCCGATCGGACGCCAGAATTCCTTTACACGGTGGAGTTCGCGGGCACCGAGCTGTGGGGATCCGACGCTGGCCCCGGCCTGGTGGTGAGCGTCGACGCGTTCGAGCCCTACCTCCGACCGGTCGAGCCGGAGTCACCGTGAGCGCCGCCGAGGAACTGGCCCGGGTCGAGGCGAGCTGTGATGCGATGCCGCTGCCGCCGGCCGCCGGCGATAAGACCGTGTTCGCCGAACCCTGGCAGGCGCAGGTGTTCGCGATCACCGTGGCCCTGCACGAGCGCGGCGTCTTCGACTGGCCGGAATGGGCCGATCGCCTCGGCCGGGAACTCAAGCAGAGCACGGATTCCGACGGCTCGGACTACTACCTCCGCTGGACCGACGCCCTGCTGGGACTGCTCGCCGACCGCGGCCTGGTCACCGCCGACGAGCTCGTCCGCACCGAGCGGGCCTGGCACGAGGCAGCCGCCAGGACTCTGCACGGCCGGCCGATCAGCCTGAGCTGATCGGCCGACTCGCGACCCCTCAGTAGGCGCCAGCTATCTGGTTCCAGGTGATCACGCCGCCTTGGAAGTGCTGCTGACAACCCGTACCACCACCCAACGGGTAACAGTTCTCGGTGTCGAGCGGATAACCGTACTTCCCCGTCTCCCAACCGTTCTTCGCCCAGTGCTGCTGAATCGCCCCCCAGGTCGGCCAGGCGCCGCTGGCGGGGGACCAGTGGATCATCCCGCCGTGGAACGCCTGCGCGCACCGCGAGGATCAGAGTGAGGAGCGCCATTCCGGCGCGCGAGAGGAATCGTCTGGACATGTGGGTTCTCCCCCGAGTTCCACCGCACGACCTGTGCTTATGGCGATATCAGGGTGGTCCCCGCGTCGCGGGCAATAGGGGGATTCTCCTCCATCCGGACTGGACGACCGGATTGTTGACGGTTCACAAAACCTGTGACACAAGGGTTTCCGCGGCATCGACGATGCCGACCGTCTCGGCCTGCCAGTTGGGTTCCTGGCCGCGATAGGGGCCGGTGGCCAGCGAGATCACCACGGCGGCGGCCCGCAGCCTGAGCTCGGTCGGGTCGACCCGCTCGTCGAACACCGGCACCCACGTCGACAACAGGTGCCGCACCCGGGCCGCCTGCTGGGCGTTCATCCGCTGCACGGTGGACAGGTGGGCGACCAGACACGCCAGGTCGTCGGCACGACGCCCAGGGCCGATCGTGTCGACGTCGAGCAGTCCGCAGATCTGCCCGCCGGAGACGTGGATCTGACCCTCGTGGAAGTCACCGTGGGTCGGTTCGTGACCGGGCGGGATCGGCGCCAGCCCGGTGCTGATCTCCTCGGCCAGCCACCGCAGCCGATGCTCCAGGGTCGGCATCGCCTTGATCACCATCTCGGTGTAGTGCTGGATCGAATCGGCCCAGGGCGCCCGCCGCGGCAGCTCGGAGACCGGGCGCGGCATCGAGTCCAGTACCCAGATCAGCTGCTCGGCGGTGCAGGGCGGTTCGGGATCGAAAATCGCCTTGCTCAGCGGGATTCCCGGCAACTCGTCGAGCACGAGCAGACAGTCCGGGGTGGCGGCGGCGACCCGTGGGGCGGGTACGCCGGCCCCACGCAGCAACTCGTGGCGGCGGCGTACCTCCTCGAACAAGGTCTCGCGCAGCACCTTCACATAGAACACGGTCCGATAGGGCCCCTGCGGCCCGACCAGGTCAGTGGTGGCGCGCAGCACGGCCCGGCGCCGCGGCCGATAACCGATCATGTCCAGGCGGACCCGATCCGGCGGCACCGGCACGCCCATCACCCCCGACAGCAGCCGCGACATGTCCTCCGGGTATGCCGCCCGCGCCAGCCCGGGCAGGTCGGGGTCGCGCGGATAGAGCCAGACCACCGCCTCACGGTCGCCGTCGACGAAGATCTCGGCGCGCTCGTCGGTCGGCGTACGCCCGTTGGCGCGTGCGCTCACCCCGAGCAGCTCGTTGCGTCGGCCGAACGGCCAGTCGACGACGGCGGTGTAGGTGGCGGTGGTCGACTGGTTGGGGTTGGCGTCGACGTGGTCCAACTGCCAAGACACCAGGTGACCGCCGGCATGGGAGACGGCCGCGGCTAGCAGCGGAGCCACCTGATCGGTGGTCAGCAGGCGGGACCCGTCCGGGTCCTGCACGGTCGCACTCATTCATTCTCTCCGGGTCGTTCAAGCCCCCTTCGGGCCCGCCAGCAGCCCGATCCTGTCATAGACGTCGGTCATCGTGGCCGCAGCCACGACGCGGGCCCGCTCGGCGCCGTCGTCCAGGATCCGCTGCAGCTCGGCCCGGTCGTCCAGCAGCTCGAGGGTGCGGGTGCGGATCGGGGCGAGGGCGTCGGCGACGGTTTCGGCGACCGCGACCTTCAGGTGGCCGTACATCTTGCCCTCGAAGTCCTGCTCCAGCTGCGGGATCGGCGTACCGGTGAACGCGGACAGGATGTTCAGCAGGTTGGACACGCCCGGCTTCTCGGCCTCGTCGAAGCGGACCTCGCTGCCGGAGTCGGTGACCGCGGACTTGAACCGCTTGGTGACGACCTTGGGGTCGTCGAGCAGGTCGATCCGGCCGTTCGGCGAGGGGGACGATTTGGACATCTTGCCGGTCGGATCCTGCAGGTCCTGGATCTTGCCGACCGAGGACAGGATGTGCGGCTGCGGCACCACGAAGGTCTCGCCGTAGGTGGTGTTGAACCGCTCGGCCAGATCGCGGGTCAGCTCCAGGTGCTGGCGCTGGTCCTCCCCCACCGGAACCTTGTCGGCCTGATAGATCAGGATGTCGGCGGCCATCAGGATCGGATAGGTGAACAGCCCGACGTTGGTGGACTCGGTGCCGCGTTTGCTGGCCTTGTCCTTGAACTGGGTCATCCGTTCGGCCCGGCCGAACCCGGTCAGGCAGGACAGCACCCACATCAGCTGGGTGTGCTCGGGCACCTGCGACTGCACGAACACCACCGACTTCTCGGGGTCGACGCCGGCGCCGATGATCTGGGCGGCGGTGCGCAGCGTACGCTCCCGCAGGACTTCGGGGTCGGGGCCTTCGTTGAGCGAGTGCAGGTTGGCGACGCCGAAGAACGCCTCGAACTCGTCCTGCATCCCGACCCACTGCCGCAGCGCGCCCAGATAGTTGCCCAGGTGCATCGAATCGGCGGTGGACTGGGCGAGGGAGAGGGCTCGAGGCTTGGCGTTCTGCATGGGGGTCATTCTGCTGCGTCGGGTGTACGCGTCGCCAATCGATTGGCCCTTCGACAGGCTCAGGGAACGTTGGCCGGGTTCCCTTCGACAGGCTCAGGGAACGTTGGGGTCTACCTCGGCCGGGTCAGGGAGCGTGGGATCGAGGCGCTTCATCAGGATGCGGGCGGCGCGGCGGCCGTCGAGCTCGGTCACGGTGAAGGAGAACCGCTCGGCGATCGGCTCCTCGGACTCGGCCTGCTCCACCGGGATCAGCTCGGCCTCGAGCTCGGCGCCGACCACCGGCAGCTGACCGCGCCGGGCCATGAACCAGCCGGCCAACGTGTCATAGGGGCCCTCGTCCAGACTCAGCCCGGTCTCGTCGGCGAAGTCCTCCAGCGACAACAGCCCGTCCAGCTCGCGCTCGTGCACCGTGGTGATCGTCTCCTCGGCGACCACGTCGTATTCGTCGGTGATGTCGCCGACCAGTTCCTCGACCAGGTCCTCCATGGTGACGATGCCGGCGGTCCCGCCGTATTCGTCGCGCACGATCGCCAGGTGCGCGGCGTTGCGGCGCATCTCGCTCAGCGCGCGCAGCACCTTCACCGTCTCGGGCAGGGCGAGCACCGGGCGTACGAACTCGATCACCGGGGTCGAGCGGGTCGCCACGTCCGGATCGAACAGATCCCGCACGTGCACGAATCCCGCGATGTCGTCCGCACCGTCGCGCATCACCGGATAGCGGCTGTGCGGGGCGTCGGCCATCAGCCGCACCGCCTTGTAGGCCGGCAGGTCACCTTCCAGGAAGTCGACCTCGGTACGCGGGATCATCACCTCGCGCAGCGACCGCTCCCCCGCGTCGAACACGTCGTCCACGATCTGCCGCTCGACATCACCCAGGGTCTGCGAGCCGGCGACCATCGAGCGGATCTCCTCGTCGGTGACCTCCTCACGGGACGCCCGCGGGTCGCCACCGAGCACCCGCACCGCGACGTTCGTGGAAACCCCGAGGAACCAGATCACCGGCTTCAGCACCGTGGCGATCCCGTTCACCATCGGCGCCAGCGCGAGCGCGAACCCCTCGGCCCGCTGCATCGCCAGCCGCTTGGCGGTGAGCTCGGACAGCACGATCGAGAAATAGGAGATGACGATCGTGATCAGCACCAGCGCGACCAGGTTGGCGGCGTTGGGTGGCAGTCCGGCGCGGGTCAGCTGGGGAGCCAGTGCCGCCGCCAGGGTGGCGCCGCCGAAGGCCGAGGACAGGAAGCCCGAAAGGGTCACCCCGACCTGCACCGCGGAGAGGAACATGTTCGGGTTGGCCGCCAGCCGGGCCACCGTGGCGCCGCGCTTGCCGCGGTGCGCCAGCTGCTTGATCTGGCTGTCGCGCAGCGACACCAGCGCCATCTCGGCACCGGCGAAGATGCCGCCGATCACGATGAAGATGAAGATCAGCAGGATGTCGGTCAGCACGAGGCCAACCCCTCACCCGGACGGGCGGCGGGCACGGGTCTATGGCACTCCTGATCGCTGATCATGGGCCAAGGATACGGAAAGCGGGTTGCCGCGATGCGATTGAATCTCGGACATGCCCGCGAACCCCGCCACGCCCCGCTGGCCAGACGACATCCCCACCCTGTTCGACACCGAGCGCGGGATCACCCTGCGCGCCCACACCGACGCCGACCTGCCCGGGATGGTGGAACAGTGCCGCGACCCCGAGTCGATCCGCTGGACCACGGTCCCGGTGCCCTATGCCGAGGCCGATGCCCGCTGGTTCGTCGATGAGCACCTCCGCGGGGAGGTGGCGGCGGGGAGACTGATCGCCTGGGCGGTCGAGGCCGAGGTGGACGGCGTACGCCGCTATTGCGGCACGATCGACCTGCGGCTGACCGGCCCCGCCCGGGCCGAGTTCGGTCTCGCCGCATGGCCGGGTGCCCGAGGCCGCGGGATCATGGCGGCTGCCTGCCGGATGGTGGTTGACTGGGCGTTCGGCCCCGGTGGCCAGCGGAGCCTGGTCTGGCTGGCGTACGCGGGCAACTGGCCCTCGCGCTGGCTGGCCGAGAGCCTCGGCTTCCGGTTCGCCGCGCCCCTGCGGGCGTACGCCCCGCAGCGCGGTGAGCTGCGGGACTGCTGGCTGGCGACGCTGACCACCGACGACCCGCGGGGTGGCGTACCCCGGATGCCCACCCTCGAAACCGACGGGTTGCGGCTGCGCGCGTTCACCGAGGCCGACCTGCCGCGGATCGTCGAGGGGTGCGACGATCCGCTGACCCAGCGGTGGATGCCGCAACTGCCCGCCCCCTATGACCTGCCCGCGGCCCGACAGTTCGTGGACTGGTGCCGCGAGGGCGACTCCCGGCACGACCAGTGGACCTGGTGCGTCACCGCCACCGACGACGACCGCTGCCTGGGGGCGGTGACGCTGTTCCGGCTGACCGACGACGCCGGCACGGGCGAGCTGGGCTACTGGGCGCACCCCGACGCCCGCGGCCGGGGTGTCACCTCCGCGGCGGTACGCCGGGTGGCCGATTTCGCGCTCGGCGTCGACGGCCCGCACCAGGCGCTGACCGTCCGCTGCGCCCGCGACAACGTCGCCTCGGCCGCCGTGGCGCGGGCGGCCGGGTTCACCGAGACCGGGTCGATGACCGGTGCCGAACGGCTGCGCAACGGGTCCCGGACCGACCTGCTGGCGTTCTCCCGGATCGCGTAACCGTCCGTTCACCACACCCCGGATATGGTGCGCCCATGCGGATCACTGTGGTCGGACTCGGCTATGTCGGGATGTCCCTGGCGGCACTGCTGGCCCGGCGCCACCGGGTGACGGCGCTGGACATCGACGCCGAGCGGGTGGCCACGGTCAACGGCGGCCGCTCCCCGATCGCCGACCCCGAGCTGTCCGAGCTGCTCGCCGGCGGCGGGCTGGACCTGCGGGCGACCGCCGAGCCCGCTGAGGCGTACGCCGACGCGGAGATCGTGGTGGTGGCGACGCCGACGAACTATGACCCGGACGCCAACTATTTCGACACCTCCAGCGTGGACGCGGTGGTCGCGGCCGTGGCCGAGCAGCACCCGGCCGCGACGGTGGTGGTGAAGTCGACGGTGCCGGTCGGCCACACCCGCGAACTGCGCGAGCGACACCCCGGTCTGGAACTGATGTTCTCACCCGAATTCCTGCGCGAGGGGCGGGCCGTGTTCGACAACCTGCACCCGTCGCGGATCGTGGTCGGCAGCGACACCGAATCGGCGCACCGGTTCGCCGAGCTGCTGGTCGAGGCGGCCGAGGACGACGACGTGCCGGTGCTGTTCACCGGATCCACCGAGGCCGAGGCGATCAAGCTGTTCGCCAACACCTATCTGGCGATGCGGGTCGCCTATTTCAACGAACTCGACACCTATGCCGCCAACCATGGCCTGGACACCCGCCAGATCATTGACGGCGTGGGCCTCGATCCGCGGATCGGCAACCACTACAACAATCCGTCGTTCGGTTATGGCGGCTATTGCCTGCCCAAGGACACCCGGCAGCTGCTGGCGAACTATTCCGAGGTGCCGCAGAACCTGATTCGCGCGATCGTCGACTCCAACACCACCCGCAAGGACTTCATCGCCACCGACATCCTGGCTCGCGGGCCGGAGGTGGTCGGCATCTACCGGCTCACCATGAAGGCCGGCTCGGACAACTTCCGGTCCTCCTCGGTGCAGGGGGTGATGAAGCGGATCAAGGCCAAGGGGGTCCCGGTGATCGTCTATGAACCGACCCTCGAGGCCGACGAGTTCTTCAACTCCGAGGTGGTCACCGACCTGGCCGACTTCAAGTCGCGGGCCGACGTGATCGTCGCCAACCGCCCGTCCGAGGCGCTGGCCGACGTGGTCGACAAGGTGTACACGCGCGACCTGTTCGGCCAGGACTGACCGATCGACCACGACTGATCACCCAGTCACGGCCCGTCGCCGAGTCATCGATGCTCCGACGGTGGCACACTCGAACGATGCACCGCACCGCCACCCGAACCATCGTCGGGACCGTTTCGGCTGCCGTGCTGCTGCTCTGCGGGTGCGGCGGTGGAGCGACGGCCGTCGGCCGGCCCACCTCGGTCGCCTCGGCCACCCGGGCCTCGGTCGCGCCGCTCACGCCGACTCCCCGGCGTACCCCCACCCCCACGGCCACGCCGACCGAGAACCGCGTGCTGCTGCCGGGCCCGGCACCGGTGGACTACAAGCTGCAACAGGGCGCGGCCAGCCTGCAGATCAAGACGTTCTCCTGGCAGCGCACCGGAAACGGGCCCAACTCGGCGCCGCCCACTGGCCGCTATCTGGTGCTGGACGTGCTGGTCACCGCCCGCGAGGGGAAGGTGCTGGTCAACCCGCTCTATTTCGCGGCGGTGGCCCCCAACCAGGCACCGCTGACCCCGACGATGGGCAGCGACGGCAACGAGCCGGTGCTCTCCTCGCGGGAGCTGAAACCCGGAGACTGGTGGGCCGGGGTCGTCAGCTTCGACGCCCCGCCGGGCCCGATCACGATCGTGATCAACGACGAGTTGGGCAACAAGGTCGGCGAGGTGCCGCTGCCTGCGCCGGCCAACTGATGATGTGCCCCTAAGGTGGACCGGTGAGTTCCAGCAACCAGCAGTGGGTGATCACCCTCGTCTGCGACGACCGGCCCGGGATCGTGCACGCCGTCTCCGGGGCGGTGGTGTCGGCCCACGGCAACATCACCGAGCTGCAGCAGTTCTCCAACACCGACGGGCGATTCTTCATGCGCCTGCAGGTGGAGTCGGCGGTCGACCGGGCCGAGCTGGAGCGGGCGCTGGACGCGCTGACCGACGAGCTGGCGGCCGAGTGGCAGCTGGACGAGGTCGGGCGCCCGCTGCGTACCCTCGTCCTCGCCTCCAAGGCGGCGCACTGCCTCAACGACCTGCTGTTTCGGCAGCGCTCGGGCTGGCTGCCGGTGCAGATCCCGCTGGTGCTGGCCAACCACCCCGATCTGGCGGAGCTGACCGGCTTCTACGGCGTACCCCTGGAACACCACGCGGTGCTGCCGGAAACCAAGGCGGCGTTCGAGCAGCGGGTGCTGGAGGTGGTCGAGGAACACCAGATCGAGCTCGTGGTCCTGGCCCGCTACATGCAGATCCTGTCGCCGGAGCTGTGCGCGGCGCTGGCCGGGCGGGCGATCAACATCCACCACTCGTTCCTGCCGGGGTTCAAGGGCGCCAACCCGTACCGCCAGGCGCACGCCCGTGGGGTGAAGCTGATCGGCGCCACCGCCCACTTCGTCACCTCCGACCTGGACGAGGGACCGATCATCGAGCAGAACGTGGTCCGGGTGGACCACACCCGCTCCCCCGCCGACCTGGTCGCGATCGGCCAGGACGAGGAATCGCGGACCCTCACCCAGGCGGTCAAGCTGTACGCCGAACGGCGCGTCCTGCTCGACGGAGCGCGGACGATCATCTTCCGCTGACCGCGGTACGCCACCACGTAACGATTCGTGATCGCCTCCGGGGCTTCGGCTCACATTCTGGTGTGACCTGTGTCATGTTTTGGGCATTGGCTGCTCACGGTCGAGCGGCCCGATCACTGGAGGCTCCATGAGCGACAGCAGACCGACCGGCGGCGAACCCGCCGGCGAGGTCCCACCGGCCGCGTCCGGCGGCGCATCCCGGGTCCAACCGACCTCTGACGCGTTCGTCGAGGTCGCCAACAGCAGCGAGTTCGCGGACCTCCGCTCCCGTTTCCGCCGGTTCGCGTTCCCGATGACGGTGTTCTTCATCGTCTGGTACTTCCTGTACGTGCTGCTGTCCTGCTATGCCGAGGGGTTCATGTCGCACCGGATCGGCGGCTCGGCGATCACCTACGGGCTGGTGCTCGGCATCCTGCAGTTCGTCTCCACCTTCGTCATCACCTGGCTGTACATCCGGCACGCCAACAAGTCCCTGGACCCGGCTGCGACGCGACTGAAGGACCAACTGGAGAGCGGAGGCGCCGCATGAACACCCTTGGCAACCCGATCGTCAACATCGCGATCTTCGCCGCGTTCGTGGTGGTCACACTGTTCATCGTGATCCGGGTGTCCACCGGCGGGCGCAAGCGGGCCGGTGACTTCTACACCGGCGGCGCCCAGTTCAGCGGCCGGCAGAACGGTCTGGCGATCGCCGGTGACTACCTGTCGGCGGCCTCCTTCCTCGGCATCGCCGGCGCGGTGGCGCTCTATGGCTATGACGGTCTGCTCTATTCGATCGGCTTCCTGGTGGCCTGGCTGGTGGCGCTGCTGCTGGTCGCCGAGCCGCTGCGCAACACCGGTCGCTACACGATGGCGGACGTGCTGTCGTTCCGGATGAAGCAGCGTCCGGTACGCATGGCCGCCGCGGTGTCCACGTTGCTGGTCTCCTTCTTCTATCTGCTGGCCCAGATGGCGGGCGCCGGTGGACTGGTGAACCTGCTGCTCGGCGTACAGGGCGACATGGCGCAGAACATCGTGATCGCCATCGTCGGGCTGCTGATGATCGCCTACGTGCTGATCGGCGGCATGAAGGGCACCACCTGGGTGCAGATGATCAAAGCCGTGCTGCTGGTCGGCGGCGTGCTCGTGATGACCATCTGGGTGTTGGCGCTCTATGGGTTCAACCTGTCCAGCGTGATCCAGTCGGCGATCGACCGGGTCAACGCGGTCAAGGCTGGAACCGGCGAGGCGCTGATCCAGCCGATGGGCCGCTATGGCACCAACAAGCTGGGGTTCATCTCGCTGTCGCTGGCGCTGGTGCTCGGCGCGGCCGGCCTGCCGCACGTGCTGATGCGCTTCTATACCGTGCCGACCGCCAAGGAGGCCCGCAAGTCGGTCACCTGGGCGATCGGGCTGATCGGCGCGTTCTATCTGATGACGATCGTGATCGGTTATGGGGCGGCGGCGCTCGTCGGCAAGGACGCCATCAACGCCCTGCCCGGCAAGGCGAACGCGGCCGCGCCGGCGTTGGCGTACGCCCTCGGCGGGACGGTGCTGCTGGCGATCATCGCCGGTGTCGCCTTCGCCACGATCCTGGCCGTGGTGGCCGGTCTGACCATCACCGCCTCGGCGTCGTTCGCACACGACATCTACAACTCGGTGATCAAGCACGGCAACGCCGAACCGGCCCAGGAGGTGCGGGTGGCGCGCTACACCGTGTTGGTGATCGGCATCCTGTCGATCCTCGGCGGGATCGCGGCGAAGAGCATGAACATCGCCTTCCTGGTCTCGCTCGCCTTCGCCATCGCGGCCAGTGCAAACCTGCCGTCGATCCTCTATTCGCTGTACTGGAAGAACTTCAAGACCCAGGGCTCGGTGTGGTCGATCTGGGGCGGGCTGATCTCGGCGCTGGTGCTGATCATCTTCTCCCCGGCGGTCTCGGGGATGATCGGCGACACCAAGCCGCTCGCCAGCGCGATGTTCCCCAACCTGCATTTCGCCTGGTTCCCGCTGGACAACCCGGCGATCGTGTCGGTGCCGATCGGCTTCTTTCTCGGCTGGCTCGGCTCGGTGCTCAGCAAGGAGGACAACACCGCGATCTCCGCCGAGATGGAGGTGCGCTCGATGACCGGTGCCGGAGCCCACGGCGCGATCAACCACTGATCTGTTTCATCAGGCGCTTCGCGCGCAGGGCGCCCAATCCCCGGTCTTCGGCGTAGCCGTCGAAAACTCGCGGAGACCCGCGTCGCTCGATACCTGAGCGACGCGGGTTTCTCCTTGGTACGCCTCCAGACCGGGGTCCTCGCTCACGCTCATCGGTTCCCACTCGCGCTTTCCCACTTGGGGACGCGTGGGAGTCAGGCGGTAAGCGTGAGCGAGCCTGGGTGCCCTGATAACGTCAGAGCGTCATCCGAGTCGAAGGAGAAACCGTGAGCAAGACCCCCGTCAAGGTAGCGGTGACCGGTGCCGCCGGTCAGATCTGCTACAGCCTGCTGTTCCGCATCGCGGCGGGTGACCTGCTGGGCAAGGACCAGCCCGTCGACCTGCACCTGCTCGAGATCACCCCGGCGCTGAAGGCTCTTGAGGGTGTCTGCATGGAGCTCAACGACGCGGCCTTCCCGCTGCTGAACAACATCGTCACCGGCGACGACGCCAACCAGGTGTTCGACGGTGTGAACATCGCCCTGCTGGTCGGCGCCAAGCCGCGCGGCAAGGGCATGGAGCGCGGTGACCTGCTCAAGGACAACGGCGGCATCTTCGCCCCGCAGGGCAAGGCGCTGAACGACAACGCGGCCGACGACATCCGCGTCCTGGTGACCGGAAACCCGGCCAACACCAACGCGCTGATCGCGATGAACAACGCCCCCGACATCCCCAACGAGCGGTTCAACGCGCTGACCCGGCTCGACCACAACCGCGCCATCTCGCAGCTCGCCGAGAAGCTCGGCGTCGCGGTCACCGAGATCACCAACATGACCATCTGGGGCAACCACTCGGCCACCCAGTATCCGGACCTGTTCAACGCCAAGGTGGGCGGCAGGAACGCCGCCGAGGCGGTCAACGACCAGGACTGGCTGGAGAACACGTTCATCCCGACCGTGGCCAAGCGCGGTGCGGCGATCATCGAGGCCCGCGGTGCCTCCTCGGCCGCCTCGGCCGCCTCGGCGACCATCGACCACATGCGCGACTGGGTCGCCGGTACGCCGCAGGGCGACTGGGTGTCCATGTCGGTCCCCTCCGACGGCTCCTACGGCGTACCCGAGGGCCTGATCTCGTCGTTCCCGTGCACCGTGAGCAACGGCACGTACGAGATTGTCCAGGGCCTGGAGGTGAACGAGTTCTCCCGGGGCAAGATCGACGCCTCGGTGCAAGAGCTCGCCGAGGAGCGCGACGCCGTGCGCGAGCTCGGTCTGCTCTGATTCCACCCGGCAACCGGTCAGGCCCCGTCCACGCGGACGGGGCCTGACTTTTTCCTCGCCGCGACGACCGCGGGGAACCGAGCGCCCCTGTCGTGGCGTCGTCGACAAGTACGCTTGGTGAAAGGACAGACAGGTGGTCACGATGACGGACGGATCGGCCAGCCCCTTCAGCCGTGAGGGAGCCCGCCCCGGTGACGGGCTCGGCGAGAACAACCGGTTCGAGACCCTCGCCGACGGCACGACCCCGGTGGGCTTCGAAGCGACCTCCGCAGCGGCGCCCTCGCCCTCCCCCGAGCCACCCCAGGCCCCCCAGGCCCAGGCCCAGGCCCCCCAGGATCCCTACCCGACCCAGGCCCCGTACGCCGAACCCGAGCAGCCGGCGTACCCCGAGCCGACCCAGCCGGCGTACGCCGAGGGCCCGAGCTTCCCGACCTACCCCTATGGCACCGTCGATCCGGCCCAGGCCGCCTACCGCGACTACCAGGCCCAGAACGCGCTGCAGCCCTATCCGCCGGTGCCGACCGGACATTCCCGCCCCTACGGCTCGCCCTACCCGTACGCCTTCCGGCCGGAACCGCCGAAGTCGCCGTACGCGACGGTGTCGCTGGTGCTCGGCATCCTCTCGGTGACCTGCGGGATCACCGGGCCGATCGGGCTGGGGTTCGGGATCGCCGCCCTGCGTCAGATCTCGAACGAACCGCGCTCCTATTCCGGGCGGGGGCTGGCGATCGGCGGGATCGCGACGAGCGCGATCGGCACGATGATCATCCTGTTGATGGTCATCGGCGGCATCACCTCCTGACCTGGCGTACGCCCGCCCGCCAGGACACCGGAGCCTCCGGCGTACAGGTTGGTGATCAACTCCTGAGCGGCCCCTTCCCTCCAAAGTTGCCGACCACTAGGGTCGGGACAAACGTCAAGGAGGCCGAGTTGAGCGACCAGCAGACCCCCGATGTGATCACCGGTAGCGCCGAGCTGCACGAACGATCCGGCTCCGACCTGGGCACCAGTCGCTGGATCGAGGTCACCCAGGACCGGATCACCGAGTTTGCCCGGATGAGCGGTGACGAGCAGTGGATCCACGTCGATCCGCAACGTGCCCAGGATGGTCCCTACGGCACCACCATCCAGCACGGCTTCCTGACCCTGTCCATGTCGACCGGGTTGCTGTGGGAGATCTGCACCGTCGAAGGATTCTCGGTGATCCTGAACTACGGCCTCAACAAGGTGCGTTTCCCGGCTCCGCTGAAGACCGGCAGCCGGTTCCGGATGCACGTGAACCTGGCCGAGGTGAAGGACCTGCCCGGTGGGATCGAGGCCGTCTACCGGTTGAGCTATGAGGTCGAGGGTGAGGAAAAGCCCTGCTGCGTGGCCGATCTGGTGTTCCGCTACTACGAGTGACAAAGCCTGCGATCCAGGAGGTGCTGATGGCCACCGCGAACAACGACAGCGACACCGAGTCCCGCTCCGCGACCAGGAAGGCTGCGGCGAAGAAGACCCCCGCCAAGAAGGCGACCGCCAAGAAGGCCCCGGCGAAGAAGGCGACCGCCAAGAAAGCCCCGGCGAAGAAGGCGACCGCCAAGAAGGCCGCGGGCAACCGGACCCTGGCCGCGGAGACGGTGGCGCTGGGCCAGCAGGATCTCGACGTGTCCAAGGAGGTCGAGGTGCCCACCTATGAGTCCGTCAAGGGCTCCGCGGCCGGCACCCTGGCCCCGCCGGTCCCGCACGAGATTCCCGCCGAGGTGCTGGCGGCGCTGAACATCACCGACACCTCGGCCAATCCCCCGGCACCGGTCGACGGCCGGGACCCCGAACTGATGCGCAGACTGCTCGAGGCGCTGGTGCACACCCGGGCGTTCGAGGACCGGATGCACGCGATGTACCGCAGCGGTGACCTGCTGGGCTCCTACTACTCCGGCAACTGGCATGAGGCGATCGGGGTCGGGGTGATGGCGGCGATGCGTGCCGACGACTACTTCTGCCCGTTGCACCGCGACGTCGGCGCGCACCTGATGCGCGGCATGCCGCCGGAGCAGGTGATGGCGTCGTTCATGGGCCGCGCGATCGGGCCGACCGGCGGACGGGACGGCACCCTGCACTACGGCCGGCTGGACCTGAACACCTACAACCCGCCCAGCCACATCCCGGCCAACTTCCCGGTGGCCACCGGGATGGCGTTCGCCGCCAAGTATCGCGGCGAGGACCGGGTCGCGGTGGCGATGTGCGGCGACGGGTCGACCTCGCGGGCCGACTTCCACGAGGCGGTCAACATCGCCGGCGCGATGCAGCTGCCGGTGGTGTTCGTGATCCAGAACAACCAGTACGCCTACTCCACCCCGCTGCCGCTGCAGACCCACTCGGCCAGCTTCGCGATCAAGGCGGTGGCGTACGGGATGCCGGGCATCAAGTGCGACGGGACCGACGTGGTCGCGGTGCACGACGCGGCGACCGAGTGCGTGGAACGGGCCCGCAGCGGCGGCGGCCCGTCGATCCTGGAGGCGGTCACGATGCGCATGCACGGGCACGCCGAGCACGACCCCGGTGACTACGTGCTGCCGGAACTGAAGGAGACCTGGGCCAAGCGGGACCCGGTCGCCCTGTTCGAGGAAAGGATGGTGGCCGCGGGGATCGTCAGCCAGGACGAGGCCGAAACGATCCGTGAGGACGCCAGGAAGTGGGCGATCGAGGCCAGGAAGACCGCTCTGGCGGCCCCCATGCCCGACCCCAGCAACATCGAGGACGGTGTCTATGCCGACTGAGGAGAAGACCACCTACACCTATCTGGACGCCATCGGGGCAGCCCTGGAGGCCGAGATGGAACGCGACGACAACGTGTTCCTGATCGGCGAGGACGTCGGCCAGTTCGGCGGGGCGTTCAAGGTGACCAAGGGATTCCTGGACAAGTTCGGGGAACGCCGCGTGGTGGACACCCCGATCGCCGAGACCGGGGTGACCGGCCTGGCCGCCGGGGCCGCGCTGGTCGGGCTGCGCCCGGTGGTGGAGTTCCAGTTCGCCGACTTCATCTCCTGCGCCTTCGACCCGATCATCAACGTGCTGGCCCGCCACCACTGGCGTACCGGCGATCCGATGCCGGTGACGATGCGGGCGCCCTTCGGCGGTCGGCTGCGCGCCGGGCCCACGCACAGCCAGAGCGTGGAGTCCTATTTCGCGCACGTGCCGGGGATCAAGATCGTCATGCCGGGGCTGGCCGAGGACGTGGCCGGGCTGCTGATCGCCTCGATCCGCGACAACAACCCGGTGCTGTTCCTGGAGAACAAGTACCTGTACCGCCGGCTCACCGCCCAGCACCCGGTGTCGCTGGAGCCGATCCCGCTGGGGAAGGCGCGGGTGGCCCGCGAAGGCAGCGACGTGACCCTGGTGACCTATTCCGCCGGGGTGCACCAGGGGTTGGAGATCGCCGAGCGGTTGGCCGAGCAGCAGGACATCTCCGTCGAGGTGATCGACCTGCGCACCGTGGTGCCGATGGACGTCGAGACCATCGTGGAGTCGGTGCGCAAGACCTCCCGGGCGGTGGTGCTGCACGAGGCGGCCGAGCACCTGGGCATGGGCGCCGAGATCGCGGCGATGATTCAGAAGGAGTGTTTCTGGTGGCTCGACCAGCCGGTGGAGCGGGTGGCCGCGCTGAACACCCCGACCCCGACCAGCCCCCCGCTGGAGGATGCGGTGATTCCGCAGCCGGCCATGATCGAGGAGACCGTGGTCAAGGTGGTGCGGGCGTGAGCGAGTTCGACATCTGCGTGCTGGGCGGCGGTCCTGGCGGTTACGCCGCGGCCCTGTACGCCGCCTCCGCGGGCCTGAAGGTGGCCATCGTGGAGAAGGACACCTTCGGTGGAACGTGTCTGAACCGGGGCTGCATCCCCGCCAAGGGGCTGCTGCAGGCCGCCGAGGTGTATCGCAACGTGCAGCACGCCGACGGCTTCGGCTTCCGGCTGCCCAAGGGCGAGACCACCGTGGACTGGCCGGCGGTGAACAAGCGCAAGTCCGGCGTGGTGAACCAGCTGGTCAAGGGCCTCGAGGGGCTGATCAAGAAGCGGAAGATCGAGATGGTGCGCGGTTTCGGCACCATGAACGCCGACGGGAAGATCGTCGTCGACGATCGGGTGATCGACGCCGAGCACGTCATCATCGTCTCCGGTTCGGTGCCGAAGTGGTTCCCCGGGATGGAGCCCGGTCCGCGCGTGATCACCTCCGACCAGGCGACCAACTCCACCTGGGAGACGCTGCCGAAGTCGATCGCGGTGATCGGCGGCGGGGTGATCGGGGTGGAGTTCGCCTCGGTCTTCGTCGACCTGGGAGTGGACACCACGCTGCTGGAATACCTGCCCAACCCGGTGCTGCCGATCGGCGCCGACCAGGAGGTGGCCGCCCACGTCGCCAAGAGCCTGAAGAAGCGCGGGCTGAAGGCGATCGGCGGGGCGAAGGTGGGCAGGCTCACCGACAACGGCTCCTCGGTCACGGTGCCCTATGAGGTGAAGGGCAAGGAGCAGACCCTCGAGGTGGAGCAGGTGCTGGTGGCGGTCGGTCGCCGGCCGCTGTCGGAGGACCAGGGGTTCGCCGAGGCCGGCGTACAACTCGACGACCGCGGATTCATCGAGGTGGACACCGCCACCATGCGCACCACCCGCGACAAGGTGTACGCCGTCGGCGACGTGGTGAACACCCCCGGGCTGGCGCACGTGGCGTACGCCGAGGCGATCGTGGCGGTGCGGCACATCCTGGGTGAGGACCCGGTCCCGGTCGACTACGGCAAGGTGCCGTGGATCGTGTACGCCCACCCGGAGATCGCCTGGTCCGGGATGACCGAGGAGCAGGCCAAGGAGGCCGGCATCGACTACGAAGTGCGCAAGCACCCCTGGCCCGGCAACGGCCGCTCCATGATCGTCGGCGAGACCGAGGGGATGATCAAGATCCTGGCCCGGCCGAACGACGGACCGATCATCGGCTTCCACCTCTGCGGGCCGTGGGCCTCGGAGCTGATGAACGGCGGTTACTACGCGGTCAACTGGGAGGCCACGCCGTCGGAGGTGGCCCACCTGATCCACGCCCACCCGAGCCTGTCGGAGATCATCGGCGAAACCATGATCACCTTCAGTGGCCGATCGCTGCACGGCTGAACCGCCCCGAGCTGCGAGGAGACAACAGATGACAGACGAGATCTTCGTCGTGACGATGCCCAAGCTGGGCGAGACCGTCACCGAGGGCACCATCGGCAGCTGGCTGAAGCAGGTCGGGGACACCGTCGAGTTCGACGACCCGCTGTTCGAGGTGTCCACCGACAAGGTGGACTCAGAGATCCCCAGCCCGCACGACGGGGTGGTGCTGGAGATCCTGGTCGGCGAGGGCGAGACCGTACCCGTCGGCACCGAGCTGGTCCGGATCGGCCCGGAGGGGGCTTCGACGGGCTCAGCCAGCGGTTCTGGGGGCTCGACCGACAAGGCTTCGACAGGCTCAGCCAACGGTTCTGGGGGCTCGACCGACGAGGCTTCGACAGGCTCAGCCGACGAGGGTACGCCGCCGGGCGAGTCCGCGGGAATGGCCGAGGGCGCCGGGATCGTGCACGACCTGACCATGCCGAAGCTGGGCGAGACCGTCACCGAGGGCACCATCGGCAGCTGGCTGAAGCAGGTCGGGGACACCGTCGAGTTCGACGACCCGCTCTATGAGGTGTCCACCGACAAGGTGGACTCCGAGATCCCCAGCCCGCACGACGGCGTCCTGCTGGAGATCCTGGTCGCCGAGGGCGAAACCGCCCCGGTGGGCACGGTGATCGCCCGCATCGGCGAGGCCGGTTCCGAACCGTCCGGTTCCGGGGAGGTGGCTCCGGCCCCGGCGCATGGCGAGAAGGGGCCGACCAGGTCCAGCCCCGCCGGCGCGAGCGCCGGTCCGGGCGCCTCCCCCGGCAAGAACCTGTCCCCCCTGGTCCGCCGGCTGGCGGCCGAGCACGGCATCGACCTGGCCGACATCTCCGGCAGCGGTGAGGGCGGACGGATCCGACGCGAAGACGTCCAGGCGGCCATCTCGGCCGGCGGCGGCAAGCCGTCGTCCGGGCGTACGCCGAACCCCGCCGCGCCCGCGAAACCCAGCGCAGCCGCCACCCAGGCGCCCGCGGCCGCAGCGGCGGCCCCGATGGGGCCGGATGCCGGGGCACCGGCCGTGCCGGGGGTCCCCGACAACCGCGACGAGGTGGTGACGCTGTCGAAGATGCGGTTGGCGATCGCCGCCGGGATGGTCCGCTCGCTGCAGACCGCGCCCCAGGTGTGGACCTCGATCGAGGTGGACTACGAGAACGTGGAGAAGTGCCGTCGGGCGCACAAGGAGGCGTACAAGAAGGCGACCGGGGCTTCGCTGTCCTATCTCACCTTCGTGGCCAGCGCGACCTGCGACGCGCTGCTGGAGTTCCCGGCGGTGAACTCCAGCATCGACGTGCCGAACAAGCAGCAGACGCTGCACCCCTACGTCAACCTGGGCATCGCCGTCGATCTGGACGAGCAGGGTCTGATCGTGCCGGTGGTGCGCGACGCCGACCAGCTCAACCTGAAGGGGGTCGGCAGCCAGATCAAGAAGCAGGCCGAGCTGGGGCGCGCCGGGAAGCTCGGGATGGACGAGATGCGCGGTTCCACGTTCACCATCACCAACGTGGGTCCCTATCAGAGCTATGCGTCGGCGCCGATCATCAACCAGCCCAACGTGGCGATCATGTGCCTGGACGGGGTGGCCCGCAAGCCGGTCGCCGTGGGCGACATGATCGCGATCCACCCGGTGGGCATCATCGGTCTGGTCTATGACCACCGGGCGTTCGACGGGGCGACCGCGTCCAAATTCCTGCTCCGGGTACGCGACATCCTGCAGACCCGGGACTGGGGCGCGGACCTGGCCTGAGGGAGTTGCGGCGAGCTCGGCCGGGGCGCTAGATGTACCCGGCCATCAGGTTGGTAGCCGGCTGATCGGTGGTTTGCCTCCGAGTGCGCTGTGGCATCGTTCAGTGTTGTAGTGCTCGAGCCAAGGGGCAAGTGCGGCGGCACGTTCGGTGTTGC
>NZ_NMVQ01000044.1 GCF_002250625.1 Enemella dayhoffiae | reverse complement strand
GACAAGATGGACGATGAGGTGGAAGCCCGCGCTGAACGCCTTCGCCATCACCTTCGCAGACCGCATGCCAGCCGCCGAGGACCGCTGACATGGAAACCGCCACTTACACCGTTCGTCGGACAGTCCCGGCCAAGAAGAAGTTGGCCGAGACGCTGCACGACAAGGTCCTGTACGCCGACGCCACGATGAACGAGGACGACTGGCTCACCGCGAGCGGTGCCATCATCGGCGTTCTCGGGATCGGGCTGGGAATCTGGTGGCTGGATTCGGTGGTGGCGATCGGCATCGGCGTCTCGGTGGTCCGCGACGGTTTCCGCAATGTACGCCGGGCCCTCGCCGACCTGCTCGACGGCCGGGCGCACACCTTCGACAACAGCGCACCGCACCCGTCCATCATCGCGGCGGTCCAGGCTCTGGAGAAGCTTCCCTGGGTGGAATCGGCCGGAGTGCGGATGAGGGATCAGGGCCACGTCTTCCACACCGAGGCGTTCGTCCGCCCGGCCGGCGGTGCGACTGTCAGCCTGGCCCAGCTCGACGAGGCCCGGACCGAGGTGCGCCGGATCGACTGGAAGCTGCAGGACACCGTGATCATCCCCGTCACTGACGTTCCCCCCGAGGCCAGCCGCTGAGGCGTACCAGGCGCCAGCCCGGCCCGACCCGCCAGCGGCAACTCGCACGGAATTGACGAAGGGCCCCGCACCGTGAGGTGCGGGGCCCTTCGCGCGATCAGTTCAGATCAGGATCAGAGCAGGTTCACTTGATGATCTTGGTGACACGACCGGCACCGACGGTGCGGCCGCCCTCACGGATGGCAAACTTGAGCTCTTCCTCCATCGCGATCGGCTGGATCAGGTGCACCGTCATGTCGGTGTTGTCGCCGGGCATGACCATCTCGGTGCCCTCGGGCAGCTGGATGGTGCCGGTGACGTCGGTGGTGCGGAAGTAGAACTGCGGCGAGTAGTTCGAGAAGAACGGCTTGTGCCGGCCACCCTCGTCCTTGTTCAGGATGTAGACGCGCGCCTCGAAGTCGGTGTGCGGGGTGGTCGAACCCGGCTTGATGACGCACATGCCGCGCTCCACGTCCTCCTTCTTGGTGCCACGCAGCAGCAGGCCGACGTTCTCACCCGCCTGACCCTCGTCAAGGATCTTGCGGAACATCTCGACACCGGTGATGGTGCTGGTCTGCTTGGCTTCGCGGATGCCGATGATATCGACGGTCTCGCCGGTCTTGACGATGCCGCGCTCGATCCGGCCGGTGATCACGGTGCCACGACCGGTGATGGTGAAGACATCCTCGACCGGCATCAGGAACGGCTTGTCGGTCTCGCGCTCCGGCTGCGGGATGTACTCGTCCACGGCGTTCATCAGCTCGAGGACCGAGTCGGCCCACTTCTGGTCGCCGTTCAGCGCCGGGAAGGCCGCCACGCGGACGACCGGGCAGTCCTCGTCGAACTCCTGGGACGCCAGCAGCTCGCGGACCTCCATCTCGACGAGCTCGATGAGCTCCTCGTCGTCCACCATGTCGCACTTGTTCAGCGCGACGACGATGGCGGGCACACCGACCTGACGGGCCAGCAGCACGTGCTCGCGGGTCTGCGGCATCGGGCCGTCGGTGGCGGCGACCACGAGGATCGCACCGTCCATCTGCGCGGCACCGGTGATCATGTTCTTCACGTAGTCGGCGTGACCCGGGCAGTCGACGTGCGCGTAGTGCCGCGCCTCGGTCTGGTACTCGATGTGCGCGATGGAGATGGTGATACCGCGCTGGCGCTCCTCGGGAGCCTTGTCGATCGAGTCGAACGGCGAGGCCTCGTTGAGGTCCGGGTACTTGTCGTGGAGCACCTTCGAGATCGCCGCGGTCAAAGTGGTCTTGCCGTGGTCGATGTGCCCGATGGTGCCGATGTTGCAGTGCGGCTTGGTCCGCTCGAACTTGGCCTTTGCCACTTGATGGGCTCCTTCTTCGTTGATACCGCGCCGGTTGCGTGGCATCGCTTGGTTTACGTGGTGGTACTACCTCTTGGTCTGCCAGACCGGGCGGGCCACCGCGCGCGACAGCGCGAGGCCACCCGACCCAGTCTTGTGCACCTTGGCGGTGGAGTCAAACCAGTTGCCCCACCGCCGGGTGCGGTTGGATCACTCCCCGCGAGCCTTCTGGATGATCTCGTCGGAGACGGTCTTGGGGGTCTCGGCATAGGAGTCGAACTCCATCGAGTAGGTCGCCTGGCCCGAGGTCTTCGAGCGCAGGTCACCCACGTAACCGAACATTTCCGACAGCGGCACCAGCGCCTCGACGACCTGGTTGCCGTGCTCCTCACGGGTGCCCTGCATCAGGCCACGCCGGGAGTTGATGTCGCCGATCACGGTGCCCAGATAGTCATTCGGGGTGGTCACCTCGACCTTCATCATCGGCTCCAGCAGTGCCGGATCGGCCTTGCGGGCCGCTTCCTTGAACACGTTCAGGCCGGCGATCTTGAACGCCAGTTCCGAGGAGTCCACGTCGTGGTAGGCGCCGTCGAGCAGGGTCACCTTGATGTCCTCGACCGGGTAGCCGGCGAGCACGCCGGTGGTCATGGCCTCCTGGATGCCCTGGTCCACCGAGGGGATGTACTCCTTGGGAATGCGGCCACCGGTGACGCCGTTCACGAACTCGTAGCCGGCACCGGCCTCCTGCGGCTCCAGCGCGATGATCACCTTCGCGTACTGGCCCGAACCACCGGACTGCTTCTTGTGCACGTAGTCGACCTTGTCGACCTTGCGACGCAGGGTCTCCCGGTACGCCACCTGCGGTTTGCCGATGTTGGCCTCGACCTTGAACTCACGCTTCATCCGGTCGATCAGCACCTCGAGGTGCAGCTCGCCCATGCCGGCGATGATGGTCTGCCCGGTCTCCTCGTCGGTGTGCACCCGGAAGGTCGGGTCCTCCTCGGCGAGTCGCTGGATGGCGGTGGACAGCTTCTCCTGGTCGGACTTGGTCTTCGGCTCGATGGCCTGCTCGATCACCGGGGCCGGGAAGTCCATCGACTCCAGCACGATCGGGCTGGCCGGGTCGCACAGGGTCTCACCGGTGGTGGTCTGCTTCAGACCCATCACGGCGACGATCTGGCCGGCACCGACGGAGTTGATCTCCTCACGCTTGTTGGCGTGCATCTGGTAGACCTTGCCGATCCGCTCCTTCTTGCCGGTGAGGGAGTTCAGCACCTGGGTGCCGGCCTCCAGCTTTCCGGAATACACGCGGACGAACGTCAGCTTGCCCAGGTGCGGGTCGGCGGCGATCTTGAACGCCAGCGCGGCCAGCGGCTCGTCGGCATCGGCATGCCGCACGATCTTCTCGTCCTCCTTGCCGGGGACGAAGCCCTCGATGGCGGGGACGTCGGTCGGAGCGGGCAGATAGGCGATGACGGCGTCGAGCAGCGGCTGCACACCCTTGTTCTTGAAGGAGGTGCCGCAGAACACGGCGGTCACCTTGGTGCTGAGGACAGCGGCGCGCACGGCGTGCTGGATCTCCTCGGCGGTGATCTCCTCCTCCATCAGGAACTTCTCGGCCAGCTCGTCATCGAAGTCGGCGAGCTGCTCGATCAGCTTCTGGTGGGCGGCCTTGGCCTTCTCCTGCAACTCGGCGGGGATCTCCTCGACCTCGTAGTCCTCACCGATCGCGGTCTCGCCGCGCCAGGTCAGGGCGCGCATCTGCACCAGGTCGATCACGCCGATGAAGTCGGACTCGGCACCGATCGGCAGCTGCATCACCAGCGGGGTGGCCTTGAGCCGCTCCACGATGGTGTTCACGCAGTGGTCGAACGAAGCGCCGGTGCGGTCCAGCTTGTTCACATAGCAGATCCGCGGCACGTGGTACTTGTCCGCCTGCCGCCACACGGTCATCGACTGCGGCTCGACACCAGCCACACCGTCGAACACCGCGACGGCCCCGTCGAGCACGCGCAGCGAGCGCTCCACCTCGACGGTGAAGTCGACGTGCCCGGGGGTGTCGATGATGTTGATCTGGTGGTCCTTCCAGTGGCAGGTCGTCGCGGCCGACGTGATCGTGATGCCGCGCTCCTGCTCCTGCTCCATCCAGTCCATCGTCGCGCCACCGTCGTGCACCTCGCCGATCTTGTAGGTGATGCCGGTGTAGAACAGGATGCGCTCGGTCGTGGTGGTCTTGCCCGCGTCGATGTGGGCCATGATGCCAATGTTGCGGACCTTGCCCAGGTCGGTCTTGATGTCGACAGCCACAGAAACGTTCCTCTTGTCTCTTCGTCGGGTGTGCGGTGGTGCGGTTGCCGCCTACGCGGCGGCGGGCTGCGGTGTCGGTCGGCGGACGACGGGCGTACGCCGAGCCGCGATCACCAGCGGTAGTGCGCGAACGCCTTGTTCGCCTCGGCCATCTTGTGGGTGTCCTCGCGGCGCTTGACCGCCGCACCCAGGCCGTTGGAGGCGTCGAGGATCTCGTTCATCAGTCGCTCGGCCATGGTCTTCTCGCGGCGCAGCCGGGAGAAGTGCACCAGCCAGCGCATCGCCAGGGTGGTCTGGCGACCCGGCTTGACCTCGACCGGCACCTGATAGGTGGCGCCACCGACGCGGCGGGACTTCACCTCGAGGCTCGGCTTGACGTTGTCCAGCGCGCGCTTCAGCGTCTGCACCGGATCGACACCGGTCTTGGCGCGAGCACCCTCCATCGCCGAGTACACGATGTTCTGGGCAACGGTCTTCTTGCCGTCGAGCAGGATCTTGCTCACCAGCTGGGAGACCAGCGGCGACCCGTAGACGGGGTCGACGAGCATCGGACGCTTCGGGGCGGGGCCCTTGCGAGGCATTACTTCTCCTTCTTCGCGCCGTAGAGGCTGCGAGCCTGCTTGCGGTTCTTGACACCCTGGGTGTCCAGCGAGCCGCGGATGATCTTGTAGCGGACGCCCGGCAGGTCCTTCACACGACCGCCGCGGACGAGCACCATCGAGTGCTCCTGCAGGTTGTGGCCGACGCCGGGGATGTAGGCGGTCACCTCGATGCCCGAGGACAGCTTGACGCGGGCCACCTTGCGCAGCGCCGAGTTCGGCTTCTTCGGGGTGGTGGTGTACACGCGGGTGCAGACGCCGCGGCGCTGGGGCGAACCCTTGAGCGCGGGCGTCTTGTTCTTGCTGACCTTGTCGCTCCGGCCCTTGCGGACCAGCTGCTGAATGGTGGGCACCGGCTGCTATCTCTTTCCGTTGGTCGTCTTGCGTGGCAACCCGTCGGAGCCGATTCGGCAGGCTCGTCGAGGCGTGTCTGTGTCGGGTGCAACGCCGTGGCGCTGCTGTGCTTGCCGCACCCGTCACCAGAAGGCACGCTGGGGCACGCACGAAGGTTCGGGCAGGCCGAACACAAGGGACAAGACTACCCAGCCGCGGCGCGCGGGTCAAAATAGGGGAACCCGGAAACGACGATCCTAGCCACGGAGTACGGTCACCGCATGACGACACCCCGGATGCCCGACCGTCCGCCCGCACCCGTGCGACGGCTCCCCCGCTGGTCCGAGGTACGCCCCCTGCTCGGCTTCCAGCCCCCGGCCATCGGTACCGAGGCGCGGCTGGCCCGGGCGGCGACCATCGGTGACCTGCGCAACCTGGCCCGGCGGCGTACGCCCCGCTCGGTCTTCGACTACACCGACGGCGCCGCCGACGACGAGTCGGCGCTCACCCGTTGCCGGGACCTGTACGCCGCCGCGGAGTTCTCCGGCCGGGTGCTGAACGACATCGCCCGGATCGACCTGACCGCCACCGTCCTCGGTGAGCAGGTGGCCATGCCGCTGGTGCTCGGGCCGACCGGTTTCACCCGGATGATGAACCACGAGGGCGAGACCGCGGTGGCCCACGAGGCGCGGCGGGCCGGGTTGGCGTACACCCTGTCCACCATGGGCACCACCCCGCTGGAGCGGGTGGCCGAGGTGGCCGGGCCGAGCCCGCACTGGTTCCAGCTGTACCTCTGGCAGGACCGGCCGGCCTCGATCGAGCTGATCGAGCGGGCCAAGGCGGCCGGTTACTCGTCGCTGGTGGTGACCGTGGACACCGCAGTCGCCGGCAACCGGCTGCGTGACGTCCGCAACGGCCTGACCATCCCGCCCCGGCTGAGCCCGAAGACCTTCCTCGACATGGCCGCGCACCCGAACTGGTGGGTCAACGTGCTGTCCACCGAGCCGCTCGAGTTCGCCTCGCTGGCCAACTGGGAGGGCACGGTCGCCGAGATGATCAACAAGATGTTCGACCCGTCGGTGACCTGGGACGACGTCGCCTGGCTGCGCGAGACCTGGCCCGGAAAGCTCGTGGTGAAAGGGATCCAGACGGTCGCCGACGCCGAGCAGTCCTTCCGCGTCGGCGCCGACGCGGTCCTGCTGTCCCATCACGGCGGACGGCAGATCGGCCGCGCGCGGCCCTCGCTGCGGCTGCTGCCGGAGGTGCGTGAGGCGGTCGGCCCGGACCGCGAGCTGGCGATCGACGGCGGGGTGATGAGCGGGGCCGACATCGCTACCGCCCTCGCGCACGGCGCCGACTCGGTCTGGATCGGCCGCGCCTACCTCTACGGACTGATGGCCGGCGGCCACCTCGGCGTACGCCGGGCCCTGGAGATCTTCCGGACCGAACTCACCCGCACCCTGCAACTGCTCGGCGTCACCCGCGTCGCCGACCTGCGCCCCGAGCACATCCGCCTCCCCGCCCAGCTGTGACCGCCCAACCTGTGCAGTCTTTGATCTCCCTTGGAGATCAAAGAGGGGTTTGATCGCACCAGGCGATCAAGAGTGCATCGGCTGACGCACCACCCCAGAGGGTCACCGCGGTGCGCCGATCAGGAGTCAGCTCTGGAGCCGCAACTCGGCGCGGGTGTCCGACGGCAGGTCGGCCCCGGCCGCCGCCAGCCGCGGCATCAGCCCACGCTCGGTGGTCAC
Source organism: Enemella dayhoffiae (assembly GCF_002250625.1). Taxonomy (GTDB): domain Bacteria; phylum Actinomycetota; class Actinomycetes; order Propionibacteriales; family Propionibacteriaceae; genus Enemella; species Enemella dayhoffiae. The sequence goes on along the minus strand of NZ_NMVQ01000044.1, from coordinate 164,820 downwards.
CGCGCGGAACCAGAGCTCTACGGTGACCTCGTGTCCGGGTCGGTGGATCACCTCGATCGGCGCCCCACTGACCAGCGTTCCGGGACGCTGCACTGCCAGGTACGCCCCCACCCGGGCCTCCGCGGTGAACTCCTTCACCCACCCGCGCCGGCCGAGCTCGCCGGCGAAGGTGCGGCACGGGATCCGGCCGCAGGTGACCCGCAACTCCACCTCACCGATCCGCCACACCTCACCGAGCAGTGCACCGTTCACGTCCAGTCCGACCGTGGTCAGGTTCTCCCCGAACACCCCATCCGGGAGCGTCCGGCCGAGCCGCTCGGCAAACCAGTCGAGGTCTTCGCGGGCGTACGCATAGACGGCCTGTTCATCGCCGCCGTGGTGGCGCTGGTCCCCGATGAAGTCACCGACCAGTCCCGAGCCCAGCCCGCCCCGGGCCGGGTCCTTGGACCCCGGATCGCGCACCTCGCAGCGAGCCACCGGACGCTTGCGGATCCCGGTCAGCCCCGTGCGGGCACTGGCCGCGGGCGAGCGCTCGGCCTGCGCGACGTTCAGCGAGCGCAGCACCCCGCCAGCGGCCGGACTCACAACTCCTTGCCCTGCTCGATCTGGCTGAACAGCTCGACCCGACCCTCGTGCCGCCCGCCCTCGAAGTCGGCCTCGAGGAAGGCGTCGAGGATCGCCTTGGCCATGTCCACGCCGACGAACCGCTCGCCCATCGCCAACATGTTGGCGTTGTTGTGCCGGCGCGCCATCTGGGCGGAGAACGGCTCGGTGCACACCACGCACCGGGCACCCGGCACCTTGTTCGCCGCGATCGAGATGCCGATCCCCGAACCGCAGACGATGAGCCCGAAGTCGGCCTCCCCGGTCACCACCAGCCGCGCGGCCCGCGACCCATAGATCGGATAGTCGGTGCGCTCGGTCGAATTCGTCCCGGCGTCGATCACCTCGTGCCCGAGCCCGCGCAGGTGCTCGGACAACTCGGTCTTCAGGGTGAATCCGGCGTGGTCGGCACCGACGGCGATCTTCATGGCTGGCTCCTTGCTCTGGACGTGGCGGCCTGATCGCGTCACACGGTACGCCCCGGAGCGCCTGGACCCCAGCCGATCCCCGCGGCGCGAAACATTTCCACCATTCGGCACGTGGTCACCGCGAATTCACCTTCGAACACTGACAATGGCCATGTGGATGTTCACTCCCCGACCAACGCCGGCCGCGTCATCGTCATCACCGGGGCAATGGCTGCGGGGAAGTCGACCGTCGCCGAGCTGCTCGCACTGGAGTTTCCACGCTCGGTGCACGTCCGGGGGGACGCGTTCCGCCGGATGGTGGTGAACGGGCGTGCGGAGATGACCCCCAACCCCGATCCCGAGGCGCAGCGCCAGCTGCACCTGCGTTACGCGTTGGCCGCCTCCACCGCCGACCAGTACGCCGCCCACGGGTTCGACGCCATCGTCCAGGACGTGATCATCGGCGCCGAACTGGCCCACTTCGTCGACCTGGTGAAGACACCGGAACGCTACCTGGTGGTCCTCTCCCCCAGCCTGTCCGCGCTGGAGTGGCGCGAGGAGCAGCGACAGAAGGCGGGCAACGTCTACTTCTCCCCCGGTGCGATGGACGCCGCCCTGCGCCAGGAGACCGCACGGATCGGCTACTGGCTCGACTCCTCGACCCAGACCCCCGAGGAGACCGTCGCCGACATTCTGGCCAACCTCGAACTCGCCAAGGTCTGAACCAGTCAAACGGTGGCTGAGCCTGTCGAAGCCACCCGACTAGTCTCGCTCCGTGCCTCCACGCTCCCCGCTCCCGCCCCGTAACGGGTTGCAGGCGGCCTGGGTCCGCACCCCCGACCGGGGCCGTGAACCGCCCGGTGGCTGGTCCACGATGCGCGACTTCCTGATCGCCCGGCTCACTCCGCTGGGTGCGGACGGGGTCGACGCGATGCTCACCGACGGTGCCTTCGTCGACGCCACCGGCCGCCCGCTCACCGGGGCCGAGGCGTACACCCCGCACACCTTCATCTGGTTCCACCGCGCGCTGCGCGAGGAACCCCCGGTCCCGTTCGAGCTGGAGATCCGGTACGCCGACGAACGGATCGTGGTGGTGGACAAGCCGCACTTCCTGTCCACCATCCCCCGCGGCCGCCACGTCACCGAATCGGTGGTGGTCCGCGCCCGCCGCCAGCTGGGACTGCCCGAGCTGGGCCCGGCGCACCGGCTGGACCGGCTCACCGCCGGGCTCGTCCTGCTCACCACCGAGTCCCGCTGGCGGGCCCCCTATCAGCGGATGTTCGAGGATCGGCTGGTCACCAAGCGCTACCTGGCACTGGCCGGGCACGATCCCCGACTCGCCCTCCCGCGCACCGTGCGGTCACACATCGTCAAGCGCCGAGGTTCGCTGCAGGCCATCGAGGTGCCCGACGCCGAGCCCAACGCCGAGACCCGCGTCGAGCTGGATGCGGTGCTCGACGGGTGCGCCCGCTATCGGCTCACCCCGCGCACCGGGCGTACCCACCAGCTGCGCCTGCACCTGAACTCCCTCGGTGTCCCGATCCTGGGCGACCCGCTCTATCCGCACGTGCTGGACACCAACGTCGACGACTTCGCCACCCCGTTGCAGCTGCTCGCGGCCGAGCTGGAGTTCACCGACCCGGTCGACGGCAGCCGCCGGCACTTCGTCAGCGGCCGTGACCTGCGACAATGCCGGTGATCATGAACCAGCTTCCCGACTTTCCCGGCTGCCCGATCCGGCTGCTCTTCCACGAGCCGCGGATTCCGGGCAACACCGGCGCCACCATCCGGCTGGCCGCGGCGATCGGGTGCGAGTTGCATCTGGTCGGCCCGCTCGGCTTCGAGCTGTCCGACACCAAACTGAAGCGGGCCGGGCTCGACTACCACGACCTGGCCAGCCTGACGGTGCACGAAGACCTCGATCAGGCGTACGCCGCTCTCCTGCCGGCGCGGGTGTTCGCGTTCAGCACCAGCGGGGCGCGCACCCACACCGAGATCGGGTACGCCCCCGGCGACGTCCTGCTGTTCGGGCCGGAGCCGACGGGGCTGGCCGCCGAGGTGCTCGCCGACCCACGGATCACCGACCGGGTGCGGATCCCGATGCTGGCCGGGCGCCGCTCGCTGAATCTGGCCACCAGCGCCGGGATCGCCGGCTATGAGGCGTGGCGTCAGCTCGGGTTCATCGGGGCCGCGGCGCCGGTAACTCCGCCAGCAGCTCCGCGGTGAGCCCGGACAGGTCCTCCAGCACGGTGGCAAGAGCGAGCACATCGGCCCCGGGCGGGTGGAAGTGCGGCGGGATCGCCACCACCGCCATCCCGGCCGCGGCGGCCGAGCGGATCCCGTTGCCGGAGTCCTCCACGGCCACGGCCCGCGCGGGGTCGACCCCGAGCTTCTCGCAGCAGGCCAGATAACCGTCCGGCGCCGGCTTGCCGGCGGCCACCTCCTCGGTGGACACGGTCGCGGTGAACAGCTCGCTCACCCCCAGCTCGGCCAGCGCCGCATCAAGCAGCACCCGCGGGGAACTGGTCGCGGCCCCCAGCAGCCCGACCGCCGCGTGCATCCGCCGCACCGCTTCCACCGCCCCCGGCAGCACCGGCAATCCGCGGTGATAGTGCGCCAGCATCCCGTCGATGGTCCGCCGGGCCGCGTCGGCGGGCGTACCCCGCAGTCCCACCTCCTCGACCAGATGGCGGCTCCACTCCGGGGTGGACATGCCCATCATCGCCGTGGTCGCCTGTTCCGGCCACGGCCGGCCGTCGGCGGCCGCGAGCTCGCGGCGCACCTCGTCCCACAGCTGCTCGGTGTCGATCAGTGTCCCGTCCAGGTCGAAGACGACCGCAGCCACATCCATGCTGCCCAGTCTGCCCGCCCCGCCCACCAGCCTGCCCGGGGGTCAGGACTCGCGGGGCCAGTCGTCGGGGGCCTGGGCGCCGCCCTCAACCACCTTCTCGGCAGCACCGACGGCAGCGGGCCAGGAGTCCTGCGGCCGATAGCCGAGCTCCAGCATGGTGTTGGTCAGGTCCCAGCGTCGGTTGGGGTTGTCGGAGATCACGTAGTAGAGCCCGAACCGCACCTCCGCCTCGATCGCCCGGCGCACCGCGCGCACCGCATCCCCCGGGGACAACCACATCGCGTGCAGCAGGTCCACCTCGGACTCGCTCGGATCCTCGACGAGCCACCCGATGCGCAGGGCGATGAAGTCGAGCCCGTACTCGTCGTGATAGAAGCGCCCCAGGGCCTCGCCGAAGATCTTCGAGACCCCATAGAGCGAATCTCCGCGCGGCGGCTGGGAGGCATAGACCGGCCACTGCTCGTCGCGGTCATACATGCCCATGGCGTGGTTGGAGGAGGCGAACACGAACCGCCGGACGCCCCCGCGGCGAGCGGCCTCGAGCACCGTGCGCAGGCCCACGATGTTGGCGTCCAGCACGTCCGGCCACTCCGATTCCGGTGATGCGGCGCCGGCCAGGTGGACCACGGTGTCCACCCCGTCCATCAGCTCCAGCATCTGCTCGACGTCGTCGAGGTCGGCCCGGCGCAGCACCCGCTCCTGCTCCGGGGTCCTCGGGGTGCGACCGTGCTGGACCAGCTCATAGTCATCTCGCAGGCCCTCGACCAGGGTGAGGCCGACGCCGCCGGTGGCGCCGGTGATCAGGATCCGTCGGTGTGGGGTGGTGCTCATCGTCCCAGTCTTTCCTGCCATGGTGGCCGACGGACCAGCGGGTACGCCTCAGTCGCGCCGGCGGCGTACGTAGACCTGGCGGCGCACCTCGGCGACCACCGCACCGGAGCGGTCGGTGATCGGGAACTCGAACCACGGCAGTGCCTTGGCGCCGTCGGCGGTCTCCTCCCGGATCCGGGTCAGGTCCGCATCGCTCAGCTCCATCCGGGCGGTGACCACCCCGACCCCGGGTTTGCGGAACCGGGTCTCGGCGGCACTGTCCCACACGTTGTAGCCCCGGCCGAGCCGGTGGATCAGCATCAGCGCATGGAAGGCGTCGGTCATCGACTGCAGCGAGCCGCCGAAGGCGGTGCCGTGGATGTTCCCGTTCAGCTTCCACGGGTGCAGCTCGACCGTGGCCGAGGACCAGTCGGCCGCGATGTCACGGACGAAGATCCCCGCCCCGACGAACGGGGGCCAGATCCGCATGCCCCACTTCAGGGTCGCCGGCGTGTAGCGCATGCCGCCATCATCTTCTACTGGCGAGTAACAATCAAGCAGGACGTCCGCCGCGCAGCTCACCGACGAACCCGAAGAGCAGTTCATTGAACCGCGCCGGGGCCTCGCTCGGCGCCTCCCCGACCCCGTCCATCAACTCCATCCGGGCGTTCGGCAGCTCGGCGGCGACCAGCCGCCCGGTGGCCAAACCGGCCCGGTCGCGGGCACCGGCCAGCACCAGGGCCGGGGTCGAGATCTGCCGCAGCGGCGGGTTCGCCTCGCCGTCGGCGAGGGTGTCCAGCATCCGCAGCATGGCACCCTTGTCGATCCCCCGCTCGGCCAGCCGTCGGCGCGACATCGCCCGCACGGCCAGCCGTTGCGCAGCGATCGCCCAGCGCGGGGGGTTCACCTGCGGAGCACTCAGCACCAGCCCGGCCACGCGCTCGTCGTGGACCGCACAGTGCAGCGCCACCAACGCGCCCAGCCCGTGTCCACACAGGTACGCCCGCTGGGCGCCGTGCTGCAGCAGCACCGCCGACACCTCACTCACCGCATCGGCGACGGAGAACTCGCGCTGCCCGCCCGGCCGGGTCCCGCGCAGCCAGGGCGCGGCCGCCGGCAGATCGGCGGGCAGCTGTTCGACCTGCTCCTGCCAGTTCTGCGGGGTCTGCCCCAGCCCGTGCAGGAACACCAGCAGCTCGTCAGCCATTCGGCCATCCTAGGGGCGTACGCCACGGCCGACCCGCGCCCGCCCCAGCACGAGTCAGCGCACCCGGTCCTCCGGCGCGGGCAGGTGGTGCTCGGCCAGATCGATCCCCCTGGTCTCGCGCAGCGAGAAGATCGCCCCGGCCGCGACCAGCAGCAGCACGATCGCATAGATCGGGAACAGCAGCGGCTGGGTCGGATAGCGGGTGACCAGCGCCTGCTGGATCAGCGGCGCGGTGCCACCGAACAGGGCGATGCAGATCGAATACGGTACGCCGACCCCGGCGGTCCGCACCCGGGTCGGGAACATCTCGGCATACATCGCCGGGGCGATCGCCGAATAGGCCGACAGCACGAACAACATCACCCCCATCGCGATGAACAGCGACAGCGGCTGACTGGACAGCACCGCGTTCATCGGGATGAACAGGATGGCCGAGCCGAAGACGGCATAGAGCGCCACCTTCTTGCGCCCGATCCTGTCCGACAGCCAGCCATAGACCGGCAGCAGGGCCACGAAGATCACGTTGGCGGCGAAGCCCACCCACAGCGCCGGCGCGGCCGCCATCTTCAACTGGTTCTGGGCGTACGCCGGGGCGTTGATCGCCCACGCATAGTAGGCGACGGTGCCGCCACAGGTCATCAGGATCACCTGCAGCGCCTGCTTCCAGTGCGCGGCAATGTCCTTCAGAAGCGGCACCTTGGGCTCGTCGGTCCTGGTCACGTCCTCGGTGAACGTCTCCGACTCGGCCATCCCCTTGCGCATATAGAGGGCATAGAACCCGAACGCCGCCCCGAGCAGGAACGGGATCCGCCAGCCGAAGTCCGACATCTGCTCCTTGCTCAGCAGCGTCGCCAGCAGCGCACCCACCCCGAGCGCGATCATGTTGCCCAGGGTCCCCGAGACATAGATCCACGAGGACCACAGGCCCCGCTTCTTGCGCGGCGCCTCCTCCACCAGATAGGTCTGCGCCGACGGCAACTCCCCGCCGTGCGCCAGGCCCTGCAGGAGTCGCGCCACCAGCAACCAGACCGAGGCGAGTACGCCGATGGTGCCGAACTCCGGTGCGATGCCGATCAGCAGCGAGCCGAGCGAGGCGGCCGCCACGCTCAGCATCAGCGAGAACTTGCGCCCCTTGCGGTCGCCGATCCAGCCGAACACCAGTCCGCCCAGCGGCCGGGCGAAGAAGCCGACCGCGAACACCGCCAGCGTGCTCAGCACCGCCGAAGTCGGGTCGGACTTGTCGAACAGGTGCGCCGCCAGGAACGCGCTCATCGCGGTGTAGACGTTCCAGTCGTACCACTCCAGGGCATTGCCGAGCCCGGTCCCGAGCAGGGTCTTCTTCACCGACTGCTTCGGCTTGCCGGTCGGGTCCGCGGTCGTGCCGTCCGCGGGGATCGCGCTGCTCATGCCGCTGCTCCGTCCGCGAGTTCGCCGAGCCGCCTGATCGCCAGCTCGGCGTACAACGCCGCCCCGTCGGCCAGCACCTGATCGTCGAAGGTGGCGAACGGCGAGTGGTTGTAGGGCGCCGCCTCGGGGTCACCGTCCGGGCCGAGCGCGGACAGGAACACGAACGCCCCCGGCACCTCGTCCAGCACCCGCGAGAAGTCCTCGGAGCCGGCCACCGGGTTGACCAGCGGGAGGTACCGGTCGGCGCCGAACAGCTCGGCGGCGGTGCGGGCCACGAACGCGTCCTCGGCGGCATCGTTGACGGTGACCGGATACTGCCGGCGGTAGTCCACCTCGGCGTCCAGCCCGTGCGCCCGGGCGATGCCGGTGATCAGCTGCGGCACCAACTCCTCCAGCCGATCCCGGTTGCTCGCGGAATAGGAGCGGATCGTCGCCTCCAGCTGCGCTTCGGCGGGGATCACGTTCGCCTTGGTACCGGCCGCCAGCCGGCCGACGGTGATCACCACCGGGTCGAACATGTCGAAGTGGCGGGTGACCAGGGTCTGCAATGCGGTGGTGATCTCCGCGACGACCACCACGGGATCCTTGGCCCGGTGCGGGGTTGAGCCGTGCCCGCCGGCTCCGTGCACGGTGACGTGGATCTCGTCGGAGGCCGACATCAGCGGGCCGGGGCGGCTGGCGAACTTGGCGTGCGGAAAGATCGACGACATCACGTGCATCCCGAACGCGGCGTCCACGCGGCGTCCGGCGAGGTCCAGGATCCCCTCCTCGACCATGTATCGGGCGCCGTCGAACCCTTCCTCCCCCGGCTGGAACATCAGCACCACGTCCCCCGGCAGGCGGTCGCGCCGATCGTTCAGGATCCGGGCGGCACCGACCAGCATCGCCGTGTGCAGGTCGTGCCGCAGGCGTGCATCCGGCCCTCCACCTGGCTGGCGAAGTCGACCCCGGTCTGCTCCTGCACCGGCAGGGCGTCCATATCGGCCCGCAGCAGCACGGTCGGCCGGTTCTCCGTCGGCCCGCTGGCCGCTCCACCGCGAAGTACGCCACCGACGCTGGTGACGGTCTTTCCGAGGGTGATCTCGAGGTCGAGCCCGTCCAGTTCGGACAGGACCCGCTCCTGGGTACGAGGCAGTTGCAGGCCCAGCTCGGGTTCGCCGTGCAGCGCGCGACGGAATCGGCGCAGCTCCTCGTGCTGGGCGTGCGCATCGTCGATGACAGTCATTCGTTCCTCCTGGTCGGGTGCAGCGGGGGATGGCCGTGTCCCATCGGGAAGATTCAACCTAGCGACCCGAGAGGGCCGCGGTATGCCCCCGTTCGGGGTCCGATCCACCCCGAATCCTCCGACGAAACCCGCTGTAGCGCAGCTCACTGTGAAAAACCTGTGACTTCAACGTGCATTACTGAGAGATCTCGCATAAGGTCCCAACTGAACTCGCGCACGCGCCCACGCGGGGGAATGGGCGAGGGATGTTCAGTCAACGGTGACGACCGGTCGCCGAAACCCCGGAAGGAAGTCCATGATTTCGAAGAAGCTCGCCGCCTTCACCCTGGCGGCCGGTGTCGCCCTGTCCGGCGCGTACGCCGCCAGCGCCATCGCTGCGCCGAGCCAGGGTGGCGCCCTCAACACGCGCCCGGGCAAGCAGATGTCCACCCCCGCCCCCGGCACCAAGGCCGCCGCCATCTCGGACATGGATTCGGACAAGCCGACCTACGCCGTCGGTGACAACTACACCGTGACCGTGAGCGTGCAGACCAACACCGACGGCAACTACACCGTCGGCTACAGCAAGGTCACCGGCGCCACCTGCCAGGGCAGCGGCTCCATCCCGGTCTCGTTCACCGGTGTCACCACCCCGCAGACCAAGAAGGTCACCTTCACCTGCCGCGTGAACAGCTTCCCGGTCAACGGCCAGGTCACCCTGACCACCCCGGAGGGTGTCACCAACCTGACCCCGAGCAGCCCGTACACCATCGGTGGCAGCCTGCCCAGCGGCACCGCGACCCCGACCAAGGCTCCGACCTCCAAGGCCCCGACCACCAAGCCGAGCACCGGCGGTCTGGCCAAGACCGGCGTCTGATCCTCAGCGCCTGACGCACGAGACAGCGGTGCCTCGGACCTTCTGGTCCGGGGCACCGTTCTTTGTTGCCTCGCCCTGATCAGGACCCGAAGCACAACGAAGGCCCCGGAACCGAAGTTCCGGGGCCCTCGCCGTCTCGTGGGTTGTCAGCTGTCGATCAGCGGTACTCGCCCAGGTCGAAGTCGTCCAGCGGCACCGAGGCACCCGAGCCGGACCCGAAGCTGTAGTCGTACGGGTCGTAGCTCATCGAGTACGACGCCGCCTTGGCCTCCGCGGTCGGCTCGACCCGGACGTTGCGGTAGCGCTCCAGGCCGGTACCGGCCGGGATCAGCTTGCCGAGGATGACGTTCTCCTTCAGACCGACCAGGGAGTCGGACTTGCCGTGGATCGCCGCATCGGTGAGCACCTTGGTGGTCTCCTGGAAGGATGCCGCCGACAGCCACGACTCGGTCGCGAGCGAGGCCTTGGTGATACCCATCAGCACCGGACGACCGGACGCCGGCTGGCCGCCCTCGGCGACCACCTTGCGGTTCTCCGACTCGTACGCCGCACGATCGGCCCAGTCTCCGGGCAGCAGCGAGGTGTCACCCGACTCGATCACCGTGATCCGGCGCAGCATCTGCCGGATGATGATCTCGATGTGCTTCTCGTGGATGGCCGCACCCTGGGTGCCGTACACCTTCTGCACCTCGGCCACCAGGTGCTCCTGCACCTTGCGGACGCCGAGGATCCGGAGCACGTCCTGCGGGTCGGGCGTACCGGCGGTGAGCTGCTGGCCGACGCCCACCCGCTCCCCGTCGGTCACCTCGAGGCGCGCCCGGCGACCGACCACGACCTCGAGCTCGTCCTCGCCGTTGTCGGGGACGAGGTACACCTTGCGGCTGCGCTCCCCCTCCTCGATCCGGATCCGACCGGCGAACTCGGCGATCGGCGCCTTGCCCTTCGGCGTACGGGCCTCGAACAGCTCGACCACACGGGGCAGACCCTGGGTGATGTCGTCACCGGCCACACCACCGGTGTGGAAGGTACGCATGGTCAGCTGGGTGCCGGGCTCGCCGATCGACTGGGCCGCGACGATACCGACGGCCTCGCCAACGTCGACGAGCTTGCCGGAGGCCAGCGAGCGGCCGTAGCACATGGCGCAGGTCCCGGTCACGGCCTCGCAGGTGAGCACCGAGCGCACCTTGACCGAGGTCACGCCGGACTCGACCAGCAGCGCGATGTTCACATCGCCCAGGTCGACCCCGGCCGGCACCAGCACGTCACCGGACTTGGGGTCGATGACGTCGACGGCCAGCGTCCGGGCGTACACCGCGGTCTCGACGTTCTCCGACGCCGCCACCGAGGCGTCCTTCTCGAACGGCTCGGCCGGCAGTCGGGTCGGCCGCCCATTGGCGTCCACCCCTGCCTTGGTCCATTCGGCGATCACCTTGGTCAGGCCGCGCTCGGTGCCGCAGTCCTCCTCGCGGATGATCACGTCCTGCGACACGTCCACCAGACGCCGGGTCAGATAACCCGAGTCGGCGGTACGCAGCGCCGTGTCGGCCTGTCCCTTGCGGCCACCGTGGGTGGAGATGAAGTACTCCAGCACGGTCAGGCCCTCACGGAAGTTGGACTTGATCGGCCGCGGGATGATGTCGCCCTTGGGGTTGGCCACCAGACCTCGCATGGCGGCGATCTGGCGCATCTGGGTCATGTTCCCTCGGGCGCCGGAGTTCACCATCATGAAGATCGGGTTGGTTTCGGTGAAGTTCTCCTCCATCGCCTTGGTCAGCACGGCGGTGGCGTCGGTCCAGATCTCGATCAGCTCCTGGCGACGCTCGTCCTCGGTGATCAGACCGCGGTCCCACTGCTTGTCGATCTTGGTCGACCGCTCCTCATAACCCGCCAGGATCTGCGGCTTGTCGGCCGGGGTCTGGACGTCGGAGATGGAGACCGTGACACCGCTTCGGGTGGCCCAGCGGAAGCCGAGCTCCTTCAGCGCGTCCAGGCAGGTGGCCACCTCGACCTTCGGGTAGCGCTCGGCCAGGTCGTTGATCACCACGCCGAGCCGCTTCTTGTCGACCACCGCGTTGATGAACGGGTAGTCCTCGGGCAGCGCCTCGTTGAAGATGGCGCGACCCAGCGTCGTCTCGAGCATGATCCGACCGTCGGCCCGCAGCTCCTGGCCCTCCGGCGGGGCGATGTCGGTCAGCCGCAGCCTCACCTTGGCCCCGACGGCCAGTTCGCCCAGGTCGAACGCCATCTGCGCCTCGGCCAGCGAACCGAACACCCGTCCCTCACCGAGCGCGCCCTCGCGCACCTGGGTGAGGAAGTAGTGCCCGATGATCATGTCCTGGGTGGGCATGGTGACCGGACGCCCGTCGGCGGGCTTGAGGATGTTGTTGGTCGACAGCATCAGGATCCGCGCCTCGGCCTGGGCCTCGGCCGACAACGGCAGGTGCACCGCCATCTGGTCACCGTCGAAGTCGGCGTTGAACGCGGTGCAGACGAGCGGGTGGATCTGGATCGCCTTGCCCTCGATCAGCTGCGGCTCGAACGCCTGGATGCCGAGCCGGTGCAGCGTGGGCGCCCGGTTCAGCAGCACCGGGTGCTCGGAGATGACCTCTTCGAGGACATCCCACACGACCGGACGCTGCCGCTCCACCATCCGCTTGGCGGACTTGATGTTCTGGGCGTGGTTCAGGTCGTCCAGCCGCTTCATCACGAACGGCTTGAACAGCTCCAGCGCCATCGCCTTCGGCAGACCGCACTGGTGCAGCTTCAGCTGCGGGCCGACCACGATCACCGAACGACCGGAATAGTCGACACGCTTGCCGAGCAGGTTCTGCCGGAAGCGGCCCTGCTTGCCCTTCAGCATGTCCGAGATCGACTTCAGCGGGCGGTTGCCCGGGCCGGTCACCGGACGGCCACGACGGCCGTTGTCGAACAGCGAGTCGACGGCCTCCTGCAGCATCCGCTTCTCGTTGTTGACGATGATCTCCGGTGCGCCCAGATCGAGCAGTCGCTTGAGCCGGTTGTTCCGGTTGATCACGCGGCGATAGAGATCGTTCAGGTCCGAGGTGGCGAACCGGCCACCGTCCAGCTGCACCATCGGGCGCAGGTCCGGCGGGATCACCGGGACGCAGTCCAGCACCATGCCGGTCGGTCGGTTGTTGGTCTGCAGGAACGCCGACACCACCTTGAGCCGCTTCAGGGCGCGGGTCTTGCGCTGCCCCTTACCGGTCTGGATGGTCTGGCGCAGCGACTCGGCCTCGGCGTCCAGGTCGAAGTCCTCGAGGCGCTTCTGGATCGCCGCGGCGCCCATCGACCCCTCGAAGTACTTGCCGAACCGCTCCTTCATGGCGCGATAGAGGATCTCGTCACCCTCCAGGTCCTGCACCTTGAGCCCCTTGAACCGGGCCCACACGGCGTCGAGGCGATCCAGCTCGCGCTGCGCGCGGTCGCGGAGCTGCTTCGTCTCCTTCTCGGCGGCGTCCTTGACCTTCTTCTTCTGCTCGCCCTTGGCGCCCTCGGCCTCGAGGGTGGCCATGTCCTCCTCGAGCTTCTTCATCCGGTTCTCGACGTCGGAATCGCGCCGGTTCTCCACCTGCTTGCGCTCGACATCCACCTTCCCCTCGAGCGAGGACAGGTCGCGGTGCCGGGCGTCCTCGTCGACCGAGGTGATCATGTACGCCGCGAAGTAGATGACCTTCTCCAGGTCCTTCGGGGCGATGTCGAGCAGGTAGCCCAGCCGCGACGGGACACCCTTGAAGTACCAGATGTGGGTGACCGGGGCGGCCAGCTCGATGTGGCCCATCCGCTCCCGGCGTACGCCGGAACGGGTCACCTCGACGCCGCAGCGCTCGCAGATGATGCCCTTGAACCGGACCCGCTTGTACTTGCCGCAGTAGCACTCCCAGTCCCTGGTGGGACCGAAGATCTTCTCGCAGAACAGACCGTCACGCTCCGGCTTGAGCGTGCGGTAGTTGATCGTCTCGGGCTTCTTGACCTCACCGTGGGACCACTCGCGGATCTCGTCCGCGGTGGCCAGGCCGATCCGGAGTTCGTCGTAGAAGTTCACGTCGAGCATGTTTTCCTGTTTCCCAATCTTGTTGTGACTGGCCCCAAGCGCCGCAGGCCCGGGGGTCTGGGGGCGGAGCCCCCAGCGGGGTGGAAGGGGCGGACCCCCTCCGGGGATGGCGGGGGCCGAAGCCCCCGCCCCGTCAGACTTCCTCGACCCCGGCGAAGCCCTCACCCGGGCGACGCGACAGGTCGATGCCGAATTCGTCGCTGGCGCGATAGTTCTCCTCGTCGGACTCGCGCAGCTCGACCACCGTGCCGTCGGAGGAGAGCACCTCCACGTTCAGGCACAGCGACTTCATCTCCTTCACCAGCACCTTGAACGACTCGGGGATGCCCGGCTCGGGGATGTTCTCGCCCTTCACGATGGCCTCGTACACCTTCACGCGGCCCTGCACGTCGTCGGACTTGATGGTGAGCAGCTCCTGCAGCGCCCACGCGGCGCCGTAGGCCTCGAGCGCCCACACCTCCATCTCGCCGAACCGCTGACCACCAAACTGCGCCTTACCGCCCAGCGGCTGCTGGGTGATCATGGAGTACGGACCGGTGGAACGGGCGTGGATCTTGTCGTCGACCAGGTGGTGCAGCTTCAGCACGTACATGTAGCCGACACCGATCGGGTCCGGGTAGGGCTCGCCGGAGCGGCCGTCGAACAGTCGGGCCTTGCCCGAACCGTCGACCAGCTTGACCCCGTCGCCGGTCGGCAGACCGTGCTCGAGCAGGCCGGACAGCTCCTCCTCGGTGGCACCGTCGAAGACCGGGGTGGCCAGGCGCTGGTCACCCTGCACCAGGCCGAGGCCGTTCTCGATCAGCCGCTCCGCCCAGGGCTCGTCGACCTCGGTCACGTCCCAGCCGGTCTTGGCGATCCAGCCCAGGTGCAGCTCCATCACCTGACCGACGTTCATCCGCGACGGCACACCGAGCGGGTTCAGCACGACGTCGACCGGGGTCCCGTCGGAGAGGAACGGCATGTCCTCTACCGGCAGGATCTTGGAGATGACGCCCTTGTTGCCGTGGCGGCCGGCGAGCTTGTCACCGTCGGAGATCTTCCGCTTCTGCGCCACATAGACCCGAACCAGCTGGTTCACGCCAGGGGCGAGCTCGTCACCCTCCTCGCGGTCGAACACGCGTACGCCGATCACCGTGCCGGCCTCGCCGTGCGGCACCTTCATCGAGGTGTCGCGGACCTCGCGCGCCTTCTCACCGAAGATCGCACGCAGCAGCCGCTCCTCCGGGGTCAGCTCGGTCTCACCCTTCGGGGTGACCTTGCCGACCAGGATGTCGCCGGTGCCGACCTCGGCACCGATCCGGATGATGCCGCGCTCGTCGAGGTTGGCCAGCATCTCCTCGGAGACGTTCGGGATGTCCCGGGTGATCTCCTCGGCACCGAGCTTGGTGTCGCGGGCGTCGACCTCGTGCTCCTCGATGTGGATCGAGGTGAGCACGTCGTCCTGCACCAGGCGCTGGCTCAGGATGATCGCGTCCTCGTAGTTGTGGCCCTCCCACGGCATGAACGCCACGAGCAGGTTGCGACCCAGCGCGATCTCCGCCTGGTCGGTCGCCGGGCCGTCGGCCAGCGGCGTACCAGGCTCGACCCGGTCACCGGCGTTGACCAGCGGACGCTGGTTGATGCAGGTGCCCGCGTTGGAGCGGCGGAACTTGTGCAGTCGGTAGGTCTGGTAGGTGCCGTCGTCGCAGGCGATCTCGACCAGGTCGGCCGACACCGAGGACACCACACCGGCCTTGGCCGCCACGGTCACCTCGCCACCGTCGACGGCGGCGCGGTATTCCATGCCGGTGCCCACGAACGGACGGTCGCTGCGGATCAGCGGCACCGCCTGACGCTGCATGTTGGCACCCATCAGGGCGCGGGAGGCGTCGTCGTGCTCGAGGAACGGGATCAGCGCAGTGGCGACCGACACCATCTGGCGCGGCGACACGTCCATGTACTGGACCTCGTCGCGCGGGATCGTGTCGACCTCGCCGTGCCGCTTGCGGACCAGCACCCGCTCCTCGGCGAAGGAGCCGTCGTCGTTCAGCACCGCGTTGGCCTGGGCGACCACGTAGCGGTCCTCCTCGTCGGCGGTGAGGTAGTCGATCGTGTCGGTCACCGCACCGTTCTCGACCCGCCGATAGGGGGTCTCGATGAAGCCGAACGCGTTCACCCGACCGAAGGAGGCCAGCGAACCGATCAGCCCGATGTTCGGGCCTTCCGGGGTCTCGATCGGGCACATCCGGCCGTAGTGGGACGGGTGCACGTCGCGGACCTCCATGCCCGCGCGATCCCGGGAGAGACCGCCCGGACCCAGCGCCGAGAGCCGGCGCTTGTGGGTCAGCCCGGCCAGCGGGTTGTTCTGGTCCATGAACTGCGACAGCTGCGAGGTGCCGAAGAACTCCTTCAACGCCGCCACCACGGGGCGGATGTTGATCAAGGTCTGCGGGGTGATCGCCTCGATGTCCTGGGTGGTCATCCGGTCGCGCACGACGCGCTCCATCCGGCCCAGGCCGGTGCGCAGCTGGTTCTGGATCAGCTCGCCGACGGTACGCAGACGACGGTTGCCGAAGTGGTCGATGTCGTCCTCTTCGACGATGATGTCGTCGCCACCGCCGGGCGCCGGCAGGGTCTCCTGGCCCTCGTGCAGCGCCACCACGAAGCGGATCGCGGCGACGATGTCGTCGATGGTCAGCACCTGCTGGTCGAACGGCTGGTCGAGGCCGAGCTTCTTGTTGATCTTGTAGCGGCCGACCTTGGCCAGGTCGTAGCGCTTGGGGTTGAAGTAGTAGTTCTCCAACAGCGCCTGGGCGGCCTCCCGGGTCGGCGGTTCGCCCGGACGCAGCTTGCGATAGATGTCGAGCAGGGCGTCGTCCTGGCCGGTGGTGGCGTCCTTCTCCAGGGTGAGCCGCATCGACTCGTACTGCCCGAACTCCTCCAGGATCTTCTCGTCGGTCCAGCCGAGCGCCTTCAGCAGCACCGTCACGTTCTGCTTGCGCTTGCGGTCCAGGCGTACGCCGACCATGTCGCGCTTGTCGACCTCGAACTCCAGCCAGGCACCCCGCGAGGGGATGATCTTGGAGGTGAAGATGTCCTTGTCGGAGGTCTTGTCGGGGGTCTGCTCGAAATAGACGCCCGGGGAGCGCACCAGCTGCGAGACGACGACCCGCTCGGTGCCGTTGATCACGAAGGTGCCCTTGTCGGTCATCAGCGGGAAATCACCCATGAACACCGTCTGGGACTTGATCTCACCGGTGTCGTTGTTCATGAACTCAGCGGTCACGAACAGCGGAGCGGCGTAGGTGACGTCGCGATCCTTGCACTCGTCGACGCTGAACTTCGGGTCCTCGAAACGGTGGTCGCGGAACGACAGCGACATCGTCTGCGAGAAGTCCTCGATCGGGGAGATCTCCTCGAAGATCTCCTCCAGTCCGGACTTGGTGTTCACGTCGGTACGCCCCTCATCGAGGGCGGACTGGACCCGGTCCTGCCAGACCTGGTTGCCGATCAGCCAGTCGAAGGAGTCGACCTGCAGATCGAGGAGATCGGGGACCTCCATCGGTTCGGCGATCTTGGCGAAGGAGATCCGCCCGGTGGGCGAGACGACGTTGGTGTTCTTAGAGGCAGTGCGCGAGGCGGCCAACAGATTGGTCCTTCCGAGAACTCGCAAGCGTTCTGTGCATGCTGAACGACCCTTGTCAAGACGAACCGGACGAGGGTCGAAAATTACGCGGGGCAAACCCCGACTATACACGATGGGACGGCCCCTGTAAAGGTCGGGCGCACCACAAGACAGAACGGTCAAATCGCCACCGCCAGAAGCGGGCTGCTGAACGCTCACGCAAAGGATACTCAAGCAGTCCCGCTTGGCAAGCACCTCCGCCGGAGAAGGGGTTGTCCGGCGCTCGTAGCCTGAAGGACGACCACCCGATCCCGACCCCTGAGGCAGATGGCACAGTCTTCCCCGCCCCCCGGCCCGCCCAATGATTCTCCGGCCCCGCGCGAACCGCTGCTGGGCCTCTCTGTGCCGCAGCTCGCCGGCGGCGCCCTGGCCGCTTCCACCGCGGCGGCGATCGGCTCCCAGCTCGGCGTCGCCGGGACCATCGTGGGAGCCGGTGTGGTCAGCATCATCTGCGCGGTGGCCGGCGCCGTCTACACCCGCACCCTGAAGCACACCGGTGCCCGGGTGAGCGGGCTGGTACGCCGCCCCGCAGGCTCGGCCTCGAACAGCAACCCCGCCCCCACCGGCTCCAGCCCCTGGACCACTGCCGCCGAGTCCCCCGGGCAGACGCAGGCTCCGGCCGACGAGCAGACCCGGGTGCTGTCGATCGGTGCCCGGGCCGGGGAGACGGGCGGCGCGACCGAGGTGCCCGCAACGCCCCGGCGGCGGATCCGTCCGGCTCGGCTGCTGGCCGCCGCGACCGCGGTCTTCCTGCTGGCCGGGTTGCTGGTGACCGGTGTCGAGACACTGACCGGGAACGCGTTGTCCGGCGGTGGTGGCACCACGGTGGGCCGGATCGCCGAACCGTCCACCGGGCGTACGCCGACTCCGCGCGCCACGCCCGACCGCTCCACCACCCCCAGCCCCCAGGCCAGTCGCTCCCGAACGGCCGCCCCCGAGGCGACCGGGAGCTCCGGGCCCAGTGAGCGACCGAGCCCCCGCGCCACCGCCAGCCAGGCACCGACCGGCCGGGCCAGCACCGCCCCCACGGGCACCAGCGGCGGATCCACGTCCGGCTCCGGCTCGTCGGGCAGCGGCTCGGGCGGAGCGGGCAACACCCACGGCGACAGCGGCAGTCGCGGCGAGTCCGGTCAGTAGGCTCCGGCGGGTGGGCACCTTCGACGCGATCATCTTGACCGGGGGGCGTTCCAGCCGGATGGGCTCGCCCAAGCAGCGGCTCCGCTACGCCGGAGCCACCCTGTTGCACCGCGCGTACGCCGCCTGCACCGGTGCGCGGGCCCTGGTCGTGGCCGGTCCGCTCGAGCCGGACTCGCCAGCGGGGATGCGGTTCGCCCCCGAGGACCCGCCCTTCGGCGGACCGGTCGCCGGGATCGCCTCCGGGCTGCTCGCGATCGATGACCCGGCCGAGTGGGTGCTGGTGCTGGCCGTGGACCATCCCGAGCTCCCGGCCGCCGTGCCGGCCCTGCTGGGCGCGGCCAGCGGTCTCACCGACGACATCGACTCGGTCCTTGTTGATCATGGTGGCCGCACGCAGACCCTGCTCGGGATGCACCGACAGCGCTCCCTGCGCCGGGCGGTCCAGGACCTTGATCAGATTCGGAACGCCTCAGTCCGGCAATTGTTCAGCCCGCTGCGCACCCACACCATCGAGCTGGCCGGGATCGACCTCTCGGACGTGGACGAGCCGCCCGACGCCGATCGCTTCGGCATCGCCCTGCCGCCCCACTGAGGGCGTACGCCTCAGCCGCCCACCCGCAGCGCGGTCAGTTCGGCCCGCGAGCGGACGCCGAGCCGGGCGTACACCCGGGTCAGGTGATATTGCACGGTCTTCACCGAGATGAACAGGCTGGCCGCCACCTCCCGGTTGGTCATCCCCTGCACCACCAGATCGACCACCGCCTGCTCCTGCGGCGTGAGCTCGGTCAGCGAGTCGGCGTCGCGGCTCCGGGTGCCGGCCTTCAGCTCGCGGTCACACTTGTCCACGAACCCGGTCGCACCCATCGCCACATAGCCGCGGCGCGCGTTGTGCAGCTCTGCCTCGGCGTCGCGACGCTTGCCGACCCGGCGCAGCGCCTGCCCGTGGGCCAGGTGGATGCGGGTGCGCAGCAGCTGCAATGGCAGGTCCGAGATCAGCCCGAGCGCCCGGTCGAACGCCTCCCGTCCGGCGGTCACCTCGCCCTGGCTGAACAGCACCCGCCCGCGGGCCGAGGCGAGGCGGGCCATCATCGACCGGTGCTGCCGGGCGGCGGCCAGCTCCTCGTGCGGGCGCAGGAACTCATCGGCCTGCTGCACCTCGCCGGTGGCGACCAGCGCGATCGCATAGAAGTCCTGCCAGGGCCAGAACCCCGGCTCGTCGATCCCGGTGTTCCGCTCCCGGGAGAGCATCGGCTCGAACGCGCGTACCGCGCCCGCATAGTCCCCCTCGGCGATCGACACCTGGGCCCGGGCCAGGGTGGCACCGACCAGCATGCCCTGATAGTCGGTCCGTACCGAGGCGGCCTTCGACACGTGGTGCTCGGCGCGGGCGCTCTCCCCGCGCAGCGCGGCGATCTGCGCGGCCGCCCAGTGCACCAGCGGCAGCGCCACGTTCTGCCCGGTCTGCTCCAGCAGCGGCACCGCCCGGTCGACCGCCGCCTGAGCGGCCCGCAGGTCACCGAGCGCGAGCCGGGCGTGGGCCAGCCAGCCGTTCGCCCACAGCGACACCCGGGTCGAGCCGCGCCAGGCGCTGATCGGGGCGGCCATCTCCAACTCGTGCGCGGCCAGCGGCACCCGGTCCAGGGCCAGGTGCAGCCAGCCCTGCCCCATCATCGCGCGCTGCCCCTGGGCGCCGGCGCGCACCGATCCGGTCACCTTGGTGTACGCCTGCACGGCGTCGGCCGCCCGGCCCTCGCCACCGAGCCCGAGGCCGAGCATGGTGTGCGCCTCCAGCCCTGACGGCACCGACGGCACCGCCCCGTCGGCCAACTCGATCGCCCGCTCGGCCCAGGTGACCAGTTCGGCGGAGTTCCAGTCGACCAGGTTGTGCAGGGCCAGCCGGTGCGCGATCGCCGACTTGGTTGCCCGGTCGCAGTCGGTGGCCTGCTGCCAGGCCCGCTGCAACAGCACCTCGGCCTCGTCGCGGTGCCCCAGCATCAGCTGGTGATAGCCGAGCACCGCCTCCCGCAGCGGGGAGGCGGCGGTCGACTCCAGCTCGGGAATCAGCGCCTGCACGTCGAACAGGTTGCCGTTGCTGACCTTCGCGTCCAGGCAGCTGACCAGGCGCCTGGCCGCCTCCGGCTCGCTGACCGACATCCGGCTGGCGGCCAGCCAGGCCTCACCGGCGCGTTCCCACGCCCCCTCGCCAGCACAGCGCGCGGCCCACTGGTCCAGTTCGTCGGCCAGCCCGGCATCGGGGCTGCCGGAAGCCATCGCCCGCTGCCGCAGCCGCGCCCCCGGGTCGCCGAGCACCTCGGCGGCGCGGATGTGCAGGTCGCGCTGCCGGGAGACTCCCATCGACTCGTACGCCGCGGTGCGCAGCATCCGGGAACGGAAGCCGACCAGCAGCCGCAGGCTGGCCCGGCGTACCCGCAGCACGCCCAGGTCGACCGCCCGATCCAGCACCGGCAGCGGATCGTCCAGTTCGGCCAGTGCGGCAACCTCCTCCACCACGGCCCAGCGCCCGATCGTGGCGCACGCCTGAACCAGGCGGCGTACCGGTTCGTCGTCGGCGAGCAGGGTGCGCGCCCGCCGCAACGCCGAGCTGGTCGCCGGGATCGGCGAGTCGGGCGCCTTCCAGGTTTCCGGGTCGTGCTCGGCGAGCAGTTCGAGCACGGCCGCCGCCGAGCCGTCGGTGTGCCGGGCCAGTCGGCGGGCGACTGCCTCGTCGAGGGTGGTGCCGATTCCGGCGGCCAACGCCTGCACCCCGGCCCCGTCGAGGGTGTCCAGGTGGCAGGTCGCACCGCGGTGGGCGCGCGCCAACTCGCTCAGCGGTCCGTTCTCCCCCGGCTCCATGGCGCCCGCGATCACCACCAGCACAGGGGAATCACCCAACCGGTGCACCGCCGAGGAGAGCGCCTGCAGCGACACCTGGTCGGCGTCGTCGGCCTCGGTGACGACAAGCACCCGTTGCCGCTGGCCAGCCAACCCGAGCATCGGGTCGTCGGCGTCCAGCCCGAGCCGCTCCAGCACCGCGCCGGGCTGCTCACGCTCCCACGCCATCGCCGCCACCTCGATGAAGTCGGCCTCGTCCAGCCGCCGCGATTGCAGGGTGGGCAGGACAAGCGCCCGCACGGCTGCGGTCGCGTCGGCCGCCTCGCCGGCGACCAGCAGCAACAACGTCGCCCGCCCCGACAGGGCCTGTTCGACCAGTCCGGGCACGGCCCGAGCCGGCTCACCCAGCGGGTGCGCCAGCTCGGCCGAGCGGAACTGCGGCATCGGGACCCGGCTCAGCCGAGGTCGCCGCCACCGACCGGGAGCACCTGGCCGGTCAGGTAGGACGCCTCGTCGCTGGCCAGGAAGCAGATCGCGGCCGCCTGTTCGTCCAGCGTGCCGTATCGCTTCAGCAGCGAGGATTCCAGCGTCTGGTCGACCGTGACCTGGTGCCACTGCTGTTCCTGATCGGACTGCGGCTCGCCACCGCGCGGGATACGCCGCGGCGGCGCGTCGGTGCCGCCGGGTGCGGTGGCGACCACGCGTACGCCGTGCGGGGCGGCCTCGAAGGCCAGCGAACGGGTGATCGCGTTGACCCCGCCCTTGGCGGCCGCGTAGGGCAACCGGTTCAGCCCCATCGTGGCGACCGAGGAGACGTTCACGATCGTCCCGTGGCCCTGCTCGTAGAGGTGCGGCAGCACGGCTCGGCAACCCCACAGGGTGGGATAGAGCGAGCGGTTGATCTCGGCGGTGATCTCGTCCTCGGCGTATTTCTCATAGGGCTTGCGCCAGATCGTGCCACCGACGACGTGGATGGCCACGTCTACCCGGCCGAACCGGCGGATCGCCTTGTCCACCACGGATTGCGCCCCGGCGTAGGTCTCCAGGTCGGCCAGCTGTGCGACGGCCGCGGACTCGGTACGCCCCAACTCCTCGGCCAACGACTCGACCAACTCGCTGCGGTCGGCCAGCACCAGCTCCCCGCCCTCGGCGTGGATCCGGCGAGCCACCGCCTCGCCGATCCCCTGCGCGGCGCCGGTGACCAGCACCACCTTGCCGGCGAAGCGACCGGGGCTGATGTTGGCCGGCTGCTTGCGTTGATCCTGCATGGCCCGCCGCATGGTCGACTTGGACCGATCGGCATGCGCCATGAACAGCTCCCGCGCCCGGTCGCGTTGCCCCGCCTCGATCGCGTCGACCATGTCGACGTGGTCCTTGGCGCACAGCGGGTGACACCAGGTGGCGTTGCGCAGGGTGTCCTCCATCGCCCCCTTCACCCCGAGCCGCTGGTAGGCCTGCCGCAGGTGGTCGTTCCCGGTGAGGGTGAACAGATAGTCGTGGAACGCCGCGTTGGTCTCGGTGTAGGCCATCGCGTCGACGAACCGATCCCCCTGCACATAGGGAAGCGTGGCCTCGGCGAGCATCCGGTAACCGGCCAGCTGACCGCTGCCGATCCGGCCGAGCACCAGCTCCAGGGCGCCCAGCTCGAGCGCCTGGCGGGCTTCGAAGATGGCGTCCGACTTGAGGATCGACGGGTGTTCCTCGCCGATCTCGTAGCCGTCGCCGGGCTGGTCCTCGTCGGCTGCGCCGGGGCGGCGTACGAACTGCGCGGCGATCCCGGCCGGTTCGGCTCCGCCGACCGACTGCACCTCTGCGGTCGGGAACACCAGCTCACCGAGCAGGTCCCGGCTGCCCTGATCCGGGGCGTCGCCCCGATCGGCGTCCAGCTGCCGCTGCCCGCCGTCCAGCTTGTTGTCGAAGAGTTCCTGTCCCAGCAGGAAACGCCGCTGCTGCTCGTCCTCGGTCGCGGGGGCCGCATCGGCCGGGGCCGGATCCAGCTCGGCGGCCGCGAAGACGCTGATCCCGAGCAGGGAACGCGCCTCCTCGCCGGCGGTGATCAGCTCCCCGCCGACCTCGAAGTCGGCGGCCGCAGCGGCCCCGGCCAGTGCCTGTTCGGCGGCCGCCGCGGCGCCGCGGGTGGCCGGTTCGGCAGTCGGGGCCTGCGGTTCAACCGGGGTGGCGTCCGTCTCCTCGGCGATGGTGCCGACCACCGGCGCCTGGACCGGATCGGTCTTGCGCGCCGGCACCGCGGAGGTGAACTTCTCGTAGTAGAAGCCGGTCGGCTCGATGCCCAGTTCGTTGTCGAAGTGGGTACGCACGGCCTCGACCATCGGCGGCGGGCCGCACAGGTACACCGCGGCGTCACCGGCGTGCAGGTGCTCGGCGGCGATGATCCCCATCACATAGCCGGTGTTCTTCGCCGACGACTTGGGGTCGGCGATGCAGTGGTCCCAGGTGAAGTTCTTGATCTCGGAGGTCAGCGCCTCGAGGGTCTCCAGTTCCACCGCCTCGGCGTCGGTGTTGGCGCCGTACACCAGGTGGATGGTGCGGCTGGAATCGCTCGCTGCAACGGTTCGCAGCATCGACAGCATCGGCGCCAGCCCCGTGCCGCCGGCCACCATCAGCACCGGCCGGTGCGCTTCGCGCAGGAAGAAGGAGCCGTGCGGGCCGGTGAAGGTGACCTCGTCGCCCACCTTCGCCTCGGTGGACAGCCAGGTCGACATCAACCCCCCGGGGATGATCTTCACCAGGAACTCCAGCTCCTCGGTGCCCGGGTCGTTGGAGAACGAATAGGAGCGGGTCTCGTCGCTGCCGGGGACGTGGATGTTCACGTACTGCCCGGGGAGGTAGGCGAGCTTGTCCCGGTTCGGGATCGTCATCCGCAGCCGCATCACGTTGTCGGAATAGCGGTGCACGTCGGTGACGGTGCCGGTGTAGGTGGCGGTCTGGGTCTTCGCCACCGCCGAGGTGCTGTTGATCTGCAGCACCAGGTCCGATTGCGGCTTTGCCTGACAGGCAAGGAGATACCCCTTGCTCGCCTCGTCCTCGGTGAGCGCGTCCTCCACATAGAAGCCGTGGTCATAGTCGCCGGACTCGCAGAACGCCTTGCAGGTGCCGCAGGCTCCGTCGTTGCAGTCCACCGGGATGTTGATGCGCTGCCGGTACGCCGCATCCGCCACGCTCTGGTCGTCGGCCACGGTGATGAACCGGGTCACGCCGTCCTCGAAGGCCAGGGCCACCTTGAAGTCCGTCATTGGATCTCTTTCCTGTACGCCACCCCGGCGTCGCTCCGACCGCCACCGCGGGGGCTGGCGAGGCGGCGGAGCGACTCCATGGCCGGGTCGATCAGATGTGATAGATGTCCACGACGTGGTGGATGTAGTCGTTCTTCAGCACCACCGTCTTGCGGCGGATCAACGGGGTCGGGCCGCCGAAATCGATGGTATAGAAGGAAGTCCCGTAATAGGGGTCCATCGTGCTGTAGCGGAAGTACATCGTGTGCCAGTTGAACCTGATGTCCACCAGGTTGCCGCGGCGCTCGATCACCTCGACGTTGCTGATGTTGTGGCTGGTGCGCGGCTCGGGGATCGAGGTGGCGCTGGAACGCTCGGTGCGGATCCGGAAGACCCGATCCTCCAGGCCACCCTTGTTGCCGTAGTAGATCAGCGACATCTCGGTCTGCGGGTCCTGGGTGAGTTCACCGTTGTCGTCCCAGGCGGGCATCCAGTAGACGACGTCGTCGTGATAGCACTCCAGCCACTTCTCGAACTGCCGGTCGTCGAGATAGCGGGCCTCGCGATAGAGGAACTGCTCGATCGTCGTCTGGTCGATGCGGACCTGTTCCGCTTGCAGGGTGTCGGTCATGGGTCAGCTCCTCAGACGCGCTTGGTGGTCGACTTGCGGGTGGTGGCCTTCTTCGCGGGGGCCGCCTCCTTCGCCGTGGTGGTCTTGCGCGTCGACGCGGCCGCCTTGGCCGGGGCCTTCCGGGCGGGGCTCGCCTTCTTGGCGGGGCTCACCTTCTTGGCCGGGCTGGCGTTGCGCGCTGCGGACTTCTTCGCCGCACCACCCTTGGCCTGCTTGACCAGCTTGTGGTCGGCGCCGATCTTCTCGGCCGCCTGCTTGGCACCGGCCAGCGCCACGTCCTGGCCCGCGGTGGCCGCCCTCATCACCTGCAGCCAATAGCCGTGCTGGATCGGATAGAGCCCCTCGTCCTCGTTCTTGATGCCGGAGGCGATCACCCCGTCCATGCCGAGCGAGTCGGCCACCGGGTCCGGCCCGTCCACCCAGTGCTCAGCCCCACGGCTCATGTCGTTCCACGGGGCGGCGGTGGCCTGGAAGGTGAACTGGCAGGAGCGGAACTCCTCCAGGTCGTCCGGGGTCGCCATGCCGGAGGCGTTGAAGAAGTCCTCATACTGGCGGATCCGGTGGGCGCGCGCCTCGGCGCTCTCCCCCTTGGGGGCGATGCAATAGATGGTGACCTCGGTCTTGTTCACCGAGATCGGGCGGAAGTGCCGGATCTGGGTGGAGAACTGGTCCATCACGTACACGTTCGGATAGAGCAGCAGGTTGCGAGACCCCTTGACCATGAACTCGCCCTTGGCCTCGCCGTACTTCTCCTTCAGTTGGTCCAGCCACGGCACGAGCGGCCGGCTCTCCCAGTTGCCGGCCCAGGTCCACAGGCACAGGTGGCCGTTCGGGAACGACCAGGTGCCGCCGCCCTGCTTGCCCCACTTGCCGGCGTCCACGGTCTTGGTGGTGTTCTTGGACTCACCGGTGGAGCGCCGGGAGGTGGTGGCCGCGTAGTTCCAGTGGGTGGCGGTGACGTGGTAGCCGTCCGCACCGTTCTCGGCCTGCACCTTCCAGTTGCCGTCGTAGGTGTAGGTGGACGAGCCGCGCAGCACCTCCAGCCCCTCGGGCGACTGATCGACCAGCATGTCGATCACCTTGGTCGCATCGCCCAGGTGCTCGGTCAGCGGGAGCACGTCCGGGTTCAGGCTGCCGAACAGGAATCCGCGGTAGGACTCGAATCGCGGGATCCGGGTCAGGTCGTGCGAACCGTCGGTGTTGAACTGCTCCGGATAGCCGGCGTCCTCGGGATCCTTCACCTTGAGCAGCTTGCCGTCGTTGCGGAAGGTCCAACCGTGGAACGGGCAGGTGATGGTCAGCCGGTTGTCGGTCTTGCGCCGGCAGAGCATCGCGCCGCGGTGCGCACAGGCGTTGATCAGCCCGTTCAGGGTGCCGTCCTTGGACCGGGTGATCATGATCGGCTGGCGGCCGATGTAGGTGGTGAAGTAGTCGCCCGGGTTGGGCAGTTGACTCTCGTGCGCGAGATAGATCCAGTTGCCCTCGAAGATGTGCTTCATCTCGAGCTCGAAGATCTCCTCGTCGGTGAAGATCGACCGGTTGGCGCGATAGAGACCCTTCTCGGGGTCCTCGATGACGGCTTGGTCGAGATCCAGGTGCATGGTCATGGTGCTGCAACCCCTCCAGTGGCGACGGTGGCACTGTGGTCGCACTTCGCGACCCACTGGAATCCAGTCTGGCCCGCGAACCCGATCGGCGCCTCAGTCTTTAGCCTAGGCTTTACCCAGGGTGCCTAGGTAGGTGACCGGTGTCACACCGGTCCGCGATACGGCCGCCCGTATCCCTTTACCGACTTGTCGGGACTCTCCTAGGGTGGCGTGCCGAGTAGGTCGAACATGCCACTCCCCCAGGGTGTGAATCGACGAGCACTCGGCGCCGCCGTCCTCGGGGCAGCGGCGCTGATCGTCAACGGACGCCCGGCCAGCGCCGACCCGACCGCAGGCCCGGCCAGTGGCACACCGACCAGGGCCCCGGCCACCCGACGCGCCATCCCCACCGCTACCGCCGAACGGCTCCCCCGCCGCTCCAGCCCGGCCTGGCACCTCGCCCGTCGCGCATCCCTCGCCCGACCGCCACCCTCACCGCGCAGATAGCCGGGCGTACGCCACGGCAGTGGCTGGAGGAGCAACTCAACCCGGCCGGCGTCGCTGACCCGCGCGTCGAGGCGATCATCGCGAAGTACTACCCGGTGGTGAACGCCGAGACCGGCGCCGAGGTGCGCACCTACACCGCCGACCGGCCGTGGGAGGCGGCCCCGGCACTGGTCCGCGCGATCGTGCTGCGGCAGGTCTTTGGCAACCGGCACCTGCTGGAGTCGATGACCGAGTTCTGGCCCGACCAGATCTTCGTCGGGGCCCAGGGCAAGTCGGAGTCCTACGTCGCCCACTTCAACCACACCGTACTGCGCCGCCACGCCCTCGGCCGCTTCGCCGACCTGCTGCTCGCGGCCCTGCGGCACCCGGCCCTGCTGGCCTATCTGGACAACGACGCGAACTCCCGGGACAACCCCAACGAGAACCTCGGTCGGGAGGTGCCTGAACTGCACACCGTCGGGGTCCCGGGGTGGTCGAGCACCGCCACCCCGCTCGGGGTGGCCCGGGCCCGCTGAACCCGGACGGCACAGCAGAAGGCGGGCACCCCCCCAGGGGATGCCCGCCTTCGGCGTACCGGAGTCCGAACCGGTCAGCGACCGGACCGGACCGCGCAGGTCACTTGAGGGTGACGGTGGCGCCGGCGGCCTCGAGCTGCTCCTTGGCCTTGGCGGCGTCGTCCTTCTTGGCCTTCTCCAGGACGGCCTTGGGGGCGGACTCCACCAGCTCCTTGGCCTCCTTCAGGCCGAGCGAGGTGAGGGCGCGCACCTCCTTGATGACCTGGATCTTCTTGTCGCCAGCGGCCTCGAGGATCACGTCGACCTCGTCCGACTCCTCGGCAGCGGCCTCGCCGCCACCCTCGCCGCCAGCGGCGGGGGCACCGGCGGCGGCCACGGCCACCGGAGCGGCGGCGGTGACGTCGAAGGTCTCCTCGAACAGCTTCACGAACTCGGAGAGCTCGATCAGGGTCATCTCCTTGAAGGCGTCAAGGAGCTCGTCGTTGCTGAGCTTCGCCATGATGGGCGTCCTTCCTTACTTGTCGTCAGCGGCGTCGGCCGCTGCGGTTTCGTTGTTGTCCGCAGCGGGCGCTGCTTCTTCGGTCTCGGGCTTCTGGTCGGCGACCGGGGCGCCAGCGCCACCGATCTTCGAGGGGTCCTCCTGGGCCGCGGCCTCCAGCGCACCCAGCACGCGGGCGAGCTTGGACGCGGGAGCGGCCAGGACGTAGGCGGCCTTGTTCAGGTTGGCCTTCATGCCACCGGCCAGCTTGGCCAGCAGCACCTCACGGGACTCGAGGTCGGCAAGCTTCTTGACCCCATCGGCGTCGAGGAGCCTGCCCTCCATCACGCCACCCTTGATGACCAGAAGCGGGTTGTCCTTGCTGAAGTTCTTCAGACCCTTCGCCACCGTGGCCACGTCACCGTTGATGAACGTGAGCGCGGTCGGTCCGACGAGCTGGTCGTCCAGCCCCTCGATCCCGGCCTCCTTGGCGGCGATCTGGGTCAGAGTGTTCTTCGTCACGGCATACGTGGCGTCCTGTCCAAGGCTGCGACGCAGCTCCTGCAGGGCGGCCACGGAAAGTCCGCGGTACTCGGTCAGCACGACGGCATCAGAGCTGGAGAACTTGTCCTTCAGCTCGGCCACCGCGGCTGCCTTGTCCGGCCTCGCCATGGTGCTCCTTCCCACTTCTCGCATCGTCTGCCACCCGGCGGGTGGCAACGCCTCCGACCGTCCGGGCAAAGAAAAACGCCCCGGTGCGCAGCTGGCACGGGGCGGAACGGATCATGGATCCGGACTGCTTCGCATCACCTGCGCGGGCCTTCCTGGCTGACCCTGATCTCGGATCAGGTTCGGCTTCGGAGACTTCGGACCGGGCGTACCCGGTCGACCAGCGGTCTTCGGCAGAGTCAAGCGTACGCCGACTCCCACTCGGCGTCCAAATTGCGCCGGACCCCTCTGCGGCGGCACACCCGCACCAGCGGCTCCTCACCCACCCGCCTCGCGGTCCCGGAATTTCATCGGGCATCCGAATGGTTCATCGGGCATCCCAAATTGTCATCGGGCGGCAGAAATTGTCACGCCATATCGGCCGCCCGATGACCAATTGCCCCGCCCGATGAACCGGTCGGATGCCCGATCACTTTTCGGGACCCCCAGCCGCGTGAGGGGCTCTGGTCGGCGCGGGCCCCGTTCGAACTGGCGGGCCACACAAGACGTTCCTGAGAAATCTCCCCTCTGACCTCAGCATGATCCGTGTCACATCCGTGATCCCCACCGGAACGCGTGTGACTAGGGGGAACGATCTCTGGGGGAAACACAGCCCGGACACAGGTTTATCTGAGAGCAACCTGAGGGTTGACCAAGAGCAACTCTCCGGGTTAGCGTTCCCGCGCCGGCCACGTGAACCGGCGGATCTGACCATCAAACAGAGGATTCCCCGACAATGCGCAAGATCTTCAAGACCTCCGCCGCTGTGGCCGCCAGTGTGGCCCTTGGCTCGAGCTTCGCCGTTGCCTCCATCGGCACCGCGGAGGCCGCCCCGTCCTGCGACACCGTCAGCCAGTGCGCGGCCGGCTCCACCCCGACCCTCAAGGTGGGCAAGCGCAGCGACGATGTGAAGCGCCTCCAGCGCAGCCTCACCAAGGCTGGCTACTCGGTGCCGGCGACCGGCTACTACGGCAGCATGACGCGCTCTGCGGTGAAGCGCTACCAGCGCGCCAACGACATCCCGACCACCGGCGTCACCGCGTCGATGACCTGGGGCTCGCTCCAGGCCAAGTCGGGCGGCAAGAAGACCGTCTCCGCCAACCGCCCGGCCGCTGCCGCCCCGCGGGCCGCGGTGAGCAGCACCGGCACCGGCAAGGCGGCTGCGGTCAACTTCGCGCTGGCCCAGGTGGGCAAGCCCTACGGTTATGGCGCCACCGGCCCCAGCTCCTATGACTGCTCCGGCCTGACCCAGGCGTCGCTGCGCGCCGCCGGTGTGAGCATCCCGCGCACCTCGCAGGCCCAGGCCGGCGGCGGTCAGCGGATCTCGCTCAGCCAGGCCCAGCCGGGTGACGTCGTCGTCTACTACTCCGGCGCCTCGCACGTCGGCCTCTACATCGGTGACGGCAAGATCGTGCACAGCTCGCGTCCGGGCAAGCCGGTCTCGGTGGTCTCCGCCACCTCGATGCCGGTCTCGGGCGTCGTGCGCTTCTGAGCCACCCGCACCAGCTGAACGCCCCCGCGACTTCGGTTGCGGGGGCGTTCTGCGTCCCGGCGCAGCGTGGAACCTTCCAGCCCTGCACCGGTGGCCAGGGGCCCGGCGTACGCCTAGCGTCGACACCGAATCGTCCCCCAGCCAGGAGCACTCCAATGATCACCCGTCGTATCGTCGCCGCCACCGCAGCGGTCGCCACCGGCCTCACCGCCCTCACCGGGATCGGAGTCGGCGTCGCCACCTCCACCGCCGCCCCCTCGTCCGCCAGCTGCACCGTCAGCGACACCCCCACCCTCAAACAGGGGTCCCAGGGCACGGCCGTCAAGACCCTTCAGTGCATCCTCAAGAATCAGGGTGCCCCGCTCGTCGGCACCGGCTATTTCGGGCCGAAGACGAAGGCCGCCGTGCTCGACTTCCAGCGCGCCAAGGGCCTCGAGGCCGACGCCATCGTCGGACCCAAGACCTGGGCCGCGTTGCAGGAGGCCAACGGCGGTGGCACCGCCACCCCGCCCCCGAGCAGCGGCAACGTCTCCGCGGCGCGGCAGCGTACGCTCGATCGCGCCAAGACCTGGCTCACCGCCTACAACGGCGGCCCGGTCCCCTACAGTCAGCAGAAGTACTTCCAGGGCTATCGCCAGGACTGCTCCGGGTACGCCTCAATGGCGCTCGAGTTCAAGGACTCCCCCTACACGGTGCTGCTCGCCAGCTCCACCTACTCCCGCAAGATCTCGATGGCCGAGCTGAAGCCGGGCGACCTGGTGATCGACATCAAGGGCGACAACAACACCCGCCACGTGGTCATCTTCGAGAAGTGGGACAACGCCCAGAAGACCTCCTACACCGCCTATGAGCAGACCGGCGACGGCGACCGGACCCGCCACCGCAGCCTGACCTACGGTCTGGGCAGCGGCTCGGAGTACGACGCCTATCGCCCCAAGAAGTACGGCGACTGATCCTCGGCCGCGTACGCCAAGAGGCCCGCCCCCCGATCGGGGTGCGGGCCTCTTGCGTTCAGCCTGGTGCGCTCAGCGGGGCGTACGCCTCACTCGCTGTCGGGCTTGGTGCGCGACGGGTCGACCGTCACGCCCGGGCCCATGGTGGAGCTGAAGGTGATCTTCTTGATGTAGCGGCCCTTGGCGCTGGACGGCTTGAGCCGCAGCACCTCCTCCAGCGCGGCGAAGTAGTTCTCCTGCAGCGCCGACTCGCTGAACGACGCCTTGCCGATCACGAAGTGCAGGTTCGCGTGCCGATCGACGCGGAACTCGATCTTGCCGCCCTTGATGTCGGTGACGGCCTTGGCGACGTCGGGGGTGACGGTGCCGGTCTTCGGGTTCGGCATCAGGCCACGCGGACCCAGCACCCGGCCCAGTCGGCCGACCTTGCCCATCATGTCCGGGGTGGCGACGACCGCGTCGAAGTCCAGATAGCCCTTCTGGACCTTCTCCACCAGCTCGTCGGCACCGACCTCGTCGGCGCCGGCGGCCTTGGCGGCCTCCGCCTTCTCACCGGTGGCAAAGACCAGGACCCGAGCGGTCTTGCCGGTGCCGTTGGGAAGGTTGACGGTGCCGCGGACCATCTGGTCCGCCTTGCGCGGATCGACGCCCAGGCGCATCGCCACGTCGACGGTCTCGTCGAACTTGGCCGACGCTCCGTCCTTGATCAGATCCACGGCCTCGGCCGGGGTGTAGAGCTTGTCCTCGGTCAGCTTCTCGGCGGCCGAGCGGTATGCCTTGCTGCGCTGCATTTCTGACTCCTGTTGTTCAGTTCGTGTGTGTCAGTCGTGGTGCGGGGTGCGCTCCCCTCCCACGGGTTGGGCGGATCAGCCCTCGACGGTGACGCCCATCGAGCGGGCGGTACCCTCGACGATCTTCATCGCGCCGTCGATGTCGTTGGCGTTCAGGTCGGGGAGCTTGGTCTCGGCGATCTCCTTGACCTGGTCCTTGGTGATCTTGCCGACCTTGGTGGTCAGCGGGTTGGCGGCACCGGACTTGATTCCGGCGGCCTTCTTGATCAGCTCGGCGGCTGGCGGGGTCTTGGTCACGAACGAGAACGTGCGGTCCTCGTAGATGGTGATCTCGACCGGGATCACGTTGCCGCGCATGGCTTCGGTGGCAGCGTTGTACTGCTTGCAGAAGTCCATGATGTTGACACCGTGCGGACCGAGCGCGGTACCGACCGGCGGGGCCGGGGTGGCCGCACCGGCGTTCAGCGCGACCTTGACGAGCGCCGCTACTTTCTTCTTGGGAGGCATGTTTCGGGTCCTTGCGTATCTGTATTCGTGTGTCCCGGCCGGACGGGCATGATCCGGCCCGGGTCAGGGCGTACCGGATGGACGCCCAAGTTCCTATTCTCCGCCGGGACTCCCCCGGCGGCCAAATCAGACCTTTTCGACCTGCGAGAAGGTCAGATCCACCGGGGTCTCGCGACCCATGAAGTCCACCAGCGCCTTGAGCCGCTGGTTCTTCGCGTGGATCTCAGTGATCGAGGCGTGCACGCCGGCGAACGGGCCATCGGTGACCATCACCGAATCGCCCACCGCGAAGTCGGCCACCTCGATCTTCTTCTGCGCCCGCTTCGGCTGGCCGGTGACGCTGGCGTTGGCCGCCGCGATCACCGACGGGGCGAGCATCTTCTCCACCTCGTCCAGACCCAGCGGCACCGGGGAGGTGGCGTGGCCGACGAAGCCGGTCACCGACGGGGTGTGCCGCACGGTCGCCCAGGACTCGTCGGTCAGGTCCATGCACACCAGCACATAGCCGGGCAGCACGGTCCGGGTGACGGTCTTCCTGTTGCCGTTGCGGATCTCGGTGACCTCTTCGGTGGGCACCTTCACCTCGAAGATGAAGTCCTCCATGTTCAGCGAGGTCACCCGAGACTCGAGGTTCTGCTTCACCCGCTTCTCCATACCGGAATAGGTGTGCACGACATACCAGTCGCCGGGCTTGGCCCGCAGGTCGGCGCGCAACTCCTCGAGCGCCTTCTCGACCACCGCGTCGGCGTCGGCGTCCTCATCGTCTGAGTCGGAATCGTCGGAATCCTGCTCGGACTCGTCGTCGGTGCCGACGGCGTCCAGGTCGAGGTCCAACTCGTCATCGGAGGAGTCACCGGACCCCTCGGAGTCGTCGCCGAAGTCGAGGTTGATCTCGAAGTCGTCGTCCTCACTCGTGGTGGACTGGGGGCCGAGGTCGATCTCGACATCGTCGGCACTGGTGTCGTCATCGGTCAGCGACAGCTCGACGTCCTGCTCGTTGTCCTTCTCCGGGACGTCCTGCTCGTTGTTCACGGGGTTTTCCTCCACTGTGTGTGTCTCAGCCGGGTCGTGTCTCAGCCGAATGCCTTGAGGACCAGCCAGCCGAAGCCGAGGTCCAGCAGCGAGACGAAGGCGATGATGAACAGGACGAACACCAGCACGACCACGAAGTACTGCTGTACCTGGGTCCCGGTCGGCCAGACGACCTTGCGCAGCTCGGTCGTGGACTCGCGGACGAACGCCGCCGGGGTGGTCCGCTCGGTGCCTGCTGCTCGTTCCCGCTCGGCGCTGCGGCGGGTACGAGTGGCCCGGTCCTTGCGGGCCACCTCCTTACTGCTCCCGGTCTCGGCCGCACCGGACTCGGCATCCTCGGCGGCCTCGTCCCGCTCGGCGACGGGGGCCTTCGCGGCGCCACCGGACGCGCTGCGGCGTACCGGACGGGTCGAGCGGGGCCGCCGCTGGGCCACCGAACCGGGATCCGCGGTGGACTCCTCCGCCGCCTCGTCGGTCGCCCGGTCGAGCTTGGCCTCATTGATGTCGGGGGTGTCGGGATCGTCGACGTATTCGTCGTCGGGGGTGTCCTCGGGGTCGACGATCTCGGAGTCGCCGCTCAGCTCGGCCGGGGCCTCCTCGACAGGCTGGCGCTGATCCGTGGGGTCGTTCGCGGCAGGGGTCGACTCAACCGACTCGTCAGCCGAATCGGGCTTCTTGTCGTCTGCCACTGTCTGGATCCTTCGCGTTGCCTCGGGGTTGCCCGGCCGCCACGCTCCAGGGAGCGAACGCGGGCCCGGTCGTCTCGCACGGCAAGAGGGACTTGAACCCCCAACCTTCGGTTTTGGAGACCGATGCTCTGCCAATTGAGCTATTGCCGTCCGGTGGCTCCGTTCCCGGGCACGCCCGAGTCTGGTGCTGCCACCAAGAAGTTGAGCATACGTGCTTTCGGAAAAAACGTCGAACCGGATACGGACCGGATACGTGGTAGAAAGAGTTGCGGATCCGAACCTCGAGCGAAGGGGTGGCGTGAGCGGGAATTGGGCCTCCGTGCCCGGCCAGACGAGCCCCCCGGAAACCCTGGCGGGCTTCTCCGGCTGGCAGGAGATCGGTCGTGGCGGCGACGCCACGGTGTACCGCGCCGTCCAGGACGCCCTCGACCGCGACGTCGCCATCAAGGTGTTGATGGTCGACGACGAGGAATCGATCCGTCGCTTCACCCGCGAGGTCCAACTGATGGTCTCGCTCGGCCGGCAGCACCCCAATATCGCGAAGGTGCTCCAGATCGGCACCTCCAGCCGGGGCCGGCCATGCATCGTGATGGACTACTACGAGCTCGGTTCGCTGGACCAGCGACTCGCAGCCTACGGACAGCTCACGGCCGACGAGGTGGTCAACGTCGGCACCGTGGTCGCCGATGCGCTCTCCTTCGCCCACGGCAAGGGCGTGCTGCACCGCGACGTGAAGCCGCAGAACATCCTGATCCTACCGACCAGCTATGTGCTCGCCGACTTCGGCATCGCCCGACTGATCGACTCGGCGCACACCTCCAGCTCGGACCGCTTCTCCTATCGCCACGCCTCCCCACAGGTGCTGGACGGGTACGCCCCCTCGGAGTCGGACGACATCTTCTCCCTGGGCGCCACCCTGTTCCACCTGCTCGACGGGAAACCGCCGTTCACCCGGACCGACGGGGAGCCCGATTCGGCGCTCGCCTACATCAAACGGGTACGCCTGGAGGCGCCGCGTCCGCTGCTGCGCCCGGACCTGCCGCCGATGCTGCACGCGATCATCGGCCGGGCCCTGCGCAAGGACCCGGCCGAGCGGTTCGGCTCTGCCGGTGAGTTGCGCGACGCCCTGGCGATGGTGCGCACCGAGACGAGGAACTGGTCCACCGGTGACCCGCACCCGAGCCCGACCGTGGCCCCCGCGCCGACCACGGTGGTCGCCCCGCACGGGTGGACCGGGGCGCCCGGGCAGCTGTCGAACACCGCCGACCTGACCTCGCTGCGCTTCCGGGAGATCGACCCCGGGACCGGGCTGCCCGGTCCGGCCTCGGCGTACACCCCCGCCTCGGCGTACACGCCCGCCGCGGTCTCGGCGTACTCACCCGCCTCGGCCGCCGAACCGGAGCCGCCGCGGAAGAAACCGCCGCTGCTGGCGATCACCCTCGGTGGGGTGGCGCTCGGGGTGCTGCTGGTCGTGGTCCTGACCCTGCTCAACCGGCCACAGAGTGGTGCTGAGGAGGTGACCTCCCCGGTACCGTCGGCCGCGCCCAGCGCGACACCGAGCCAGAACAGCGCGATGGACCCCAACCTGGCCCCCCGCAATCTGGACGTGAAGGTGGAGGGGAAGAACGCCACCGCCACCTGGGAGAAGGGGGTGGACGCGCCCACCGGCTGGAAGTGGAAGGTGGCCGGCAGCAAGGAGCAACTCGACTCGTTCAACGAGGACGAACCGGCCAGCCGCCGCCAGGTCACCGCCCCGATCGACCCGAACTGGCGCCAGGTGTGCTTCCTCGTCGGCGGGGTCAAGGACGGCCGGGTCGGCGCCGACTGGGTCTGCAAGGAAATCCCCCGCTGACCGCGCTCACCGGTGGCTGAGCCTGTCGAAGCCACCCACTCCTCACCCAGCCCGACGCCGTCCCCGCCGGCCAACGGGCTGGAACCACACCGCGGGGCTGATCCCCCAGAGCAGCCGACGCCACCAGCTCGTCTGCCGCCGCAGCGCGCGATCGGCGGTCCGGGCCTGCGGCCAGACCTCCGCCCCCTCCCCCCGCGGCGCGAAGCTGTCGGCCTCCGCGGCGCGCGCCACGGCATCGGCCTCCGGTACGCCGGTGTCGGCGGCCAGGGCGGCGGCCGGCCGGGTCGGGTCCATCCGCCGCCCGGACAGCCGGAACGAGTCCCGCAGCAGCAACCAGGCCCCGACCGCTCCTCCACGCTGCTGGCGGCGCCGGCGTACCACCCGGGCGAGCGCCAACCCCAACCCGGTCAGCAGCACGCCACCACCGATGCCGGCGGGCAGCAGCCACCACAGGTCCTCCTGACGGCCGGGCGGTGGGTCCTGCTCATCGGTCGGGTTGGGCGTCGGTACGGGCGGGGGCGGCGCCGGCCTGCTCTGCCGACCCTCGACGGGCGGCTGCAGCGAGGTGAGGTCAGGGGTCGGGTTGAACGGCACCCAGCCGTAGTCCACGAAATAGACCTCCGGCCAGGCCAGCGCGTCCCGGCCGCGGACCACGTTCACCTGCGGATCGCTGGCCAGCGGCGAGCCGGCACCGAAACCGACCACGACCCGGGTCGGGATGCCCAGAGATCGGGCGAGCACCGCGAAGGAGCTCGCGAACTGCTCGGAGGTCCCCACCCGTCCGCCGCGTTCCTCGGGGGCGAACAGGAAGGTGCTCAGCCGGGGCAGCGAGGAGCCGCCAGGGGCGGTGGGTACGAACTTCCGCTCCGACTTCAGCGCCCGTTCCAACGCCTGAGTCTGCTCGAGGAAGGTGACCGAGTCCTTGGTGATCTCCTTGGCGTACGCCTCGAACTCCGGTGGGGCGGCGGGCAGGTTGGTGTAACGCTCCGCCTCGCCGACGTTGGCTCCGGCCAGCTCGGCCATCCGGGGGGCGTCCACGCTGCCGGTGACCGTGTAACTCACCACTCCCCCGTTCGGTGGCTGGGGGCTGATCACCGAACCGGTGTCGACGTCGATCCGCGCCTCCGGCACGCTGATCCGGCTCGGCACCCCGGGTGCCGGCAGCCAGCGGCTGGTGGTCTTCATGGTGACGGTGGTGGTGAGCTCCTTGCGGTAGCGCCCGGCCGGGAGCAGTGGGGTCCTGATGTCCCCGAAGTCGGAATACTCGCTGGTGGTGGTGAAGGTGACCCCGTCGTAGTCGGGCAGCACCACCAGGTGCAGCGGATAGGTGTCGCCGCTGCGGCGCAGGATCTCCTCATCGGGGTGCTCGGCCCAGTAGCCCATCATCGGCAGCGGGTTCGGCTCCGAGGTCCGCTCGGCCGGCCGGGGCACCGACTCCCGCGGCTGGTACGGCGTACCGACGAAGACGAACCCGACCGCCAGGGCGACCAACCCGAGGAGTGCGGCGAGCCAGACACCGACCGGCAGACCGGGGCGACGGCGACCCGACCAGCCACTCCAGTAGGCGAGCACCACCGTCACCAGACCGAAGCTGACCAGCCCGAGCCGGTCCGAGCCGCCCGCGGTCAGCAGGTCGGCCAGCACCAGCAGCCCCAGCCCGGCGAGCAGCGGTGGCAGGAAGAAGGTCCGCCAGGTCAGCAGACCGCCGAGCAGGCCGCCGATCAGCCAGACCGCGGCCAGCCCGGGCAGCAGCAGCGGCAACGTGACCGGCGCCGGAAAGGGGGACGTGAGCAGGGTCGGGACCAGCCTGCTCAGCGCGTCCAGCGGGGCGAGCCCCTGTTGCCGGCCGACCAGCACCATCCCGATCGCCGGGACCAGCGCCAGCACCAGCAGCCGGAGCGCGAAGAACACCTTCGCGCGCGCCATTCCGTACGCCGCAGCGGCGCCGGCGAGCCCGGCCAGCAGCAGCAGCGGCCAGGCCGCCCAGTTTTGCCAGGCGGTGCTCAACGCCGCGGTACCGAGGCCGAGCACCAGGACGCTGACCACCCAGCGGGCGACCGGTCCAGCGCCGGTCAGCCCGCCGGAACCGGCTGCGGCAACACTGCTCATCCGACCACCCGATCCCACAGTCGCGCCAGGTCGAGCGAGCGGGGCGCCCGGAGCACGCGCACGCCGCCGGCACCCGCCGCGGTGGAGATCTGCTCACCGCCCGAGTTGTCGAGCACCAGCACCACCCCGGTGGCGCCGCGGGCGGCGATCGAGGCGAGCACGTCGACCCGCGCCTCGGCGCCGCTGACCACCGCGACCGAGTCGAGCGCCCGGGCCGGCAGCCGCATCCCGCGGGTGGGGTCCTCGTTGGGATCGCCACCGGGCTGCACCTCGGCCAGCGCGGCGTACACCCGCTGGGCGTCGACCTCGGCGGCGCCGATCCGTTCGCTGACCGCGACGTCGACGGCCCCGGAGAGGGTGACCAGGTGCACCGGGTGGTTGTGCTGGATCGCGGCCCGGCACAACGCGAACGCCACCTCGACGGCGTCCTCGAAGTCGGTCTCGGCCTGCCCGTGGTCGCTGTAGTGGGGTCCGGTGTCGTCCAGCACCACGGTCAGGTGCGGGGTGGACGGGTCGGCGTCGTCGCGCACCATCAGGATCCCGGTTCGCGCCGAGGTCGCCCAGTGCAACCGCCGCAGGTCGTCTCCGGGGACGTATTCGTGCAGCCCGACCAGGTCGGTGCCGCCGTGCTCGACCGACTCGTCGGCACCCACCGCGGAGCGCCGACGACCGCGGGCCATCTCACGGATCGGGATGCTGCGGGGCAGCACCCGGACGTGGTCGACCTCGCCCTGCGGTCGCGAGGTCAGGGTGAGCCCGAACACCCCGACCCGGTGCATGGTCAGCGGTCCAACCTGGAGCAGGCCGCGGCGCGGAGTGGGCACGCGATAGTCCAGTTCGCCGGCGTCCAGGTCGACCTGCAGCTCCTGGCGCCGCTCGTCGGGTCCGTGGCTGGGTCCGACGCTGTCGGTCAGGGTGGTCCGGGCCAGTCCCGGCGTACGCCCGGTCACCGTCAGTCGTGCGGTGCACAGCCCGTGCCGCTCCACCACCGGCGGGGTGACCTCGCGGCGTACCCGGATCCGGAACGGCCAGGCGACCGCGACCAGATCGAGCAGCAGTGCCAGCCCGAGCGCGGCGGCCACCCCGATCAGCGTCGAATAGCGCCAGAGGAGCCCGGCGCCGAGCAGGACCAGAGCCACCAGCAGCAGGGCCAGGCCGCGGGTGCTGAGCAGCCAGAACGCGCGCCGGACCGGGCGGGCCTGCTGGCGCGGGCGTGGGGTGGCGCGGCTGGCGGGTGGCGGGACCGCCGAGGCGGAGGTAGGTACGCCCACCACCGGGTGCTCGGTGGTGAGGTCGGCCGAGGCCGCCGAAGCCGGACGGCCCCCCACGGGCGCAGGACGGCTCACCCGGCTCAGCGGGCCTCGGGCTGGGGCACCTCGACCCGGGCGATCAGGTCCTCGACCACCGAGGACCCGCTCTCCCCGGCCAGATCCGCCTCGCGGGTCAGGATGACGCGGTGGGCCAGCACCGGTGCGGCCAGGACCTGGACATCGGTCGGGATGACGAAGTTGCGGCCCTGGGCGGCGGCGTACACCTGGCAGCAGCGCACCAGCGCCCGCAGCCCGCGGGTGGAGGCGCCGAGTCGCAGCCGCTGGTCGTTGCGCGCGGTCTCGCCGAGCCGGCGTACGTAGGCGAGGATCGGGTCGGCGATGTGGATCGCGGTCAGCGACTGGGAGATCCGGGCGACGTCGGCCGGGCTGGTGACGGGTTCGATGGCGTCGGTACGCCCGGCCCGCGAGCCGGGCCGCAGGATGTCCATCTCGTGTCCGGCCGACGGATAGCCGATGGCGATCCGGATCAGGAACCGGTCCAGCTGCGCCTCGGGCAGCCGATAGGTGCCGTCGAGGTCGATCGGGTTCTGGGTGGCGACGACCAGCATCGGGTCTGGTACGCGATGCGAGATGCCGTCGACGGTGACCGTCCGCTCCTCCATCACCTCGAGCAGCGCGGACTGGGTCTTGGCGGCGGCGCGGTTGATCTCGTCGGCCAGCAGCACGTTGGTGAACACCGGCCCGGGCCGGAACCGGACCTGACCGTCACCCGGGTTGAACACCGAGGTGCCGGTGACATCAGCGGGCAGCAGGTCCGGGGTGAACTGGACCCGCCGCGAGTCTCCGCCGAGAGCCCGGGCCAGGGCGCGGGCGAGGGTGGTCTTCCCGGTGCCGGGCACGTCCTCCAGCAGCACGTGGCCGCCAGCGAACAGGGCCACCAGGACCAGGTCGATCACCTCACGCTTGCCGTGCAGCACCGATTCGACGGCGTCGCCGAGGTGGCGGTGCAGACCGCGGAAGTCGCCGATCACCTGATCGGGCACCGGCTGGTTGAGCTGGTCAGTGGTCACATCGCTCCTCAGGCTCGATCGGCTGCCGGGCCCCACGCTAGCGGGGCCCGGGGCCGTTCGGTCCACGGACCGCTCAGGTCCCCTTGGCGTACGCCTGGGCGACGCCGGACGCGCCCGCCGAGTTGATCGCGCGTACGCCGACCTTCACCGGCTTGCCCGCCGAGGAGGCGCCGCACGAGACGGTGCCGGAGGTGCCGGTGATCACTTTGGAGCCGACATCGTTGCAATAGATCTCATACTTGGTCGCGCCGGCCACCTTGTTGAACGACACCGTCGCCGAGGTGCCGCTGTGCGTACCGCTCAGGCCGGTGGGCTGTGCCGGCGGCTTGGCCGGTGCCTGGGTGGTGGTCGGCGGCTTGGTCGTCGGGTTCTGGGTCGCCTGCTGACGCGGGACCGTCACGCTCGTCGACTTCGACGAGCTGCCCGCGGTCACGGTGACCTGATAGGAGCCCGGGCTGAACCCGGTCAGCGTGGCCGAGCGTTGGCCGCCCGCCACCGTCTGCGACTTGCCGCCCACGGTGACCTTGAAGCTCGTGCCGGAACCGGTCCAGCTCACGGTCACAGAGCCGTTGGCGGCCCCCTTGGCGGACACCGAGTTGACCGAGGCGGTCGGCGTCGGCGGCTGGCTCTTGGTCGCCTTGGTGGTCGGGTTGGTCGGCTTGGTCGGCTCCGGCGGGTTGGTAAGCGTCAGCGTCTTGGTCGGCGTCGGCCTGACCGTGGTCGGGGCTG
The DNA here is from genome assembly GCF_002250625.1 of Enemella dayhoffiae. Lineage (GTDB taxonomy): Bacteria > Actinomycetota > Actinomycetes > Propionibacteriales > Propionibacteriaceae > Enemella > Enemella dayhoffiae. The sequence continues at coordinate 123,596 of NZ_NMVQ01000044.1, read as the reverse complement.
CGCTGGTCGGCCGCGTGGTCGTCGGCCTCACCGTCGTCGGCTTCACCGTGGTAGGAGAGCTGGCGCTCGGCGTACGCGAGGTTGTCGGCTCAACCGTGGTCGGAGCGCTGGCGCCCGGCGTACGCGTGGTCGTCGGACCGCCGCTTCCGGTCGCGCTCGGTCTCGGTGTCCCGGTGCTCGTGGCCGTCGCGGTGCTCGTGCTCGACGAGGTGGCCGTGGCGGTCGACCCCGGCTCGGGGGTGCCGCTGGCGCTGGCCCGCGGCGTTCCGTGGTTCCCGTTGCCGTTCCCGTTCCCGTTGCCGGGTTCGGCCGGCTCGCCCGGGGTCTCGGTCGGGACGGGTACGGGGGATTTGCTGGGCGCAGGTTCCTCCGTCGGCAGCGGGACCTCGACCTGGCCGCCCCTGCCGTTGCCGTTGCCGTTGCCGTTGCCGTTGCCTTGCTCGAAGTCGGCGGGATCGGTGCCACCGGAGTTGCCGTTGCCGTTGCCGCGGTTTCCGTTGCCTTTGCCCTGGTTGCCGTTTCCGTTGGCCGGGCTGCGGTTCTCGTTCGCGGTCTCCTGGCGCTCGGAGCGGATCTCGTCGGCGCCGGGGACCTCGACCCCCACCCCCAACGACGACCCACGACCCCGACCACCCGAAACAACCTCATCCCGAGAACCAAACTGATCCAACGAAGTGTTCACACTCCCACCAGACCCAGAACCCCGAACCGGCTCACCCCGCAAATCCTGCCGCGCCGACTCCCGACCCACCACAGCACCCACACCATCACCAGGCGCCACATCCAAACCCTGCACACCCCGCGAACGCCGATCAAACTTCGTCTCGTTACCACCCCGATCAACCTCAATACCCTCATCCGCACCCGACACGTTCAACACCAACCGACCCTCATCAGCCACCGGCTCCGCATCACGCACCCCAGGCGTCCGAATATCAGGCCCCGCCGGCGCACCAGAACGAGTCAACCGAATCACCTTCGACGACCCCTGACACACCACATACACCACATCGTTGAACGCCACCGGATCAACCGGACGATCACACCCCATCCCCGCCGTCGGGAACTGCTTCAACACCCCACCATCCAGCAACACCACCGCCGACTGATCCGTCAACGCCGCCGGCACCAGATCCGAAGGACCCAACACCGACGTCGGATCAGCACCAATCAACCGATTGTCCTGCTCCTCCACATCACGACCCGTCCCCACCTGAGCCAACAAACCCACCCGAGGATCAAACAACGTCGCACCCCGCACATGCGGCGCCAACACCGCACCCCCCGACACCGGATGCACCAACCGACGCTCCACCAACCTCACAAAACCAGCCGACGCCTCATCCCACCGCAACCCCAACAACGCACCCGACGAAGTAGCCACCCACACCGTGCCATCCTCATCAGCCACCCCCGACACCAACTCACCATCCACCCGGAACGGCGACCCCACATCCACCCCACGCACCGGATCAACCCGAGACACCAAACCACGACTCGAATCAACCACCACCATCAAACCCCGAGCCATCACCACCCGAGACCGCTCACCACCCGCACGCCGCCCCACCCCAGACGACGCCAAATCAACCGAAACCACCTCACCAGTACGCCCATTACGCACCGCAACCCCACCAGAAGCCTGCGACACCTCCAACGGATCACCCGCAGCCCCCACCCGCACAGACCGCTCCACCCGACGCGTCGACGGGTTGTACTGCAACACCTCACCCGACGCCGAATCCCCCAACCACGTCACACCATCCGACACACCCAACGCAGTCGAAGCCACCCCCGACCCCAACATCACACCCACAACACCCAACGCCACCGCAGACACCACCGACGCATTCGCCACAGCACGACCACGCGGCAACCGCCGCACCAGACCAGACAGCTGAGTTTTCAAGCGCATGATCTCCCCGGGTTACGTCTCGGATTCGTCGAACTCTTACTTCCCCATGGTCGCGGACACCGGGGTCAGGCGCCAACCCTGGGGCCCACATCGCGGGCGGCGCGGGGGCGGAAGTTTCCCTTTTTTCGCCGGTCGCTCACCGGCCCGTACCGCCCGAACGAGTCCCGCGCGGGGCGTACCCGAAACGGTCAGTTGTTGACGTGGCGCTGCACGATGCCGGAGGAGTGCTCCGAGTTGTACGCCTTCGCCCCTTCTTTCGGGGTGGGCCCATCATCACAAACCGGCCGGGTCAAACTCCACCCGGAGGAGGTCGATGCGGGCGGATCAATCCGGTCTGCGGGCCCGGGCGTACACCTCGGCGAGGTCCTCGGCCGTGACCAGCCGGACCTCGGCGGCCCGGCGGCCGATGGCGAAGCGTACGTTCTGCACCCGCTTGGTGCCGGGTCCCGAGAACGGGTCGTCGCGAGGGCCGAAGGCGATCCGGGAGATGATCCGGATCGCGTCGTCCACCCGCTGCGGCCGGTCCAGGTTCCAGGCGTACCCGTGCCAGCCGAGCACCCGCTCGTAGATCTCGCGGTTCGACGGGGGGCGCGGATAGGAGTCGTCGCCGACCAGCCAGGGCTCGGCCAGTGCGAGCGCGACGAACCACTCCTTGGTGCCCTTGCCCAGGTTTGGCGCCGGCGCGGTCATGTCGACGTCGTCCTCGTGCTGCGGTGTGTAGCTCGAGGTCGCCGAGGCCGAGGAGACGTTCAGCGCCAGGGTCAGGTCGTCGAACTGGTTGGCCTGCAGCCCCTGGCGGCCGCGCAGCACGGTGACGGTGTTCTCGCCCTCGTCGAGCAGCGCGGTCATCCCCTTGACCAGGGTGACCCGCCGTGCCCCTCCCGGAGCCTCGAACAGGCTGGACAGCTGTGCCTCGGTGCTGCCGTGCCAGCGCAGCCGGACGATGTCGTCACCGACCACCAGCTCACCGAGGATGCGCGAGGTGTGCGCGGTCGACTGCGGCAGGGCCAGGGTGGTCATCTGCAGGGTGGCGTCGCCCTCCTCCTCCGGCAGGTTGGCGTGCGGCGCGCGGCCGAACACCAGGGACTCGTGCGAGCCGAGCACCACCGCCGGCATCCCGGCCATTCTGACCTCGACTCGAAGCACCCTCAGTCCTTTCGCCTGTCCCGCGCGCGGGCTCGTGGGCCCCCGGTGACGGTCAGGCTATCGGCCGGGCGGGGTCACACACCCCTGTCCCGGTCGGCTCGGGATCCCTAGAATCCCGTCATGTCGAACATCGCGCACTGGCTCGCCGACCGCGCCGCCGGCGACCCCGAGCTCCCCGCCGTCAAGCAGGGTGACACTGTGCTCACCTTCGCCGCCCTCAACGATGCCAGTGCCCGGGCCGCGGCCCGACTCGCCGAACTCGGCATCGGCCCCGGCGACCGGGTGGCGCTGACCATGCCCAACGTCGCCTACTTCCCGGTCGTGTACTACGGGATCCTGCGGCTGGGGGCGGTGGTGGTGCCGCTCAACCCGCTGCTCAAGGCGCGGGAGGTGGCGTACGCCTGGCGCGACGCCCAGGCGACCGCGGCGGTGGTCTTCGCGATGTTCGCCGAGGAGGCGCGGGCGGCTGCCGAGGAGACGGGTACGCCGGTGTGGGTGGTCGCCCCGGGCGAGTTCGAGCAGGAGCTGGCCGGGCTCACCCCGCGGACCGAGGTGGCCGAGCGGGACGGCTCCGACACCGCGGTGATCTTCTACACCTCCGGCACCACCGGCCGGCCCAAGGGCGCCGAGCTGAGCCACAGCAACATCGGCACCAACGTACGCAGCACGATCGACACCCTGTTCGACATCGTGCCCGGTGACGTGATCTTCGGCGGGCTGCCGCTGTTCCACTCCTTCGGGCAGACCTGTGCGATGAACGCCGGCGTCGCCGGCGGCGCCTGCCTGAACCTGCTGCCCCGCTTCGACGGGGCCGAGGCGCTGCGGATGATCGCTGCGGACAAGGTAACCCTGTTCATGGGCGTGCCGACGATGTATATGGCGCTGCTCGCCGAGGCGGCCAAGGGGGAGCACGACACCTCGACCCTACGGCTGGGCGCCTCGGGTGGGGCTTCCCTGCCGGTGGAGGTGCTGAACGGGGTGCAGACCGCGTTCGGGTTCAAGCTGCTCGAGGGGTATGGGCTGTCGGAGACCTCACCGGTCGCCTCCTTCAACCACCCGGACCGCCCGGCCAAGGCGGGTTCGATCGGTACGCCGATCCGCGGCGTCGAGCTGAAGCTGGTGAACGCCGATGGCAACGAGGTGCACGAGCCGCACAGCGTGGGCGAGATCTGGATCCGCGGCGAGAACGTGATGAAGGGCTACTGGAACAACCCCGAGGCCACCGCCGAGGCGGTCGACGCCGACGGCTGGTTCCGCACCGGCGACCTGGCCACCCGCGACGACGACGGGTTCTATTTCATCGTCGACCGCAAGAAGGACATGATCATCCGCAACGGTTTCAACGTCTACCCGCGTGAGATCGAGGAAGTGCTCTACACCCACCCGGCCGTCGCCGAGGCCGCGGTGCTGGGCGTACCCGATGACCGGGTGGGTGAGGAGATCGCGGCCGTGGTCACCCTGAAGGAGGGCGCCAGCGCCACCGAGCAGGAGTTGATCGACTTCTGCTCCGGCCAGCTGGCGGCGTACAAGTATCCGCGCAAGGTGAAGTTCGGCGTCCTACCCAAGGGCCCCACCGGCAAGATCCTCAAGCGAGCCATCGAACTCTGAGCCTCCGCCCCAACATGATCATGACCGGATCGGGGTCGTTTTCGCGCAGTGCGAAAACGACCCCGATCCGGTCATGATCATTGCGCAGGCCCTGTTTTCCACAGGTCAGCTGCCGGCCCACGTTGTCCACAGGTGCCGGGTCCGATGGGCACGATCCGGGCTCGCACCGCCACCGTGCTGGCATGGATGTCCATCAACTGCTCGCCGCAAATCACGGTGTGCTCTCTGCGGCCCAGCTGCGACGCGTCGGCGTGGATCATCGCGAGACCCAGGATCTGGTCCGCCGCGGGGTGCTCAGCCGGGTTCGCCGCGGCTGGTATCGAGGTGGCTCCTACGTTTCCGACCCGGTGCTCCGCGCTGTCCGGGCAGGTGGTGCACTGACCTGCCTGCCGGCTCTGAAACTGGCCGGCTTGTGGACCCCGACCCACCACCAGGTGCACGTCCGGCGCCCCGAGGCGCTCACCGGCCCGCTGCCGAAGGGTGTCGTCGATTGTCGCCCGAGCGGACGCCGGCCACCGGTGCATCGGGCCGTGGACCCGATAGGGATGTCGTTGCTGTGCGCCGGCCGCTGCCGTTCCACCCATGAGTTCGTGGTGCTGCTCGACTCGGCGCTGGACAAGAAGAAGCTGACCCGCACCGAGCTCGAGCACCTTCTCGCGGACGAGCCGCGAGCGATCCGCCGAGCCCTGCAGCATGTTGACCGGGCCGAGTCGGGCACCGAGACCCTGGTCCGGTTGCGGCTGCGGTCCCGCGGGATCAAGCTGCGCCCACAGGCGGTGATCCCGGGCATCGGCAGGGTCGACCTGCTCGTCGGCGAGCGGCTGGTGATCGAGGTGGACAGCTATGAGCACCACTCCCAGGGAGCGGGCTATGAGGAGGACCGTCCTCGGGATCAGCAACTGCTGGCGCTGGGCTATCTGGTGATCCGGGTGAGCTATCTGCAGGTGCTGTTCCGTTGGGCGGAGGCAGAGGCTTCGATCCTGACCATCCTCCGCCGTGGCGACCATTACTGGCCCCGGCGCCGGCGACGATCATGACCGGATCGGGGTCGTTTTCGCCCAGTGAGAGAACGACCCCGATCCGGTCATGATCGTTCCAACACCCCGCTCACACGTGCGGGTACGGCCGCTCCTTCAGCTCGAGCAGGGCCATCGACCAGGGGTCCATCCGCAGGTTGAACCCGTCCTCGGTCCGGGTGAGGTCGAGCCCGCCGCGGGAGAACAGGAAGTCGGAGTCGTCCTCGAGCGGCACGTTGGCGTCGTCGTCACCGAAGTTGACCACGATGGTGAGCCGCTCACCCCGCGCCACCAGGAACCACCGGTCCTCGGCGTCGTGCTCGACCGAGGTCCACTCGAACCGCGGATCGGTGATGTCGGGGTGGGTACGCCGCAGCCGGATCAGCTCGCGGTAGGTGGCGAACAGCTCCGCGTGCTCCGCCTCGCCGAGCTCCGACCAGTCGAGGATGCTGCCGGTGAACGTGGCCTCGTCCTGCGGGTCGGGCACCTCGACGTCGCCCCACTCCATCTTGGCGAACTCCTCGAGCCGCCCCTTGGACACGGCCTCCCCCAACTCGGGTTCGGGATGCGAGGTGAAGAACGCCCACGGCGTCCCCGCTCCCCACTCCTCACCCATGAAGATCATCGGCGTACCGGGGCCGAGCAGGATCAGCGCCGCCGCCAGCACCAGCTGGTCGCTGGTCAGCGTCTTCGACAGCCGCCGCCCGTCGGCCCGGTTGCCGATCTGGTCGTGGTTGTCCGAGCAGACCACCAGCCGCCAGGTCGGCGTACGCGAGGTGTCCATCGGCCGCCCGTGCCGCCGCCCGCGGAAGGTGGACACCGTGCCATCGTGGAAGAAGCCGGTCTGGAACACCTTGGCGAGCGCCTCCAGCGAGGCGAAGTCGGCATAGTAACCCGACGAGTCGCCGGTCAGGTTCGCCAGGAGCGCGTGGTGGAAATCGTCGCTCCACTGCGCCGCCAACCCATAACCGCCCGCCTCCCGCGGGGTGATCATCCGCGGGTCGTTCAGGTCCGACTCGGCGATCAGCGACAACGGCCGCCCGACGAACGCGCTGAGCGCGTCCACCTCGGTGGACAGCTCCTCCAGCAGATGCACCGCGCGGTGGTCCAGCAGCGCGTGCACCGCGTCCAGCCGCAGCCCGTCGACGTGCAGGTCGCGTAGCCACATCAGCGCGTTCTCGACGATGTAGCGGCGTACCTCGTCGGACTCCTCCCCGTCGAGGTTGATCGCCGCTCCCCACGGGCTCTGCACCGCGTCGTTCAGGTAGGGCCCGAAGCTCGGCAGATAGTTCCCCGACGGCCCGAGGTGGTTGTAGACGACGTCCTGGATCACCCCCAGCCCGCGCTGGTGGCAGGCGTCCACAAACCGTTGGTACGCCGCAGGGCCCCCGTAGGCGTGGTGCACCGCATACCAGTCGACCCCGTCGTAACCCCAGCCGTGCTCGCCGTTGAACTCGTTGACCGGCATCAGCTCGACGAAGTCGACGCCGAGCTCGACCAGGTGGTCCAGCCGCTCGATCGCCGAGTCGAGGGTGCCGCCGCGGCCGTCCGGACCGGCGGTGAACGTGCCGACGTGCAGTTCATAGATCACCCCGCCGGCGAGCTGGCGCCCGGTCCACGCCTGGTCGCCCCACTGGTGGTCGGCCAGGTCATAGGTGCGCGACAGCCCGTGCGGGCCGTCGGGCTGCCAGCGGGTGCGCGGGTCGGGCAGCGGGGTGTCGCCGTCGTCGACCAGATAGCCGTAGTCGTTGCCGCTGCGGAAATACTCGTCCGGCAGATATTCGCTCGGCCGCCACCAGGCGTCCGGCCCCTTGGCCATCTCGTGGGCGGTGCCGTTGACCTGCAGGGTCATCCGCTGCACGGTCGGACCCCACACCTTGAAGCTGACGGAAGTGCTCATGGAATTCTCCTTGGGTGGTGGGATTTCAGAGCTGGCAGCCGACCAGGACCGGTTCGGGGACGAGGGTGACACCGAAGCGTTCGCGTACGCCGGCCTGGATCGTCCGGGCCAGTGCGAGCACGTCGCCGGCACGCGCCCGGCCACGGTTGGTGAGCGCCAGGGTGTGCTTGGTGGACAGGGTCGCCGCCCCGGTACCGACCTCGGCGCCGAAGCCGCGGCCGAAACCGGCGTGGTCGATCAGCCAGGCGGCCGAGGACTTGACCAGTCCGTCGCCGGCCGGGAACCGCGGCGCATCCTCGGGCAGCCCCGCCGCCTCGGCCGCGCCCAGGATCGGGTTGGTGAAGAACGAGCCGGCGCTCCAGGTGTCGTGATCGGCGGGGTCGAGCACCATCCCTTTGCCCCGGCGCAGCCCTAGCACGGTTTCCCGGGCGTGCGCGGCCGGCACCCGCTGGCCGGCCTCCACCCCGAGCCGACGCGCCAGCTCGGCGTACCGGATCGGCGCCGACAGCTCACCCAGCTCGAACTGGAACGCCACCGACAGCACCACCCAACGGCCGGGCTCGGCCTTGAACCGCGAGTCGCGATACCCGAACCCGCAGTCGGCGGCGGCGAAGGTGTGCAGTTCGCCGCGCTGCCGGTCCCAGGTGCGGACCCGGGCGATCGTCTGCGCGACCTCCTGGCCGTACGCCCCGACGTTCTGGATCGGCGTCGCGCCGACCAGCCCGGGGATCCCGGACAGGCACTCGACGCCCACCCACCCCTCGGCGACGGCGCGGGCGACGATGTCGTCCCAGTTCTCCCCGGCGGCCGCGGTGACGAAGGCGCCGGAACAGGACTGGGTGTCGACGTGTACGCCGCGGCCGGCGATTCGGATCACGGTCCCGTCGAAACCCTCATCGGCGACCAGCAGGTTGGAGCCGCCGCCGACCAGCAGCACCGGCTCCCCGCGCTCGTCGGCCGCGCGCACGGCCGCGACGAGTTCGTCCTCGGTGGTCGCGTTGACCAGCCGCCGCGCCGGTCCGCCGACCCGCAGCGTGGTCAGCTCCGCCAACCGCACCCCCACGTTCCCTGAGCGCATATCCGCCCCCACGTTCCCTGAGCGAGCGGAGCGAGTCGAAGCGTCACCCACGGCGTACCTCGGCCCGGCCCTTGCCGACCGTCGTCTCGCCACAGCTCGCCGTCACCGTCACCGTGTCGACCTCGTCCCCTTCGGCGACCGAACCGGTGAACACCACCTCCGCACCCTCGGCGTCATCGGGCACCGGTACCGGCCTGGAGAACCGGAACTGGCACGACACCACGCGCGCGGGGTCACCGCACCAGGCGGTGACCACGCGCATCGCCAGCCCCATGGTCAGCATCCCGTGCGCGACCACCGAATCAAGGCCCAGCGCGTGAGCGTGATGTTCGGAATAGTGGATCGGGTTGAAGTCACCGGACGCCCCGGCGTACCGAACCAGCTGCTCACGCCTCAGGCATACCCGCAGTTCGGGCAGCTCAGTCATCGCCCTCCCCTTCCCCGGCAGCGGACTCCCTGGTGTGGAACAGGCTCGCGGTGACCGTGCCCAACTCCTCACCGGACACGCTCGCCAGCGCGGACTCGACGGTGATCATGTCGACCTGCCCCCGGTTCCGGACCGAGCTGATCCGGGTCGTCGCCACCACCTTGTCACCGGCGCGCAGCGGACGGGTCTGGCTGAACCGCTGCTCGGTGTGCATGGTCCGGCGCAGGCTGAGCCCGAGCTCGGCGTCGTCGAAGATCGCCTGCCAGCCGGCGAGCAGCACCGCGAAGGTGGGTGGGGCGATCGGAGTGCGGCCGTCGGTCGAGGCGTACGCCGGGTTGTCGTCGCCCAGCGCGCGGGCGAATTCGGCGATCTTGCCGGCAGTGACCTGATAGGGGGCCGAGGGCGGATAGCTCCGGCCCACGTGCTCGCTGGAGATCGGCATGGTGGTCAACCTATCGAACGTGTGCCCGGCCCACCGAAACAGCGACGCCGCCCACCCGCAGGTGGACGGCGTCGACCGGTTCGCGATGGGCGTGACTCGCTCAGCGGGTCTCGCGGTGTGCGGTGTGCGAGTGGCACTTGGGGCAGAACTTCTTCAACTCAAGACGATCCGGGTCGTTGCGCCGGTTCTTCTTGGTGATGTAGTTGCGCTCCTTGCACTCGGTGCAGGCCAAGGTGATCTTGGGCCGCACGTCAGAGCTCTTGGCCATGGTTCTGTCCTCGTCGGTTGTCTGTCGGGTGGCGATGTGCCAAACGGCACCGGTGTAGCGAGAGCGGGATTCGAACCCGCGACCTCACGATTATGAGTCGTGCGCTCTCACCAACTGAGCTACCTCGCCATGGGTCCCGGGCTGGCCCGGTGACTCAGAGCCCCCAAGCAGAATCGAACTGCTGACCTTCTCCTTACCATGGAGACGCTCTGCCTACTGAGCTATAGGGGCCGGCACGCATTGCTGCGCCGAAGGAAAAAGATACAGCGCGGAATCGGGCCGGGCAAATCCCATTCCTACGCCCACAGCGTACGCCTCAGCGGGCGCCGCGGTCCGAGCTCCAGGTGATCACGCCACCTTGATAGCGCTGCATACACGTGGTGACACCCCCGCTGGTGCCACACTGCTCAGGCTCGTCCAACGATCCCGAATCACCCCACGCACGAAGAACGGCATCGCCGGCCTACCCCAGGCGCCAGTGACCTCCACCGAGGAATACACCGATCCGCTCTGGAAGTGGATCCCGCAGCCCTTGCGGTCAGCGCCCAGCCCGCAGAACTTGCCAGACGTGGCCGAACCCAGGGGCGGCCTGGTCATGGCGAACCAGGTGCTGTGATCTCGGGGCAGGCGGTCGACCGGGTCGTCTGCGACGACCTGCACCGCCGTTTCGTCGGGGAGGTGGGCGAGTGTGTCCGACCAGGTGCCGTCGGGATTGCTGGTCACGTTGCGGACCAGCTGACCGCACGGCAGACCTCCGGCGTAGTAGGACAACTCGATCGTCATCGCGCGGGCCGGCACCACTCGCGGCAGCAGGGCTGCCCGGATCGCGGTCTGCTTGACCTGAGACCTGGACTTGACGACCCCTTCGGGGTGGGTGGAACCCGGCGATCTGTTATGCAGAATCGGACGATTCGTAGTCTGCCGTGAACCGGTGGCGTTGGACAAGACCCGCCCGGACGGCGCTCAGGGGAAACGCAGCCGGACCGTTGCCGGGCCGCCCGCCTGCTGCCACACCCGGGCGACCTCCTCCGACCGGTCCCCGGCCCGGCGGATCTCGAGCCAGCTCGCCCCCTCCTGGAGCAGCCCGGAGAGGGTGATCTGCGGGGCGATTGCGAGCACGGCCGCCACCCCGGCGCGGCTGGCCCGGGCCAATTCGGCGGCGTCGCGGACCTCGAGTCCGACCCGGGGCGCGTTGAGCCGCAGGTTGTAGCCGTGGTCGAGCACGCCGGATCCGGGCGCGATCAGGGCCGCGTACACCTCGAACCCAGCTCCGGTGACCTCGACCATCCCGCGTTGCCAGTTGTCGCCCAGTCGATGCCGGGCCGAGACCCTGGCCCCGGTGACCCTCCGATCCTCGACCAACTGCTGCCAGATCGCGGTCAACCGCGAACCGTCGAACTCGCCGTAGAGGTGCAGGCCGACCCGGCCGTCCAGGGTGAGCCCCGCCGTCGTCCACGAGCCGACCTGCCGCCGCCACCCGGCGACGAGCGGCTCCAACTGGGCGGCCGTGGCCGAGGCTCGCAGCACCGCGGTGGCGAAGTACTCGGCGGTCAGCAGCGCCTCCAGCCTGCGCCGCACCTCGACCTTCTCGACCCGCTCGACCGCGGGCTGGTCGGCGAGCCAGGCGCGAATCTTCTCGGCCCGGTCGCCGGCACCACCGCACCCGCTCAAACCTGCGACCACCGCCCCCAAACCGATCAGGCCGAAGCCACGCCTCGTCACCATCCAGCCTCCATCCCTTATCAGATGTTAAGCACGCCGGGGGGCACTTCACCGTCGGCACGAACCGGGCGGGAGAAACACGAACGGGGCGTCCGGTGTCGAACGCCCCGTGCTGGGTGGCAGGTGCAGGATTCGAACCTGCGAAGGCAAAGCCGACGGATTTACAGTCCGCTCCCATTGGCCGCTCGGGCAACCTGCCGTGGCCGCCGAAACGGCCGAGAAGCAACTCTAGCAACGCCGCCAGCGGGTTGGGAAATCCGAATCCGGGCCCTGGCGATACGCTGATCCGCATGGCATCTGAGAGCTCCTTCGACATCGTGAGCAAGGTGGATCGGCAGGAGGTCGACAACGCCCTCGGGCAGGCGGCCAAGGAGATCCGGCAGCGCTTCGACTTCAAGAACACCGACTCCACGATCGAGTGGTCCGGTGAGGACATCGCGATGGAATCCTCCTCGGAGGAGAAGGTGAAGGCGATCTGGGACGTCTTCCAGTCCAAGCTGGTCAAGCGCGGAGTCTCGCTGAAGGCGGTCACGGCCGGCGACCCCCGGGTGTCGGGAAAGCTGTGGAAGATGACCGCCTCCACCAGCGAGGGGATCACCACCGAGAACGCCAAGAAGATCGCCAAGCTGGTCCGCGACGAGGGCCCCAAGGGTGTCAAGTGCCAGGTGCAGGGCGACGAGTTGCGGGTCAGCGGCAAGAAGCGTGACGACCTGCAGGAGGTCCAGCGGATGATCCGCGAGGCCGACTATGACTTCGCCGTGCAGTTCGTCAACTACCGCTGACGCACGCCCCCACGCCGGACGGCTGGCTGGGACCCCTGGGCGCCCGCGCCGCCGGTCGCTATCGTGACCCGGTGACTTCGCGACAGGTACGCCTCAGCGGCGCCGACGGACTGACCATCGCCGCCGACGAGTGGGGTGACCGGGAGCACCAGGCGGTGCTGCTGCTGCACGGCGGCGGCCAGACCCGGCACTCCTGGAAGTCGGCCGGGGCCGAGCTGGCAGCCGCCGGACGCCACGTGGTGAGCGCCGACCTGCGCGGGCACGGCGACTCCGACTGGTCGCCGGACGCTCGCTACGGCTTCGAGGCGCACCGCGATGACGTGCTGTCCTATCTCCCGCAGATCACCGACGGCCCCTTGGTGCTGGTCGGCGCCAGCCTGGGCGGGCTGACCTCCCTGCTGGTCACCCAGCATCGCCCCGACCTGGTCCGCGCGCTCGTGCTGGTCGACGTGGTGGTCCAGCTGGAGACCACCGGCACCAACCGGATCCGGGAGTTCATGTTCGGCAACCGCGCCGGGTTCGACAGCCTGGAGCAGGCCGCCGACGCGATCGCCGCCTACCTGCCGCACCGTCCGCGCCCGAAGAGCACCGACGGGCTGCGGAAAAACCTGCGTCAGCGGGAGGACGGCCGCTGGTACTGGCACTGGGACCCGGCGATGACCGCCCACCCTGAGGCCGCCGACGAGGCGCTGCAGCGCAAGACCTGGGAAAACCTGGACGAGATCGCCCGCTCCATCACGGTGCCCACCCTGCTGATCCAGGGCGGGCTGTCGGACGTGGTCTCCGACGAGGGGGTGCAGCACTTCCGCGAGCTGGTCCCGCACCTGGAGGTGGCGACCATCGCAGGCGCCGGGCACACCGCCGCGGCCGACGACAACGACGCGTTCACCGCCGCAGTCAGCGAGTTCGTCGCCCGGGTGTCGGGCTGAACGTGCGGATCGCCACCTTCAACGTCAACGGCCTCCGGGCGGCGCAGCGTCGCGGATTTCGTCGGTGGCTCGATGCCGCCGACTGTGACGTGGTGGGGCTGCAGGAGGTGCGCTGCCCCGCCGAGCAGCTGCCGACCGAGTGCTGGGACGGCTACCACTGGGCGTACCACCAGGGAACCCTGCCGGGCCGCAACGGGGTGGCGATCATGTCACGGGAGAAACCATCGGCGGTACGCCACGGGTTCGGCAGCCGGGAGTTCGACACCGAGGGGCGCTATCTGGAGGTGGACCTGCCCGGGCTGACGGTCGCCTCGCTCTATCTGCCGAAGGGCGGAACCCTCTTCGCCGACGAAGTTTCCGCGGCTCGGTTCCACCGCAAGCAGCGGTTCCTGCGCTCGCTGGCCCGGCACCTGACGGCGAGCCGTCGGCAGGCGGCCAACCAGGGGCGGGAGTTCGTGGTGATGGGCGACTTCAACATCGCCCACACCGAGTTGGACCTGAAGAACTTCAAGACCAACAGGAAATCCGAGGGGTTCCTGCCCGAGGAGCGGGCCTGGTTCGGCTCGGTGCTGTCGCCGCGCACACTGGTGGACGTGGTACGCCGACTGCACCCGGAGAGCCCGGGTCCGTATTCGTGGTGGAGCTGGCGCGGACAGTCCTGGGCCAACGACGCCGGCTGGCGGATCGACTATCAGCTCGCCTCCCCCGGCCTGGTCGCCCGCGCCCGGCACGGGGGTACCATGCGCGACGAATCCTATGAGGCAAGGGTTTCCGACCACGCCCCCGTCCTGGTGGAGTACGCCGACTGATCGGCCACCAGCGCGTGCAGCAGGGGCTGCGCCTGCCCGCGTGAGGTGAACAGGACCAGCCGCCATCCTCCGCACGCAGCAATTCCGGAGCATCACGCAGCTCCGCCCAACGGTGCCAGTGGCCGTCGAAGGAGGCCGGTCGGACCACCCGTCCGCGGGCGACCTGGCCGGCGATCGCCTCGGCGCGGGGGATGTCGACGAAGACCAGCCCCGCACGCCAACCGCGGACTTGCGCCAACCGGGCCAGTAGCCGCCGACTCCACCGTCGGGTACCGGGATCGTGCACCAGCAGGGTCCTCCCGCGAACCGGTCCACGCAGCGTCGCGAACAGCACCTGCAGGTGGTGCAGCGTGTGCACCAGCCAGCGATAATGCCGATACCGTACGCCGGGCAGCACTCTCGCCAACCGGTCACGGTGCGGTTCCGGGTCGAGCACCCGCACCGCTTCCGACCCGCCCACGCCCTGCAGCGCGGTGGTCTTGCCCGCGCCCGGGATCCCCGCCAGCACGATCAGGTCGATCTGGGTGTCCATGGCACAAGGGTTGCTCGCCCTCCTGTGCTGAACCTGTGCGGTCGCGCCCCGGTTCTGCCCCGATCGTGCCCCGACTCTGCCCCTACCTGCCCGATCCGACGAGGGCAGGCAGCCAGCCGGCACGGCGAATGGCAGACTCGGGGCGTACGCCCGACCAGAGCCGACCAGGGGAGACTATGGAGCACGAGATCGACTACGCGCCGGGACGCACCGGCACCGACCAGGTGCTGTTCGCCCACGACGGCAACCTGGGGCGGATCCTGCTCAACCGGCCGAAGGCGATCAACTCGCTGAACGCCGAGATGTGCCGGGCGATCCTGGAGCAACTGCGGCTGTGGGCCGACGACCCGGCGATCAAGACGGTCACCGTCGAGGGCGCCGGGGAGCGTGGGCTGTGCGCCGGCGGGGATGTGAAGTCGCTGCGCCAGGCCGTGGTGGCCGATCCGAAGAGCCCGGCCCCGGCTGAGTTCTGGGAGACCGAATATGAGATGAACCAGCTGGTCGCCGACTATCCGAAGCCCTATCTGGCGGTGATGGACGGGGTCTGCATGGGCGGCGGACTGGGCATCTCCGCCCACGGGTCGATCCGCCTGGTCACTCCTCGCAGCAAGCTGGCCATGCCCGAGACCATCATCGGCTTCTTCCCCGACGTGGGCATGCTGCACCTGCTGTCGCGGATGCCCGGGGAGTTCGGCACCTTCCTGGCGCTGACCGGTCGCACGATCGGTGCGGGTGACGCGCTGGCCGCCGGGCTGGCGGACCACCTGATTGCCGAGGCGGACATTCAGCCCCACCTGGCCGCGACCGCCGCGGGCGGTGTGGTGGCGGCGGCGCCGGCCGCTCCCGAACCGGAGCTGTTCGGGGCGGGCTGGATCGCCGAGTGCTTCGTCGGGGACGACGCCCAGGCGATCGTGCGGCGACTCGGCGATCACGACGACGAGGGCGCGCGCCGGGCCGCCGAGGACATCACCGCGCGTTCCCCGTTCGCGGTGTCGCTCACCCTGGCCGCGCTGCGCCGGGCGGCCGAGTTGTCCCTGTCCGAGGTGCTCGCCCAGGACCTCCGGCTGAGCCGGCACTTCGCCACCGACCCCGACTTCCTGGAGGGCGTACGCTGCCAGCTCGTCGACCGCGGCGACACCCCGCAGTGGCGCCACCGGTCGCTGGCCGACGTCGACCCCGCCGAGGTCGCCGCCCTCTTCTGAGCCGCAATCACCATCCAGCGAACCCACTCGCCACTCCCCTACCCCTGGAGGGTCAGGTCAGTGGTCAACCGGTTCGCTGGATCGCCCTACGGGTTCGCTGGATCGCCCTACGGGTTCGCTGGATCGCGCGGGCACCTCGGCCGAGGGGGTGGGTTCCTCGTCGGCCTGCTGGAAGTGCCGCCGGTCGTGGGTGAGGATCATCCACGCGATCACCCCGGCCGCGGCGATCCCCATTGCGATCAGATCGTTGCGCCAGGAGAAGCTGACCGACGAATAGCTGAGCAGGGCGATCGAGCTCCAGCTCGCCACCCGGACCGACCGCAGCGACGGTCGGATGAACGCGAACCAGGTCGCGGGCCAGGTCAGATACCACGGATGCAGGGCCGGGCTGCCCAGGATCAGCGCCATCCACCCGAGCACCAGGAACTTCATCGGGTTCTTCGGCGCATAGCGCACCAGCAGCCCGAGAATCGTGAGCACCATCAGCACCATGCCGATCTGGCGCGCCAGGCGTACCGCCCCCACCGCGGCCCGGTGCTCCCCGAACAGGTTCAGCACCATCCGGGCCACCTCGCCGATCATCGTCGGCGGTGAGATCGTCGACGCCAGACCGGGCACGTTGATCGCCAGCACCCAGCCCCAGCCCTGCCCGTTCGGCATGCAGGCCAGCGTGATCAGGGTGAACGCCAGCAGCATCACCAGCGTCCCGAGCGCCACCCGCCAGGCGGCCTGCCACAACCGTCCCCACCACCCCGGTGCCGGGCGCAGCACCGGCCACGCCAGCATCGCCACCGGGACGATCGCCAGGATTCCGGGGATCTTGATCGCCCCCGCGGCCGCGACCAGGCAGCAACCGAGCAGAAACCGTTTCCGCACCGCCGCGTGCAGGGCCAGCGCGACGAACCCGATCATCACCGCGTCGTTGTGCGCCCCGCCGACCAGGTGGGCGATCACCAACGGGTTGACCAGGCCGAACCACAGCGCCGAGCGCCAGTCCACCCCCAGCCGGCGAGCCAGCGACGGCACGGTCAGCGCCGCGGCCACCATCCCGGTGATCGCCAGCAGCCGCATCCCGAGCGCCGACGACCAATAGGGCGACTGCCCGAACGCGTCCACCACCAGGTGCGACAACTGCAGACTGAGCGGACCATAGGGAGCCCGGGTGAACCGCCACACCTCGACCACCTGCTCGCCCCAGCGGTTCTGCAGCATCCCCGCCCCCATCACATAGGGGTTCAGCCCGGAGTGCAGCATGTATCCCTCGGCGGCATAGGCATACGAGTCGTGGCTGAAGATCGGCGGCGCCAGCAGCATCGGCAGGGACCACAGCGCGAGCACCGCCCGGAAGTCGACCGGCCAGGCTCCGCGGCGCGGCCGCAGGTCCAGCCACGCGTGCATCACCAGCAGTACGCCCAACAGGGCCGAGAGCGTCCCCAGACCGGGCCCCAGCCACGCATACTGCCGGAACAGCCCGAGCACCTTCCACCACGGGCTGTTCTCCGGCAGGAAGGCCGGGCTCAACCCGCCGAGCGAGATCAGCGCGCTGCCGACCATGCCCCGACGCACCGAGGGAACCGCGAACGCCTGCACCAGAAGTTCGGTGGCGGCGCGCTGATACCGGTCGACCCGGGTGGCCACCTCGCGCACGGTGAGCGCCATGACACCTCCCTCCCGCGTCGTCTGGGACAGCGTAGTCATCCGTCACACCAGTCGCACCTGCGAGGATGGCGATCATGGAACCGCTCGACTCGACCTTCACCGCGCGCCGCGATGCGCTGTGGCCCCAGGTGCTGCGTCCGCTGCGTCAGCTCTACGGGCACCGGGCCGACTTCGCCGAGGTGCTCACCCGCCTCGAGCGGGCCTGCGAGCAGGCGTACGCCGACCGCTCGGCCGAGTTGCGCGCGCTCGACCAGCGCCGGCTGGTCACCCCGGACTGGTTCCAGCGCCCGGAGGTGATCGGCTACGTCTGCTACGTCGACCGGTTCGCGGGGACCCTGTCGGGGGTCGGTGACAGGCTGGAGCATCTGCAGCAGCTCGGGGTGACCCTGCTGCACCTGATGCCGCTGCTGGAGTCGCGACCGGCACCCAACGATGGCGGCTATGCGGTCACCGACTACCGGTCGGTACGCCCCGACCTGGGCACGATCGACGACCTGCGGGAACTCGCCGGCACCCTGCGCGGGCGGGGAATGTCGCTGGTCGTCGACCTGGTCTGCAACCACACCGCCGCCGAGCACGAGTGGGCCCGCCGGGCCCGGGCGGGCGAGCAGAAATACCGCGACTACTACTGGTTCTATCCCGACCGCACCGAGCCGGACCGTTGGGAACAGACCCTGCCGGAGGTGTTCCCCGACTTCGCACCGGGCAACTTCAGTTGGCTCCCCGACGCCGAGCAGTGGGTGTGGACCACCTTCAACGACTATCAGTGGGACCTCAACTACACGAACCCCGCGGTGTTCGCCGAGATGCTGGAAACGCTGCTGTTCCTCGCCAACGCCGGGGTGGAGGTGCTGCGCCTGGACGCGGTGGCGTTCATGTGGAAACGCCTCGGCACCAATTGCCAGAACCAGCCCGAGGCGCACCTGCTGCTGCAGGCCTTCCGCGCGCTGACCAGCATCGTCGCGCCCGGGGTGCTGCTGCTGGCCGAGGCGATCGTCGCCCCCGACGACCTGGTGGACTATCTGGGCCGCGGCGAGGGCACCGGGGTGGAGTGCCAACTGGCCTACCACAACGTGCAGATGGTGATGCTGTGGAGCGCGCTCGCCGAACAGGGCGTACGCCTGACCAGGACCGTGCTGAACGCGATGCCGCCGATCCCGCCGAACACGTCCTGGCTGACCTACGCCCGGTTGCACGACGACATCGGCTGGGCGATCACCGACGAGCTGGCCGCGGCGGCAGGGTTGGACGGGTTCGCGCACCGCGGTTTCCTGTCCGACTTCTATTCCGGCGAGTTCGGCGGATCGTACGCCCGGGGCGAGGTGTTCCAGGCCAACCCGCGGACCGGGGACCGGCGGATCTCCGGCTCGCTGGCCTCGCTCGCCGGGCTGGAGGCGGCCCTCCAGCTCACCGGGACCGAACGGGGCCAGCAGGTCGACCTGGCGGTGCGGCGGATCCTGCTGCTGCACGCCCTGGTGCTCTCCATCGGCGGGCTGCCACTGATCCACTCCGGCGACGAGCTGGGCCAGCTGAACGACCGTTCCTATCTGGCCGACCCCGACCTGGCCCCGGACAACCGGTGGATGCACCGCCCGCCCCTGGACTGGCGCGCCGCCGAACGCCGGTTCGACCCGGACACCGTCGAGTGCCGCATCTTCTCCGGCATCGCCAACCTGGTCCAGGCGCGCCGGCGTACGCCGCAGTTGCACGCCCAGGCCGGCTCACGGGTGGTCGACGTCGGCAACGACCACGTGCTCGGGGTGCTCCGGGAGAGCCCGCGCGGAATCGTGCTGGTGCTGGCGAACGTGTCCGCCCGGGCGTACTCGATCGGGCTGCACTCCGTGCCCTGGTTCACCCCCGGCGCCGGCCTGCGCGACCTGATCTCCGGCCACCCCGAGTCCCGCACCCTGCGGATGGAGCCCTACCAGGTCCGCTGGATCGCCGAACTTCCCCACGCCGGCTGAGCCCCCCGTTGTCTGAGCCTGTCGAAGCCCCCTACCGCAGCTCACCGATCCCGTGGGCGAGCGCGGTCAGATCAGCCGCCGGGGCGACGTGGGCGCCGTTCCACTCGAGCGCGTCGAACGGGCACTCCTCGACGCAGATCCCGCAGTACATGCACAACGACCAGTCGATCACGAACCGGTCGAGCACGTTGTGGGTCCGCTCGCGCATCCCGCGGCCGGTCAGCTGGGCGGGGGCGTTCGGGTCCACCTCGGTGTGCGAGTCAATCTGGATGCACCACGCCGGACACTCCCGGGCGCAGATCATGCAGGAGGTGCAGTTCTCCTCGATCAGTCGAATTTTCCCGTGGGTTCCTGAGCCTGTCGGTGGGTTCATCGCCGCCGCCTGACCCGGCCACCCTGGGCGCTCTCGGCGACCTCCGCGGCGCTCGGCTGAGCCGCGTCGGGGTCCCGGTCTCCCCACACCTGCGGATCGGGTACGCCTGGCGGCACCATCCGGCGGCGTCCGGCCCCGGACTCCCCCGGCTCCTTGGCGCCGGGCCAGCCGACGGCCGCCCGGGCGGCGAGCACCTCGTCCTTGCGCAGCGGATGGCCCCCATAGCGCGGATCGACCAGCAGTGAGCCCGCCATCCCGCCGACGAACTCGACCCCGAACAGGTCCGCGAGCTCACGCTCCGCCCAGGCGGCGCCGCCGAACACCGCCCACAGACTCGCCAACCTCGGCTCCTCCCGCGCGATCCGGGTGTCCAGGCGTACCGACTCTCCCGTCTCGCGCCGCAGCAACTGCAGCGACACCCGGAATTCTTCGGTACGCCCGAGCTCGTCCACGCAGTCGAGCCAGTCGAAGAAGCCGAACCCGTCGGCCCGAGCCTGCGCTGCGGCCGTCACCCACTCTGCCGGCTCGACCAGGCGCACCTCGCTCACGCGACCACCTCGGCGCGCAGGCCGTCCAGCACTTCGACCAGCGCCCCCGGTGGCGGCGGGCAGCCGGGCACGAATACGTCGACCTCGACGATCTGGGAGATGCCCTTGGTCACCGCATACGAGTCCCAGTAGGGGCCGCCGGAGCTGGCGCAGGCGCCGAAGGAGATCACCTGTGCGCCGGGGGCCTGGTCGAGCAGTTCCTGCACCACCGGCAGCACCGCATCGGTGACCGTGCCGGAGATGACCACCACCACCCGATCGCCGTCGTGCAGCTGGGCGACCTCGACCGCCGTCGCCGCAGCCTCGAACTCCACCGCGCAGCAGGCGAGGGCGACGTCGACGACCATCAGGGACCTGTCCCCATACCAGTCGAAGCAGCGCATATCGGGCAGGCTACCGTGCGCCGCCAGTCGCCTCGGCGTACCGGGCCAGCACCCGGACCGCTCTGCGGGACTCCGTTCTCGCGCGAATTGAGCGGGGTATCGTCGAGTGATGCATTGCGGGGACAATTGGTGCGCCGATCAGCGGTGCGCGTCAGCCTCGACAGAGAGGATTCGTTCGTGCCTGAGGTGAAGAGTCTCGACCGTGTCGTGATCCGGTTCGCCGGCGACTCCGGCGACGGCATGCAGCTGACCGGTGACCGGTTCACCGCCGATTCGGCGCTGCTGGGCAACGACATCTCGACGCTGCCGAACTTCCCGGCCGAGATCCGCGCCCCCCAGGGCACCCTCCCGGGCGTCTCCAGCTTCCAGCTGCACTTCGCCGACTACGACATCATGACCCCCGGCGACCGCCCGGACGTGCTGGTGGCGATGAACCCGGCGGCGCTCAAGGCCAACCTGCGCGACGTGGACAAGGGGGCGGTGCTGATCGTCGACACCGCCGAGTTCACCAAGCGCAACCTGACCAAGGTCGGCTATGCCGACAACCCGCTCGAGGACGACTCGCTCACCGACTATCAGGTGCACGCCCTCGACCTGTCCGGCATGACGGTCGCCGCGGTCAAGGAGTTCGGGCTGACCCGCAAGGACGCTCAGCGCTCCAAGAACATGTTCACCCTCGGGCTGCTGTGCTGGCTGTTCAACCGCGACGGCGAGGGCACCATCTCCTTCCTGTCCAAGAAATTCGCCACCAAGCCCGCCATTCGCGACGCCAACATCGCCGCCTTCCGCGCCGGCAACGCGTTCGGCGAGACCACCGAAACCTTCGCGCACACCTACCAGGTACGCCCGGCCAAGATGCCGACCGGCCGCTATCGCCAGATCACCGGCAACACGGCGATGGCGCTCGGGCTGATCACCGGTGCCCACAAGTCCGGGCTGCAGATGTTCTTCGGCGCCTATCCGATCACGCCGGCCTCGGACGTGTTGCACGAGCTGACCAGGCAGAAGCGCTATGGCGTGCTCACCTACCAGGCCGAGGACGAGATCGCCGCCGTAGGTGCGGCCCTGGGCGCCTCCTTCGCCGGCGCCCTCGGCGTCACCTCATCCTCCGGCCCGGGTATCGCACTGAAGGCCGAAACCATCGGCCTCGGCGTGATGACCGAGCTGCCGCTGGTGGTGGTCGACGTGCAGCGCGCCGGCCCTTCCACGGGCATGCCCACCAAGACCGAGCAGGCCGACCTGCTGCAGGTGCTCTACGGCCGCAACGGCGAGGCGCCGGTACCGGTGATCGCGGCCCAGTCACCCGCCGACTGCTTCGGCACCGCGATCGAGGCCGTGCGCTGGGCGATCACCTATCGCACCCCGGTGGTCGTGCTCTCCGACGGCTATCTGGCCAACGGCGCCGAGCCGTGGCGCCTGCCCGAGATCGCGGCCATCCCGGCGATCGACCCCGGCTTCGCCACCGAGCCGAACAGCCAGAATGCCAAGGGCGAGCCGCAGTTCCTGCCCTATCAGCGCGACGACAACGGCGCCCGGCCGTGGGCGATCCCGGGTACGCCGGGTCTGGAGCACCGGATCGGCGGCATCGAGAAGGCCGCCGGCACCGGCAACGTGTCCTATGACCCCGACAACCACGACGCGATGGTCCGCGCCCGCCAGGCCAAGGTCGACGGCATCGTCCGCGACATCCCGGACGTGGAGGTCGACGACCCCGACCGCAACGCCCGGATTCTGGTGCTGGGTTGGGGGTCCAGCTATGGCCCGATCATGGCTGCGGTACGCCGGGTCCGCGCCGCGGGGGGTTCGGTCGCCCGTGCCCACCTGCGCCACCTCAACCCGTTCCCCGCCAACCTCGGTGAGGTGCTGCGCAGCTATGACAAGGTCATCGTGCCGGAGATGAACCTCGGCCAGCTGGCCATGCTGTTGCGCGCGAAATACCTGGTCGACGTGCAGTCCTATTCCCGCGTCCGCGGCCTGCCGATCTCGCTGTCTGAGCTGGCCCGTGACCTGCTCGCCGAGTTGGGCGTCACCCCGCCCACCGTCGAGGAGCTGAACGAGGAACCGATGGAGAACGGCGAACCCGTGCACGAGGGCCACCACGACCCGGCCACCGCGGCCGGAAGGAAGTGAGCGAGATGACCCAGACTCCGACCCGACACGAATACGCCGGACTGGCCGGCGTACCGCTGTCGATCGAACCGCTGAACCGCAAGGACTTCACCTCCGACCAGGAGGTGCGCTGGTGCCCCGGCTGCGGCGACTATGCCGTGCTGGCCGCCTTCCAGGGATTCCTGCCAGAGCTGGGGATCAAGCGGGAGAACGCGGTCATCGTCTCCGGGATCGGCTGCTCCTCGCGCTTCCCCTACTACGTGGACAGCTACGGGATGCACTCGATCCACGGGCGCGCCCCAGCCATCGCCACCGGCGTCGCCGCCTCGCGCAGCGACCTGGCGGTATGGGTGGTGACCGGTGACGGCGATGCGCTGTCGATCGGCGGCAACCATCTGATCCACGCCCTGCGCCGCAACGTCAACTTCACGATTCTGCTGTTCAACAACAGGATCTACGGCCTCACCAAAGGCCAGTACTCACCCACCTCCGAGCAGGGCAAGGTGACCAAGTCCTCCCCGATGGGATCGCTGGACGCCCCGTTCAACCCGCTCTCGCTGGCCCTGGGCGCCGAGGCGTCCTTCGTCGCCCGCACCGTCGACTCCGACCGCAAGCACCTCACAGAGGTGCTCAAGGCGGCTTCGGCGCACCGCGGTGCCAGCTTCGTGGAGATCTATCAGAACTGCCCGATCTTCAACGACGGCGCCTTCGATGTGTTGAAGGACAGGGATTCCGCGGCCAACGCGATCATCCCGCTGGTGCACGGGGAGAAGATCCTGTTCGGCGCCGAGCAGCACCTGTGCGTCTATCGCGCCGACGACCACACCCTGCAGGTGGGCGAGGTGTCCGCGGTCGGCCTGGACCGGGTCGTCACCCACGACGCCCACGCCCAGGATCCGGCGTACGCGTTCGCCCTCTCCCGGCTGACCGACGCCGGGGTGCTGCAGCGCTCCCCCATCGGCATCCTGCGTCAGGTCGAACGGCCCGCCTACGACGATCTGGCCCGTCAGCAGCTCGAGACCGCCAACGCCGGCACCGAGATCGACGACGCGTTCATCCAGCAACTGGTGGACGGGCCGGACACCTGGCTGGCTCACTGATCCGTTGACTGATCAGCCGCCTTCCGAACCAGCACAGGAAATCCCGGCGTCGGACACCTCCCGGGCCGGGGTCGTCGCCGCGCTGACCGCGTACGGCCTGTGGGGACTGGTGCCGCTGTATTGGCGGCTGATCCAGGGCGCGGGACCACTGGAGGTGCTGGCGCACCGGGTCGTCTGGTCGCTGGTCTTAGGCGTGCTGCTGATCCTGCTGATCGCTCGGCGCCGCTGGCGTCGACAGCTCGCCTCGCCGCGCACCCTGTTCACCCTGGCGGTGGCGGCGATCATCATCACCTCCAACTGGGGCATCTACATCTGGGCGGTGACCAACGGCCGGATCACCGAGACCGCCCTCGGCTACTACATCAACCCGCTGCTCTCCATCCTGGTCGGCGTGCTGCTGCTGCACGAAAGGCTCGCCCCGGTGCAGTGGATCGCGATCGGACTGGCGACGGTGGCGGTGGTGGTGATCACCTTCGGCTACGGCCGGTTGCCCTGGGTGGCGTTGCTGCTGGCCACCACCTTCGCCGTCTACGGGGTGATCAAGAAGCGGGCCACCGTCGAACCGGTGGTCTCCTTCGGCTACGAGTCGGCGATCGCAGTGCTGCCGGCGCTGGCTTTCCTGCTCTGGTTGAGCTCGCGCGGCGAGAGCCACTTCGGGCGGCAACCGTTGGGGCAGGATCTGCTGCTGATCGGTGGCGGCGTGGTCACCGCGATTCCGCTGCTCGCCTTCGCCTTCGCCGCCCAGCGGATCCCGCTGAGCCTGCTCGGGATCACCCAGTACGTCGCCCCGACGATCCAGTTCGTGCTCGGCGTCGCGCTGTTCGCCGAGCCGATGCCGCTGGCCCGCTGGATCGGCTTCGTGCTGGTCTGGGCGGCCCTGCTGCTGATCACCGGTCACGCGGTGTGGCGGGCCCGACATCGCGGGCGGCGAGTGCCGACCACGGGTTAGAATCTCGCCATGTTCGTCACCCCCACAGCCGTCGGCGCGCGGCTGCCCCTGGCCCGCGCGGCCGGATGAGCACCGAGCGCAGCCCGTTCGCCCGGCCCGGCGCGGACCCCGGACCCGAATCCGATGACGAACCTCAGGCGTACGCCCCGGCCCGCCGCGCCGCCGAACCGGCGCCCGACCAGCCCACCCGTGCCCGGCGTGCGGCCGATCCACCGACGGATGAGCCGGCGGATGAGCCGGCGGATGAGCCGACCTGGACCCCCGACGAGGCGACCCCGGTACGCCGCAGCCGTCCGGCGCCGTGGCTGGTGGTGATCGTGCTCGCGCTGGCCCTGCTGGTGGGCGGGGCACTGTTCGTCCGGTCGCTGACCAGCAGCACCCCGAAGCCGAGCGGCGCCGCCGATCGGGCGGTGGCCTACCTGCAGGCGATCGCGGCCGGCGACGCGACCGGGGCGCTGGCGATGAGCTTCAACCGGCCCACCGGCCCGCTGATCAGCAACGAGGCGCTCGCCCGCAGCAGGCCGCAGCTCACCGACATCCGGGTGCTCGACGCCGGCTCCGGCGACCCGGCCGGCACCGACGTGGTGCTCGGCTATCGGGCGCGCGGCAAGGAGGTCCGCGGCACCTTCCCGGTCTTCCAGAACCCGCAGGGTCAGTGGCAGCTGCGCCGCGGCGCGGTGCAGCTGCGGCTCGCTCCGACCCCGAAGATGATCCCGCTGACCGTCGACGGGGCCCGGATGGACTCGACCGGCTACACCTACCTGATCGACGTGTTCCCGGGGGTGCACACCCTCAGCACCGGATCGAAGTGGTTGGAGTACTCCGCCAGTGAGTTCGTCGTCGAAGGCCTCGGCACCCCGCCGACCGTGGACGCGACCGCGCGCCCCACCCCGGCGTACGCCGGAGCCCTGCAGCAGCGGATCAGTGAGCGCGTGAAGGGCTGTGTGGCCAGCACCGAACTCGCCCCCAAGGGCTGCCCGTGGGCGCGCAGGGCGAACCCCGACCAGCCGGTTCGACCGGGGTCGGTCCGCTACACCCTGCTCGAGGAACGCTATGACGCCCCGGCCCCCGGCCAGATCGACGCCATCGCCCACGGCGCCGCACCGATGCGGATCAGGGTCACCAGCATGGCCAGGGTGAGCGGCGTTCACCAGAACGTCACCGAGGAGTTCGACGTGCCGGGTAGGTTCGCGGTGGATCTGCTCAGCCAAGGACCGGACTTCGCCTGGGAGTGAACCGGAACCTTCCGGAGTTATCCTTGCAGCCGGATCCAGGGAGGAGCACGGTGAGCCAGGACCCCTTTGGGAGCGCAGGACGAGGTCAGGGACATCCCGACCCTCGGTGGGTCGAGCAACCCCAGACGGTGCTGCGCCCCGACGACCTGTCTTGGCGGCACCCGAGCCAGCAGGCGGACCCCCCGCCCACCCCGCCGAACGCCGACGCCACCGCCGAACCACCCGCCCAGTGGCCGCCGCAGTGGGGTTCCCGAGAACCCCAGCAGCCACAGCCTCCCCTGCCCCCCCTGCCCGCCCCGGCGTACGCGGTCCCGCCGCAGCAACCCCAGGCGTACCCCCCGCAGCCCTATCCGGAACAGGCGTACGCCCAGCAGCCCGGGTATCCCCCGCAGCAGGTGCCCCAGCCGAGCGCACCCGAACCCGCCGGTCCGCCGCCGGGCAGCGTGGCCTGGCTGCAGCAGCGCTACCCGGCCCCGGGCGAGCCCGCCCAGCCGCCCCACCCGCCCCAGCCGGTTGCGACCGAATCGGCCTTCGCGCCCCCGCAACCGGGCAGTCTCCGGCCGCAGCCCCTGCGCCAGCCCCCGGCCCGCAAGCCACCGACTCGGGCGCTGGTCCTGGCCGGGGTGGCGACCGTGCTGGTGATCGCCGTGGTGGTGGCGGCCCTGGTCTTCGGCAAGGCGCCCGGTGGCCAGGCGAACCCGCCGCGCGCCACCGGGGCCGACGCCGCCGTCCGGTTCCTGGAGGCGGTTGCCGCCGGCGACTCCGCCCGCGCGCTCTCGCTGCAGCAGCAGGCGCCCCGGGATCGCACCCTGCTCACCGACACCGTGCTGCGGGAATCGCGGCAGCGGGCGCCGATCAGCCGGATCCGGATCACCCACGACTCCGCCAACGATGTCGAGCTCACCTACCAGTTGGGGGAGGCGGAGGTACGCGCCCACTTCGTGCCGGTGCGCCAGCCTGACGGGAGCTACAAGGTGGATCGAGGCACCACCACCGTGCAGGTGACCCGGCCCAAGCAGGTGCCGGTCATCGTCAACGGGGTGAGGCTCACCACCAACGAGGTGGACGCCTTCCCGGGGGCCTACGAGACGACGACCGGTCTGGCCAACGTCTCCTTCCTGGAGCCACGCTTCACAATCTCTGGGCCCACCTCCTTCCCGCGGCTCGCGCCAGCCGCCCAACTCACCGAACAGGGGCGCCGGGCGATGCTGGACGCCACCCGCAAGGCACTCGAGGAGTGCATGAAGGCCAAGGACCTGAATCCGCCGAACTGCCCCCAGCAGGTCCGCGTCGAACCGAACCAGCGTCCCGACAACGCCAGCATCCGTTGGGAACTGGTGGAGGACCCGCTGGCGGGACAGACTCCCAAGCTGACGATCGCCGATGACACGGTGGCCGAGCTCCGGCTGGTGGTGAAGACCAAGATTTCGGTGACCGTGATGACCGACAACCGCCCCGGTGTGGTGAACGCCCAGCCCAAGGAGTTCTCCACCCAGGCGCTCGCCCCGATGACCCAGCCCACCGTCAGCGCCCGCTTCGTGAACTGAAACCTGCCCGGCCCGCCGAGTGGTTCGGCTGGCTAGGCTGGTCGAGTGAGCAAAGTTCCAGCCCTGGACCTGACCGCCTTCGATCATTCGGTACGCCCCGCCGACGACCTGTTCCGCCATGTGAACGGGACCTGGTTGCGGACCGCCGAGATCGACGCCGACAAGCCCGGCGCCGGCGCCTTCGTCACCCTGCGGGACAACGCCGAGGCGGCCGTGCGCGACATCATCACCGGGTTGAGCGCCGACGACGGGGCTGCCGGAGACGCCGACGCCGCCCGGATCGCGGACCTGTACGCCTCGTTCACCGACACCGAACGGATCGAGCGACTGGGGCTGAACCCGTTGGCGGAGCAGCTGTCCGCGATCGACCGGGTCGACGACGTGCGGGCGCTGGTACGCCTGTGGGGCGCCCTGGCCGGGCTCGGCGCCCGCAGCGTGCTCGGTCTGGACGCCGACTCTGACCCCGGCAACCCGGACCGCTGCCTGATGTTCGTCGGCCAGTCCGGGATCGGCCTGCCCGATGAGGCCTACTATCGCGAGGAGCAGTACGCCCAGATCCGCGACGCCTACCGCGACCACATCGCCCGCACCCTGGAACTGGCCGGGATCGGGGACGCGGGGAACGCCGCGGAACGGGTGCTCGCGCTGGAGACCAAGATCGCCGCCCGGCACTGGGACAAGGTGCGCACCCGCGACATGGTGCAGATGTACAACCTGACCTCGTGGACCAGCTTCGCCACTGCGGCCGGTATCGACTGGAACGATTTTCTCTCCGGAGCAGGGATTCCGGTCGACGCGATGGCCGAGATCGTCGACTGCCAGCCCTCCTTCTGCACCGAGCTGGCCGATCTGGTCACCGAGCAGCGGTTGCCGCAATGGCGTGACTGGGCACGGTTCTCGCTGATCTCGTCGTTCTCCCCCTATCTGTCCGAGCCCTTCGTCGCCGAGCGCTTCGCCTTCTATGGCACGACTCTTTCGGGTACGCCGACCAACCGGGAGCGTTGGAAGCGGGGCGTCTCGCTGGTCGAGGGGGTGCTCGGCGAGGCCGTCGGGCGGATCTATGTCGAGCGGCACTTCTCGCCGAAGGCGAAGACGCGGATGGACGAGCTGGTCGCCAACCTGCTGGAGGCGTACCGTCAGTCGATCACCCAGCTGGACTGGATGAGCGAGGATACCCGCGCCGAGGCGCTGACCAAGCTGTCCCGCTTCGACGCCAAGATCGGTTATCCGGTGAAGTGGCGGGACTATTCCGCGCTGGAGATCGACCGGGAAAACCTTGTCGGCAACGTGATCGCGGCCAACCGGTTCGAGCTGGAGCGGGCCGTGCGCAAGGTGTTCGAGCCGGTGGATCGCGACGAGTGGTTCATGACCCCGCAGACCGTGAACGCCTACTATCACCCGCTGCGCAA
This sequence comes from Enemella dayhoffiae, assembly GCF_002250625.1. Lineage (GTDB taxonomy): Bacteria > Actinomycetota > Actinomycetes > Propionibacteriales > Propionibacteriaceae > Enemella > Enemella dayhoffiae. The sequence goes on along the minus strand of NZ_NMVQ01000044.1, from coordinate 94,544 downwards.
CGAGATCGTGTTCCCGGCCGCAATTCTGCAGCCGCCGTTCTTCAACGCCGACGCCGACGACGCGGTCAACTACGGCGGCATCGGCGCGGTGATCGGGCACGAGATCGGGCACGGGTTCGACGATCAGGGCTCCACCTGCGACGGCGAGGGCCGGCTGCGCAACTGGTGGACCGACGCCGACCGGGAGGCATTCACCGCCCGCACCCGCTCCCTGGTCGACCAGTATGCCGTGCTCTCCCCCGAGGGCGCCGATGGCCGGACCGTGAACGGTGAACTGACCATCGGCGAGAACATCGGTGACCTGGGCGGGCTCACCATCGCCCTGCTCGCCTGGCGGATTTCCCAGCAGGGCAAAGAGGTCCCGGAGCTGGGCGGGTTCACCGGGGTGCAGCGGTTGTTCCTGTCCTGGGCCGCGGTGTGGCAGGCGAAGTTCCGCCCGGAGACGGTGAAGCAGCGGCTCGCCACCGACCCGCATTCACCGAACGAGTTCCGCTGCAACCAGATCGTGCGCAACCTGCCCGACTTCCACGAAGCCTTCGGCGTGACCGAGAACGACCAGCTCTGGCTCGCCCCGGAAAAGCGCGTTGCTATTTGGTGACCGTACGCCGGCTGAGCCGCACGCTGGCTGAGCCTATCGAAGCCCCACGCTGGCTGAGTCTGTCGAAGCCAGTGCACCCCGATCATTCTTTCGGGCGGCGGGTCACTCCCCCGGGGTGGGCCAGCCGCCGTTCGCCGCCTCCAACTGGGCGCCCAGGGCGAGCAGCAGACCGTCCTCGCCCCAGCGACCGGTCAGCAGCACCCCGAATGGCAGCGCCGTGCCGTCCACGTCGGCGGTGTGCAACGGCAGGCTGAGCGAGGGGCGCCCGGTCAGGTTGGCGATACTGGTCCAGGGGGTGAATCGGCACTGGGCGGTGAAGTCGCCTGCCGGGTCCTGCTCATCGCACAGCTCACCGTGCACCGCAGGTGGTTGCGCCAGGGTCGGGGTGAGCACGGCGTCGAATTCGTCCCAGGCCAGGGCGGTGTTCCGGGTTGTCCGCTGGGCCGCGGTGAGCGCTGCGGCGTACGCCTGCCCGCTGGTTTCGCGGCCGAGCCCGCGCAGCCAGCGGGTCAGTGGCCGCAGCGACGACTCCAGCTCCTCCGGCACCGGCACCCCCAGCGCCCCGACCGACCAGAGCGCGGTGAATGCGGCCCATTCGGCCTCCCCAAAGGGCCGCGGCGCGGCCCCCACCTGGTGCCCGAGCTCCTCCAGCAGGCCGATCGTCCGCCGCACCGCCGCCAGCGCCTCGGGGTGCACCGGCGCCTGGTCCACGATCACCGGATCAGTGAGCACGCCGATCCGCAATCGGCCCGGCTTTCCCAACCCGGCCAGGAAATCCGGCACCGGACCCGGCGGATAGGGGTCACCCGGCCAGCCCGGGGCAAGCGCGGTCAGCGCCGCCGCGGTGTCTGACACGTCGCGGGTGAGTACGCCCTCGCTGACCAGACCTGGCCCGTCCACGCCGAGTGGCCCGAGCGACACCCGACCTCGGGTCGCCTTCAGCCCGACCAGCCCGCAGGCCGCGGCGGGGATCCGGATCGACCCGCCCCCGTCCGAGCCGTGGGCGATCGGCACGCTCCCCCCGGCCACGGCAGCGCCTGCCCCGCCCGAGGAGCCACCCGCCCCGCGCCGCCGGTCGAACGGGGTGCTGGCCGGCGTACGCCCCACCGGTTCGGTGTAGCAGGGCAACCCGAACTCCGGGGTCGCGGTCTTGCCGATCAGCACCAGGCCGGCCTCGCGGAGCCGGGTGACGATCCCCGAGTCGACCTCGGCGCGGTTGCCGGCGAAGGCGACCGAGCCGGCCTCGAACGGCCACCCGGCCACCTGGGCCAGATCCTTGACCGGGCAGGGTACGCCGAACAGCGGCCCGGGTGTCTCGCCGGCGACCAGCCGCCGGTCCAGCTCGGCGGCTGTGGCCAGAGCGTCCTCGTCGGCGATGAACGTGTACGCCCCCAGCTCGTCGGCGTGAGCGGTGGCCAGCGCCGCCTCGGTGACCTCGGTGACCGACAGCTCACGGTTGGCGATCCGGCGGGCCAACTGGAGGGCAGTGTCGTTGTTCACCCGGCCGATCCTAGGGCCGGTCAATGCCGCCGACCCTGCTGGCCGCGGATGCGGCGTACCGACTCGGGCTGCTGGACGCGTGGATCAGGACGAGCGGGTGACCACCTGGTCGCAGAGCGCGTTCAGCGCGTCCTTGGCCGGACCGTCCGGCAGCGGCGCGAGGAAACCGCGCGCCACCTCGGCGCGGCGGCGTACCTCGGCCCGCGACTCCTCGATCGCAGGATGGGCCCGGAGCAGACCGATCGCCTCGGCCAGCGTCTCGTCGTCGCTGAGGTCGGAGCGGATCAACTCACTCAGCCGGGCGTGCTGGGGATCCTCGGAGCGCAGTGCCAGCAGGGTCGGCAGCGTCGGTACGCCCTCGCGCAGGTCGGTGCCCGGGGTCTTCCCGGTCTCCTCGGAGGTGATGTCGATGATGTCGTCGGAGAGCTGGAAGACCACCCCGATCTCCTCGCCGAATCGTTCCAGCGCACCCAGCACCTCACCGGAGGCGCCGGAAACCATGCCCCCGAACACCGCCGAGGTGGCGATCAGCGAACCGGTCTTGTCGGCAACCACCTGCAGGTAGTGCTGCAGCGGGTCGTCCTCCTCGCCGGGTCCCACGGTCTCGGCGATCTGTCCCTGGACGAGCCGGGCGAAGGTCTGCGCCTGCAGCGCGACATACTCGGTACCCAGCTCGGCCACGGTTGAGGACGCGCGCGCGAACAGGAAGTCGCCGACCATGATCGCGACCGAGTTCTGCCAGCGCCGGTTGGCGCTCTGCGCACCGCGGCGGAGGTCGGCGTCATCCATCACGTCGTCGTGATAGAGGCTGGCCACGTGGGTCAGTTCCACCACCAGAGCGGCCCGGGTCAGGTCATCGGCGTCGACCGGTCCGCCGAAGTGGCTCGCCAGCACCACCAGCAGGGGACGGAACCGCTTTCCGCCGGCGGCGATGATGTGCTGCGCCGCCTCGGTCACCATCGGGGTGTCGGCACGGGCGGCCGCGAGCAGGCGGTCCTCGACCACCTGCAGCCGCTCCTTGACGGAGTCGGCGAAGGCGTCCTCGGTCACGGCCGGGCGGTTCGCCAGCAGAGCACCGTCGGTGTGGTCATGCACGCAGCCGTACGTCCTTTCTGGGTACGCCGATCAGCGCAAGAACTCTCGCGCCGACGCGGCCAGCTCGAGCAGCGGTCCGGGCAGGATACCCAGCAGCACCGTCAGCACGCAGCCAACGACCACCGTACCGAGGGTGAGCCAGCTCGAGCGCACCACCCGGGTGTCCTCGGCGGCCGGCGAGAAGAACATCAGCACGATCAGCCGCAGATAGAAGTACGCCGCGACCAGCGACATCAGCACCGCGACCACGACCAGCCAGGCGAAACCGCCACGCCAGGCGGTGACGAACACGGCCCACTTGCCGATGAACCCCGAGGTGAGCGGGATCCCGGCGAAGGAGAGCAGCAGCAGGGCCATCGCCGCGGCGGCGCCCGGGGACCGCTTGGCCAGTCCGGACCAGCCGGCCAGCGCGGTCACCTCCCCACCCTCGTTGCGCACCGTGGTGACCAGGGCGAAGGCGGCGATGGTGGCCACGCCGTAGGTGGCGAGGTAGAACAGCACCGCCGACACCGACGTGATCCCCCCGGTGATCCCGCCGCTGGGCTGGGCCGCACCGGTGATCGCGGTGAGCAGGAAGCCCGCGTGGGCGATCGAAGAGTACGCCAGCATCCGCTTGATGTCGGTCTGGGTGATCGCCAGCAGCGAGCCGGTCGCCATCGTCAGCACGGCCACCGCGGCCATCAGCGGCTGCCAGTCCCAGCGCGCCCCGCCGAAGCCGACGAAGAACACCCGGAGCAGGGCGCCGACCGCGGCGATCTTGGTGCAGGCCGCCATGAAGCCGGTGACCGGGGTCGGCGCTCCCTGGTAGACGTCCGGTGTCCAGGAGTGGAACGGGACCGCGCTCACCTTGAACAGCAGGCCGATCGCGAGCAGTCCCATTCCGCCGAGCAGCAGCGCCGGTGAACCGGTGCTGCTGGAGGCCAGCGAGGCCGAGATCTCACCGAGGATGAAGCTGCCCGAATATCCATAGATCAGCGCCACGCCGTAGAGGAAGAACGCGGAGGAGAGCGCGCCGAGCAGGAAGTACTTCAGCGCCGCCTCCTGGGAGAGCAGCCGGCGGCGCCGGGCCATCCCGCACATCAGGTACAGCGGCAGGGACATGATCTCCAGCGCCACGAACATGGTCAGCAGGTCGTTCGAGGCCGGGAACAACATCATCCCGGTCAGCGCGAACAGCAGCAGCGGATAGATCTCGGTGTGCTCCAACCGGGCCTGGATCGCGGCCTGCTCACTCGGCGTACCGGGAACCGAGGCGGCTTGGGGGGTGAACCCGGTCGCACCGCCACCGACCCGCCGCTCGGCGAACACCAGCACGCTGAGCGCCGTCAGCACCAGCAGGATCGCCCAGATGAACCGGGTGGGGCCATCCAGCGCCAGCGACCCCAGCGCACCGATCAGCTCATTACCGCGGCTCCAGCTGAAAACGGTGAAGCCGAGCGCGATCAGGATCACCAGCAGGGTCAGCAGCACCTGGGGCACGGCCCGCTTGCCGCGCGGCACGAACGCCTCGAGGCCGACCCCCAGGCAGCCGCCCAGGAAGACCGCGATCAACGGCGCGATCTGCAGGTATTCGACCGGAGGTGGGTAGCCCGTCATCAGTTGTGTCCCTTCGCGAGCGGGGCCGCCGGGTCGGTCTCGCCGACCACGCGCATGGTGTTCTGCACCGCCGGCTCGATCGCCTCGAGCATCGGCTTAGGGAACAGACCGAGAACCAGGATGATCAGCAGCAGCGGTGCGATGGCCAGCTTCTCCCGGCCGTTCAGGTCAGCCGAGCCGTCGGCGGCGAAGCTCCTCCCGACCTGCTCGGTCACCGGACCGGTCATCGTGCGCTGATAGGTGAGCAGGATGTACAACGCGGACAGCACCATGGCGACCGTGGAGACTCCGGCGGCGATCGGGTGCCGGGCGAAGGAGCCCGCGATCACCATGAACTCCGACACGAAGCTGGACATCCCCGGCAGGGCGGCCGAGGAGAGGCCGCCCATCAGGAACAACCCGGCCAGTACCGGCGCCACCTTCTGTACGCCACCGAAGGCCGCGATCTGCTGGCTCCCGCGACGGCGCACCATGAACCCGGCCACCAGGAACAGCACCGCGGTGGAGAAGGCGTGGTTGAACATGTAGAACGTCGAGCCGGCGAGCGACACGGTGGTGAAGGAGAAGATGCCCAGCACGATGAACCCGAAGTGGCTGATCGAGGTGAACGCGATCAGTCGGTAGATGTCCTTCTGTCCGATCGCGGCCAACGCCCCGTAGATCACCGAGATCACCGCGAGCACGATGATCACCGGCGCCGCCCAGCGGCTGGCCTCGGGGAACAGTTCCAGGCAGAACCGGATCATCCCGAAGGTGCCGACCTTGTCGAGGATGCCGACCATCAGGGTGGAGCCGCCCGGCGTACCCTCCTCGGCCGCGTCCGGCAGCCAGGTGTGAAACGGCACCATCGGCGCCTTCAGTGCGAAGGCGATGAAGAAACCGAGGAACAGCCAGCGGCCGACTCCTCCGCCGAGGTCCAGCCTGGTCAGTTCCGACAGCAGGTAGGTGGGCGCACCGGCCTGGCTGGCCGAGACGGCGGACAGGCCAATCACCGCGGCCAGCATGATCAGGCCGCCGGCCAGGCCGAACAGCAGGAACTTGATCGCCGCGTATCCGCGTCGGGCCTGACCGAAGCCGCCGAGCAGGAAGTACATCGGGATCAGCGTCGCCTCGAAGAAGAGGTAGAACAGCAGCACGTCGGTCGCCATGAACACGAACAGCGACAACGATTCCATGGACAGCACCAGGGCGAAGAAGACGTGGCTGTTCCAGCGGTCGTCGGCGTCCACGGTGTTCCAGGAGGCCAGCAGCACGAACGGGGTGAGCACCGCGGTGAGCAGCACCATGGTGAGGCTGATTCCGTCGAGTGGGCCGAGCGCCCAGTACGCCCCGAACGCCTTGATCCACGGCACCTGCTCTGCGAACTGGGCGCCGCCGGCGTACAGCACCGCGATCACGACGGCGAGGACCGCGGTGAGCGCCGAGAACAGCATGCCGAGGGTCTTGGCGACCGAACCCTTGACCATCATCAGCACGGCCGCGCCGAGCATCGGCAGCAGGCCCAGGAGGGTCAACCAGGGGAAATGCATGTCACTCCCTCCCTCAGGCCAACTGGCCGAGGATCAGTACGGCACCCACGAGAGCGGCACCGCCAACCATCATCAGTGCGTACGAGCGGACGTAACCGGTCTGCAGGCGGCGGAGCTGGGTGGACAGCCCACCGACTGTCGCCGCCGTACCGTTGACCAGTCCGTCGACGCCCTTCTCGTCGATCGTGGCGATGCCACGGGCCATACCCATCGTCGGCCCGACCACCATCACGTCGTTGATCGCGTCGCCGTAGAGGTCGGCCCGGGCGGCCCGCTCCAGCGCGTTGCCCGAGGGGGCGTAGGTGGGCACGTCCTGACCGCGGCCGAACACCAACCAGCCGAGCAGGACCCCGAGCGCGACGGCGACCAGGGTGGCGATGCCGATCGGGGAGATGAACCCCTCGTACCAGGCCCCCGCATGCGCCTCGTGACCGCCGACAGCCGGCGCCAGCCAGTGTCCGATGAACCCGTTCAGGGCGAAGCCGCCGATCACCGACAACACGGCCAGGATGACCAGCGGAACGGTCATCACCGCCGGCGACTCGTGCGGGTGCCGCTCGACGAACCCGTGCGGGTTGTCCTCCGTGGGCTGCACCCAGCGCCGCTTGCCGCCGAAGGTCATGATCATCATCCGGGTCATGTAGTAGGCGGTGACCAGGGTGCCGATCAGCGCACAGACCCCGACCACGGTGTTGAAGTGGAATGCGGCGGTGATGATGTGGTCCTTGGAGAAGGAGCCGGAGAACCCCGGTACGCCGATGATCGCCAGGTAGCCCATCGCGAAGGTCAGGAAGGTGACCTTCATGAACTTCGACAGCCCGCCGTAGTTGCGCATGTTCACGTCGTCGGACATTCCGTGCATCACCGACCCGGCCCCCAGGAACATGTTCGCCTTGAAGAAGCCGTGGGTGATCAGGTGGAAGATGGCGAAGGCGTACGCCTCCGGCCCGATCCCGGCGGCCAGCATCATGTAGCCGATCTGCGACATGGTCGAACCGGCCAGCGCCTTCTTGATGTCGTCCTTGGAGGTACCGATCCAGGCGCCGGCGAGCAGGGTGACCGTGCCGACGATGACCACCGCCATCGCCGCGACCGGGGTCTCGGCATAGATCGCGTGGCTCCGGGTGACCAGATAGACACCGGCGGTGACCATCGTGGCGGCGTGGATCAGCGCCGACACCGGGGTCGGGCCCTCCATCGCGTCCAGCAGCCAGGACTGCAGTGGCACCTGGGCCGACTTGCCGCAGGCGGCGAGCAGCAGGAAGAGCCCGATCGCGGTGGCGGTCGCCCCGCCGGAGCCGAACAGCGTGCCCTGCGCCCCGGCCAGGCCGTGCGCGCCCTCGTTCACCTGGGCGAAGGTGACCGAGCCGAAGGTGGCGAACATGGTCATCATCGCCAGCGCCATGCCGATGTCACCGACCCGGTTGACCACGAACGCCTTCTTGGCGGCGGCGGCCGCCGACGGCTTGTGCTGCCAGAAACCGATCAGCAGATAGGACGCCAGGCCGACCCCCTCCCAGCCGATGAACAGCACCAGGTAGTTGTCGGCGAGCACCAGCAGCAGCATCGCGGCGACGAACAGGTTGAGGAAGGCGAAGAAGCGCCGGCGCCGCTCGTCGTGGGCCATGTAGCCGATCGAATAGACGTGGATCAGGAACCCGACGCCGGTGATCAGCAGCACGAACAGGATGGACAGCGAGTCGACCAGCAACCCGAGCTCGACGTGCCAGGGGCCGACGCCGATCCACTCGTAGAGCTTGGCGTTCACCGAGCGCTTGCCCTCGTCGAGGAACATCTCGGCGAACAGGCAGGCGCCGATCGCGAAGGACCAGAAGGTCGCGGCGCAACCGAGCAGGTGGCCCCACTTGTCGCCGGCCCGGCCGATCAGCAGCAGGATCGCCGCCGAGACCAGCGGGACCGCGATCATCGTCCAGGCCAGGTTGAACATCCCGGTCGGGGCGACGGTGTTGACGGTGGTTTCCAGAAGATTCACGCTCGGCACCTCAGAACTTCAGCAGGTTCGCGTCGTCGACCGAGGCCGAGCGGCGGGTCCGGAAGATGGCCACGATGATCGCCAGGCCGACCACGACCTCGGCGGCGGCCACCACCATCACGAAGAACGAGGCGACCTGGCCGTGCAGGTTGCCGTGCACCCGCGAAAAGGTGACCAGGGCGAGGTTGCACGCGTTCAGCATCAGCTCGACCGACATGAACGCGACGATCGCGTTGCGGCGCACCATGAAACCGACCGTGCCGATTGTGAACAGGATCGCCGACAGGATCAGGTAGTGGTCGGGGTTCATGCGTCCTTCCCCTCTGCGCGGCGCTGCGGCTCGGCACCGTTCTCGTTGGCCTCGCCCTCGTGGTGCTCAGCCTCGGCGCGCGCGGCGGCCCGCTCGGCCGCGCGGGCCGACAGGGTCTGGCGTACGCCGCGGGCGGCGGTCTGGCTGTCATCGGCACCGGTGCCCAGGGCCGGCTTGTCGGAGCCGCCCTGGTCGGTGAGCGCGGCCACGGTGGAGCGGGTCGCATCGGCCAGCCGCGGACCGTCGACAACGGTGCCGCGGGCGAGCATGGTCTTCGGCACCGAGCTGGGCGCGGCCGAACCGTCGGGCAGCAGCGCCGGGATGTCCACGGCGTTGTGCCGGGCGTACACGCCGGGGGTGGGCAGCGGGCCGGGGTGCTCGCCCTCCTCGGCATAGCGGCGCATCCGCTGGGAGGCGCGCACCTTCTGGGTGGCCTTCTTGCCGATCCGTTCGCGGTGCGCGAGCACCATCGCGCCGAGCGCGGCGGTGATCAGCAGCGCCGAGGTGGCCTCGAAAATCAGCACGTAGCGGCGGAAGATCAGGTCGGCGAGGGCGGGCACGTTGCCCTCCGGCTCGGCCCGCTCCAGCCCGACCGGGTTGCCGATCACGGCGTTTCCGACGGTCAGCACCAGCAGTACGCCGAGGGCGAGGGCGGCGATGATCGCCGACACACGCTGCCCGCGCAGGGTCTCCACCAGCGAGTCGCTGGTGTCGACGCCGACCAGCATCAGCACGAACAGGAACAGCATCAAGATGGCGCCGGTATAGACGATGATCTGCACCGCGAACAGGAAGGGCGCGTCCTGGGCGGCGTACTGGATGGCCAGGCAGATCATCACCGTGGCCAGGCACAGGGCGGAGTGCACCGGCTTGCGCGCCAGCACCATGCCCAGCGCGGCCAGCACCATCACCGGTGCCAGCAACCAGAACGCGACCGACGCGGCGGCGGCCGATACCTGCAGGGCGATCACTTGCCTTCTCCTGACTGGGTGGTGCCGTGGTGCCCGCCGGACTGCACGTCGGCGTGCGACGGCGGGGTCGGCGTACCCGTGCGGGTGTCCGGCATCCCCGAGGACGGCAGACCGAGGAAGTAGTCCTTCTCGTTGTCGCCGAGCAGGCGCGGGTGCGGCGGCTGCTCCATGCCGGGCAGCAGCGGGGCGAGCAGCTGCTGCTTCTCGTAGATCATCTTCTCGCGGGTGAAGTCGGCCAGCTCGAACTCGTTGGTCATCGTCAGCGCCCGGGTCGGGCAGGCCTCGATGCACAGCCCGCACAGGATGCAGCGCAGATAGTTGATCTGATAGACGCGGCCGTAGCGCTCACCGGGTGAGAAGTTCTCCCCGTCGACGTTGCTGGCACCCTCGACATAGATCGCGTCGGCCGGGCAGGCCCAGGCGCACAGCTCGCAGCCGACGCACTTCTCCAGCCCGTCGGGCCAGCGGTTCAGCTGGTGCCGGCCATGGAACCGCGGTGCGGTGATCTTCGGCTTCACCGGATAGTCCTCGGTGAACGTCTTGCGGAACATGGTTCGGAAGGTGACTCCGAACCCGGCCCACTGGTCGAAGAAACCCATCAGGAATCAGCTCCCTCTGCGTCGGTTGTGCCGGTCGCGTCGGCGTCGTTCCGGACTGTGGTGGATCCCCCACCGGTAGTGGCCCGCGGGCGGTTGCCGACCCGGGAGCCGGTCACCTCACCCTCGACCAGACCGGCCTGCTCCGGAAGCTGCTGCCCGGCCAGCGGCGGAACGGGGTAGCCGCCAGCGAACGGGTCGAACGGACCCTCGTCGAGTTCGTCCGCCTCCTCTGCGGCCTCCCGTTCCTCGCGGTTGGCGACCACCAGCCACCAGGTGACCAGGGTGACCACGAACAGCCCCACGCTCCAGGCCACCGGCAGCAGGAAACCGCTCTCGGCACCGGAACGGGCGTTCATGATGGTGCGCACGATCGCCACGGCGAGCAGCCAGAGCAGCGAGACCGGGATCAGCACCTTCCAGCCGAGCGCCATGAACTGGTCGTAACGCATCCGGGGCAGCGTGCCGCGCAGCCAGATGAACAGGAAGATGAACAGGATCACCTTGAGGGTGAACCAGATCAGCCCGAACCAGCCGCGATCCAGGAAGGTGCCCTGCAGCGGCCACGGGGCGTGCCAGCCGCCGAGGAACAGGGTGGTGGCGATCGCGGCGACGTTGACCATGTTGATGTATTCGGCGAGGAAGAACATCGCGAACCGGAAGCCGGAATATTCGGTGTGGAAGCCGCCGACCAGCTCCGACTCGGCCTCGGGCAGGTCGAAGGGGGCGCGGTTGGTCTCGCCGACCATCGAGATCACATAGATCACGAACGACGGCAGCAGCATCGCCCAGAACCAGCCCTGCAACGGCACCGAGCCGCTGCCGAAGATGCTCAGCGGCTGGGCCTGCGCCTCGACGATCTTCGAGGTGGACATCGACCCGGCGTACATGAACACGGTGACGAAGCTGAGGCCCATCGCGATCTCGTAGGAGATCATCTGGGCGCTGGAGCGCAGGCCGCCGAGCAGCGAATAGGTCGAGCCGGAGGACCAGCCGGCGAGCACGATGCCATAGATGCCGACCGAGGCGAGCGCCAGCACGACCAGCACCGACACCGGCAGGTCGGTCAGCTGCAGGGTGGTGCGTACGCCGAACATGGTGACCTCGCCACCCAGCGGGATCATCGCCAGGATTGAGAAGGCGGGGATCGCGACCAGGTAGGGCGCCAGGTTGAAGACGAACTTCTCGGCCGCGACCGGGCGGAAGTCCTCCTTCACCATCAGCTTCACGCCGTCGGCGAGCGACTGCAGCGAACCGAACGGACCGTTCATCGTCGGGCCGGTGCGGTGCTGCATCTTCGCCACGACCTTGCGCTCGAAGACAATGTTGAACAGCGTGAACAGCAGCAGGAAGACCAGCACCCCGACTGCCTTGATGCAGGTGATCCACCACGGATCAGCGAAAACCATCGGCGTCATGCGTCTGTCCCCTCCACGCTGGCTGAGCCGTCCACGCTGGCTGAGCCTGTCGAAGCCACCTCGACCCGGACCAGGTCACCGGACTGCGCACCGAGCTGGGTGCCGATCCCGACTCCGGGCGCGTTGGTCGGCAGCCACACCACCTGGTCGATCACGTGCGCGTCGACCTGCAGCGGCAGCACCACCGAGCCGCCCTCGCGGGAGACCCGGACCGGCGTACCGTCGGCCACGTCACCGGCCATCGCCGGGTTCATCCGCACCACGGCCCGGCGGGCGGTCGCCTGCAGCTCCTTCTCCCCGTCGATCCCGCGCGAGGCGTCGATCAGCTGACGCCAGGAGGCGAGCACGGCCTCACCGGCACCGGGCAGCAGCAGCTCGGCCGGCTGCTCGTCCGGGGCGTCGGCGCGCTGGCCCTCCCACTCGGCAAACTCGGCCAGCTCGGCCTTCGCCTGCTCGGCGGTGCGTACGCCGAGGTCGGCCCCGAGCGCGTCGGCCAGTGCGGCCAGCACCCGCAGGTCGCTCATCACGTGCTGCGCCCCCAGATACTGGGTGACCGGACGCTCCCGGCCCTCCCAGTTAAGGAAGGTGCCGCTGCGCTCCTCGATCAGCGAGACCGGGAACACCACGTCGGCCCGCTCGGTCACCTCGGAGTGCCGGGTCTCCAGGCTGATCACGAAGCCGGCCTCCTCGAAGCCGGCCAGCGCGGCCGACGGGAACCGGAAGTCGGCCGGCTCCACGCCACCGACGATCAGCGCGTCCAGGTTGCCCTGGGTCGCCGCGGCCAGGATCGCGTCGGCGTCCAGACCGGGTTCGCTCGGTACGCCCTCGACGCCCCACACCGTCTGGGCGTCCACCCGGGCAGCGGGGTCGGTGACCAGGCGGCCACCGGGCAGCAGGTTGGGCAGGCAGCCGGCCTCGATCGCGCCGCGGTCACCGGCCCGGCGGGGCACCCACGCCAGCTTGGCACCGGTGCGCTGCACCAGCTCCAGGGCGGCGGTGAGCGTCCCCAGGGACTGGGCGGCGCGCTCGCCGACCAGCACCACCGAGTTCTCGTCCAGCGGCAGGTCGAGCTGGCGCAGCACCTGTCCCTCGGTGCCGGGCACGGCCTGGATCAGATCGGCGCCCAGCTTGGTCGACCCGTAGGACAGCGCGGCGCCGACGGTGGACACCTTCAGCTTGTTCTTGCGGACCGCTTTGCGCAGTCGCAGGAACACGATCGGGGACTCGTCCTCGGGCTCGAAGCACACCAGCAGGGCGTGGTTCGCGCGCTCCAGGTCGGCGTACGTCGTCTGCTGGCCGGTGCCGGCGACGGCGTGTGCCAGGAAGCCGCCCTCCTCGAGGGTGTGCGGCCGGGAGCGGAAGTCGACGTTGTTGGTGCCGAGCACCGCGCGGGCGAATTTCGCGTAACCGTAGGAATCCTCGAGGGTGAGTCGACCACCGGACAGTACGCCCAGGTTCGCGCCGGGCGTACCGGTGTTGCGGTCGACCGCGGCGAGGATGCCGGCGGCGGCGGCGTCGATCGCCTCGGCCCAGGAGGCCGGACGCAGCTCCTCGCCGTGGCGGACCAGCGGCTGGGTGATCCGGTCGTCACCGCGACCCGACACGAACCCGAAGCGGCCCTTGTCGCAGTTCCACTCCTCGTTCACCTCCGGGGAGTCACCGGCCAGGCGGCGCATCACCACGCCGCGGCGGTGGTCCACCCGCAGCTCGCAGCCGGAGGCGCAGTGCTCGCAGCTGGAGGGGGTGGACACCAGGTCGAACGGCCGCGACCGGAACCGGTACGCCGCAGAGGTGAGCGCGCCGACCGGGCAGATCTGGATGGTGTTGCCGGAGAAATAGGAGTCGAACGGCTCCTTCTCATAGATGCCGACCTGCTGCAGCGCGCCGCGCTCGACCAGCGCGATGAACGGGTCACCGGCGATCTGCTGGCTGAACCGGGTGCAGCGGGCGCACAGCACGCACCGCTCACGGTCCAGCAGCACCTCGGCGGAGATGTTGATCGGCTTCGGGAAGGTGCGCTTCACGCCCTCATAGCGGGACTCGCCGTGTCCGTGCGACATGGACTGGTTCTGCAGCGGGCACTCGCCGCCCTTGTCGCAGATCGGGCAGTCGAGCGGGTGGTTCATCAGCAGGAACTCGAGCATCCCCTCCTGGGCCTTCTCGGCCACCGGGGAGGTCACCTGGGTCTTGATCACCATGCCGGGGGCGACCTCGAGGGTGCACGACGCCTGCGGCTTGGGCATGCCGCGGCCGTTTCCGGCGTCGGGCACCTCGACCAGGCACTGGCGGCAGGCGCCGACCGGGTCGAGCAGCGGGTGGTCACAGAACCGCGGGATGGCGACGCCGATCATCTCGGCGGCGCGGATGGCGAGGGTCCCCTTGGGCACCGACACCTCGACGTCGTCGACGGTGAGGGTGATCAGGTCGTCCCGCTTCGCCACGTCTCCCGCGGAGCTCTTGTCGGTCACGGTCATCAGTGGGCTCCCACATTGGTCGCGGTGTGCAGCGGAGCGGCGTCGAACAGGGCGCTCTTCTCGTAGGGGAACAGTTCCCAGGCGGCGGTGTGCATCCCCTGCTCGAACTCGTTACGGAAGTACTGCACCGCCGAGGTGACGCAGGCGACCGCACCGTCGGCCAGCGCGCAGAACGAGCGGCCGCCGATGTTGTCGCACAGGTCGAGCAGCTTCTCGATGTCCCCCTCCATCCCGTGACCGGCTTCGAGGCGCATCAGGATCTGGGTGAGCCACCAGGACCCCTCCCGGCACGGGGTGCACTTGCCGCAGGACTCGTGCTTGTAGAACTCGACCCAGCGCAGCGTGGTGCGCACCACCGAGGTGGTCTCGTCGAAGCACTGCAACGCCTTGGTGCCGAGCATCGACTTGGCGCCGGCCATCCCCTCATAGTCCAGGGGCAGGTTCCGGTGCTCCTCCGAACCGGTCAGGATCGGGGTGGACGAGCCGCCGGGGGTCCAGAACTTCAGCTGGTGGCCCGCGCGCATGCCTCCGGACAGGTCGAGCAGCTGCTGCAGGGTGATCCCCATCGGCGCCTCGAACTGGCCGGGGTTGGCGACGTGACCCGACAGCGAATAGAGGGTCATCCCCTTCGACTTCTCGGTGCCCATCGCCGAGAACCAGTCCTTGCCGTTGGCGATGATGCACGGCACCGAGGCGATCGACTCGACGTTGTTGATCACCGTCGGGGAGGCGTACAGGCCGGCGACCGCGGGGAACGGCGGACGCAGCCGCGGCTGCCCGCGGCGTCCCTCCAGCGAGTCCAGCAGCGCAGTCTCCTCACCACAGATGTACGCCCCAGCGCCCGAGTGCACCACGACCTCCAGGTCGTAGCCCTTGCCCAGGATGTTCTTTCCGAGATAGCCGGCCGAGTACGCCTCGCGGACGGCCTGCTGCAGCCGACGGGCCACGTGCAGCACCTCACCACGGACGTAGATGAAGGCGTACGAGGCGCCGATCGCGAAAGATGAGATGGCCACCCCCTCGACCAGCGTGTGCGGGCTGGCCAGCATCAGCGGGATGTCCTTGCAGGTGCCGGGCTCGGACTCGTCGGCGTTGACCACCAGATATTTCGGGTTCGGGTTGTCCTTGGGGATGAACGACCACTTCATGCCCGTCGGGAAGCCCGCACCGCCCCGGCCGCGCAGGCCGGAATCCTTGACGAGGCTGACGATGTCGGCCGGTGCCAGGTCCAGCGCGCGGCGCAGCGCGTCATAGCCACCGCGGCGTTCGTAGTTGGACAGCTTCCAGGCGCGGTCGTCGGCCCAGTTGTCCGACAGCACCGGGGTCAGCAGGTCGATGCTCACTTGTCACCCTCCTCGGCCCGGGGTTGCGGCAGGTTGTTCGGGTCGGGCGCACGCCAGCCGCGCTGGCGGGCGATCTCCAACCCCAGCAGGGATTCCGGCCCGGCGGTCGGCCCCTCGTCGGCCAGCCCGTCGGGGAAGCCGGCGAGCACGCGCTCGGCCTCGCGCCAGCTGGTGATGGTGGCGCCACGGTCGGCGCGCACGGTCTCGTCGGCGATCAGGGCGTCGACGACCTCGATCGCCCGCTGCGGGGTCACGTTGTCGAAGAACTCCCAGTTGACCATCATCACCGGCGCGAAGTCGCAGGCCGCGTTGCACTCCAGGTGCTCCAGGGTGATCTGCCCGTCGGGGGTGGTCTCGTCGTTGCCGACGCCCAGGTGCTGCTGCAGCGCGGCCAGCACGTGGTCCCCACCCATCACCGCGCACAGGGCGGTGGTGCAGACCCCGACGTGGTGCCTGCCGACCGGCTTGCGCTTGTACATGGTGTAGAAGGTGGCCACACCGGACACCTCGGCGGGGGTGATGCCGAGCACCTCGGCGCACACCTCCACCCCGCGCGGGCTGACCCGGCCGTCGACCGATTGGACCAGGTGCAGCGCCGGCAGCAGCGCCGAGCGCGGCTGCGGATAGCGGGCCGCGATCTGGCGGATCTCCTCGACCGTCTGCTCGGTGATGTTGCTCTGCTCGTTGTCGAAGTCGATGCCGCCCGAGCGGTCGAAGTGGCTCTTGAAACCGCTCACCGGTCCACGCCTCCCATCACGGGGTCGATGGAGGCGACGGCCACCACGACGTCGGAGATCAGCGACCCCTCGCACAGCGCGGGCACCGCCTGCAGGTTGTTGAAGCTGGGGTCGCGGAAGTGCGCCCGCCACGGCCGCGTGCCGCCGTCGGAGACCAGGTGCGCCCCGATCTCCCCCTTGGGCGACTCGATCGGCACGTACGCCTGACCCGGCGGCACGCGGAAGCCCTCGGTGACCAGCTTGAAGTGGTGGATCAGCGCCTCCATGGACTGGCCCATGATGTGCTTGATGTGCTCGTTGGAGTTGCCCATCCCGTCGGAGCCGATGGACAGCTGCGCCGGCCAGGCGATCTTCGGGTCGGCCACCATCACCGGGGCGCCCTCCATCTTCTCCAGCCGCTCGATGCACTGCTCGACGATGTGCAGGCTCTGCCACATCTCGGCCTGGCGTACCAGGAACTTGCCGAGGGCGTCGCAGGTGTCCTCGGTGGGCACGTCGAAGTCATAGGACTCGTAGTCCCAGTAGGGCTGCTGCTTGCGCAGGTCGAAGTCGTGGCCGGTGGAGCGCAGCATCGGCCCGGTGATCCCGAGCGCCAGGCAGGCGGAGGCGTCGAGATGTCCGACCCCCTTCATGCGGCCCAGGAAGATCGGGTTGGCGTTGCAGAACTGCTTGTATTCCGGCAGGTGCTTCTTCAACCAGGCAACGGTTTCCTTGACCTTGTCGAGCTCCTTGTGGCCGACATCGTTGGCCACCCCGCCGGGCCGGAAATAGGCGTGGTTCATCCGCAGGCCGGTGATCGCCTCGAACGCGTCGAGGATCATCTCGCGGTCCCGGAAGCCGATCGTCATCACCGTCAGCGCGCCGATCTCCATGCCGCCGGTGCCGATGCAGACCAGGTGCGACCCGATTCGGTTCAACTCCATCAGCATCACCCGGATGACCTTCGCCTTCTCGGGCAGGTCACCCTCGATGTCGAGCAGCCGCTCGATCGAGGCGACGTAGGCCGCCTCCTGGAAGAACGGGGTCAGATAGTCCATCCGGGTGCAGAACGTGGTGCCCTGGGTCCAGGTGCGATATTCCATGTTCTTCTCGATACCGGTGTGCAGATAGCCGATCCCGCAGCGGGCGGTCTGGATCGTCTCGCCCTCCATCTCCAGGATCAGCCGGAGCACACCGTGGGTGGACGGATGCTGCGGGCCCATGTTGACCACCAGCAGCTCGTCACCGCGCTCGGCCTGGGCGGAGACGATCTGGTCCCAGTCCTGACCGGAGGCGGTATAGACGGTGCCCTCGGTCTCCTCGCCCGGTGCCCCGTAGTGGTCGGGCTGGTCGTCGACCGAGTGCTCCGGCGGACGCATCTCGTGCACATCGTGCTGGGTGCTCATCAGTAGCTCCTGCGCTGGTCGGGAGGGGGGATCGTGGCGCCCTTGTACTCCACCGGTACGCCGCCGAGCGGGTAGTCCTTGCGCTGCGGGTGGCCGGGCCAGTCGTCCGGCATCAGGATCCGGGTCAGGGCGGGGTGACCGTCGAAGATCAGCCCGAACATGTCCCAGGTCTCGCGCTCGTGCCAGTCGGCGGCCGGATAGGTCGGCACCACCGACGGCAGGTGCGGGTGCTGCTCGGAGCAGGACGCCTCCAGCCGAAGCCGACGGTTGTGGGTCAGCGACTGCAGGTGATAGACGGCGTGCAACTCGTTGCCGGTGTCGGCCGGATAGTGCACCCCCGATACCGAGGCGCAGTGCTCGAACCGCAGCCGGGCGTCATCGCGCAGGGCGCGGGCCAGGGCCGGCAGCAGCTCCGGTTCGACATAGAGGGTCAGCTCGCCGCGATGCACCACGACCTCACGAACGGAGTTGGGCACCAGTTCGGCGATCCGGTCTACCACCTCGTCGAACCAGCCGCCGTAGGGGCGGCTGCTGGCCCCGGGGCGCTCGATCCGGCGTACCAGTCGGCCGTAGCCGGAGGTGTCGCCGGAGCCGCCGGTGCCGAACATGCCGTGGCGTACCTCGACCTGCTGACCGCCGGCGATGCCCTCCTGCTCGACCTGGTTGCTGGCGGGGGCGTCCCCCTGCTCGGCACCCGGGGACCCGTGCGGATCCGGGCGCTCGCCCTCGGGCCTGTTGTCGCTCATCGCAGCAGCCCCTTCAGCTCGTGGGTGGCCGGCGCCTCGAGGGCGGCCTGCTCCTGCTCGGCGATCTCGGCGATCTCGTGGGCGCCCATCTTGGTGTGCGCGACCTTCTGCTTCTTCAGCTTGAACATGGCGTCGATCAGCATCTCCGGGCGCGGCGGGCAGCCCGGCACATAGATGTCGACCGGGACGATGTGATCCACGCCCTGCACCACCGCGTAGTTGTTGAACATGCCACCGGAGGAGGCGCACACGCCCATCGCCAGCACCCACTTCGGGTTCGGCATCTGGTCATAGATCTCGCGCACGATCGGCGCCATCTTCTGGCTCACCCGGCCGGCGACGATCATCAGGTCCGCCTGCCGCGGCGAGGGGCGGAAGACCTCCTGACCCCAGCGCGAGGCGTCGTAGCGCGGCGCACCGTAGGTCATCATCTCGATCGCGCAGCACGCCAGCCCGAAGGTGACCGGCCAGAACGACGCCTGTCGCATCCAGCCGACCAGGCCCTCGACCGTGGTCAGCGCGATGCCCGCGGGAAGCTTGTCCTCAAGTCCACCAGCCATGCTATTTCTCCTCGCTTCGCTCGGAACGGGGGGACGACCCCCTGCGACCCCCGCGATCGCTCTGCTCGCCCAAGGTGCTCATTCGCTCCACTCCAGACCACCGCGCTGGATCACGTACCAGAAGGCGAGGAACACGGTGTCGATGAACAGGATCATGATCACCAGGCCCCACCAGCCCATCCGGTCGAAGGTGATCGCCCACGGATAGAGGAACACGATCTCGATGTCGAACACGATGAACAGCATCGCGGTGATGTAGTACTTCACCGGAAACCGGCCGCCGCCGATCGGCTGCGGGGTGGGTTGGATGCCGCACTCGTAGGAGTCGTACTTCGCCCGGTTGTAGCGCTGCGGGCCGATCTGCATGGTCACGACCAGACCGCCGGCCACGAACAGTGCCGCCAGGATCAGCATGACCACCAGCGGCAGATAGGCGTCACTCACCGTTTCGTCCCTTCTCCACGTCGATCGACCTCATGCCGACGGTGCCAGCCGCGACAGCGTGTTGATCGTCTTGTCCATCGCATCGCCATCGTTGCTGTCGGTCAAGTTCGCCAGCAATTTCAGCGTGAACTTCATCAGGGTGCGCCGCGGCAGACCATATTTCGTGCACAGCTTCATCACCTCGGGGTGACCGATCAGCTTCACGAAGACTCCGCCGAGTCGGTAGTACCCGCCCAGCTCGGCCTGCAGACGCTTCGGGTACGCCTGCAGCGCCCGTTCGGCGGTGGCGGTGCCGACACCGCGGTAGTGCGCCTCGGCCATCGCGTCGGCGGCGTACTCGGCGGCCTCCATGGCGTAGGCGATGCCCTCGCCGTTGAACGGGTTGACCATCCCGCCGGAGTCGCCGACCAGCAGCAGGCCGCGGTCGTAGTGCGGGACCCGGTTGAACCCCATCGGCAGCGCGGCACCGCGGATCTCGCAGGTGCGGTTCTCCTCGCGGAAGCCCCACTCGGCCGGGGTGTTGTCGAGCCAGCGCTTCATCAGCTCGCGATAGTCGGTGGAGCCGAACGCGCTGGAGGTGTTCAGGATGCCCAGGCCGATGTTGCAGGTGCCGTCACCCATGCCGAACACCCAGCCGTAGCCGGGCAGCAGATTGGATTCGCCGGGCCTGCCGTCCCACAGCTCCAGCCAGGACTCCATGTAGTCGTCGTCGTGGCGCGGGCTCTCGTAGTAGGCGCGGACGGCGACGCCCATCGGCCGGTCGTCGCGCTTGGTACGCCCCATGGCCAGGGAGAGCCGGGTCGAGTTGCCGTCGGCGGCGACCACCAGCGGGGCGCGGAACTCGCGGCCGTCCTTGCTGCGGACGCCGACGATGCGGTCGGTGCGCTCGTCCAGGATCGGTTGCGTGACGTTGGCGGCCTCGAACAGGCGGGCGCCGGAGGCGACCGCGTTGCGGGCCAGCAGGTCGTCGAAGTCGGCGCGCGGGCGGACCAGCCCGTAGTTCGGGAAGTCGGCCAGGTCGGGCCAGTCGAACACGAACGGCTCCTCGCGGCCGGCATAGACGCGCAGGCCGCGGTTGTGCAGCCAGCCGTTGGCCTCGGAGGTGTCGATGCCGAGCCGGATCAGCTGGCGGGTCGCACGCGGGGTGAGCCCGTCGCCGCACACCTTCTCGCGGGGGAACGTCGACTTCTCCAGCAGCGCCACCGACAGGCCACGCCGGGCCAGGTGGGTTGCGGTGGCCGAGCCGGCCGGTCCCGCGCCGACGACCACCACATCCGCCTCGACGTATGCGTCCTGGCCGGGGGAAGCCACCCCATCCGGGGTCTGCGACATTCCATCTCCTGAACTCGCCACCTACCCGTCGCGATCGACGGCGGGCTCGTGAAAACAATCACGATCGGCGTCAGTCTAGGGCAGGGTGCACCGGTTGATCCAAACGACCCGACCGTTCGGAAACTCCTGCCCCGCAAGAAAATAACGAACAAATAACGCAACGCCGGCATGATGATTTTCCGGCGGAGCGCGCAATCCGACACGGCACTTAGACTGCGAGAGTGACAGTGCCCCACCAGGTCTCCCCTCCCCGCTCTGCTCGCCGCCCCCCACTGCGGGCCCGCACCATCTCCATCGCCGATCCCGGTGACCTGGCTGCGCTGCTGCCCGGCGAGACGGATCTGGCGTGGATCCGGCGCGGCGACGGTCTGGTCGCCACGGGAGTGGTGGAGCGTCAGGAGTTCGACTGCATCGCCGATGCCGACGAGTGGTGGGGGGCGTACGCCTCGCAGATCGAGCACGAGTCGGAGCTGCCGGGCCTCAGCGGCACCGGCCCGGTGGCGTTCGGCTCGTTCACCTTCGACGCCGATCACACGGCCAGCCGAGCGGTGCTGCTGGTCCCGCAGTTCGTCGTCGGCCGCCGCGACGGGCTGTGCTGGCTGACCCGGGTCGGTGAGGGTCCGATGCCGGAGCCGGGCTGGGCGCCGAAGCCGCAGCGCCCGCCGACCTCACCGGGGTTGATCCGCTATTCCGACGGGGCGATGTCGGGGCCGGTGTGGGAGTCGGTGGTGTCCGAGGCGGTACGCCGGATCCGCGCCGGCGAGGTGGACAAGGTGGTGCTGGCCCGCGACCTGCTGGCGCAGGCCGAGCGCGCGATCGATCCGCGCTGGTTGGTCACCCGGTTGGCGCGGGACTACCAGCGCTGCTGGACCTATCTGGTTGACGACCTGGTCGGCGCCTCGCCGGAGATGCTGGTCCGCCGTCAGGACGGTCTGGTCACCTCCCGGGTGCTCGCCGGGACGATCCAGCGAACCAGCGACGCCGACGAGGACCGGGCCCTGGCCGCCCACCTGTCGCACAGCAGCAAGGACCTCAGCGAGCACGAATACGCCGTCACCTCGGTGGCCCGGGCGCTGGCGGCGTACTGCTCGGGGATGAACGTGCCGGACGCCCCCTATGTGCTGGAGCTGCCGAACGTCTTCCACCTGGCCACCGACGTCACCGCGGTCGCCCGGCCAGGGGCTTCGTCGCTGGCGCTGGCCGCGGCCCTGCATCCGACTGCGGCGGTCTGCGGTACGCCGACCGGCACCGCGCGTCAACTGATCCGCGAACTCGAGGGGCTCGACCGGGGCCGCTATTCCGGTCCGGTCGGCTGGGTGGACGCCCAAGGGGACGGCGAGTGGGCGATCGCGCTGCGCTGCGGTCGCCTGGACGGCGCCAACGCCCAGCTGTACGCCGGCTGCGGGATCGTCGCCGACTCCGATCCGGAGGCGGAGCTGGCCGAGTCGATGGCCAAGCTGGTCCCGATGCGCGACGCCCTGGAGGGCTGAGCGCGACTCAATCCCGCGCCAGCGCCCGCTCCAGATCGGTCCACAGGTCCTCGACGTCCTCGAGGCCGACGGACAGGCGTACCAGTGATTGCGGCACTCCGGGCGGCTCCGAGGGGATCCGGCGGCGCCGCTCCAGCAGCGACTCGACACCGCCCAGACTGGTTGCCGGGATCCACAGCCGCACCGCCCGGGTGAGCGCATCGGCGGAGGCCTGGTCGGCGAGTTCGATCGCCACCATCGCACCGAACCCGCGCATCGTGCGGGTGGCGACCTCGTGCCCGGGATCGCTCTCCAACCCCGGATAGCGGACCCGGCGTACCGCCGGATGCCCGGCCAGTCGCCCGGCCAGCACCGCCGCGCTCTGCTGGGCCCGATCGAGCCGGACCGCCAGGGTGCGTACGCCGCGCAGCGCCAGCCACGCCTCGAACGGCCCGGGGATGCCGCCGGTGAGGGTGCGATGGCTGCGGATCGCCTCCAGCAACCCGGCATCGCGGGTGACCAGTACGCCGAGCAGCACGTCGGAGTGGCCGGCCAGATATTTGGTCGCCGAGTGCAGCACCACGTCCGCGCCCGCGGCGAGCGGGTTCTGCAGCAGCGGGGTGGCGAAGGTGTTGTCCACCGACACCCGCACCCCGGCCGCCCGGGCCGCCGCGCAGATCGCCGGAAGGTCGGCCACCTCGAGCAGCGGGTTGGTCGGCGACTCCAGGTGCAGCCAGTCCACCTCGCCGAGCACGGCCCGCACCGCGGCCAGGTCCGCGACGTCGACCGTGCTCAGCACGAGGTCGCCGCGTTCGGCCCGCTGCTGCGCCAGTGCCAGCATCGTGTTGTAGCTGGTGGCGCCGATCGCCAGCCGGGCCCCGCGCGGGATCAGCTCCAGCAGGGCGGTGCCGGCGGCCATCCCGGAGGCGAAGGACACCGCCCCGTCCGCGGCCCCCTCCAGCCCGCCGACGACGGCCTCGAGCCCGGCCCAGGTGGCGTTGTGGTTGCGCCCATAGAGCGGCAGCTGCGGGTCGATGTCGCCCGGCTGGAGGTAGGTGCTGGACAGCTCGATCCCGGGCCCGACTGGACTACCCGGCGTACGCTCCGGGCGTCCGCCGACCACGGCGAGGGTTTCGGGTGCCAGCTGCGCGAAGTCGTCGGCCATGCCGGCATTGCATCACTGGTGGGTGGGTCCGTGCACCTCGAGGTGCAGCCGCTCCATGTCGGCGTCCAACCGGGCGGCGGTCTCGGCGGCGTCGTGGAGCCCGGCGAGCAGTTCGCCGGGCACCTCGCGCTCATACTTGTAGTAGATCTTGTGCTCCAGGCTGGCCCAGAAGTCCATCGCGATGGTGCGGAACTGCACCTCGACCGGTACGTGCACCACCTCGGTGGAGAAGAACACCGGGATCTGCACGATCACGTGCAGGCTGCGATACCCGTTGGGTTTGGGGTGGGCGATGTAGTCCTTGCGCCGCAGCACGGTCACGTCGGGCTGGTTGCACAGCATCTCGGCGACCTCATAGACGTCGCGGACGAAGGAGCAGACGACGCGTACGCCGGCAATGTCGGTGATCTGTTCGCGCAGGGCCTCCAGGTGCGGCGGGCAGCTCAACCGGCGCGCCTTGGCGAGCACCGATTCCGGCTTCTTGAGTCGGCTGGCGACGTGCTCGATCGGGTTGTATTCGTGCACGTGCTGGAATTCCTGCTCGAGGATCCGCAGCTTGGTGCTGACCTCCTCGATCCCGGACTGATAGCCGAGCAGGAACCTCCCGAGCCGCTCCCGCTCGGTGAGCAACCGCTCGAGCAACAGGTCGTCGAGCACCCGATCGGGTTGGGTCAGCTCATCGCTCAGCACCTCTGCCATGAGATCGATGGTACGAGCCGACTGGTCATCGCGCCGGGGGTTGACTCAGTCGGCACCGCAGCGCAGGAACAGCGCGATCAGCAGCGCACCGGGGTCGAGCACCCCTCGTCCGGCCTCACCGACATAGCTGCCCCGGCCCCGGCCGGCGACCAGCTCGGCGGTCCCGCGTGCGGCCTGCTCGGCCGCGTCGGCGGCGGCGCGGATGGAGTGTCCACGGTCCTGGCCCTGGTCGGCGGCCGACCTCGCTGCGGCGACCGCGGGCAGCATCGCGTCCACCATCGTCTTGTCCCCGGCCTCGGCCCCGCCCAGCTCCTGGACGCGTCGGGTGGCCAGCTCGAGCGCCTCGGCGAAGGCGGCGGCGTCCCCGGAGATCCCGGGTGCGAGCGTACGCAGCCACAGCGCGAGCAGCGGTCCGGAGGT
Source organism: Enemella dayhoffiae (assembly GCF_002250625.1). Classification (GTDB taxonomy): domain Bacteria; phylum Actinomycetota; class Actinomycetes; order Propionibacteriales; family Propionibacteriaceae; genus Enemella; species Enemella dayhoffiae. The sequence continues at coordinate 70,164 of NZ_NMVQ01000044.1, read as the reverse complement.
GCCGCCGGTGGCGGCGTACGCCCGGGAGAGCGCGACCACCGCCGAGCCCGCGTCCTCGGCGTACTCGTCGCTGAAGCGGTTCAGCGCCGTGCGCAGGTTGGCGCCGAAGTCGCCGTCGCCGGCCCGGCGGTCCAGCTCACCGAGCTCGTCGGCCCGTTCGCCGGCCCCTGCCACGAAGCGCTCCACCCACTCGGCCGCGGCACGGTCCGCGGCCTCGTCGGTCGCTGGCTGGGTCGTCCCCCAGGTCACCCCGAAGGTGCGCGGCTCCGGCGCCGGTACGCCGCTGAGGCGCGTTCCGCGCCAGTGCGGGGTGTCCACCTCGGCGTCCCACAGCTCGAGCAGTTCGTCGTCGAGCAGCAGCACGGTCAGGGAGAACCCGCGCATGTCCAGCGAGGTGACCAGGTCGTCCACCACCACCCGCGCCACCTCGGCACCCCGGCGAGCCAGCTCCGCCAGCGCGTGCCCGGCGGCGGCCGACAACTCGAGCGGGGTCGTGCCACCGAGCCCGTTCACCACGAGCAGCACGCGGCCGCCGAGCGGGTTGCCGGCGTGTTCGAGGTCGCCGGCCAGGGTGTCCAGCAGGCGCGTCACAAGCTCGGGCAGCGGCTGATCATCGATCCGGTCGGTCCCCCGCTCACCGTGGATGCCGACCCCGAACTCGACCTCGTTGGAGGCCAGCTCGAACGAGTGGCGGTCGGTGAAGTTGGAGCCGGCGGTGACGGCGACCCCGACGCTGCGGGAGCGGTCGACCACGCGGCGGCCCAGTGCGGCCAGCTCGGCGAGCGGGCGGGCCTGCTCGGCGGCGGCACCGCAGATCTTCTCCACCAGCACGGTGGCCACGGTGCCGCGGCGTCCCGGCGTGCTGCCGCGCTCGGCCGAGGGCACGTCGTCGTCCACCACGACCGCCTCGACGTCGATGCCGAGGGCGCGGCACTCGTCGGCGGCGAGCGCGAAGTTGATCACGTCGCCGGTGTAGTTCTTCACGATCTGCAGCACGCCTCGACCGCGGTCGGTGCCGATCATCGCCAGCTTCAGCTGGTCGGCCGACGGGCTGGAGAACACCTCCCCCGGGACGGCGGCGTCGAGCATCCCGCGCCCGACGAACCCGGCGTGCAGCGGCTCGTGGCCGGAGCCGCCACCGGAGACCAGCGCCACTTTCTCGCTGGCCGGCTGGGCGCGGACCACGAACCGGGGATCCTCGTGCAGGCTGACCAGATCGGCGTGCACCGCGCAGAATCCGCGCAGCCCGTCCTCGACCGCCTCGTTGCCAGATCGGACGAGGTGCCGGGTCATCGGGCCGCGCCCGCCTCGGCGCCGGCGCGCAGCGCCCGAAGCACCGCGGGTGGGGTGTCGGAGTGCACGGTGCAGCCGGGACCCAGGATGAGCCGATCCGCCGCCTGCTGACGGACCGCGGCGATGTTCTCCGCGACCAGCGACGGCGGCCAGTAGAGGCTGGCCACCTCGTCCAGGCCCGCCAGCGGCACGCGGTCACTCGCGGCCACCTCGGCGACACTGGGTCGGGTCTGGTTGTTCGACCAGGAGAGCACCTCGGCCGGATAGTCGGCGACCAGTTCCGGCGCCAGGTCATAACCGTGCACGTGGATCACCCGGGTCAGCCCCTCGGCGGCCGTCAGCACCTGTCGGTCGAAGGGGGCAACCCAGTCGGTGAACTCCTGCGCGCTGATCCCCCAGCCGGTGGCGTCGTGCGAGGCGCCGTTGATCGACAGGAAGAGCCCCTCCACGCCGGCTTCCTTCAACGCGGCAACGTATTCCACGAGCCGGTCGGTGACCTGTCCGAGCACCATCCGAGCAAGCTCGGGATCGGCCTGGAACTGCGGCACCACGGTCTGGCCGAGGCAGCGGATCACGGTCTGCAGCGGGGAGAACATGGTGTCCAGTCGGGGTGCCTCCGGTGCCTGCTCACCGATCAGGCGCAGCACCTCGAGCTGGCGGGCGAAGCCCGGGTAGGTCAGATCGGCGGCTCCGACACCGCGCAGGTAGTCCGCCGAGGGTGCCTCGTCCAGGCCGTCGGGGGTGGCGAGCCGGTAGTCGTTCATCACCTTGACGTAGTCCCAGTCATACTCGCGATAGAACCGGACGTGGGCGGTCGCCGAGTCCGCCGGTTCCCACAGGGCACTCCCGAAGTGGATCCAGCAGCCGACCGGCGGACGGTCCGCCTGTTCCCCCGCGATGACCGCATCGAACCGTTCCCGCTTGTCCATCAGGCACCTCCCAGGTACGCCTCGCGCACCTTCTCGTTGTTCCTCAACTCCGCAGCCGGGCCGCTGAGCACCACTTCACCCGAGGCCAGTATGTAGCCCCGGTCGGCCAGCTCAAGGCTACGGTTCGCGCTCTGCTCGACGATGAGCATGGTCGTCCCCGCCCTCTTCCAGCGCTCCAGCAGGTCATAGACCGTGTCGACGAAGGCAGGCGACAGACCCATCGACGGTTCGTCGATGCAGATCAACCGCGGGTGCTGCACCAGCGCACGCGCCATCGCCACCATCTGCTGCTCGCCACCCGAAAGGGTCCCGGCCAGCTGGCTCATCCGTTCCCGGACCCGGGGGAAGTCGGCGGTCGCCTCCTCGATCCGCGCAGCCTGCTCCTTCGCGGAGAGCTGCCGGCGCAGGGCGTACAGGCCCATCCGCAGGTTCTCCTCGACCGTCATCTCCCCGAACAGCCGACGGCTCTCCGGGATCGAGGCGACCCCGCGGCCGATCACGTCGGGGGTGGAGCAGCCTGACAGGTCCTCACCGTCGAGCAGCACTCGGCCGTTGCGCGGTTTCACCAGCTGCAGCACCGACTTGATCGTCGTCGACTTGCCCGAGGCGTTCCCGCCGAGCACGGCCACGACCTCCCCGGCCTCGACGGACAGGTCGACCCGGTGCAGCGCCTGGATCGGCCCGTAGAACACGTCGATCTGCTGCAGCTCCAGCAGGGCCATCAGTTGCCCTTTCCCGAGGTGCCCAGATATGCCTCGATCACCAACGGGTCGGAGAGCGCCTGATCCGGCGTACCATCGGCGATCACCCGACCGGCATCCATCACCACCACCCGGTCGGACAGGTCACGCACCACGTTCATCTTGTGCTCGACGAAGACCATGGTCAGGTGTTGTGATCGCAGCCCGGCCAGGATCTGCGCCAACTCGGCGGTCTCGGTCGGGTTCATCCCCGCGGTCGGTTCGTCCAGCAGCAGCACCCGCGGCCGGGACGCCAGCACGCGGGCGATCTCGAGCCGGCGCCGGTTGGCATAGGACAGCGAGTACGCCAGCTGGTTGCGGCGCGGCAGCAACCGGTCACCGAACAGGGCCAGGGTCTCGGCGCAGATCTCCTCGGCGTGGCGGTGCAGTCGGCGGCCCCCGGGCAACCGGAACACCGAGGAGGCGATGTCGCTCCAGCCACCGACCGCACCCAGGCCCCGATGCTGGTATCGGGCGCCGTGATAGGCGCCGATCATCACCGAGTCCCACACGGTCAGCCCGGGGAACACTCGCGCGGTCTGGAAGGTGCGGGCGATGCCCAGCGCGAACCGACGGTCCGGGCTGAGTCGAGTCAGGTCCCGGTCGGCCAGACTGATCCGGCCCGACTCCGGGCGCAACACCCCGCTGAGCAGCTGCACCAGGGTCGACTTTCCTGCTCCGTTCGGCCCCACGACCGCGGTGGTCGCTCCACCAGCGAAGGTGAGCGAGACGTCGTCACAGGCGCGGACGCCGCCGAAGCTACGGGTCAGCCCCTGGACCTCAAGCATCGGCCTTCGCCTCCTGCACGTGCTCCTCCCCGGTGCTTCGGGTCTGATGCACCTCCCGCGCGGCATCGGAGCGGCGACCGAGACTGATCAGTCCACCGGGGACGTACTTGACCAGGACCAGCAGCACCACGCCATAGATGATCATCCGATAGTCGGCCACCTCGCGCAGCACCTCCGGCAGCAGCGTGAGCAGGGTGGCGCCCAGGATTGCCCCGGTCGGCGAGATCACCCCGCCGACCAGCACCATCGTGAGCAGCAGGAAGGAGGTCTGGATCCGGAAGGAGTCGGGTGAGATGTAGAGCTGCTGATAGGCGAACATCATTCCGGCCAGGGCGGTGATCAGACCGGTCACCGCATAGCTGGCCAGCAGGTAGCGCCGGACCGGAACCCCGGACGACTCCGCGGCCAATCGGTCCTCGCGGATGGCGCGCAGGTTGATCCCGACCTGGCCCCGGTCGAAGAGTCCATAGACCGCCAGCGCGAGCAGCAGCACCCCGATGCACAGCGCCGCAACCACGACGACCAACGACGGTTCGTGACCGCCGAGCAGCAGCACCTTCGGGAAGCTGATCCCCGGGATTCCCAACGGGCCACGGGTCAGCGGCATCGCGTTCAGGAAGATCAGGTAGCCGATCTGACCCAGGGCCAGCGTGGCCAAGGAGACCGTGTGGTCACCCAGGTTGAGCACCGGCAACCCGAACAGCGCTCCTCCGATCAGGCCGCCGACCGCAACCGCGAGCAGCGTCAGCTCGAAGGGCCAGCCGGCGTCGATGGTGATCCGGGCGGCGGCGTACGCCCCCACCCCCATCAGCGCCGCATGACCGACACTGACCTGACCGCTGATCCCGGTGAGCAGGGTCAAACCGACCGCGGCGATGGCGAAGATCGCGACCTGGGCCAATACACCGACCCAGTAGGTGCTGGGCAGCAACAGCGCGGCCAGCAGCAGCGCGCCGGTCGCGATGAACGCCCAGCGCAGCTTGAGGTGGCGCGCCGACATGATCGTGACCGGCTCACCGTTGCCGTTGGCCAGCGGCGAGGTGGTCGGGATCGCACCGGCGCCGCGGGCGCCGCCGAGCCCGGCCAGGGACCGGCTGCCGAGCAGCCCGCGGGGCCGGAACAGCAGGATCAGCAGCAGCAGCGCGAAGGCGACCATGTCGCGGTATTCGGCGCCCAGATAGGCAGACGAGAGGGATTCCAGCACCCCGATCACCAGCCCGCCGAGCACCGCGCCGCCGAGGCTGGTCACCCCGCCGAGCATGGCGGCGCAGAATCCCTTCAGCCCGAACGGCAGCCCCATCGCCGGTGAGATCTGCTGAAAGTACATGCCGACGAGGATTCCGCCGACCGCTCCGACCAGTCCGGAGATGGCGAACGCGGCAAGTTTGGCCGACCTGGTGTGCACTCCCATCTGCAGGGCGGCCGCCGGATCCTGTGCCGAGGCGCGGATTGCGCGACCGAGCCAACTCTTCTTCAGGAACAGCGCCAGCCCGCCCATGAACAGCAACCCGACCACGAGGATGGTCAGGTCGGTCAGGCTGAGATAGATACCCCCGAGTTGCAGGTTCTGGCCACCCAGCGGATTCGGAAACGGCATCGGGTCCGGGGACCAGATCAGCGTCACGGCCTGATCGATGATGAACGACAGGGCCAGGGTCGACAGCAGGGGCGCGATCTCGGCGGCGTCACCAAGCCACTCGACGGCGACCAGTTCGAGCAGCCAGGCGAGCAGGACCGCACTGACCACGGCGACCAGAAAGGCGACCGCCAGCGGCGCGCCGGCTGCCACGCAGGCGTACGCCGCGTAGGCGCTCAGCATCACCTGGGATCCCTGGGCGAAGTTGACCACCTTGGCGACACCGAAGACGATCACGAAGCCGAGCGCGATCACGGCGTACACGTTGCCGATCGCGATCCCGTTGACGACCTGGGAGAGAAATTCGAGCACGTTGCTCCTTGGGCGAGGCCGTTGCGGTCAGGCCTGGGTGAACTTGCCGTCCTTCACCACGAGCCAGGTCATGGACTTCTCGACGTCGCCCTTGTCGTCGAACTTCATCGAGCCCGTCACCCCGTCGACGGTGGTCTTCGAGATTGCGTCGCGGAGTTTGGTACGCCCGGCCGCGCCGTCCTCGGGGACCTGCTTCTTGGCCTCACCCAGCACCTTGATCGAGTCGTACGCCACCGCGGCGAAGGCGTCGGGGGCCTTGCCGTACTTGTCGGTGTACGCCTTCACGTACTCGGCCACCACCGGCTTGCTGGAACCGGAGAAGAAGAAGCTGGCGACATACCACCCCTCGACCCCGGCGCCACCGAGCTCGATCAGCTTCTGGGTGTAGAGCGCGGTCGAGGTGGCCACGGTCGGCTTCCAACCGGCGGCGGCCATCTGCTGGGCGAAGACGGTTGCATCGCTGTACTGCAGGGCCACATAGACCGCCTCGGGGTCCCCGCCGCGCAGGCTGGTGATCACCGTGCGGAAGTCCTTGGTCTCGGGCGCGACGGCCTGCTTGCCGGTGATCTGGACACCGAGCCCCTTGGCCCCCTCCTCGAAGTTGGAGGCGGCGGAGATGCCCCAGTCGTCCTGCCGGTGCACGATCGCGATCTTCTTCTTGCCCTGGGTCTTGCCGAGGAACTCCGCGACCTGCTTGGCCTCCACCTTCTGGGTGTTGGTGCCGCGGAAGAGTCCCTTCCCCAGGGAGGTGTAGTCCGGGTGCGAGGAGGTCGGGCTGATGTTCGGGATCCCCGCCTTCACCAGCACGGGCGCCGCGGCCATCGACGCGGTCGAGGAGAAACTGCCGAGGGTCGCGTCGATCGACTCGTCCTGGGCGAACTCCTGGGCGATGCTGGCGGCGGTCTTGGGCTCACCCTTGTCGTCGCGGATCACCAACTCGATCTTCTCGCCGTTGATCCCGCCCGCGGCGTTGACCTGGTCGGCGTACAACTCGAAGGAGCGCTTGAAGTTCTGCCCGTTCTCGGCGGTTTCTCCGGTCAGCGGGGCATAGACCCCGAGCTTGAACGTTTTCGGTGCACCGGCGGGGGCAGCCGACCCGCCCTGGTTCATCGCCGAGCACCCGGAGACGAACAGCGCCCCGACCAGTCCCGATCCGAACCCGATGAATTCCCTACGTCGCATGAACCCGCTCCCTTGTCCCCGTGTGCAACAGGGCTTCAATATAGGCGCACAACGACGGTCTGGGCACTGCCGTCCACCCTGCGCATCTCGGGTCGACCCGGCCAACCGAGGTTTGCCGAGGAACGGTCGGCGTGCCGATTCAGACGCAGTGGATCCGGTCGCGCTGCACCTTGGGTGACTTGGCGATGAGCTGCTTGGCGGCCTTGCGCAGGGACTGGTGCAGGGCGACGATCTCGGGGCGTTCGGCCTCGGTCTCCGGGACCAGCACCGACACCCGGCGACGTACGCCATCGCTGAGTCCCAGCGGGACGAGTCCCTCGGTGTCGTTGCCGAGCACGGTCAGCGCCGGCCGCATCGCGACCCCGATCCCGCGGGAGACCATGATCCGGGTCATGTTCGGGTCGTCGGTGGACATCAGGATCTCGGGGCTGAAGCCGCGCTCCCGGCAGACCGTGATCAGCTCCTGACGGCACTTCGGGCAACCGCCGATCCAGGTGGACTCGGCCGCCTCGGCGAGTTTCACCGTGCCCCGATCGGCCAGCGGATGGTCCGCGGCGACCAGCAGCACCGACTCCTCCTCGAGGATCGGCAGCTCGACCTGACCGCGGTTCGGCTCGTCCTCGGGATAGGAGAAGCTGATCAGCGCGTCGGCCTGCCCGGAACGGAGCAGGTCGAACGATGCCGGAGGTTCGGCGTCCAGCACCTTCACCCGCAGCCGGTCATCCTCGGCCAGCATCGCGGCGACTGCCTCGGGCACCAGAGCCGCGTTGGCCGACGGGAACGATGCCAGACCCAGCTCGATCAGGTCATCCCGGCCACCGGCCTCACGCACCTGCTCGACCACGAACCGCCAGCTGGACAGGGTCGTCTCGGCGTACCCCTGCAGGGTGCGCCCGGCCGCGGTCAGCTCGATCCGGCCACCCTCGCGGGTGAACAACTGGGTGTCCAGCACCCGCTCCAGCGCCTTGATCTGTTGGCTGACCGTGGGTTGGCTGAAGTCCATCCGGCGCGCTGCGGCCGAGATGCTTCCGGTGTGCACGACGGCGAGGAAGACCTCCAGCAACTTGGTGTCCATGCCCGGGATTCTCGCACGCGGGGCAAGCGGGCGGGCCCTGGAGCGATCAGCGGCGCCGGTTCCGCTCGGCCTTCGCCTTCGCCAACTCCTGCTTCTGCTGCTCCTGCTGTTCCTGCAGCGCCTGCATGTCGAAGTTGCCCATCACGAACCAGAACACGATGGCGGCGATGACCGCCGCGATCAGCCAGTGCCCGCCGAACACGACCGGAGCGGTGATCAGCAGCGTCACCTCGAAGCCGCGGACCAGGTTGGCCAGCATCCCCGGCGGCAGAGCTCCGGCCTGGGTGGCCAGCATCGGCTGACCGAAGTCGATCGGCTTGGCCGCGGTCCAGCGGGTGGCGCCGAGAAGGCCGGCGATCGCGGTGATCAGGCCCGTCGGCAGCACGTCGGTCACCGCGTTGCCCAACGACAGCAGGGCGGGCATGGTCACGATCGCCCAGATCAGCGCGGCGATCCCGGGGACCACCAGCGACGCCTGCCGCAACTCCGGCCCGCTGAACGGCAGGCAGCGGGCCAGCCCAACGGTCCGGGTGAGGACGCGCAGGGTGCCCATCAGCGGTACCAGCGCGCCGAACAGGGCCAGCGCCGAGATCATCGGGGTGAAGTTGCCGAAGCCGAGCGCGACGCAGGCATACGGCACCACCATCGTCGCCACGACCGGACCGAACACCGTGGGCGTACGCAGCAGCCGCTGCAGGTCGCGCCGGACCAGCGCCGCCAGGCCCAGCCCGCCGCCCTTGCGCGGACGAACGTGGCCGCGTTCGACCGCGCGCCGCTCCACGACGATGTCGCGGGCCAGGCCAAGGTCGAGGGCATACATCGCGCCGGCCATGCCGGAGACCAGCGAGCCACCGGAAACCAGTCGGGCGCGGCGGATCTGATTCAGCCGCCGCAGCGCGATCGCCCCGGCGACCAGCAGCAGCACCAGCCCGGCGACGGCCACCACCACGGTGACGAGCAGTTCCCGGTCGTTGGTCAGGGTCAGTCCGAACCAGCCGGCGGCGATGCCGACCACGACCACCAGGGCGGCGACCGCGAGCACGCTGAAGAGCAGCACCGCGGTCCGGGTGATCCAACCGCGCTCGAGCCCCTGCTCGGCGGCGGCAAAGGCGACCATGCCGGCCGCGGCCAGTCCGGTGGCCACCGCCCAGGCCGCGATCAGGACGGCCGAGGAGCCGGTCAGCGCGGCGACCAGGGCACCGGCGAGGGCGCCGACGACGAGTGCCAGCAGGACCCCGGCGACCAGTCGGCCGCGCAGCAGCCGGGCCCGGTTGAGCGGGGCGTCGAAGATCCAGAACCCTTCGGCGGCCGAGGCGAGCACCGGACCGAACAGTCGGGCCACCGCGGCGGCGAGGGCGAGTGCGCCGGCGAGCACGGCGAACGGCAGCAGGGTGCGCGCGGACTGGCAGCCGGCCTCGGTACAACCGGCCGCGGCCCCCTGCGCCCGGACCACCAGGGCCACCAGCATGGCGCCGATGACGAGCACGGAAAGCACCACCACATAGCCGTCCTGGATGGCCTCCCAGAGCGTCTTGGTGGCCCGACCACTTCGCCAGTCGGAGACCAACCGGCGAATCTCGCGTTCGTCGGCCGGGTGGGTGTGCTGGGTGCTCACCGCTTCTTCCTGCCGTGGGAGGGCTTCGGCTTCTGCTTCGGTTTGGGCTGGGCGGGCTGGGCCTGGGTCGACCCGGACTGGGACCCGGGTACGCCGTCGGCCCCGGCCCCCGCCGCTGCCGCCGGCTCGGCGCCACCGCCGAGGCGTACCACTCGGGTCGCGACCTGCTCGACCAGGTGCGGCTCGTGGCTGGCGAACACGATCGCCAACCCGTCGGCGAGTTCGCTGCGCAGCCGGTCGGCGAGCCAGTGCACACCTTCCACATCGAGGCGCTGTTCGGGCTCGTCGAGCACCAGCAGCCGCCGCGGACGCACGAAGGCGGTCGCCAGGGCGAGTCGGCGCCGCTGACCCGAGGACAGGGTGCCGGGCAGCTGACCCGACTGCGGCACCAGCTGCACCTCGTGCAGGATCTCGTCGACCGCCTTGTCCGGGTCGTCGATCCCGTGGGCGCGGGCCAGCAGGTCGAGGTGTTCGACGACGCTGAGGTCGGGGAAGAAGTCGAGGTCGTCGATCACGGTGGCCACGCTGCGGCGGATCTCCCGGGAGGTCTCCGTCATCTTCTCCCCGAGCACGGTGATGCTGCCCTCGCTGGGCCGGTCGGCGCCGACCAGACACCGCAGCACCGTCGACTTGCCCGCGCCGTTGCGTCCGGTGAGCGCGACCGCCTCGCCGGCCGAGACCTCGAGGTTGAAATTGTCGACGATGGTGCTGGGACCGAAGGACTTCTTCAGTCCGCTCACCTTGAGCACGGTCTCGGGTTTGGCCATGGGTGCGATTCTCCCGCCTGCGGCCAACTCGGCCAAACCGTCTAGGGTGCTGGTGTGCCCAAGTCCGACTATCGCGCCACGCTCGCCAAGCGTCGCGCCGACGTGTCCGCCATGTTCGACCGGGTGGCGCAGCGCTATGACCTGATGAACGACGCGATGACGCTGGGGCAGGTGCGGCGCTGGCGCCGGCTGGTCGTCGACGCGATCGACCCGCAACCGGGCCAGCGGATCCTCGATCTGGCCGCGGGCACGGGCACCTCGACCCGGCCGCTGACCGACGCGGGCGCGCTCGCGGTGCCGGTGGACCTGTCGCTGGGGATGCTCAAGGTCGGCAAGCAACGGCACCCCGATCTGCCTTTCCTGGCCGGGGACGGTCTGGCGCTCCCGTTCGCCGACGGGGTGTTCGACGCGGCCACCATCTCGTATGGGTTGCGCAACGTGGAGCACACCGAGGCGGCCCTGGCCGAGTTGCGTCGGGTGACCCGGCCGGGTGGGCGGTTGGTGATCGCCGAGTTCTCCACACCGGTGGCCGCGCCGCTGCGGGTCGGCTATCAGCAGCTGGTGCTGCGGGCGTTGCCGGAGCTGGCGCGGGTCGCTTCGTCGAACCCTTCGGCGTACCAATATCTGATCGAGTCGATCCAGGCCTGGCCGGATCAGCGCGGGCTGGCGGCGCTGATGCAGCGGGCTGGTTGGTCGCAGGTGAGTTGGCGCAACCTTTTCGGCGGCGTGGTGGCGCTGCACCGGGCGGTCGCCTGAGTGGGCGAGCCGGTACGCCCCGGAGCTGCGGTGCTGCTGGACGCCTGGGCCGCGCAGACCTGCGCGGTCAAGACCTGGTACGCCCACGCGCCGGCGGTTCCTGACCAACCGGCGACCGACGAGTCGCTGCGTGAGGCGTTCAACGGGGGTGCGTCGTTCAGCGATCTGGTGCTGGACGAGGTGGTCCGCGTCGGGCCGGGTGATCTGGTGGATCTGCGTCCGCTGGCCGGGGCTGGGGTTGCCGAGTGGGCCGAGGCGAGCCGGGCCGCGCTCGGTTCGGGGGCGCCGCTGATCATCGGAGCGCTGCTTCCGGTCGACGTGTCCGGACACCGGAGCGGACGGCCGCACCTGCTCGTGCGCGGGGAGGACGCGACGCCCGACCGGCCGGGCTACCACCCGGTGCTGGTGACACGGCGTCGGGTCTGTGAACCGAATCGCGCTGGGCGACCTACGGCCCGGGTGAGCGGTTTCGGCGACCCGGCGTACGCCTCCGCCCTTGATCTCGAGGACCGCACCCTGAAGCTGGGGCGTGACGGGCCCCTGATCCAGCTCGGGCACTACTGGCGGATGCTGCAGGCGGCCGGTCACGCCGCCGGGAGCGCTCCAGAGGCGGGCCTGATCGGCACGGACGCGTATCCGTTGGGCACCGACCCCCAGACGGGTGAGCCGGGAGTCTGCTGGGTTCCGCTGGATCAGCCGCTGGTGCGTACGTTCTCCCGGTCCAGCGAGACCGGCTGGCGGTTGCGGACCGTGCTGGAGCGGCAGGATCACGAGCACGCGTTCCGGGTGAAGGTGGCCGAGAACGCGCGTGCCGGTGGCGAGGCGATCGTGCAGCCGGTACGCAACCGCGAGTGCGACCACTGCGTGTGGTGGCAGCACTGTCGACCGCTGCTGGGGGCCGACGACATCTCCGTGCGGATCGATCGGACCCCGTTGGACGTGCGCGAGATCGGGGTGCTGCGATCACTCGGGATTCGCACCGTGACAGAACTTGCGGCGGCCGAACTGGCCGAGGTGCTACCGCGCTACCTGCCCGAGGTCCGACACCGGGAGGGGGCGGAGAGCCGGATCCGCAACGCTCATCGACGAGCCGGTTTGATGGTCGCCGGGGTCGATCTGGAAAAGATCACCAGCGGGCCGATCGAGGTGCCAACGGCACCGGTCGAGATCGACCTGGACATCGAAACCTCGGCCGAGGATCACGTGTACCTGTGGGGATTCCTCGTGCACGATCGCCGCACCGAGGGGCCGCCGCGGTTCGTGGAGTTCAGCGCCTGGCGGGAACTGGACGCCGACGGCGAGGTTGAGTTGGCGGCGCGGGCGATGCGGTGGCTGCGTGATCTGGAGGCCGAGGTGGGACAGGTTCGGGTGTTCCACTACTCGCCCTATGAGGTGAACCGGCTGCAGCTGCTGGCCGAGCGTTCTGACGATCCTGAGCTTCAGTGGGCGCTCGGGAACAGTGCCGAATGGTGCGACCTGTTCACGATCGTGCGGGACCACTACTTCGGTACGCGGGGGCTCGGACTCAAGGTCGTCGCATCCCTGGGCGCCGGATTTCGTTGGCGGGACGAGGATCCCGGCGGCCTCAATTCCCAGTCCTGGTACGCCGAGGCCTGCCTCGGCGCCACCGAGGAAGCTCGAGCCGCTGCTCGCCAGCGCGTGCTCGACTACAACGAGGACGACGTCCGCGCCACCTGGCACCTCCGCCAATGGCTCCGCACCCACACTGGCTGAGCCTGTCGAAGCCCCCTATGTTGGCTGAGCCTGACGAAGCCTGGTTGCGTCCGGTGGTTGCGGCGGAAAGGGCGTCCCGCCCACCTCGCTGGTGGTTGGGTTTGTGCTGCCGCCGGTCTGGTCTTCAGCTCGGTACGCCCGACCACGCCCCGACGCCCTTTCCGCCTCCACCACCTCAGCGCCCAACGTCCAGTTTCCAGGCCACCGTTGGCTGAGCGCCCTTCAACTCGTCGCTGGCGCTCCTCGGTTCAGGGAGCGTTCGGGTCACGGGGTCGGGGGAATCGGAAGCGGGCATGACGCCGTGGCGTGCGGTTGCGGTCGAAGACCTCGGGCGGGATGACGAAGGGGAGGCCGTCTTCGTCGAGGCGGATGGCCCAGCGGTCGGGGTTGTCAGCATTCCAGGGCCGGTCGCGGGCGGGTTCGACCTGGCGGTGGTGGTGTGGGCACAGCAGCACCAGGTTCCACAGCTTCGTCGGGCCGAACGCCCACCACGGCTGGATGTGGTGGGCCTCGCAGTCCTCGGGCGGATGCGTACACCCGGGGAACACGCAGCCTTTGTCGCGGGCCACCAGCGCGGCCCGGATTTCGGGGGTGACCAGCCGCTGCGGCGTGCCGACCTCCATCGGCACGCCTTTGCCGTTCAGCACGATCGGCAGCAGGTCGGCATCACAGGCCAGCCGGCGGAGTTCGGTGGCCGACAGGTGTTCCCCGCACGACACCTGCGCCGTACCCAGACCGGTGCGCAACGTCTCAAATGACACCAGCACAGAGATCCGCGGGCGATCGCCACCATTCTTGGGTGCATCACCGACCTTCGCGGCGCGGCGGATGAGGATCATCAACGCATCCGCCCGCATTTGCGCCCGGGTCGGCGGGACCGCGTCGGTTCCCGTGACCACTCGCCACAGCGCCGACTCGTGGGCCTTCAACAACGCGGCGAGTTCTTCCCCATCGGCCAGCGGGAGTTTGCCGGCCAGGAGGTAGGAACCGTGATGATCCGGCGCCAACGACAGCCGCCGGTTCTTCTCGGCCTGCAGCCGTTCGGCCTCCAACCGGGCCGCTTCGACGGCGTCGGTGCCGTCGGGGTCAATCGTTTGACGCACGTGCAGGGACAGTTTGCGCAGGTCGTCGGGGGCGAAGTCGGCGGCGAACCCGACCATCAGTTCCTGGGCCCGATCCAACTCCGCCGAAGACAGTGTCTCGGGGAGGTTCTGCAGCCCGGTGAGGATTCCGCGGACCTGGCTGTCCGACAGCAACCCAGCACAGGCCGCGTCGGCGATCAGGCTGAAGCGGCCGAACAGAGTCGTGGCCTGCTTCACGATCCGGCGTGCCTCCCGGCTGCTGTGCCGATGGTGCCGGGTGAGGAACGTGGCGGTCGAGCACAGGTGGGTTCGTTCGGCCGCTTCGCGCTTCTCGGTCTCGGCGATCACCTTCGCACGCGCTGCGGCGACCGCGGCGGCCATCGCGTCCGCACGATCAAGGAGAGCGAGAATCTCCTGGTCGGTGAGCAATGCGAGGTTGTCGAGTTCGGGCAGCATCGACACCGCGGTGATCACCGTGGGGGTGTCGGCTGCTGTGCTCATGATCCAACTACATCAGCCGGGTCTGACAGTCCGACCCCTAAAACGGCCCAAAACCGCTGTGTGCACGAAAAAGTTCGGAAAACTTTGGCCACTCCAGTCACAGCCCGCCGACAGGCCTCGACTCGCTCGGTCCTCGCTTGCTCAGCCAACGTTCCGCTGACCAGATGGCTTCGACAAGCTCAGCCAACGTAAGGGGCGTTCCCCTCGACACGGTCGACGTAGAGGGTGGCTTCGACAAGCTCAGCCGACGAGAGGGTGGCTCAGCCAGCGTTCTACGTTTCCTGAGCGAGCCCCCGGATCTGGTGGTCCAGTTCCCGCCGATCGTCGCGACTCACGGGCACCTCGATCACCTCGAGACCGGTGCACTCCTGAGCCAGCAGCGACCTCAACTCCGACAGCGTTTCAGCACGGCGATAGGCCCAGCCGTACCCCTCGACGACAGGCTGCAGTCTCACCCCGGTTGGCGTACCGAACACACGCTCGAAGGAGTCTGCATAGGCGGGAGCCCCCTGCTCCAGGGTGTGGAAGATCGATCCGCCGTCGTCGTTCACCATCACCACGCGCATGCGCGGCCGCTGCTCCAGCGGCCCGACCAGCAGCCCGCCCACGTCGTGCAGGAAGGTCAGGTCCCCCATCAGTGCGGTCACTGGCCTCCCCAGTCCAACAGCGATTCCGACCGCCGTGGACACCGTGCCATCGATCCCCGCGAGACCGCGGTTGGCATGCACGACCGGTCCCTGTTCAGGCACCGGCGCCAGGTCCAGGTCGCGAATCGGATTGGAGGATCCCACCACCAACACCCCCGACTCCCCCATCGAAGCGACCACCATCGAGGCCACGGACGGCCCGGTCAGCCGATCCCCCAGCAGCGCGTCCAATCCCTGTGAGACCCGCGTGTCGGCCTCGTGCCAGCCCGCCAGCCACGCGGGATCCTGATCTGCCGGATCCACCGCGGACACCACCCGATCCACCGCCAACCCCGGATCGTGCCAGTCGGCGGCAGCGGTGACCACCACGATCTCCACATCGGTACGCCCCAGCAGTCGAGTCACCGGCCGGGAGAGGGTCGGATGCCCCACCACGACCACCCGCTCAATCTCTTGACCCAGCGGCGATTCCAGCAGCAGCCGATAACACCGAATCGCCGCACCGCTCCGCGCGTTGCCCGACGGTTCGCTGAGCACCGGGATCCCGTGCCGGGCACCCAGCTCCACCGCGCCACGTCCCTCCTCCGGCGGGCAGTCCCCCACCAGCAGCACCGTCCGCCGGCCGTCCAGGGGTTCTGCCACCACCTTCACCGGCAGCTCCGCCACCGATCGGGAGACCACCGCCGGCCACGGCGAATCCTCGGCGATCAGCGGCACCGAGAGCGCCAGGTTCAGTTGCACCGGTCCCGGTCGCCGACTGCGGATCCCGGTCGCCGCAGCCCACAACCGCACCACCTGATGACTCCAGGCGGCCGAATTCCCCGCAGCACCAGAGATCCGCGACTCCGCCCGCACGAACGACCCGAACATCCCGACCTGGTCGGTGGCCTGATTCGCGCCCGTGTGCAGCAGCGACTCCGGCCGATCCGCACTGAGCACGACCAGGCCCACCCCGCTGTGACTCGCCTCCATCACCGCCGGCATCAGGTTGCCCACGGCCGTCCCCGAGGTGGTGATCACCGCCACCGGAACCCCTGTCGCCTTCGCCAGCCCCAGCGCCAAGAACCCGGCCGACCGCTCATCGACCCGCACGTGCAGCTCCACCCGCCCCAGCGACGCGGCCTCCGTCGCAGCCAGCGCGAGGGGCGCCGAGCGCGATCCTGGGCACAGCACGAGGTGCTGCATCCCCTGCTGCAGCAGGGTTTCCAGTACCACCTTGGCGCAGCTGAGCGAGCTCACGCCAGCACCTCCCGCGTCTCGTCCAGGCGCGTCAGCCACGCCGCCCGATCCTCATCCGCCGCCGCACACCGCTGCAAGGCCTCCACATCGACCGAGACCGGACGCACCGCGATCTCCCCGTCCACCGCGATCAACGAATCCGACACCAGGTCATCGACCAGCAGCGCCCGCGTGTTCAACCCACAGGCGAAAGGGAGCTCCGGCAACGCCGCAGCCAACGCCACCCCGGCGGCCAGACCCACTGAGGTCTCCAGCGCCGACGACACCACCACCGGCAACCCCAGCGACTCGGCAAGCTCCAGACAGCGCCGCACCCCACCCAGCGGCTGCACCTTCAGCACCGCCACATCCGCGGCCCCCAACGCGGCCACCCGCTCCGGGTCACCGCTGCGCCGGATCGACTCGTCGGCGGCAATCGGTACGCTGATCCCCTTCCTCACCAGGGTTCGACGCAACCGGGCCAGCTCCTCCACCGACGCCACCGGTTGCTCCGCATACTCCAACTCCACCCGCGACAACACCCGCAACGCCTCGACAGCCACCTCGTGATCCCAACCACCGTTGGCATCCACGCGAATCCGTCCAGCCGGCCCGAGCGCATCCCGCACCGCATCGACCCGCGCCTGGTCGTCGGCCAACGACTGCCCTGGTTCGGCCACCTTCACCTTCGCCGTGCCGCAGCCCGACCGGGCGGCGATGGCGTACGCCTGCTCCGGACCCACCGCCGGGATGGTGCAGTTCACCGGCACCCTGTCCCGCACCGCCGCCGGAAACCCAAACTCGGCAGCCTCTTCCGCCGCCGCGAGCCAAGGTGCCAGCTCCGCGCCGTGATAGTCGAGGAACGGGCTCCACTCCGCCCAACCAGCGGGCCCGCGCCACACCATGCCCTGTCGTCGGGTGATGCCGCGAAAGCGTGTGGTCAGCCCGATGTCATAGGCGAACCGCTCTGCGGGATCAGCCATCGGTGCTTCGCGAGCGGGTCACCAGCACCGGCACGGGCGCCAGCGCCACCACCCGCTCGCTGACCGAACCCATCAGCAGCTTGTCCAGGCCGCCGAGACCGCGGCTGGCCACCACCAGCATCCGGAACCCTTCGCTCTCGCGGATCAGCACGGCGGCAGACTTCCCGGGGACCGCGCGCACTGTCACCGGGACATCTTCGAAGTCGGCCAGCGCCGGCGCGATCTGCCGCTTCAGCGCGGTGGCCACGTGCTCACCGATCTCGTCGATGCTCGGCACCTGACCAAACGGCGCAAGCCCTGCGGGGATGCCGATCTCGCGCAGCCCGAACGCGCGCACCACCGTCACCTCTTCACCCAGTCCCTGGGCCAGTGCCAGCGCCTCGCGCAGCGCTGTCTGGGAATGGTTCGAGCCGTCGTGGCCCACCATGATTCCGCTCACGTCGCCTCCTGCTCAACTTCCCTCCACTCTAGTGCGCACTAGGCTTGCCGGGTGCTGCTGCGTCCCCTCCCCGCCGACGACCCCGGCCTGCTCGTGGCGCTGCGGCAGGCCCTCGACGGCGGCCCTCCTCTGGCACCGCTTCCCCCGGACCCGACCAGCACCCTCGCCATGTTGCAACCCGATCGCCCCGTCGAGCCCGACACCGCGCTGGTGGTCAGCACCTCCGGGTCCACCGGCCATCCCAAGGGGGTACGCCTCAGCGGCCCCGCCGTCCGCGCAGGTGCGGACGCGACCCATCAGTGGCTGGGCGGCCCAGGGGACTGGGTGCTCGCCCTGCCGGCCCACCATGTGGCCGGGGTGATGGTGCTGGCCCGCGCCGTCGTCGCCGGTACCACCGTCCGATACGCCGACCCCCGACTCGACGACCTACCCACCCCGAGCGTGCGGACCTTCCTCTCCCTGGTCCCCACCCAGCTGCACCGCGCCCTCACCCACCCCGACCTCACCCAGACGCTCGCCGGCTACACCGCGGTCCTGCTCGGCGGCGCACCAGCACCCCAGGAGTTGCTCACCCGGGCCCGCACGGCCGGGATCAACGTCGTCACCAGCTACGGGATGAGCGAGACCAGCGGCGGCTGCGTATACGACGGGCAACCGCTGCCGGGCGTCAGCGTCCAACTCGGCGAGCGGCAGCGGATCAGCATCAGCGGTCCGATGGTCTTCTCCGGCTATCGGCTGCGCCCCGACCTCACCGAAGCCACCCTCACCAACGGCCGCGTGATCACCAATGACCGCGGCCGTTGGCGCGACGACCGGCTCGAGGTGCTCGGCCGGCTCGACGACGTGGTGGTGACCGGCGGCGTCAACGTCGATCTCGCCGAGGTCGAGCGCGAGCTGCAGCGGCACTGGCCGCAGGCCGCAGCGATCGGCGTACCCGATGAGACCTGGGGGCACCTGGTGGTCGCCGCCGGGCCCGACCTGCCCGACCTGGCCGCCCTGCGCGCCCGGCTCACCACCCTCGAGCCCGCCGCCCGACCGCGCGCCATGATGCGGTTCGACGTGCTCCCGGCGACCAGCAGTGGGAAGGTGGACCGCCAGCAGCTGATCACCCGCTGGCCGGACCACCAAGATAAGGAGCAGCTGTGACCGACCTGGCCGACTGGGTCGCCGGAGCGCGCCCGCGCACCCTCCCGGCCGCGCTCTCCCCGGTGCTCGCCGGCTCGGGTGCGGCCTGGTTCGCCGGCTCGTTCTCCCTCGGCATGGCCCTGCTCGCCCTGGTCGTCTCCACGGCCCTGCAGGTCGGCGTGAACTTTGCCAACGACTATTCCGACGGAATCCGCGGCACCGACGCCGACCGGGTCGGCCCGATGCGCCTGGTCGGTTCCGGGGCCGCCAGCCCCCGGGCGGTGAAGCGCGCCGCCTTCGGCTGCTTCGGTGTCGCCGCCGTCGCCGGGCTCGCGCTCTGCCTGTGGAGCGGCCTCTACTGGCTGCTGCTGGTCGGGGTGGCCTGCGTGCTCGCGGCCTGGTTCTATACCGGCGGCCGCCGACCCTACGGCTATCTCGGGCTCGGCGAGGTGTTCGTCTTCGTCTTCTTCGGCCTGGTCGCGGTCTGCGGCACCACCCTCGTGATGGTGGACCGCATCACCTGGTCAGCGTTCTGGGCCGCGGTCGCGATCGGGCTGCTCGCCTGCGCCATCCTGGTCGCCAACAACCTGCGCGACATCGCCGGCGACCGAGTGGCCGGCAAGCGCACCCTCGCCACCCGACTGGGTGACCGCGGCACCCGCTGGTTCTTCGTGGGCCTGCTCGTGGCCACGGGCGGTTCGGTGGTGGCCGTGGCCGCGACGAGTACGCCGTGGGCGCTGCTCGGGCTGGCGTACGCCCCGGTGATCGCCCCCGCCACCGCCAGCGTGCTCCGCGGCGCCGTCGGACCGAAGCTGATCGGCGTGCTCAAGGCGACCGGGCTGGCCGAACTGGTCGCGGCGATCGGACTCTGTCTGGGACTGGCCCTCGGCGCCTAGAATGGGAAAATGCTCAGGTTCCTGCCGCTGATCATCGTGGTGATGTTGATGATCTACTGCATCGTGGACGTTGCCCAGGCCCGTCCCGATGAGACCCGGCTGGCCCCACGCTGGCTCTGGGTGGCCGGGGTGATCGCGCTGCCGCTCGTCGGGGCCGTGAGCTGGCTGATCTGGGGCCGTCCCAACGCTCAATCCATCGCCGAGGCGGACGCCGAACGTCGCCCGGCCGCCCCCGACGACGACCCCGACTTCCTGCGCCGCCTGCGATGACGCACGGCTGGAGTCATCACCCCCAGCCGGCGCCGCAGCCTGCGACGTCCCTGGCCCCGCTGAAGATCGTCGTCGGCGCCCTCGCCTGGGGCCTGGTGATGATGATGCTGCCGATGAGCTTCATCCTGAGCCGCGACTTCGAGGTGGCCGAGTCGGGACCCGAAGTCGCTCTCCCCTTGGTGCTGCCGCTGGTCACCGCGCTCGCCGGTTGGTTGATGGTGCGCCGACCATCCCGGCTCTCCGCACCACCCGAGCGCGCCCACGGGCAGGCGCTGGCCGCACTGCGCACCCGCACCCTGATCGCCGCTGCCATCACCGAGTCCGGTGGCGTTCTGACCGTGATGCTCGCCTTCGTGTTCAGGCTGCCGATGCCGCTGGTCCTCGGCGGTCTGCTGCTGTGCGCCGTGCTGGTGCTGCTGGTGGCCTGGCCCAGCGCCGGACGACTGCGCACCTGGGAGCAGGAGCTGCACAGCCAGGGGCATCGCAACCTGCGGCTCACCCAGCGCTGACCGTCCCCGGACGCGAGCGAGGCCCCCGCAACCGCGGGGGCCTCGTCCACTGACTCGAACCGGTTCCGGTCAGCCTTCCTCGACCTTGATCACCTCGGCGTTGGTGGTCGACTGGCTGTCGGTACGCCGTGCCCCGGTCAGCCCTTCGTCGCTGTACTTGTCCATCAGCTTGGACAGGTCCACCCCGGTGGTGTTCTTGATCAGCTCCATCGTCTGCACCACGTTATTGGTGACCTGCTTGGGCACCGCCCCAGCGCCGTCGGTGGAGACCACGGTGAGCTTGTCGATCGCCGCCATCGGGGCGGCCACCTTCTCGGCCACCTGGGGAAGCACCTCGACCAGCATCTGCAGTACGGCCGCTTCGTTGTATCGGGCGAACGCGTCGGCGCGCCTGTTCATCGCCTCGGCCTCTGCCTCGCCCTTGGCGAGGATCGCCGCGGCCTGGGCCTCACCCTCGGCGCGTAGGGCCTCGGCCTCGGCGATCCGTCGAGCCTTCTCGGCCTCACCGCGCTTGGCGCCCTCAATCGCCTCTGCCTCGGCCAGCGCCTGCCGGCGGGACTGCTCACCGACACCGGTGAGCCGCGACTGCTCGGCGTTCGCCTCGGCTGCCGCGATCGAGGCGGCCTTGTCGGCGTCCGCCTTGCGGATCGCTGCGGTACGCCGGGCCTCGGCCTCGGTCTCCACCCGATAGCGCTCGGCGTCGGCGGGCTTGCGCACCTCGGTGTCCAGCTGGCGTTCCTTCAGCGCGGCCTGGCGTACGGCCACCTTCTCCTGCTCGGTCAGGATCGCCTGATCCCGATCCGCCTGGGCCAGCGGACCGGACGCCGCGGCCTGCGCCTGGGCGGCGTCGGTCTCGGCCTTGATCTCCGAATTCTTCAGCGACAGCGAGCGTTCCGCGATGGCGACCTGGGTCTCGGCCGCGATCCGGGCCTGCTCCGCCTCCTGGTGAGCGGTGGCCTCGGCGACCGCGGCGAGCTGCCCGATCCGGGCGGCCTCGGGCCGGCCCAGGTCCGACAGATAGGACCCGTCGTCGTTGATGTCCTGGATCTGGAAGGTGTCCAGCACCAACCCCTGCCCGGTCAACGACGATTCCGACTCGTCGGCGACCCGCTGGGCGAACGCGGCCCGATCCCGGATGATCTGTTCCACGGTGAGCCCACCGACGATCGAGCGCAGCGAGCCGGCCAGGGTCTCCTGGGTGAAGGTTTCGATCTCGTCCTGCTGGGACAGGAATCGCTGGGCCGCGGCCCGGATCGAATCCTCGTTACCGCCGACCTTGACGATCGCCACGCCGTCCAGGTTGAGCCGGATTCCCTGGGCGGACACGGCACCGCGGATCTGCACCATGATCCGCCGCGAGGACAGGTCGAGGATGTGCAGCCGCTGCACGAACGGCATCACGAAGACGCCGCTGCCCATCACAACCTTCTGGCCCGACAGGTCGCTGGAGATCTGCCCGGTCTCGGGATTCTTGACCTCCTTGCCCTTGCGGCCGGTGACGATGTACGCCTCATCGGGCCCGGCAACCCGGTATCGACTGGTGATCAGCAGCGCGACCAGCACCACCAGCACGACGATGCCGATGATGCCGATCACGAGCGGCGAAAACAGATCCATCCTCTTCCTACCTTCTCCCTGCGCACTTGCTACTGGCTGGACGATCGAAAATTTTTAAGCGGGACAAGCAATCACTCCGCGACCGGGTCGGCCAGGTCGGGGCGCACCACCACCGAGGTCGCCGACAGCACCCCCACCACTTCGACGGGTGTGCCCGTCGGCACCGGTTCGTGGGCGCGGGCGTTCAACTTCGTGGGGTGACCGCGCAGCACCACCCGCACCTCGCCGAAACCCTCGGCGGGGATGTCGTTGATCACCCGGCCGCGGGAACCGACCAGGTGTTCCCGGCGTACGGTCACGTCTCCGTTGTGGCGCTCATCACGCAGCCGCGCGGTCAACCAGGCGGCCCCCGCCCCGACCAGCACACCGACCACGACCCCGCAGCCGATCGCGACCGGCCAGCTGTGGCTGAGCTGCAGCGCGATCGCTCCGCCGAAGCCGAGCGCGCCGAGAAAACCGGCCAGACCGGCCAGGGAGAAGAAGTCGCCACCGATGGTGTCGAAGTCGAACAGTCCGTCGAACAGGTCCCCGAGCAGCATCGCGACCAGCAGCAGCGCCACTCCCACGCCACCCAGAGTCAGCAGCAGGATCATCGGCACCCGTTCTGTCGCATCTGACCCAAGAATAGGTCTTGGGCGGGTCAGTCCCGTCCGTCGCAAGTTGCTCCGGGCTTGTCGGGCGGGGTTAGGGTGGACGGCGCTTTCACACTCTGGAGGACAGCATGCGACGGTTCCTGGCGACCATCTGCGCGGTCACCCTGCTGGGCGGATGCTCCGGCAACACCGCGGCGGCCCCGCCCGCAGCCCCGCCGGCGGGGACGCCCACGGCGGCGGGCGACGGCGCGAGCGCCACCCCGACGGCAGCACCCACCACCGCGTCGGCAGGGGTCACCCCGACCTCCAGCACCACCCCCACCGATCCGGAGAAGCTCGACCGCGGCCTGCTGCGGCCCGAACAGCTGCCCGGTTGGCGACCGGCGGAGTTCACCGACGAGCCGATCGACGCCAGGGTCGACCCGCCCGCGTGCAGCACCGTCTATGACCAGAGCCTGGGCAAGGTGGCCAGCGACATGGGCGCCACGGTGGCGTACACGCAGGATCCGCTGTTCCTGCAGGAGTTCGTCGACCTGGTCGACAACGGCGCCAAGTCGGTCGGGGAGATCGAGCAGTCGGTGGGCCAGTGCAAGGAGTTCACCGTCGACGAGAACGGCGAGGTGACGAAGTTCACCGCGACACCAATCCCAGTGCCCGCGCTGGGCGACAAGGCGTTCGGTCTGCGGCTCGGGGTCACCGGCGCGGAGCCCGCGGAGCTGCTCTATGTGTGGGTGGGGCACAAGGACACCCTGATGATGTTGCACATCGACGGGGACAAGGTGGACCAGGCCCAGCTCGTCGACATGGCGACCCGGGCCACCGACACCCTCCGGGCCGCGATCTGACGCGACCTGAGATGCTGGGGCAATGACGGTCAACGACGAAAACTTCTTCGAAGCGCTGGCTTCCGCCACGGTGCTCGACTCCGCGGGCAACAAGCTCGGGCGGGTGGGTCAGCTCTTTCTGGACGACCAGAGCGGCAAGCCCAGCTGGGTGACGGTGAAGACCGGCCTGTTCGGCGCCTCGGAGTCCTTCGCGCCGTTGCAGGGTTCGCGCTTCGACAACGACGAGCTCACTCTGGCGTACCCGAAGGAGCAGGTCAGCGACGCACCGCGGGTCGACCCGGACGGGCACCTCGATCTCGAGGACGAGGAGCAGCTCTACCGCCACTACGACATCGACCTCGAGCAGGCCGAGGCGCGCGACCAGTCCGACCCGCAGAACGAGCACGTCCCCAGCGATCAGCGGGACACCGACGGTGCCGACTGGAACAAGACCGCCGGGCTGCACGAGGACCGCTGGGGCGGCGCCGACCGGGAGGTCGACCCCGTGGGCGGCCTGGACTCACCGACCGTCCCTGCGGCGTCCCAGATCCCGCCGGTACGCCCCGAAGGCCACCGGCGGCTGCGGCGCCATTCCTGATCCCCGCCCGCTGCGCCGCGTGGGCGTGCGGCCCGGATAGCCCCGGCACCAGCAATACTGGCCCCTACTGAGGGGAGCGACCATGAGTTCGGGACCGAACTGGCCGGGTGCGGGCGCGCAGCCACCCGAAGACCCGTACGCCCAGTCGGGCGGCAACGGCCCGGACGGACTCGGGAGACCACCGAGCGGTCAGGCGGGTCAATCCTTTCCCCTCTATCAACCGGAGTCGGACCACTGGGGCGGCCCGCCGCAGCAGCCGGCTCCTGACCAGTGGCAGCAGCAGGCCGCACCCCAGTGGCAGCAACCGCAGCAGGCCGCACCCCAGTGGCAGAACCGGGGCGCTCCCCCGCAGGCGAACCCCTACCTGGGCGGCCCCGGACCGTACTCCCCCGGCCCTCCGCCGCCGCGGCCACGCAACCGCAGCACCGGCGTCATCGTGGGAGTGGCGCTCGCCGCCACCACCCTGCTGCTCGTGGTCGGGGTGCTGGTCTGGTTCCTGAGCGGGCCCGTGAAGACGGCTCCGGCCCCAGCTCCCGCGCCGACGGCCACCTCCACCTCCCGGGCTCCGTCAACGGCGGCTCCGACCGGCGGACGCCCCACCCTCGTCTCGGCCCCGCCCGGAGCGCCGGCCAGCGGCGCGCTGAAGGACCACCTGGACAAGACCTACGGGACCTTCCCGACCGCGCGCCACCAGGGGAACGCCAACCAGGAGATCGCCCTCCCCGCGGGGGCGGCCCGGGGGATCCTCTGGTTCAAGACCAGCGCACACTGGGTGTCCATCGAGGCGGTCACCGAGGACGGTCGCGACACTCCGCTGGTCTACAGCGGTGACGGCATCGAGGGCACCTTCGCCTACGGGGTCGACCCGGACGACAAGAAGATCCTGAAGCTGAAGGTCGAGACCCGCGGCGGGACCTGGCAGCTGGAGTTGCGCCCGATGTCGTCGGCTCCGGTGATGGGGGAACAGGCGAGCGGAATCGGACACCAGGTGATCGTCAGCGACGGCCCGGCCCGGCGGGCTCGGTTCAGTCAGCTCGGCACCAGCAACTTCATCGTCCAGCAGTATTTTCCCAACGACTGGGATCTGTTGGTGAACGAGCAGGACGACGTGGAGAAGGTGGAGGAGATCGGCGCCGGGCCGTCGGTGATCCAGGTGGAGTCCTGGGACATGGGCCGCTGGAGCATCGTCCCCGCCTAGCCGGAATCCTCGTCTCCCTCGCCGAGACCGCGCGCCGCCAACGCCCCGCCGGTGGTCTGGGCGTACGCCACGGCCTGCACCACCACCGGGCTGACCCGGGCGAGCAGGTTGCGTTCCAGCCCGCGCGCCCGGGCGGCGTCGCGGACCTCGTCGAAGGAGGCGAGCAGGTGCGGAATGCTGCGCAGCATGATCGCGGCAGCCAACCCGACCCGCTCGGGCTGGACTCCGATCAGCTTCAGCGGTCGAGCCGCCACCACCAGCGCGTCCAACAGCACCGGAGCCGGGGTGGTGAGGGTGAGCATCCGGGCCGCATACACGCACAGCAGCAGGTTGGCGACAACCAGCGCGGCATCCCGCCACGTGCCCCACACCAGCTGGTACGCCACCAGCAGCGCGACCATCACCCACACGGCCGCGGGCAGGGCCAGGCACCGGCGCACGCCCAGCCGGCAGCCCAGCAGCAGCGCGACGCACCCGGCGAGCGCCCCGACCGACACCGGCCACTGCCGCAGCAGCAGACCGAGCAGGGAGGCGGCGAACACCAGCGCGAACTTTCCCGCGACCGGTATCCGGTGCAGCAGCGAGCGACCGGGCAGATAGAGACCGAACAGCTCGACCCGGCCGCTCATCCCATCAGCTCCTGATAACGGCGTACGCCCTCGGCCGGGTCGCCGTCGAACCAGATCCGGCCCGCCTCGACGACCAGCACCCGGTCGCACTCGGCGGCCAGGCTCAGGTCGTGGGTGGACACCACGACCTGCTGATCCAGGTCGGCGAACACCCGCGACAGCATCCGCCGATTCCGCAGATCCAACAGGGTGGTCGGCTCGTCGGCGACGATCACCCGCGGCTCGATCGCGAGCACCGAGGTGAGCGCGACCAGTTGCCGTTCACCACCGGACAGGTCATAGACGGACTGCCTGGCCAGGTGACCGATCCCGCGCCGCTCGAGCAGGGCGAGTGCGGCCGCCTCCCGCTCGCGGCGGCTGCGGTACTGGCGGCGCAGACTGAGCTCGACGTCCTCGATCGGAGTGCTCATCACCAGCTGGGAGAGCGGGTCGGTGAACACGAAACCCACCTGCCGGCGTACAGCCCGGCCGTGGTGCACCGTGTCCAGACCGTTCACCGCCACGATGCCGCTGCTCGGCGCAACCAGACCGTTGAAAAGCCTGAGCAGGGTGGATTTCCCGGATCCGTTGGCGCCGATCACGGCGATGCGTCGCTCGGTCAGGGTGAGCTCGATCCCTTCCAGCAGGGACTTCTCGCCGGCCGGGGTGTGAACCGTGACGGTGACGCCGGTGAGCTCGATGGTCACTGAACGGCAGGCTCCACGCGCCGAGGCGCCGACAGCGCGGGGAACGCCTTGAACACGGCCGCGGCTATCGCGGCAGCCAGCAGGTTCTTGACCAGATCGCCGGGCCAGAACACGAGGTCGGTCATCGCCGCCTTGGTCAGGTCCATCTTCGCATTCACCATCAGGCCGAGGATTCCGCTCGGGTGGATGATCAGGATGCTGGCGCTGATCCCGGACAGGAACAGCGCCGGCAGCAGCGGCAGCCGGGTCCGGGTTAGTCGCCGGGCGAGCAGCCCGGCGACCAGGGCGGCGACCGGGAAGGAGAGCAGATAGCCGGCCGACGGCTTTCCGAGTACGCCGATTCCGGCGGCTCCGCCGGCGAAGACCGGCAACCCGACCAGCCCCACCACCAGATAGAGCAGCACCGCCAGACAGCCACGCCAGGGGCCGAGCACCAGTCCGCAGAGCGCGACGCCCAGGGTCTGCAGGGTGATCGGCACCCCGATCCCGACATTCACCGCCGGCACCAATGAGAGCACCGACACCAGGGCGGCGAAGACGGCCACCAACGCCAGGTCGGTGGTGCTGGAGGTGCTGCGTGCGGTCATCTGTGCTCCCATGGCTGCGGCTCGGCGAGCCGGTTTGAACGGTGTTCAACGCAGCATAGGCCATGTCCGGCAACGTCGGTCCGTCGATCGAAGATCGAACCCCTCGCCCTCTAAATATCTTAGTGCTAATATTCTTTCACCCATCGATACCCCCAGGAGTGCCATGACCAAGCGCAGCGTCCGCCCCGACGCGGTTGACGACATCATCGCCACCTGGGCGGTGACCAGGCCGGGCCTGGATGTGTCCGCGATGGAGGTGTTCGGCCGGTTGCACCGCAGCTTTCTGCTGTATCGCCAGCAGATCTCGGACCGGTTCGAGGAGCTTGGCACCAACGTGGCCGGTTTCGACGTGATGGCAGCCCTGCGCCGCGCCCCAAACTTCCGGATGAGCGCCGGTGACCTCGCCCACCAGACGCTGGTCACCACCGGCGGCCTGACCCTGCGGGTGCGCAAGCTCGAGGCGGCCGGGCTGGTCCGTCGGTCCAGGGATGCCAACGACAACCGAGTGGTGCACGTGCAGCTCACCGACGCTGGCCGCAAACTGGTCGACGAGGTGGCCGACGAGCACTTTGCCAGCCTCACCCAGATGCTGGCCGGCCTCAGCAACCGGACCCAGGAATCCCTGGCCGACCAGCTGGCCCAGCTCGAGCGGTCGCTGCGCAGCGCCGCGCCCGAACTGGAGCCGCGCGAGGCCTGAGCCGGCCGGTCAGCTCGGCAGGATCCCCTCGGCCTCGATCTCGACGAGCAGGTCGTCGGCCACCAGCCGCGACACCTCGACCAAGGTCGAGCACGGCGGTTCGCCGGTGAACAGCTCCGAGCGGGCCCGGCCCACCTCGGCGCGCAGCCGGATATCGGTCAGATAGACGCGGAGCATGGTGACGTCCGCGAGGGTGGCACCGCACGCCTCCACCAGCGCCCGCACCCGACGCAGCGCCTCCCGGGTCTGAACGTACGCGTCGGCCCCACCCACGGCACCCTGCGGTGTACCCGCGTGCATCCCTGAGATCCAGAAGTGGTTGCCGGAAACCCTGGCATTGCTGAACATTCCGGGGCGCAGCGGTTCGGGGACCGAATCGGCCGAGACTCTCATCGACCCGTCCGCTCGTCGGACTCGCGGGTGAGCCGTTCCCGCACCGGCAGGAAGTCATAGCTCGGATAGAACTCGGTGGTGAACACACCCCAGGCGCGACGTTCCAGTTCGACGTTCACCGCCGCCAACCGGTCGGCCGGCAGCCGCAGGGTGACGACCTGCCCGATCCCCATCGCGACCACCCAGCTGATGATCTCGCAGCCCTCCGGCGGGAACCCGTGCCACCAGTCTCGCTCGTCCAACTTTCCCTGCAGCTGTTCGAGATTCTGGGACTGGTCATGGCGCAGGAGGACCGTCAACAGCAGATGGCCCTCCTGCCCCTCGACCATCAGGCCTCTCCGGCCAGGATCTTGGCCTGTGCCTTGGCATCGGACTTGTAGAGCCTACGGATTCGGCTCACCCCGAGGTCGTGTTGATAGAGGTTCTCCTCGGTGTCGGCGTCGCCAGCCAGCGCTTCCAGCACCACTCGGTCCTGCTCCAGCACCTCCCAGTGCCGCCCCTCGAGCCTGGTCCGATAGAGGAAGCGCCACACCTCGCGCTCCCAGCCCTGGACGCGTCGGGTTCGCCAGTGGAAGACGCACACGTTGTTCTCGTCGACCGGCACCGCCATCCCGACGATTCCGAACACACCGCCGGGGCCGGCGTTGCTGGCATACGGGATCTCGAGGTCGACGTGGTCCATCGATCCGCGCACGAACTCCACCCAGTCGAAGTTGACGCCGCGCTGGTCGGTCTTCTCGAAGAAGAAGCCGCGATCGGTCTCGCGGATCCGGAAGCGGGCGGAGGTGTCACCGCCGAACATGGAGTGCGACTCGCGGTGCAGGAAGGCGCCGTGCATCGGGTCGAGCACGTTGTCCATGTAGAAGCGCCACGGTCCCGCCCACTCGGCATAGTTGAGGAACCAGGAGTTCGCGTCGTCGCGGAGCCGGTCGGGCAGCGAGAACTCGGCCGCCTCGTCCTCGGCGGTCAGCGGCACGAACACGAAGATGGTGTCCGCGGCCTCGACCACCTGCAGCGACAGGGTCGCCTGTCGCCCCTCCAGCGCGCAGCCGGGCATCCCCGGCACCGAGACGACAGTGCCGCTGCCGTCGACCTGGACGCCGTGATACTTGCAGGCGACCCGGTCACCCAGGTGCTGGCCCACCGACAGCGGCGCGCTGCGGTGCGGGCAGCGGTCCTCCAGCACGTGCACCGTGCCCTCCGCGTCGCGGAACAGCAACCAGTCGACGTTGAGCCGCTTCACCTTGGTCATGCTGCCCTCGGCGAGCATCCGCGACGGGAGGAACGGATACCAGCGGTTGCGCAGCCCGGTGGCGGCGATCTCGTCGGCGGTGAGCGTACGCCGGGTCCCGGCCGCCTTCTTGGGGCGCTGGGTGGTGTTCGGTGTGGTTGTGGTGGCGGTCATCTCAGTTCCCCAGTCGTCGCATCTCGTCACGGAAGGAGTCCTCGGTCCACTCGCGGCCGCCGGGGCCGTGCAGTCCGAGGTCGTTCAGGCCTTTGATCAGGCCGGGCAGGTCGTGTGTCCCGCGGGCGAACACCTCCATGATCGAACCGGACAGCTTCAGCTCATAGGGGCTGAACGGTTCGGGATGGGTCTGGTGCGGTTCCAGATACTGCTCAGGCATCGATCCTCCTAGATCCTTGCTGTGCCTCGGTTTCCTGTGTCTGATCGAGGTCCGGGCGATCGGGTGCGAGCCCCTCGGCGATCGCCATGAACGCCGTCCCCCACTCGACGAAGGAGTCGACCCGGGTCCGGTGGCTGGGCGGTTCGGCCCCGTCGATGATCACGAACACCCCGTTGGCCACACCGCCGGCCACCGACTGCGCCTGTGCGACCGGGCTGTTCGGGGCGGGAGCCGCGGCGATCACCAGGGTTGGCACCTTCACGGCCCGCAGCGTGTCCCAGTAGGTCGGGTCGTCCTCGTCGACTTCGGGATCCACCAGCACCAGGCTGATCAGCCGGCCGCCGCGCTCGGCGGCGAAACGAAGTCCCCCGGGCGCATCCGGGCCGGCGACCACCAGGTGCACCGGATGCGATCCCAGTCCGTCGTCGACGGCTGCCAACCACTCATCTCCCACCCGCGCGGAGATCGGCAGTGCCCGGAATCCCTGTTGGGTGGCCTCGTGGTCCCCGACGAAGACGACGGGGTGGTTCAGTTCTTCGTTGGCGCTCATCACTCGCCTCGGCTTTCGTTCGGTGTGGGGATGTGCACCGGCGGGGTGAACGCCCCCGGGGCCGGGTCGAGGTCACCCACGGTGACCTCGATCATCGCGGGACCGTTGACCGTCAACGCCCGTTCGAGCGCGGGGCCGAAGGTGCCGGGCGCCCCGGTCCGCCAGAAGGGCAACCGGATGGAGGCGGCCAGGGTTTCGAAGTCGGGGGTGAACAGGTCCACTCCGGCTCGGTCGAACCCGTGTGCGTGCTGCATGTTGCGCAGCACCCCATAGCCGGAATCGTTGAACACCACGACCACGCACCGGGCGCCGCTGCCCGCCAGCGAGGCCAGCTCGCCCAGGTGCACGGCCAGCCCGCCGTCTCCGGCGATCACGATCGTCGGCACCTCGGGCCGGCCGACCGCGGCGCCGATCCCCATGGCGAGTCCCTGTCCGATGCCTCCGCCGAGCGGGAAGATGTTCGACTCCCGGTCATAGAACTCCAGCAGCCGGTTTCCCCACTGAGACGAGGGAATTGTGACGTCCCTGGCCACCACGGCCTCCCGCGGCAGCTGCCCGCGCAGCTCGCGGCAGATCTCGGCGTAGCCGCCGATGTGGTCGAACAGCTCCGTGCGGACCTGTTCGCGGACCTGGCGTACCCGATCGGTCCACCCGGGATCGGTCGAACCGTGTCGCATCCGCTCTGCCAGCGCGGCGAGCAGCTGCCGTGCGTCACCGACCAGCTTGTGGCTGGCCGAATAGGGACGCTCCAGGGCCCGCGGGTCGAGGTTGATGCCGAGGTGCTGCACGGGCAGACGCAGGTGATAGGTGCGCGTCTCGTTGGAACGGAAGTGGGTGCCAACGCTGATCAGCAGGTCCGCATCGGCCAGCAACGACGCTCCCCGTTCGGTGGCGGCGAAGTTGCCGATCACCTGCGCGTGGTCCTCGGACACGATGGCACGTCCGGAGTTGCTGGAGAACAGCCCTGCGCCGGTGCGGTGCAGCAACTCCGTCAGTTCTGCACCGGCGCCGGCCGCGCCACCGCCCACCCAGAACAGCGGACGACGGGCCCCCTCGATCAGCGCGGCCGCGGCCGCCAGCGAGTCCTCCGGCAGCTCGATCGGCCGCTGCTGCACCGGTCGCCAGGGGTGTTGCGCGTCGGTCCGGGCCAGGTATTGCAGGTCGGTTGGCCACTCCACCGAGGCTGGCCCCTGGGGAGCGGTGAGGATCTGTGCGATGGCGCCTTCCAGGACCGCCTCGGCCTCGTCGGCGGCGGTGATGGGTGCGGCATGTTTGGACACCGCGCGCAGCATCTCCAGCTGGTGCGGGACCTCGTGGATCACACCCTGGTTGCTGCCGACCCAGTGGCTCTCCACCTGTCCGGTGACGTGCAGCACCCGGCTGCCGGCGGTCAGCGCCTCAACCATCGATCCTGCCGCATTGCCGGCGCCGGTTCCAGTCGAGGTGATCGCCACCCCCACCTTGCCGGTGGCGCGGGCGTACCCGTCGGCCGCGTTCACGCAGGCCGCCTCGTGCCGCATCTCGACGAACCTCAGCTCGCGGGAGATGGCCTCCACCAGCGGCAGGTTGTGGATGCTGATCACGCCGAAGGCGACATCGATTCCGTGGCGCTTCATCACCCGAACCAGCACGTCCCCGCCGCTGTGGCGTCGATCCTGTTCCTGGGTCACGGAATCTCCTTGCTGTTCTGCCGTTCTCGGGGTCGTCGTCATGGCTGCCTGGTCACTCCGCCGCCCACGTCGATGCTGGCGCCGGTGATGTATCCCGCCCGTGGTGACAGCAGTGAGACGATCGGGTACGCGACCTCCTCGGCCCGTCCGAAGCGGCCCAGGGAGATCCCGCGGTCCGCCGCGATCTCGGCGCTCCAGTCCGGGTAGTCCAGCTCGCCGCCGCCCTCGGTGTACGCCTGGAACCGGCGGCGCCACTGCCCGGTGTCGATCAGGCCGAGACACACCGAGTTGACCCGGATCCCTTCCTCGGCGAGCTCCGCGGCCATCGATCGGGTGAGGTTGAGCAGCGCCGCCCGCGCAGCGGAGGTGACGGCCAGCCGGGTCTCGGGCTGCCTGGCCAGGATCGCGTTCACGTTCACCACGGCCGCAACCTCGGAGCGGGCCAGGGCGGCGCGGGCAGCGCGGATCACGTTCCAGGCACCGAACACCTTGAGCTCCAGTTCCTGGCGGATCTCATCGTCGGTGGCGTCACTGAGGGTCGACATCAGGGATCTCCCGGCGTTGCAGACCACCCCATCGATTCCGCCGAAGCGGGACATTCCTTGCTCCACCGCGGATTCCACCTGCTCGCGCAGCGTCACATCACAGACCAGCGGGTACGCCCGCTTCGATCCCGGCAGCTCGGACACCGCGGCCCGCAGCCGCGCCTCGTCCCGGGCACAGGCGATCACCCGTGCGCCCTCGGCCAGCAGCATCGAGGTGGTGGCCAGACCGACGCCGGAGCTGGCGCCGGTGACCAGCACCGTGCGGCCGTCGAGCTGAAGATCCATCGTGCCTCCTAGGTCGGCATCACGAAGCCACCGTCGACGACGATGGACTGTCCGGTGAGATAGCTGGCCGCCTCGGAGGCCAGGAAGAAGACGGTCGATGCGACGTCGGCGGGCACCTGCTCCCGCGGCAGGGCACGGTTGTCGCGATAGAGCGCGTAGCGGTCGGCCGGCACGTTCTCGGTCGCCTCGATCCGGGTGAGCCCCGGGGCCACCGCGTTGACCCGCACCCCGTGCGGGCCGGCGTCGCGGGCCATGGAGCGGGTCATCGCGAGCACTGCGCCCTTGGACCCGACGTAGTGCACCAGTCGCGGCGACCCGTAGTAGGCGACATCCGATGCCACGTTGACGATCACGCCACTTCCGCGTGTCAGCATCGGGCCAACCAGGTGCTTGCTGACCAGCCAAGTGCCGAAGGCGTTGATGCGCAGCACCTGCTCGAAGGCGGCCTCGTCCAGCTCCCAGAAGGTGTCGCCGCCGACCCCGTCGGCCTTGGCCGCGTTGTTCACCAATACGTCGGCACCGCCGAGTTCGGCAACCTTTGCGGCGAACTCGCGCACCGAGTCGACGTCGGCGATGTCCAGGGCGAGGGCGGTCACGTCCTGACCCCACTCGCGCAGCTCGGCTGCGGTCTGCTCGGCGAGCTGGTGACGAAGGTCTCCGATCACCACCCGATCGGTGGTGAACGCCTCCGCGATCGCCCTGCCCAGTCCGCGGGCGCCGCCGGTGACGACCACCAGGCGTGAGGTCTGCTCAGTCATCGATCTCCTCCCAGAATCGAGTCATCACCGCGACCATCGCCTCTGGGCGCTCCGTGACGGCACTGTGCCCGGCATCCGGCAGCACCTCGAAACGCGCCCCTGGCACCAGCTCGGCCAACAACTCCGACTCCGGCACTCCGGTGACCACGTCGTCGGCACCCACCACAACCAGGGTGGGCAACTCGAGCTGCCGCAGCAGGTCGGTGTTGTCCGCGTCGGCCATGAACTCTGCTGCCATGGTGTTTCCGACGGGACGGACGCGCGTCATTTCCGCACGCACCCGCTCGCGGATGTCCGCCCCTGCCTGCGGCGACACCAGGCGCGGTGCCCTGCTGGCGGCGAACGCGTCGGACCCCAGTCTGTCCAGCAAGGAAACTCGCTCACGCATCGCCTGCGCCTTCTCGGGGTTCACGGCCAAGCCGCGGGTGGAGTCGGCCAGGATCAGCGAGCGCAGTCGCCGAGAATGCCGATGGGCCACCTGGGCGGCGATCACCCCACCCCAGGAGGTTCCGAACAGGTCGACCCGATCCAGCCCGAGCTGGTCCAGCGTCTGCACCACCTGCACCACCAGGTCGGTCTCTCCGCTCGGGTCCGCCGACTCGCCATAGCCGGGTGCATCCCACGAATAGGCCGCGACCCCCCGCGCGGACAACAGGTCGGCGGCAGCCTCGCAGGAGTGCGCGTTTCCACCGATCCCGTGCAGCAGCAGCACCTGGCGTCGCGGCGTACCCTCGGGGAGCGCGGCGAGCACACTGGTGCCGTTGGGCAGCTGGAGTCGCTGGACGGGCACGGTCAGAACCGTCCGCTCGCGGCCCGCTGCTCGGGGGTTTCGGCGTCCCCGTTGTCGGCGGCCAGGAAATAGTCGGTTTCGGCGTTCACCAGCCCCCGGGCGCCGGGGTCCGCCACGCCTGCCATGGCTGAACGCACTCCCGCGCTCGGCGGACCGGCGGTGCGCCACTGGTCCGACAGCTCCGGCGTGCGCCGCCAGGTGCGACACAACCAGGTGTCCTCGTTGATCTCCTCCACCTCGGAGGTGTACTCGCAGACCAGACCGGCGGGGTCGGTGAAGTAGGAGAACGTGTTGTTGCCGGGTCCGTGCCGACCCGGGCCCCACTTCGGCTCGATCCCGTGCACCTTGAGGTTTCCGATCCCCCGCATGAAGTGATCGATCGAGGTCAGCTCGTAGGCCACGTGGTTGATCGACGCCCACGGCGCCTGGTTGAAGGCGATCACGTGGTGCTTCGGGGTGCACCGCAGGAACGCCATCTGGTGTTCCGACCAGTCGGAGACGCGCATCCCCAGCACCTGGGTATAGAAGGCGGTCGCCGTGTCAATGTCGGTGGTGTTCAGCACCACATGCGCGAGCTGGCGGGGCACGCTGGCGTATCCGTTGACGTCCTGGTGGACAACGGCGTTGACGTCGGCGGCCAACTCGATCACGCGGCCCTCTGGGTCAACCAGGGCACAGGAATAGCCGCCGGCCGCTTCGTCGTGGCGCCCGGGCGTACGCAGCAGCGGGATGCCGAGGGCCTCGAGCCGGCGGGCGGCCTCGTCGACCTCGGACGGGGTGCCGACGGCGAAGCTGACCCCGCCGAGGGCGTTCTGCTCGGATGCCTCCAGCTTGAGGATGTGGTGCTCCTGGCCGGTGCCCCGCAGCCAGAACCGTTGGTCGTCGGAGTCGCTGACCCCGAGCCCCCACACCTGGTGATAGAAGTCCTTCGAGCGCTCGGGTTCCGGGACCCGGAGCGTCACCGAACGGAGCCCGCGCAGCCGGACCACCGGCTCATCGCTGTATCGCATCTCTCCCCTTCCGATCTGTTCGGTCCTCACAGGTCGAGCACCAACTCGGCCCCGCGGCACCGGGACACGCAGATGCACATGGTCTGGCCCGACTCCTTCTCCTCGTCGGTGAGCAGGAAGTCGCGGTGCTCGATCTCACCCGAGAGCACCCCAGTCTCACAGGTGCCGCAGATCCCTTCCAGGCATGAGGACGGGACCGGCACTCCCGCCTGATCGAGCGCGTCCAGGATGGACTCGTCGGCGGCCACGGACACCCGTTGACCGCTGCTGTTCAGGACCACGTCGAAGCCACGGTCGGCCTCGGCGTCCGGGTCGACGACCCGCTCCGGGGCCTTGAACCGCTCCAACCGCAGGTTGGCCGGAACCGGCATGGCCGCCTCGACGGCGTCCATCAACGGCCCGGGGCCGCAGCAGTAGACGATCGTGCGCGGGTCCTGGGACTTCAGCATCTCCACCAGGTCAGGGAACCGGCCCGCCTCGTCGTCGACGTGCAGGTGCACCCGTTCACTCGGGAGCGCCTGGATTTCTGTCAGGAAGGCCATCTGGGCCCGGGTACGACCCGTGTACAGCAGCGACCACTCGGCTCCCCGCGACTGCAGCTCACGCGCCATGGCGACGATCGGGGTGATCCCGATCCCCCCGGCGATCAGGTGGTGCTTCGGCTCCTCCCCGTCCACCGCGGACTCCAGCCGGAAGGCGTTGCGCGGGCCGTCGACCTCCAGCTCCACTCCGATCGGCAGCTGTTCGTGGATGTGGCTGCTGCCGCCGCGCGAGTCGCTGGTGCGCAGCACCGCCACCGTCCACTGACTCGTGTCGGCGGGGTCCGAACACAGCGAATATTCGCGGACCAACCCGTTCGGCAGGTGCAGGGCGAGATGCGCCCCGGGCTGCCAGGTGGGCAGGGACGCGCCGGCCGGGTCGACCAGCGTGATGCTGGTGATCCCGGCGGCCTCCCACCGCTTCTGGTGCACCCGCAGGGTGCGTCGCTCACCACCGGTCTGGGTCTCCATCTCGCCTCCTTGGGCCTCTGGTCGTCGGTGTGTCAGCGGGTCACGCCGTACATCTCCGAGCTCGGCGGATAGGTCGGCAGCTGCGGCTTGCGGGTGCCGATGATCACGCAGAACAGCGCGTCACTGTCGCCCACGTTGGCCAGGCTGCGGGGCACCCCGGCCGGCACCACGATCAGGTCACGGTAGCCGAGCCGTCGGGTGGCCTTCTTGTGACCGTCCTCGACGTCGTGCACCGATACCTCGAGCTCCCCCTCGAGCACGAAGAACGCCTCCTCCACGTCGTGGTGGGTGTGCTCCGGACCCACGGCGCCGGCCGGCAGCCGCATGTTCGAGAAGGTGAAGTTGTTCGACGGGATGATCCGGTTGTCGTTGTCGAAGTTGCCGGTCGCGCCGGAACCCAGGTAGCGGATCTGCGCCCGGCGGAACCGGTCGCCCCCCGCGTTCGCCTGGAAGCCAAGCGCGTCCCAATCCTCATAGCGAGAATCGCGGCTGGCGATGCAGGAGTCGATCAGCTGATCAAGGTCCACGGGTTCGTTGGTGGTGGGGGTGTCGGTCTGCTTGGTCATGGTTTCCTCTCCCGGTTGCGGTTCGGTGTCGGGTCAGTCGTCGGAGACGGCCCTGGCCTGCTCAGCGGCCCACGGCAACGGCTGTCCCGTGAGGTCGACATAGATGGACTTCTGGTGCATGTAGGACCGGATCCCCTCGCGGCCCTTCTCCACCCCGACACCGCTCAACTTGCGCGCGGTGAACGGGGTGGAGATGGAGAACTGCTTATAGGTGTTGACATAGACGGTGCCAGCCTGGATGCTGCGGGCCACTCGCCACGCGCGGGCGTGGTCGCGGGTCCAGATGCCGCTGGCCAGGCCGAACACGGTGTCGTTTGCCTGGGCGATCAGGTCCTCCTCGGTGTCGAACGGCAGCAGCACCGCGACCGGTCCGAACACCTCCTCCTGGCAGATGGTGGCCGCGTTGTCCACGCCTGTGAGAATTGTTGGCAGATAGTAGGCCCCGGCGGCCAGCGCCGGATCGCTCGGCACCTCCCCGCCGACCAGCACCTCGGCCCCGTCGGCCACGGCGTCGGCCACCATCCGCGCCACGGCGTCGCGATGGCTGTGCGTGATCAGCGGCGCCACCTGGGTGCGCGGATCGGTTCCCGGCCCGACCCGAAGGCCACGGGTCGTGGCAACCAGCCGGCGTACCAGTTCGTCGTGCACACCTCGCTGCACGAAGATCCGCGAGCCGGCGATGCAGCTCTGCCCACTGGAGGAGAAGATCCCATAGAGCAGGCCGGCCACGGTCTGGGTCAGGTCCGCGTCGTCGAACACGATCGTCGGTGACTTGCCTCCCAGCTCGAGGGTGACCGGCATCAGCTTGTTCGCCGCGACGCCGGCCAGGTGCCGTCCGGTGGAAGTTCCACCGGTGAAGGTGATCTTGCTGACCTGGGGGTGCGCGACGAGGGCTTCCCCGACGGTACGCCCGGGCCCCGGCAGCACCGACAACAACCCCGTGGGCAGACCCGCCTGTTCCGCGAGACGGGCCAGATAGAGCGTGACCCACGGCGCCCAGACGGGCGGTTTGGCGACCACCGCGTTCCCGGCAGCGAGCGCGGGGGCAATCTTCTGGGCGTCCGAGGCGATCGGGGAGTTCCACGGGGTGATCGCCCCGACCACCCCCATCGGCTCCCAGATGGACACGGTGAGTGCGCTTCCCCTTTGCGGGGTGATCGCGTCCTCAAGCGTCTCCAGTGCGGCCGCGACGTAGCGGAAGGTCCCTGCGGCACTCTGGGCGAGCGCGCGGGTCTCGCCGAGGGTCTTGCCGGTGTCGAGGGTCTGCAGAGCGGCGATCTCGTCCTGGTGCGCCTCGACGGCGTCACCGATGCGCCGCAGTACGGCGGCCCGCTCGTGCGGCAGCAACTCGGTCCAGCCCGACTCGGTGACCGCACGCAGTCCCTCACGCACGGCCAGGTCTACGTCCTGCTCGGTGGCTCCGGTGAGGGTGGCGAACACCTCACCGGTCGCCGGATCGACCGACTCGATCATCGCCCCCGTGCCCCGGCGCCACTGCCCGGCCACGAGGATCTCGTCCCGCAGCAGGTCACGACCGACGCCGCTGCCGGGGCCGGCCTTCGCGCGGACGGCGGCCGCGGGGGTGGCGAGCTCGGTGTCCATCGGCTGTGCCTCGCTTTCGGTATGGAATAAGTCTGAGCGCTAAGATACTTTCCGTCAAGGTTTCGGTGAACCTTTTTCGGTCGAATCAGAGCACCGCTGGTGGATGTTGCGTGAGCCCGGAGATGCTGTGCAGCACGGAGAACGGGGTGATCGCACTGCTGCGCGGGTTGTCCCGGCTGGGGAAGTTGCGCACCTCGAACAGGTACTCCCCCAGCTGGGCGCGGGCCTGGATCCGGTGGGTGCTCATCGTGGCCGCCGGGTCGGCGTACAGCTCCACCCGCAACGGTTCCACGCTGCCGATCGCAGTGGCCACCCCCGCCACGATGTTGAGCGATTCGGGAAACAGGGCGACGGCCTCGTTCGGCGTACCGGAGAAGACCAGGACCGGCTCCGTCGCGGTTCGCAGTAGTTCGATCTGCTCGGGTTCCATCCACTGCCTGATCAGCGCCCCAGGCTGCTTCGTGGTTCGCATCAGCACCGACTCGAACCCGCCGCCACGACTGGCGGCGGCGAGCAGGTCGAGCCCGCCGACGGCGCCGTGCGTGGCCAGCACTCGACCCGGGCCGAGCTGCGGGAGCCGTCCGGACAGCTCCGGATCCAGCAGCGCTCCGACCGAGGTGACCAGCAGATCCACCCCGGCGGACACCACCTGGTCGACGATCTCGTGCACCACCGGCTGCCCGGCGCACTCCACGACGAGGTCGGCCCCCTTCAGCGCCGCGGGCAGGTCGAGCTGCTGGGCGGGCGGGTTTGCGACCGGGGAGCGGTTCACCACGGCGACAAGCTCGGCGCCGACGACCTCGCCGGTGGCCACTCGCGCGGCCACCGTGGAACCGATCACCCCGTGGCCGACGATGACCACCCGCAGCGACTCGCTCATGCCGACTGGCTCTGCGCGGTCGAGGAACCACCACTCAGCTGGGTGTGGCGCAGCAGCTGGGTGACGTGCCCACGGATCTCAACGAACCTCGGATCGGTTTTGGTCCTGAAGTGGTCCCGGGGGTGCGGCAGGTCGACCTCGATCGTCTCGGCGACGACACTCGGCGGCGTGGACAGCACGATGATGTGGTCGGCCAGATAGACCGACTCGTCGATGTCGTGGGTGACCACGAGCACCGTGATGCCGAGCTGGCGCTGGATCTTCAGCAGCAGATCCTCCAGGTCAGCCCGGGTCTGGGCGTCCACCGAGGCGTACGGCTCGTCCATCAGCAGCAGCTTCGGGTGCGACGCAAGGGCGCGAGCGATCGCGACGCGCTGCTGCATTCCGCCCGACATCTGCCACGGGTACAGCTTTTCCCTGCCCTTCAGGCCGACGGCCTCGATCGCCTCGGCGACCCGCTGGTCCCGCTCGGCTGCGGTCAGCCGACTCAGCGGAAAGGCGATGTTCTTGTCCACCCGCAGCCAGGGATAGAGGGAGCGCGAATAGTCCTGGAACACCATGGCCAGGCCTTCGGGTACGCCGTTGACCGGCGTCCCCTCGAACGAGACCGCGCCCTCGGTCGGGTTGTCGAGACCACTGATGATCCGAAGCAGGGTGGACTTTCCACAGCCCGAAGGGCCGACGATCACGCTCACCTTGTGAGCCGGCACGGAGCAGGTGATGCTACGCACCGCCAGGTTGTCGCCGTAGCGCTTGGAGATCTGGTCGAGCTGCAGCTCGGGCAGCTCCGGGCCATCGGCGCCGGTTGCGGGTTTCGTTGTCTCAGTCATTCTGTGCCGTCGCTCCTCGGTGCCAGGCCAAGACCCGGCGCTCGATCATCAGGAAGAGGAAATTCATCACCACACCAAGCAGCGCCAGCACGATCAGCACCGCCCAGAACCCGGCGTAGTCGAAGTTGCGTTGCGTGGAGATGAGCAGATAGCCCAGCCCGTTCTCCGACTTCTGCAGCTCGGAGATGATCATCAGGATCAGCGACATCGCCATCGCCGTGCGAATTCCGGCGAAGATCTTCGGCGCAGCGCCAGGCAGCACGATGTGAGTCAGCACGATCCGGGCAGGGATGCGGAAGATGGCGGCCGCCTGGGAGCGCGTCTCACCGACCGACTTCACCCCGTCCATCGTGTTGAACAGGATCGGCCACACGACGCTGAACGCGATCAGGAAGATCTTGGGGCTGGCCCCGATCCCGAACAGGAAGAAGAACACCCCGAGAAGGGCCGGGCTCGGCAGCGAGCGGCCGAGGTGGATCAGCGGCTGGAACAGCGCGGTGAGCAGCGGGAAGATGCCGAGCAGGATGCCCACGCCCACGCCGATCACGATCGCCAGTGCGAGACCGGCCAGTGCGCGCCCAACGCTGGGCAGGAAGTGGGTCCACGTGGCCTCACCCAGGAACAGCTTCGCGGGCTCGGCACTGAGGAACATCTCGGCACACTTCGCGAACGCGTCCAGCGGGGTGGGCACGAACAGACCACCCGCATCAGACTGGGACAAGGCGTACCAGGCAACGAGAATGATGATCGGGACGATCAGCCGCAGCCCGATCCGCACCGGCAGCGACGGGCTTCCGGCGCGCTGCCTGCGCTGCTTGCGGGTGCTGCCGACGGCACCGTCGGCCTGGGCCTCGGTATCGGCGACCGAACCCACCTCGTGGTCGACGGCGGCCGGCCCGGGGTTGATCGAGGTCACTGGGCGAGTCCCTTCTTCCAACCGAAGACACCGTTGTCGAGGGCCGCCATCAACAGACTCACCGCCACGCCGAGGAGCCCGGCGACCAGGGTTGCGGCGTACACCATGTCCAGGTTGGCCGCGTTGGCACTGTTCTGCAGGATGTAGCCGCCGATCCCGGTGCCCGACCCGATCAGAAGCTCGGCGGAGACGGCGACGATGAGCCCGATCGAGGCGGCGATCCGAATGCCGGTGAAGGCGAACGGGAGCGCGGCTGGCAGGGTGACCCGACGCAGGATGCCAAGGTCGGAGACGCCGAAGGATCGGGCGGTCTGGACAGCTGTGGTGTCGGTCGAGCGGACGCCGTACATGGTGTTCAGCAGGATTGGCCAGACGCAGGCAAGGGCCACGGTGATGGACAGCGGCAGCATGCCCGAGCCGAGCAGCAGCACCAGGATGGGACCGAGGGCGATCGATGGAAGCACCCGGAAGCACTCCACCGGCAGCTCGAAGGCGATCATCACCATCCGGCTTGCGCCCATCGCGCCACCGAGCAGCACCCCGCCGATCGAGGCGAGGACCAGCCCGAGCATCCACTCGGCGAGGGTGAACCCGACCGCGGCCCAGAACTCCGGATCACTGAACAGTGCAACCGCGCCACCGAGAACCTGGGAAGGGATGGGCAGCCCCGGCTTGGTGATCACCGTGCGCAGGAGCAACTCGGCGACCGCCGCCGAACCGATCACCCCGACCACGCCCAAGACGATCTGCCTGTTGCGGCTGTAGGGCTCGCGCAGCAGGTTCATCGTGGTCCTCCTTCACCAAGTGGCGCCGGAATCACTTACCCGGCTGGAAGACGCGGTCCTCCGGCTTGTAGTCGGGCTTCACCAGACCCTGCTGCTTGAGGATGTCGACCGCCTTGACGTAGTCGGCCATCTTGAACGAGTCGTAGTACTTCGGCAGCGGCATGTTCTGGGCCACCTTCGGGTCGAGCTTGGCCACCCCGGGGAGCCACTCCCGCTCGGCCGCCTCGTTGGCGTTCAGGTCGGCGCCGGCGGCGTACATCGCCCGCGCGAAGGCGGCCGCGGTGTTTGGGTTGGACTTGACGAATTTGTCGCTGGCGACATAGTCGGAGCCGGCGAGGCCCTTGTTCGGGCCCTCGGTCAGGTCAGCGATCTGGCGGAGGCCGGCGTTGCGCGCAGCGGAGGCGAACGGCTCCGGCAGGTATCCGGCCTCGATCGAGCCGGCCTGCACGCCCTTGATCATCTCTGGGAACGGCACCTCGACCCAGTTCGGCTTCACGTCCAACCCCTTGGACTTGGCCAGGTTGTTGAACGTGATGTCGCCCATGTTGCGAGTGGTGTTGATGCCCAGGCTCTTGCCGTTGAGGTCGGCCATCGACTTGATCGGCGACTCCGGCTTGACGAACACGCCGAGGCCCTTGTCGGCCAGTGAGCTGGTGAGCACGACCGACTTGATCGGCAGGCCGGAGTTGGCGGCCATCGAGGTGCCGAACGGGGTGGAGTTGGTCATGTCCAGCTCGCCCGAGGCGACCTTCTGAATACCGACCGGGCCGCCCTGGACGGCCACGATCTCGACGTTGAGGCCCTCCTTGTTGAAGAATCCCTTGTCCTTGGCCCAATAGAGGGCCGCATAATCGGCCAGCGGCAGCGAACCGACCTTGAGCTCGGTCTTCTCGAGCTTGCCTCCACCGGCGGAACCGGGGGCGGCGTTGGACCCGCCGCCGCCACAACCGGTCAGGCCCAGCGCGAGCGCCGCGGCTGCCGCCACCACCATGGTCGTCAACTTCTTCATAGGAGTCCTCCACCCTGGGGAGCGCCGGGGCTCCGGACCCCAATGTCTTAGCGCTCAACATTTTGCTTGAAAGTTATTGTGCGGACCATCGGCCTGAGAATCAAGGGGTGTGCCACGACTTTTTCAATCCGGACACGAGACCGGCGACACAAGTTGACGGACGCCCCGATCAGTGTTCAGATCTGTGCTTATCGCACTGTTTTGAACGGAGACGCTGATGGACATCGCGGTCAACGGCGGAGGCATCGGCGGACTGGTGCTCGCCCTGGCACTGCAGGAGGTGGGCCTCGACTGCACCGTTTTCGAACAGGCGAAGGCGTTCACCCGGGTCGGTGCAGACATCAACCTGACACCGAACGCCGTGCGCGCGCTGGACCGTCTCGGCGTGGGCGAGGAGCTGCGCCAGGCCGCGGC
This sequence comes from Enemella dayhoffiae, assembly GCF_002250625.1. Lineage (GTDB taxonomy): Bacteria > Actinomycetota > Actinomycetes > Propionibacteriales > Propionibacteriaceae > Enemella > Enemella dayhoffiae. The sequence continues at coordinate 26,600 of NZ_NMVQ01000044.1, read as the reverse complement.
CCGACCCCGGTTCCGGATCAGCCGCGACGGATACACCGGAGAGGAGACCTCTCGCCTGCCGATGTCTGAGGCGGCCGAGCAGGCGTACGGCGCGCCGCAGCTGACCCTGCACCGCGGCGACCTGCTGAGCGTGCTGGAGCGGGCAGTCGGGCCGGGCGTACGCCTGGCGCACCGGCTCCACCGTGTCGACTCGGAGGCTGCGGGCCAGACGCTCACGTTCACCAACGGCGAGCGGCACCGAACCGACGTGCTGATCGGCGCCGACGGGATCCACTCGGCCGTGCGCACCGCGCTGTTCGGGGCCGAACACCCCACCTTCACCGGCGTGGTCGCCTATCGCGCGGTGGTGCCGACCGACCGGCTCGCCGGGATCGCGGATCTGGACTGCTTCACCAAATGGTGGGGCAACGACCCCGCGGTGCAGATCGTCACCTTTCCGCTCACCCGGGGCGAGGAGACGTTCATCTTCGCCACCGTCCCACGCTCCAACTGGACCGAAGAGTCCTGGACCACGCCCGGCCGGATCGAAGAGTTGCGCTCCGCGTACGCCGACTTCCACCCGGAGGCGCGCGCCCTGCTGGACGCCTGCGATGAAGTTCTGATCTCGGCCCTGCACGTCCGCGATCCGTTGTCCCGTTGGGGAAACGATCGAGCCACGTTGCTCGGCGACGCCTGTCATCCGATGATGCCGTTCATGGCCCAGGGGGCCGGGCAGGCCATCGAGGATGCGGTGGTGCTGGCCCGGGCCCTGCAGCGGTTCGACGCGCCGGAGGCCTTGCAGCGCTATCAGCTGGCCCGGCTGGAGCGGACCGCGCGGATCCAGGTGGGGTCCCGGGGCAACGCCTGGTTGCGCGAGGGCGGGAACGCCGACTGGGTCTACGGCTACGACGCGTGGACGGCCCCGCTGTGAGCGCGCAGCTTGTCACCCCGGTGCTGCGCGGGTTGGACCTGCTGGAGTGGTTGGCCGCCGGCGGCAGCGCGGCCAACCTGAGCGAGGCCGCCCGGGAGACGGGCATCAACCGAGCCACCCTGGGTCGGTTGCTGGCCACCTTCAACGCTGCGGGAATCCTGGAGCAGGACGCCGCGGGCGCACTGCGCTTCGCGCCGCGGATGCTGCGCCTGTCCGCCGCAGTCCTGGGAGAGTCGGATCTGGCCTCCGCCGCGGCGCGGATCCTGCCGGGGGTCGCCGCCGCACTCGGTCTTTCCACCTATCTGGTGGCTCTCGACGGGCCGGACGTTGTCTATCTGCAACAGCACCTGCCGGCATCCCCGCTGGTCAGTCACATCGGGGTGGGGAGCCGGGCCCCGGCACAGCAGACCGCTCCGGGCCGGGTCCTGCTGAACGGCACCCCGCTCGAGTGGAGTCGCTCGGGCCTGGAGGCCGGGGTCGGCGCGGCCGCTGCGCCGATCCTGCGGCACGGCGCATCGGTCGCCGCGATCAGTGTTGCCGGACCGCAGGCCACCGTCGACGCCGTTGCGGAGGGGATCGAAGGTCAGCTGCACGAGGCCGCGGCGTCGATCGCCGCCCAACTCGGCTGAACCCGCTCACCGCAGGTGACTGGCCCCGTTCAGGTCGAGCACGGCACCGGAGGCCCACTCCAGTTGAGGCTCGGCCAACATCACGATGGCGGCCGCGATCTCTTCGGTGGTGGCGATCCTGTTGAACGGACTCTGCGCCCGGGTGCCTGCGGCGCGGTCGTCGTCGAGGGCATAGCCGGCCATCTCGGTGTCGATGAAGCCCGGCGCGACCGTGGTCACGGCGATACCGTGCGGGGCCAGGCGCTGGGCCATCGACTGCCCGAACGCGTGCAGGCCGGCCTTGGCGGCGCCGTATGCGGGGATGTCCGGCTCACCTCGATAGGCGCCACGCGAACCGGTGTTGACGATCCGGCCGACCGGTACCCCGGCCGCGGGGGGCACCTCGATCATCTGCCGGGCCACGCACCAGGTCAGGTTGGCCGGGCCGAGCAGGTTGGTGGCGACGGTCTGCTGCCAGATCCTGGTCCAGTCCTGATAGCTGGTCGTCTCCAGTTCGTGGGTACCGCGCCGCGAACCGCCGGAGCCGGGTTCCGGGGCAACGATCATGGCCGCATTGTTCACCAGCACGTCGATCCGACCCAGCACACGCACCGCCGCATCGGTCAGCGCCGGGGCCTGGTCCGGGTCGGCGAGGTCGGCCGCGAAAAGGCCGTGCCCATCCCCCGGCAGCCCCGCCAGCACTTCTGTGGCGGCCTGCTCATTGCGGTGGAAGTGGACCAGCACCCGGTCGCCCCGCGCGGCGAAGGCGTACGCCGTCGCAGCCCCCACCCCACGGGAGGCACCGGTCACCAGAACCCCGCGGGAGCCGGTCGTGGCGGTTTGGGACTGCGACTTCGTCATCGGCCCAGATTGGACGCCGTTAAGAGCGAAACCCCTTGCGGCGAGGTTGCTTGACACCCCTGATGGGTGGGCCGAGTGTTGACCTGTCAGCAGCAACACGATCGCGGCAGTGTGCTTGCCCTCGAGGAAGGACGTCCAGTGGCAACCGAAACGGAATCACAGGGGGGAGAGGGCGCAGCCGGGGCAACCGAGCAGAGCGCCTCGCCGCACACTTCCGAGCGGCGCAGAGGCGACACCCGCGCCACCAGCGGGGGCACCACCCGCAGCCCGTCGACGGCCGCCGGGGGTGCGGCGGGAGCATCCAAGGTGGACACGGTGAAGAGCACCGACGGCACCGGACGGGAGTCCAAGGGAACCGCACTGGGCAAGGAGAACGACCGGCTGCGGGCCGAGCACGCGGAGACCCACCGGCGCTCACTGATCGATCTCGAGCTGGCCAGGACCAAGAACCGGCGCTGGACCGACTTTGGCCTGCTGCTGCTGCGCGTGCTGCCGATCATCATGGTCATGCACGGCATCCACAAGGCCCAGGGATACTCCGGTTTCCGCGACACTGTGGCCAAGAACCAGTTCGGCGCGATCGCTCCTGACGTCTTTGCTCTCATGATCGTCGCGGGCCAGATCGCTCTGCCGATCCTGATCGCGCTGGGGCTGTTCACCCGGCTGGCCGGGTTCTTCGAAGCGCTGATGATGGCATTCGTCTGGGTGCTGATGTTCATCCTGCAGGCCTGGATGGATCCGAAGACCGGCGGGATCAACGGCGAGTCCGCCCTGCTGTATGTGTTCCTCACCCTGCCGCTGGTGTTCACCGGAGCCGGTCGCTACTCGATCGATTACCTGATCGGTCGAGGCCGGGCCAAGACCCGAGCGGAGCGCCGGGCGGAGAAGCGCGCCGTCTGAGCCGAACCTGCCCGCGAATTGGGAGCGCCCCGGAGCCTTGGCTCCGGGGCGCTCTCGTCGTTGAAGAGGTCGATCAGATGTCGTCGCGATAGACCTCGCGACGCTCACCGACGCCGCCGGCGCCGCGGATGTCGTGCACCTCGCGGGTCCGAGACCGCGGGCGGTTCAGCACGATCTCGAGGATCAGCCAGATGGCTCCGGCCCCCGCGGCGATCCAGCCGATCATCGCCAGGTCGATCCCGTTGATCGCGTCCCGGACGGCAAGGGCCAGCACCAGGCCGATCACGATCAGAGCGATGGGTCCACCAATTCGGGCAGCACGCATGTCGACTCCTGTTCCGGGCCAGCGGCGGGCCCACGGCAGATTGTAAACATATGCCTGTTGACGAATCAGCCAGCCGTGCAGTCCCACATGTCCAGAATCGCTTGCCCCGGGCCGCCCGGAGGGGTCGTCGGATTCGCCCGTCCGCTGCTGGTGGAAGTGAACCGCACCGATCCGCCGTCCGCCCGGTTCACCACGGAGTACGTCTGCTCACCCTGCCCAGGATGCTCACGGAGGACCCGCGCCATCCTTCGCCATCCGGCCAGGTCGGGATCGGACAGGATGAGGGTCACTTCCCGTTCGGTCCAACGCAGTTCGGGCCGGGACGCGTCCGCCAGGAGCAGCTGCACGACGGCTGCTGGCCGTTCGAGCTGAGCGGGTGGGAGGTTGACCAGGTTCCTGTCGTGGGCGAGCTCGACGCGGGCAATCCGACCGGCATCAGGATCTGTGGCGATTCGCTGCCCGGCTTCCGCGAACCGCTCGGGCGCGAGCGTCAGATACAGCCCATCCCGGGTCAGGCGTACGCCCCGCACGCCGGGCAGCTGGCGAGCGCGCCGAGCCAGATCGACACCGGCCAGGGTTGTTGCGTCTGCGCCCACCACGGTCAGCCCGTCGTGTTCAAGGGTGACCTCGGCGGGGGTGGAGTTCGCCGACGCTGCCCTGGCCGCACCGGGCAGATCGGCCGACCCCAGCAGTACCTTCACCCTGGGCCGCTCCGCCAACACCGCCTCGATCTCGATCCGGGCCGGGCGAAACGGCCGCAGGGCCGCGAGCAGCGGGCTCAACCGCTCGGGCTCGGCGTCGACGAGAAAGCTGGCCACCTGTTCGGGCCCCTCCAGGGCGAGGATCCCCGGCCGCTCCGAGCCGCGGCGGGCCTCGCGCACCACCGGATCCTGCAGCAACTGCCCGGCCAGCGGCAGCAGATCCGCACCGCGGCGCAGGCGTACGCTGCTCTTCTCGGTCTCGAGGACCAGACTCTCCACCCGGCGGTCGGTGCGCCAACGAGTCAGGGCGTCGATCCGGCGTTGGTTCACCGCGGAGTCCAGACCCAACTCGACCCCGTGCCCGGACTGCTCGGTCACGACCAGGGCGACTCGCTGCCAATCGGACCGGTGTTCGGTGAGGTACGCCTGCAGGCGGGAGGCGAACTCGGGCAGGTCTGCTCCGGAGCGCAACTGTGCAGTGCCCACCCCATCGCGCGGCGAGGACCTGGTGTCCATCATCCACTCACGGTGTCGGACCTCCGCCGACGCGACCGCGGGATCGGCCCGCAACCAGCCCGCAAGCTCATCCGGAGCCGTGCGGCGATCCGCCCCGAGGCACCCGCTGAGCAGCGCGGCCAGCACCGGCACCAGCAGCCACCGCATCGCTCTCACCCGCCAACGGTAACGTTACGATGGGGCCGACGGCCGCTGGCATACCGAACGCGGCCATCGAGGAGCGGGCGAGAGCGATGGCGAGCACAGCACGGGGTCCGGCGATCTGCATCGGCGAATCGATGACCCTGCTGACTCCCCCGGCGGGATCGTCGCTGTCGCAGGCCGACTCGGTCGAGTTGCACGTGGCCGGCGCGGAGGGAAACGTCGCCTGCGGGCTCGCCCACCTGGGCGTCGACGTGGAGTGGCTCAGCCGCGTGGGAGCCGACCCGATGGGTCAACGGATCCTGGGTTTCCTGCGCTCACGAGGAATCGGCACCGACCGCGTCGAGGTGGACCCCGCCCGACCGACGGGCGTCATGTTCAAGGACCGGGTCGACGGACGCTCCGTGGTGCACTACTACCGGCGCGGGTCCGCGGCCGCGGCGATGGGCGCTGAGGTGCTGGGCGGCCTTGGTACACCCGCGCTGATCCACCTGAGCGGAATCAACCCGGTGCTCTCGGATTCCCTGGCCGAGTTGGCAGAGGGGCTGCTCGCCAGACGCGAACTGGGCAGGACTCCGATCAGCTTCGACGTCAACCATCGCCCGGCCCTGTGGTCGGCGGACCAGGCAGCGGAGCCGCTCGGGCGACTGGCCGACCTGGCCGATGTGGTCCTGGTGGGCCTGGACGAGGCCGAACGGCTGTGGGGGTGTACCACCGCCGAACAGGTTCGCAACGAACTGCCCGGGGCCCGCACCATCGTGGTCAAGGACGCCGACGTGGGCGCCTGGCACCTCGACGACACCGAAACCGTGTTCCAACCCGCGCTGAAGTTGGACATCGTCGACGTGGTGGGTGCCGGTGACGCGTTCGCGGCCGGCTATCTGGCCGCGCTGCTGAGCGGGCGTACGCCGCAGGTGCGGCTTCGGTTGGGGCACCTGCTGGCGGCGTTGACCATCCAGTCCACCGCAGACGCACCGCCGCTGCCCGACCGGTCGGTCCTCTGGGAACTGGCCGACACCGGGGCAGGCTGGGACCGGCTCACCGTTGGCCCCGCGGCCCTGGACGACGCAGAACTCCTACGAGGGAAGGAAACCCGGTGACCAACCTGGACGAACTGTTCAAGGATCAGCCGATCATGGCGATCCTGCGCAACATGGATCCCGACCGCAGTGTGCGGTTGAGCCGCACCGCCTGGCAGCTGGGCATTTCCCTGGTGGAGGTGCCGATCCAGACTCCCGATGCGGTGCCGTCACTGGAAGCGGTGCTCGCCGCGGCCCAGGAAGAGGGCCGCCCGGTCGGTGCCGGCACCGTGACCACGATGGACCAGGTCGGGTTGTGCGAGGAGCTCGGTGTGGCGTTCACCGTCGCCCCGGGACTGGACGCCGATGTGGTCGCCGAGTCCGAACGACTCGGCGTACCCCACCTGCCCGGAGTGGCCACCGCCAGCGAGGTGCAGCAGGCCATCCGATTGGGGTGCACCTGGCTGAAGGCCTTCCCGGCCAGCCTGCTCGGCAAGGAGTTCTTCCCTGCCATGGGCGGACCGTTCCCGCGAGTCAACTTCGTGGCCACCGGCGGCATGAACGCCCACAACGCCAAGGAGTTCCTGGATGCCGGCGTGCGCTGCGTGGCCGTCGGATCGGCGTTGGAGGACGAGGCGCAGCTCCCCCAACTGGCCCAGCTGATCGGTCGGTGATCCCCGATCGCCGGGGGTTGGCACGGTTGGGGTAGACTGGCCCAGTCCCGTACCCGTTCTGCGTACGGGCCTTGAGACATCAGTCGATGCCATCGCGTCGCGGCACGGCCGCGCCGGGCAGAACCGACCGCATCAACGTTCTTCGGAGAATTTCCCTGACAAGCAACACTTTCGGCGCGCTCGGCGTGCCCACTCCCCTGGTTGACGTCCTCGCCGCCCGAGGCATCACCTCCCCCACCCCGATCCAGGCGGCCACCCTTCCCGATTCGCTCGCCGGCCGCGACGTGCTCGGCCGCGGCCGCACCGGTTCGGGCAAGACCTTCGCCTTCCTGCTGCCGCTGGTCGCCCGGCTCGCCGAGTCCGGCACCCCGCGTCGCGCCAAGCAGCCGCGCGCGCTGGTTCTCGCCCCCACCCGTGAACTGGTGAACCAGATCGCCGAGGCGCTGGCTCCGCTGGCGGAGGCGTACGGCCTGCGCAGCCGCACCGTCTTCGGCGGTGTCGGCCAGAACCCGCAGGTGACCGCGCTGCGTGCCGGTGTGGACATCGTGCTGGCCTGCCCCGGTCGGCTCGAGGACCTGATCGGCCAGGGACACTGCGACCTGTCCAAGGTCGAGATCACCATCCTGGATGAGGCAGACCACATGGCCGACCTCGGATTTCTGCCCGGAGTCAAGCGGATCATGGGTGCGACTCCGCGGAAGGGACAGCGGATGCTGTTCTCCGCCACCCTGGACGCCGGGGTGAATCAACTGGTGCAGCGATTCCTCGACCGGCCGGTGACCCACGAGGCCGACTCGGAGCAGTCCCCGGTCGCCACGATGACCCACCACGTGCTTCACGTGACCCCCGACGCGCACCTCAAGGTGCTCACCGACCTGGCCGCCGCGCCGGGGCGTACCGTCGTGTTCACCCGGACGAAGTATCGGGCGAAGAAGTTTGCGCGGCAGCTGAACGCGGCCGGAGTGGCGGCCGTGGAATTGCACGGAAACCTGTCCCAGAACGCCCGGACCCGGACCATGGACGCGTTCCACAGCGGCGCGGCGCAGACGCTGGTCGCCACCGATATCGCCGCCCGCGGCATCCACGTCGACGACGTTTCGCTGGTCGTGCACGCCGATCCCCCCGTCGAGCACAAGGCCTATCTGCACCGCTCCGGCCGGACCGCCCGCGCGGGCAACGAGGGCACCGTGGTCACGCTGATGACCGACGAGCAGGTTCGCGATGTGCGCGACCTGACCCGCAAGGCCGGGGTACGCCCGACCACGACCCGGGTCGACGTCGGGCATCCGCTGCTGCAGGAACTGGCCCCCGGTGAGCGCGTCTTCCCCGGTCCGCACCGCGTCGAGGTACCGGCCCAGCAGCCGTCGGCATCCCACGGCGGTGGCGGCGGACGCCGCCGCTCCGGCGGAGGTCGCTCGGGTGGAGGTCGCTCGGGCGGAGGTCGCTCGGGCGGTGATCGGCCGAGCGCGGGTGAGGCACCCGCGGGCCGCACCGGTGGTCAGCGCGGCGGTGCGGGTTCGCGCGGCCGGCGCAGCACCAGTTCCGGCGGCGGCAGCGCGGCGAAGTTCTCCGCGTCGATGGGCCGCGGTCGGCGCTAGTCCTCGGCCTGCTCCCGACGCCGCCGTCGACGCAGGGTTCTGCGCTCGACGCGGCGGACCAGGCTGGCGAGCTGGGTCCGGGTCATGGTGACCGTGCCGTCGCCGTGCACCGGCAGCCGCCAGTTGCGCCAGTGGGCGATCACCGCCAGCGCGGACCCGGCCAGCACGCCCACCACCATCACCAGCACCCCGTTCAGGGCCAGGCTGTGCCCGGCGACGGTCAGGCCCGCCGCCAGCAGTGCGGGGGTGGCGTACAGACGGTTGCCGCCGAACACCTCCGGCACGCTGCCGACCGCGATGTCGCGGATCATCCCACCGCCGAGCCCGGAGATGATGCCCAGCACCGCGAATCCGGTGATGTCGAAGCGCCGCTGCCGGGCGATCAGACCACCGAGGACACCGTTGAGCGCCACACCGAGCAGGTCGATGATGCGGAACGCGAGGCTGAGCTCATCGGGCACCGATCCGGTATAGCACGGGGCATCCGACGAGCGGCGGAACGCCGGTGTGACGAAACCACCGCGGCCTACGCTGACGGCGGAACCTGACCCAGAGGAGCACCTCATGTCTCACCCGGGCAATGGTTGGCAGTCCAACCCGAATCAGCCGCCCCATCAGCCCGGCGGACAGCCGCCCTTCCAGCAAGGTGGCCAAGGGCCCTACCCGCCGGGTGGCCAGCCTCCGTTCGGCGGTCAACAGTCCTGGGGTCCGCAGCAGCAGCCGCCCGGGCAGTACGGGGGGCCGGGCGGCCCGCCGCCGATGGGTCTGCCACCGAAGAAGAAGGGCGGCGTCGGGAAGGTCATCGGCATCATCGTCGGGGTCGTGGTGCTGCTGTTCGCGGGTCTCGTCATCATCGGCCTGACCGTCGGTGATCAGGACCCCACCGCGGAACCTACGGCTCGTGGGACCACCACCCCGACGGCCGCGAAGACCGCGGCCGACAAACCCGGCAGCCGTGACTTCAAGCAGCTCAAGGAGGGGGATTGCCTGAGGATCATCCCCAAACCGGGCGCCACGCCGAAGCCGGACGGGAGCATGGAGATCAACCACGAGGAGGCGGGCTGCGAGAGCAGGGGCGGTGGTGTCATCTACAGCGTCGGCAGCGTGTCCAAGGGCCAACTCCAGTGCAGCAACGACAACTACATCGAGTACTACCAGACCTCCAGCAACGCCGAGACCGCTGCGCCGGAGGACCGTAGGTACACCGCCTGCCTGATGCCGCGGTTCGCCAAGGACACCTGCTATGGCGAGGATTCCAAGACGGGGGGCTTCGTCGCGTCCGCCTGCGATCCGAAGGCGATCCTGAAGGTGGTCGACGTCATCGAGGCCGACGATCCCAGCAAGTGCAAGGGATCGACCGCGATGAACTTCCCCAAGCCCGCGCGAACCTATTGCGTCGTCAAGCCCTGACCTTCGCCGGCGGTCGAGGCGATCAGCCGGCCGCCGGCTCGGCGACGGACTCGTGCAGCTCGGCGGCGTGCCGGCCGAACCTGTCCACCGCCGGACCGAACTCGTGGCCCAACCGAAGCGCCGACCCCGACACGTCACCCTGATATCGACCCCCGAGGGCGATCAGTTGCGCCCCCGCGGCAGCCACGCTGACGATCAGTTCCTCGACGCTGGGGACGTCCTCGGGACGGTGTACGCCGGTGACGACGACCCTGGCGCGGGTCTCGATCACCGCCTCGGCCCAACTCTCCGCAGGGAGGTCCGCACCCAGGTAGCGTACCCGGATTCCCTGCTCCTTCAGCAGAATCGCGAACGCCAACAGGCAGATCTCGTGCCGGGCGCCGGCCGGGAGTCCGATCAGCACCATCGGGCCGTCCCCCTGGGGCAGGGCATCCCAGACGACGCCCAACTGACGCATGATGGCGGCGCTGACGCCGTGCTCACCCCCGATGGAGACGTCCCCCCGTAGCCACGCCCGCCCCAACAGCTCGAGCATCGGCACCATCCAGTTGTCCACGAAGTCGACGAACGGGCGATCCTGCAGGCAACAGGCGAAACTCTTCTCCAGCTGTCGGATTGAGTGTGGGCCCTCCAACGCCTTGATGAACGCGGCCGGGGTCAACCGAGGGCCCGCGTCATCGCGCGCCCCGACGATCAGCGCGGCCTCCCTCGCCTGCAGCCCCTCGGCCAGCAGCCGGGTCATCCGTCGGATCTGGGCCAGCGCGGCCTCGTCGTACAACCGATAGCGAGCCTGGGTCCGGGCCGGTGTGGGGAAGCCGTAGCGGCGCTCCCACGCTCGCAGCTTGTCGGCCGACACGCCAGTGCGCCGGGCCGCCTGGCCGATGGTGTACACCCGGCACCTCCTTCGCTGGACCGTTCCGGGAAACACTCACTCCTCAGTACCATAGGCCGAGAAGCCGACTCACGATACCAGCCTGCGGTCAGGCGGACAGCCGGTCGTCAACGCCGGTCCGGCTGATTGACCGTTCTTGGTCGTACCCCTAGGGTCAAGGGAGTTGGACAAACATTGGACACAGGTGGACGGCGGGCCGCGAATGGCGTACGGAGCGATGGCACCCACCACCCAGGACCGCGTCGTGCTGCTCGACGAGGCCGGGGGTGAGACTGGCACGGCCGCGCGCGCCGCGGTGCACACCACCGACACCCCGCTGCACCTGGCCTTTTCCAGCTATCTGGTGGATGCCGCCGGACGCGTGCTGATCACGCGCCGGTCCCTGTCCAAGGTCGCCTGGCCCGGGGTGTGGACGAACAGTTGCTGCGGGCACCCTCGTCCCGGTGAGGACGTCGCCGATGCCGCCCGGCGTCGGATCCGTCAGGAGCTCGGGCTCACGGTCCGCGACCTGCGCTGTGCCCTGCCCAACTTCCGCTATCGCGCCACCGACGTGACCGGCATCGTCGAGAACGAGCTGTGCCCGGTCTTCTGGGGCCGGGTCGACCCCGCCGAGTTGCAGCCCGACCCCGACGAGGTCATCGAACACGCCTGGGTCGAATGGCCGGACCTGGTCGCGGCGGTCCGCGCCACACCGCAGGTGTTCAGCCCATGGTCGGTGTCGCAGGTCCCGCTGTTGGAGGGCGGGCCCTCGCTGACGCGAGAGCCTGGTTCGCGCTCAGCTGGTCACCGGACCGTCTCGGAATTCCTTGGCGACGTGGACAGGCTGCTGCGTTCCGAGGTCGCCGAACTGCAGCAGCGCTGGTCCGAGCTGACCGGTGGCGCCCCGGCCGAGGTGCTGCCCGGACACCTCCCCGACTGGCTGAGCGAGCAGTTGTCCGCCGGCGGGAAGCGGCTGCGGATCCGCTTGGTGCACTGGGGTCATCTCGCGGCGGGCGGTGACTCTGAGCCGACGGCGTACGCCCAGTTGGTGCGGCTGGCCAGCGCTCTTGAGGTGCTGCACCAGTTCGCCCTGGTGCACGACGACGTGATGGACCAGTCGGCCTCCCGCAGGGGTCGACCGTCGGCGTACGTCGAGGCGACCCGCGCGCACATCGCAGCCGCCGGCCGCGGCGGGGCGGAACGCTTCGGCGAAAACCTCGCGATCCTGCTCGGCGATCTCGCCCACAGCCTGGCCGACCAGTTGGTCGATCCGCTTCCAGCCGAGCAACGGGCACTGTGGTATCGCCTGTGCACCGAGCTGATCGCCGGGCAGGGCGCGGACCTGACCGGCGCGGCAGCCGGGCGCAGGGACCGCGCGCACTCCGAACAGGTGGCCAGGCTGAAGTCCAGTCGCTACAGCGTGGAACGGCTACTGGAACTTGGCGCGCTGGCTGCCGGTGCCGGGCCTGCGCAACGGGCGGCCCTGTTGGAGTGCGGGCAGCATCTGGGCCGCATCTTCGCCCTGCGCGACGACTTCCTCGGGGTCTGGGGGGATCCGGAGTTGACCGGAAAACCGGCCGGTGATGACCTCGCCGAGGCGAAGGCCACGGTGATTCTCGCGCTGGCCACCGATCGCTTGACCGGCGCGGCGGCGGAGGCACTGGAAAGGTTGGGCACCCGGGACCAGCGCCCGGACGACGTGGCCGTGGTGACCGAGGCCCTCGATGCCGCGGGAATCCGCACCGAGATTGAAGAAATGATCGCCGCAGAGGTGTCCTGCTGTGACACGCTGTTGGACACGGCTCCGCTGACCCCGGCGGGGGTGGCGGGTCTGCGGGCCGAGGTGCGCGCGATCGCTTGGCGGGACTCGTGAGAGTTGCCGTCGTCGGCGCGGGGCTGGCCGGGCTCGCCGCCGCCCTGCACCTGGCCGGCGCGGGCCATCGGGTCACCGTGCTGGAGCGGGAATCGTTGCCCGGCGGGCGTTGCGGCACGATCAGCCAGGACGGGTTCACCTTTGACTCCGGGCCGACCGTCTTCACCATGGTCGACCTGCTGGAGCAGGCGTTCCGGGCCGTTGGCAGGACTCACCACGACTTCGTCCAGTTGCGGCTGCTCGATCCGGCTTACCGGGCCTGCTTCGCCGACGGGTCCGAGTTGCACGTGCGGCACGGGCACGAGGCGATGCGGGCCGAGATCGCTCGTGAGTGCGGGGCCCGCGACGCGGCCGCCTTCGACAGTTTCGTGCACTGGCTGCGAAAGCTCTATCTGGCCGAGCTGCCGCACTTCATCGACGCCAACTTCGACAGCCCGCTGGACCTGCTCCGGCATCCCGGTGCGGCGGCCAGGCTGGTGCGCCTCGGCGCGTTCGGTCGCCTCGGTCCGGAGATCGAACGCCGCTTCACCGATCCGCGGTTGCATCGCATCTTCAGCTTCCAGGCGATGTACGCCGGACTGGCCCCCGCCCAGGCGCTCGCCCTCTATGCCGTGATCACCTACATGGACTCCATTGAAGGCGTGTGGTTTCCCGAGGGTGGGATGCGCGCCGTCCCGGCCGCAATGGCCGCCGCAGCAGCAGAATCCGGGGTCGAGCTGCGCTTCGACTGCCCGGTGGAGGAGATCACCCATCACTCCGGTCGGGTCACCGGCGTACGCCTGGCCGACGGGGAGCAGGTGGGTGCCGACGCGGTCGTCTGCACCGCTGACCTGCCGGTGGCGTACCAGCGTCTGCTGCCGGGGCTCCGCGCGCCGCGGGCGGCTCGCAAGGGCCTGTTCTCCCCCTCCTGCGTGGTCTGGCACCTCGGCGTGCGCGGCGCTCCCCCGCCGCGGGCGACCCACCACAACATCCACTTCGGGAACGCCTGGCAGGACGCGTTCGACGATCTGCTGATCCGCGGCCGGGTGATGCGAGACCCGTCGCGATTCGTCGCGGTTCCGTCGCTGGACGACCCGGGCGCCGCACCTGAAGGTTGCACGAGTCTCTATGTGCTCGAGCCCACCCCCAACCTGCAGACGGGCCGGATCGACTGGCACGCCGAGGGCCCCCGGGTCCGGGAACGAATGCGGGAATCCCTGACAAGGTGGGGATATCCGGTCGAAGTGGTCACCGAGCGACTGGTCACCCCGGACGACTGGCAGGTCCAGGGAATGGCAGCCGGTACGCCGTTCGCGCTGGCGCACACCTTCGGCCAGACGGGGCCGTTCCGCCCTCGCAACGCGGACCGACGGGTCCGGGGCCTGGTGTTCGCCGGATCGGGAACCACCCCAGGAGTCGGCATCCCGATGGTGCTCATCTCGGGCCGGTTGGCCGCCGCACGGGTCGAGGAGTTCCTTCGGTGACGCAAGAAGTGGTCACGACGAACAACCTGGCGGTTGGCTACCGGCAGGCGGCCCGGATCACCCGCCAGCACGGCACCACATACTACTGGGGCACCCTGCTGCTGCCGCCCCGGCAACGCCGGGACGTCTTTGCGGTGTACGCGTTGTGCCGACTGGCCGATGACATCGTCGACGAGCCCGACTTCCGCCACCCGTCGGTGCCACCCTCCGGTACGCCCGCCGAACGACTGGCGGCCTTTCGGGGCTGGTTCTTCAGCGGACTGGCCGACGGCGGCGTGGCTGACCCCCTGCTGGCGGCAGCCGTGGACAGCATTCGCCGTCGGGGAACGGACCCCGAATGCTTCGAACGGTTCTTCGACGCGATGGCGCTGGACCTCACCCGGACCACGTGGGCCAGCTGGCCGGCGCTGCGCGACGGCTACATGGAGGGTTCGGCCGCGGTGATCGGTGAGATGATGCTGCCGGTGCTGGAGCCGCTCAGCCCCGCGGCTCGGGAACCGGCGCGGGCGCTGGGGTTGGCGTTCCAGCTGACGAACTTCCTGCGAGACGTCGGTGAGGACCTGGACCGGGGGCGGGTCTACCTGCCGCAGGACGAGCTCGCCGCGCACGGCGCCGATCCCTGGTTGCGCCGCGTGACACCGGCCTGGCGGTCGTTCATGGCGGAGCAACTGGTGCGCAACCGGGAGCTGTATCACCAGGCGCGCGCAGGCCTGCCGCACCTCCCGGGCGGCTCCCGGCGCTGCGTCGGCACGGCGCTGATTCTCTATTCGCGCATCCTGGATCGGATCGAGGCGGCCGACTTCGACGTGTTCTCCGGCCGGATCCGGGTGCCTCGACGCGAAAAGCTGGCCGGGTTCGCCCGCGCCGCGTTGCCGGGCGGAGCTCGGCGATTCGCGATGGCCGAGGATGGAGCATGATCCGCCCGCCCACGAACCCACTGCGACGGCTGCCGCAACCGCCGGCCCGCGCCCTGCGCTCCACCTGGCGCGACGCGAGCCCGCGCCGGATCGAACGTGCCCTGGAGCTGGCTCAGCAGCGTAATCCCGGCGGGTGGTTGGTGGCCGGCGCCTCCCGCGATCTCCGCACCGAGTCGGTGGTGCGTCACCTGGCCGGACGGGAGGTGGCGGTGTGGCGCGGAGCAGACGGCACCGTGCACGCCGGCCCGGGGGCCTGCCCGCACCTTGGCGCGAAGCTGGAGGCGTGCACGGTGGCCGGGCAGGACCTGCTGTGCCGGTGGCACGGGATGGCGCTGCCCCGCGAGGCGGGCGGGGGTTGGCGAGAGTTTCTTGCGTACGACGACGGGGTGTTGCTCTGGGTACGCCTGCCGCTCGCCGATGAGCAGCCGACCGAGCGCCCGCTGCTCCCGGAGCGGCCGCCGGTCGACGGCTCGATCGCTGCGGTGGTGAGCGTGGCGGGCACCTGCGAGCCCGCCGACATCCTGGCGAACCGGCTGGACCCGTGGCACGGCGCCTGGTTCCACCCGTATGCGTTCAGCCACCTGCGCGTCGTCGAAGAGGCGAGCACCGAGGACGCACTCGTGGTCGAGGTGGCGTTCCGGATCAACCGCACCTGGGGAGTGCCGGTGCTGGCCCGGTTCACCACCCCGGACGCTCGGACGATCACCATGCAGATCGTCGAGGGCGAGGGCGCCGGCAGCGTGGTGGAGACCCACGCCACCCCGCTGGGACCGGACCGGGAGGGCCGCCCGCGCACGATGATGACCGAGGCCACCATCGCCCACTCCCCCCGCCCGGGATTCCTGCTGGCACGGCGGATGGGGCCGCTGGTGCGGCCGCTGATCCGTCGCAGCGCACGACAGCTGTGGGTGGACGACTTGGCGTACGCCGAGCGTCGGTTCGCGCTGCGCGAGGCGCGCTGACCGTGGACCGATTCCAATACCTGCTGCTGATGGCGGGGTGCCTGCTGATCACCCTGCCGCTGGAATTCGTGATCGGGGCGCGGGTGTGGCGGCGCCCGCGCCGGTTGTTGCTGGCGCTGCTACCGACGGTGTTGCTGTTCTCGGTGTGGGACGTCGCCGGGATCATTCGCAACCACTGGTCCTACAACGAACGCTACGTCTCGGGTATCCACCTCGGGGTGATGCCGCTGGAGGAGTTGGTCTTCTTCATCGTCATCCCGATCTGCGGGCTGCTCACCTACGAGGCCGTCGGCCAGGTGCTGCGCCGGTTCACCGGACGGCGGCCCGATCATGGGTGAATACACCGTGCTGACCCTGCTGTCGGTCGTGGTCGTGGTGGTCCTCGAGCTCGCCTGGCTGCGCACCGGCATCTTCCGTTCACTGCAGTTCTGGCTGACGCTCGGGATCGTCTTCTTCTTCCAGTGCCTGGTCGACGGGTGGCTCACCAAGCTGTCCGCGCCGATCGTGCTCTACAACCGGGAGCAGTTCTCCGGGATCCGTTTCCCGTGGGACATCCCGGTCGAGGACTTCGGATTCGGGTTCGCGATGGTCACGCTCACGCTGCTGGTCTGGCGGACCCTTGGACGGAAGGAGAACGCGTGAGCACGACCGAGGCGTTCGACCGCGGCTCTCGACGCTATGACCTGCTCGTCTCGCTGAATCCGGGCTATCACCAGCACCTGCGCAGTGCCGCCGCCGAGCTGGCCCGCCGGATCGCAGGGCGACGCGGTGACCGGGTCGGGTGGCGGTTGCTGGATCTGGCCTGCGGTTCCGGCGCATCCACCCGAGCCCTGGTGGAGGCGGCGCCCGCCGGCAGCCGCATCGAGGGGCTGGACGCGTCCAACGGCATGCTCGAGCGGGCCCGGGCGAAGCGCTGGCCCGACGGAGTTTCCTTCACCCAGGCGGTTTCCGGCGAGCTGGCGGTGGAACGGTTTGCTCCGGGGAGTCACGACGGGATCTTCTCGGCGTACCTTTTTCGCAACGTGAGCGAGGATCGACGCGATCTTGCGGTGCGAGAGGCGTATGACCTGTTGGCGCCTGGGGGTTGGCTGGTGGTTCAGGAATACTCGGTACGTGGTCGTTGGCGGGCCGAGGTGAGCTGGACCGCGGTCTGTTGGCTGGTGATCATCCCGCTGGCGATGCTGCTGGACCGCAACCGCTCGCTCTATGCCTATCTGTGGCGCAGTGTGCTTGATTTCGATACCACCGCACAGTTCATGGACCGGTTGACCCGCGCCGGGTTCACCGATGTGGCCACCCGCACCGTGCCGGGCTGGCAGCGGGGAATCCTGCACACGTTCGTCGCCCGGCGACCGGAGGAGTCGGCGTGAGCCGGCCCGGCCGGGATCGTCGCGCGGTCCGCCATCCCGGCCCCGCCGGGTCTGCGCGGGTGACTGAGGAACTGCGGGTCAGCGTGGTCGGCGGCGGGATCGCCGGGCTGGCCGCGGCCACCGTGCTGGCGGAGCGCGGGGTGCGGGTGACCCTGTTCGAGGCCGACGACCGGCTGGGTGGCCGGGTGGCGGCGTGGCCGCTGCCGGGAGGCGACGGGCGCACAATGAGTCGCGGGTTCCACGCCTTCTTCCGCCAGTACTACAATCTGCGGGCACTGCTGCGGCGTACCGATCCCGGCCTCGAACGCCTGCGCCCGGTCGGGGACTATCCGCTGCAGCGACCCGACGGCATGCGCGACTCGTTCTCCGGCATCCCGCGGACGCCACCCTTGAGCGTGCTCGGATTCGTGGCCCGCAGTCCCGCATTCACCCCGGCCACGCTGGCCCGGGTCAACGTGCCCGCCGCGCTGGAGCTGTTACAGGTCAGCTTTCCCGGCCACCACGCCCGCTACGACGGTGAGTCGGCGGCGGATTTCCTGGACCGGTTGCGATTCCCGCGGGCCGCGCGGGATCTGGCGCTGGAGGTGTTCGCCCGCTCTTTCTTCGCCGATCCCAGCGAGTTCTCCGCCGGGGAGCTGGTGGCCATGTTCCACGCCTATTTTCTCGGCTCGGCCGAGGGGCTGCTCTTCGACGTGCCCGATGAGGACTACGACACCGCGCTCTGGGCACCGTTGGCCGAGCGGCTGCGCCGGCTCGGGGTCGAGCTGCGCACCGGTTGCCGGGTGGCCGAGCTAGGGCGCGACGGCGTACGCCTGGCCGGCGGCGAGCTGGTCTCCGGTGACGCGGTGGTGCTCGCGGTAGACCCGGGCGCGGCCCGCGCGATGCTCAGCCGGGTGGACGATCCGGCGGTCGACCTGACGGACTGGAAGACCCGCGTCGCCGCGACGCGCAATGCGCCGCCGTTCGTGGTGGTGCGGCTGTGGCTGGACGGCCAGGTCGCCCCGGAGCGGCCCGCGTTCCTGGGCACCAGCGGTTATGGGCCGCTGGACAACGTGTCGGTGTTGGAGCGCTTCGAGGCGGGTGCCGCCCGGTGGAGCCGGGAGCACGGCGGGTCGGTGGTCGAGCTGCACGCCTACGCCTGCAGCGATTCCGTGCTGGCCGACGCGGACGCGCGGCAGCAGACCGTGGCCGAGTTGGAGCGGCAGTGGCATCGGATCCATCCCGAGGCGGCGCACCACCCGGTGCTGCACCGGGAGGTGCTGGTGCGCGACGACTGCACGCTGATCACACCCGAGCGGTGGAGTGATCGACCCGGGGTCAGCACCCCGTGCGACTGGTTGGTGCTCGGGGGCGACTGGGTGCGCTGTGACTATCCGGTCGCGCTGATGGAACGCGCCGCGACCACCGGCATCCTCGCTGCCAACCGACTGCTCGAGGGCTGGGGTGCGGCCGGCGAGGACTTGTGGACGGTCCCGATGCGCGGGCTGCTCGCCCGCTGACCCCGGCCTGCTTCTCAGCCCCGGCGGGGATTCCGGCGGGCGATCTCTGTGCTGAGGGCGGTGGCGAAGGTCGTCCAGGCGGCGTACGCCCCCAGCACGACGGCGTTGTGCGGACGGGTCGCGGCTGCCCGTCGGGTCAGGTCGGCCGAGCTCGCCGCGAGCAGCGCCGCCTCCGCAGCGGCCAGCCACGGTCGGCGGGATCGGAAGAACAGCCCACTCCAGGTGGCGTTCAGCGCCAGGTTCACCGCCAGGGCGATCCTGAACCGGTTTGCGTCTTCGGCGCGGTCGTTCTCGACGAGTTCCGTGATGGTGGCCGTCGAGGCGGCCCAGATGCCGCCATAGAGGGCGCTCCAGGCGATCGGGAACACCACGGCGGGCGGCTGCCAGGCGGGCTTGTCCAGCGAACGGTACCACCGCGAATCGGGTTGGGTGAGCAGTGACCCGGCGAGCGCGGCGGCGAGTACGCCAGCTCCCAAGGCGAGGGCGGTGCGGCTCCAGCGCTTGGCCTCCTGGTCGGTGACGGAGCTGCGGACCGCGTCGTCGAAGCCGGTCAGTCCCCCTTCCGGGTCGCCGAGGTCGCGTCGGGCGTCGTGCTCATCAGCCACCGCGTCGTGGATCAGGCTGCCGACCAGCGGTCGGGCCACCCCGGCCGAGACGGGGGTGACCAGACCGACCCACCGGCTGGCCAGGCGCGGGGTGAGCACCGGTGCGATGCCCATCCGGCGAGGCATCAGGCCGGTGGCGGCGGCATAACGCTTCATCATCTCGACGTAGGTGAGCACCTCGTCCATGCCGATGTCGTAGCTGCGGTTCACCTCCCGGGGCAGGGATGCGGCGCGCACCAGGTAGTGCACCACGTCGACGTCCGCGATCGGCTGGATGCGGTTCTTCAGCCAGCGGGGTCCGAACGCGATCGGCAGCCGCTCGGTGAGATGCCGCAGCATCTGGAAGGACGCCGATCCCTTGCCCAGCACGATTCCGGCCTGCAGGACCGCGGTCGGCACGCCCGATTCGAGCAGGATCCGGCCGACTTCGACGCGCGAGCCGAGGTGGGCGGACAGTTCGCCCTCGGGATGCAGTCCACTGAGATAGACGATCCGCTCCACGCCCGCAGCCTCGGCCGCGGCGGCGAATCCCTCGGCCAGGTTGCGATCGCGGTCGACGAAGTCGCCCTGTCCGTCCATCGAGTGCAGCAGATAGTAGGCGACGCGCACCCCGGTCAGGGCCCGGTCGAGATCGCCACGCTCGGTGGCGTCCCCCTGGACCACGTCGACCCGGTCGCGCCAGTCGGGGTTGAGCTTCTGCGGGCTTCTGGCGAGGACGCGTACGCCAAACCCCTCCGCCAGCAGGGCGGGGACGAGCTGGGCGCCGACGTGCCCGCTGGCGCCGGTGACCAGGGCGATGGGTCGCTGCATTTCGTTCAACCTCCGTGAGTGAGGACGAGCGGCAGCAGGAACAGCATGCCGAGCGACCAGGTGAGATGGGACACGATCGGACCGAGGACGCCTCCGGTGACCCGGCGCTGGGCGCCGGCGAGCAGGCCGAGGGAGGCCGCGGCGAAGGTCAGCAGGGGTACGCCGGACAGGAGCGTGGAGGCGGCGTACAGGACGGTGGAGCCGAGCAGGTTCCACCTCCTGGGCAGTGCGGCGAAGACCGCACCGCGGAAGAACAGCTCCTCGGAGATCCCGTTCAGCGCGGTGATCAGTGCGACCACCCACAGCGATCCGAACCGGGCGTGATCGAGCAGTGACTCGACTGGGTCACGGAGCAACGGGATCTGCGCGATGACCAGGGCGCCGGCGCAGAACACGCCGAGCAGTGCCGCTCCGAGCAGGAATCCCTGCAGCACAGCGAATCCGTCGTGCCGGCCGGATCTGGTGTTGGCCCGGCCAAGGTGCAGCCGACCCGAGGCGAACGCGCCGCCGGCCCAGAGCGCGGCGACCCCGAGCGTGGCCGGATAGAACAGCGGATCACCGGGACGGATGGTCAGCGCCAGCCCGAGCGTGATCGCCCCGGCCAGCAGGACCCCGGCCACCACTATCCGACGCCGGCGCAGCCTCGCCACGGACTCCCGGTGGTCCCGGGGCACCGGGTCGACCAAGGAAGCCCGCAGGAACGAGCGCACCTCGCCGACCGGATTCACTCTCGCCAGTCTGGTGCGCGAGGCCCGGATTGTCGACAGGCTCCGGGTGATTTTTGTCCAAAGTTTGTCCAGGATGCCCGTCGGTCATCATCCCGACCGAACCCGGCTGGCGGCCCGGCCCGAACCGCCGGTACCCCTTGTGTCTGCACACCATCATTCGCCAGACTCCCAACATGTTGCGGCCGACCCGCTCCTCGCCCTTGTCGCCGCGCTGATCTGTCTGTTCGCTGGGGCCGGCGCCCCGGCGTACGCGAAGGACCTGCCACCGGGCAATCCGAAGGCCCACTGTGGCCGCGCCGATCGGATCAGGGTGCCGCGTGCGGAGAAGCAGCAGATGGCCAGTCTGACCGACCTCACCACGGCCGGCACCACGGTCAGCGGGCACACCAACGTGAACGACTGGGCCGGGTTGAACGCGCCGGGCACCGTCAACCCGAGCGGTGTGCCGGGGATCCAGATCGACGGCTGTTTTCCCGACACCAGCACCATCAACACCTGGCTGGAACCACGATCCGCAGTTCGTGATCCGGGTGCCCGACAACTGGAACGGCAAGCTGGTCTTCACCGGCGTGCCGGGCGTCCGCACGCAGTATGCGAACGACTTCATCGTCAGCGACTGGGTGCTGGCCCTGGGGTACGCCTTCGCCTCCACCGACGAGGGCAACTCGGGCATGAAGTTCTACGAGGACGGGGCCCAGCCCGGGGACGCGATCGCCGAGTGGCATAACCGCTTCACCGAGCTGACCGTCGCCGCGCAGCAGGTGATGAAGCAGCGCCACGTCCGCCCGGTGCAGCAGACGCTGGCCGTCGGCACCTCCAACGGCGGTTATCTGGTGCGCTGGCAGCTGGAGAATCATCCCGCCCACCGGGCCATCCTGACGGCGGGGTTCACCCCGGGTTCTGAGTACCTGTGGCCGTTCCACCACAAGGTCTACTGGGATCTGACCCAGCGCTTTGTCGTGAGGAGTTGGATCCGGCGTACGACGGGGCGCTGCAGGCCGGGATTCCCTTCTGCACAAGCGGATCGCCCAACTGCGACGCCGACTACGATCTGGCCACCAGGCCGCATTCAGTGCGCGACGCGATCGCCAGGATCTCGCTCACCGGGCGGATCGACAAGCCGATGATCACCGTGCACGGCACCCACGACTCGCTGCTGCCGATCACCCTTGACTCGGACGTGTACGCCGAGATGGTCAACGCGGCCGGCATGGGCGGCCAGCACCGCTACTACCGGATCGAGAACGGCAACCACACCGACGGGTTGTACGCCCTGTTCTCCGACAAGATCCGCCCGCTGCTGCCGTGCGAGCGGACCGCTTTCACCGCCCTGCAGACATGGGTCGACCGTGGTACGCCACCGCCGCCCAACAGGACCGTGCCGAAGCCCACGAGCGGTGATCTGGTGAACACCTGCTCACTGGGGTGAGGAGCCGCCCGAACCCTTCTCGGGGTGCTGATCGTTGTTGTCGTCACTGAACGGCGCGTCGCCCTCACGTTCGGACTCCTCGCGCACCTGGCGTCCCTCCTCGCGCAGCTCCCGACGCTTCTTCTCCTTCTTCTCGCTCTGCCTGGTGTCACGGGGCGGCAGTTGCAGGGTCTCCTCGGCCTCGAGGCCCGCCTGCAGCTGGCGTGAGCGCTCCATCTCCGAGTCGATCTCGGCCCCCAGCAGCAGTGCGATGTTGGTGATCCAGACCCACAGCAGGAATATGATCACCCCGGCCAGCGCGCCGTAGGTCTTGTTGTAGTTGGCGAAGTTGGCGACGTAGAGCCCGAACAGCGCGGACAGGACGATCCAGATGACGACCGCGATGACCGATCCGATGCTGATCCAGCGGAACTTCGGCTGCTGCACGTTGGGGGTGAAGTAGTACAGCAGCGCGATGATGACGACGACCACGAGCAGGATGAGCGGCCACTTCACCACCGCGAACACGGTCTGGCCCAGGCTGCCGAGCCCGATCATCCGGGTCACCGATTCGGCGATCGGCCCGCTGACGACCAGGCCGATCAGCACGAGCGACACCAGCGTCACGACGACTGCCGTCAGCAGCACCATCTGCAGGCGAAGTTTCCAGACCGGGCGTCCCTCGTCCACCTCGTACACCCGGTTCATGGCCCGACCGAAGGCGCCGACGTATCCGGAGGCGGACCACAGGGCACCGAGCAGGCCGGCGACCAGCGTCCAGCCGGAGGCACCGGAGGTGGCCATCTGGGTGATCGGACCGCGAATCTGTTCGACGACATCCGCGGGCGCGAACCCGCCGATCAGTTCCAGGACCGTGGCCACGGTCTGCTGGGACTGCCCCACCACCCCGACTAGCGAGAACACCGCCAGTAGTCCGGGAAACAGTGCGAGCACCGAGAAGTAGGTGAGCGTCGCCGCCAGGTCCGTCCCCTGATCGTGGGTGAACTCGCTCAGCGCGTTGCGGAGGGTGAGCTTCCACCCGCCGCCACGGATCTGTTTCGGATGCTGTGGTTTGCGCCGGTCGTCGGGATCCGGAACGTCGGCCTTCTCCGCAGCGGTTTCGGACGCCATCACGCACCTCCCAGTGCCTCGTCAGTGAGCGGCCGCAGGTCGAGCCGTCCCCACACCCGCTGCCGCATGGTCGATCTGGGAGAAGATACCCACAAAGATGGTCGACGAACCGGGAACCGGCCCCCGCGTCGCGTCATGGGGCGCCTCAAAGTCTCCGGACACCCCGGGGCGGTTCATCGTCTAGCGCCTCGATGATGTGGGCGAAGTCGGTGGACGATCGGCTGAGCCGGTAGAGGTCAGCGACGATGATCGCCGATGCCTGCCCGTCGCGGATGGTGGCGAGGGCTTGGTCGAGTGCGGGTCGTGTCCGGCCGTTGTCGTGGAACTCGCCGCGGACCTCGTAGCCAAGCTCCACCGCGAGCCGTTGGCAGGCGGCGCGCTGGTGAGGGTGAGTTGTCCGGTTCGGGCGGGCGCTGCGGGTGTAGATCACGGCGCCCATCAGGCCACGCTCGCCATCGGGTACTCGACGGACTGAGCCTCGTTCATGCGGCGGGCGCGGCGACGCTCGACGGCATCCTGGACGCGGGCGCGGACGGAAGGATCACGCTGACCGGGCCCATGATGAGGAACTTGAGCGCGTTCCAGCAGAACACGAGCACAAGGAGACTCAGCCAGCCGGGGCCACCGTCCTCGATCAGCGTGAGGCAGTAGTTCACTGCGAGGAAGTACGGGACGGCGAGGAGCATCGCGGGTGGCTGCAAGGCGTCGCCTTCTTCCTCACCGCACCGGTGAACGATCGCGCCACGGTCACCGGAGCCCGCGCCGCCACCAGCTACGGTGAGCACGTCGCCAGTGAGCTCGCCTCAGATCTGCCCCATGCCGAGCGGATCATCGTGGCAGGCGGCGCCTACGGCATCGACGCCGCCGCACACCGAGCCGCGCTCGTCTCGGGCGGGCATACCCTCGCCGTCATGGTGGGCGGTCTGGATCGCCTCTACCCGTCCGGCAACCGCGAGCTGCTGCAACGAGCCGGCGACCTCGGACTGCTCGCCAGCGAAATGGCACCCGGCGCAGCGCCGACCACGTGGCGGTTTCTCGCGCGCAACCGCATCCTCGGTGCCCTCTCCGGTGCCACCGTCATCGTGGAGGCCGGCTACCGCTCCGGCTCCTCAACATCGCGGCCCGCGCCGCGCGGCTCGGCCGCCCGGTCGGTGCCGTGCCCGGCCCGGTTACCAGTGCCGCCAGCTCTGGCACGTACCGGCTCCTGCGCGAAGGCGTCGCCTCCCTCGTCACGGACACCGCCGACGTCATGGCCCTCCGTAGCGGGCGATCTTCCACCGATGCTACCTGGACGAGTGAGTCCGGTCGTTTCAGGTGTTCCTGGTCGTTCGTACGACGAGTTTGCCGCGGGCGGTGCCGTCTTCCATGAGCTGGTGGGCGTCTCGGACGCGGTCGAGGTCGAAGACCCGATCGACGGGAACGGTCGCTGCGCCTGCGGCGACGTCGTCGAGGTAGCCCTGGAGGACGGTGGCGGGCAGGTCGGCGGAGCCGCCGGTGTAGGCGGTGAGGCGGACGCCGCGGGGGAGATAGTCGATGGGATAGAAATCCTTGACGATCCACTCGTTGGAGAGCATGCCGATGAAGCAGACGGTGCCGTGAACGCGGGTGGCGCGGAGGGTATCGGGCAAGGTGGGCGTGCCGACGAGTTCGATCGCCCCGTCCACGCCCTCGGGAACGGTCGCGCGGACCTGACCGGCGATGGTGCCGTCGTCGATGAGGACGTGGTCGACGCCGATGCGGGTGAGCGTGTCGGTCTTGCTGGGGTCGCGGGTGGTGGACAGCACGGTCATCCCGTGGCGTTTGGCGAGGATGGCGGCGGCCATCCCGACCGAGGAGGTCCCGCCTCGGACGAGAAGGGTTTGCCCGGGTTGGGCGTCCAGGCCAATGGTGAGGGATCCGTAGGCGGTTTGCAGCATCACGGGGACCGCTCCCAAGGTGGCCCAGTCCAGGGTGGAGTGGAAGGGGATGACTTGGGAGACGGGGACGGTGGTGTACTCGGCGTATCCGCCGTCAAAGCTGCGGCCCATCCCGCCCGTCAGAGTCATTACCTGTTGCCCGGGCTGGTAGGTGCCGGTCGGGTCGGTGTCGATGGTGCCGGTGGCTTCGATGCCGAGGATGCGTGGGTAGGTGACCGCATCACCGGCGTATCCGAGGCGGGTGTGTAGCTCGGAACGGTTCAGGCCGAACGCTTCGACCTTGATCCGTACCCAGCCCGGCCGGGGCTCAGGGATCGGGAGGTGGCGCAGGTGGAGGTTAGTGACGGGGCCGGGTTCGTCCAGGACAATCGCGCGCATCGTGTCGGTCATCAGGACTCCGTCCGGGTCGTTCCCGCGTGTGCGGGGTGGTCGAGTTGGTCATGCAGCCAGTTCATCTCGGCGGTGCGGGTGGCGCGGGCGGAGATCAGGATGCCGCGCCGGTAGGGGTCGGTGACCTCGGAGGCCCGCAGGGGGTGGTCGCCGTCGTAGAAGAAGCTCGCCGGCTGTTCCAGGAACGCCAGCCGCCGCCGCAGCACCGCGTCCCGTTCCTGGGCACTGGGAAGGAGGGAGAGGAAGGCCAGGACGATGAAGAACCGGCTGCCGTCGGTGATGTCGTGCCCGCCCGCGTCCCGCAACAGCACATGCAGGCGGTCCCGCCCGGTGTCAGTCAGGTGCAGCACCCGGCGGGTGGTC
Source organism: Enemella dayhoffiae (assembly GCF_002250625.1). Lineage (GTDB taxonomy): Bacteria > Actinomycetota > Actinomycetes > Propionibacteriales > Propionibacteriaceae > Enemella > Enemella dayhoffiae. Next base: position 631 of record NZ_NMVQ01000044.1, on the reverse strand, counting down.
GCCCCCGCCCCGGGCTCGCGGGTCTCGGTGAGTGCGCCGGCGCCTAGGAGGCGGGTGATGGCGGGATAGATCGTGCCGTCGCTGATCGTGCGGGCATGCCCGTGCAGTTGCCCCATCCGGCGGCGCAGCTCATACCCGTGCATGGGCCCCTCGGCGAGGAACCCCAAGATCATCAACACGATCACATCCCGATGCTAGCACCTCGAACCGATGCACTACGATTCGAGGTATACACCGGGTGCGAGTCGTGCTCCGCGGCTCGGCATGGCCGGTGACCTGGCGTGTCCATGGACTGGTTGAGAGGGCTGGGGTGTGGGGATCGCGTTCGAGGGGGTGTCCAATACCTACCCGGGTGGCTCTGTTGCAGTGGAGGGGTTCTTGCTGGAGGCGGCCGGGTACCCCTTGTCGTCAGGCGTAAGGAGTACGCAGGCGAAACCTGTGGCTTCGTTCGCTTGGTGGCGGGGTTTTTGCAGCGCTCCGTGGCGGTCTTGTTGCCGCGATCGCGCAGGACTGGCTGCAGGTAGGTGTCGCGGTCTGAACCGAGAGGGGTGCGCCCGGTCGGGGCCGTTTGGATCGCTGCCGCTACGTCAGAGTCCGAAGGCTCCGCCGCTGACGAGGATCACGATGCCGA
>NZ_NMVQ01000043.1 GCF_002250625.1 Enemella dayhoffiae | reverse complement strand
GCAGGCAGTCCAGCGCGGCTGAGCCCCAGAAGCGGTGTCGAAGCTCATCGACAGAGACGACCGAGATCAGGCCCAAGCGGTGTCGGATCTGACCGACAAGTGGTGTCGGATCTGACCGACGTGACCAAGGGGACTCACCATGGCGATGCCACCGCGCATCACGAAGTTCAACCGTGACCATCTGAAGAAGGCACTGATCAGGCTGGCCGGAACCGGATCCCTCGTGGACCTCAAACAGCGGGTTCCCCCACCGTTCCATCCCGATCTCGCGATGGCGCGATGGATCCCCCCGATTCCGTATGGGTCGCGGATGACCGGCCTGACGCGCCGGTTCAGGGTGCCCACCCGGCCTCCCGGGCCGGATGTCACCGTCGAGGACGAGCGGGTGAACGAGAACGTGTCCCTGCGAGTGCTGCGACCAACTGCCGCCCCCGGGCCGGTACCCGCGCTGTTGTGGATTCACGGCGGCGGCCACCTGCTCGGCTCACCGGAGCAGGACGAGCGCAGCAACGTCCAGCTGGTCCGCGAGCTCGGCATCGTCGTGGCCGCAGCCCGATACCGGTTGGGCGTCGACGCGCCCGCGCCGGCCTCGGTCGAAGACGTGTACGCCGGGCTGATGCACCTGCACCGGCGCGCCGCGGACCTCGGCGTCGACCCATCCCGACTGGCGGTCGGCGGGGCGAGCGCGGGGGGCGGTATCGCCGCCGCCCTGGCCCAGTACGCCCGGGACCGGGGCGAGATCCCGGTCGCGTTCCAGCTGCTGGTGTACCCGATGCTGGACGACCGCACCGTCACTCGCACGGACGTGGACGCCGGCAGCATGCGGATGTGGACACCGAGCAACAACCGCCTCGGCTGGAAGACCTACCTCCGGGCGGAACCCGGTTCAGCCGTGGTGCCCGCGTACGCAGTCCCCTCCCGCACCGAAGACCTCTCCGGGCTGCCGCCGGCGTGGATCGGCGTGGGCTCGCTCGACCTCTTTCACGACGAGGACGTCTCGTACGCCGAACGGCTGCGCGCGGCGGGGGTGCCGTGTGCGCTGGAGATCGTGCCCGGCGCGTTCCACGGGTTCGACCAGTTGTTCGCCAACAAGCCGGTGGTGCGTGAGTTCCACCGCAGCCAGGTCGAGGCGCTGCGCGCCGCCGGGATCGTGGGCTGAGCCCGGCTCCCGCTACCGCGTACCAAACATCAGCGCAGGTCGCTCCGGTTCCTGGTCACGGCCGCCTCCGGAGCCGCATCAGGGGGCGAAGGTTGGTCGTTGAGCGCTTCCGCATACCAGCCGACGGACGGGAATGAACACCGGCCACAGCGGGCGACCGGGCGCACCCATCTGGGCGGGCTGGCCCGACGAGGGTTCGGGGGCGATTCGTTCTTGGTATCAGTCACAGTTCACAACAGTTCTCTCGCAGCCAAAAACACCATCCTCACCCGCACCGCGCCGCTTCGCGCAAACGGCCGTGACCTCACCGTGCCGTGGGTCGGGACCCGGCCGAGGGTCAGCCGAGCGCCTCGGTCAGTGCGTGGCGGTCCAGGCGTACGCCGACGGCGGCGGCCGCCAGCGCGCAGGCGCCCACCACCGGCTGGTGGGCATGACGTACGCCCGGCCACCGACGATCGATCCGCTCACGGACCGGGCCGCCCGCCAGCAATCCCCCGGCCAGCACCAGCTCCTCGGAGTTGGACAGCCCGAGCGTGCGAACGGTGTACCAGAGCAGGTCCGCCGCCTCGTCCAGCAGGTCGGCGACCACCTCGTCATCCGCGTGCTCGGCGACCAAGGGCGTCAGCGCGGCGAACTGGGCCGCCCGCAGCGGATCCACCGCCCGGATCAGCCCCTGCCGCGGGTCGGCCGCGGTCACTCCCAGGTGCGCCAGCAGCGCCGGGGTGAGCGAGGTCGCCGGCCCCCGACCGTCAAGGTCAGCGGCCACCGCGCGCAGCGCCGCCAGCCCGAGCCACGCCCCCGAACCAAGATCACCGAGCAGCCAGCCCAGCCCGTCGCAGCGCGAGGCGGTCACCCAGTCGCGGTGGCGTACCGCGATCGCGCCAGTCCCGGCCAGCAGCAGCACACCGTCCCCGTGCGCGGCGACGGCGCGATAGGCGATCTCGGTGTCCGGCACCACCCGCGCCGGCACCGCGATTCCGGCACTCCCCAGACCACGACCGAGCATCTCGGCCACCTCCGCCCCGCGCGCCTCGGCAGCCCCGGCGGCACCGATCGCAGCGGCAGCCACGGCGTCGCCGCCCAGACCCGCCCCGTCGAGCGCCGCGCGCACGGCCGCGGCCAGGTTTCCGACCGGATCACCGACCGAGCTGCGCAGGTTGCCACCGGCCGCGCGGCCCTGCCCCAGCAGGGCTCCGGCTCCGTCGGTGAGCACGGCCCGGATGGACGAGCCGCCCAGATCGACCCCCAGCATGACCGCCACGCCAACACCCCTTTCCGCTGCCACAAGCCGATACTGATATCGGCCGGTGCTTCCGAGGATTCCATCACAGTGCTAACTTCTCTTTCACCCCCACATAGAGAGAACTAGGTTCCACGCAAGGAGACTCCGATGGGCACGGCGCTCGGCGTACTGCTTTCCGGTGTTTCCGGTGCCGCCGTCCCGCAGTGGCTCGCGAGTCGGATCCGGGACGGTCTGGCCGGGGTGATCCTGTTCGCCGAGAACACCCCCGACCCGGCCGCCACCCGCGCGCTGACCGACGAACTCCGCTCCCACCGCGCCGATCTGGTGATCGCCGTCGACGAAGAGGGCGGCGACGTCACCCGGCTGCAGGCGCGGACCGGTTCCAGCTTTCCCACCCCCGCCGCCCTCGGCGCCGTCGACGACCCGGAGCTGACCCGCCGTTGCGCCGAGCTGCTCGGCCGGCTGGTCGCCGAGGCCGGGATCGACCTCGACCTGGCGCCGATGCTCGACGTCGCGAGCGAGCCGGAGAACCCGGTGATCGGCGTCCGCTCGTTCGGCGCCGATCCCGACCTGGTCTCCCGGCACGGCAGGGCGTACGCCGAAGGCCTGGCCGCGGCCGGGGTCGCCAGCTGCGGCAAGCACTATCCCGGGCACGGGGACACCCGCAGCGACAGCCACGCGGGCGATGCGGTGGTCGACGTCCCGGCCGAGGTGCTCGCCCGTCGCGACGAGGCGCCGTTCGCCGCGGCCGGGGTCGACTCGGTGATGACCGCGCACGTGGTGGTACCGGCGCTCGGGCCCGAGCCGGCCTCCATCTCCGCCTGGTCGACCGAGCGGCTGCGCGCCGCCGGGTTCACCGGGGCGATCATCACCGACGCGCTGGGCATGCGGGCGATCAGCGACCGGATGCCGCTGGGTGAGGCGTGCGTACGGGCTCTCGAGGCGGGGGCGGACCTGCTCTGCCTGGACGCCCCGCAGCACCGCGAGCCCGAACAGGCGCTGCTGGAGGCCGAGGCGGCGATCGAGGCGGCCGTGGCGTCGGGGCGGTTGTCGGCGGAGGCGTTGCGTGAGTCGGCGGCGCGGAATCGGCGGTTGCATCGGCGTGAGGGTGGCTTCGACAAGCTCAGCCAACCTGAGGGTGGCTTCGACAAGCTCAGCCAACACAAGCTCAGCCAACGTCTCGGGTTGGAGGTGGCACGGCGGGCGATCGTCACCCGGGGGGCGCCGCGGCTGAGCGGTGATCCGGTGGTGATCGACCTGCGGCGCCGGTACAACCTGGCGGCCGGGGACACCGGGGCGGTGCTGGTCGGAGCCCTGCGCGAGCGCTGGCCCGGGCTGAGCCTGCACGACGACCCGGCGTACGCCGACCCGAACCGCTCGCTGCTGGTGATCTGGCCCGGCGCTGAGGCCGCCGACGTCGCGGCGCTGCAGCAGCTGCGCGAGCGACACCCCGATCCGGTGGTGCTGCACACCGGGGTCGCCGCGGCCGCACCCGAGGGCGTACGCCTGGTGTGCAGCCACGGCAGCGCCCCGCCCAATGTTCTGGCGGCGATCGAGGTTCTCGCCGATCAGCCCGCCCTGACGAGCACCCCCACGGAGGAACGCCCATGACGAACACCCCGCTGACCTGGAGCACCGAGCAGGTGAACCCGCGTTCGATCGACCTGGACACGAAGCCGACCGAGGAGGTGGTGCGGAGCATCCTCGCCGAGGACGAGACGGTCGCTGCGGCGGTCAGCGCGGTCGGCCCGCAGATCGCCCGCGCCGTCGACCTGGCGGTCGCCGCGCTGTCGGCCGGGGGCCGGATCCACTACGTCGGCTCGGGCACTTCGGGCCGGATGGGCGTGCTGGACGCGGTCGAGCTGCTGCCCACCTATCGGGTCGGCGACGACAAGTTCACCGCCCACCTGGCCGGCGGACCGGGCGCCATGTCGCTGGCGGTCGAGGGCGCCGAGGACGACCCCGAGGCGGGGGCGGCCGCCGTCGCCGAGGCCGGCCCCAACGACCTGGTGATCGGGCTCGCCGCCAGCGGGCGTACGCCGTATGTCGGCGGGGCGCTCGCCGCCGCCCGCGAGCGGGGCCTGCCCACGGTGCTTATCGCCGCCAACCCGAACGCGCCGTTGGCGGAGCACGCCGACGTCGCCGTGCTCGCCGACACCGGGCCCGAGGTGATCACCGGATCCACGCGGATGAAGGCGGCCAGCGCCCAGAAGATGATCTTGAACTCGTTGTCCACCGCGGCGATGGTGCGGCTGGGCAAGGTGTATTCCAACCTGATGATCGACATGATGCCGACCAACGAGAAGTTGCGGGCCCGGTCGGTGCGGATGCTGGTCCAGGGCAGCGGTGCCGACGAGCAGCGTTGCGCCGAGGTGCTGGCACAGGCCGGCGGAGAGGTACGGTTGGCGCTCACCGCACTGCTGGCCGATGTGCCGGTCGCGGCGGCGCGCGAGGCGCTCGCCGCCTGCCCCGCGGCAGCTGATCGCCCGGGTGACCCAACCGGGATCAGGACCGCCGTGCAGCGGCTCCGCGACGCGGCACGAAAAACTGGATGATCATGGAACCTAGGGGTTGATCATGAACGGGACCTTGGTCACGGTGGGTATGCAGGCACGGTTGCCGTCGCTGCATCCGGCGCTGCGTGAGGTCGCGGATCTGATCCTCTCCGACCCCGCGGCGGCCGCCGGGCGGACCATCTCCGAGTTGGCGAGCGCGGCCGGCACCTCCCAGTCGACGGTGGTACGCCTGGCCCACGAGCTCGGCTATTCGGGCTATCGGGAGTTGCGGTTGGCGCTGGCCTCCGAGGTGGCGGTACGCCAGTTCGACCGCCCGGAGCCGGAGGGGGACATCGCCGCCGGGGACGACCTGATGTCGGTCATCCACAAGATCGCCGCCGCCGACGTGCAGGCGGTGAAGGACACCGTCGCGACGCTCTCGGTGCCGGTCGTGGCCGCGGTGGTGACCGCGATGGACAAGGCGCGGCGGATCGACCTGCACGGGGTCGGCGCCTCAGGGGTGGTCGCGCACGACCTGCAGCAGAAGCTGCTGCGGATCGGGGTGACCGCGATGGCGTTCACCGACGTGCACCTGGGGCTCACCTCGGCGGCGCTGCTCCACCCCGGCGACGTGGCGATCGGGTTCAGTCACCGGGGCACCACCTTCGACACGGTCGAGGCGCTGGCCCTGTCGGCGAAACGCGGGGCGACCACCGTGGCCGTGACGAACGTACCGCGGTCGCCGATCACCGAGGTCGCCGATCACGTCCTCTACACCGCCGCCCGCGAAACCAACTTCCGCTCCGGTGCGACCGCGTCCCGGCTGGCCCAGTTGACGGTGGTTGACTGTTTGTTCGTCGGGCTGGCCCAGCGGCGGTTCGACGCCAGCCAGGCCGCGCTGCAGGCGACCTATGAGGCGGTGGCGGATCGGCGGCAGGGGCCCAGGGGCTGAGGCGTACGCAGGGTGGGTCGGCGAACCATGCCTGTGCAGGCCCACCTCGCGTACCGAACGCCACTCCGCGTGGTCAACGTCACCTCGCGCGTTGCCGGCATCACGCGAGGTGAACTTCGGTACGCGAGGTGATCTTCGGTAAGCGGGGTGAACCTCATGGGTGGCTTCGACAGGCTCAGCCGGCCTGGGGAAGGGGGTGGACCACGCCGTCGGGGAGGGCGCGGAGCACCGCCGCCACCTGGGGCAGCAGGTCGCGGAACGGGCTGGCCGGGCGCCAGAGCAGGGCCACGTCGCGGTGCGGCGCCGGATCGGAGAACTCGCGCAGCACGATCGCGGGGTTGGGCGACACCGGGGGCGAGGCGGCCAGCCGCGGCAGCAGGGTGACCCCGACCCCGGAGGCGACCATGTGCCGCAGGGTTTCCAGGCTGGTCGCCCGAAACCCCGAGCGCTCCCCCGCGCCGGCCACCCGACAGACCGCCAGCGCCTGATCGCGCAGGCAGTGTCCGTCGGTGAGCAGCAGCAGGTCCTCCCCGGCCAGATCCCTGCTGCGCAACGGTTTCGGCGATTCGGCCAGCCGGTGCGCGGCCGGTGCGGCGAGCACGAAGTCCTCCCGGAACAGCGGTTCGGCGTGCAGCCCCTCCTCCTCGACCGGCAGCGCCAGCACCGCCGCGTCGAGGGTTCCGGCGCGCAGCTGTTCGAGCAGCACCTCGCTCTTTTCCTCCACCAGCAGCACTTCCAGCTCGGGGAAGTGTTCGGCGAGCGGTCCGACGACGTGCGGCAATAGATAGGGCGCCAGGGTCGGAAAGATTCCGAGCCGGATCGTGCCGGCGTGCGGATCCTTCAGCTGGCGGGCGATCCCGCGGATGTCATCGGCCTCGGCGAGGATGCGGCGCGCCCGGCGTACCACCTCTTCACCGGCGGCGGTGAAGAAGACCTGCCGGGCGCCCCGCTCGATCAGCTCGACCCCGAGCTCCGACTCCAGTTTGCGCAGCTGGGTCGACAGCGTCGGCTGGCTGGCGAAGCACGCCGCCGCCGCGCGCCCGAAGTGCCGGTGTTCCGCCAGGGCCACCAGATACTCCAGGTCGCGGAGGTTCACGCGTTCACGGCCTCCCGCTCGCCCTGCGCCGGGGCGTCAGGGGCTGAGGTGCGGATCAGGTGGTCGAACGCCGACAGCGCGGCGGTCGCACCGGCGCCCTCGGCGACGATGATCTGCTTGAACGGCACCGTGGTGCAGTCGCCGGCGCCGAAGATGCCGCGGAGGTTGGTCACCCCTCGCTCGTCGACGACGACCTCGTGCCGGTCCGACAGCTCGAGTCCGCTGTCCTTGAGCCACTCGGTGTTGGGCAGCAGGCCGATCTGCACGAACACACCGTTGACCTCGAGCTCGCGCACCTGCTCCGACGCCCGATCCTCGTACACGAGCTTCTGCAGCTCGCTGCCGTCGCCGGTCACCTCGGTGGTGCGGGCACCGGTGATGATGTCGGTGTTCGGCATGCTGCGGAACTTCTTCAGCAGCACGTCGTCGCAGCGCAGCTCGTCGAGGAACTCAACCAGGGTTACCTTTTCGGTCACCCCGGCCAGGTCGATCGCGGCCTCGATCCCGGAGTTGCCGCCGCCGACGACGGCGATCGGCTTGCCCTTGAACAGCGGCCCGTCGCAGTGCGGGCAGAAGGAGACGCCCTTGTTGCGATATTCCTGCTCACCGGGGACGCCGAGCGTACGCCACCGCGCGCCGGTCGCCAGCACGATGGTGCGCGCCCGCAGCGTGCCGCCACCCTCCAGCTCGACGGTGTGCAACTCACCCTCGACACCCGGCACCAACCGGGTCGCGGAGACGTTCTTCATCAGGTCGATGTCATACTGCCCCAGGTGCTCCTCGAGACCGGCGGCAAACTTCGGGCCCTCGGTGTAGGGGACCGACACGAAGTTTTCGATCGACATGGTGTCCAGGGTCTGGCCGCCGACGTTCGGGGCGGCCAGGCCGGTGCGAATCCCCTTGCGCGCGGCATAGATGGCCGCGGCGGCGCCGGCGGGCCCGCCGCCGAGCACCAGCACCTCATAGGGGTCCTTCTCGCTGAGCGCCTCGGTGGAGATGCCGCCCTCGGACAGCTTGGTGACGAAGTCGGCGATGTCCATCCGGCCGGCGGCGAACTCCTCGTCGTTCTGATAGACCGTCGGCACGGCGAGGATGCGGCGCTGTTCCACCTCGTCGGTGAACAACGACCCCTCGACGGCGGTGTGCTTGATGTTCGGGTTCAGCACCGCGAGCGCGTTGAGCGCCTGCACCACGGTCGGGCAGTTCTGGCAGGTGAGCGACATGTAGGTGACGAACTCGTGCTCGCCCTGGATCGCCTTTGCTGCTTCAAGAACCGACTCGTCGGCCTTCACCGGTACGCCGCCCACCTGCAGCATCGCCAGCACGAGCGAGGTGAACTCATGTCCCAGCGGCAGCCCGGCGAAGCGTACCGAGATGTCGGAACCGGGACGCTCGATCGCGAACGAGGGGCGCCGCTCGTTGTCGTCACGCTGCTCGTGGGTCACCAGGTCGGAGCAGGACGCGATCTCGTCCAGCATCTGCTTCATCTCGACCGACTTGGGACGCTCGTCGAGCGAGCTGGCCAGCACGATGGGTTCGGTGATGCGCTCCAGATAGCCCTTGAGCTGGTCCAGAAGCTCCTTGTCGAGCACGATTCCTCCTGATGGTGACGCGGCGATGCGGTGGTTTGTCGAACGGGTGCAGAAGATGCGGGCGGAGTCGGGGGTGGGAACGCGGACGGCGGGCACCCACCGGGTGGCAGGCACCCGCCGTCACGGGTTGTTTCAGAGTCGGATCAGATCTTGCCGACCAGGTCGATGCCCGGCTTCAGGGTCTCGCCCTCGGCCTCTTCCCACTTGGCGGGGCAGACCTCGCCCGGGTGGTTGCGGACATACTGCGCGGCCTTCACCTTGCGCAGCAGCTCGGCGGCGTTGCGGCCGACACCCTCGCAGGTGGTCTCGGTGACCTGGATGATGCCGTCCGGGTCGACCAGGAAGGTGGAGCGGTCGGCGAGACCGGCGCCCTCGCGCATGGTGTCGAAGTTGTTGGTGATCACGCCGGAGGCGTCGCCCAGCATGTAGTAGTTGATCTTGCCGATGGTGTCCGACGCGTCGTGCCACGCCTTGTGCACGAAGTGGGTGTCGGTGGAGACGGAATAGACCTCGACGCCGAGCTTCTGCAGCTCCTCGTAGTGGTCGGCCAGGTCGCCCAGCTCGGTCGGGCAGACGAAGGTGAAGTCGGCCGGATAGAAGAAGAAGATGGCCCACTTGCCCAGCACGTCGGTGTCGGAAACCTCGACGAACTCGCCGTTCTTGAAGGCGGTGGTCTGGAAGGGGAGGATCTTGGTGTTTACGAGCGACATTGTGTCTCCGTTCCTTGGATCTGTGACTCGAACTCTGATCAAGACTCTATATCGAATCTGCCCAATTTGAAAGACGGCGTAGATCGAACTTTCCGATCCCGGGGATAGGCGGGATCAATCGAGCCGGGACACCTCGGCCACCCGCGATCGATAGCTCCTGACCAGCTGGTCGGGGTCGGCGTCGGCCCGGGAGATGATCACCGCGACCGTGTTGGCGTAGCGCACGGTAAACGCGAACTGCGGCTGCGTCGGCACTCCCTCCAGCTGGTAGCGGCTGACCGTCGCCCCACGGCGTTCGTGCACGGCCCCGCCCACCCAGCGCCCGCTCCGCGTCGGGCAGGCGAGCATCCCCCGGTCCAGTCGGTCGCCGGCGACCCGCGCCTGCTCGGGATCCGGATAGGTGAGCGTGTACGCCTGCGCGCCCGCTGCCGGCGTACCCATCGCGATCGCCCCGCTGTGCCCCGCCAGTGCCGTCGGAATCAGGTAGCGACAGAAGCGGATCTGGGAGAGGTCTGCGTCGCTGCGCCCGGCCGCCTGCCAGGTGTGCCCGGCCAGGTCCAGCGGCGGGCGATAGAGATCGGTCAACCGATTGGGGTGCAGGTGCACCGGCCGCAGATAGGGCCACACCCCGGCCCCCAGCAGCACCAGCGCGACCAGCCCGACCAGCCCGAGGAACACCGGCGCCAACCAGCGCGCAGAGGGCACCAGCCACACCCCCGGGTCCTCCAGGACCTCCCGCTCGCCGACCCCGCTCAGCCAACCGGCCATGCCCCATTGTGACGGGTCGACTCAGTGCTGGTCCACCAGTTCGGCGATCCGGGAGAGGGCGTACGCCACCTCGACGAAGGAGGTGCTCAGCGGCGCCAGCCCGAGCCGGATCCCGTCCGGCTCGCGGAAGTCGGGGATGATCCCCTCGGCCCACAGCTGGGTGTACACCTGCCGGCTGCGCGGGTGGGCCAGGGTGACGTGGCCGCCGCGTACGCCGGGATCGCGCGGGGAGACCAGGCGTACGCCCTCCCCCGACAGCCCCGAGTCGGTCGCGGCCACCACGAAGCTGGTCAGCTCGACCGACTTCCGCCGGATCTCCGCCAGGGAGAACCGGTCGATCAGCTCGATCGTGTCGGCGATCCCGACCATCGCCAGCACCGGTGGCGTACCGGAGATGAACCCGCGCATTCCCTGGCTGGCTTCGAAACCCGGGCCCATCTCGAACGGGCGGGCGTGCCCCATCCAGCCCTGGATCGGCTGCCGCAACCGACCCTGGTGCCGCTGCGCCACATAGGCGAACGCCGGTGCCCCCGGCCCGCCGTTGAGGTATTTGTAGCTGCAGCCGACGGCCAGGTCGACCTGGTTCCGATCCAGCTCGATAGGAACCACCCCGACCGAATGGCACAGGTCCCACAGCACCACCGACCCGGCGGCGTGCACCACCTCGGTGATCCGCGGCAGGTCGGCGATCTGGGCGGACTTGTAGGCCACGTGCGACAGCAGCACCACCGAGGTGCGCTCGTCGACCACCTCGGCCACCTGCTCGGCGGTCGCCGCGCCGGCGGGATCCGCCTCGATCCACACCAGCTCGTGCCCGCGCTCGGCGGCCACCGCCTCGGCCACGTAACGGTCGGTCGGGAAGTTCTGCGTGTCCACGACAATTCTGCTGCGCCCCCAGGGGGCGGCGTCGACCGCGGCGCGCAACAGCTTGTAGAGCAGGACCGTGGTCGAATCGGCGAAGCAGGTCTGCCCGGCAGCCGCCCCCAGACACACCCGGGCGAGCTCGTCGCCGAGGGCGAACGGGAGCTCCATCCACTGTTCGTCCCAGGAGCGGATCAACCGGGTCCCCCAGGCGCCGTCGACCAGGTCGATCAACCGCTGCCGGGTCGCCTTCAACGGCCGGCCGAGGGAATTCCCGTCCAGATAGGCTTTCACGACGTCGGTGCCGGAGCGGGCGGGCACGAACAGGTCCCGGCACTCGGCCAGCGGATCTGCCGCGTCCAGCTCGTGGGCGCGCTGCATCAGCGCCTGTCGACTCACGTCCCCACCTCGGTGCGGACCGCGAACAGCTCAGGAAAGAAGGTCAGCTCGAGCGCCCGCTGCAGGAAGCCGACTCCCGAGGAGCCGCCGGTCCCGGTCTTCATCCCGATCGTGCGCTGCACGGTCTTCAGGTGCCGGAACCGCCACAGCTGGAAGTTGTCCTCCAGATCGACCAGCTCCTCGCACGCCTCATAGACGTCCCAATGCTCGTGAGCGTGGGAATAGATGTCGGCGAACACCTTCGTCAGCTCGGGGTTGCTGACGTGCGCCCGACGCACGTCGCGGTCCAGCACGGCGTTGGGGATGGCGTACCCGCGTCGCGCCAGACAGCGCAGGAACTCGTCATAGAGGCTGGGTCGCTCGAGCAGTCTCCCCAGCAGGGCGTACGCCTCGGGGTCGGCGCGGTGCACCTTCAGCATCCCCTCGTTCTTGTTGCCCAGTGCGAATTCCACGGCCCGGTACTGCCAGGACTGGAAGCCCGAGGCGTGGCCGAGGAAACTGCGGAACTCGGCGTACTCGCTGGGGGTGAGGGTGGCGAGCACCGACCACTGATCGGTGAGCGTGCGTTGGATGTGCTTGACCCGGGCGATCCGCTTCAGCGAGACCCGCATCTCGTCATCGGCCAGCAGCTCCATCGCCGAGGTGACCTCGTGCAGCATCAACTTCAACCACAGCTCGGAGGTCTGGTGCTGGATGATGAACAGCATCTCGTCGTGGTGCACCGGGTCGCTGACCGGTTGCTGGGCCGCGAGCAGGGTCGGCAGCTGCAGATAGGAGCCGTAGCTCATCTCGCTGGTGAAGTCGGTATGGATCGACTCCTCGATCCGGCGGGTGTTGTCACTCACCAGTGCAGGGTATCTCCGAGTGCTACGGCCAGTGCAGTTCCTCCCCGTCGCTGCTGCCGATCCGCACCGTGCCGGCGGCGACGTCCAGCTCGGTCACCACCTCCTGGCCGTCGGCCCCGGCGGCGTAACGGATCCGGGTGTTCTCCAGCTCGCGCACCTCGATCGGGGTGTCGACCAGCCACGGGTGGCGCCGGCGCAGGCCGATCAGCTGCTGGTACCAGGCGAACAGATCCCGGCCGAGCGCGGAGATGTCGGCGGGCGAGGCGGGGAAGACCGGGCGTACCTGATCGTCGCCACCGGCCCGGTCGAACTTCTCCCCGGTGTAACCGAACTCGTCACCGTAGTAGATCGACGGGATGCCCGGCACCGTGCACAGCACGGCGGCCGCCAGCGCTGCACCGTCCTTGCCGACCCGGCTGGCGATCCGGGTCACGTCGTGGTTGCCGACGAACGTCTGTGGCCAGAAGGTGTCGAGCAGCTCGTTGTTGCGGCGTAGGGTCCAGTCGAGCTCGAAGAAGTTCTGATCCGACAGCGAGCTCCAGGTCGCCTTCCACAGCTCATACTGGGTGAGCGAGTCCAGGGTGGAGCGGCGGACCAGGTCGGGGTAGTCGCCGTGGATCACCTCGCCGAGGAACCACGCCTCGGGGTGGCGCTCCCGCACCTCGGGCAGCACCGCGGCCCAGAACGCCGGGTCGACGGCGTACGCCGCGTCGAGCCGCCAGCCGTCGGCGCCGCGGTCCAGCCAGTGGTTCATCACCTCGACTGTGTACGCCCGGACCTCGGGTTTGTGATGGTCGAATTCGACCAGGGTGTCGTGCCCCTCGAAGAACCACGGGTGCCCCTCCGGCGAGCGGCGCCACCAGTCCTCGTGGCCGAATCCGCGGGCGACGTGGTTGAACACCCCGTCCAGCACCAGGCGGATGCCCCGCTCGCGACAGCCGGCGGCCAGCGCGTCGAAGTCGGCGTCGTCACCGAGGCGCGGGTCGATCCGGAAGTGGTCGAGGGTGTCGTAGCCGTGGGTGTCGGAGGCGAACACGGGTCCCAGCAGCAGCCCGTTGGTGCCCAGCTCGACGACGTGGTCGAGCCAGCCGAGCAGGTGCTCGAGCCGGTGCTGCGGGCCGGACTCCCGGGCCGCGCCCTCGCGGATCGGCGCGCCGGTGAACCCGAGCGGATAGACGTGCCACCAGATGACTGTTCGAGGCCACTGCATCCCGCCAGTCTTGCGCACTCGCCGGCGCCACGCTCCCCGAGTGGCGCAGCGCGGCGGAGCCGGGCGGAATGTCGAGGGGAACCCCGTGGCGTCTGACCTGCAGTCTCCGAAAGGGGTCCATGATCAAACCCAGTGGGACTGGGTTCACCGAGGGTGGTTCAAGGAGACTGCAGGTCCGACGTCACCGGAGGGTCGATTTTTCATACCGCTTCTCCGGGCAAACAATACCTTATGACCGCGCCCTTCGACACCACGATAAGGGCCGCGGAAATCGTGCGAGGGAACGGATTCCGGACGCAGGCCAATTCGACGGTGACCCGCGACAACGTGTCGGGCTTCCTGCCCTTCCACTGCGGCAACGTGACCGACTCCGGCCTGCGCTCGATCTATCGGGATTCTCCGGCCCTGCGGGAAATGCGGCGCCCGGCCGACTTCGGCGGACGGTGCGGACGGTGCGGGCGGTGCGAGTTCCGGGAGGTGTGCGGCGGCTCGCGCAGCCACGGGTACGCCGTCACCGGCGACCACCTGGCCGAGGATCCGACCTGCAGCTACCAACCCGCCTGAGCCCGGCCGGATAGCATCACCGCGGAGGTGGTGTCAGTGGTCATGGTGGTCAGCGCCAGGCCGGGCGCGATCCGATCCTCGAGGCCCATCGATGAACGATCAGCGGCCGAGGGCGCGGGGGGTCTGACGGAAGTACCGCTGACCGGTGGGGGTGAGGCGTACGCCTCCGGCCTTGTCTGCGGTGAAGATGCGCGATCCGGCGGGGGCCGCGTGCGCCATCCGCAGCAGCTCACCCAGCTCGGCGGCGTGCTCGCGGAGCTCCTCCAGCTCGGCCTCCAGCTCGAGGATCCGGCGGATCCCCTGCAGGTTGATCCCCTCGTCCTGGCTGAGTCGCTGAATCAACCTGAGCTTGGCCACGTCTCGCGGCGAATAGCGCCGGCCCCGCCCGGAGGTCCGCCGGGGCTGCACCAGACCCATCCGGTCATAGCTGCGCAGGGTCTGCGGGTGCATCCCGGCCAGCTTGGCGGCCACCGAGATCACGAAGATCGGGGCGTCCCGGTCGACGACCTGCAGGCCGTCGCCGGGCGTACGCCCCCGGTCTCCCGAACCGCTGGCCCGAGGCATCAGACACCCAGCCCGGCCCGCGGGTCAGGTTCGGTGGCCGCCGAGGCGTACGCCTGCAGCGCGCTCCTGGCGTCCTCGGACAGGCTCTGGGGCACCACGACCTCGACGGTGACCAGCAGGTCCGCCGGGGTGCCGTCCTTGCGGGTGACTCCCTTGCCGCGGGCGCGGAAGGTGCGCCCGTTCGGCGTACCAGCAGGAATCTTCAGCCGAACCGCAGGGCCGTTCAGGGTCGGCACCGAGATCTGGGCGCCCAGCGCAGCCTCGGTGAAGGTGATCGGCACCGTGATGGTGAGGTTGTCCCCGCTGCGGCCGAAGACCGGGTGCGGGCGGACGTGCACGATCACGTAGAGGTCGCCGGCGGCGCCGCCGTTCTCGCCGTCGCCGCCCTTGCCCTTGATCCGGATCCGCTGGCCGTCGGTGACGCCCGCGGGGATCCGCACCTGCATGGTCCGGGTCGACTTGGCCCGCCCCGAGCCGTTGCACACCGGGCAGGGATCCTCGACCACCAGGCCGCGTCCGCGGCAGTCCCGGCAGGGCTCGCTGACCGCGAACACGCCACCGGAGGTGGAGGTGGTCATGCCCGAGCCCCGACAGGTGGGGCACAACTTCGGCAAAGTGCCCGAGCGGACGCCGGTGCCGTGGCAGGATCCGCAGGCGTCGCTGGACACCATCTGGATCGGTACCGTCTTGCCGGCCACGGCGTCGACGAAGTCCAGGGTCACCTCACCCTCGACGTCGGTGCCGCGGCGCGGGCCGCGGCCGCCGGTGCTGGTCCGCCCGGTACGGCCGTTGAACAGCCCGCCGACGATGTCGCCGAAGTCACCGGCCCCTCCCTGCGCCTGCCGGAGTAGGTCTTCCGCGGTCTGCGCGCCACCACGCCCGCTGCCCCCACCGGGGAAACGGAATCCGCCACCACCGAAGAGTTTGCGCGCGTCGTCGTATTCCTTGCGCTTCTTCGGATCCGACAGGATGGAGTTGGCCTCGGACGCTTCCTTGAACCGCTTCTCCGCGGCCGCGTTGTCCGGGTTCTGGTCCGGATGGTTCTCGCGGGCGATCTTGCGGAACGCCTTCTTGATGTCCTCCGGCTTCGCGTCCTTGGGCACGCCAAGGACCTTGTAGTAGTCCTTCTCGATCCAGTCCTTGGTGCTCATCGATCTTCCTTAGCGTGGGTGGGGTGACTTCGACTCGCTCGGCCGGCGGATGCTGGCTTCGACTCGCTGCGCTCGCTCAGCCAACGGGATGCGCTCGCTCAGCCGGCGTCGGACTCGCCGGTGGGCATGCCCACGGCGACCCGTGCGGGACGCAGCACGCGGCCCTTCAGCCGGTAGCCGACCTGCATCACGTCGAGCAGGGTCGGTTCGCCCGAACCGGGCACCGGTGCCTGCATCAGCGCGTCGTGCAGCTGCGGGTCGAACGGCTCGTCCTTGGCGCCGTACGCCTCCAGGCCGTATTTGCCGGCGACCTTCTCCAGCTCCTCGGCGAGCAGCTTGAACCCACCGCTGAGCTCCTCGTGCTGGCGGGCGGTGCGCAGGTCATCGAGCACCGGCAGCAGGTCGGCGACCACGGCCTCGACCCCCGCGACCCGGGCCAGATCCCGGTCCCGGTCCACCCGGCGCTTGTAGTTCACATACTCGGCCTGCAGCCGCTTCAGGTCGTTGGTGCGCTCCTCATACGCCTGCTCGAGCTCGGCGATCCGCGGATCGGGCTCAGGCTGCGCCTGGTCCGCGGCCGCCTGCTCGTCGGTGGCGTCGACGGCGGGGTCGTCGGCCGCCCGCTTCGGGGCGCCGTGCATGGCGTCGGTCGGTACGGTCCGGGCGGCTGCCGGGTCGAGGTCTTCCCCGCTCGGTGCGCCCGGCTCGGTGTTTCCGTGCGTCGGTTCCACGTCTTCTCCTGGTGCTCTCGGTCGGTTCTGGGACGGTGTCCCTGGGACGAGGTGCCGGACCGGGCCGGCGGCTTCGATCTGGCGCTCAGCCAGCGTACGAAGCCGCCGTCCCGGTCATCGGGTCACTTCTTGTCGCTATTGTCCTTCTCATCGTCCACGATCTCGGCGTCGACAACGTCGTCGTCAGTGCCGGAGCCGGACTCCGAGCCCGTCGAACCCTCCGAGGCCTGACCCTCGCCGCCCTGCTGGGCGGCCGCGGCCTGGGCGTACATGGCCTGCCCCATGGCCGCAGCCTTGGTGTTCAGGTCCTCCATCGCGCTCTTCAGCTTCTCGGTCTCGGCGTTCTCGTCCTCGAGGACCTCCTTGAGGCTCTTCAGGGACTCCTCCACCGGCGCCTTGACGTCGTCACCGAGCTTGTCACCGTTCTCCGAGATCAGCTTCTCGGTGCGGAAGGCGAGCGAGTCGGCCTCGTTGCGCACGTCGACGGCCTCGCGCCGCTTGCGATCCTCCTCGGCGTGCGCCTCGGCGTCCTTGACCATCCGGTCGATGTCGTCCTTGTTCAGGGCCGACCCGCCGGTGACGGTCATCGACTGCTCCTTGCCCGTGGCCAGGTCCTTGGCGTTCACGTGCACGATACCGTTGGCGTCGATGTCGAAACCGACCTCGATCTGCGGTACGCCACGCGGAGCCGGCATGATCCCGGTCAGCGAGAAGTTCCCGAGCGACTTGTTGTCGCGGGCGAAGTCACGCTCACCCTGATAGACCTGAATCATCACCTCGGGCTGGTTGTCCTCGGCGGTGGTGAACACCTCGCTCGACTTGGTCGGGATGGTGGTGTTGCGCTCGATGATCTTGGTCATCACGCCGCCCTTGGTCTCGATGCCCAGCGACAGCGGGGTGACGTCGAGCAGCAGCACGTCCTTGACCTCGCCCTTGAGCACGCCGGCCTGCAGGCTGGCGCCCAGGGCCACGACCTCGTCGGGGTTGACGCCCTTGTGCGGCTCCTTGCCGCCGGTCAACTCCTTGACCAGGTCGGCCACGGCCGGCATCCGGGTGGAGCCACCGACGAGCACGACGTGGTTGATCTCACCGACGGAGATGTTGGCGTCCTTGATCACCGCGTTGAACGGGGCGCGGCAGCGATCCAGCAGGTCGGAGGTCATCTTCTGGAACTCCGAGCGGGTCAGCTTCTCCTCCAGGTGCAGCGGACCGGACTCGCCCAGGGTGATGTAGGGCAGATTGATGCTGGTCTCCGAGGCGGAGGACAGCTCGATCTTCGCCTTCTCGGCGGCCTCGGCGAGGCGCTGCTTGGCGATCTTGTCCTTGCCCAGGTCGACGCCGTTCTTGTTCTTGAACTGGGTGACCAGCCACTCGACGATCCGGTTGTCCCAGTCGTCGCCACCGAGCTTGTTGTCGCCGTTGGTGGCCTTCACCTCGAAGAACGACTTGCCGCCGTCGTGACCGATGTCCATCAGCGAGACGTCGAAGGTGCCGCCGCCGAGGTCGAACACGAGCACGACCTGATCGGAGTCGTCCTTGTCCAGACCGTACGCCAGCGCGGCCGCGGTCGGCTCGTTGACGATCCGGTCGACGGTCATGCCGGCGATCTCGCCGGCTTCCTTGGTGGCCTGACGCTCGGAGTCGGAGAAGTACGCCGGAACCGTGATCACCGCGTTGGTGACCGGCTCACCCAGGTAGGCCTCGGCGTCGCGCTTCAGCTTCATCAGCACGCGGGCGCTGATCTCCTGCGGGGTGTACTTCTTGCCATCGATGTCGACGCTCCAGTCGGTGCCCATGTGGCGCTTGACCGAGCGGATGGTGCGGTCGACGTTGGTGACGGCCTGGCGCTTGGCGACCTCGCCGACCAGGACCTCGCCGCCCTTGGCGAAGGCGACGACCGACGGCGTGGTACGCGCGCCCTCGGCGTTGGGGATGACGGTGGGTTCGCCGCCCTCGAGGACGGCGACGACGGAGTTGGTGGTGCCCAGGTCGATACCGACTGCACGAGCCATGTGTATTTCCTCCAGTGCGGGTTGCTTATGAGTCTGTGGGGCTCAACTTGTCGATTGAGCCGCTCGCACTCAACTATGTACCTTGAGCCAAACTCACGCAAGCCAAAGTTGAGTACACCTGACTCAACTCAGGGAACAGTGGGGTTATTCCCCGATCCGCCTGCCGAACCAGTCGAATCCACCGGATCAGCGGTAGAGGTCGGCGTACCGGTTGCGCAGTTCCGCCTTCTGCACCTTGCCCATCACATTGCGCGGCAGCTCGTCGACGAGCAGCACGCGCTTTGGCTGCTTGTAGCGGGCCAGGCTGCCGGCCAGCTCGGCCACGATGCGCTCCGGCTCCACCCGCTCGCCCGGCTTCGGCACCACGACCGCGGTCACGCCTTCGCCCAGATCGGGATGGGGTACGCCGATCACGGCGCTCTCCAGCACCCCGGGCAGCTGGTCGATGGCCGCCTCGATCTCCTTGGGATACACGTTGTAGCCGCCGGAGATGACCAGGTCCTTGTCCCGCCCGACGATCCGCAGATAGCCGTCGGGCCCGATCTGGCCGAGGTCGCCGGTGATGAAGAACCCGTCGGCGCGGAACTCCTGGGCGGTCTTCTCCGGCAGCCGCCAGTAGCCGGAGAACACGTTCGGCCCGCGCACCTCGATCAGGCCGACCTCGCCCGGCGGCAACTCGGTTCCGGACTCGCGGTCGGTGATCCGGATCTCGACCCCGGGCAGGGGCATCCCGACCGCGCCGGGCCTGCGCTCGCCGTCGTAGGGGTTGGAGGTGATCATCCCGGTCTCGGTCATCCCGTAGCGCTCCAGGATCGCGTGGCCGGTGCGCTCGGTGAACGCCTTGTGGTCCTCGGCCAGCAGCGGCGCCGAACCGGCCACGAACAGCCGCATCCCGGCCGTCGCCTCGGCCGACAACCGCTCGCTGGCCAACAGCCGGGTATAGAAGGTCGGTACGCCCATCAGCACGGTGGCCTCGGCCATCAGGTCGATCACCTGCTCGGCGTCGAAGCGGCTCAGGAAGATCATCGTCGCGCCGGCGGCCAGGGTCATGTTGCCGGCCACGAACAGCCCGTGGGTGTGGAAGATGGGCAGCGCGTGGATCAGTCGGTCCTCGCCGGTGAACCGCCAGCACTCCAGCAGCGCCGCGCAGTTGGAGGTGAGGTTGCCGTGGGTGAGCACCGCACCCTTGGACCGGCCCGTGGTGCCCGAGGTGTAGAGGATCGCGGCCGGGTCGGAGTCGTCGCGGGCCGCCACGTCGGTACGCGGGGTCACGTGCGCGGCGCGCTCGGCGAGCGTCCCGTCGCCGTTGGCGCCGAGGCTCTCCACCGCGAGTGAATCACCGGCCTGATGTCCCTTCGACAAGCTCAGGGACCGGTCCTCGGGCCGACAGACGAACACCCGAGGCGTGGCGTCGCCCAGGAAATAGTCCAACTCGGCGGCGGTGTAGGCGGTGTTCAGCGGCAGGAACACCCCGCCGACCTGCAGGGTGGCCAGATAGAGGCAGATCGCCTCGGGGCTCTTGTCCACCTGGGCGGCGACCCGGTCGCCGGGGCGTACGCCCAGCTCGTGCAGTGTGCCCGCGAACCGCTCGACCAGGGCGCGGCTGTCGGCGTAGGTGAGGTCGGTGTCAGCGGGCCGGGAGAACAGCACCTTGTCCGGGTGGGCCTCGGCGGATTCGAGGAAGCGGCTGTGGATCGTGGTCATCGTTCTTCCCTTTCCCGGGTGAGTTGCGCGGCGATGTCGGGATGGTGCGCAATGACGCCGTCGCGCACGTACGCCTCGTGGTTGGCCTCGATGTGGTCGGGTTCGTAGCGGTAGTTGACCATGAGCCCGTAAGCCCGGCGCAGCGCCCCGGGCGCCCGGTCGGCCGGCCAGTTGGTCCGCCACACCGCCGCCCCGTTGCCGAGATGGAAGCGGGCCACCGGGTCCACCGGGCGACCCCGGTGGTCGCGGGCGGTGACGAAATAGCGGGCCGCGGCCGCCTCGACCGCCGGTCGAAGGTCGTCGACCAGCCCGGGATCGTTCACCCAGTCCGCGCCCAGCCGATCGACCAGCTCACGGTCGCGCGGCTCCGCGCTGCCGGCCAGCCAGGCCGCGAACCCCGGCGCCGGCGAGAGGGTGACGAAGGTGTGCAGCTCCAGCAGCTCGGCGGACAGGTCGGCGACCACCTGTTTGATCAAGAAGTTGCCGAAGTTCACGCGCCGCAGCCCGGCCAGGGTGTTGTTGATCGAATAGAACACCGCGGTGTCGGCGGGCACCGGCCGATCCGGGACCGGTGCGGTCAGCACCTCGGCGATCGTCCCGGGCACGTGGTCAGTGAGCGCCACCTCGACGAAGATCAGCGGCTCCTTGCCGGTGGCCGGGTGGAAGAAGGCGTACAGCCGGTGGTCGGCGGGCTCCATCCGGCGGCGCAGGTCCGCCCAGCCGGTCATCGGGTGCACGGTCTCATAGTTCATGATCAACTCGAGCAGGGCCGCCGAACTGGTCCAGTCGATCCGACGCATGGCGAGGAAGCCGCGGTTGAACCATGATCGGAACAGGTGCGCGAAGTCCACGTCCACTGCGGCCAGGCTCGGGTCGGCGCCGATCGCCGTGAGCAGATCGGCGCGCATCCGGACCAGCCGCGCCGTCCCGCCGGTGGCCGAGTTCAGCCGGCGCAGCAACTCCTGCCGCCGCGGTTCGACCACCTCGAACAGGGCGGCCTCGGCGGTCGCGGAGCGATCCCGCGCCCACGCGGCGTACGCCTGCTCGATCGCCTCGGCGCTGACCCCGAAGTCGTCGCGCAGCATCACGAAGAACGAACGTCGGTCCCGGTCGTCCAGCTCGGCGTACGCCGCCAACGCCTATCAGCGCCCGGACCAGTTCGGTCAGCGGGGCCATCTCGCCTCCTGGCTCTGTTATGCGCGTTGACGGCCTCGGCGCCGCACCACAGTTCAGCCGGGCCTAGAGTGGACGCCGCACAGGAGGTGACCCGAGACCATGGAGCTCCCACCGAGTCGGCACGGCGACTGGACCGCGACCCATGTCTCCGGTCAGCACCTGCTCTATGGCAAGGCCGGCGGCTGGCGGACGATCATCGCGCACCCGTCGGGCTGGCGGATCGAGCACTACGAGGCGCTGCGGGAGGCGTACCTGTTCACCCCCGACGACGCCGAGGTCGGCACCCTGCAGGTGCCCAAGGGGGCGGGGATCCGGATCGACGACATGATCACCTACGCCCGGGCCTGGATCGAGTCCGCCGGGCTGAGCCAGGGGCTCCCCCAACTCGACGTCGGCCGCTAGCGTGAGCCCATGTCGATCGAAGCCGTGATGCCGCCCGAACTGCCCGAGGGCCCCGCCGTCAACAACTCCTACTGCTACGGCGTACGCGCCGGGGACACCCTGCACATCTCCGGGATGGTCGCCTTCGACTCCGCCGGGTCGATCGTCGGTGAGGGTGACGTCGAGGCCCAGCTCGAGCAGGCGCTGACCAACCTGCGCCACGTCGTCGAGGCCGCCGGCGGGACGATGGCCAACGTGGTGGCGACCACCACCTATCTGGTCGACGTGGCCGATGCGGCCAAGGCGTCCGCGGCCCGGGCCCGGCACTTCACCGGCGCGGTGAAGCCGACCCACACCGTGGTCGGGGTCGCCGCCCTGGCCCGACCGGCCTTCCTGGTGGAGATCGAGGCCACCGCCTGGCTGGGCCCTTCGACAGGATCAGGGACCTGATGTCCGAGCCCGCGGTCACCCGGATCGCCCGGCGTCGCGCCCTGCCGGGCCACGAGCAGGCATACGAGGACCTGGTCCGGGAGATGTTCGCGCTGATGAAGCAGCACCACGGTTTTCTGGGCGCCGAGCTGATCCCGCCGGCCGAGGCGGGCGAGCACTATCAGGTGGTGGTCAACTTCGCCTCGGAGTCCGACCTGGCCGAATGGGACGGCTCGGCCGATCGGGCCGGGATCTTCGAGCGGATGCGGGAGCACGCCGAGGGGACCGGTCCCGAACACCGGCGGCTGTCGGTGTTGGACGACTGGTTCGTCGGACCGCGTACGCCGGCCGGCTCGAAGCCGCCCAAGTGGCGGGTGGCTTTCGTGACCTGGTTGGGAATCTGGCCGCTGGCGTCGATCTTCATCTTCTTCCTGGCGCCGGTGCTGCAGCGGCTCGGGCTGCCGTTCCTGGCCGTCACCGCCGTGAACACGATCCTGATCGTGGCCTGCATGACCTGGCTGGTCGCGCCCGTGCTGACCAACCTGCTCAAGGGGTTCCTGCACCCGAAGCGGTGAAGCCGGATCAACCGGGCGGGAGGGCGTGTTCGAGCTGGGTACGCCACCCCGCCAGGCGCCAGCCCCGGCCCGCCACCCAGGCGTCGTCGAAGTAGCTGCCGGTGTACCGGTCGCCGGAGTCGCAGAGCAGGGTGACCACCGAACCGCGCTCGCCGCGCTTGCGCATGTCCGCCACGATTCGCGCCACGGCGACGATGTTGGTGCCGGTGGAGGCGCCCACCCGCCGCCCGAGCCGGTCGGCCAGGAACCGGGCCCCGGCCACCGAGGCCTCGTCGGGCACGTGGATCATCCGGTCCACCGCGGTGCCGATGAAGCTCGGTTCGACCCGGGGTCGGCCGATCCCCTCGATCCGCGAGCCGGTGTCGGAGGTGGCCTCGGGGTCGCGGTCGACCCAGCCGCGGAAGAAGGCGGAGTTGTCCACGTCGGCCACGCACAATCGGGTGGACATCCGGTTGTAGCGCAGGAACCGGCCCAGCGTCGCGCTGGTCCCGCCGGTGCCGGCGCCGACGACGATCCAGGCCGGCACCGGGTGGGGTTCGGCCCCGAGCTGGCGAAAGATCGACTCGGCGATGTTGTTGTTGCCGCGCCAGTCGGTGGCCCGCTCGGCGAAGGTGAACTGGTCCAGGAAGTGCCCGCCGTGCTCGCGGGCCAGGCGCACCGATTCGTCACACATCTGGTCGGCCCGCTCCACGAAGTGGCAGCGGCCACCCTCGGCCTCAATCAGGTGGATCTTCTCGGCGCTGGTGCCGCGGGGCACGACGGCCACGAACCGCAGCCCCAGCATCCGCGCGAAGTGGGCCTCCGAGACCGCGGTCGAGCCCGACGACGCCTCCACCACCAGGGTGTCCGGGCCCAACCAGCCGTTGACCAGGGCGTAGGTGAACAGCGACCGGGCCAGCCGGTGCTTCAGGCTGCCGGTCGGGTGGGTGGACTCATCCTTCAGGTAGAGGTCGATCCCCCAGTCCGAGGGCAGGTCGACCTTGATCAGGTGGGTGTCGGCCGAGCGGCGGGCGTCGGCCTCGAGGCGGCGTACGCTCTCGGAGACCCAGGCCCGCAGGACCGGGTCGCTGCGGTCCACATCGGACAACTGATCGATCGTCTGGCCCCGCCGGTCGGTCATGGCTCCTCTTTCGTCGAAGGATTCGACCGTAGCCCGCCGGGGGCGTGTCGGATACTTGGGCCATGACGACCCACCAGGAGGCCGGCTTCGGCCGCTCGATCGTCTTCATCCCGCCGCTCGGTGGGACCGCCGACCTGTTCAGCAACCAGCTGGCGGAGTTCAAGACCGATCACCGCTGCATCGCGGTCACCCTGCGCGGCAACGGGGACACCGAGCCGCTCGACGTGCCGGTGGGTGAGGTGGTGCGCAGCCACGCGGCCGAGGTGGTACGCCTGCTCGAGGGCCTGGGCGTGCCGCGGGCGCACGTGGTCGGGGTGGGCTATGGCGGGGCGGTGGCCCAGCAGCTGGCGATCGAGTATCCGATGAAGGTGCGCTCGCTGGTGCTGACCGACACGTGGGCCGAGCTGACCCCGAACACGCCGGCGGATCAGCTGGTGGCGGCGGCCCTGCGGACGACCCCGCTGGCGTACCGGCTGCCCCGCAAGCTGTTGGTCGGCTCGGTGCTGAACCAGTACCTGCCCTGGCCGGAGGCGGCCCACCGGCTGGCCGAGCAGATGCGGACCGCCCGGCTGCCCGAGCTGGCGCTGCAGCACCGGTCGTACACGTCGGTGCGGTACGCCGCCGACCTGCACCGGGTCCAGCTGCCCGCCCTGGTCCTGGCGGGTGAGCGGGCGCGGCATCTGGTCTCGCTCGGGCGTCAACTGTCGCGGCTGCTGCCGCAGGGGCGGCTGGAGACGATCCCGCACAGCCTGGAACCGACCAACCTGTGCCAGCCGGCGCTGTTCAACGAGGCGGTACGCCGATTCCTCACCCCGCTGGAGGTGCTCAGCTGAGGTCGAGGTCGACCATCAGCTCGTTGGCGATCGATTCCAGCGCGTTCGCCAGCAGACCGCGGTCGACATCGGCGGGGGCGACCAACCGGGCGCGGGCCTCGAACAGGGTGCCGCCGGCCATCGGGGCCTCCCGGGTGCCGGTCTCCAGCTGTTCGATGCTCACCCCCTGCGCGGCCAGCACCGAGGAGATCTGGTGCACGATGCCGGGTCGGTCGTTGCCGAGCAGGTGCAGCTCCAGCACCGTGCGTTCGGGTTCGGGCTGGGGGTTGGTGCGGGTGAGGCTGACCTCCAGCAGGCCCTGGTGGCCGAACCCGCGCAGCGCCTCGGCCAGGTCGGCGGTGCGGTCGTCGTCCACCTCGACCAGCACCACCCCGGCAAACTTGCCGCCGAGGCGAGCCATCTCGCTGGTGTGCCAGCTGCCGCCGTGCTCGGCCACGGCCTGCGCCAGCGCGCTCACCAGTCCGGGTCGATCGTCGCCGACCGCTGTCAACACCAAGCTCGCCATGGGCTCAGCCTAAGGCCTCGAACTCCAGCAGGTACGCCTTGGCCGCGGCGCCGCCGCGGTAGGAACCGGGGTTTCCGTCGGAGCGGACCACCCGGTGGCACGGCAGCAGCAGCGGCAACGGGTTGCGCGCACAGGCGGTGCCGACGGCACGGACCGCCTTCGGACGTCCGGTGCTCGCGGCGAGATGGGCGTAGGAAACCGTGCTGCCATAAGGAATCCCGGAGAGTGCGCGCACCACTTCGGCGCGGTAGCCGTGCACCAGGCGCAGATCGATCGGCACGTTCGGTGTGGTGTGGTCGCCGGTGAAATAGGCGTCCAGCGCCCGGGCGGCCGGGTCGAGGCGGGCTGGGGCGTACAGGATGCGTGCGGAGACGGTCGCGGCGAGCTCGGTGAGCACCGCATCCTCACCCTCGGACTCGAACGCGACCCGGACCACGCCGCGGTCGCTGGCGGCCAGCAGGAGCCCGCCGAGTGGGCTGTCGAGGCTTCGCCAGGCCACCTCCAGCAGGTCCTCGCGTTCGGCCCGGGCGGCCAGGCGGGCCCGCAGTTCCTGCAGGTGTGCGCTTTCCTCGCTCACAGCTCCTCCTTTCGTCGACGCAGGGTGCGCATGCCGTCGGCGGCTGCCCGGCGCAGGGACTCCGGTGTGCCGCCGAGCAGGGCCGCGGCCTCGGCGTACGAGAATCCCAGCAGGTAGTGCTGCGTGATCGCCGCGCACTGGCGCTGGGGAAGCTCGGCGACGAGCGCCCAGACCGGTTCGGGCGGCTGCGGGTTTCCCAACGGTGACGCGGATTCCGGCGGTTGATCGACCGGGATAGGGTGCCGGCGACGCAGCACGTCGAGACAGCGACGGCGGGCGATGGTGACCAGCCACGCCTCCACGTTGGCGTCCTCGGCCAGCTCGGGCCAGCCACGCAGCGCGGAGAGGAAGGTCTCCGACCAGGCGTCGTCGGCGTCCGCCGCCGGCAGCGCCGCGCGGCACACGCGGAGCACGGTGCGGCCGTGCTCGCGGACCACCTGGTCGAACGGGGTTCGCACGGTTCAGGACTGCTCGAACACGGGGGTCTCGTCGAACAGCGAGGCGGGCAGCGCGCCCTCACGCTCCAGCAGCCACAGCTTGCGGTCGACCCCGCCGGCATAGCCGGTCAGCGACCCGTCGGCACCGATCACCCGATGGCAGGGCACGATCACCGAGATCGGGTTGTGCCCGACCGCCTGCCCGACCAGCTGGGCGTTGCGTACACCGACCCGTGCCGCCAGCGCCCCATAGAAGGTGGTCTCGCCGAACGGGATCGCCAGCAGCTCGGCCCACACGCGCTGCTGGAACGCGTTGCCGCGCAGCTCGATCGGCACGGTGAACTCGCGCCGTTCGCCGCGGGCGTACTCCTCCAACTCGCGGCGGCACTGCTCGATCACCCCGTCGGGTTCGGACTCGGCCCCCCAGCCGCGGCGATCCGGGTTGGTCCAGTGCCCGGGGAAATAGATGCCGATCACCACCTCACCCCCTGAGCCTGTCGGAGGGCCCCCTGAGCCTGTCGAAGGGCCCCCTGAGCCTGTCGAAGGGTCGGCAACCACGGTCAGCCGGCCGATGGTGCCGTCGATCACTGCATGCCTCATCGCTCCTCCTCTGCTGTGCAGTCGCGGTGGGCGGTCGTTTCGTGAGGTCCATCCTGCCCGGTGATAGGACTGGGGTGTGCCACCCGCCGAGCGTCCCTTCCCCGGTCACCGACCGGGCGACCCGGCGTACCGGTGGATCTCGGTCTCGCTCTTCCTCGCCGGGGTGGCCACGTTTGCGCTGTTGTATGCCCCACAACCGCTGTTACCGGAGCTCGCCCAACGCTTCGGTGTGGGCGCGGCGACGGCCACGCTGAGCGTGTCGGTGACCACGCTCGGGCTCGGGGTGGCGCTGCTGCTGGCCGGGCCGGGGACCGAGCTGGTGGGGCGTACGCCGTTGATGCACGCGTCGCTGTTCGCCTCCAGCCTGGTCGGGATCGGTTGCGCGTTCGCGCCCAGCTGGGAGGTGCTGCTGGTGCTGCGCGGGCTGCAGGGGTTCGCGCTGGCGGGGCTGCCGGCCGTGGCCACGGCGTATCTGCGCGAGGAGGTGCACCCGACCGCGGCGGCTCGGGCGACCGGGCTCTACATCGGAGGCACGGCGCTGGGCGGGATGAGCGGCCGGCTGATCGGCGGGGCGATGGGTGATCTGACCGGCTGGCGGGGAGCGTTCGCCGCGATCGGTGCGGTGGGCTTGGCCTGTGCGGTGGTCACCTGGCTGCTTCTGCCACGCTCACAGAACTTCCGGCCGGTTCCGGCGCGCGCCGGCGAGGTGCTCGGCACGGCGCGACGGGTGCTCACCGACCCGGCCCTGCTGGCGCTCTATGGCATTTCGGGCTGTCTGATGGGCGGGTTCGTGGCGGTGTACAACGCGATGGGGTTCCGGCTGGCCGGGCCGCCGTTCTCACTCCCGCTGACCCTGGCGTCGTTGGTGTTTCTCACCTATGCGGTCGGCTCGTTCTCCAGTTCGTACGCCGGGACGCTCGCCGATCGGCACGGGCAGCGGGTGGTGGTGCCGCTGGCGATCCTGCTCGGGCTGGCCGGGCTGGCGCTGACCCTGCCTGGCAATCTGATTGCGGTGCTGGTCGGGCTGACGGTGTTCACCGCGGGCTTCTTCGCCGCGCACGGGGTGGCCAGCGGCTGGGTCGCGGCGCGCGCCGCGCTCGGCGGGGGCGGGACAGGGCAGGCGGCCTCGCTGTACCTGTTCGCCTACTACCTGGGCTCGTCGGTGTTCGGCAGCCTGTCCGGGGTGGCGTGGACGGGTTGGCACTGGACCGGGGTGTCGCTGATGGTCGGCGGTCTGTGGGTGGTCGCCCTGCTGCTGGGGTTGCTGCTGCGGCGGATCCCGCGGCTACCCGGCTGAACCGTCGATCAGCCGCTGACCGGTGCCAACAGCTCGGTGACCGGTCGCCGCACGATCTCCCGCCCGGCCACGGCGAGGGTGAGCTCCGCCGGGTTGGGGCGGCAGTCGAGCACGATGGTGCCGAGCGTTTCGCTGCCCCGGTTGACTCCTTCCGGCATCGGGGTGTGGGCGAGCCGGGTGAGGCACCACTCGACCGGGTCGGTGTCGGGTGGTCGCCATTGCGCCACCGTCGCCGCGCGGGTGAGGCTGTTCTGGCCGGGTGTGTCGAGTCCGTCGAGGGCGGGCAGATGGTTGGTGTGCCAGCAGATTCCGTTGCGCAGCGGGAGTTCCGCCGTCTGGCCGGCGACCGCCTCGACTCCGGCGTACGCCCCAGCGCGCCAGTCGGTCAGCGCATGGTGGAAGCCCCCGGCACTCGGGTTGCTGCGCAGATAATCGGTCGCCTCCGTCAAGCCTGTGCAGTCGGCCAGCCCGCGGGCGACGAAGTGCCGGCCGGGGGCGTCGGCCGGGCGGGTGACGGTGATCGCGTCGCAGCCGTGGGCGAGCCCGTTTCCTGTCAGCACGAAGGAGTTGGCCGGGAGCATGCCGGGCGTCCAATAGACCCAGATCGGTGTGCGGGCCTCCAGGGTCAGGGTGAGGGCGACGCAGTCGAAGTCGGCCGGGCCGTCCTCGTTGTGGCCGACCACCGGGCCGGTCGGCGTGGCGATCGCGACATCGGTGCAGCCCAGCCCGTCGGTGCCGAGATCCCCGCGCAGGTTGAGAATCTCGAGGTCTTCGATCGGGGCGTCCGCTCCGCGGGCGAGGGCGACCAGTTCCGCGTGGGCGGGCGTACGCCGCGACGCGGCCAACACGCACTCGAAGTGCGGTGACCGCTCGACCCGATCGCGGATCGGGTCCATCACCGCGGCGCTGGCCAGCACCCGGTGAATCCTGTCCGCACAGGCTTTCCCGAGCTCGGCGAAGGCCTGGTCGCGGGGTCCGGAGGCGTGGTACCAGTCGGTGCCGGCCAGGTCTCTGTGCTCGAACACGACTCAGGCGACCTCGGCGACCCGGCCACCGGTGAGGGCAACGAGCTGGTCGAAGGTGAGCGGGAAGATCGCGTGCGGGATGCCGCCGGCGGCCCACAGCTCCGGAAATTGCCGCAGGTCGGTGTCGATCAGCGTCTGGATCGGTTGCGGGTGACCGACCGGGGCGACCCCACCGATCGGCTGGCCGGTGTGTCGGCGTACGAATTCGGCGTCCGCACGGCCGATCTCGGTGCCGATCAGCACCGCCACCTTGTCGGTGTCCACCCGATGGGCACCGCTGGTCATCACCAGGACCGGGGCGTCGTCGGCGGTGCGGAAGATGAGCGAGTTGGCGATCGCCCCCACCTCGACTCCCAGCTGGGCGGCCGCGGACTTCGCGGTCGTGGCGGCCTCGGGCAGCATCCGCACGCGGCCGGGAAACCCCTTGTCGGAAACGATCTGGTCGATCAGCTGGCAGTTCGGGTGCACCGACATTGGATTCCTTTCAGGGTGCGCGGATTTGACGCGACCACGGGCTCGCAGTGCTAGCGTGACCAGCCCCAGCCTTCCAGAGACACAGGTCCGATGAGAATGACGAACATCTATGAGCACAGCACCGAGATCGCCCTGGAGCCCGCGCGGCTCTTCGCCGAGCTCACCGACGTCGAGTCGCTGACCGCGCACATGCCGCGCAGTGCCAGCCTCGGCGAGCCGGTGGAGGGCGCCTGGCTGCGCGTCGAGGAGCCCGACTGCACGCTCAGCTGGGGCTCGACGCAGCACCATCCCGGCAGCCTCGACGTGCTCCCGGTCGGCCCCGGACGCAGCCGGCTCGTGGTCCGGGTCCGCGCCGACAGCGACGTGACCGCGCAGTTGCTGATCGCGGTCGAGGCGCTGCGTACCCGCTTCGAGGACGCTGCCGCGGCCTGACGTTCAACGTTGGCTGAGCGAGCTCGCGAGTCGAAGCCCTTCGCGGAGCGGGCTCCGGCGAGCGCACTCCGAGCATCTCCAGCATCCGGCGATGGGTGGCGGGCCGCTCACCCCCGAGCTCACCGATGCTGGCGTAACACTCCTCGATCCAGTCCCACACCGACATCACCAGCTGCCCGCTGACCTCCCGGGACCAGCACCGGCCTGGTGGGCGGACGTCAACCACAGGCCAAGGGCCGTTTCGGCGTCCGCGACCGTGCCCTCGGAGCGCGCCCAGGCCAGCGCCCGCACGGCCTGTGCCATCGGATGCTCCGCGGCGATCCGTTCGGCAGCGTCGACGGCGCCCGCGAGGTCGCCGGAGAGCAGCTGCGGGCCGGCGACGTTGCGGGAGAACCACTCCACATTGGCTGCCGCCTTGGCGAACCACTCCCTCGCCGCAGCGTCCTCGTCGAGCCAGCGGTGTCCCCGCGCGATCCGCTCGAAGTCGTGACTCCCGGCGTCCTCACCGAAGAACTCGATCGACTCATGGGCGAGGCGAATCCCCCTGCGGATCCGCTGATCCGTCTGCCGCCGCACTGCCACGCGATCAACCTCACGACGACGGCTGGGCCGGGAACGTGCGCACAATGCTGCGAAATCCCCGTTAAGGTTGGCGCGAACCGAGGCGAGGAGAACTGATGTCGGCCCTGATCAACGTGCTGCGGGATATGGCCCTGCTGCTGGCCCGGGTTACCTTCGGGGCGATCCTGGTCTTCCGCGGCTGGCGCCGCTGGACCAGCGAAGGCGGCATGCAGGCGCAGATCGACTATCTCAAGCAGTTCCAGACCCCGCAGCCCGAGGTGATGGCCTGGGGCGGCACCCTGCTGGAGATCATCGGCGGCCTCTTCCTCATCTTCGGGCTGCTCACCCCGATCATCGGCATCGCACTCGTCGTGCAGCAGGTGATGGTGATCCTCTGGACCCGCTATTTCCGGGGCCCGTGGATCGAGAACGGCGGCTATGAATACAACGTCGTCCAGGCCGGCCTGGCCCTGCTGCTGACCGTGTTCGGCGCCGGACGCGCCGCCATCGACCAGCTGTTCAAGCGCTCCCGCGACGATGACGACGACGACAGCGACGAGCCGGTCCGGCGTACGCCCAAGACCTCCAACACCCCCGCCACCTCCGGTTCCACCAGCGCCACCGCGAAATCCCGTACCCGCGTCGACGACAACGACCCCGCCTGAGGCTCACAGGATTCCCACAGTGAGCGCATAGCCTCGGCCCACACAGCGGTGTCACAGTTGTCCCATGGCACGCACCGCAGAACCCACACTGACCCGCCCCGACGGCTCCCCGATCCGGGTGCTGACCGTCGACGACGAGCAGTCCCTGACCGAGCTGCTGTCGATGGCGATGCGCTACGAGGGCTGGGAGGTCTCCACGGCGGCCTCGGGCAGTGAGGCGGTCAAGGTGGCCCGCGAGGTACGCCCGGACGCGATCGTGCTCGACATGATGCTCCCCGACTTCGACGGGCTCGAGGTGATGCGACGGGTCCGCACCGAGCAGCCCGAGATCCCCGTCATCTTCCTCACCGCCAAGGACGCCGTCTCCGACCGCGTCGGCGGCCTGACCGCCGGCGGTGACGACTACGTCACCAAACCGTTCTCCCTGGAGGAGGTGATCGCCCGGTTGCGCGGGCTGCTGCGCCGCTCCGGCGCCTCGCTGGTGCGGTCCGACTCGATGCTGATCGTCGGCGACCTCACCCTCGACGAGGACTCCCACGAGGTGACCCGGGGCGGGGACGACATCCAGCTCACCGCCACCGAGTTCGAGCTGCTCCGCTATCTGATGCGCAACCCACGCCGCGTGCTCTCCAAGGCCCAGATCCTCGATCGCGTCTGGAACTACGACTTCGGCGGCCAGGCCAACGTCGTCGAGCTCTACATCTCCTATCTGCGCAAGAAGATCGACCACGACCGCGCGCCGATGATTCACACCATGCGCGGCGCCGGCTATGTGCTGCGCCCGGCGAACTGACTCACTGGCGATGGCCGACTCAACCACCGCTCTCGCGCCGATCTCCCCGCTCGGCCCCGGCACCCTGGGCCGGCGCCTGGTGCTGCGGATGGCCGCCCTGGTCGCGGTGGTCGCCGTGCTGCTGTCGGCGTTGACCACCATCTCCACCCGCGAAACCCTCGTCCGCAGCCTCGACCGGCAGCTGGACGCCGCGTTCTCCCGCCAGGACCGCTTCCCCCGCGGCGGCAACAGTGGCCAGTCGACGCCGCCCCCGGTCGACCTGTCCCCCGCCCAGCCGATTGGCACCATCGTGGTGCAGACCGACGGCAACGTGGTGCTGGGCGGCATCCGCGTCGAGCGCGGTACCTCCGGTGGAGACCTCGTCGGTAGCCTCTCGGCCAACGCCGCGGCCGAGCTGCTCCGGCTGCCACCCAACGGTCGCCACGTCAGCGTGCGGCTCAGCGACTATGGCCGCTATCGGGCGATGGCGATGAAGCGCGGCGGCAACATCTATGTGGTGGCGCTGCCGACCGCCGAACTCGACCACACCATCACCGAGATGATCGTGCTCGAGCTCGTGCTGGCCCTGCTGGCGATCGGACTGTCCATCCTGGTCGTGCGTACCGTGGTGAACCGCAGCCTGGCCCCGCTGAACCGGCTCGCCGGCACCGCCCAACGGGTCTCCCAGTTGGAGCTCTCCCGCGGCGAGGTGGCGCTGCCGGTCCGGGTGCCTGCGGAGGACGCCAACCCGCATACCGAGGTCGGCCAGGTCGGCTGGGCGTTGAACCACATGCTCGGCAACGTGGAGGGTGCCCTGGCCGCCCGGCAGGCGTCCGAGACGAAGGTACGCCAGTTCGTCGCCGACGCCTCCCACGAGCTGCGCAACCCGCTCGCCGCGATCCGCGGGTACGCCGAACTCACCCGCCGCAACCGCGAGGAACTGCCCAGCGACGCGGCCTTCGCGATGAGCCGGGTGGAGTCGGAGGCCGAGCGGATGTCGCGGCTGGTGGAGGACATGCTGCTGCTGGCACGGATGGACTCCAACCCCAACCTGCAGCTCGAGCCGGTCAACTTGAACGACCTGCTGCTCAACGCGATCAGCGACGCCCAGGCCGCGAACGCGGCCTACGACTGGGGGGTCGACCTGCCCGATCCGCCGGTGCTCGCCCTGGCCGACCGGCACCGGCTGCACCAGGTGGTCGCCAACCTGCTCGCCAACGCGCGCAAGCACACTCCCGAGGGCACGGTGGTCACCGCCAGCACCCGCAGCGAGGGCGATCAGGCGGTGATCACCGTCACCGACGACGGGCCCGGCATCCCGCCCGAGATCAAGGACCACGTGTTCGAACGGTTCACCCGCGCCGATGTGGCGCGGACGCGCTCCGGCACGTCGAAGGATTCCACCGGGCTGGGCCTGGCCATCGTGGAGGCGGTGATGTCCGCGCACCGCGGCACGGCGAGCGTCGACTCCCGTCCGGGCAGCACCACGTTCACCCTGCGGCTGCCGCTGGCCTGAGGCGTATCCTCAGCCGACCGTGATGCTGGCGGCGCTGCGCGCCTTCTTGTCCCCGGTCAGCGTGACCCGATAGTCGACCCGGATGCCCCCGGCGAAACCGGACGCGCCGGCCTTCTGGTCGGCCGTGGAGACATAGCCCAGCACCGCCCCCCGACCGGGGGTTGACGGCAACAGCCGCTCGAGCTCCTTGGCCGGGTCGAACTGCTTGTCGTCGGTGACCCGCCCGTTCAGGCCAACCAGCACGCGTTTCGGAGCCACCTCGGTCGCCACCAGCTGCCAGCTGCCGCCGGCGGCGTTGAGGGTGCAGTTGACGCTGTTCCCGCTCTCCCCGGGCCGGCAGACATAACCGGCGCCGACCGCCTGGGCGCCGACGTCGGCCGGGGTGGTTTCGAGGGCACGCCGGTCGAGATCGGCGAGCGCTCCCCACGGCTTCTGCACGGTGAAGGCCGTGCTCGTTCGCTGCTCCGCGGAACCCCACGCCCCCCGGGCGGGGGCGTTGGCGCCGAGGGCCCCGCGCGAGGCCTGCCGCGCCTGGGTGTCGCGGAAGGTGGCGTCGATCAACCGCTCGGTGGCCGCACGGGCGGCCGTCACGTTGCCGAAGGTCGCGATCCCGAACTGGATGTCACCGTCCGGGGCGCCCAGGAACTCGATCGCGGTGCTCTCGTCCTTGGTGTACTTCGCGCAGACGCGGTAGTACTGGAAATCCAGCCGCAGGCCCTGGTCCGAGCAGGTGTACCCCTCGCCGCGCAGATGGTCGGTCAGTTCGCCGCCGGTGCCGCCGACGTTGCGCCAGCCCGAATCGATCTGGCTGGAGAACGGCGCGATCCGGTTGCCGCGCACCGCGATGAACCCCATCACCAGCAACAGCACCAGCAGCGAGACGAGGCCGACCGGCAGGATGCCGCCGCTGCCACCGCCCTGGGACCGCTCGGGTTGCCCCGCTCCGGCGGCCGGGTTCGGCTGGAACTGGGGCGGCGGCGGAGGTGCCGGCTGGGCGTACTGGTGGGCCACCGGGGGCGGCGGGGTGCCGGGACCCGGACCCGACCCACCGAAATCGAAGTTCGACACGGCGACAGCCTAGTTCGTGGGGGGCGTACTGACGGGCGGTTCCTGGATCGAAGAGGGTGCCACCGGCGCCCCCTACGCTGCCGCCATGGAGAAGTTGGTCAGCTACGAGGACGTCCACCTGGTCTTCCACACCCCCGGCGCGCGCCAGCCGCTGCTGTCGATCCGCACCAAGGGGTCTGCCCCGAGTCGGTGAGACGATCCGCCTGCGGGGTCAGGTCTGGGTGATCGAGCACGTGCACTGGGAGGTGACGGAGGTGAGCGCCGGGCTGGCCCCCTCCGCCCCCATGTTCCGCGCCGAGATCCGCGTTCGACCCGACCTGCGCTGACGGGATCCGCTGCGACCGGGCCAACCGCAAAATTCCTTGATCATTTGACGTCGCACCGCGCATACCCGCGGAGGCTCGTCGGGCCGTCGCGAAGAGACCGGAGTTCTGCGGGTGGCGGAAGTCTCAGGGGGTGCTTGACTGATCAACTGGTCAAAAGCGTGGGGAACACCGACAATCGGGGGCATGCTGAAGCAGCTTCCCCGACGTGGCGGCGCCCTGCTCGCCGCAGTCCTCACCGTCGTCGCAGTCTCCGTCACCCACGCCCCGGCGGCGCGGGCGGCCGACACCGGTCGCTTCATCAAGGCGGTGGCGCCGATGGCACAGCAGGCCCAGACCGAATACCAGGTCCCCGCCTCGGTCAGCATCGCCCAGTCGATCCTCGAGTCCGGGTGGGGCGGCTCGACCCTGGCGGTGTACGCCCACGCGTACTTCGGCATCAAGTGCAAGACCGACTACGCCAGCCCCTATCAGCTGGGCTGCATGGACAAGTCCTCGCTCGAGTACTACGACCCCGCCAACCCGGTGCCGATCGTCAGCGCCTTCCGCACCTACCGTTCGGCCGAGGACTCCTTCCGCGACCACGGCTATTTCCTCAAGAACTCCTCCCGGTATGCCGCGGCGTTCAACTTCACCCGCGACCCGGACAACTTCATCCGCGAGGTCGGCAGGGCCGGGTACGCCACCGACCCCGGCTACGCCGACTACATCATCAACCTGATGCGCAGCTACAACCTCTACCAGTACGACACCGCACCGATCTCCACCCAGCGGATCACCGTCGACGGCGCCATCGGCGAGAAGTACCGCGCCATCGGCGGCACCTCCAGCCCCCTCGGGTTCGCGATTGCCGGTGAGGTCGAGGGCCCCGTCGCCGGATCGCGGATGACCGTGTTCAACAAGGGAATGCTGCCGTGGACCGCGCAGTACGACGCGCACCCGATCATGAGTGATGTCTGGTCGCACTACCGCTACAGCCAGTCGCTGCGCGAACTGATGGGGCCGGTCACCTCCGACCCCTACACCGCCAACGGCGCCCTGCAGCAGAACTTCGCGACCGGCCGGATCACCCGCAGCAACGGCAACTGGAACGACGTCTACGGCCGGATCTTCGCTCGCTGGAGCGCGTTCGACACCGACCGTGGCCTGCTCGGCATCCCGACCACCAGCGAGATAGACGGACCGGTCGCGGGCAGCCGGATGAACCGCTTCGCCGGCGGCACCATCCTGTGGTCCCCGCAGACCGACGCGCACGCCCTGCTGCCCGGAATCTCTGCCTGGTACTGGAATCTGAGCGCCACCGATCGGCGGATCATCGGACTCCCCACCTCCGGTGAGTACGCCGTCCGCGGCGGCCTGGCCCAGGACTTCACCGGCGGCAAGGTCTATTGGCGCGACGGGCGCGCGGTGATGGTCTACGGGGCGATCGCCGACCGCTACCACTCCCTCGGCGGCCCCAGCGGCAACCTCGGCTTCCCGACCAGTTCGGAGTTTGCCTTCAACCGCGGCCGGGCGGTCGACTTCACCGGCGGCGGAATCTACTGGTCGCCCGCCACCGGCGCCCAGCACAGCTGGTGGGGGATCAACGACTTCTACCGCCGCCAGCCGACCGCGGCCCAGGGCGGCCTCGGTCTGCCCGTCGCCGCCGAGACCGACGCCCGGGTGCCGAACACCCGCGTCCAGGCCTTCGCCGGCGGTCAGGTGTACTGGTTCGACAACCGGGCCCACTCCGTCTATGGCGTGATCGGCGGACGCTACCGCGACCTCGGCGCCGAGACCTCCGCGCTCGGGCGTCCGAGCGTCGAGGAATATGACATCCCCGGCGGTCGCGCCACCGGATTCGAGCGTGGCAGGATCGAGTTCTACTGGAACGACTTCTCAACGAGAGTGATCACCAACTGATGTCTCGCATGACCCGGGCCGAACTGGCGGCGTACGTGGACCACACCCTGCTCAAGCCGGAGGCCACCCCGGCCGACGTGCTCGCGCTCGCCGCCGAGGCGCGGGACCTGGCGGCGTACTCGATCTGCATCTCGCCGAACATGCTGAACCCGGCGGTGCTGGGCGGCCCGCTCGAGCTCGGTGCGGTGAAGCTGGCCACCGTCTGCGGCTTTCCCTCAGGCAAGCACGAGTCGCAGGTCAAGGCCGCCGAGGCGGCGCTGGCGGTCGAGCACGGCGCCGACGAGGTGGACATGGTGATCGACGTCGGCGCGCTGAAGTCGGGCAACACCGACTCGGTGACCGCCGACATCCGGGCGGTTCGCGAGGCGATTCCGTCGGCGATCCTGAAGGTGATCATCGAGTCCGCCGCGCTGAGCGACGACGAGATCGTGGCGGCCTGTCGCGCCGCCGAGGCGGCGATGGCCGACTTCGTGAAGACCTCCACCGGCTTCCATCCCAGCGGTGGTGCCAGCGTCGAGGCGGTACGCCTGATGCGCGAGACCGTGGGAGATCGGCTCGGGGTCAAGGCCTCCGGCGGGATCCGCGACTACAAGGCGGCGGTGGCGATGATCGAGGCCGGCGCCTCCCGGCTCGGACTCTCCGGCACCGCGACCGTGCTCGAGGGGTGCAAGGGCTGAATCCCTGCCTCAGCAGGTGAAAATGGCCGACAGCACGTGCCGCTCGCGGGCGGCCAGCTGACGCATCAGCTCCGGCGCCTCGTCCAGCGGGATCACGTCGGTGCCCAGGTGCTCCGTGATCCGATCGCCGCAGACGCGCAGCACCTCGATGGTTTCGGCGGAGAGCCGTTGCCGGTCCCACACGTGCGCCAGCCCGCGCGGCACGCGACCGATCTGGGCGGTCACGATGCGCAGCCCGTTGTGGTGGAATTCCTCACCCAGGCGCAATTCCTGGGCGCCGGCGGTATAGAACGCCAGGTCGACCAGCGTGCCCTGCGGGCGTAGGCAGCGCAGCGCCTGATGCATCGCCGCGGCCTGTCCCCGGCACTGGAACACCACGTCGGCGCCGTGATCCCCGGCACCGTGCCGCCACCGGGTCTTCAGCACCAGCCCCGGATCGTCGTCGAGGTCGAGGGCGGTGAAACCGAGCTGTTCGGCGTACGCTCGACGCTGCGGATCGGCGTCGACGACGACCACCTCACGGGCGCCGTGGTGCTGCGCCATCAGCGCGACCAGCAGCCCGATCAACCCGGCCCCGGTGATGACCACGAGTCGGCCGCGGACGCCGGCACCCAGGGAGTCGGTGGCCGCCCCGCTGACCTCGGCGGCCGCGTGCAGCAGCCCGTTCGCACAGATCGGGCCCATGTGGGCGACGTAGACCCCCAGCAGCGGGTCGAGGTCGTCGGGCACCGGCACGATGTGCTCGCGCACCGGGTCGGCGACGTGGTGGGTGGCGTGCCCGTAGGGGATCGCCACCACGGCCCCCTCGGCGAAGGCGGCGGTGCGGCTCTTCGCCACCCGCGCCACCTCCATGTAACCCATCCGGGTGACCGGGTAGGCGACATCGGTGGCACCACCGGGGTTCTCCACGAACAACCCGAGCTCGGTGTCCAGCACGCGGTGCAGCGCCGGGTTGACCCCCTTCACGTAGGTCAGCTCGGTGCCGGCCGAGAAGCCGGTGGCGATGGTCTCCAGCAGCAGTCCACCGTCGGGCAGCTCGGGCAACTCCTCGGTGACGATCTCGATCCGGCCGGGCGCGCAGACGATCAGGTTGCGGCGCTTCACCGGGTGCCCCCCGACGGGGTCAGCTCGACCGGTCGGCCGGTGGCGGCCGACTCGGTGATCGCCAGCGCGAACCGGTGGCTGGCCAGCGCGTCGGCATAGGGGGCGACCGCCTGTTCGCGTTCCCCGCGGACTGCGGCGATGAAGTCGGCGTCGATCAGCTCCCGCGGATCCGCCTCGCGCCGGTGGCGCTGCACCTGCTCACCGCGGGTGACGACCAGCTCGGCCTCCGACAGCGCGAGGTGGACACCGTGGCTGATCGTGTGCAGCGCCGCGCCATAGAGCGCGGGCAGTGCGCAGGAGGCGGTCATCGTGGCCACCGTTCCGGAGGCGAAGGTGACCAGAGCGGTGGTGGCGTCGTCGATGTCACCGTCCAGCTCACCATCCGGGCGCTCGTCGGTGCGGCGCCCGGCGGCGACGACGCGCACCGGCTCGCCGAGCAGGAAGCGGGCCAGATCGAGCACGTGGGCGAGTTGCTCGACCACCTGACCACCGGAGCGGTCACGCCACGCCCACCACGGCACCGGTGGCCGCTTGCCCAGCCAGAACCCGTTGGCGAGCACCGCGGGCGCCTCGGCGAGCAGCTCCCGGGCCTGCCCGGTGGTGCTCAGGCAGCGCCAGTGATACCCCGATCCGGTGACCACCCCGGTCTCGGCGACGCGGGCGGCGATCCGTTCGGTGGTGGCCAGGTCGAGTCCGACCGGTTTCTCCACGAACAGCGGCAGCCCGCGATCGAGCACCGCCTGCTCGGCGGCGCCGTGCGCAAACGGGGGTACGCAGACGTAGCCGGCATCGGCCCGCCCCGCATCCAGCGCCTCCTGGGGCGTACCGAACGCTTTCGCCCCGAGCTCGTCGGCGAGACGGGTGGCGTTCTCGAGAGAGACGTCGGCCACCGCGGTCACCTCGACCCCCTCGATCGCCGAGAGCACCTTGGCGTGGCGTACGCCGACTCCGCCGGCTCCGATCAGGGCGATCCGGGTCTTCGGACTCATCGATCTCCTAGTCGCTGGTACAACTCGAGGTAGCTCTGGGCCATCACGGCCGGGGTCCAGTCGCGGGCGGCGTGGCGGCAGGCGGCGGGATCGATCTCGTCGAGCCGTCCGATCGCGCGGGCGATGCCCTCCTCGTCCTCGACCAGGAAACCGGTGACCCCGTCCTCGACCAACGAGGGGAGCACCCCCAGCGGCGTACCGACCACGGGGATGCCCCGCATCAGCGCCTCGACCACCCCGGTGGCACCGGGCTCGGCCCAGCGGTTCGGGGTCAGCAGGCAGCGGGCGCTGCGCAGCAGCTCCTCCTTGGGCAGCCCGGACACGCCGCCGATCCAGCGGGCGCGCTCGCCGTCGAGCAGCGGGGCCACCTCCTGGGCGAAATAGCCGGTGTCGGGGTGGTCGTGGACCGGGTCGCGCGGATCGGCCATCCGACGCGCAAGCACCTCGGGGTCACCGACCCCGGCGACGGGCCCGGCCAGCACCAGCGGCACCCCGGCACGCGCGCAGGCGCGGATCGCGATGTCCTGGCCCTTGTCACGGGTGATCCGGGCCAGGACCAGGGCGTGTTCCCCGGGCTCGACCTGCATCGGTTCCGGCACCGGCGTCGACAGCGGCACCACCCCGATCGCCTGCCGCTGCAGGTTTTCCGGGGCCCGGTCCAGCTGGGACTGCGACACGGCGGCGAACGCGACCCGGCCGCGTCCGTCGAACGTGGAATAGAACTCGGGGTGCTTGCGCATGTCCCAGTGCAGCGTCTGCAGGGTGGGCGGTGCCGCATCGCCCATCGCCGCCATCGTGGCCGCCCCGGCCACCTCAAGGTGGTCGTGCACGACGTCGAAGTCGCCCTCGCGGACGACGTCGACGACCCGGTGCATGTGGGCGTGGGCGATCCCCGAGACCTGGTTGTAGGGCCGGGCGACATTGGCCAGCATCGGCTCGGGCAAGGTGGCGACGAACTCGTCCACCTCGAGGGTGCAGGTGCCCACCCCGGCCAGGGTGACGTGGCAGCCGAGCTCGCGCAGCGGGGGCACGAGGGTGGCGATGACGTTCTCGATCCCGCCGTAACCCTCGGGAGGTACGGGCAGCCAGGGACCGGCGTTGATCAGGACGCGCATCCGCGGGTCACACGCACTCGGCGCGCCGGGATGCGACCTCGTCACGGACGGTGCGCATCGGGGGCCGCTCCGAGGTGGTGACCTCGTGCTCGCTGGTCTGGAACCCGTCCCGGCCGACCTCCCGGCTGAACTGGGTGAGCCGGTTCGCCGGGGCCTCGGTGGACACGATGCGGCCGTGCAGTTCGAGGCGTCGGTGCACCGTCAGCTGGATCTGCAGCGCCATCCGCGCCAGCGCCTCGTCCGGGGAGTTGCGGTGCACGCGTACGCCCAGGTCGACCTGGGCCAGGCTGTCCAGCCCGAACAGCTCGACCAGGTCGATCAGCAGGCCGATCTCGACCCCGTAACCCGACACGAAGGGCACCGCCTCGAGGGCCTCGCGGGTGCCGGCGTACTCCCCCGCCAGCGGCTGGACGAACCCGGCCAGCTCCGGCCAGTAGGCGTTGAGCAGGGGCCGTGCCACGAGTTCGGTGACCCGACCACCGCCCGCGGGCAGGATCGTCTCGCCGTTGATCAGCGGCCGGTCATAGCAGCCCTTGACATAGCGGACCTCGTCCAGCAGCAGCGGTCCGAGCAGCCCGGTGGCGAAGTGCGGGTCGAAGTCACGCAGGTCGGAGTCGAGGAAGGCGATCACGTCACCAGAGGTGACCGCCAGCGACTTCCACAGCGCCTCCCCCTTGCCCGGGACCTCGCCGTAGGCCGGCAGGATCTCGGACTGGGCGAAGACCCGTGCGCCGGCCGCGCTGGCAACCTCCGCGGTGGAGTCGGTGGAGTTCGAGTCGATCACCACCAGCTCGTCGATCAGCGGGATCCGCTCCATCAGCTCGGTGCGCAGGGCGGCCACGATCGTGCCCACGGTCGCTTGCTCGTCACGGGCCGGGAGGACCACGCTGACCGTCCGGCCCCGTTTGGCGCGGACCAGCTGCTCGGCGGTGAAGGAGCTCCCGCGATAGGACCGCCTCTCGAACCAACTCTTCACATCACGTCGCATGGCCGTTACCCCTCAACTGGTCGGTCGCCCGTCTGCTCGAGCTGTTCGCGTGCTAAATCTGTCCCGGTAGTGCTTCCTGGTTGGCTGTGCTGTGAGTGTGGCAGAGACCGGCAAGCCGGAAAGTCCAGTTCGCGATTTTTCATCAAGGGAGGACGATGACCCCGCAGCCGAAGACCGGACGGCGACTCATCCTGTGGCGGCACGGCCAGACCGCGTGGAACGTGGAGAACCGCGCCCAGGGCCAGCTGGACGTCGCGATGGACGCGGTCGGGGAGCAGCAGGTGCGCGACTCGGCCCCCCAGCTGGCCGCCCTAAGGCCGGACCGGATCTGGTCCTCCGACCTGCAGCGGGCCCGGCTCACGGCCCAGGAATTGTCTGTGCTGACAGGGATTCCAGTACGCCAGGACCGGCGGCTTCGGGAATATGACGTCGGCATCCGGCAGGGTCTCACCTATGACGAGTTCCGGGTGGCGCACCCCGACGTGCACGCCCGCTTCTTCGGGGATCCCGAATATCAGGTGCCCGGGGCCGAGCACCCCGAACAGGTGATCTCGCGGATGGCCGAGGTGATGCGGGAGGCGGCCGCCGACCTGGCCCCCGGCCAGTGCGCGGTGCTGGTCGGACACGGCGCGGCGCTGACCAGCGGTCTGCTCGGATTCTTCGGGGTGTCACCGAAACTTCGGGAGATGTTCGCCGGGATGGACAACTGCGCCTGGGCCGAGCTGCACGAGCACCCGGCGCGCGGCTGGCAGCTGGTGGCGTACAACCAGTCCGGGGCGGGCGCCGCGGCGACGGCGGGCATGCGGGACCTGCGCGGGAACGCGGACGCGACGCCGCCGGCACGCTAGGCCTCAGGCCGCCGGTACCTTCGAACGCAACTCGGCGATCGAGTCGTCGGAGCAGTTGTCGAAGAAGTCACCCACGACGTCCTCCAGCTGATCCAGCGAATCTGCGGCGAACAGCACCGGCTGATAGGCGGTGATGTCGTAGTTCAGGGTGCCCATCTGCACCAGGTCCAGCGGCCGGATCTCCATCGACCGGAACGCGTCCATCTCGCCGAAGCTGGACAGGATCCCGGCGCCGTACGCCTTCAGCTCACCCTGCTCGTGGATCACCCCGAACTCGAGGGAGAACCAGAACACGTCGGCCAGGAACTGCATCCCGGCGTCAGTCTCGAGCCGGGTCGAGGCGACGCCGGCGGCCTCGGTCAGGCGGGCGAAGCGGGGGCTGGCGAGCTGGTTGGCGTGCCCCATCACCTCGTGGATGATGTCCGGTTCGGGGGTGTAGAGCGGCTGGGAGGGGTGGCGCACATATTGCGTCGAGTGGAACACCCGCCAGCCGAGCGCGGCATAGAACCGGCGCAACTCCACCAGTCCGGGGGCGGCGATGTAGGACCAACCGGTGAGCGGGTTGATCAGGGAGCTGACCTCGTCCAACTGGGGCACCCGCTCGGCGGGCAGCCCGAGCGCCTGCTTGGCGGCCAGATATTCGGAATGGGCATATTGTTCGTGCTTGGGCGCCAGCTCGTGGCTGACGATCCGCCAAACCTCGTCCTCGGCCTCGGCGTAGTCGATCCGCGGCACCGGCTGCCCGGGCTCCCAGGCCACCGCCGCGGCCGCGATCTCGT
Organism: Enemella dayhoffiae; assembly: GCF_002250625.1. Classification (GTDB taxonomy): domain Bacteria; phylum Actinomycetota; class Actinomycetes; order Propionibacteriales; family Propionibacteriaceae; genus Enemella; species Enemella dayhoffiae. Next base: position 169,831 of record NZ_NMVQ01000043.1, on the reverse strand, counting down.
TACGGCGCGCCCGATACGCCTCGTCCCGGAAGCCGGGATGGTTCTCGCCGAGGTGTACCTGGACCCCGCCGTCCGCATCCGCGGTCACCGGTGAGTACAGCTGACCCTCTTCGAACATGCGCCCCCCATCGACAGTGACGTGGTTCACAAGTTCACCACCGGGGCGGCCATTTCCCAACCGTTGCAGTGACCTCTGGTCAGTTCGACCATCACCTGCACACCGAAAGCCGAAACCGTTGGGCAATCTGTCCAGTCGAGCTCCGGCCGCGGATCAGGTGGAAACTTCCAGCGTCCGCGGCGCGACCGACGGGCCCAGCCCGCCCTAGCGTGAAGCCATCCGCACCACGAGGAGCTCGCGATGTCCCACCCGATCCGCCGCCTGACCGCCGCCGCGGCCGTCTGCCTGGCCCTGCTCGGGGCGTTCCTGCTGGCTCCGTTCGCGACCGCGACCAAGGTGGACATCTCCAGCCCGGAGGCCTACCTGAAGTCGGTCGCCCCGCTGGCCCAGGCCAGCATGAGGAAATATGGGGTGCCGGCGTCGGTGGCGATCGCACAGTCGATCCAGGAGACCGGCTGGGGCAAGTCGTCGCTGTCCACCAAGGGCAACGCCTATTTCGGGATCAAGTGCGGCAAACCGAGTCCCTACAGCAACGGGTGCATCGACAAGGAGACCTGGGAGGTCTACGGCGGCAAGAGCACCACGGTGGTGGCCGGCTTCCGCACCTACGCCAAGGCGGACGACAGCTTCCTCGACCACGGGCTGTTCCTGAAGAGCAACCCGCGGTACGCCAAGGCGTTCCAGCACCCGAACAACCCGAAGGCGTTCATCCGCGAGGTGCACAAGGCGGGGTACGCCACCGACCCGGCGTACACCGATCGGGTGGTCGCGCTGATGGACAAGCACAACCTCTACCGCTTCGACAAGGCGACGGGTACGCCGAAGGCGACCGCGACCCCGAAGGTGACTGGTACGCCGAAGGCGACGTCCAGCCCCAAGGAGACTCCGAAGGCCACCGCCACCCCGAAGGCGACCGGCAGCGCCAGCCCGAAGCAGACCGCCAGCCCGAAGCAGACCGCCAGCCCCAAGGTCACGGCGACCCCCAGGGCCACCGGGACCCCCAGGGCGACCGCCAGCGCGAGCCCCAGGACGACTGCGAGTCCGAAGGTGACCGCCTCGCCAGTCCCCGAGACGCCTGCCACCCCCGAGACGCCTGCCACCCCCGAGACGCCTGCCACCCCCGAAACGGCCACCCCGGAGGCGACGCCGACCACGGTGGCGACGCCGCGGGGTTCCGGTGAGGCACCGGCTGAGGAGACCCAGCCGCAGCCGCAGGATCCCGAGGTGGCGACCCCGACCGACGCGGGACCGGCCGGCGCCGCGGGCGGTTCCAGCGCGGAGGCGCCCGCCGACAGCAAGGCCCCGGCCGACAGCAGGTCGACGCCGGCGTACCCCGAATCCAGCGGCGGACTGGCCAGCACCGGCGCCTGAGGCTCAGGCCAGCTGCTTGGCCTTCAGCCAGTCGCCGGCGACCTTCTTGGGGTCGAGGTGGTTGGTGTCGACCTGCTTGTTCAGCGCGGTCAGTTCGGCCGTGGTGAGCGCCGCCTGAACCGCCTCGACCGCCTGCACCGCAGCGGCGTTGTTCTTCACGTCGGCGCGGACCAGCGGGATCACCTGCTGCGGCAGGATCATCTGCTGCGGATCGGTCAGCATGACCAGCTTGTTGTCACTGATCGCGGCGTCGGTGGTGAAGAAGGTGGCGACCTGCACCTTGTTGTCCAGCAGGTCCTTCACCTTCACCGCCATCGCGTCGTAGGTGCGGAACTCGGCAAACTTGGCGCCATAGATCGCCTCGAGCCCGGGCGGGCCGTAGGGGCGCTGCTTGAGCTCGGCGGGGCCACCGAGGGCGGCCTTGGCGGAGATCTTCTTCAGGTCGGCCAGGCTGGCCAGGCCGTTCGCCTGGGCATAGCTGCTGGTCACGCAGTAGACGTCCTGGTCGGCGGCCTGGGAGGCCTTGAGTACGGCCAGGTTCTTCTGGGCGACGACGGTGGCCAGCGCCTGCTCGATCTCGGGGGCCTTGGTGGCCGGGTTGTCCTTGGCCAGGTATTGCAGCAGGTTGCCGCCGTATTCGGGCACCAGCTGGATCGACCCGTCCTGCAACGCCTTGAGGTAGACCTCGCGGCTGCCGATGCCGTGTTTGGTGCTGGCCTGGATCCCCTTGGCGGACATCGCCTGGGCGTACAACTCGGCGAGCACCATCGATTCGGTGAAGTTGGCCGAGCCGACGGCGATGCCGCCCTGGGCGGGGGCCCCGGAGGCACCCGGGGTGGAGCTGGACTGGGCCATCGGGTCCTTGCCCACGCCACAGCCGACAAGCGGGGCGATGGCCGCCAGGGCCAGGAAGTTGCGACGTCTCATCGGTCAGCCTTTCGCGTCAACGGTCTCGGTAGGTGCTGCGGTGGTGCCTGTGTCTTTCGGATCATCCTTGCAGGTACGCCCCCGCGTGCGGCGGCGCAGCGCGGCGGTCAACGCGCCGAGGGCGATGTCGAGGGCGATGGCGAGCGCCATCACCAGCACCGCCCCGGCGAACACCTCCGGATAGCCGCCCTGGCGCTTCTGCCCATCCAGCACCAGTCGGCCCAGCCCTCCGGAGGCGGCCATCGCGGCGACGGTGGCGGTGGCGATCACCTGCAGCACCGCCGAGCGTACGCCGGACACCACCAACGGCAGCGCGAGCGGCCACTCCACCCGGCGGATCACCTGCATCGGGGTCATCCCCATCGCGTGGGCGGCGAGCACGGCATCCCTGTCGGCGTTGAGAAATCCGGAGACGGTGCCATTCAGGATCGGCGGGATGGCGAGCACCGCCAGGCAGAGCACCACGGGCAGAGTGCCGGTGCCCATCAGCGTGACCGCCAGCACCAGCAGACCGAGGGTGGGGATGGCCCGAGTGGCGTTGCTGATCCCGGCGACGACCACGTTGCCGCGGCGGGTGTGCCCGATCAGGATGCCGAGCGGGATGGCGATCAGCATCGCCGCGAGCAGCGAGACCCCGGAATAGAAGAGGTGCTCCAGCAACCGGGCGCCGATTCCGTCGCCGCCGGTCCACTTCGTCGGGTCGAGCAGGTGGTCGAACAGATTCATCGCGCCCTCAATCCGAACCAGGGCAGGAAAACCCGCTGTAGGAACAGGATCAGCCCGTCAGCGACCAGGGCCAGCACCAGGATCAGCACCATGGCGATCACGATCGGGGTGGCGAACCCCTGGTCGAACCCCTGGGTGAAATATTCACCGAGCGCACCCATGCCGATCACCGCACCGACCGAGACCAGCGAGATGTTCGAGACCGTCGCCACGCGCAGGCCGGAGAAGATGACCGGCATCGCCAGCGGCAGCTCGACACCGAGCACTCGGCGTACCGGGCCGTAACCCATCGCCACCGCCGACTGGCGCACGGTCTCGTCGACCGCGCGGAAGCCGTCGCTGACATTGCGCACCAGCAGCGCGAAGGCGTACACGCTCAGGGCCGCGACGACGTTGGCCGGGTCGAGCATCCTCGTCCCGAGGATCATCGGCATCAGCACGAACATGGCGATCGAGGGGATCGCATAGAGCAGCCCGAGCACGGCCAGCCAGGCCCCGGCGGCACGGCCGCTGCGGCTGACCAGATAACCGGCCGGCAGCGCCAGGACCAGGCCGATCAGCACCGGGAGCAGGGAGAGCACCACGTGCTCGCCGGTCCGCCCGACGATCTCGGAGGTGTTGGCCTGCAGCCAGGTCCAGTCGATCACGGGGTCTTGCCCTTCGACTCGTCGCCGCGCTCCTCGCTCACCGACCGTGGGGACTCGCCGCGCTCCTCGCTCACCGAACGCGGGGACTCGTCGCCCACCGGTTCCTTGCGACGCCTGCGCCCCTTGGCGTTGCGGCGCTCCTCCTCGGCGGCGGCAGCCTCGGCGCGGCGGCGCTCCTCCTCTGCGGCCTTTTCGGCGGCGAGCCGTTCGGCCTCGATCCGGGCGGCCTCGGCGTCCTGTTCGGCCTTCACCTGACGGGCCACCTGATCGTCGGCAACCTCGGCGCGGTAGGCCTTGACCTGTTCCATCACCCGGGTGGCGGGGAGGACGCCGGCGTACCGGTTGTCCGCCCCGACGGCCACGGCCAGTCCGACCGGGGAGGTGAGGGCCGCCTCGACCAGCTCGCGCAGCGGGGCACCGGGGTGGGTGAACGTGCTGCCCAGCCCGAGCAGCCGACCGGGGCGAGCGTTGTCTGCCCAGCCCAGCGGGAGACCGTCGGCGTCCACCACCAGCACCGGTTCGCCGGTCTGCCCCTCGCCGCGCTGGTGGGCGGCGTTGCGCACGGTCCGCACCCGCTCCAGCGGCGCATCCGGCGTACCGGCGAAGTTCAGCGAACGGTAACCGCGGTCGCGTCCCACGAAGGAGGCGACGAAGTCGTCGGCCGGGTTGTCCAGGATCTCGTCGGGGGTGTCGAACTGGGCCAGCACGCCGCCGGTGCGCAGCACGGCCACCCGGTCACCCATGCTGAGCGCCTCGTCCATGTCGTGGGTGATCAGCAGGATCGTCTTGTTCAGCTCCCGCTGCAGCTTCTTCACCAACTCCTGCAGGTCGGCGCGCACCAGCGGGTCGACCGCCGAGAACGGCTCGTCCATCAGCAGCAGGTCGGGATTGGCGGCCAGCGCCCGGGCCACGCCGACGCGCTGCTGCTGCCCACCGGACAACTGGGCCGGGAAACGGCGGGCGAGCTTGCGATCGAGCCCGACCAGCTCGAGCAGTTCGTGGGCGCGGGCGGTGATCTTGGCGTCGGACCAGCCGAGCAGCTCGGGGACCGTGCCGATGTTCTCGACGATGGTGCGGTGCGGGAACAGCCCACCGTTCTGGATCACGTAACCCATCTGCCGGCGCAGCACCGTCTTCTTCAGCTTGCGGATCGGGGTGCCGTCCCACTCGATCGAACCGGAGCTCGGCTCGACCATCCGGTTCACCATCCGCAGCAGGGTCGTCTTGCCGCAACCGGACGGACCGACCATGACGGTGATGCCGTCGGAGGGCACCGTGAGGTCGAGATCGGACACCGCGCGGGTGCCGTCCGGGTAGACCTTGGACACCGACTTGAACTCGATCAAGGCGATCCTCGCTGCCGGGGACTGGGGAAGTCCGACCAGCCTAACCGCTGTCACCGACATCGCCGGGGACGACCCGATCCACGGGCTAGCGTGGCGCCATGCTGATCGCCGAGAAGCTCCTGCTGCTGCTCACCGCCGACGACACCGGGAAGGTGAAGGGTCAGTACGCCGACTATGGGCTGGCCGGTGCGGTGCTGCTGGACCTGGCGCTGCGCGGGCGGGTACGCCTGACCGAGAAGGGTGAGCGCGGACATTGGGCGAACCGGGTGGTGGTGGTCGACGACTCCCCCACCGACGACGCGCTGCTGGATGACGCCCTGGCCCGGCTGGCCGGTCGCGACCGGTTCCGGCAGAGCTCGATCACCCGGCTCCATCGCCACGTCCGCAAACCGCTGCAGGAGCGGCTGGTCGGGGCCGGGATCCTGCGCGACGTAGAGCAGGCCGTGCTCGGGTTCATCCCGGTCACCCGGCACCCGACGGTGAATCCGGAGCCGGAGCAGCAGGTGCGCGCCCAGCTGTTCCGGGTGCTGGCCGAGAACGAGGCCCCGGACGCCGAGACCGCAGCCCTGGTCGGCGTACTGTCCGCACTCAACCTGGCGCACACGATGATCGGTGACGAGGCGTCCGGTGCGGCGAAGCGGGCGGTGAAGGCGCGAGCCAAGCAGTTGCGCGAGGAGAACTGGGCCGCGGAGGCGGCGTACAAGGCGATTCAGGCCGCGCAGAGCGCGGGTGCCTCGGCCGGCGCGGCGGGCGGCTGAGACGAGGCACTGGCCCCGGGGCCCTACTGAGCAGTAACATGGCGCAAACGCCGCGTGCCGCACAATGGGCACCGAAACCACCGACCCATCGGAGTGTTGCGTGAACACTGTGCCCGTAGTCCTGGCCCTGCTGATCTCGGTCATCGGCGTCGCCCTGTTCGCTCGCGCGGTCGCGCGGATCGTCGGGGTGGTGAAGCTCGGGCAGCCGACCCTCGGGCGTACCGACAACCCGGGTGAGCGCTGGAAGGCACTGCTGCTGGAGACCTTCCTGCACACCCGGATGCGGCAGTGGACCAAGGTCGGTGTGGCGCACTGGGCGGTGTTCCTGGGCTTCCTCTACCTGTTCTTCACGCTGGTCGCGGCCTATGGACAGCTGTTCTCGCCGAGCTTCGCGCTGCCGATCATCGGGCACTTCTTCCTCTATGAGTGGGGCACCGAGATCCTGTCCTGGCTCACCCTGCTCGCAATCATCTACCTGATGATCAACCGGTTCTTCGTGGTGGGCAACGGCAAGGGCCGCTTCTTCGGGTCGCACAACGGTCAGGCGATCTACATCGAGCTGACCATCCTGGCGATCGGCCTGCTGGAGCTGGTGATGCGAGCGCTCGACTTCGCGCTGCTGGCGCACGAGAAGCCGGAGTACGCCACCCCGTTCCACTTCCCGCTCACCTTTTTTCTCGCCCCACAGGGGATGTCGGTGGAGGCGCTGGAGACCGCGATCGTCTGGGTCGCGGCGATCAAGATCATCATCTCGATGGTCTGGTTCTGCACACTCGGGCTGATTCTGACGATGGGCGTGGCCTGGCACCGGTTCACCGCCTGGCCGAACATCTGGTTCAAGCGGAAGGCCCGCGGCACCGCGCTCGGTGAGCTGCAGCCGATCAACCTCGACGGCCGCCCCATCGGGTTGGAGGACGTCGAGGAGCTGGAGGAGGACGACCAGGAGCGACTCGGCGTCGGCAAGGTGGAGGACTTCACCTGGAAGGGGCTGCTCGACTTCACCTCGTGCACCGAGTGCGGGCGTTGCCAGTCGCAGTGTCCGGCGTGGGCGACCGACAAGCCGCTGTCGCCGAAGCTGCTGATCATGGGGCTGCGCGAGCACGCGTACGCCAAGGCGCCCTATCTGCAGGCCGCCGAGTCGGCCCGCGCGGGCCTGCCCGAGGGCGTACGCGCGGAGGCGGAACGTCCGCTGGTCGGACCCAACCCGGACGTCGCCGCCCAGGCCCACGGGGGCCCGATCCAGGTCGGCACCGACGGCACGGTCGGCGTGATCGACCCCGACGTGCTGTGGTCGTGCACCAGCTGTGGCGCCTGCGTGCAGCAGTGCCCGGTGGACATCGAGCACGTCGACCACATCCTCGACATGCGCCGCTTCGAGGTGCTGGTGAAGTCGGAGTTCCCCGAGGAGCTGAACGGGCTCTACAAGGGCCTGGAGACCAAGGGCAACCCGTGGAACCTGAACCGCAACGGGCGGATGGACTGGGCCAAGGGGCTGCCGTTCGAGGTGCCGGTGGTCGGCGAGGACGTGGAGGACCTGAGCGGGGTCGAATACCTGTTCTGGGTCGGTTGCGCCGGTGCGTTCGAGGATCGCGCCAAGAAGACCACCCAGGCCGTCGCCGAGCTGCTGAACACCGCCGGGGTCACCTTCGCCGTGCTGGGCAAGGGGGAGACCTGTACCGGTGATCCGGCGCGGCGCTCGGGCAACGAGTTCGTGTTCCAGCAGCTGGCCGCCGAGAACGCGGCGACGCTGACCGAGGCAAAGGCGCACAAGGTCATCACCACCTGCGCGCACTGCCTGAACACGCTGAAGAACGAATATCCGCAGGTGGGCGTCGAGCTCGAGGTGGTGCACCACACCCAGCTGCTGAACCGACTGGTCCGCGACGGTCGACTCACCCCGGTCGCCGCGCCGAGCGGTGAGGTCGCCGGGCGCACCATCACCTATCACGACCCGTGCTATCTGGGTCGGCACAATCAGGTCTATGAGGCGCCGCGCGACCTGCTCGGCTCCATCCCCGGGGCGACGTACGCCGAGATGCCGCGGCACGCCGAGAAGTCGTTCTGCTGCGGCGCTGGCGGTGCGCGGATGTGGATGGAGGAGAAGATCGGTACGCGGATCAACCGCAACCGGACCTCCGAGGCGCTCACGGTGCTGGGCCAGAACGACAACTCGGCGATCGCCACCGCCTGCCCGTTCTGCCGGGTGATGATCTCCGACGGCCTCACCGCCGAGCAGCACGACGGCAACGGCGAGAACGTCGAGGTGCTCGACGTCGCCCAGCTGCTGTTGGAATCAGTACGCCGCGGCCAGCCTGCGATCGCCACCCAGAAGGACGAAGCCGCTCAGCCGATGGCCGAGCCCGAGGTGGTTGAGCCTGTCGAAGCCCGCACCCCTCCGGCTGAGCCTGTCGAAGCCAAGGAAACGGCGGCTGAGCCTGTCGAAGCCCCCCAGGCCGAGCCCACCGACAAGCCCCTCTCCCCCATCGAGCGCGCCAAACTCAAGGCCGCCGGAAAGGGTGCCGCGGGTGCCGGGGTTGCCGGTGCCGCCGCCAAGAGCGATACGTCGGCTGAGCGAGCGCAGCGAGTCGAAGCACCCGATGCCAAGGAGACGGTGGCCGAGCCAACCGAGACCCCCCAGGGCAACAAGCCGCTCTCACCCATCGAGCGTGCCAAGCTCAAGGCCGGCAAGGGAAAACAGCCGGCCAGCGACACGACGACTGAACCAGCCGAACCCACGGCGGCTGAGTCCGTCGAAGCCACCCAGCCCGAACCCACCGACAAGCCCCTCTCCCCCATCGAACGCGCCAAACTCAAGGCCGGCAAGGGAAAGCGGACGACCACCAACACGCCGGCCGCCCCGGCCGATCTGACGGTGGCTGAGCCCGTCGAAGCCACCCAGCCGGAGGCTGAGCCCGCCGAAGCCACCCAGGCGGCACCCGGTGACCAGCCCGAATCGGCACCGGCCACGAGCAGCAACGGCAAGGAAAGTCCGATCGAGCGGGCCAAGCGACTGGCGGCGGAACGCCGCGCCAAGGGCTGAGCGCCAAATTCCTCTGTGTGAAGAGCCCGGTTGAACACTCCGCGCTACCGGGGGGCGGTGGCCGCCCGGGCCCGCGTCGGCGTACCTCGACACCGCGGCCGAACGGATCCGCCGGCTCGACCCGACGACGAGACCACCAGCGGGGCGATGGGGTGGCTGTCGTACGCCGTCGGCGCCCGCCCCGAGCTGCAGGATCGGCTTCGCGCCGAGCTGGCCGAGGTGACCGACGGGGCGGTCCCCTCCGCTGCATCGGCTCGTCGATGGCGACCACCGAACTCACCGTGATGCTGGCCCGACTGCTCGCCCGAGGTCGATTCACCCTCGAACCGCAGCGCGTGCGCGCCGTGGCGGTGTCGGCGATGCGGCCGGCGAACGGCATCATGCTCAGCCTCGACGGCGAATCAGCAGCCACGCCACGATGACGCCCACCCCCAGCAGCACCACTGGTACCACCACGATCAGCAGACCGAGGATCCGGCCGGGCGTACGGTCCATCACGGGGTAGGTGCGGAAGAATTCGCTGTCGTCGGGTGCCCGGGCGAAGGCATAGTCGGCGACGAAGGCGTCCGGGTCGACGTTGCCGGACCAGGCGGTGAGGAAGATCCGCCCGTCGCCGGTGAACCCTTCCGGGCGCTCGATCAGGCGACCTGGCTGCCAGCCGGCGTACATCAGCTGGAGCGGTTGCCCCGGCGCGGCGTCGGTGGTGATCGCCATCCGATGTGGCGCGGCCAGATAGAGTGCCACGCGCTGCTTGCCGCCGGCGTGCCGGGAGAGCCGGATCGGATAGCTCACCCGATCTGTGTCGAAGCGCAAACGCAGCGGGGGCAGGCTTTCCTGGAACATGCCACCGGCCTGCTCGGGGACCAGGCGTACCGCCTGGATCCGCCACCCCTGGTCGAGATAGCCCTGAAAGGTGGGCACCAGCTCCGGTCGCACCGGATAGCGGTTCTCCGCCAGCCACCGGTTCACCGAGCCGGCGTCACCGACCAGGGTGGTCACCCGAAACGGGCCGATGTCGACGACCCGCTCGACCCGCGCCCCCGAACCCGGCGGGGCGCCGCCGCTGCGGGCGTCCCCACCCGTCAGCCAGTCGAACCGGGGCGTCCAGTCGGCGACCTTGACCGGTCGCGGCGCGATCGCCACGTCAAGCCCCGGCCACACCTTGTTGCTGCCCAACGACAGTTCAGTGCCCGCGGGGGTGGGCATGATCCACGCCGCCTCGCTGGCACGCCCGCCAAGCCGCATGATCAGGTCGATGGTCTCGGTCCGCCCGTCCCAGGTGATCAGCGCGGTCTCACCGGTCACCCGCTGGTTCTCCCGCGTCGGCGCCGCCCCGCACGCGCAGGCCGGCGCCGTCGGAGCGACCGCGACCTGCCCGCCCGCGACGAACAGCACGATCAGCAGGCCAGCAACAAGACGAGCGGCGAATCGACGGACGAACATGCAGTCGATGGTGCCCCTCAGGCGGGCCACCTCGGGTCAGCGTCCCAGCCAGCCCCCGTCGACGGGCAGGATCGTGCCGTGCACGTACGCCGCCGCGGCCGAGGCGAGGAAGACCGCGGCAGCGCCGATGTCGGACGCCTCGCCCCAACGCCCGGCGGGGATCCGGCCGAGGATGTCGACCGACCGTTTCGGGTCGTCGCGCAGGGCCTGGGTGTTGTCGGTGGCGATGTAACCCGGCGCGATCGCGTTCACGTTCACCCCGCGGCTGGACCACTCGTTGGCGAGCGCCCTGGTCAGGCCCGCGATCGCGGACTTGGCGGCGGCGTACCCCGGCACGTTGATCCCGCCCTGGAAGGAGAGCAGCGAAGCGGTGAAGATGATCTTGCCGTGACCGCGCTCGAGCATCGCCCGGCCGACCTCGCGGGAGAGCACCCAGGGGGCGTCCAGGTTGACCTGCAGCACGTCGGCCCAGTCGGAGTCGGAGTGTTCGGCCGCGGGCGTACGCCGGATGATGCCGGCGTTGTTGACCAGAATGTCCACCCCGGTGAGAGATCCGGCCAACTCCCGGACCGCGTCCGGGTCGGACAGGTCGGCCTGCCGCCAGGTCAGCTCGCGCCCGCAGCGTTCGGCGGTCTCGCTGAGCAGCGCCGAGGGCTCGCCGCCGGTGGCGGTGCCGATCACGTCGGCCCCCGCCTCCAGCAGTGCCACCGCGATCGCTTCACCGATCCCGCGGGAAGCCCCGGTGACCGCGGCCGTCTGCCCGGTCAACGAGAACAGGTCCAGCACCCCGCTCATCGCAGCGAGGTGATCGGCTGCTGCTCGCAGTCCGCATAGTCGGTGTTCTCGCCCGCCATCGCCCAGACGAACGTGTACGCCGCGGTGCCCATGCCGGCGTGGATCGACCACGGCGGGGAGATCACCGCGTCCTCGTTGGCCAGGATGACGTGTCGGGTCTCCTCCGGCTCACCCATCAGGTGCACCACGCGGTGATCCTCGGGCAGGTTGAAGTAGAGGTAGATCTCGGAGCGGCGGGCGTGCACGTGGGCCGGCATGGTGTTCCACATCGACCCCTCGGCGAGCACGGTCACCCCCATCACCAGCTGGCAGGACTTGGCGCCCTCGTCGTGGATGTACTTGTAGATCGTGCGCTCGTTGGAGTTCTTGATGTCACCGAGCGCGACCGGGGCGGCCTCGTCCTTGGTCACCTTGACCGTCGGGTGCTCGGCGTGGGCCGGCGCCGAAACCAGGTAGAGCCGGGTGTCACCGGCGAAGGTGACCTTCCGGGTGCCGCGGCTGATGTAGAGCACCTCCTGGTTGGTGAGCTTGAATTCCTCACCGTCACAGGAAACAGTCGCCTCCCCTTCCCCGATGTTGACCACGCCGACCTCGCGACGATCGCAGAAGTTCTCGGCGCGCAGCTCGTCCGGGACGGGCAGCTCCAGGGTCTTGCCACCGGGCACCACCCCACCGATCACCAGCCGGTCGGCCATCGAATAGCACAACCGGACCTCGCCGTCGGCGAACAGGTCGGTGACCACGAACCGGTCCCGCAGATCGGTCGTGTCGAACAACGGCAGCTGGTCGGGGGCGATGGCGTGGCGTACGTCGAGGTCATGGTCGGTCATGGGATTTCCTTTCCTGGTGCCCTTTCGGGCGGTTCGGGTCGGTCGTCAGATGAGGTGGCGCAGCGCGGCGGCCCAGCCGTGCAGGCCAAGCCCCTGCCCCCACAGTTGGAGGCGGTCGGTGCGGATCACCGAATAGCCGAAGGGGATCAGCTGCAGCACGGTGCCCGCGCTGGTCTGGGTCAGTCCGCCGCGTTCGTCGAGATAGGGGTGCAGCCGCAACATAGCGGTACGCCCGGTGCGGCGGTTCACGTCGGGGTCGATGCCGAGGTCGGCCGCCCGCAGCAGGGCGGCCACCAGTCCGGCGGCGGCCGAGGTCTCCACGATCCCCCTCGTCTCGGGATGTCCGTCCATCAAGACGTACCACACGGCGTCTGGCGGCAGGCAGTCGCGTACCCCGGAGAGCTGGTGCGCCAGCCGCTCGCGGACCTGCTGTTCCACGGTTGCGTCGAGCGCGCCGTCGTGGAAGTCCAACAGCTCACAGGCCGCCAGCGCCAGCCAGGCGTTGGCGCGACCCCAGCGACAGGGTGGCACCTCGCCGCGGTGTGACCCGTGCGCCATCAGCCCGGTGGTGGGGTCCTGCAGGATGTCGGCGTGCGCCAGCCACTGCTCGGCGGCTCGCTGCACCAGGTCCTCGCGTCCGACCAGGCGTCCGTGGTGCACCAGGAACGTCCCCATCATGTACGCCGTGTCTGCCCACACCCCGCCCGGCCAGTGCTCCACTGCGCCGTTGGCGTCGAAGGTGGCGGCACCCGGGGAATCCAGCCAGGCAAGCAATGTGTCTCCGACCGCAGCGTCGCCGAGTCGTGCGGCGGCGGCACCGGGGGCGAGGTTGTTCACGTGTTCGATGACCAACTGCTGCAACCGGTGGTGGGTGAAGAAGCCGGGCACCACGTCGTGGATCGGCTCGCCCAGGGCGAGGGCGGCGTCCACCAGTCCGCCGAGCACGACGCCCTCACCCCAGAACCAGCGGGACAGGTCGAGCTCGGCGGAGCACGAGATCAACCGGTGCAGGTCGTCGGTCAGTCGATCGCGGGTGAGCTCGGCCTCGGGCAGCGGGGGCAGCGGCGGGTCGGCGAGCAGTGCCACGGTAGGGTCGAGGCCGACCTCGGTGGGCTCGTCTGCGGGGCCGGGGAGCGCCCCCGGCACCTCGGTCAGCGGCCGATGTTCCTCAGCCATGCCCGACCTTCCGCTCGCCGGGAGCACGGGTGTCGACCCGATATTCCCTGCCCGCATGGTGATAATGGAGTTCGTCGGCGTCGCCGGTGACGAAGGGGCCCTCGATTCCCGGCTCGTTGCCGAGCGGTTCGGCGACCCGGCCGTCGACCAGCAGCGGGCCGTCGAAGTCGAGCTCGATCGCGGGACGGCCCTGCGGGGAGACCATCACCCGCGGCCCGAGGTCACCGGCCGCATAGTCCGGTTCACCCAGCGAGGCGACGAACTCCGCAAGGCTGCCGTCCTGGCTGGCCCGGCCGACGACGCACACCCACGCGGTGCCGTCACCGATCGGTCGCAGCTCCTGCAGCGCGTCAGACCCGCTGCGGACCAGCCGCGTGCCGCCGGCGGTGCTCAACGCCACATAGCCGTCGCCGCGGCGGCCGGCCGTCCACGACCCGCGTTGCAGCCACTCGTCGAGGTGGGTGGTGGGGAACCAGGCGTGGCTGTAACCCATCGGGTCGTCGGCGCCGATGCGGTGGAGCGCCACCAGCACGTCGCGGTGCTGGTGCACCCGCGGCAGCTCCCGGTTGCCGGCCCAGCTGTTCGGGCGGGCCGACGGGGACACCGACGCGTTGGGGGCGTGGCTCACCGCGATCTGGGTTTCTGGGCCGAGGGTGGCGCCCCAGATGTACTCCTGCAGACCGGGCAGCCCGGAGCGGTAGTCCTGGGCCGAGGAGAGCATCACCTCGGGTGCCCGATAGAACACCGCGCGGGAGCGGTAGGGGCGGCTCAGCAGGTCGTGCTCGAACCGGTAGTCCCCGGCGTACCGCTGTTCGTGCCAGGTCGGCTCGTCGCCCGGGATCGCCAGCTGACGCGCGATTTCCGGCAGCTCATAGCGTTGCGCCGTGGCGATCGCGGCGGTGGGCAGCACGGCCTCGTTGAGGGCGCCGACACCGAAGCAGACCCACTGGATCGGGGCGGTCTCCTCCAGCCGGGAGGAGCGCTGGGTCTGCACGTAGGAGCGGCCGTGGGCGGCACCGTGCACCCCGCGCCAGGAGTTGGTGGCCAGGGAGAGCAGGATCCGGTCGGCGAGTGCCGTGGCCAGCTCGCGCAACTCCTCGTCCTCGGCGAGCTCCACCAGCGAGACGGCGGCGAAGCAGTCGATGGCGAGATAGGCGTTCGAGTCGAACTCGGCGAAGCCGCCGGGCAGGCGTACCCTCAGCCAGTCCAGGGCGAGCCGACGACCGTGCTCGGCGTGCTCGGCTCCAGTCTGGCCGGAGTTGCTGAACCGGCGATCGGCGAACAGCGAGCCGATCAGATATTCGGCGGTGTGCCAGACGAACTGGTGGTTCTCGGTGAAATAGCACATCGCGTCCAGACCGGGCTGGTCGATCCAGAACTTGAAGTCCAGCAGGGATTGCTCGACCCGTTCGCGTACGCCGTCGGCCCACCGATCCGCCGGGATCCGGTGCAGCAGGTGGGCCAGGCCCACCGCCTCGAAGTCGGCGCAGTCGGCGCGGTGGTCGATCATCCACAACGCCTTCTCGACGCGCTCGGTGGTGACCACGGGGGCCTCGACAGGCTCAGCCGACGTGGATGCCTCGGCCGACGTGGCTTCGACAGGCTCAGCCGACGTTGACGGCTCAGCCAGCGTGTGAGCGGCGAGGGCGGCGGCGGTGCCGCCGATGCCGATGGCGTGCTGCAGGAACTCCTGGCGCCACTGCTGCGGATCGCCCTCGGGCTCGGAACGGTAGCGCCTGGGGAGCCGGGCGAACGGGAGCAGGCGGCGGATCGGGCTGCTGGGCTGGTCGGCCACGGCGATCTCGACCTCGTCGTAGGGCCGCGACAGCATCGATGCGCCGGTACCTCCGGTGGACAGGTCGTCCGCGTCGTCCTCGTCGTCAACCGCCGTGAAGTCCAACTCCACGGGGGTTTCCGAGAGTTCGACCCTCCGGCTGACCCCATCCACGGTGGCGTCCACGGTGAGCCCGCGCGGACCCGTCAGCAGAAGTGTGCCCTGCTCGCTGCCCCAGCGCGCCGAGCCGACGGCGTTCAGCAGGTGCTCGCACCCGCGGGCCGCGTCCTCATCGGCACCGGGGCTGGGGATCACCACGCGCACCGGCAGGCCGAGCACGCGGACGCGGTAGACCTGGCGGACCTCGCGGAAGGCGACCTGCCAGCCGGCCAGCACGAGGGTGGAAGTCCCCGAAGGCAACCACACGTCTACCCGATGCGGGGCGGGTTCCATGTAGCGCACTTCGTCTGCTGACAGGATTTCCTTGCCGTTCAGCCACAGGGTGAACGGCCCGGTGGCTGCGACCTCGATGGTGCGCCGGTCGGCCTGGTCCACCTCGAGCACGGTGGCCGCGGTGGCGAATCGCCACTGGGGGGTGTAGCAGAACTCCGACCAGTCCAGCAGTCCGTCGTCGGCCAGGTGCGCCCGGGACCACTTCCCGACGTGGTCGGCGCCCCCCGCGGTGAGGGTGAACGGCCCACCCTCGATCGGCTCGCCGTTCGGCGGCTCGGTGATCCGCCGGGCCGGCAGGATCCGTTCCTTCAGCGGGGTCACGTCGGGGCCGTTGGTCAGCACCCAGCGCGCGTGCTCGTGGCTGACCTCCGGCCCCGAACTGTCACTCCGGAACGGATCCCCTTGATCCGCAAGCTCGGCGGCCAGGTCGGCCGGGGTGGCGTACGCGGGACTGATCAGCCAGTCCCGGATGTTGCGCCGGGCATCGAGGGCGTGCACGGTGCGGTCGGTGATGGGCACGAACTTTCCTTCTGGGTCACTTGATGCCGGTGTTCGAGATGCCGGTGACGATGTGGCGCTGCAGGAACAGGAAGATGATGATCACCGGCAGCATCGTCACCACCGACATGGCGAGGATGTAGTTGAACGAGACGGTCTCCTCGGCGCTGAACTGGGCAAGCGCCACGGGCAGGGTGTACTTGGCCCGGTCCTGGCTGATGATCAACGGCCACAGGAAGTCGTTCCAGCGCCACATCACCGAGAAGATGGTCACCACGGCGATGGCCGGTCCGCAGAGCGGGACGATGATCCGCAGGAAGATGGGGAATTCCCGCGCCCCGTCCACCCGTGCGGATTCGATCAGCTCATCGGGAATCGTCAGCATGTACTGCCTGAGCAGGAAAACGCCGGTCGGGGTGGCGGCCGGTGGGATGATCAGGCCCCACAGCGAGTTGACCAGGCCCAGGGTGTTGGCAACCTGATAGACCGAGATCAGGATCACCTGCAGCGGCACCATGATCATCGCCAGCACCAGGATGAACAGCGCGGTCCGGCCCCGGAAGTTGTACTTGGCCAGTCCGTAGGCGCACATCGTGTTGATCACCACGGTGAGCACGGTGGCGCCGATGGTGACGATCACGGAGTTGGTGAGGTAGGTGGTGAACTCGAACCGGGACAGCGCCTCGACGTAGTTGGTCGGGGCGAAACTCTCCGGCAGCAGGGTCGGCGGCCGCTTGCCCAGCTCACCCTGGGACTTGAAGCTGGACAGCAGTGTCCACACCAGCGGGATCAGCACCCCGATCGAGGCCGCGATCAGCACCGCATAGCGCAGCACCACGACCGTGGTCGGAGCCCCGGTGGATGAGGTGGAGGTCCAGCGCTTTCCCTTGTCCTGCTTGCCAGCGGGTCGGGTGGCCTCGGTATCGGTGGTCGCGGTGGTGCTCATGCCGCCTCCTTGCGTCGCCCGTACCAGAAGTTGAACATCGTCAGCACGAACACGATGAAGAACAGCACCACGCCGCCGGCTGCGGCCAGGCCGTAGCGGCTCGGGGTGCTGAACCCCTTCTCGTAGATGTACTGCACGATCAGCGTGGTGCTGCCGACCGGTCCGCCGCCGGTGAGGGTCCAGATGAAGTCGAAGGACTGGAAGCCGGAGATGGTGGACAGGATCAGCACCACCAGCGTCGTCGGGCGCAGCAGCGGCCAGGTGATCCGGAAGAACCGCTGCATCGTGCTGGCGCCGTCCACCCGGGCGGCCTCGTAGACGTTGGGGTCGATTCCCTGCAACCCGGCGAGCACGATCAGCGTGTAGAAGCCGGTGTGCATCCACAGGCCGACGAAGATGACCACCCCGAGGGCCAGGTTCTCGTTGACCAGCCACGGAATCTCGGGCAGCCCGAAGCTCGAACCGACCACGTTGATCAACCCGTTGGAGCGTTCGAACATCCAGCCCCAGATCAGGCCGATCACCACAGCCGACAGCAGCGACGGCAGGAAGAGCACGGCCCGGAAGAAAGTGCGTCCACGGAACTGGTCGTTCAGCAGCACCGCGAACAGGGTGGCGAAGACGACCGTCAGCACGACGAAGAAGACGGTGAAGATCGCCGTCTGCCAAAGGATTCTGGCGAACTCACCGTCGGTGGCGATCTCGGTGAAGTTGCCGAAGCCGACCGGTTCGAAGGTGCGCCCGTTCTTCGAGTCGAACAGGGACATGTTGAACATGTAGCCGGCGGGGATGATCGTGAACGCGATGAACACCAGCATGTTGGGCAGCACGAACAGGTAGGGCGCGACCGCCTTCCCCGACAGGTGATGCCGCTTGATGCGGCGATTCTCCGAGCCACCGTCGGCCCGGCTCGCCGGGGCGGAGCTGGTCGCTCCGCCCCGGGAGCCCGGTCCAGGATTTTCGTCAGCCGGCATCCTTGATGGCCTTTTCCGTTGCGGCCTTGATCTTCGAGGTGGCCTCGGCTGGCTGCTGCTTACCCGCGAGCACGTTGGAGATCTCGGACACGAACGCCTTGGCCGCGTTGCTGAAGGCTGGAGCGTACGCGCCCGCGTAGGTGTCCTCGGGGGTGTTCTTGATCTCGGCCTTGAACACCTCCATGTCCTGCTTGCGGGTCTTGTACTCGATCGTGGTGTCGACCAGATCCTTGCGCGTGGGCAGGAAGTTGGCTCCGGCGTCCATCTGCTTCTGGTTCTCCGCCGAGTTCATCCAGGCGATGAATTCCGCTGCCAGGGCAGGGTTCTTCGACTTCTTGAAGCCGGCCATGAACTTGCCACCGGGGTAGCCCCCGCAGCGGGCCTGGCACGGGTTGGGCACGGCCTGCCAGCCGAACTTGGCGTTCTTGTCGAACGCGGCCACCTGCCAGTTGCCGGACAGGTAGACCGGCACCTGCTGGGCGAGGAACACCTCGTTGGCGGCCTTGTACTTCGAGCCGGCCTGCAGGGTGAGGTCCTTCGGCATGGTGCCGTCGTTGTTCCACTTGGCGAAGTCGGAGATCATCTGGGTGGTCTTGGCCTCGTCCATCCCGACCGACTTGCCGTCGGCGCCGATCAGGTTGGTGCCGTACTGGCTGAGCATGGTGGAGAACCGGTGCCCGGAGACGTCCATCGCGACCGAATATTCGGTCTTGTTGGCCTCTTTCACCTTCTTGGCGGCGTCCACCATCTCCTGCCACGACTTCCACGGCTTTTCCTTGGTGGGAACCTCGACGCCGGCCTTCTTGAACTGGTCGACGTTGACGAACGGGCCGTTGATGGTGAGGTCGCTGGGGACGGCGAGGCGCTCCCCCTTGTCACCCTTGGTCGCCCTGTCGAAGCCGTCGATGAACTTCCCGTCCAGGTTGTCCTTCTGGTAGGTGTTCAGGTCCAGCAGGTCGGTCTTGAAGTTGGTCAATGCCGACAGCCTGGCGACGTCGGGAGCGTTGCCGCCGCTGAGCCGGGCCTGCAGGGTCTGCTCCAGGTTGGCGAAGGGGACGATCTCCAGGGTGACCTTGACGTTCTTCTCCTTCTCAAACTTCGCGATCAGGTCCCGGGTGGCCTGCTCGTCGGGCCCGTCGGTGAAGTACAGGTAGGTCAACTCCTGCGGACCCGAGCGTGGGTCACTGTTCGTCGTCTGGGTGGTCGGTTTCTCGCCCGGCGTACAGGCGGCCATGGTCAACGCACCAACACAGGCGAGCGCGACCGCGACACTGCGGATCTTGTTCATTGGTTTGCCTTTCTGGGACATCACTGGCTCGTCTCCGTCAGCTGTTGCTGCTGGTCTAGGTGACCCATCCGCTCCGAGAGCGCACGGGCAGTTGCGGTGACCTGGGCGATGACCCGGTCCTGATTGGCCCGGATCCGGTCCTGCGGTCCGGCGACCGAGATGGAGCAGACGGGGTGGTCAACATGGTCGAGCACGGCGACACCGAAGCACATCACGCCGTTCTCGTGTTCGCCGAGATCGATCGCCCAGCCGCGCTCACGGGTCTCGGCCAGCTGGGCGCGCAGCTCCTTGATCGAGGTGATCGTGGTCGGCGTGAACGCCTGCAGTTCAAGGGATTCCAGCAGCGGTTCGAGTTCGCTGTCCGGCATCGCGGCGAGGTACGCCTTGCCCAGCGAGCTGGCGTACGCCGGACGGCGGGCGCCGAGCAGTCGGCGTACACCCACCATGTGGTCGCTGTGGTCCTCGTGGGCGATGTAGACCATCTCCGCCCCGTCGCGGATCGCCATCAGCGCCGACTCGCCGAGGGTGTGCGCCAGCTCGGCCAACAGGTGCCGTCCGTGCTCCCAAGGGTCAAACGTGCGCAGGCCGCTCACCCCGAGCAGGACTGCGCGCTCGCCGGGGACCACCCGCCCGCCCAGGGTGGAGTCCCACTCGACCAGGGCGTGCTCGCGCAGCGTGGCGAGCACGCGGAAGGCCGCACTCTTGGACATGCCGACCCGGTCGATCAGCTCGCTCACCGTGGGCCGCTCGCCGAGGGCCAGCAGGTCGAGGATGGCCAGACCACGCTGCAGGGTGCCAGCCGGCGCCTCCACCTCGACCGCCCGTGTCACCATCGCCACCTCCCCGGCACGATCCGATGAGCGAATCATCGTCCCGATCATTGATGAGAATCTAGGCGGCCGCGGCGGCCTGCGTCAATGGCCGGGACGCTGATCCAGTGAGTGGATTCGATAACGATTTGAGGGCTGGTGTTCGTGATGACCCGGACTAATAGGATCATTAAGGAATGTTCAGATACTTTGCGGCGCTGCCGCTGCTCCTGGTGACCGCCTGCGCCGGCCAGTCCGGCCCCGGGGCGGCACCCACCGCTGCCGACCCGAGCCAGCCGGCCACCCCCACTGCGGGGACGAGTCCCACCGTGTCGGCCAGCCCGACCGCGTCCCGTGACCCTGCCCTGGCTGCGGCGCCCGCCATGTCGGGTGATCAGCTGTGCTCCCTGCTGACCGACGCCCAGGCGTCCGAGGGGACGGGCCTGACCGTGGAGAAGCACCGAGGATCCTCCGGGGTGAGCCACGAGGCCTCCTGCTCCTGGTACACGGCCAAGGGGGAGTTCGTCACGACCAGCATCTCGATCCTGTCGTTCACGGTCCCGGCGACGACCCAGATGGAGAAGTGGGGGGTGACCTTGGCGGACAAGAAGTCACCCTCGCCGGGAGTCGGGGACCAGTCGTACTACCTCGTCGGTGGCTACAACACGAACGCCGGGGTGGTGTTCGCCAAGGGCACCAACATCTTCAACGTGGGGGTGACCGCCGGTGATCCGAACAAGCGGGACGAGCCCGCCGACCGGGCCCTCGCTCTCGCCCGGGCCAAGCAGATCCTGGACAAGGTGCCCTGATCCGTCGTCGACCGATGGGGCATACTGATCGACACATCGACCGTTGACGCACCCACCGGGAGGCTGGACATGAGCGACCACGAGCAGGAGCAGCGCGAGCCCAAGCAGTACGAGACCGCCTACAGCGAGGCGCCCACCGACGGCGAGAGCCTCGACCCGACCCAGCTGGGCACCGAGCAGGACCACCCCGAGCAGTTCGAGACGGCCTACTCCGACCCCGAGGAGAAGTCGAGCTGACTCAGCCGGCGCCGTCGAGGTAGAGCCAGCGGCCGGCGCGGCGCGCGAACCGGGAGCGCTCGTGCAGGGTGCCCGGTCGTCCGTCGATCCGGTGCTGGGCGAGGAACTCGACCACGCCCTCCTCGTCCCCGGGCGTACCCGCCACGGTGTCGACGATCTCGAGCCCGGTCCACTCGATCCCGTCGACGCTGACGGATTCGGGTCGGGTGCGCGGGTGCCAGGTGCGTAACAGGTGCCTCGCATCCCCCACCGCGAACGCCGTGTAGCGCGATCGCATCAGTTCCTCGGCGCGCTCGGCCAGCCTGACGCCGTCCAGCAGCGGACCGCAGCAATCAGCGTACGTCCCGCCCCCGCACGGACACTCGGGAGACGTTTCCACTGATGCTCGACGGGGGATAGGGCTGGGCATGCCGGGATGCTATCGACCCGAATTTGCCCGATCATCCTGGGACCGGCACTGCGGGAGGGCCCGGAGTCAGGGTCAGACCTCGATCCGGGAGGACTGGTAGGCGTGGCCCTGTTCGCGGTCGAGGTGGGTCTGGGACTTGTTCTTGAGGGCAAAGAGATAGACCGCCAGTGAGATGGCGATGCACACGGTCACGTAGACGATGAACATCGGCACCTGGTTGGCGCTCTTGGCGGCCTGGTAGATCATCGGCGCGGTACCACCGAAGGCCGCGTTGGCCAGGCCGTAGCCGAGCCCGACCCCCAGCGCGCGGATGTGGGCGGGGAACAGTTCCGCCTTCACCAGCGCGTTGATCGAGGTGTAGCCGACCAGGATGATGTAACCGACCGCGACCAGCAGGAACGACAGCGCCGGGTTGGTGGTCTTCGGCAGATAGGTGATCAGCACGTAGGTCCAGATCAGGCCACCCACCCCGAACCAGACCAGCAGCGGCTTGCGGCCGACCTTGTCGGAGATCAGGCCGCCGACCGGCTGCAGCAGCATCAGCAGGATCAGCCCGCCGAGGTTGAGCCAGGTGGCGGTGGCCGGGGAGTTCTTGAACGTGGCCTTGACGATCGCGGGCGCGTTCACCGAATAGGTGTAGAACGCGACCGTGCCGCCCAGGGTGATCAGGAAGCACAGCAGCAGCGGCTTGAACTGGTGGGTGAACAGCTCCTTGAGCGAGCCGGCGGCCCGGTCCTGGCCGGTGGCGACCTCGTTGAGAGCCTCCTTGGACAGCGACTCGTCCATCGACCGGCGCAGCCAGAACACCACCACTGCGGCCAGGCCGCCGATCGCGAACGGGATCCGCCAGCCCCAGTCCTTCAGCGTGTCCTGGGACATGGTGAAGGTGAGGATGAGCAGGGTGAACTGGGCGAGCACGTGCCCGCCGACCAGCGTGACGTATTGGAACGAGGAGAAGAAGCCGCGCCGTTCCTTGGTGGCCGCCTCGGACATGTAGGTCGCCGAGGTGCCGTATTCGCCGCCGGTGGCGAAGCCCTGCACCAGCCGGCAGGCCATCAGCAGCAGGACCGCCCAGATGCCGATCGACTCCCGGGTGGGCAGGCAGGCGACGACGAAGGAGGCGGCGGCCATCACCGACACCGAGAAGGTGAGCGCCGCGCGCCGGCCGTGCCGGTCGGCGTACCGGCCGAAGAACCAGGAGCCGAACGGGCGCATCACGAAGGTGACGGCGAAGATCGCGTAGATGTAGAAGGTGGAGTTGGCGTCGGCCGGGTTGATGAACTGGGCCTCGAAATAGGGGGCGAACACCGTGTAGGCGTACACGTCGTACCACTCGACGAGGTTGCCGAGGGAACCCTTGATGGTGTTGGCGACGGCCCGACGGGTGGCGCCCGGCTCCGATCGCGGTGCTGCGTTGACTGGGGTGCTCACGCTGACTCCTCCTGCCCGAGACCGTTCTCGGAGCAAGGGGAATCATCACCCGCAGCGGCGCCGCTGTCGAGTCTCAGCGCACCTCGGTGCGGTGGAAGTTGAGGTGCGAGCGGCTCGGGGTGGGGCCGCGCTGGCCTTGATAACGCGAGCCGTAGGCCTGGGAGCCGTAGGGGTGCTCGGCCGCCGAGGACAGCTGGAAGAAGCAGAGCTGACCGATCTTCATCCCTGGCCACAGCTTGATCGGCAGGGTCGCCATGTTGGACAGCTCGAGCGTCACGTGCCCGGAGAAACCGGGGTCGATGAACCCGGCGGTGGAGTGCGTCAGCAGCCCGAGACGACCGAGCGAGGACTTCCCCTCCAGCCGCGCGGCGACGTCGACCGGGAGCGAGATCACCTCGAAGGTGGAGCCGAGCGCGAACTCGCCGGGGTGCAGGATGAACGGCTCGTCGCCCTGCGGTTCGACCAGGCGGGTCAGCTCCGGCTGGTCCAGCGCCGGGTCGATCGTCGGGTAGCGGTGGTTCTCGAAGATGCGGAACATCCGGTCCAGCCGGACGTCGACGCTCGAGGGCTGGACCATCGCCGGGTCCCAGGGGTCGAGGGCGATGTCACCGGCATCGATGCGGGCGCGGATGTCACCGTCGGAGAGCAGCACGGCAGCAGACTAGCGCGGGTGGGCCTCGGGTGCTTCGAGTCCAATCTCCTGATCGACCACTGGTCGGGGGCGCTGTTCGGCAGACCCGCATCCCCACGTCGACGGCCAGCAACGCGTGGTCGATCCGGAGGGCGGCTCAGCCGCGACGGACCTCGAGCCGCTGCTCGCCGAAACCGATCACGGCACCGGCGCCGACCCGGATCCGCTCACCGGGCGGGATCCGATCGAAGCCGCCGTGTGGGGCGCGGATCCCCGAGCCATTGCGCGAACCGAGGTCGGTGACATAGGGGCCCTGGTCGTCGACGCCTACGAGAAGGTGGTTCTTGGACACCGTCCGGGTCTCATCGCTCATCCGGATCGGCTCAGCGGGTTGGTTGGGCAGCGGGTCGGGGTTGCGGCCGATCACCACCGCCGGGCTGAGCGGCACGGTCCGCCCGTCGCCGAGCACGACCTGCCACCCGCTCTGCGGGGCCGGGCGGCTGCGCGGCCGGATCTGGGTGCGATCGGGGTTCTCGTCGGCCGGGCCGGCGGCCTGGGGAGGTTCGGCGGCCGAAGGGGCCGAGTACGCCGAGGGGGCCGACTGGGCGGACGGGAGCACCTCGGGCGGCTGCCAGCCGCTGGTACCGGCGGGACGGTGGTCGCCCCAGGGGGTCTCGCCGAACTGGTTGGGGCCCTGCACCGGCGGCTGGCCGGGCTGCCGCGGCGGGCCGGGCTGCCGCGGCGGGCCGGGTTGCTGCAGCGGGCCGGGTTGCTGGGGCGGGCCGGGCTGCAGCGGGGGCGGGCCGGCCTGCTGCGGCGTACCCAGTCCCGCGGTGCCGACGGGCTGGAAGCTGGTCGAGCCGGTCAGGTGCGCGGGCAGCGCCACCCGGTTGGTACGCGGCCGCTGCACGGTCAACGGCTCCTGGGTCTGCTCGGCGACGGTCTCGGGTCGGGCGATCACGATGGCGCCACCGGCCCGGTCGTGCCAGCCGCGCTGGTTGGCGTCGAGGACCAGGAAGATGAGCATCAGCACCAGCCCGATCCCGCTGGCGGCCAGCAGCCAGTACGCGAAGGAGCGGGCGAAGAAGCTGCCCCAGCCGATGTGACCGGCGGTCTTGACGTTCACGATCTCGAGCTCGAGCAGCTTCATCCCGGGGGTGGCGGCCCGTTCGGCGCCACACCACCAGACGTAGACCGCCCAGCCGAGGACGATCATCACGGTCAGGATCACCACGACCAGCCCCAGTCGCGAGCCGGCCGGGATCCGGGCCAGGGCCAGCACGCAGCCGGTGATCGCGATCACCGGGAGCACCTGATCGACCATGCAGGCGAGGAAGCGCGCGAACAGCCCGCCGGGGCGGATCCCCGCGGCGGGCGCAGCGGGCCCCTGACTGACAGACATCGTCTCGAAATCTACCCGCTCACCGGTCTGGTCGATCGGCCCGGTGGCGCAGCGATCCGAGCGCCAGCAGGGCGAGCAGGCGGCGCGGGACCGGCACCGACCGGGTCATCCCGCGAACCACCGCGCGCACCCCGTCCCAATATTCGGCGGCCTGGCGGGTGGTCGGCGTACCCGTGCCGAAAACGGTGGCGTCGGCCCGCCAGGCCAGCAGGTTGGGGTCGGCCGGGCCGTCGGCGGAGCGGCTGAACCGCCGGGAGAGGACCTGGGCGGCCTCGGCGCGGGTGAGCGAACGGTGCACCGGTACGCCGAGGTCGCGGGCCCGGTCGATCACCTCCGCCCAGCCACCGGAGACCCGGGTGACCGCGCTGCGGGCCAGCCGCCGGGAACGGGCCCGCCGCAGCTTCATCCCGATGATCGCCGCGGCGGGCAGCACGAGCACCAGCAGCGGGATCCCGGCACCCAGGATCCAGGGCAGGTTGGCGACCAGGTCGAACCCCTTCTCCGGCGGCTCCTGGTCCTTGGGCGGCACCGGTTCGGTCTCGTCCGGCGGTACCTTCTCGGGGCGCTCCGGCGGAGGTGGCGGGTTCTCCACCTGGGGCCGCAGCTGACCGGGGTCGGGGTTGTTCAGCTTCGGCGGTTTGCGGTCCTTCGGCGGCGCGGGCTGGTACGCCACCCAGCCCAGCCCCTCGTACTTGACCTCCACCCAGGCGGTCACGTCGGCGCCGCGTACGCTCACCCGACCCGCCCCCTGCGGCGCGAACCCGTAGCCGACCCGCGCCGGCATCCCGGCCTCGCGCAGCATCAGCGCCATCGCGACGGCGTACTGCTCCTCATCGCCGACCATCACCTCGTCGGTGAACATCCGCTCGATCCGGTACGCCGAGTGGCCCGGCAGCGACGGATGGTCGACCCCGTGGCTGTAGTAGCCCTGCCGCAGCCGGGTGACGATCTGGTTGACCGCCTCGGCGTCGGAGCCGGCCCGCGCCGTCCACAGGGCGAGCCGTTCCTTGAGCACGTCGGGGGCCGGGGCGCCCGTGGGCAGCGAGGCGTCGGCGGCCGAGGCGTCGCGGAGCCGGTCGGCGGGCGGCGCGGGCACCACCACGGCCTGCAGGGTGGCCTGGTCGCCGCGGCGCAGCCCGGTCGTGCTGAGGGCGGTCTGGCTGGCCCGGTTGAGATAGAAGTTCTCCCGCAGCGCCGTGCCGCGCTGGTCCGGGCCGGTGAACGCGACGGCGCTGGTCGCCCCGACGGTCGGCACCCACACGTCCTGGTAGGCCTCGGCGCGGACCTGGACGCTCGCCTGCCGGCCGTCCTCGGGGTCGGGCACCAGGTCACCGATCCGCCGGAAGGTACCACCGTCGGTCGCCGAGGGATCATCGCTCACGTTGTAGGTGACACCGTCCCAGACATCGAGGGTGGCCACCCGGATCCGCGACCCCGCCGGCAGCCCGTCCACGGTCAACTGGACCTGGTCGGCGCGGTCCACGGCGTACGCCCGAAAGCCCTGCAGCGGAGACGGCCAGTCGTGCACCTGCAGCGGCGGCTGGACCACATCGCGCAGCACCACCCGCGGACCCAGCGGCTGCAGCATCGGGAGCGCGAGCAGGCTGACCGCGGCGGCGATACCGAGCACCAGCGCACCCGCGCCCACCGGCAGCACCCGGCCGGCGATCCCACCGGCCCCGCCGACCCCGGCCCCGGCGCCGGAGGACGCGGTCCGGGTGAGCACCCCGTGCCGGGCCCGGGAACGCTGCAGGGCGGTCCAGACCAGGCTGACGGCCAGCACACCGAGGGCGATCGGGGCCGGCCAGACCGCGGTGTGCAGCCCGAACAGGATGCCGACCACGCCGGCGACCAGCCACGGCAGCCACGCCCACCGGGTCCAGCGGCCGGGGGCGTACCGGCGGCCGGGGCTGCGGGCCAACCGCACCGACACCACGGCGGCGATCAGCAGCGTGATCAGTGGCACGGCCAGCAGCCCGCCGGATTCGCCGATCGGCGGGTCGACGGTCAGCGCCGATTTCCACGCCTGGACCGCCGCGGTCGCGAGCCCGGTCAGGACGCGGGCGTTCGGCAGCAATCCCGCGGTGGCCGTGCTCGGCATCGCGAGCGCCCCGCCCACCAGGAAGTACGCCGCTGCGGTCGCCAGTGCGGTGGCCCAGCCGGGCAGCCGGAACAACCGGGTGAGCAGGCCGACGCCGATACCGAGCACGGCCCCACCCAGTCCGGCCCGCCAGATCGTCGCATGCCCGAACGTCGGGGCGAAGGTGAGCACGACCAGCCCGGCCAGCAGCAGCATCGCCACCAGGTCGACGAGCAGCCCGGCCACGCCGCGCGGTTGGCGGGGCGGGGCCGATGGCCGGGGAGCACCGGGTCCAGGGGCGACGCGAGGGCGCAGCACGGTCGTGCTCATCCGCGCACCACCCGTCGCATCGCCGCCGGCAGCTCGGCCAGACCTGGCAGGGTGGCGGTGGTGGTCCGGCCGGCGGTCCGCACGACCAGCGGTTCGGCCGTGGCCAGGCGTACCGCCAGCACCCGGACGTCCGGCCCGAAGAACGCGACGGCCCGCCGCAGGTCGACCGGGGAGGCCGCCGAGCCGGTGACCAGGCAGACCACCGAGGCGCCCGGGGCCGCCCGGTCCACCCGGCGGGCGAGCGCCGACGGCCCCCTCGACTCGTCGCTGCGCTCCTCGCTCGGGGAACGTGAGGGTTTCGCGCTGCGCTCCTCGCTCGGGGAACGTGAGGGTCGCAGTTCCACCGCGCTCAGGGAGTCCAGGGCGCGGGTCGGTGAGGCGGCCGGGAGCTCGTCGTCGCCGGCGACCAGGACCAGCGGGTTGTCATCGACCAGCGCCTCGAGGGCGATCGACCCGGCGACCGATACCCCCGCCTCGAACTCGTCGTCGTCGGCCCAACCGACCGGATTCAGGTCCAGCCCGACGGCCACCTCGGAGCGGCGGGTCTCGGTGAACTGACGGACCAGCAGCTTCTGCGCCCGCGCGCTGGAGCGCCAGTGCACGTGCCGACGATCATCACCGGAGACGTATTCGCGCAGCGCGTGGAAGGACACGTCGGAGGTGGCCAACTCATCGGTACTGTGCCCCTCCAGATCGCGGACGAACCCACCTCGGCGCCCGGCCAGCCGCACCGTGCGCGGGTGAACGAACAGCTCCTCGACCCCGGTCCAGGTGACCGAGCGGGCGAACAGCGAGAACGGGTCGGCGCGGACGCTGCGCGCCGGCCCGACCAGCAGCCGGGCGCGACGCTGGGTGGGCAGCGCGAACACCACGGCGTGGGTGGCCCGGCCGGCCAGCGACGGCACCGGCAGGCTGGCCGTCTCCGGCCCGACCGGCAGGTCGATCCGGGTCGGCAGGGTCCGCCCCGAGCTGGTGTTGCTCACCACCAGCCGCCCCTGGGCGGGTTCGCCGACCACCACCCGGTTGCCGGCCAGGTCGAGCCGGATGGCGTACGCCTGCCGGCCCAGGGTGAACAGCACCGCCAGCGCCAGCACCACCGCCGCGGCGACCGCGGCGATCCGCAGCTCCACCCAGCCGAGCAGCCATCCGGCGAGCGCCGTCAGCGCCGTCGCGAGCAGCAGCCACAGCCCCGCCGGGGTGAGCCCGATCCGGCGGGCGAGGTGACCCAGCCGGGCGAGGACGGCACGCGGGTTCACGCCTGCTTGCGCTCCACCGGCGGGGCGACCTGGGCGAGCACCTGCTGCAGCACCGACTCGCCGGTGGCACCGTTGAACTCGGCCTCCGGGTCGAGGATCACCCGGTGCGCCAGACAGGCGACCGCCAGCGCCTTCACGTCGTCGGGGACCACGAAGTGCCGGCCCTGCGAGGCCGCCCGGACCCGCGCGGCCCGGACCAGCGCCAACCCGCCGCGCACCGAGACGCCGAGGCGTACCTCGGGCAACTGACGGGAGCCCTCGAGCAGCCGCGCCACATATTCGAGCACCGAGCGATCCACGTAGACCTGCTCGCCGAGCGCCTGCATCTCCACCACCACGCTGGAGGCGATCACCGGCTTCAGCGGCACCGAACGCGGCCGGGTCCCACCGGAGGCGAGGATCTGCACGGTGTTCTGCAGATCCGGAGGGCCGAGGCTGGTCTTCATCAGGAACCGGTCGAGCTGGGCCTCGGGCAGTCGATAGGTGCCGGCCTGCTCGATCGGGTTCTGGGTGGCGATCACCATGAACGGGTCGGCCACCGGGTGGGTCACCCCGTCGACGGTGACCCGCGCCTCCTCCATCACCTCGAGCAGCGCCGACTGGGTCTTCGGCGAGGCCCGGTTGATCTCGTCGGCGATCAGGATCGAGGTGAACACCGGTCCGCGGTGGAACTCGAACTGCTGGGTCTTCTGGTCATAGATGGTCACGCCGGTGACGTCGGAGGGCAGCAGGTCTGGGGTGAACTGGATCCGGTTGTGGCTGCCCTGCACGATCTGCGCCAGCGCCCGGGCCAGGGTGGTCTTGCCGGTGCCGGGGGCGTCCTCCAGCAGCAGGTGGCCCTGGGCGAGCAGGCAGGTGACGGTCAGGCGTACCGTGTCGGTCTTGCCGATCACCACCCGCTCGAC
The DNA here is from genome assembly GCF_002250625.1 of Enemella dayhoffiae. Lineage (GTDB taxonomy): Bacteria > Actinomycetota > Actinomycetes > Propionibacteriales > Propionibacteriaceae > Enemella > Enemella dayhoffiae. Next base: position 140,422 of record NZ_NMVQ01000043.1, on the reverse strand, counting down.
GTTGGTGACCAGGGAGGCGAAGGTTTCGGCGAACCAGCGCGCCTGCTCGACGCCCATCGTCTCCATGCTCACCTGGTGTCCTCCTGCGGGTTCGGGCTCGGGTTCGGGTTCGGGTTGGGGTGCGGATCGCGGCCCATTCTGGTGTACGCCCCGGTCACCGCGCCTTGGCGGCGGCCGTTCCCTCCGGCCCGGTGCCCGCCTCGTTGGTGGCCCGGGCGTCGATCCGGTGCTCCTGGCCCGGGGTCGAGGGGAGGTCGCGGCGGCCCTTGGGGTCGACCTTCTCCCACTGACCGCCGTCGATCCGGATCTCGGTCTTCGTGATCGGCGAGCCGTTGTCGTTGCCGATGGTGGAGTCCCAGGCGACCGACACGAACCCGACATTGCTCTTGGCGTCCACCGGGACTGCGCCCGGTACGCCGCGGGGGGTGGCCTGGTTGGAGGCGGGGCTCCAGCTCTGGGCGCATTTGGTGCCCGAACACGCGATCACCGAGATGCTGTAGGTCTGCCCGTTGGTCGCCGCCAGCTGCCACCCCTTGGCGGCGTCGGCGGCGCTCACCTCAAGGATCTGGCCGTTGTTCAGGCGTACCCGCCAGCGGGTGATCGAGGCCCCGTTGGTGGGGGCCTGGAACGCGTCGGCGCGGATCAGCTTGTCGCCCTCGTGCAGCCGCGGCGCGGCCGCCGTGCCGGGGGCGCCATAGGGGGTCAGCGGTTCGGTGGCCCCGCTGGCCGGCCCGTCGCCGGCCTTGTTGTGCGCGATCACGCTGAAGCTGTAGGGCATGCCGTTCTCCAGGGTGAACTGCATCCGCGTGTTCCGGCCGGCGTCGGCGATCTTGCGTCCGTTGGCGAGCACCACATAGTTGTCGATCTCGGCACCGTTGGCGGAGGCGGGCGGCTGCCAGCTGACGGTGACCTGCTGGCCGAGCACCCCGCCGGAGTCGCTGGCGGTGACCTGACGCGGCGCGCTGGGCCGACCGGCCGGTTCGACCGGGTCGGACCAGGCCGAGAAGTCCGAAGGGGTGGGTGCCTGGTTGTACGCCTGCACCCGGAAGCGGTAGGAGGCGCCGTTGGTCAGCCCGTCCCAGACCAGCTCGGTGGTGCTGCCGTTGACCTGGCGGGTCTGGCTGCCGCTCGGGCCGGTGATCTGGACGACGTAGCGGTTGACCGCCGACCCCCGGGTCTGGGCGGCGGGCCAGCTCACGGTGGCCGACCTGTCGCCGAAGTGGGTGCTCGGCCGGCCGGGCGGATCGGGGTGCACGTCCGGGCGTACGCCGGCGGAGGCGGCCGAGGCGGGCGACTGGCCCACCTCGTTGATCGCGACGACGGTGAAGGTGTGCACGACGTTGTTCATCAGCCCGGGCACGGTGCAGGTGGTGGCCCGGCAGTCGACGCTCTGGCCGCCCTCGGGGGAGCTGGCGGTGAGCCGATAGCCGGTGATCCTGGCGCCGTTGTCGGCGGGCGCGCTCCAGGTGAGCACGGCGCGCTGGTCACCGACCTCGGTGGCGCGGGGTACGCCGGGACGGCTGGGTTTGCCGCGCACGGTCAGCCGGACCCGGCCCTCGGCGTACCGGCTCGGATCCTTGGTCGCGTCCTCGACCTGATAGCGGACGACCATGGTGCCGACGAACTCCGCGCCCGGGGTGACGACCACCTTGCCGTCGGCGACCTGGGCCTGGCCCGAGCCGGACTCGACGACGGCCTGCAGCAGGTTGAGCGGGCCGCGTTCGGGGAACGGGTTGGCGTCGTTGGCCAGCACCGGCACGGTGACCGCCCTGCCCTGGTTGGCGTTGGGCACGTTGTCGTCCAGCGCCTTGGCGCGCGGGCGGGCCGAGGAGGCGACGACGATGGTCAGGTCGATCATCGTGGTGCCGCCGTGGGAGTCCTTGGCCTCGGCCTTCAACTTGGCGGAGGTACCGGGGCGGGTGGTCAGCTCGGCCCGGGCGGTGACCCGGGTGGCCTCGGTGGTCATGGTGATCCCGGTCGGCACCTCACCGGTCGGCTTGGCAATGATCACCTCCTCGCCCTCGGGGTCGGTCACCGAGCGGCGCAGGTCGATCGTGCGCGGTTCCTCGCCGGCGCCGACGGTGAGGGTGACCGGCTGGGCGCGCGGCGGCTGGTTGAGCGGTTTACCGGGGTCGTCCCTGGGTTTGTCGGGGGCCTTCGGCAGCACCGTGATCGGGACGGTGATCACCGCGCGGCGGCCCTCCGGGTCGGAGGAGTTGCGTCCGTCGGTGACCTCGAAGGTGACCGCGGTCGGCCCGGCGTACAGGCCCGGTGCGGTGAACCGCAGCTTGCGCAGGTCCAGCGGCTGGACCTCGCCGTGCGCGGCCCAGATCCGGTCCTCGGTGGTCAGCGTGACCTCCTTGGCGCCGGTACCGATCACGAACCGCGACAGCGGCAGGTCGATCGATTCGCCGGCGATCACGACGGGATCGGGTACGCCGGGGGCGCGCGCCGGCACCGAGTCGGCGCGTCCGGGGACGGTGATCACCCCGTGGGCGGTCTGCCCGTCGGAGTCGGTCACCGCATAGCGCACCTGCTGCAGCTTGGGTCCAACCTTGACCTGGACCCGGTCGCCGACGACGCGGGGGCGGATCGACTCGGGGATGGCGGCGGCGTCGGGCAGGGTGACCGTGGCCAGCTTGAGGTCGCCGTCGGGGTCGATGTCGTTGGCCAGCACGGGGACGGCGATCTCGTTCTCCCGGGCCACCGCGGCGGCCGAGACGATGTCGTCGCGGGCGATCGGCGGGGCGGGCGGGGCGTTCGGGTCAGCGGTGACCACGACGGTGCCGGTGGCGTCGGCGCCGCGGGTGTCGACGACCTGGTACTGGCCCTGACTGGTGCCGGGGGCGGCCGGGATGGTGAGCTCGATCAGGTCGCCGGCGAGCGCGGCGTCGTGCTCGCGGGGAAAGTCGAGGGCCTTCTCGGCGAACCCGAACCGGTCGCCGTCAGGGTCGGTGTCGTTGGTCAGCACCGGCACCTTGACCCGGCGGCCGGGTTTGGCGACAACCTTGTCCTCCAGGGTGGTCGGGGCGGTGTTGGCGGCACCGCGCGGGACGACGCCGACCCGCACCTCGCCGGTGGCGCGGGCACCGAGGGCGTCGGTGATGGCGTAACGGAAGGTGTCGGTGCCGGCGGCCGTCGGGTACGCCTCATATTCCAGCCAGCGCTCGCCGACGGTGACCACGCGGCCCAGCTTCGGAGCGGTGTCGATGCCGATCAGGCGTACCGCATCGCCCTGCGGGTCGATCCCCTGCAGCGGGACCAGGATCCGGCCCTTGGCCCCGGCCAGCACTCGGCCCTCGACCGGGCGCGGCTCGGGTGGGGTGTTCTCCACGTCGGCGGCGACCACCAGGAAGCGCACCTGGGCGGAGGCTTCCTGGCCCTGCTCGTCGCGGATCCGGTAGACGGCGCGGTATTCGCCGGGGACGGTGGGGGCGATGAAGCGGACGTTCTCGCCGTCGGTCCAGGCGACCGCGGGGGTGGGCTGTTCGGCGAGTTCCTTGTCCAGGGTGAGTTTGGCGCCGATCGGGGAGGTGTCGTTGGCGAGCACGGGGACGCTGACCTGGTCGCCGGCGCGGACGGTGGCCTCGTCACCGGCGGCGATCGGGCGGGTGTCGGTGACCGCGGGGGCGGGCACGACCACGAGGGTGCCGGTGACCTGGGAGTGCCCGTCGGAGACCGTGTAGGGCAGGGTGACCGGGCGGGTGGGGGTGTTCACCGCGGTGATGGTCAGGCCGCGGCGTTGCCGCAGTTGCACCTTGAGGTCGGGGTGCTCGCCGACGCTCTGCAGGACGAGCACGTCGCCGTCGGGGTCCTCGTCGTTGGCGAGCGGGTCGACCTCGACGCTGCCGCCGGCGGGCAGCAGGGCGACGTCGCGGGCGGCCACCGGGGGCCGGTTGCTCACCGAGCGACTGGACACGTCGATCCGGACCAGCCCGGTCGCCCGGGGTCCGTTGGAGATGGTGTAGCCGACGTAGTAGGTGCCAGGGTTGTCGGCGCGGAAGGTGAACTGTCCGGCCGGGAAGTCGGGGGTGACGGTGGCCCCGCGGACCTGGTCGACCGCCGACAGGGTGAGGTTGGCGCCGGTGTCGTTGAGCATCGGGCGGACGACGACCTCGTTGCCGGCCGAGGCGGCCACATAGTCGCCGTTGGCGACCGGGGCGACGTCGGCGGGCCGGCGGGCGTTGAGGACGAGTACGCCCCGGCTGGTCGCCTGGCCGTCGGAGATCTCGAGTTCGATCTCCTTGCGGCCGGGTTTCGTGCCGACGTCGGTGAAGGTGAGGGTGCCGTCGGGGGAGAAGGTGACCTCGTCGTCGCCGGGCGCCTTCGCCTTCACCAGCAGCAGGTCGTCGCCGTCGGGGTCGACCCAGTCGAGCAGGACCCGGCGGGTTTCCCGCCCGCCGAGCGGGACGTCGATCGGTTTGTCGTGGCCCGGGCGCAGGGTGGGCGGTTGGTTGGCGGCGGACTGGTCGGCGGGCAGCACGTTGAGGTTGACCCGGGCAGTCGCCTTGCCGCCGCGTCCGTCGGAGACGGTGTAGTCGAAGCTGAGCACGCGGGGGGCGTCGGCGGGCAGGGTGAGCTGCAGGGTGGTGCCGCCGCGGACCAGGGCGAGTTGTCCGGCACCCGCCTCGGGGACCCGGTCGACGGTGAGGATATCGCCGTCGGGGTCGGAGTCGTTGTCGAGCAGCGGGAGCACGGTGGCCCGTCCGGCGCGGGCCGAGAGGGTGTCGTCGCGAGCGCGGGGTGGGCGGTTCGCCTCGCTGCGTTGCGGTGGTACCTGCTGGGTCTGGTCCTGGTTGTTCTCCTTGCCGCCCTCGGTCGGTTTGGGCGGGACCACCGGGTCCCAGTCGCGGACCAGTTTGAGGTTCTTGTCCAGCAGCCACACGTTGCCGGTCTGGGTGTCGTTGAGCACGGCCACGTCGCGGTTGCGGCGGAGCACGAGGTTGCCGCCGGGGGTGTATTCGGGGACCTGGCTCAGGGTGGGCCCCGAACCGGTGCACAGTTGGGCGGCGGTGGCCGGGCCGCCGACGAAGGTGCCGTACGCGCAGCCGGCCGCGACGAGCGGGCGGACCGGCGTACCGGCTGCTTCGGCGAGGGTGAGCAGGCGCCCCTCACCGACCCCGAGCAGTCCGGTGCGGGTGGCCAGCACGGCGTCGACGGTGCGCTGGCGGGGCAGGATTCCGGGTTCGGTGACCTGGACGCGTTCCTTGTCGGCGGCGGGTGGGGCGAGCAGCGCGGTCGCCGCGTCGGGCACCTCGACGGGATCGGACCCCTCCACCCACACCTGGCGGGTGGCCTGGTTGAGCACCACGGCCCGGTCCCCGACCGCGCTCAACTGGACACCGTCGGTGATCGCCATCCGGATCGGGATCTTCACGGGCTTCTGGTCGCCGCCCGGGCGTACCACCTCGCCACGCTCTACCGACAGGCCGAGCGCCTGGCCGGCGGTGGTGACGGTGGCGGTCCCGCCGGGGCCGAGGTCGAGGTCGGAGCGGGCCTTGATCGTGTCGACGGTGAAGATGCTGGACATCGGGCGGGCCCACATCCGGCCGTTGGTGGGGTTGACGATCGCCACCGTCTCGTTGCCGAGCGCGACGGTCGCGTTGGCGGGGACGATCATCGGCGTACCCAATCGGGACTGGGCCGCGTCGATCGCCTGCAACTGGTTCGCGGCCCGGTCGCGGCTGAGCGCGTTGCGGCCGTCCTGCAACACGTCGAAGTCGCGGTTGACCATGGACACCGAACTGGCGAGCCGGTCGATCTCATGGTTCACCCGGCCGATCAGCGAACGGTTCGAATTGGTGACCAGGACCGATCCGTCGTGCAGATCCACCTCCGCCGCGGGCGAACTGGGCACCACGACGGCGGCGACGACCAGGGCCAGGCCGAGCAGGGCCGTGAGCAGCGCGGGCAGTCGCCGGACCAGCTGGCGCATTCCCATGCTCACCCCCAGTCCCGACGCCGCCACCCCTGCGATGCTATGTCGAGTCAGGGGCACCCGCGAAGCCGAAGCATTCCCCAGGCTTCCCCCTCACGAGATCAGGACTCCACGCCCGGCGGCGGTACCCAAGGGGGCAAGGGTCAGGGGGCGTGGTCGACCAGGATGGTGATGCCGTCGCCGAGGTCGAGGACGCAGCCGGGATAGACCGGGACGGGCTCGCCGGGGGCGAGGCGCTCGGGCTCGGGGTTGCCGGGACGGACCAGGGCGGTGCCGTTGGTGGAGTGCAGGTCGGTCACCAGCAGGTCCCAACCCTCGGGGCTCACCTGGACGTGGTTGCGGGAGATGTCATTGCTCGGCGACGGCACCGTGAGCAGCCGCGGCAGCCGTTCCCGGGCCACCCGGTTGGCGTGCGGGGAGCGTCCGATGAGTACGGTCCGATCCACCTCGACCGGCTGCCCGTGGCTCGGCTTGAGCAGGGCCATCACCGGTCGGTTCACCAGGTGCTGCTGCCCCTGGACCGGGTTGCCGCAGCGCCGGCAGCGCTGCGCCTCGGGCGGGTTCGGGTGACCGAGGGTGCAGTTGACCGCCAGGACGAGGGATTCGCCGTCGCTCGGCGGCTCGCCGAACGGATCCCCCTGCGGACCCTGCGCTCCCGGATGTCCTTGCTGACCGTGCGGCCCCGGGCCGGGTTGACCGGGTTGACCCGGCTGGCCAGACGGGCCCTGCTGGTCGAACGGACCGGGCTGCCCCTGACCCGAGGGCACCTGCCCGAACGGTCCCTGCTGGCCCTGACCCGAGGGCGCCTGCCCGAACGGTCCCTGCTGCCCGAACGGACCCGGCTGACCGAACGGTCCCTGTTGACCCTGACCCTGCCCATGCCCCTGCTGACCCTGCCCCGGTCCCTGCTGCCCGGACTGTCGGGGCTGACCCGGGGCGTACGCCTGCTGGCCGACGAACCCCTGCGGGTAGGGCTGTCCGCCCTGTCCACCCGATTGACCGGGCGGCGGCCCCTGCGGGGTGAATCCCGGCGGGTAGGGCTGGTTCTGCCCGGGCCCGTTCTGCCCGGGCCCGCCGAACCCCTGATGCTGGGGCGACGGCCCACCAAACCCCTGACCGAACGGCGAGGGCGCCTGCGGCGGCGCGGGCTCGGCGTGCGGTTGCGGCGGACCCGGGTACGCCCCAGCGGCCGACCCGACCGCGGCGGCACCGAGCCCGGCGCCCAACGCCGCACCACCAGCCGCACCGGCCGCCGCGAACCCCGCCCCGGCACCTGCCCCTGCGGCAGCGCCGGACCCGGTCCCAGCCGCAGCGTCACCCTGCTCACCGAACACCGGCACCTTGCTGATCGCCGGCTCGGGCTCGGCCGCCTGCTGCTGCTGACGCTGCGCCTCGCGCGGTTCCATGTCGAGGGTGCGATCGGGCGAAGGGTCCTCGGTGGCGGATCCGCCGAACAGGCTCGCCACCAGATCGGCCGGGTTCTGGGCCGCGGCGTCCCCACCCGAGCCCCGCTCGTCACCGCTCGCCCCGTCGGCGCCAGCCCCCGACCCGGCCGTCTCCGCGGACCCCACGCCCGGCGCCGGTACCGCCCGCTGCGGGCTCCGCACCTGGGCCCCGTCGGTGGCGTCGAGCTGCAGCACCGACGCGGTCACCGCGCCAACGACCAGCGGAAGTTGGAGCAGTTCCTCCTGGTCGACCTCCTCCATCGCGATTCGCACCTGGCGTACGTCACCGTGGCCGGTCTCGGACCAGGTGCGCACCCCCTCACCGTTGGCGATCGCCTCACCGCTGGCCAGGTCGACCACCTGGATCTTGCCGCGGACCAGGCTGCGCAGCTCACCCTCGGCCCAGAAGAAGACGCCGAAGCTGGGCATCTGGTCGATCCGGAAGGCGGCGAACTTCTCCACCAGGTCGTCGATCGACTCGGCGGCGAGCACCACGTCCCAGAAGCTGTTCACCATCGCCGAGGCGCGCGCCGGCGCCGGCTGCATCACCGCCAGCGAGGTGGGTCCGGCGAGCACCACCCAGCGCCCGGGGGTGTAGGTGGCCCGCCAGAGGCCGATCTGCTCGCTCATCCAAGCTCCCGTCCGGTTTCCGGCACGTCCTGGGCCGGCTGTGAGTGCACGTCCACCACGATAATCGACACATTGTCTCGGGCTCCGGCCCCGAGCGCCAGATCGAGCAGTCGGCGTACCGCACGCTCGGGGTCCTCCTCCGACCGGGCGATCTCCGCCACCGCGGACAACTCGCTCTCGCGCAGCAGCCCGTCGGAGCAGAGCAGCAACCGGTCCCCGTTCACCATCGGCACCAGCCAGAAGTCGGGACGGAACCGTTCCCCGGCCCCCACCGCACGGGTGATCACGTTGCGGTCGGGATGCTGCTCGGCCTGCGCCTCGGTGATCACCCCGGCCTCGACCAGCTCCTGGACGTGGGAGTGGTCCACGCTCACCTGGGTCAGGTGCCGCCGGTTGCCGCTGATCCGGTACACCCGGGAGTCGCCGATGTTGAAGATGATCCAGTACGCCACCTCACCCATCCGCATGCCGACGGCCCCGCAGGCGGTGGTGGCGGAGTCGTGATGGTCGCGGCGCTGCGCCTCCATCACCTCGGCGTGCGCCCGCTGCAGGGTGTCGGCGACCAGGTCGGGGGCCAGGTCCTGCCGCTCGAGCAGCTCCGCGAAGGCCCGGGTGACCATCTGGGAGGCGATGTCCCCGCGGTTGGAACCGGAGATCCCGTCGGCCACCACGAACACCGGGCTGTCGGCCAGAATGCTGTCCTCGTTGACCTGCTTGACGGTCCCCCGGTGGGTGACCGCCGCGAAGTCGAGGATGTCCACCGCCGCAGGATAGCCAAGAGGGGGCCCTGTAGTGTCCGGGCCATGAGCAGACTGTCCGCGGCCGGGACCGCCGGCCTGATTCTTCGCGGCGCCATCGGCGGCATCATGATCGCCCACGGTCGCAACCACGCCAAGACCCTTGACGGGACCGCCGGCTGGTTCAAGTCGATCGGCTTCCGCGAGGAACGCCTGCACGCCAGGCTGAGCGCGCTCAGCGAGATCGGCGCCGGCGCCGCCCTGATCGCCGGAGCGGGTACGCCGCTGGCGGCGGCCGGGGTGATCGGCACGATGGCCGTCGCGATCCGCACCGTGCACGTGAAGAACGGCTTCTTCATCACCAAGGAGGGCTGGGAATACACCGGCTCGCTGATCGCCGCCGCCGCCGCGCTGGCCGCGACCGGCCCCGGTCCGGTCAGTGTCGACCGCGCCCTCGGCCTGGACAAGGTCGGCTCCCCGATCGGCCGGGCCCTGCTCGCGACCGTGCTGGGTGGAGCCGCGGCGGCCGGGCTGCTGTCGGTCTACTGGAGCGAGCCGACCCCGCAGGTCGAGGACGACCAGGCCTGAGGATCCGCCTGCGGCGTACGCCTGGGGTCAGCGCAACGGGTCGAGCGCCCGCAGCTGCCGCGGAACCTGACCGGTGACCAGTTGCTCGGCGAGCAGCCGTGCGGTGAGCGGACCGAGGGTGAGCCCCCACATGCCGTGACCGCCGTGCACGAACACCCGGGGCGACCGGGTGGCACCGACCAGGGCGAGACCGTCGGCGGTGCACGGCCGCGACCCCACCCACTCGTCCTGCCGGGCCGCCCAGTCGACGCCCGGGAACAGCGGCCGGCAGGCGCGGACGATGGAGCGGATGCGTGCCTGGTCCAGGGGTGCGTCGACGGCGTTGAACTCCATCACCGAGGTGACCCGGAAGCGGTCGCCGAGCGGGTTGCAGGCGACGTGCGGTTCGGGCAGATAGATCGGTGCGGTCGGCATCGGGTCCGGCCACACGCTGAAGCTGTACCCGCGGCCGGCCTGCACAAAGGAGCGCACCCCGAACCCGGTGGCCAGCTCGTTCAGCCAGGCCCCGTTGGCGAGCACCACGGCGTCCGCGCTCAGTTCGCGATCGGAGCCGCTGAGGCGTACGCCTGAACCGGTGTCGTGCACCGCGTCGACCCGGACGCCCTCGAGGATCTCGGCGCCGCCGGCGCGCACGGCGTCGGCGAGCCCGGCCATCAGCTGGGGTGGATTGACGTACGCCTGACCGTGCAGCTCGATACCCGCGCGGATCGGGTCACCCAGGATCGGCAGCCGCTCCTGCATTTCCCGCTGGTCCAGCGCGACCGGGTCGACCGAGGGCCCGGCCGCCGCGAACAGCGGCAGTGCGCGGTCCCGCGCGGCGACCGACAGATAGCCGACCAGGAACGGGTCCCGGCGCAGCGCCACGCCGCTCACCGCCGCCAGCTCGTCGTGCGCGCCCAGCGCCTGACTGCGCAGGTCCTGCAGCACAGACAGGGTGTGCCGGAAGCCGCGGGGGGTGGAGGCGGCGAGCATCCGCAGCAGGAACAGCCAGCGCCGCGGATCGGTTCCCGGGCGCACCTGGAGTGGGCCGCGGGGGTTGCGGGCGACGGTACGCGCTGCGTCCAGCAGCACGAGCGGACCGTTCAGCGGGTCCGTGAGCTCGGGGGTGAGATAACCCGCATTGCCCCAGGAAGCGCCGGCCGCGACCCCGGTGCGGTCCACCACCGTGACCCGAATTCCGCGCTGCTGGCAGTACCAGGCCGTGGCCAGGCCGGTGATGCCGGCCCCCACGACGACGATCTGCTCCATTCCGCCTCTCCTGACCGTTGGTCTGCTCCGGCCCATGCTGTCACTCGGGGGTCCGGCGAAAGCACGCGGGTAGCCTTGGGCCCCGTGCCTGACGCCGCCCGCAAGTCCCCCCGCCGCCGCCTGGGCTGTCTCATCGCCCTGGCCGTGGTGCTGGTGCTGTTGATCAGCGGCACCGTGCTGGGGCTGAACTGGCGCACCGACCGGGAGCGCAGCCTGCGGATCGGGGACACGGGACTGCGGGTGACCGCGCTGCAGTACCTGCTCACCGACTCCGGCAACGAGGTCAGCGCAACCGGCACGTTCGCCACCCAGACCGCGGCCGCCGTCCGGGCGTACCAGCAGGAGAACGGGATCAGGACCGACGGAGTCGCCCACCAGGACACGCTGAATTCCCTGGGCACCGCGACCGTCGCGCCCGGGGCGCCCTATGAGCGGCGGTTTCGGGTGAAGGCCGCGCAGACCCTGCTCGGCCTGCACCAGAACCCCGTATCGGTCACCGGGAGTTTCGACCAGGCGACCACCGACGCGACCCGCGCCCTGCAGACCCAGCGGCGGCTCCCGGTCACCGGGGTGGTCGACGAGGCCACCTGGGGCACCCTGCTGACCGGGCCCCGCAGCGGCCCGGCGGTCACCGAGGCGGATCAGTTCTTCGAGGCGATGGCCCCGCACGCGCGCGCCGCCAAGGCCGAGTTCGGCGTACCCGTTGCGGTGGGTCTCGCCCAGTCGGCGCAGGAGACCGGTTATGGCCACTCGGCGCCGGGCAACAACTTCTACGGCATCAAGTGCTATCGGCAGGTACGTTCGCCGGTCGCCTTCGACTGCGCCGACCGGAAGACCACCGAGTTCGTCAACGGACAGAAGGTGGATGCCACCGAGAGCTTCCGCAGCTATCGCTCGATGGCCGATTCGGTACGCGACCACGGCGCCTTCCTGCGCGCGAACAGCCGGTACGCCCCGGCGTTCACCAGGACCGAGGACCCCGACGGTTTCGCCCGCGCCCTGCAGGCCGCCGGCTATGCCACCGACCCGACGTACGCCGATTCCTTGATCAGAATCATGAGGGCGAAGAACCTGTATCAGTACGGCTGATCATGGACCCAGGCGCTGACCAAGCCCCTGAAGTGATCAAGGAATCGGTCCCACTCGTGTTCGGGATAGGTGCTGCGCACGGTGTCCACCAGGATGCGGTCGAAGCCGGGGCTGGCGAACCAGTCGTGCACCGCCTCCGGCAGGTGGGCCAGGTTGTCCTCGCACCAGTTCCAGTAGCGCGCTGCGTCCAGCTGCCGATCGGCGAGCTCGAGATAGGCGTCGATCTCGGCGCGATAATCCAGGGCCGGGTCGTCGGCGATCGCGACAACGACCCGTCGGACAGCCGCAGCGGCAGCCAGGACCGGTCGCCGAAGCTGCCGCCGGCCCGGCGCGGGTTGCCCGGGTCGGGCACGGTCTCGGTGATCCCCTCGGCGGTGGTCAGCCGCACGCCGTATTCGAGCCGGTCCAGCGGGGGCAGCGGGAAGCTGAGCTCCCAGCCCCCGGGCACCGTCGTGTACGACCGCGGCAGCGGCACGGCGAGATGGGTGTCCAGGGCCACCGCGGCCCACACCCGGTCGGGGTCGGCCAGCGTCAGCCGCACCCTGCCCCCGCGTGCACCCGGCGGCGCCAGTGGCTCGGGGTTCGCGGGCTGGGGCACCGGGTGAGCGTAGCCCACCGTCCGGATAGTTTGTGCCCATGACTGAGTACGCCGTGAAGACGCCTCCGCAGCACGGCAGCTGGGCCGACTATCTGGACGTCTGGCGCACCGCCGATCAGATCGACACGTTCACCCACGCCTGGGTGTTCGACCACTTCTATCCGCTGGTCGGTGACCGCGTCGGCACCTGCCTGGAGTCCTGGACGATGCTGTCCGCACTGGCCCAGGCCACCTCGCGGATCCGGATCGGGTCGATGGTCAACGGGATGCACTACCGGCATCCCGCGGTCACCGCTGCGGCGGCCGGCACCCTCGACATCATCTCGGGCGGCCGGTTCGCGCTGGGGCTGGGTGCGGGCTGGTTCGAGCCGGAGTCCGAGGCGTACGGGATCGAACTGGGCACCATCTCCGAGCGGATGGACCGGTTCGACGAGGGGGTCGAGGTGATCGTCAGCCTGCTCAGCAACGACACCACGACCTTTGCCGGGAAGTACTATCGGCTGACCGATGCGCGCTGCGAACCCAAGGGGGTGCAGCGACCGCACCCGCCGATCGTGATCGGCGGCACCGGGCGCAAGCGCACCATGCGCACCGCCGCCCGGTACGCCCAACAGTGGGACGCCCTGTTCCTCGACTCACCCGAGGCGTTCACCGAGGTCAACGAGGTGATGAACTCCCACTGCGCCGACATCGGACGCGACCCGGTCGAGATCACCCGGTCGGTTCACCTGGCCTGGGCCGACGGCGCCGACCCGGGTCAGCTCGCCGAGGAGGCCGCCGGGTACGCCGCAGCGGGCGCCGATCAGATCGTGTTCTCCATGCGCGGGCCCTATCGCGCCGCGTCTCTCGAACCGCTGGCGAACGCCCTCATCGCGAACCGGGGCTGATCAGGCGGCCCCGCCGGGTGCGGGACCGCCTGATCCGGTTGGCCTCAGCCCTGCTGCCCGTCGAGCACCGCCCGCGCCGCGGCGAAGCGGGCGATCGGCACCCGATAGGGCGAGCAGGACACATATTCCAGCCCGAGCTCCTCGAACAGCGCGATCGAGTCCGGGTCACCGCCGTGCTCACCGCAGACACCGGTCTTGAGCTTCGGCTTGGCGCCCTTGCCCTTCTCCACGCCGATCTTGATCAACCCGCCCACACCGTCGCGGTCCACCGACTCGAACGGGTTGCGCGGCATCACCTCGTCGGCGACGTATTGCCCCAGGAAGCCGGATTCCGCGTCGTCACGGGAAATGCCGATCCCGGTCTGGGTGAGGTCGTTGGTGCCGAAGGAGAAGAAGTCCGCGTGCTCGGCGATCTGGTCCGCGGTGATCGCCGCCCGCGGCAGCTCGATCATCGTGCCCACGGTGAACTCCAGCTCGGCCCCGGCCCGCTCCAACTCGTCGGCGACGGTGTCCTCCACGACGGCGCGCTGGCGCTTCAGCTCCTCGGCGTACGCCACCAGCGGGATCATGATCTCCACCCCAGCGGTCTCCCCCTTGCGCTCACGCACCGCCAGGGCGGCGCGGACGATCGCGCGGGTCTGCATCTCGGGGATCTCCGGATAGAGCATGCCGAGGCGGCAACCGCGCGTGCCGAGCATCGGGTTCTGCTCGTGCAGGCCCTTCACCTGGGCGAGCAGGGCCCGTTCCTTCTCCAGCTCGGCCGCGTCGCCGTTGGTCAACTCCAGCTTCTGCACCTTGAGCGACTGCTCGACCAGGTCGGGCAGGAACTCGTGCAGCGGCGGGTCGAGCAGGCGTACCGTGACCGGCAGCCCGGCCATCGCCTCGAAGATGCCCTCGAAGTCGGATTGCTGCATGGGCAGGATTTCCGCGAGCGCAGCGGTTCGCTCCGCGTCGTCGTTGGCGAGGATCATCCGGCGCACGGCCGGCAACCGGTCGCTGGCCATGAACATGTGCTCGGTCCGGCACAGGCCGATCCCCTGGGCGCCCAGCTCGCGCGCCTTGGCGGCGTCCTCCGCGTTGTCCGCGTTCGCGCGTACGCCGAGGCGACGCACCTCGTCGGCCCACTGCACGATGTGCTGGAAATCCTCGTTGATCTGCGGCGGCACCAGCGGCAACTCTCCGGCGTACACGTCTCCGGTCGAACCGTCGAGGGTGATCATGTCGCCCTCGGTGAACACCTGCCCGGCGATCGTCACCTGCTTGGCCTTCGGGTCGATCTTGATCTCGTGGGCGCCCGCCACGCAGGGGCGGCCCATGCCACGCGCGACGACGGCCGCGTGGGAGGTCATGCCGCCGTGGGCGGTCAGCACACCCTGGGCCACCAGCACGCCGTGGATGTCGTCGGGGGTGGTCTCGAAGCGGACCAGCACCACCGGTTCGCCGGCGTGGCCCTTTTCGTGAGCGGTGTCCGCGTCGAACACCACGGTGCCCATCGCCGCCCCCGGAGAGGCCGGAAGTCCCTTGGTGATAGGGGTTTGGCCGTGACTCGGGTCGATCGCCGGGTGCAGCAGGTGGTCCAGCTGGGCCGGCTCGATCCGGTTGAGCGCCTCCTCCTTGGTCAGGATCCCCTCGGCCACCATGTCGTTGGCGATCTTCAGGGCGGCGGCGGCGGTGCGCTTCCCGTTGCGGGTCTGCAGCAGATAGAGTTGACCACCTTCGATGGTGAACTCCATGTCCTGCATGTCCTTGTAGTGTTGCTCCATCCGGTTCATGGTGTCGATCAGCTGGTCGTACGCCTCCGGCAGGACTTCCTTCATCTCCTCGAGATTGCGCGGAGTGCGGATGCCGGCGACGACGTCCTCACCCTGGGCGTTCACCAGGAACTCACCATAGAGCTCCTTGGCGCCGGTGGACGGGTTGCGGGTGAAGCAGACGCCGGTCGCCGAGTCGTCACCGCGGTTGCCGAACACCATCTGCATCACG
Organism: Enemella dayhoffiae; assembly: GCF_002250625.1. Lineage (GTDB taxonomy): Bacteria > Actinomycetota > Actinomycetes > Propionibacteriales > Propionibacteriaceae > Enemella > Enemella dayhoffiae. The sequence continues at coordinate 125,279 of NZ_NMVQ01000043.1, read as the reverse complement.
TTCACGGCGGTGCCGAGGTCGGCGGAAATGTTGTTGGCCTTGCGATAGACGTCGGCGCGCGGGTTGAGCCAGGACTTGAAGACGGCGTTGATCGCCTTCTTCAACTGCTCGGTCGGGTCGTTGGTCCAGGCGCCGCCAAGGGCGTCATCGGACAGCTTCTTGAACGTGGCAACGAGTTCCCTGAGGTCCTCGGCGGTCAGGTCGGTGTCGTGCTCGACCCCACGGTCGCTCTTCAGTTTGGTGAGCGCGTCCTCATAGACGTGCGGTTCGATCCCCTCGACCACCTCGCCGTACATCTGGATGAAGCGGCGATAGGAGTCCCACGCGAAGCGCTCGTTGCCGCCTGCCTTCGCCAACGCCGGAACGGTTTCCTCCGAGACGCCCAGGTTGAGGATGGTGTCCATCATCCCCGGCATCGACTGGACCGCGCCGGAGCGCACCGACAGCAGCAGCGGCTTCTCGGCGTCCCCCAGCTTCAGTCCCGTCCGCTCCTCCAGCCGGTGCAGGCCGTCGAGCACCTCCTGCCACAGCGATTCCGGCCACTCCCCCTTGCGTCGCATGGTCTCCACGCAGGCGGTGGTGGTGACGGTGAACGCGTCCGGAACGGGTACGCCCAGCCGCTTCATCTCGGCCACGCCCGCGCCCTTGCCGCCGAGCAGGTTGCGCATGGTGGCATCGCCGTCGGAGAGGTCATAGACGTAATCGGTGTGGGTCATCTGGGAATCTCCTTCGATTCGATCGCCAGCGGCCGGCACGACTGGCCGGATGGTGCTGTCTGCAATACTGGGGTGACAAGGGCTGTTGGGCGGAAACGGGTGCCGTCAGACGAAACATCTCTCACGGTGCCATCACCATCTCTCCCGGCGGGCGACGCAGGGCGCGGCCGTTGGCGCGGGCCCGGTTGTCGACCAGATCGATGATGCGGGAGGCGGCCTCCTCGAGGGCGATCTTGGTGGTGTCGAGCACCGGGCAGCCGAGCCGGCGCTGGATCGCGCTGATCTCGTCGAGCTCGTCATAGATCTTGGCCAGGTCGGCGTACCCGTCCTTGTGTCGGCCGCGGCTGCCCATCGTGGTGACCCGGCGGGCGCGGATCGCGGCCATCCGCTCGGGGTCCAGGGTGAGCCCGACGATGCGCCAGCGGTCGAGTTGGAACAGCTCGGCGGGAGGTTCGATACCGGCCACCAGCGGGACGTTGGCCGTCTTGTAGCCGAGGTAGCCCAGGTACATCGACAGTGGCGTCTTGCCGCAACGGGAGGCGGCGACGAGCACGATGTCGGCGTCCTTCAACCCGGCCAACTGCTGGCCGTCGTCGTGGCGTACCGCGAACTCCATCGCGGCGATCCGGCTGAAATAGTCCGCCTCGACACCGACCGGACGCATCGGCACCCGCTCGGCCGGCGCGCCGGTGGCGATCTCGAGCTGCTGCAGGGTCGGGCCGAGCAGGTCGCAGTGCACGATGCCCAGCTCGGCGCACGCGTCGTCGACCAGGTCGCGCAGCACCTGGTTGACCAGGGTCGACAGCACCGCCACCGGTCGATCATGGTGCTGGCGGATGTCGTCGAAGATCAGGAACAGACCCTTGGGGGTGGTGATCCGGGGGTGCCGCACGATCCGGAACGGGTGGTTCGGGAACTGTGCCTGCGCCGCACGGGCCAGCCGCGCCGCCGTCTCGCCGGTCGAGTCGGCGATGACGTGGATTTCCAACGGCTGCCCGGACACGGCACACAACCTACTCCCGGTCAGACCCGCCGCTCATCCCGGGGCTGAGCGCAACGGTGGCTGAGCCTGGCGAAGCCACCCAGCACTCCACCTCGCGGACCGAGTTTCACCTCGCGTGACGAGTTCCACCTCGCGGATCACCGGTGAGCCGCGAAGTGACATTGAGCGCGCGAAGTGACATTGAGCGCGCGAAGTGACGTTCGGTACGCGAAGTGGGCGGCCCTCATCCTCGGCGCAGGCCACTAGGCTGCGGGGGTGGATCCGGTGGAGGCCCTGGTCTGGGACGAGGCGCTCAGCCTCACCCAGACCACCGGCGATCCCGGCCCGGTCCTGGTCCTGGACTCCCCCGCGCTGACCGCCGCCGCCCGGCAGCGGTGGAGCGACGTCCGGGCGTACGACGACCTCCCGGCCGACCACACCGAGGCGCCCCTTGACGCCGCCGACGTCACCCTCGTCCTGGGCCGGTTGCCGAAGTCGCTCGGCGCGCTCGAGGAATACGCCCAGCGCATCGCGGCCACCGCCGACCCCTCAGCCCACCTCGTCCTCGGCGGACGGACCCGGCACATGACCCGGTCGATGAACGACACCCTGGCCAGCCGCTTCGGCGAGGTCCGCGCCTCGCTCGGCAGACAGAAGTCCCGCGCCCTGATCGCCAACCACCCCACACCCGGCCCGGTCGACTGGCCGCGGCACCGCCATCACGCGGACCTCGACCTCACCCTGCATGCCCACGGCGCCACGTTCGGCGGAACCAGGGTGGACCCCGGCACCCGGCTGCTGATCAGCGCCCTCGACCGGCTCACACCCCCGGGTCCGCAAGCCATCGACCTGGGCTGCGGCAACGGCACGCTCACCGCCGTCCTCGCCCGCCGCGGCCTCAGCGTCACCGCCGTCGACAACTCACGCGCGGCGACCGCCGCGACCCGGGCCACCCTCGCGGCCAACGGGCTCAGCGCGACGATCCAGCTCGCCGACAGCCTGACCGGCCGCCCGCCCGACTCCGCCGACCTGATCGTCACCAACCCGCCGTTCCACGTCGGCACCGCCAAGGACACCTCACCCACCCTCGCGATGTTTCGCGACGCCGGGCGCGTGCTTCGTCCCGGTGGCGAGCTGTGGGCCGTCTGGAACGCCCACCTGCCCTACCTCCCGGCCCTGTGGCGCGCGGTGGGGCGGACCGCGATCCTGACGCGCGATCCGCGATTCATCGTGACCCGCTCACGCGTTTCCTGACACCCCGTCACAATTCTGACAACTGGTCAAACTCTTGGGGGTTTTCTTAATATTCTCTTGATCAAACGTCCCGAATCACCATTACATTCGAGCAAATGAGTACCTCGGTGTCCCGCTCGTCGGCCGTCACGGCCGTTCGTCGGGGACGCCGCAGCGAGGGGTGGATCCCTCGCCAGCACGGAGCGTGGGCCATGTTGCTGGTGCCCAGCCTGCTCGCCGTCGTCGCAACGGTCCGCCGCGACGGCCTGTCTCTGCACCTGCTTCCCCTGCTCGCCTGCTGGATCCTGGGCTACTTCGCGTTCAACTCGATCTCCGGCTGGCTCAAGGTCCGCAGCACCCGTCGCCGCTCACGCTATGTGACCCCGATCGCCGCCTGGTGCATCCTCACCGCCGCCTCCGGACTGGTCGCCCTCAGCCAGATCGGCTGGGAACTGCTCGTCTGGGCGGGGGTCTACACGCCGCTGATCACGGGCACGTTGTGGCTGGTCGCCCACCACCAGGAGCGGAGCACGATCTCCGGGCTGCTCACGGTGGCGGCGGCCTGCCTGATGCCGATCACCATCCTGCACCCGAACCCGACCGAGCTGCCGATCAGCGCGAGCACGATCACGCTCAGCCTGCTCGCGTTCGGTTATTTCTTCGGCACGGTCCTCTATGTGAAGACCCTTATCCGCCACCGCAGCGAGGCGAGCTGGTTGATGCTGTCGATCGGTTGGCACGCGGTCGCCTCGGCCGTCGCCGTGGTGACCGCCGCGGCCAGCGGGCTCGGCTGGGCCTGGGCCGTGTTCTTCGACCTGGTGCTGCTGCGGGCGGTGCTCGTTCCCCTGCTCGGGCCGATGTCCGGGCGTACCGTCACCCCCAAGCAGGCCGGTATCGGCGAGATCGTGCTCAGCCTCGCCTTCGCAGCACTCGCCCTATACACCCTGGGCTGAGGCCGGACACCCTGGGCTGAGGCCGGACACCCCCGGCTGAGGCAGGATGGGGACATGTTCGAACGCCACGAGGCCACCGACCGCGCCTTCGGACGCTGCACCGGAGACGTCCCCAACGGTACGCCGCACCCCGGCCGTTTCCAGGCGGTCGACCACGGCGCGCAGATCCTGAGCTGGGCCCCGACGGCCGACACCACCGACGTGTTCTTCGTCTCCGAGCGCGCCCACCATCACCCGCTGAAGGCGATCCGCGGCGGCGTACCGGTCTGCTTCCCGTGGTTCGGCCCCGGCCGCAGCGGCCGGAAACGCCCCTCCCACGGGTTTGCCCGGATCGCCAACTGGCAGCTCGAACGGGCCCGCGAGGTCGCGGCCGTGACCACCCTGGACTGGCGCTTCGACGAGACGATGATCCCCGAGGTCGACCACGTCGACCGGCATCGGAACCGGTTCCAGGCCCACTTCCAGCAGGTGTTCGGCCCGGAGCTGGAGCTGCGTTTCTCGGTCCGCAACACCGACCCGCGCGGTCCGATGGTGTTCGAGTTGGCGCTGCACGCCTATTTCCGGGTCGGCGACGTGCGGCAGCTCAGCGTCGACGGGCTGTCCGGGGTCGACTATCTCGACAAGGTCGGCGGCGATCAGCACACCCAGATCGGCCCGGTACGCCTGACCGGCGAGGTCGACCGGGTGTACGCCGGCGGGAACCGGTTGTCCATCGACGACCCGGTGCTGGGTCGGCGTACCACCGTGCACACCCACAACTCCGCCAACACGGTCGTCTGGAACCCGGGCGCGGAGAAGTCCGCCTCTCTGGACGACCTCGCACCGGGCGAGTGGCAGCGGTTCGTCTGCGTCGAGCCCGGCAACGTGCAGGCCTCCGCGGTGCACCTGCACCCCGGCGAGAGCCACGAGATGTCGGTCAGGATCGCCGTGGAGGAGTTGCCCTGACCCGTTCGGCCGCCTGGCGCTGGGCAGCGTACGCCGCAGTCGTCGCCGCGAACCTGATCGGTCTCGCGGTGGGCTCCCGACCGGTCAGCGCGACCGCCCAGGTGCTGCTCATGCCGGTGCTGGCGCTGACCGCCTGGCGGCTGCCGCGGGGGCGTACCCGCTCCTGGGCGCTGGCCGCCCTGACCGCCTCCTGGCTGGGCGACACGCTGCCCCGGTTCGTCCCAGAGGCGCAGAAGATTCCGGTCCTGATCGGCTGCTTCACGGTGGCGCAGCTGTGCTGGATCGTCGCCCTCTGGCCGACCACACGCCGGCAGCACCGCCGCGCCAACCTCGCCCTCGCCCTCGGCGTCCTCCCCTCGGCGTGGCTGGTCTCCCTGTGCCTGCCGACGGCCGGCGCCCTGGCTCCGGCGGTGGTGGTGTACGCCCTGCTGCTGCTGACGACGGTCTCCCGGGCGGCCTCCTGGGGGGTGCTGGGAGTGGGCGGCGGGGTGCTGTTCTGGATCTCCGACAGCCTGATCGCGGTCACCACCTTCGTTCCCCGGTGGCGGTTCGGCTGGTCCGACCTGGCGATCATGCCCACCTACGCGATCGCCCAGGCGTTGCTCGTGGCCGCCGTCGCGACCCGCCCACGCCCGTCCTCCACCGGTTCGCCTGGCGACAGTGGCAACATTGGGTGACCCAGACTTCCCCGTCACCGGAGGCCCCGATGGACCGACCCCGCGCCGTTCTGGCCGGCACCGTCGCCGTCCTCGCCCTCGCGCTTCCGATGGGGGTCGCCGGGCCGGCGTACGCCAATCCGGCCAGCACGCCCGCCGCCCAGGCCCCGAACGGCGTACTCCTCGAAGCCATCCCCGAACGCACCACCTGGAAGCTGCACGAACGGGTCCCGGTGAACGGTCGGCTCACCGCCACCGGTCGCCCGATCCCGAACGCCACGATCGGGCTGGGCATCGACGGCGACGTGGACGCCCAGCACGTGACCACCGACGCGGACGGGCGCTGGCGGGCCGAGCTGTCCCTCGACGAGTCGTGGGGGATGACCGAGCACAGCCTTTCGGTGTTCTTCGCCGGTGACCCGAATTTCCCGGCGGCCGGCGCCTCGGTCCCGATCACGGTGGTCGCGGACCGGATCTCGCCGATGGTGCTCACCGTGGCCCCCCACCCCGAACCGGTGCGCGCCGGCCAGACCGTGAGCCTCACCGGCGGCCTGCGCCGCGACGAGAACAAGCCGTCGGTTGGCAACCAGATCGTCGCCGTGCTCGATCCCACGCTGAACTCGTACGAGTTCGCGACCACCGACGAGCAGGGCAACTTCAAGCTCGAGCTCACCCTGCCGAGCCAGGCCGGGAACTGGAGCCAGGGGTTCCCGCGCTATCCGGTGAAGGTGCGCTTCGAGGGGGACTTCTGGTCGGCGGTCGCCGAGCAGGAGGTGATGCTGACCCTGGCCGAGCCGCCGCCGGTCGCCGCGCCGTCGGCCACTCCGACACCCACTCGTCGGGTCACCCCCGCACCGGCGACCCCGACCGCGAGCCCGACCCCGGTCGGGGCCGCGGGCTCGGAGGCGCCGCCGCGTCAGGTGGGTGCGATGCTGCTGCCGGCCTGGCTGGTGTCCCGGGCCACCCTGATGGCGATCGGTGCGGTGCTGCTGACCCTGATGGGCGCGGCCCTGTTCTCCCACGGCCGCCGCCGCCACGGCTGAGCCTCACCGTTCCAGCAGTTCGACCTCCTGGGCCTTCACCACGAACCAGCAGCCGTCACCGATCGTGAGGTTCAGCTCGGCCGCGGCGGCTGCGGTGATGTCGGCGCTCAACTCACCGAGCTCCTGATGGGTTCCGCGCAGTCGGACCCCTTCGGCGTACGCCTCCACCCCGGCCAGCCGGACCAGCCAGCTGTTCCGCGGGCTGCCGTGCGGGGGTTGCAGGTGGACCGACACCGCGGCCGGGCGAAACAGGGCGACACCGCTCGCGCCCGGTGCGGCGGCGGGTGTCGGCGGGCGTCCGAGCACGACCCCGTCGCCGCTGCGCAGCTCGGTGCCCCAGAGTTCACCGGCGACCAGGTTCACCCCGGCGAACCGCGCGCCGAACCGGCTGCGCGGCCGGGAGAGGATCTCGCGCAGCGGCCCCTGTTCGACCAGCTTTCCCTGCTCCAGCACGAGAATCCGCTCGGCCAGGGCTAGGGCATCGAGCAGGTCATGGGTGACCAGCACGGTGGTACGCCCGGTCTCCCGCAGCACCCGGCGGAGCACCTGCCGCAGTTCGGCGGCCACCTCGACGTCGAGGGCGGCGAACGGTTCGTCGAGCAGCAGCAGTTGCGGTTCGGCCGCCAGGGCCCGGGCGATCGCCGCCCGCTGCGCCTGCCCACCGGACACCTCCACCGGTCGACGCTGGGCCAGCTCCGGGATTCCCACCAGTGCGAGGAATTCCTTGGCCCGCTCCGCGGCGCGCTGGCGGGAGGTGCCCGCTGCCCGCGGCGCGAACGCGACGTTGTCGAGCAGGCTCAGGTGGGGAAACAGCTTCGGCTGCTGGGTCAGCTGGACCACCCGGCGGCGGTGCGCGGGGACCCGGTCCAGATCGCGGCCGGCCAGGCGTACGCGGGCCTCATCGGGGGTCAACAAGCCCGAAACCACCTTCAGCAGCGAGGATTTCCCGGATCCGTTGGGTCCGATCAGCACCGCCACCTCCCCCTCGGCCAGCTCGAGGGAGGCGTCCAGGCCGCGCTGGGCCAGGCGTACCCGCGCCTCGAACCAGCTCACCGGCGGACCCGCCGATGGGTCAACGCGACGATCGCCGCCGCCAGCACCAGCAGCACCAGCGACAGCGCGACCGCGGCGTCCGGATCGGCCTCGCGCTGCAGATAGATCTCCAGCGGCATGGTCCGGGTCACCCCTTGCAGCGAACCCGCAAACGTCAGCGTGGCACCGAATTCGCCGAGCGCGCGAGCGAACGAGAGCACCGCCCCCGAGCCCAGACCGGGCAGCACCAGCGGCAGGGTGACCCGACGCAGCACGGTCCACGGTCCGGCGCCGAGCCCGGCCGCCACCTGCTCATAACCGACCTCGGCGCTGCGCAGCGCCCCCTCCACCGACAACACCAGGAACGGCAACGAGACAAAGGATTGCGCGAGCACCACGGCCATCGTGGTGAAGGCGAGGTGGATCCCGGCGGCCTCCAACCCGGCACCCAACAGGCCGCGGCGGCCGAACGCCTGCAACAGCGCGATACCGCCGACGACCGGCGGCAGCACCAACGGCAGCAACACCGCGGTGCGCAGCAGGTTCTGGCCGCGGAAGTTGGTCCGGGCCAGCAGCAGCGCCAGCGGTACGCCGAGCAGCAGGCAGATCACGGTCGCGGCCAGGGCGGTGCGCAGGCTGAGCCCGAGGGCGGCCAGGGAGGCCGGGCTGGTGATGAGCGACCCGAACCGCGGCCAGTCGACCCGGAGCACCAGACCGAGCAGGGGGACCAGCACCAGGGCGGCGCCGAGCAGCGCGGGCAGCAGGATCCAGCGCGGCAACGTCACGGGCACAGCCTAACGACCCGGACTCGCGACACGATGCCGAACTCTGCGGAGATCTGTCGTTTTCGCTAGACAAGGCCATACGGTTTTATCGTGGACCCGATCAACAACCCGTACGCCCCCGGCGCCGGTCAGCGCCCACCGGAGCTGGCCGGCCGGGACGAGCAGCTGCGCGCCTTCGAGGTGGTGCTGGAGCGGGTCGGTAAGGGACGCCCCGAACGCTCGATCGTGCTGACCGGCCTGCGCGGGGTGGGCAAGACCGTGCTGTTGAACACGCTGCGCTCGGCGGCGGTACGCCGGGGCTGGGGCTCGGGCAAGTTCGAGGCGCGCCCCGACCAGGGGCTGCGCCGACCGGTGTCGGCGGCCCTGCACACCGCCGTCCGCGAGCTCGGGCACCCGTCGGGTGACGACGTGTCCCAGGTGCTCGGGGTGATCAAGTCGTTCGCGCTGCGGGACTCGCCGGCCAACGCCAAGCTGCGGGATCGATGGCAGCCCGGGATCGATGTACCGGCCACGCCGGGTCGGGCGGACTCCGGCGACATCGAGATCGACCTGGTGGAGTTGTTGACCGATGTCGGCGGGCTGGCCCAGGACGTCGGCAAGGGGGTGGCGATCTTCATCGACGAGATGCAGGACCTGCGCCCCGAGGACGTGTCGGCGCTGTGCGCGGCCTGCCACGAGATCAGCCAGAACGGGCTGCCGGTGATCGTCGTGGGGGCGGGACTCCCGCACGTGCCAGCGGTGCTGTCGGCCTCGAAATCCTATTCCGAAAGACTTTTCCGGTATCAGCGGATCGATCGGCTGGACCGGGAGGCCGCGGCGCAGGCGTTGCAGGCCCCGGCGCGCGAGGAGGGGGCGGAGTTCTCCGAGGCGGCACTGAGGGAGATGTACGCCGCCACCGGCGGCTACCCGTATTTCATTCAGGCGTACGGAAAAGTGGCCTGGGACCTGGCCCCGGTGTCCCCGATCAGCGAGGCGGACGTGCGGATGGCGGCCCCGGAGGCCGAGGCGGAGCTGGCGATCGGCTTCTTCGGCTCCAGGTTCGACCGGGCCACCCCCGGTGAGCGGGAATACCTGCGCGCGATGGCCGACGTGGCGTACGCCCAGATCGACGAGGACGGTCACCCGGCCGAGTCGATCACCACCGCCGATGTCGCCAAAGAACTCGAGCGCAAGCCGCAATCCCTCTCCCCCGCCCGCGACGCCCTGCTGAAGAAGGGGCTGATCTATTCCGGGGAGCGCGGCCGGATCGCGTTCACCGTGCCGCACTTCGGGCGATACCTGCGCGGTCAGGGGTGAGGCTCGACCCGCCGGGGGCTGCCCGGCATGCGCCGCGCCATGGCCGCCTTCTGGCCCGGCCCCGAACATGATCATGACCAGATCGGGGTCGTTTTCGCACAGTGAAAAGACACCGCCGATCTGGTCATGATCATTGCGAACGACACACCGGGGATGACCTGTCGAGCGCTGCCGGAGGTTTTCCGGGAGCTCGGCTGGATGATGCAGCGACTGTCCGACGCCGGCGTGCAGTTGGCCCATTGCTCAGGTCGGTGAGTGGTCGTACCGTGGGGAGGTGCCCCAGTGCCGGGGCCATCTCTCAGCCCGAGGGGGGGCCTGATGACCAAGGCAGCAATCTCACTCTCAACCGGCCTCGAGGACGCGGAGAAGGTGACGGTGGCCTTCCTGGTCGCCGTCGGCGCCGCCGAATCCGGGCGCGAAACGCTCATCTTCCTGACCAAGGAGGCCGTACGCCTCGCCATCAACGGGTACGCCCGCGCCACCGCCTGCGCCGGCTGCCCGCCGCTCGCCGAACTGATGGACCGCTACCGGTCGGCCGGCGGCCGGTACATCGCCTGCGGCATCTGCGTGAAGTCCAAGGGCGTCGATCCAGACTCCCTGGTCGACAACGCCGAGGTGGCCGGCACCGTCCAGCTGTGGGAGTGGATCGGCGACGGCGCCACGACGTTCAGCTACTGATCATGGGATTCCTGTCCAGCATCGAATCCCGCGAGGCGCAGCCGAACTACGAGCGGGTGTTCGCCAGCCGACCGGAGGTGTACGCCGCCTGGCGCCAGCTCGCGGGAGCGATCGTCGGCGGGATGGACAACCGGCTGTACGAGGTGGCGACCATCGGGGCCGCGCGGGCGCTGCAGAGCACCTATTGCAGCCTCGCCCACGGGGGCGTCCTGCTCGACAAGCATGTCGACGAGGACGGCCTCGACGCGCTGCTCGCCGCCGCCGACTCCCGCGACCCGGTGGGAGCAGCGGACCGGGATGCCGCGGTCGCCGCCTTCGCCGCCAAGGTCGCCCGTGGCGCGACCGAGGTGGACGAGTCGGACGTCGACTCGCTCCGGGCGCACGGGCTCGACGATCAGCAGGTGTTCGACGTGACCCTGGCCGCCGCCGCCCGCTGCTTCTTCAGCACGGTGCTGGACGCCACGGGTACGCGCGCCGACGCCTCGTTCCGGGACCGCCTTCCGCCGGAGTTGATCGACCGGCTGACGAGCGGTCGCGCCTGCGAAGACTGATCCACCGCAGCGAATCCCGATTCGGGATTCAATTGGGTATGATGGTCTCATGACCAAGCAGATCGCCGTCCGCCTGCCCGACGAGCTGGTGGCGTTCCTTGACGAGAGCGTGGCGTCAGGCAAGGCCAACAGCCGTGCGGCTCTCGTCGCCTCTGCGCTTGAGCGCGAAATGCGCCGCCAGGCAGCCCAGAGGGACGTCGAGGTACTGAAGCGGCTCGGCTCCGCTGACGACCTCGACGAGCTTGTGAACTGGTCGGTGACGAACGCCGCGGTCGAGGACTGAGGCACGTGCGGGAGATCTGCTTTGCTCGACTCGACAAGACCCGACCTGTAGTGGTGTTGACCCGCGAACCAGCTCGAGCCGCGATGACCAAGGTGACCGTCGCGCCGATCACTTCGACGGTCAAGGGGCTCAGCAGCGAGGTGGGTGTGGGCACCGCGAACGGTCTCGATCACGAGTGCGCGATTTCGATCGACAACGTCGTGACCATCCCGGCGGGTTCGTTGGGAAGGACAATCGGCTTCCTCAGCTCCGAGCAGGAACGAGAGCTGGCTCGTGCTGTCGTCCTGGCCTACGACCTCGATGTCCCTGACTGAGTAGTCAAACCCAAGCAATCCAGACCGTTCAGCGGTCAGCATCCCGTGTGAGCACGAAGAAGTAGGGTCGCGGCTGGTTGCGCAGATCCATCGCGCCGAGCAGGGTTTCGGCGCCGACCCGGCGGAAGGAGTCGATGATCGGCAGGTGGTCATAGATCATCGCCGCGGACACCACGCCGCGATACTCCAGGTTGCGGAGCCGGGCGCGGGGTCGGCTGGTGCGCAGAGCCGGCTCGACCGCACCCAGCAGACGCCGGGCTCGATCGACCACCGGCACCGGCACCACCCCGGCCAGCCCGAGCGGCATCCGCTGCGGGTCGCCGGCGAAGATGCGGCCGCGCGGCGTCCGGAACAGCAGTGGGTGCACGTCCTCGGCCGAGTCGACCTGCTTGCCATACCAGCCGGACGCCGCGAGCAGCCCGTCCAGTCGGTGGCCGGTGCCGAGTTCACGGCCGCGCCAGCGGCCGGTCAGTTCGTCGGCTCGCACGGACGGCAGCGCGTCGAACAGCGCCAGCGCCTGCTGCGGCGTACACGTTGGTTCGAGCTCGGACAACCGGTCTGCGCTCATGCGCCAAATCCTATTGTGGGCTCCATGCGCGCGCTGCTGATGCACCGGTTCGGAGGTCCGCTCGAGGTGACCGAGGTGCCCGACCCGACCGCCCCCGCCGAAGGGGTGGTCGTCGAGGTGCACGCCACCGGGCTGTGCCGCAGCGACTGGCACGCCTGGGCCGGCCACGACGACGGCGTGAACCTGCCGCACGTGCCCGGCCACGAACTCGCGGGGGTGGTCGTCGAGGTGGGTGCGGGCGTGCGCCGCTGGCAGGTCGGTGACCGGGTGACCGTGCCGTTCGTCTGCGGCTGTGGCCGCTGCGCGTGGTGCGTCGCGGGCGACGCCCAGGTGTGTCCGGAGCAGCAGCAACCCGGCTTCACCCACTGGGGTTCGTTCGCCGAACGGGTGGTGCTGCACGCCGCGGATGTCAACCTGGTAGGGATTCCCGACGACGTCACGATGCCGGCCGCCGCCAGTCTCGGCTGCCGGTTCGCGACGGCATACCGCGCGTTGACCGCCCGCGCCCGGCTGCAACCCGGCGAGTGGGTGGCGGTGGTCGGGGCGGGTGGGGTCGGGTTGAGCGCGGTGCAGATCGCCCGCGCCCTGGGTGCCCGGGTGCTGGTGGTCGACCCAAACCCCGGCGCGCGGGCCAGCGCCGAGGCGTTGGGTGCCGAGCACACGCTGGCCCCAGACGACGAGCTGGCCGAGACGATCACTGCTCTCACCGGCGGCTGCCACGTGGCGGTGGACGCCGTCGGCACCGAGGCGACCTGCGCGGCCGCGATCCACTCGTTGCGTCGCCGCGGCCGACACGTGCAGGTCGGGTTGCTGCCGCCGGTCGACGGGCACCCGCGGGTGCCGATGGATCGGGTGATCGGCTGGGAGCTGGACGTGCTCGGCAGCCACGGCATGGCCGCGGTCGACTATCCGCCGATGCTGGAGCTGATCGCCGCGGGATCCCTGCGTCCACAGGATCTGGTACGCCGCACGGTCGGCCTGAGCGCGGCGGCGACCCTGCTACCCTCCCTCGGTGACCGTGGCGCGGCCGGGATCACCGTGATCGACCCGCGGCAGCCCTGACCGGGTGCGGTCGGCGAGCAGCCGGCGCAGCATCCGCGCCTCGGTGAACCCGACGGCGCGAGCGGCCTGCTGCCGTGTCCAGCCTGGCCGATCAGCTGTTCGGCCCGTTCCACCCGCAGTTGCTGCTGGTAGCGCAGCGGGGTGAATCCGGTGGCGGTGACGAACGCGCGCGCGAGGGTACGCGGGCTGACCGCAACCACCTCGGCCAGCTCCTGCAGGCCGAGCGGCTCGGTGAACCGGGCGTCGATCACGTCCTGGGTGCGGTGCTTCAGGTCGACCAGGTGATCGCGATGCCGCAGCATTGCGCTGTGCTGTGGGGAATCCCCGTTGCGACGGGCGGTGACGACCAGGGATCGGGCCGTCCGTGCGGCAACCGCCGGCCCGTGGTCGAGGGCGACCAGGTGCAGCGCCGGGTCGATCCCGCTGGCGATACCCGCCGAGGTGTGCACAATGCCGTCGTCGACGAACAGCACGTCCTCCACCACGCGCACCCACGGAAACCGGGCGGCGAACGCCGGCAGCAGGTCATGGTGGGTGGTGGCCCGTCGTCCGTCCAGCAGCCCGGCCTGAGCCAACGCGACCGCTCCGGCGCACACGCTGGCCGCCCGCCCCCCGCGCTGGTGGTGCGCAGCGATGCGGTGCAACGTTTCCTTGCCGAGCGGACAACGCAGCGGCCGCTGCCCGATCCGCCACCCCGGCACCAGCACGGTGTCGTCCACGGCCAGTTCGGGCCACTCAGTCGGAGTGGGCAACTCGATTCCCCGGTGAGACGTGGTTTGCGGGCGTTCGCCCACCTGGGTGACGCGATAGGCGGCGACCATCCCCGGCGCCGGCGCCGCGTGGGTCAACCTGGGCACCGCCCTGGGCGGGGTGCTGCGCTGGGTGATCCTGGTGTCGCGGTGGTGTTCTCGCTGCTGGTCGTCACCGGCACGATCACCAATTCCCGACTGCTGCGACGGCGTACCCTCGACGACGCCGTGCACGCCGTGACCACCCTGCGCGCCCTGACCGCTCAGCGCGCCACCGACGGATCGCTGCTGGTGAACAGTTTCCTGCCGAGTGCGGTCGCCGGGCGGAGGAACCGTCCCTCACCGACGCGGGTGCAGACTTCCACTTCGGCGATCAGGCGCGCGTGCCGACCGAGTTCGTGATCGAGCAGGACGGCTTCCACCGCATCATCGACGCCGACGGCGCGTACGCCGCACTGCGCGAGCTGGCCTCCCGGGCCTGAGTCGGCTCACCCCGCCGGCCGTCGCCGCCGGTTGACCAGGTAGACCCCCACCACGACCAGGCCCGCGCCCACCAGCAGCATCGGCGACAGCCGTTCGCCGAGCACCACCGCCCCGATCAGCAGCGCCAGGATCGGCACGAAGAAGATGCGCGACGCGGTACGCCCGGCCTCACCCTGGGCGACCAACCAGAAATAGAGCATCCACGCCACCCCGGTGCCGAGCACCCCGGCGAACGCCCACGCCCCGAAGAACCCGGGCGCCGGCCGAACCCGCGGGCCCTCCACGGCCAGCCCCGCCACGGTGAGCACCATCCCGCCGGCCAGGAAGGGCACGGCGACCGACCACCACGCCCCCAACCGCGGCGCCGAATGCTTGAAACCCACGGTGCCGAGGGCCCAGCTGAACGCTGCCGTCGCGGCCAACAGGATCCCGCCCAGCGAGACGTGGCCACCCATGGCGGCGGCGCTGACCACCACGATCCCGCCGAACGCCACCAGCAACCCGATGGCCTTGCCGGGGCCCAGTGGTTCGCCGAGCCAGAACCGGGCCAGGATCGCCACCAGCACCGGCTGCAGATAGATCACCACACCCCCGAGCCCGGACGGCAATGCGTTCAACGCAAGGGTTTGCAGGCCGATGAAACCGATCACGTTGGTGAGGGTGAGCAGCAGATAGGGCCGCCAGTTCTCCCGGATCCGCGGGCGTACTCCGTGCCGCAGCACCAGCGGCAGCATGAGCAGCCCGCCGAGCAGGCAGCGCAGCCCGCCGAACAGCAGCGGCGGGGCATACTGCAACCCGATCTTGATCGCCGTCATCGTGCCGGCCCAGGCCAGGATCAGCGCCACGGTGGCGATGACCTCCCGCCGCTGGGGATGGCTCGGCGCAGCGGTCATCGGACAAGGATCGCCATGATCTCCTCTGCGACGCGATCCGGCGCCGCGAGCGGCATCCCGTGGTCCTCCCCCTCCAGCACCACCTCACGGGTCTGGCCACCACCGGCGGCATAATGCTCCAGCACCTGCCGCGTCTGCGCCTCCATCGGCTGTGACGGCATCACCTCCGCCCCCGGCCACCCGGGCACCACCCCGAGCGAGCCCAGGGTGGCGAGGTCGAACATCGACCGGTCGGAAGCCACCTGGTCCCGATCCCCGCGCAGCCAGGTGATCGGCGGTTTCGGTTCCACGTCGACGATTGCGGTCGAGTTGAACCAGCGCGGGGACATCGTGTTCAGCACCCCGCGATCGCCAGGCGCCACCCCGGGCCAGTTTTCCGAGGTGACGCTGTTTCCGGGATAGAAGTCGTCCCCGGTCTGGGTCAGCAACAGTTCGTCGACCAGGAAGTCGACGTCCACCGCGCCGTTGTCGCCGGGTCCATAGAAGGTGGTGATCACCGCTCGTGGGCTGGTGGCCGGATTGTCCAGGCTGGCGTCCTTGGCGGCCAGCCGGCGTACCAGCTCCGGGTTGGCTCCCCCGCCCCCGGTGCCCGCGAAGTCGTCGGCCCACGGGATCCCCTCGGCTCCCTTGGTGCCGCCGAAGCCGTACGGTGACAGCGGCGCGACCAGCGTGATCGCCGCCAGGTCGGCGGGATGGGCGATCAGCAGCTGCTGCAGCACCCCGCCACCCATCGACCAGCCGGCGGCGTTCACCCGGCGCTGGTCGGCAACCCCGAGCGTCTCGAGCAGCGCGTGCACGTCCTCGCCCAGATCACCCAGACCCACGGTGGCGTCGATCGGGAGCGCGTCGGTCCGCCCGAACCCGCGCAGGTCCGGAGCGATCACCCGCACGTCGTCGGGCAGCTGCTCGGCCACATACTTCCAGAATCCGCCGGTGGACAGGTTTCCGTGCACCAGCAGCACCGGATCGCCGTCCTCGGGTCCGCTGGTCCACACATTCATGGTCAACCGGCCGGTGTCCACCAGCCTGCGGTCGAACGTGCTCATCCTGGCCTCCTCGTGAGTCTCGGGCTGCCAGCGTGTCAGGCGGTCCCAGACAGCGTCCACCCCCTCGTGGCAGAGTGGGCCCATGTCCCACGTCATCATCGTCGGGGCCGGCATCGTCGGCCTGGCCACGGCACGGGAGTTGGTACGCCGGGGCCACCGCGTGACCGTGCTGGAGAAGGAACCGAGCCTCGCCGCCCACCAGACCGGACGCAACTCGGGTGTGGTGCACTCCGGGCTCTACTACCGTCCCGGCTCGCTGAAGGCCCAGCTCTGCACTGCGGGGGCCGAGTCGATGGTCCGCTTCGCCCGCGAGCACGGCGTCGCGGTCGAGGTCTGCGGAAAGCTGGTGGTCGCCACGGAGCGGTCGCAACTTCCTGCCCTGGAGGAGCTGCACCGCCGCGGTCATGCCAACGGCGTACCCTGCACGCTGCTCGACGCGACCGGGGCGCTGGCACACGAGCCGCACGTGCGCGCGGTGGCCGCGCTGCACGTCGCCAGCACCGGGATCATCGACTATCGCGGGGTGTGCACCGCGCTCGCTGACGAGGTGGTCGCCGCGGGCGGGGAGATCTGGTTGCACGCCCCGGTCACCGAGATCCACCACGAGCCGCGCGAGGTCCGGGTGCGGGCTGCGGATCGTGAGGTGCGCGGTGAGCTGCTGGTCAACTGTGCTGGGCTGTACGCCGATCGGCTGGCCCGGCTGGGCGGGGTCGATCCGGGACTGCGGATCATCCCGTTCCGCGGGGAATACTTCGAGCTGGCCGCCGACCAGACGCACCTGGTGCGTGGGCTGATCTATCCGGTGCCCGATCCGACGCTGCCGTTCCTCGGAGTCCACCTGACCCGGATGATCGGCGGCGGGGTGCACGCCGGACCGAACGCCGTGCTGGGGCTCGCCCGCGAGGGATACCGCTGGCGCGATCTGGTGCCGGCCGACCTGGCCGAGACGCTGGCCTGGCCCGGACTGTGGCGCCTGGGCCGCCGCTTCTGGCGTACCGGGGCCGACGAGGTCGCGCGATCGCTGTTCAGGCGGCGATTCCTGGGCAGCCTGCGCGAACTGGTGCCCGAGCTGGGTGACGACGCCCTCCGTCCGGCGCCATCGGGCGTACGCGCCCAGGCGCTGCGCCCGGACGGGCAGCTGGTCGACGACTTCGCGCTGGTCACCGGGCCGCGGCAGCTGCACGTGCTGAACGCCCCCTCCCCGGCCGCCACCGCTGCCCTGGAGATCGCCCGGCTGATCGCCGATCGGGTGCTTGGCCGCTGAGTCAGCCCTCGACGTGGCTGTCGGCGATGGACAGCGCGTCGTCGATCACCGCCAGGCCGCGTCGCAGCTGGTCGTCGGGGATGTTCAGTGCCGGCACGACGTGGATCCGGTTGAAGTTGGTGAACGGGAGCACGCCGCCCTTGAGCAGACCGGCGGTGACCTCGCTCATCGCCGGGCTGGAACCGCCGTAGGGTGCCAGCGGCTCCTTGGTCTCGGGGTTGCTGACGAGCTCGATCGCCCAGAAGGCGCCGACCCCGCGAACCTCGCCGACGCTGACATGGTTGGCCGCAATCTCCTGCAGGGCGGGCGAGATGATCTCCTCACCCAGCCGTGCGGCGTTCTCGACCACCTTCTCCTCGGTCATCGCGTTGATGGCGGCGACGGCCGCCGCGCACGCCAGCGGGTGCCCCGAATAGGTGAGCCCACCGGGATAGGCACGGGTCGCGAAGCTCCGATAGATCGGTTCGGGGATGATCACCCCGCCGAGCGGCACATAGCCCGAGTTGACCCCCTTGGCGAACGTGATCAGGTCGGGGCTGACGCCCTCGCGCTGGACGCCGAACCAGTTCCCGGTACGCCCGAAGCCGGCCATCACCTCGTCGGCGATGTAGATCAGGTCGTACTTGTCGCAGAGTTCGCGTACGCCGGCCAAATAGCCGGGCGGCGGGACCATGATGCCGGCGGTGCCGGGGATGGTCTCGAGGATGATCGCCGCGATCGTCTGCGGACCCTCCATCCGGATCAGGTTCTCCAGATAGGCCAGCGCCCGCTCACACTCCTCGGCCTCGGTGCTCGCGTGAAAGTTGCTCCGATAGAGGAAGGGCGCGAAGAAGTGCACCGTCCCGGCATCGCCGTGGTCGTTGGGAATCCGACGGGGGTCACCGGTGACGTTGATCGCCAGGTCGGTGCCCCCGTGATAGGAGCGATAGGCACTGAGCACCTTGCGCCGGCCGGTGTGCAACCGGGCCATCCGCACGGCGTGCTCGTTGGCGTCGGCGCCACCGTTGGTGAAGAACACGTGCTCGAACCCGTCGCCGGCGACCTCGGTGATCAGCCGGGCGGCCTCGGAGCGTGCGTCGTTGACGTGCTGCGGGGCGATCGTGCACAGCTTGCCCGCCTGCTCGACGATCCCCCGGACGACCTTGGGGTGCTGGTGGCCGAGGTTGGTGAACACCAGTTGCGCGGACAGGTCGATCAGCTCGTTGCCGTCGCCGTCCCACACCAGCGACCCCTCGGCCTTGACCACGGTGAGCGGTTTGAACGTCTCCTGCGCCTGCCAGGAGTGGAACACGTGCGCCCGATCGAGGGCGTACGCCTGGCGGCCGGCCTCCAGCTCGGCCTCGGTGGGTGCGTTGGACTCGCTCATGACCACTCCTCTTGCGGTGCTGCGTCGGTGTCCGCCAAGCGAATCACACTCGGCCAGGCCCAGGGAGACGGTGTCCACGAAGTCAGCGGTTGAACTCGGCCGGGGCGACTGGGCCGAGGGCCTGGCGCACTGCTCGTTGGAAGCGGTCGTTCATCGGCGGCAACTCATCGGCGCCGAACCAGCGCGCCTCGGTGTTCTCACCGTCGGCGGGGTGCGGGTCGCCGGAGACGTGGTGGGCGGCGAAGCACAGGTCGACGTACTGGCTCAGATCTCCGTTGGGATAGCGGATCGGCCCGACCACCTCGACCGACACCAGCCAGTCGCAGCGAGCCTCGACCCCGGCCTCCTCGAGCACCTCCCGCTCGCCGGCGGCCGCGGGCTCCTCACCGGGGTCGACGATCCCGGTGACCGGGGTCCACTGACCGTTGTCGGCGCGGCGTACGCAGAGCACGCGCGGCTGGGGCGTACGCCGATCGATGACCACCACGGTGACGCCGGGCAGCCAGAGCAGGTCTGTCCCGATCTTTTCGCGCAGCCGCAGGATGAAATCGGGGGTCGCCATGCGTTCACCCTAGACAACCAATCCCGGGCCACGCCGGCCCGCGGTCAGACCAGAGGAGATGCCACATGCCCACCGGAGCGCTCACCCCCGAGGCGATGGAACTGCTGCGCCAACCCAATCCGGCCGTGATGGCCACCGTCCGCTCAGACGGCCAACCGGTGAGCGTGGCGACCTGGTACCTGGTGGAGGACGACGGTCGCATCCTGCTCAACCTCGACTCCGAGCGGGTCCGGGTGAAGCACCTGAAGAACGACGGCCGGGTCGCACTCACCGCGCTCAAGGACGGTGAGTGGTACACCCATCTCAGCGTCCAGGGCCATGTCGTGGAGGTGGTCGACGATCCGCAGTTGGTGGACATCGACCGATTGGCACAGCACTACACCGGTCAGCCGTATCCGACCAGGGACCGGGCTCGGGTGTCCGTGCGCGTCCAGATCGACCGGTGGCACGGCTGGGGAGAGCTGGCCGACTGAACGGCCCCCGCGTCCTGACCACAACCTTCGGAGGCGTAGTGTCGACATATGGGTACCGAATCCGAAGTGGCCAGCAAGGCCGAATCGCTGGTCAACGACAAGGGCGGCTTTCCCAAGCAGCTCCAGGAACCGCCGGGTCTGACCAGCGAGATGACTCCCCTGCCGGACCACGGCGAGGAGTCCTGGGTCGGCCATGACCGGTTGAAGGGGCTGAAGGCGCTGATCACCGGTGGTGACTCCGGGATCGGCCGAGCCGTCGCGATCGCGTACGCCCGGGAGGGCGCGGACGTCGCAATCTCCTACCTGTCAGAAGAACAGCCTGACGCGGAGGACACGAAACGGTGGATCGAGAAGGCTGGCCGCAAGGCGGTCCTGCTGCCGGGTGACCTGCGGGATGAGGACACCGCCCGCAAGGTGGTCGACGATGCGGTCGCCGAGCTCGGCGGAATCGACGTGCTGGTGAACAATGCGGCCTTCCAGATGGGCCGCGGCCAGGGGCTGGAGTCGATCAGCACCGAGCAGCTCGACCGGGTGATGAAGACCAACCTGTATGCGATGTTCTGGGTCACCCAGCAGGCGTTGCCGCACCTGAAGAAGGGCGCCAGCGTCATCAACACCACCTCGGTGCAGGCCTACGACCCGTCGGAGTCGCTGATGGACTATGCGGCGACCAAGGCGGCGATCACCAACTTCACGATGAACCTGGCCGCCGAGCTGGGTGAGCGCGGGATCCGGGTGAACGCCGTGGCGCCGGGCCCGATCTGGACTCCTCTGCAGCCGGCCACCCAGCCGGAGGAGAAGGTGGAGCAGTTTGGCGGGGACACCCCGCTCGGGCGGGCCGGGCAGCCGAGCGAACTGGCTGGGGCGTACGTGTTCCTGGCCGCACCGGGTGAGGCGAGCTATGTGTCCGCCACCATTCTCGGGGTGACCGGCGGCAAGCCGATCTTCTGAGCGATCCGGTGCCTCGGTAGCGTGACGGGCAACTCCCCACCGAAGGGGTGCCCCCAGGAAGGTCATCGAAGCCATCCGGCGCCCGCGGAGTCGGTCAGGCGGTCTACATCGAGGACCCGGACGGGAACACGATCGAGCTGCGCCACTACGGGCGGGGTTGATCGAGCAGACCAAGGAACGCCCGAGCGGCGGGGCTGGGATTGAAGTCGCTCCAGGCCAGATATTCCACCCGGGAGGGGCCGCCGGTCACCGCGATCGTGCGTACGCCCCGTCCTTCCGGAACGACCGCCCGGGCTAGGAAAGCGACGGCCAGGCCCTGTTGCACCAGGGCGAGCATCAGCTCGGTGCTCATCGTCTCGAACGTCACCTCGCGGGTCAGCCCGGCCGCTGCAAAGGCGAGGTCGGACTGCGCGCGGCCCGGCGTACCCGCGGTGAAGTCGACGAACGTCTCCTCAGCCAGGTCGCCCAGCCGTAGCCGACGTCTGTCGGCGAACCGGTGTCCGGCGCCGACCACCGCGCACAACCGGTCGCGGCTCAGCTCACGGGCCCGGACGCCCTCGGGCACCGTGCCGGTGGGCAGGCCGAGAAACGCGACGTCCAGTCCACCGGAGATGAGGTCGGCCACCAGTTCGTCGCTACCGGCCGAGCGGAGCCGGATCTTCACCTCCGGGTACGTCTGACGAAACCTCCCAAGCGTGGCGGGCAGGTCGATAGCCGTCACCGTCGGGATGGTGCCGATGCCCAGCTGACCGCGAATGAGACCGGAGGCCGCTGCCGCATCGGACACGGCTCGTTCCGCGGCCGCCAGAGCGGCCCGGGCGCCGATCAGGAACGCCTCGCCCGCGGCGGTCGGCTCGACGCGGCGGCTGGTGCGTGCGAACAGGGTCACCCCGAGCTCGCGCTCGAGTGCCTTGACCTGGTGGCTGAGCGCGGACTGCACCACGAAGCAGCGCTCGCCGGCTCGGGTGAAGCTGCGCTCCTCCGCCACCGCCACCACGTATCGCAGTTGTTGAAGCTCCATGGGGTCCATGTTCTCAGTTCATTGATGCGATGAAAAGCATGTGTTGGACTGATTGATTGTGGCGGAGCACGGTGGAGTCATGAGCACGAGCACCACCTCCGAACGCGTCGGCAGGACCGCGTTGACCGCCCTGGCCCCGGCGGCGTGGGGGACGACGTACATCGTGACCACCCATCTGCTTCCTGCGGGGCATCCGTTGTTTGCCGCGTTGATGCGTACGCTGCCCGCGGGTCTGACCGCGCTGCTGCTGGCACGCCGACTGCCGACCGGGGAGTGGTGGTGGAAGAGTCTCGTGCTGGGCACGCTCAACATGGGTGCGTTCTTCCCGCTGCTCTTCCTGGCCGCACAACGTTTGCCGGGCGGGGTGGCCGCGACGCTCGGGGCGGCGCAGCCGATCGTGGTCGCCTTCCTGGCCGTGCTGCTCCTGCACGAACGGCTGTCCACGTGGCGGGTCGGGTGGGGTGTCGTCGGCATGATCGGGGTCGCCCTGGTCGTGCTCGGTCCGAGCGCGGCGCTGGACCCGATTGGGGTGGCCGCCGGCTTGGGCGGCGCAGTGTCGATGGGGACCGGGGTCGTGCTCACGAAACGCTGGGGTCGCCCACCGGGCGTCTCGAGCGTCGGCCTGGCCGGCTGGCAATTGACCGCCGCCGGGCTGGTGCTGCTGGTGCCGGCATTGCTGATCGACGGCGTACCACCGGGGATCGACGGACGGGCAGTGGCCGGCTATCTGTGGCTGGGGCTGATCGGCGCGCTGATCACCTACACCATCTGGTTTTCCGCGATCCGGCGGCTACCCGTCACCGCCACCGCGCTGCTCGGCCTGCTGTCCCCGTTGGTCGCCGCCGCCCTCGGCGCGATCATCGCCGGGGAATGGCTCACCGTGAGCCAGTTGGCCGGCTTCGCCCTTGCCCTCACCGCGATGGTCTCCGGTCAGCTCGCCCCACCACACAGGAGAAGGAAAACCCAAGCAGCATGAGAATCGCCGTATTCGGATCAACCGGCATGGTCGGCGCCAACGTGGTCGCGGAGGCACTGGACCGCGGGCATGACGTCGATGCCGTCTCCCGGAACCCTGTCGCGTCCGCGCTTGACCGGCTCACCGGGCACGCGGTGGACGTGGCCGACAGGGCGGCCGTGGCTGGTGTGCTCTCACAGGTGGACGCCGCGGTGCTGACCATCCGGCTCGCTCCGGGTGAGGAGCACCAGATTGCTCCGCTCACGCAGGGATTCCTGGAGGCAGCGGCTGGCACGCGGGTGCTGATCGTGGGAGGCTCGGCGCCGCTGCGTACGCCCAATGACCCGGGCCGGCTGGTCATCGACGACCCGCGCTTCGTCCCCGAGCAGTGGCAGCCGATCGCACGCGCCAGCCTGGCGCAGTTTCACGTGTGGCAGGAGTTCCGAGACGCCGGCGCGGTCTATCTCAGCCCGCCCGCGGTCCTCGAGCCCGGCGTACGCGCCGGTCGCTATCGACGGGGCGGCACGACGCTGCTGGTGGACGCCGACGGCAGATCGGCCATCAGCGCCGCCGACCTGGCGATCGCCGTTGTCGACGAACTGGAGCAGCCCTGTCGCGAGCCGCACTTCACGGTCGCGCAACTGTAGCTCTCTTTCCACTCCGCGGCCCGAACACCACTGCGCGGCTCAGCGACGAGCCGTTGAGTGGCTCTCGGGCCGCTGAGTGGCTCTGCGGGGTCGTCGCCCCCATCGCTGCATGGCCGAGTGGATCAGTGGAGCGAATGACGGGAATCGAACCCGCGTATTCAGCTTGGGAAGCTGATGTTCTACCATTGAACTACATTCGCGTGCGACGAGCGCTCCGCCATGATAGCGCATCGGTGCGCCAGCGACGACACTGATTCCCATGACCCAGCCCTACCCCGGCGACTATCGCGGACTGCCCCGGATCGAGTACGCCCCGCATCCGGGGCACCTGCTCGATCCCGGTGAGGTCGCTTGGGCGTGGGTCCCGTATGAGGAGGACCACCGCCAGGGCAAGGAGCGTCCGGTGCTGATCATCGGCCGCGAGGAGCCGTGGCTGCTGGGCCTCCCGCTCACCTCACAGGACCACGATCGCGATCACGCCCAGGAGGCGCGCGAGGGACGCTTCTGGATCGATGTCGGCGTCGGCGAGTGGGACAGCCGGCGCCGACCGAGCGAGGCGCGGGTGAACCGGATCGTCCGGATCGACCCCGAGCAGACCCGCGGGGCAGGCGTACGCCTGGACGAGCGGCGATTCAAAGCCGTCGCGGATGCGGTGCGCGCCCACCGGAAATGATCATGACCGATTCGGGGTCATATCCTCCCCGGGCAGATATGACTCCGCCCTGGTCATGATCATCGCGCAGCGGGCGGCCTACTCGGGCTACGACCCGACGGAGAGCGGGCGGCAAGGATCGAACTCACGTCTGCACCAGGGAATGGTGCCGTTCTGCCACTGAACTACGCCCGCGGGACCACGTCAGCGTACGCGAGTCGGGGCCTTCCCCGGCTAACCCCGGAACGGGTGTCGCCGATCTGACCACGGGTAGTGCTGCTGGCCTACGCTGGACCCATGAGCCCCGCCGAACCCGATGACGTCGGTCCCGCCGTCGGAGGCGACCTCCGCGCCAGCGACGCCGACCGCACCCAGGTGCTCGACCTGCTCTCTGCGGCGTACGCCGAAGGCCGGTTGACCCGCGAGGAGCACGAGGAGCGCAGCGGACTGGCCCACCAGGCGCGCACCTTCGACGACCTCGTCCCGCTGACCCGCGACCTGGTCCCCCTGCACTCCCCGCTCCCGCAGCACCGGCTCAACAGCGCAAACCCGTCGAACCAACAGAGCCCGAACCTGCCGGCCGTCCGACCCGAGGCCGGCGCCCCCGACAGCGAGACCCTCGTCGGGATCCTCGGCGGATCCACCCGCAAGGGCATCTGGCACGTCCGCCGCCAGACCCGCGCCTATGCGCTGATGGGCGGCAACGAGCTCGACTTCACCGAGGCGGTGTTCGACGCCAAGGAGGTGGTGATCGAAGGGTTCTGGATGATGGGCGGGCTTGAGATCACCGTCCCGGCCGGGGTGAACGTGCGCGACGAGGTGGTGGGCATCATGGGCGGCACCGAGGTCAAGGGGCTGCAGCCCGACCCGGACGGCCCGACGATCGTGATCAAGGGGGTCGCGCTGATGGGCGGCGTCGAGGTGAAGGGCCCCGACACGTTCGGCGGCCGGCGCCGAGCCGCCCGCCGACAGCGCCGCGAGCAACGACGGATCGAACGTGGCCACTGATCTCGACACCCTCTTCGCCCCGCCCACCGAACACTGGCACCGCCTCGCCCCGCGCTATCGCACCCTGCGCCGGGCCGGCGTACTGATCGGCTGGCTGCCGTTCGTCGCCCTCGCCACCGCGGTCGTCTGGTTCTTCAGCAACGGGCTCTGGTACTGCTGGGTGCCGGTGCTGGTGGCCGGCCTGGTCTGGACCGGTTGGCGGTTCTGGCGGATGGATGCGCTGTGGCGTTCCTGGGGGTACGCCGAACTGGCCGACGACCTCTACGTCACCCGCGGGCTCTGGTTCCGCCGACTCACCGCCGTCCCCTACGGCCGGATGCAGGTGGTCGAGGTCGAGTCGGGCCCGATCGAACGCGCCCTCGGCCTGGCCACCGTGAAGCTGATCACCGCCTCCGCCTCCACCGACGCCACCATCCCCGGGCTGCCACCCGCCGAGGCCGCCGCCCTGCGCGACCGGTTGACCGAACTGGGTGAGACGAGGATGTCCGGACTGTGAGCCTGCCCGCTCCCCCGCCCGACGACCCTCGCCCGCCCCAGACCCAGGCCACCCCCGAGCCCGGTGAGAAGCCGCCGACCATCGCCCAACGCCCGCATCCGCTCACCCCGCTGATCCGGGGCTGGGTGGTGTTCGTGGCGATCATCGTCGCCTTCTCCCAGGAGCTGATCCCGCGCGGCGGCCCGCGGAGCGGCCGAGAGATCGACTGGTTCTCGATCTGGTGGATCATCGCGCTCGGCATCCTCGCCGTGGCACTCCTCGCCGGACTGGTCTCGCTGGCTGCCTGGTGGTGGACCCGCTATGTCATCGACGACACCGAGCTGCGGATCGAGACCGGGATGCTCACCCGCTCCTCGCGGCGCATCCCGTTCGGCAAGGTGCAGTCGATCGACGTCATCCAACCGCTGGCCGCCCGGCTCTTCGGGCTCTGCGAGCTCCGCATCGAGGCCGGCGGCGGCGACTCCCGAGTGGTGCTGCGCTACCTCAAGCGCGATCGGGCGTACCAACTGCGCGACTATCTGCTGACTCGCGCCCACGGCGTACGAACGACGCTGGCCGAATCGGAACAGCAACCGCAGGCGGACGCGTTCAACGACCTCGCCAGCTCCGACCGAATCCTGGTACGCCTGCAGCCGCCGATCCTGGTACTCGGCCTGGTCACCTCCACCGAGTTCATCATCTCGGTGCTCGCCGTGCTGACCGCGATGGCGATCACCTGGTGGCTCGGCGTCGGCGTATTCGCGATCGGCGGGCTGATCCCGCTGATCATCGGCACCCTGTCGATGATCAGCCGCCGGGTGATCTCACAGTTCAACTACACCCTCGCCCAGACCGGCGGCGGCGCGCTGCGGATCACCCGCGGCCTGACCAACCTGACCAGCCAGTCGGTGCCGCTGGACCGGATCCAGGGCGTGCGGATCAGCCAGTCCTGGCTGTGGCGACACTTCCTGCGGCTGCACCGGGTGGACATCGACGTGCTCGGCTATGGCCACCACGACGGCACCGAGAACACCCGTTCCGCCTCCAGCATGCTGCTGCCGGTCGCCCGGACCGAACAGGTACGCCTCACGATGGCCCACCTGCTGCCCACAGCCGCCGACGAGCAGATCACGCTGCAGCGGGTGCCGCGGCGGGCGGCGTGGCTGCGGCCGATCGGTTGGCGGACGCTGCGCTATGGCTGGAACGAGGAGGTGATGGTGGCCGAGTCGGGTTGGCTGAGCCATCACCGCGACATCGTGCCGCACGCCAAGACCCAGTCGGTACGCCTGACCCAAGGCCCGCTGCAGCGGCGGCTGCGGCTCGCCACCGTGCACGTCGACACCACCCCGGGGCCGGTCACCCAGGTGCTGCACCACCTCGATGTGGCCGAGGCCCGGCGGATCGTCGACGAGCAGCTGCCGCGGGCGGCGCGGGCGCGGGCGGGTCTGCCCTGAGCGAACCGGGCGCGGCTTCGACAGGCTCAGCCAGCGGTGCGGGCGGGCAGTGGCTTCGACACGCTCAGCCAGCGGTGCGCTCAGCCAGCGGTGCGGGCGGACCAGGCGGTGCGGACCATGTCGTCAATGCTGTGTCGCATGGCCCAGTCGAGGTCGCGGGCGGCGGCCTCACCGCTGGCGACGATCCGGGCCGGATCGCCGGGACGCCGCGGACCCTCGTCCGCGGTGAAGTCGATCCCGGTACCGGCCGCCATCGCCGCCATGATCTGGCGTACCGACAGTCCTTCTCCCGAACCGAGGTTGTAGACCGGACGCAACTCCTCGCCGGCAGCCAACGCCCGGGCGGCGACCACATGGCTGTGCGCCAGGTCGGCCACGTGCACGTAGTCGCGGACGCAGCTGCCGTCGGGGGTGTCATAGTCGGTGCCGAAGATCTTCGGCGTACGCCCGGCCAGCAGCGCCTCGATCACGATCGGAAAGAGGTTGTGCGGGCTGACGTCGTGGACCTCATCGGAGCCGGAACCGACCACGTTGAAGTAGCGCAGCGAGGTGTGTCGCAGCCCGACCGCGCGACCCTGGTCGGCGAGCAGCCACTCCCCGACGAGTTTTGATTCCCCGTAAGGGGATTCCGGCCTGGTCGGCGAATCCTCGGTAACCAACTCGGTGTCGGGCGAGCCATAGACCGCGGCCGAGGAGGAGAAGACGATCCGGTCGACCCCACACTGGTCCATCGCCTCCAGCACCGAGGCGGTCCCGGTGACGTTCTGGGCGTAGGTGTGCAGCGGCTGCTGCACCGACACCCCGGCATATTTGAACCCGGCGATGTGCACCACACCCTCGCACCGGTGCTCTGCCAGCGTCTTGGCGACCGTGTCGGTGTCCAGGATGTTCGCCTCGACCAGGGGTACGCCGGCCGGCAGGAACCCCTTCCGGCCCGAGCTGAGGTCGTCGAGCACCACCGAATCGATGCCCGCGCCGAGGAACGAACGCACCACGTGCGCTCCGATGTAACCCGCACCTCCGGTGACCAACCAGGTCATCAACCACTCCTCCGCTAGCGATACCGCATCAGCCTCCAGCCAAGCACGCGGATGAGACCGCTTGCCACCCGGTCCGGACCGCTGGGTAGGCTCGGGGCGTGGCAGAACGACCTGTACTCGGCATCGACATCGGCGGATCCGGCATCAAAGGGGCGCCGGTCGACCTGGCGGCGGGCGACTTCGCCACCGACCGGCTGCGCATCGCCACCCCCAAGAAGTCCACGCCCAAGAACGTGGCCGAGGTGGTGGCCGAGATCGTCACCCACTTCGCCGACCAGATCGGCGACGGTCCGATCGGACTGACCATCCCCGCGGTGGTGACGCACGGGCGGACCCGCTCGGCGGCCAACATCGACAAGTCGTGGATCGACGCCGAGGCCGAGAAGATCTTCGAGGACAAGCTCGGCCGCGACGTGGTGCTGGTCAACGACGCCGACGCCGCCGGCGTGTGCGAGGCGAAGTTCGGCGCCGCCAAGGACCACCCCGGCCTGGTGCTGATGACCACCCTCGGCACCGGGATCGGCAGCGCGATCATCCACAACGGCGTACTCGTGCCGAACTCCGAGCTCGGGCACATCGAGATCGACGGCAAGGACGCCGAGACCCAGGCGTCCTCGGGGGTGAAGGACCAACTCGGGCTGTCCTACTCCGACTGGGTGCCGCGGCTGCAGCGCTACTACGAGACCGTGGAACGGCTGTTGTGGCCCGACCTGATCGTGGTCGGCGGCGGGGTGAGCAAGAACTCCGACAAGTTCCTGCCCCAGCTGAAGCTGAACGCGCCGATCGTGCCCGCCAAGCACCGGAACAAGGCGGGCATCATCGGCGCCGCCTGGCTGGCGGTCGACCGCACCGAGCATCCCGACCCGCTGCGCGATTCGCCGTCGGCCCACCCCGGCACCGTCAACTGAATCCTGTCCCGACCCCGAGGAGCACCGAATGTCCGACACCGCACCCCTGCTTGAGCTCTCCGGCGGCACCCGGATGCCGCAGGTCGCCCTCGGCACCTGGCCGATGAACGACGACGAGGTGGAGCAGGCGTTCCGCTCGGCGGTCGAGGTCGGCTATCGGCACGTGGACACCGCCGAGAACTACGAGAACGAGGCCGGCGTCGGCCGCGGCGTACGCTCCTGCGGGCTGCCGCGCGAGGAGGTCTTCGTCACCACCAAGTTCAACCGGAAGTGGCACAGCGACCCCGCCGCCGGCCTGGCCGGCAACCTGGAGCGGCTCGGGCTGGACCACGTCGACCTGCTGCTGATCCACTGGCCCAACCCCGACCAGAACGCGTATCTGCAGGCGTGGGAGGGGATGCTGGCGTTGCGCGAAAAGGGTCTCGCCCGCGCGATCGGCACCTCGAACTTCAAACCCGCCCACCTGACCCGGTTGATCGAGGCGACCGGGGTGGCCCCCGAGGTGAACCAGATCGAACTGCACCCGTGGGCGGATCGCAGCGCCGAGCGGGAGTTCCACGCCCAGCACGGGATCGTGACGGAGGGCTGGTCCCCGCTGGGTCGCGGCGAGGGCGTGATCACCGAGGAACTGGTGCAGCAGATCGCCGAGGCCCACGGGCGTACGCCGGGCCAGGTGCTGCTGCGCTGGGCGGTGCAGCAGGACTGCGCGGTGGCGCCGAAGTCGGCCAACCAGCTGCGGCAGCGGGAAAACCTGTCGGTCTTCGACTTCTCGCTGTCCGAGGAAGAGGTGCAGGCGCTCACCTCGTTGCAGCCGCCGGCCGACTTCGAGGTGAAGGACTCCGACGAGTTCGGTCACTGAGCAGTAACGTGATCTGGGCCATTTGCGCCCATTTTCTCGACATCTACCGGGTGGTGGGCCCTACCATTTAGCCGGCGACGGGGCCGGTCCTGTCGCGTAGGCACAGGAGACCCCAATGACCCAAGACCCGGCCGCACCAGCGCAGCCGCGGAAGAAGGACCGCACCCACTGGCTCTACATTCTGGTGATCGTCGCGGTGATCGCCGGCGTGATCCTGGGCCTGGTGGCGCCGGAGACGGCGAAGGGGATGAAGCCGCTCGGTGACGGGTTCATCAAGCTGATCAAAATGATCATCGCCCCGGTGATCTTCTGCACGATCGTCCTCGGCATCGGTTCGATCGCCCGCGCTGCCACCGTCGGCAAGGTCGGCGGACTGGCCCTGGGCTATTTCATGGCGATGTCCACCTTCGCGTTGGGCATCGGTCTGGTCGTCGGCAACCTGGTCCACCCGGGTGAGGGCCTGGCGCTCAAGCCGTACACCCCGGCGAAGCCGGGCGATGTGAACGGCA
This sequence comes from Enemella dayhoffiae, assembly GCF_002250625.1. Classification (GTDB taxonomy): domain Bacteria; phylum Actinomycetota; class Actinomycetes; order Propionibacteriales; family Propionibacteriaceae; genus Enemella; species Enemella dayhoffiae. The sequence continues at coordinate 94,867 of NZ_NMVQ01000043.1, read as the reverse complement.
CCGTCGACTTCCTGCTGCACATCATCCCCGAGGGACTCCCGGTGCTGCCGACGCTGTTCGTGGCGCTGCTGATCGGCTTCGCACTGCAGCAGCTCGGCGAATCCGGCAAACCGGTGATCAAGGCGATGACCTATCTGCAGGCGCTGGTGTTCCGGGTGCTGATGATGATCATGTGGACCGCCCCGATCGGCGCGTTCGGCGCGATCGCGGCGGTGGTCGGCTCCACCGGTTGGTCGGCGATCGGCGCGATGCTGCTGCTGATGGGCGCGTTCTATGCCACCTGCATCATCTTCATCGTGGTCATCCTCGGCACCCTGCTGCGGGTGGTCGCCGGACTGAACATCTTCAAGATGCTTCGCTATCTGGGCAAGGAATACCTGCTGATCTTCTCCACCTCCAGCTCCGAGACCGCGCTGCCGCGACTGATGGCCAAGATGGAGCACGCCGGGGTTTCCAAGCCGGTGGTCGGGGTGACCGTGCCGACCGGCTATTCGTTCAACCTCGACGGCACCGCGATCTATCTGACCATGTCGGCGCTGTTCGTCTCCAACGCGATGAAGATCCCGCTCAGCATCGGCGAGCAGCTCGGGCTGCTGCTGTTCATGATCGTGGCCTCCAAGGGTGCAGCTGGCGTCACCGGGGCAGGCCTGGCCACCCTGGCGGCCGGCCTGCAGTCGCACCGGCCCGAGCTGCTCGGCGGCATGGGCGTGATCGTCGGCATCGACAAGTTCATGTCCGAGGCGCGCGCGCTGACCAACTTCACCGGCAACGCGGTGGCCACCTTCCTGATCGGGAAGTGGGTCGGTGAGCTCGATCAGGACACCGCGCGACGCGTGCTGGACAAGGAGATCCCGTTCGACGAGGCGACCATGCTCAGCCACCACCACGAAATCGACGACCGCAAGTCGCCGACCGCCCCCGAGCAGTCCCTGGAGGGGCACCCGCAGTCCAGCCTCAACGTGGAGACCCGGGAGCGGGTCAACTCACGCGACTACAGGTGACGCGGCGTACGCCTGAACCGAACAGTCCCCGGGAGCAATCCGCTCCCGGGGGCTGTGCCGTTCGGAATCCCTGGGTCGGAATCCCTGCCTCGGCTCACTTCCAGGTGACCGGAGGAACCCCCGAGGTGGCCCGAGAGGTCATGTCCGCGCAGGCCGTGAACCGGTTCTGCGGGGCAACCGCCGTCCGCTTGTCATAGTTGGCCGTGTAGTACTCGTAGGTGAGGGTGGCGTCAAAGGTCATGCAGACCGCGTTCAGCGGCTGGTTGGCGTCGACGCTCGCGTTGTCGGCGACGTCGTAGGCCCGACGGGCACCGCCGCTGACCTCCCAGTTCGCCGAACTCCGCCCCTTGTCGGCCGGGGCGGGGACGCTGAACGGGCACCCCTGCGGAGCCGGATCGTTGGAGAGGGTGCACTTGCTGAAGGCCGAACCCACCGCGCGCTTGGCGGCGTCCACCCCGTTCTTGGTGAGCTGGACCTGGACGTCGTGGTCCCTCTTCTCCCCCGGCTTGAGGGTGATCGTCTTTCCGCCCTTGATCTCGTAGTAGCTGGACAGCACGCCGCCCGAGTTGCCGCGCAGCTCGTAGGTGCCCGGATAAAGCGGGACGGTCTTGCCCACCAGGTTGTTGTTGCCGTAACCGAGCGAGAGCTCGAGTCCGGCCGGCGCCTTCAGCGAGAGCTGGGAGAAGCCGTCGACGACCTTGTACTTCCCGTTCACCTCGCGCAGCTCCAGGTCGGTCTGCTCGGCGCGCCCGTCGACGGTGTAGTCGACCTTGGCCCGGGTGCCCGAGAGGGACACGTTGCTCACCTCATATTTGCTGCGCCTGCTGGCGGAGAGGGTCTTGGCGTCGTTGAGCTGTTCCGCGCTGGGGACGTTCACGACCTGGTCGGCCAGGTTGCTGGTGTAGGGGTTGTTCAGCGCCTCAAAATAGCGGTCGACGCCCTTCTGCGGGGTGTCCCGACCGGCCCACACACCGAAACCGACGATCGCGCCGAGCACGGCTCCGACCGCCACGATCGCCCCGATCACGATCGGCGTCGCCTTCTTCTTCGGCTTCGGATCCTGCGGAGCGTACGCCGGGAAGGCCGGCCCACCGGAGCCGTGACCACCCGGACCGGGGCCCGGCCCACCGGGGCCGGGACCGGGGCCGGGGCCGCCGGGGCCACCCATTCCGGGAGGTCCACCCCACGGATCGGCGGGCCCGCCCTGGCCACCCCATTGCGGTCCCGGACCTCCCGGGCCCGGGCCATAACCGCCGCCGGGCCCGGGGCCACTCCACTGGTTGTTGCTCATGACACCTGCCGTTCGAGGGAGAGAATTCGCAGGCACCATGATCACATGCGCCCGGCCCAATCTCACTTCAACGAGACGTTGGCTCCCTTGCCGAACAGCGACCCCTGCAGCTTGGCCCGGCTCGGCGAGACCTCCTTGGGCACGTCGTAGTAGACGCTGCCGGTGAGCGTGTTGCCCGGGTTGATCTGTTTCATCAGGATCACCCCGTTGACCATCCAGGTCTCGGAAGAGGACTTGTATTCGGCCCCCTTGTCGTCCATCACCTTCAGGTAGTCATCCATCAGCGACGCCTGCTTGGTGCCGGTGTTCTTCGCCGTCAGGTCCATCTTGCAGAACTGGCCCTGCGGCTGCAGGGTGCGGCTGATGTCGCTCACCGTCACCCCGCATTGGAATCCGGTGACGGTGAACTCGACGCCGTCGTCGGTGACCGGAGTGTTCAGTCCGGCCGGCGGCGGGGTCGTCTTTGCCGCCCGGGTCGCCGGCTGGCTCTGCCCGGCAGGTTCGGCGGTGCTCGCACCGGACCCTCCCCCGCTGAGCTGGGAGATCACGATGATCCCGACCAGGCCGGCCAGCAGCCAGAACCAGACCCGCTTGAAGATCGGCTTCTTCGGTTTCGGCTGCGGTGCCGGCGGCGGCTGCATGCCCTGCTGGGGCGGATACATCGCATAGTTGGGGTGCTGCTGGTGCGGACGCTGCGGGGGCTGCTGCTGGGACATCGGGACTCCTCAGGGGACGGTGCCGGTCGGCGCCGGCGGTGCTCCCACGATCCCGTCCGTGGCCCCTGCCCCGCGTCCGGCGATCGGGTGGACGGCCGTCACCCGAAAGGATGAACAGATCGACATGCCGCGACCCGAACGACGGACGCGAAACGTCAGTCCCGGCCCCTAGGATCCGACCCATGCCACCACCCCCGAACCAGCCCCGACGACACTGGGCACGCAGCCTGCTGTCGGTGGGCGCCTCCGTGCTCGCCCTGCCGGTGCTGGCCGTGGTGAGCGTGCTCGCGGCGCAGGCGTTCCCACCGTATGTGGGCAGCATTGGTCCCAACGGCTCTCCGTTGCCCTCCGAGCTTGGTTCGATGATCACGCTGATTGCGATCGTGCTCGAACTGTCCATCCTGTTCCGCCGCCGGTTCCCGTGGGTGGTCTGGGGCCTCGGGGCGGTGATCACCCTGGTGCTGCAGCTGGACTCGTTGCTGATGCTGCTCGGGATGAGCGAGCTGATCGCGCGGCGACCGCTCAAGCAGTGGCGGCTGGCCGCGATCGGCGCGGGGGCCGCCTCGGTGGTGGCCATGCTGCGCAACCTGATCGCCGGTGGCAGCGCCCTCCCGACCGTCAGCTCCGACCCGTTCACCCGGGTGGTCGCCTTCCTGCTGATTCTGCTGGTCGGGTACGCCGGGGCGTTCGGCCTGGGCTGGCTGCGCCGCAGTCGACGCCAGTTGGAGAGCGTGGACGCCGACCTGGAACAGGCCCAGCAGCACGTGCAGGGCCTCACCAACGAGCTCAGCCGGCAGGCCGAGCGGGAGCTGCTGGCCCGGGAGATCCACGACGCGCTGGCCCATCGGTTGTCGCTGGTGTCGTTGCACTCGGGGGCGCTGGAGGACGCCATCCGATCCGGTGACCCGTCCACCGCACAGGCGGCCCAGGTGGTCCGGGACAACGCGCACCGGTCCTTGGAGGACCTGCGCGATCTGGTCGGCGCGCTGCGCGATCCCCAGCCGCCCGGCCCGGTCACCGAGCCCGCCCGGGTGCCGCTGCACGGGATGGCCGACGTCGCCGAGGTGATCGACTCGACCATCGCCGCCGGCGTACAGGTGAACGCGTTCGTCCAACTGACCGACAGCGATCAGGCCGGCGAACTGCTCAACCGAGCGGTCTTCCGGATCGTGCAGGAGGCGCTGACCAACGTGGTCAAACACGCCCCCGGCAGCAGTGTCGGTCTGGATCTGCGGGCCAGTCCCGAGACCGGGGTGCTGCTGCGGATCCGGAATCCGCTGGTGGGTGGCACTTCGGGCGTACCCGGCTCGGGGTCCGGGCTGATCGGGATGCGGGAGCGGGTCGCGGCACTGGAGGGCCAGCTCACCGTTGGTCCAACCGAGGACGGTTGGTTCGAGGTGTCGGTCCGGTTGCCCTGGCGGTGAAACCGGTCTCCGGAGCAGAGCATCGCTCGTACAATGAGCCGGTGTCCACCCCCACCGACGCACCCCGGATCCGCGTGCTGCTGGTCGATGACGACCCGATGGCCAGGGCCGGCGTACGCCAGATCCTCACCCAGGACCCGCGGATCGAGGTGGTCGCCGAGGTGAGCGACGGGGATCAGGTGGTCGAGGCGTGCCAGCGGCACTCCCCCGACGTGGTGCTGATGGATCTGCGAATGCAGCGGGTGAACGGGATCGAGGCGACCGCCACGGTACGCCGACAGGTACGCCCGCCGCAGGTGATCGCGTTGACCTCTTTCGACCTGGACCAGTACGTGTACGCCGCCCTGGCCGCCGGTGCGGCCGGCTTCCTGCTGAAGGACGCCAGCCCCGAGGACCTGCGACGGTCGGTGCACACCGTGTTTGCCGGGGACGCGGTGCTGTCCCCGCGCAGCACCCGACACCTGCTCAACCACTTCAGCCAGACCGAGGCCGGCCGGGGTCAGTTGCGGCGCCAGTCTGCGGAAACCTTTGCCGGGTTGAGCGATCGGGAGCAGGAGATCGCGCGGTTGGTGTGGCAGGGTCTGTCCAACCGCGAGATCGCCGCCCGGTTGTTTCTGGGCGAGGCCACGGTGAAAACCCACCTCGCGCGGCTGATGGCGAAGGTGGACGCCGACTCCAGGGTGCAGGTGGCACTACTGGTTGAACGGGCCAGCTGAGCTGCTCGGAGGGCGGGATAGGGGAAGCTTCCGCCGCTCGCGGGGTGCGTCGACGACTCCGGATTTCCTAGCGTGGAGGCATACCGATCAGGGAGACCCCGATGCCTCGCTTCAGCACCCGCCGGATCATCACCGCAGTGGCGCTCACCGCCGCCCTCGGCAGCGCCGGTGTCGGCGTACCGGTCGCGGTGTCAGTGGCCGCCGCTCCGTCGAGCGCCTACAAGGGCCTCAACGCGGAGCAGCTGGACAACGCCAGGACGATCATCGCCACGGTGAAGAAGCACAAGATGTCGGAGCGGGCGATGCAGATCGCGATCGCGACGGCCATGCAGGAGTCGACGCTGAAGAACCTGAACTATGGCGATCGCGACTCGCTGGGGCTGTTCCAGCAGCGGCCGAGCATGGGGTGGTGCCCCAGCGGGGAGTGCCGCAAGCCGGCGCTGGCCACCGAGGCGTTCCTCGGGGTTGCCAAGCACACCAGCAATCCGGGCCTGACCGACGTCAAGGGGTGGGAGAAGATGCGCCTCACCGACGCGGCCCAGGCGGTGCAGCGCTCCGGTTTCCCGGGGGCGTACCAGAAGTGGGAGCCGCTGGCCAAGGAGATCGTGCAGCGGTTGAACGTCGAGCCGAAACCGACGCAGACCGCCACCGCGACCAAGCAGCCCACGAAGACGGCCACCCCCACAAAGCAGCCGACGAAATCTGCCACGCCGACCGGGAAGCCCACCCGGACGGCGACCGCGACCAAGGAGCCGACCCGGACCGTCAGCCCGAAGCCGACCGTCAGCCCGAAGCCGACCGGCAGCCCGAAGCCGACCGGGAAGGGTACGCCGGAGCGCAGCGCCACCCCGCGCGGCAGCCAGAGCCCGCGTCCGACCGCGGCCCCGACGACGGAGCCGACCGAGCCGGAGACCACCGAGCCGGAAACCACCGAGATCCCGGAGAGCACCGAGACCGAGGCCCCCACCACCCCGGCACCGCAGACCCCTGAGCCGGCCGCACCCCGGGCCACGAGCGGTGCGGCCGAAGGTGCCGGTGGCGCCGGGAGCAGCGACGGGGCCAGCGGTTCAGCGGCCCCTGCGGGCAGCGACGCGGGCGGCACGGACAGTGGCGCGACCACGAGTGGCGCCGACACCCCGCCCGAGTCGACCGGCGGCCTGGCCAAGACCGGTGACTGAGCGGGGCTACATCCGCTCGGGAGCCACGATCCCGAGCAGGTCGAGCCCGCGCGCGAGCACGTCCCGGGTCGCCTGGACCAGACCGAGCCGCGAGGCGCGGACCGGATCCTCGGACTTGAGCACCGGGCACTTCTCATAGAAGACAGAGAAGCCGGTGGCCAGCTCGAACAGGTAGGTGCACAGCTTGTGCGGCTGCAGGTTCTCGGCCAGCTCGTCGACCACCTCACCGAATCGGGAGAGCGACATCGCCAGCTGCTGTTCGGCCGGCTCGTCGAGCACCTCGATCGGGCCGACCGCGTGGCCACGGGACTCGGCCTCACGCAGGATCGAACAGCAGCGTGAGTGCGCATATTGCAGATAGGGGCCGGTGTCCCCCTGGGTCTTGGTCATCCGCTCCGGGTCGAACACATAGTCCTTCTGCAGCCCGGATGACAGGTCGGCATATTTGATCGCGGCCAGAGCGATGTCGGGTGCCGCGTTCTGCTCGGCCGCATCCAGCAGGTCCACCAGCTTGGCGGCGGAGCCGTCGCGGGACTTGAGCGGCTTGTTGTCCTCGCCGAGCACCATGCCGTAACCGATGTGTTCGGCGCGTATGCCGTCCGGCAGCCAACCGGCCTTGCGGGCTGCGGCGAACACCTGGCGGAAGTGGCCGGACTGGCGGGCGTCGGTCACATAGATCATCCGGTCGACGTGCAACTCGCGCACCCGGCGTCGGATCGCGGCCAGGTCGGTGGTGGCGTAGCCGTAACCGCCGTCGCGCTTGCGCACGATCAGTGGGGCGTCGAACCCGTCGACGAACACGCACAGCGCCCCGTCGTCGATCACACCGACCCCGCTGGCCTCGAGCTCGTCGCAGACCGCGGCCAGGTCGTCGTTGTAGGTGGACTCACCAGCCAGGTCGTCGTCGGTGAGCAGCACGTTCAGCCGGGCGTACGCGGAGTTGAACCCCTGCTTGGAGATCTCCAGCAGCTGCCGCCAGATGGCAAGCGACTGCTCGTCTCCGCCCTGGAAGATGCCGACCCGCGCCCGGGCCCGGGTGGCGAACTCCTCGTCGGTCTTGAAGCGGGCGGCGGCTCGCTTGTAGAGGGCGTCGGCGGCGGCGAGGTCGAGGGTGGCGACGTCGAGCTGCTCGTCGAGGATCTGCTCGATCAGCATGCCGAACTGGGTGCCCCAGTCGCCGATGTGGTTCTGCGCGATCACGGTGTTGCCGGTGGCCCTGAGCACCCGGTTGAAGCAGTCGCCGATGATCGTGGTGCGCAGGTGGCCGACGTGCATCTGCTTGGCCACGTTGGGTGCCGAATAGTCGATCACCACCCGTTGCGGGTCTGTGGCGGCGGCGATGCCGACCCGCGGGTCGGTGAGCAGGGCCTGGGCGGTGCGGGCCAGCACGTCGTTGCGGAGCCGGAAGTTGATGAATCCCGGTCCGGCCACCTCGAGCGGTTCGCACAGGTCGGACACGTCCAGCTCGTCGATGATCCGCTGGGCCACCTCGCGCGGCGGCTTCCCCTCCGCCTTGGCCAGCCGGAGCGCGACGTTGGACTGGAAGTGACCGAACTGCGGCTTGGTCGCGGCGCGCAGTTCCGGGTCGATCCCGGCCACGGCAGCCACCCGTGCGTTCAACTCAGAGGGGAGCGAGGACATGATGCGCATTCTTTCACTGCTTGGCTCCCCCTCCGAATCGACCTCGAGTGGGTGGGCGGGCGCGGTTCACCGCAGGTCTGCCGTCCATCGGTGGTGACCGGCGGTCGATGCGGAGGGCATCTCGAGCGTCACCTCGTCACGGTCAGCGTGAGCACGTCGTCGATGAACTGCTCCGGCCGTTCGGTCAGTCCGAGCCAGGTGAACCCGGGGATCCGCCACCCGGTGATTCCCGCCTGGCGAAGCAGCTGGTGGGCCGCGCGTTCGGCCTCGGACCAGGGCCGGTCCGCCGAGTCGGTGAGCAACTCGCAACGCCTGACGTTGCCGGGCCGACGCGGGTTCGCCCGATGGGCCTGCCAGAGCCGGTCGAGCGCCCACTCACCGCGTTTCGGGTGGCGGCGCAGCAGGTCGTCGATCACCTGACCGCCCTGCTCGGGGATCAGGTCGACCGTGGTCAGGAACTGGTTGGTGACCCGGATGCCGTCGAGCGTCCTGATCCACTCGGGGTCGATCCGGCGGCGGGTGAGCGCGAATCCCCGGTGACTCTTCAGCTTGTGGGGGATCGCGGCCGTCACTCGCCCCGGTTCCTCGCCACCCCACCCCAGCAGCGTCGCCGCGGATCGCCCGGTCAGCACCGCGTCGGGGCAGGCGGCGCTCAGCGCCCGAGCTCGGGTGAGGTGGTCATCGGCGGCGGTGGGCGGGGCCAGCACCCCGGGCAGCACCGCCCGCAGCTCGCCGACCCGGGCCAGCCACCGCACCGAGTTCTGCAACTCCCCCGCCTGGCTGACCCGGATCACGCCGTGGTTCTCGGCCAACAACTGTTTCACGTGTTCTCTCATGCAGGGAACGTGGCGAGCGATCCGCGGATCGTTCGGTCGCCGGAGCGCGGTTGTGGACAACTCGGGCCCACGGGTGCCTTGTGGAGAACCCTCCGGATCGACCGCTCGTGAAGGACCCCGGCGCGCCGAGCCGCGAACTCTCGTTGCGCGAAATCCTCGAGTGGTCGATCCGGGGGGAAGCGCTCGGAATAAAGTCGCCCCGCGGTGTTGCTGGCATCACAGAAGCGGAAAATCGGCCCGACGGAGGAATCTTGTCGAACGTCCCCAGCATCACCCTGAACGACGGCCACACCATCCCCCAGCTCGGTTTCGGCGTCTGGCAGGTGTCCACCGAGGACATCCAGCCGGCGGTCCGCAAGGCGCTGGAGGTCGGCTATCGCCACATCGACACCGCCGCGGTCTATGGCAACGAGGAGGGGGTGGGCGCGGCCATCCGGGAGTCCGGGGTGCCCCGCGAGGAGCTGTTCATCACCACCAAGCTGTGGAACGACCGCCACGGTGACGTCCGGGCCGCGCTGAGCGAGAGCCTGGAGCGGTTGGGGGTCGACCAGGTGGATCTCTATCTGACGCACTGGCCCGTGGCCGGCCAGAACCAGCACGTGCAGGCGTGGCAGCAGCTGGAGCAGGTGCGCGCCGAGGGGCTGACCCGCAGCATCGGGGTGTCGAACCACCAGCGCAGCCACCTGACCGAGATCCTCGACCAGGGCAGCGTGGTGCCCGCGGTGAACCAGATCGAGGTGCACCCGACGTTCACCCAGTCCGAGCTGGTCGACTTCAACGCCGAGCACGGGATCGTGACCGAGGCGTGGTCGCCCCTGGGTCAGGCGAAGGATCTCGAGTCGGATGCGGTGGTCGAACTGGCCCGCGAGCTGGGCCGCACGCCGGCCCAGGTCATCCTGCGCTGGCACCTGCAGCGCGGCCTGGTCGTGTTCCCCAAGTCGATCACGCCCAGCCGGATCGAGGAGAACTTCGACGTGCTCGACTTCGAACTCGACGAGGCCGCCCTGGCGCGGATCTCCGGACTGGACGCCGGCAACCGGATCGGCCCCGACCCGGACACGTTCGACGTGGGCGCCTGACCAGGCCGATCGTTTGACGCTGGGTTTGGCGACACCCCAGAACTGGCAGACCCAGCTCTGATCGACCCGTCGAACCCGGGAGGTTTCCCTTGGCCACGGCCTGGTTGCTCCTGGCGCTCGTCATCATCCTGATCGCCATGAATGGCTTCTTCGTGATGGCCGAGTTCGCCCTCGTCACCGTGGAACGCCCAGCGGTCCGCAGGGCCGTCTCCGAGGGAGACTCCCGCGCCGAGTCGGTGCAGGAGGCGCTGCGGACGCTGTCCACCCAGCTCTCCGGCTGTCAGCTGGGGATCACGGTGACCAGCCTGATCGTGGGGTTCATCGCCGAACCGTCGATCGCCACCATCCTCCAACCGCTGCTGGACGCGGCGGGGCTGCCCGAACAGGCGGCGCTCGCGGTGTCGCTGAGCGCCGCGTTCGTGCTCGCCACCGTCACCCAGATGGTGTTCGGCGAGCTGGTGCCGAAGAACTGGGCGCTGGCCGAACCGCTGCGGCTGGCCCGCTGGGTGGCCACCCCGCACCGGATCTTCTGCAAGGTCACCCGGCCGCTGCTGGCGTTCTTCAACGGCACCGCCAACGTGGTGGTGCGCATGTTCGGCATCACCCCGGCCGAGGAGATGGCCTCGGGCCACTCACCACGCGAGTTGAGCGCCCTGGCGTACCGGTCCGCCCGGGAGGGAACCCTGCAACCCGAACTGGCCGAGCACATGCGCCAGTCCGCGGAGTTGGGCCAGCGGTTCGCCGCCGACGCGATGACCCCCCGCGCCCGGGCGCACTTCCTGGACGCGACGGTCCCGGTCAGCCGACTGCTGGAGTACTCCCGGCGCACCGGGCACTCCCGCTTCCCGATCACCGGTGAGGACGCGGACCATCTGGTCGGCGCCGCGCACTTCAGCGACGTGCTGCAGGTGCCGGTGGAAAGGCGCGACCAGGTCCGGGTCAGCGAGATCATGCAGCCGATCCCGATGGTTCCTGCCTCGATGCCGCTGGACAACGTGCTGGGCGAACTGCGCGGGGGTCTGCAGATGGCGGTGGTGATCGACGAATACGGCGGTACCGACGGGATCATCACCCTGGAGGACCTGATGGAGGAGCTGGTCGGCGAGATCACCGACGAGCAGGACCAGCCCGAGGAGCGCTGCGAGGAGTTGGGCGAGGGGCGCTGGAAGTTCTCCGGACTGGTGCGACCCGACGACGAGCTGCCCCGCCTGGTCGGGTTGGAGCTGCCGCAGGGCCGCGTCAGCGAGACCCTGGGCGGGCTGCTCACCGAACGCCTGGAACGGTTCCCCGAGCAGGGCGATTCGGTGGTCGTGGACGGCCGCGACCTGGGTCATCCCGACGAGGACGGAATCGCTCCGCGGGTGCGGGTACGCCTCAGCGCCGACCACCTGGAGGGGCACCGGGTGGCCGCCGTCCTGGTCGAGCTGATCGACGAGGACGAGGAAACCGAGGAGTCCGAGAACGACGAGGCCGGCGAGCGCAAGGAGGCCGACGATGAGTGACGGACTCGCGATCGCCCTGACCGTGCTGCTGCTGCTCGGCAACGCCTTCTTCGTGGGAGCCGAATTCTCGCTGGTCGCGGCCCGGCGTACCGGAATCGAGGACGCCGCGGCCAACGGCAGCACCGGCGCCCGCTGGACCGTCCGCGCGATGGACAAGGTGTCGTTGATGATGGCCGGCGCGCAGCTGGGGATCACCATGTGCTCGCTCGGTCTGGGCGCCCTCGGCGAACCGGCGGTGGCGCACCTGCTGGAGCCGCTGTTCCACCTGCTGCACGTGCCGGAGGCGCTGTTGCACGTGATCTCGTTCGCAGTGGCGATGACGATCGTCGTCTTCTGCACATGGTGCTCGGCGAGATGGTGCCGAAGAACATCGCCATCGCCGGCCCGGAGCGCACCGCGCTGATCCTCGGCCCGCCGATGTATGCGATCGCGTTCATCCTGCGCCCGGTCCTGTGGCTGCTGAACGAGATGTCGAACGTGGTGCTCCGGTTGATGAAGGTGCAGCCGACCGATGAGGTGCAGTCCACCGTCAGCGAGGAGGACGTGCCCGACTATCTGGAGGAGTCGCACGACGAGGGGACGTTGGAGGACAACGAGCACCAGCTGATGTCGGGCGCGTTGACCATGAACCGCGGTCACGTCGAGGAGGTGATGATCGGTACCGACCGGATCGTCGCCCTGGCCGCGGGCACCACCGTGGCCGAGGCCGAACAGGCCTGCGCCGAGCACGGACACTCCCGGTTCCCGGTGCGTGACGGCGAACGCTGGATCGGTTATGTCCACCTGAAGGACCTGCTCGATCCGGCGCTCGACCGCCACGCCCCCATCCCGAGCCAGGAGATTCGCGACCTGGTGCACGTGAACCAGGGAGCGACCCTGCTGGAGGCGCTGCGCCCGATGCAGAGCAGCGGTGCGCACCTGGCCATGGTCACCGGGCCCGACGAGGAGTTGGTCGGCTGGGTGATGCTGGAAGACGTGATGGAGACGATGATCGGCACCGTCTCCGACGACGACCGCCCGGCGTGAGCCCGTGCCGAACCGTTGACTGACCGGCTGGTAGCTTGTGGCCGATGGGACGGACCAGGGCAGGGTTCGCCCACCCGATCCGCCAGGAGATGACGTGATCAGCCAGTCGGCCCCGCACCCCACTCGCACCACCCGGAGCGCCCGCGCCGCAGCCGCCCTGCACGACCTGGTGACCACGGTCGCCGCCCCGACCGTGGCCATGTCCGACGCCTGCGGCGACATGGTGCCGGGGCGGGCCGAGGGAGTGCTGCACGCCGACGTGCGCACCTTGAGCCGCAACGAGCTGCTGCTCGACGGGGAGACGCCGATGCCGCTGGCCCGGCACTTCGACGGCCCTGACGCGGTCTTCGTCTCGGCGGTGCAGGGAGCCAAGGACCCGGCGCTGCGCCTGCAGCGGCGACGAGGCGTACGCCCCGGTGAGCTCACCGAGACCCTGACCCTGCGCGGGCTGGACGACCAGGATCGTGACGAGGTGGTGCTCGAGGTGGTGCTGGAGAGCGACGGCAGCGATCCCGGCCAGATCAAATCGGGTACGCCGAACGAGCCGCTCTCCTTCTCGGATGCGGTTTCGGGGGACACGGTCGAGTTCGGTGGGGAGGTGCGCTGTAGGATCGAGGCACCCGGGGCCGGGCTGAGCGCCGAGGGATCGTTGCTGCGGCTGCGTTGGGCGCAATCGTTGCCGAGAGGCCAGGAAATCGTACTGCGGTGGCGATTGCGGATGAGCGACAGCGGCGGCGCGGTCGTCGCCCCGCGCGGAGCCGGGCTGCCCGTGGCCGAGTGGAGCCAGACGTTGACCGCGCAGGCCGACCCGGCGTACCGGCGTCGCCTCGAGCCGTGGCTGACCCGCTCCCTGCACGACCTGGACGGGATGCGGATGGCCACCGCCGATCGGCCGGAGGACGCCTTCTTCGCGGCCGGGGCACCGTGGTACCTGACGCTGTTCGGCCGGGATTCACTGTGGACGGCCAGATTCCTGCTGGAGGCGGACTGGCGACCGGCGGCTTCGACGCTGCGTACGCTCGCGGCGCGGCAGGGGGTCCGCGAGGACGCGGCGGCCGCCGAACAACCCGGCAAGATCATGCACGAGCTGCGTCGCGGCACCTATGTGATGGCCGAACTGACCCTGCCGCCGCTCTATTTCGGCACCATCGACGCCACGGCGCTGTGGGTGTGCCTGCTGCACGACGCCTGGCGGGCCGGAATGCCTGAGGATCAGGTGGCCGCGCTGCTGCCGCAGCTGCGGGCGGCCCTGGCGTGGGTCACCGGCGCCGCGGACAGCGACGGCGACGGATTCGCCGAATATCTGGACGCCACCGGGCACGGGCTGGCCAACCAGGGCTGGAAGGACTCGGCCGACTCGGTCCGCTTCCACGACGGGCGGCAGGCCGAGGGTCCGATCGCGCTGGTCGAGGTGCAGGGGTACGCCCACGAGGCGGCCGTGCACGGGGCGGATCTCCTTGCGACACTGGGATCGCGGGAGGACGCCGTCGAGGCGGGGCGGCTCCGGGAGTGGGCGGCGGGGTTGGCCAACCGATTCCGGCAGCGGTTCTGGTGCGAGCGGGACGGTGACCGATTCCCGGCCCTCGCCCTGGACGCGCAGAAGCGTCCGGTCGACTCGGTCACCTCGAACATCGGCCACCTGCTCGGGACCGGGATCCTGTCCGCCGAGGAGGAGCGGCTGGTCGCAGCCCGCCTGGTCCGTCCCGACCTGGACTCGGGTCTGGGGCTGCGCACGATGGCGACCAGCGATCACGGGTATTCACCGCTGTCGTATCACTGCGGCAGCGTCTGGCCACACGACACGGCGATCGTGATCCGCGGCCTGTTGGTGGGCGGATTCACTGAAGAGGCGCGAAAATTGGCCGAGGGCCTGCTCGCCGTGGCGGACACCCTCGGTGGCCGACTGCCCGAGCTGTGGTCCGGGGACGAGCAGCTGATCCCCTATCCGGCCGCCTGCCACCCGCAGGCGTGGTCGGCCGCGGCCGCCCTGATCGCCGCACGCGCGCTGCGTTGACCACCTGGTCGGCTAACCGGCCCGATCGTGCCGCGGGGCGACTCCGAACTCTTCCTCGAAACCGGCGAGCAGCCTTGCCAGCAACGGATTCAGCCGATCCAGCTGCGCGGGGGTCCCCGACGAAAACAGTTGCTGCTCGATCCGGGTGCGGGTGGCCGTTGCCTTCCGCCACCGCTGCCGCGCCGCCTCGACTCCGGCATCGGCCGGCTCCATCCCCGCCATCCAGGCGGAGAGATCGCGTTCCACCGAGTCCACAACGCCTCCTCTTGTTTGATCCTCTATTCGACGACGAAATTTGCCCTGGAAGGGATGTCCGAGGCGCTCGCCGGAGAGGTGGCCGGGTTCGGCGTACGGGTGACGCTGGTTGAGCCGGGTCCGATCCGGACCGATTTCGCTGGCCGCTCGATCGGGCGGGCCGAACCGCTGGAGGCGTACCAGAATTCCCCGGCTGGAGAGCTGCGTCGCAACTTTGGCAACCAGCGCGGAAAACAGCCCAACGACCCGGCCCGGGCCGCCCGGGCAATCCTGGAGGCGGTGGCCGATCCGACCTCTCCGCTGCGGCTACCCCTGGGCCCGGAGTCGGTCGCGCGCATCCGCGGCAAGCTCACCGGCCAACTGGCGGACCTCGAACGCTGGGCGGACCGGTCGATCGACACCCGGTATGCCGAATGAGCAGCTACTTGCCGCGAGGCTTCTGGGCGTACGCCTCGAGCCTGCTGCCGGTGCGGGCGAACTTGGCCAGCCGCGTCGGACCCCTGTCCAGCCAGGCGGTCATCATCTGCCGGAAGAGCTGGTATTTCGCACCGGTGTAGGGAAACCAGTTGGGCTCGAGCTTCTTTCCGTCGGAGTCGATGATCACCGACTGGGCGTCGCAGAAGGTGCGCAGTCCGGCGGCTCCCTTGTAGCGTCCCATCCCGGACTCGCCGACCCCGCCGAAGGGGAGCGCGGGAGTGGCCTCGGTGGCCATCACGTTGTTGATGGACACCCCGCCACAGCGCAGCTGTCGGGCCACCCGCTCGGCCCGGTCGAGATCGTGGCTCCAGACGCTGGCGGTGAGCCCGTAGGGGGTGTCCTTGGCGCGGCCGACAACCTCTTGCTCGGTGTCGAACGTGAAGACCGGCAGCACCGGGCCGAAGGTCTCCTCGCTGGCCAGCAGGGAATCCTCCGGGACGTCGACGAACACCATTGGCGGCACGAACCGGTAGGGCCGGTCCGGCAGACCGGGGCGCCCCTCGACGGCCGCGGCGGCGTCCCAGTCGGTGCCGGTGAGCCGGCGGGCACCCTGCTGCTCGGCGTCGAGGACGTGGCGGGCCACCGTTGCCACCTGGAAGTCGGTGGTCATCACACCGAGGTCGGCGTCACCGGCCCGATCGGTGGCGGGATCGGCGACCTGCTGCAGTCCCTCGACCAGTTTCACCAACCGGCGTACGAAATCCTCACAGACGCCGCGCTGCACGAAGAGCCGTTCCACCGAGGTGCACGACTGCCCGTTGGCGGTGAGTCCACCGAAAGCGGCACCGGCCACGGTGCGGTCCAGGTTGACGTCGTCGAAGACGATCATCGGGTCCTTGCCGCCCAGCTCCAGCTCGACCGGGATCAGCAGCTCGGCGGCCTGGCGCAGGATGGCCCGGCCGGTGCGAGCGGAACCGGTGAACATCACCTGATCGGGCCGCTGGGTGATCAACCGCTCGGCGACCTCGCCGTCACCCTGGACCACCTGCACCCAGGCCGGTGCGATTCCCGCCTGCTCCAGCAGGGATTCCAGCAACCCGGGCAGCGGCGTGTGCTCGCTCGGCTTGTAGACTACGGCGTTCCCGGCGACGAACGCGTTCACGATCGGCACCACCGCCTGGAAGAACGGGTAGTTCCACGGGGAGATGATCAGCGCCACCCCACGCGGGGCATACCAGATACGTGACTTCTTGCCCATCAGGGTGAGCGGGGTCGACACCTTCTCATCGGCCAGGATGGCGGCCGCATTCCCTTCCAGCCAGAGGATCGCGTCGAGGACGCCGAACACCTCCGACATCAGGATGTCGGAACGGGTCTTGCCGGTCTCGGCCTGCACCCGGTCCACGATCTCCTCGCTCCGGTCCTGGATCGTGCGGCGCAGCCGGCTCAGGTGGGCCAGCCGCTCCTCGGGGCTCAACCACCCCACGGCCACCTGGGCGACGCGTGCCCGGGCGATCGTTCCGTCGACAGTGAGCCCTGCGGTCATCGGTTCTCCCCTTCGCTGAATCCGTGTGCTGTCTCGTCAATCCGGGCGTCGTACCCTATCGCTGCGTGGATTCCCTGTTGCGACAGGTCGGACCAATAGAGGGCGTGCACCACGCCCTTGAGGGCGAAGTTGACCATCCGCAACCCTGCCGCCAGCGGCTCGGGTGCACTGGCCCAGCGGGAGGCGGCGGCGACGATCGCGCGCACGCCCGGGCGGGGCAGCCTGGCGAACACGTCCAGCAGGGTCAACAGAGCGGCCCGGTCCTCGGCGTAGAGGTGGGGCAGCACGTCGTCCATCCGATCGAGTATGCCGGCCGCGGAGAACGACGGCAGCGCGTCGTCCCCGGGGATCATCACGTCCCCGACCCGGGCCAGGCCGCGACGTTGGGCGGGGGTGAGTCGCAGGCTCATCGGCACCTCACTTTCCGGCCGTGGCGAGGATCGCGTCCGCCGCGGCCAGGGACTGGGCGGCGATGGTCAGCGCCGGGTTGATGCCGGGCGCGTTCGGGAAGATGCTCGAATCGGCCGCATGGATCCGCCGGCTGCCGTGCAGCATGAAGTCCGGGGAGACGACCGAGGAGTCCTGGTCGGTCCCGATCGCGCAGCCGCCCATCAGGTGCAGCCCGATCCCGGCGTCCCCGTTGATCTGTTCGCGGGCACCCATCGCGTTGAAGATGTTGCGGATCGCGTCGAACCCTGCGGTCCGCCGTCGCCGGTCCTCGGCGTTGAGCGTCTTCTCGACGATCAGCCGTCCCCGGCGGTCCAGCGAGATCCGCCCGGGGTTGGTGTCGCGTACGCACACCTCGATGCAGGCCAGGTGGTCATAGCGGCGCATCCGAGCCAGATGGGTCGCGCCGAAGCCGGGCAGCAGCAGGGCGACGAGGCGGGTCCGGCGAACACGTTCTCCAGTTTGAACCCCTGCCGTCGAAAGCCGGGGTCGGCCGACTTGTAGTTCTGCAGCGGACCGTCGTGGGCGCGTACCGGATCGTCGAAGACGCCGAAGTTCATGTACTGCGGATGGGTGAAGAAGTTGTGCCCGAGCGCCGGCAACTGCTGGGCGAAACCGCTGGCGAGCAGCAGCCTGGTGTTGCCGATCGCCCCGGCCGCGAGCACCAGCCGTTCCGCGGTCCAGGTCTGTTCGGTCGGCGGCCGACCGGGTTCACCGACCAGTCCGCGCACCCGCACCCGGTCGGGAAGCTCCACCACTCGGGTCACCTTGACCCGCGGCTGCACGGTGGCGCCATGCGCCTCGGCGACCGGGAGCGCGGTGACCGCCGTCGACTGCTTGGAGTCGATCGGGCACCCGAACAGGCAGCGGATGCAGGAGTTGCCCTGCTCCAGGTGGCAGTCCGACTGGGCCCGGCGCAGCGGGGCGTACGCATAACCGTTGGCGGCGAACCCGCCGGCGAAGATCTCGGCGTTGCGGTTGCGGTACGCCTCGGGCACGGTGTCGAGCTGCAGGTTGGCCCCTGCCCGGTCATAGTAGGGCGCCAGTGCCGCAGTCGTGTGCAGCTCCGCCCCGCTCGCCGCGCGGAAGGAGTCCAGCGCGTCGTCGTCGAAGCGGTCCATCAGCGCCTGGTTCACCACCGAGCCGCCGCCGACCACCTTGGGTCGTAGCAGGCCGAGGGCGGCGTCGGCGGTCAGCTCGACACCGCCACCCCAGAACAGCGACACCGACCCCATCAGCTCATCGCGCGGATAGCTGGCGCGGGAGTGGCGCGCGCCGGCCTCGAGGGCCAGCACGTCGAGCCCGCCCACCGCCAGATCGCGCGCCAGATTGAGTCCGGAGGTACCGGCGCCGACGACGATCACGTCGTGATGGGTCATTGGGGGCTCCCGCGCGGTCTACTGAGGAGCAGGATGGCGCGCCCGAGTGAGTTAGGTCAAGTGACCAAAGTGGGATTCTCGCGGAACTGCCGGCCGTATTCGCACCGTCCCCGGGAGTTACCGCAGCGCCTCCTGGACGCTGGTCTCCTGCTGGCCCAGGACCGGCGTACGCCTGGTCCCGACATCCCACGTCATCTTGAAGTTCGCCCCCAGCTCCCGCAGTTGGCCGTAGCGCCAGGTCGGGCCCTGCAGTCGACCGGAATAGTCGCCGACCCCCTCGGCCTCGACCCCGACCAGCCGACACGTCGCCACGGCCCGCGGCAGGTGATAGCCCTGCGTCACCACGGTGAGCCGGGACACCCCGAAGATCTGGCGGGCGCGTACGCACGAGTCGTAGGTGTCGAACCCGGCATAGTCCGCGACCACCCGGTTGGCCGGAACGCCGTTGCGGATCAGGTAATTCCGCATCCCGTCCGGTTCGTTGTAGTGCAACTCACCGTTGTCGCCCGAGACCAGGATGGCCTTCACCTTTCCGGTCTGGTACAGCCGCTTGGCCAGATCGAGGCGACCCTTCAGATAGGGCGAGGGGGTGCCGTCGGGATAGATCTCGGCCCCCAGGACCAGCGCCACCGGGGTTGCCGGAACCTTGTCGGCACCGTAGATGTGCGGGGCCGACAGCGATCGGACGAAACCGGCCGTCCCGAGCACCGCCAGCGCCCCCGCCAGGCCGACCGCGGCAACGGTGAACGCCGCGCGCTTGAGCAGGCGGGCGGGCGGCATGGCACCAGAATAGGCGGATCGGCCAAGAGCGACGTCAGGCGCGATGAGCCAGGTAGTACTCGATCAACGACCTGGTGGACTGGTCCTGCTCGGCCAGCGCGTCCCGGTCTCCGTCGACGGCCGGGGCGACCTGCTTGGCCAGCTGTTTGCCGAGCTCGACCCCCCACTGGTCGAACGAGTCGATCCCCCAGACGACGCCCTGGGTGAAGGTGAGGTGCTCATAGAGCGCGATCAGCTGGCCCAGCACCGCGGGGGTGAGTGCCGGCGCCATGATCGAGGTCGACGGCCGGTTGCCCGGGAACACCCGCGCCGGGACGATCGCCTCCGGCGTCCCCTCCTCGCGCACCTCGTCGGCGGTCTTGCCGAACGCCAGCGCCTTGGTCTGGGCGAAGAAGTTCGCCAGGAACAGCGCGTGCACGTCCGACTCACCGTCGCGCAGGGCGTGGGTGGGGTTGGCGAAGGCGATGAAGTCGGTCGGGATCAGCTCGGTGCCCTGGTGGATCAGCTGATAGAACGCGTGCTGGCCGTTGGTGCCGGGTTCACCCCAGAACACCTCGCCGGTCGCCGTCGTCACCGGGCTGCCGTCCCAGCGCACCGACTTGCCGTTGGATTCCATGGTCAACTGCTGCAGATACGCCGGGAACCGGTGCAGGTATTGCGAATAGGGCAGCACCGCGTGGGTGCGCGCACCGAGGAAGTTGCCGTACCACACGTTGAGCAGCCCGAGCAGGGCCGGCACGTTGCGCTCCAGCGGGGTGGTGCGGAAATGGTCGTCCATGGCGTGGAAGCCGCCGAGCAGCTCGGCGAACCGCTCCGGGCCGATGAAGATCGCGATCGAGGTGCCGATCACCGAGTCCACCGAATAGCGGCCACCCACCCAGTCCCAGAAGCCGAACGTGTTGTCGGTGTCGATGCCGAACTCCGACACCTTGTCCAGCGCGGTCGACACGGCGACGAAGTGCTGCGCCACCGCGCCCCGGGCCGCCTCCTCACCCTCGCCGACCACACCGCGCTCGCGCAATTGATCAAGGAGCCAGGCCTTGGCCAGCCGGGCGTTGGTCAACGTCTCCAAGGTGGTGAACGTCTTGGAGGCGACGATGAACAGGGTGGTCTCCGGGTCGAGTCCGAACGTCTTCTCGGCCAGGTCGGTGGGGTCGATGTTGGAGATGAACCGGCACTCCAGACCGAGCTTGCCGTAGGGCTTGAGCGCCTCGTAGACCATCACCGGACCAAGATCAGAACCACCGATGCCGATGTTGATCACGGTCTGCACGGGCTTTCCGGTGACCCCGGTCCACTCGCCGCTGCGCACCCGGTCGGCGAAGGCGTACATCTTGTCCAGCTCGGTGTGCACGTCGGCGACGACGTCCTGCCCGTCCACCTCGAGCTCGGCGTCCCGGGGCAGGCGCAGCGCGGTGTGCAGCACGGCGCGGTCCTCGGTGACGTTGATGTGCTCACCGGTGAACATCGCCTCGATCCGCTGCTGCAGACCGACCGCGCGGGCCAGCCCGATCAATGACTGCGCCACCGGCGGGGTGATCAGGTTCTTGGACAGGTCGATGTGCAGGTCGACCGCCTCGAAGGTGAGAGCGCGGGTCCGGTCGGGGTCGCTGGCGAACCAGGCGCGCAGGTCGGGGCGGAAATTCTCGGCGAGCTGGGTGAGCGTACGCCAGGGCCCGGTGCTGGTGGGGTCGACGGGTGCGGTGGTCATGGCCCAACTCTAGGACCGGCGTACGCCGGACGGCAGGGCGGTCGCCGGAACGGGCGACCGGCAGGCGTACCGTCGAAGGACGGCACCGAGGAGGGCACCATGGCACCCCAGCAGTCCTGGAGCGAGAAGCGGGAACGGCAGTACGAGCACATCAAGGAGGGGCTGACCGACCGCGGTCACGACACCGACGAGGCCGAGGAGATCGCGGCCCGGACGGTGAACAAGGAGCGCGCCCGCGCCGGTGAGTCGGAGCAGGCCAGCCGCAGCTCCACCGAGGACATCTCCTCCAGCCGGCGCGGGGGCCTGCGTTCCCACTCGGGTGAGGGTGGGCGTACCCGCGATCAGTTGTACGCCGAGGCGAAGCGACGCGGGATCAAGGGCCGCTCCGCGATGTCGAAGGCCGAGCTGGAGCGCGCCCTCGACCGCTGACGCGTCGCCGGCACGGGGCT
The DNA here is from genome assembly GCF_002250625.1 of Enemella dayhoffiae. Taxonomy (GTDB): domain Bacteria; phylum Actinomycetota; class Actinomycetes; order Propionibacteriales; family Propionibacteriaceae; genus Enemella; species Enemella dayhoffiae. The sequence continues at coordinate 73,459 of NZ_NMVQ01000043.1, read as the reverse complement.
ACGCTTGGGCCCCATGGCGGAGCAGACCGGCCGCGGCCGCGATCTTGAGGAGTTGGCGGAGGTACGCCTGGCGCGCCGGCACCCGGAGAGCGAGCCGTGGCAGCCGCTGACCGCGGGGGCGGAGTCGGAGTTCCGGGTCGACCTGGAGCGGCTGCGGTTCGCGCCCGCCTTCGCCCGGTTGGCCGAGGTGACCCAGGTGGTCACCGCCGACGCCACCGACGGGGTGGTGCACAACCGGCTCACCCACTCGATCAAGGTGACCGCGCTCGCCCGCGCGCTGGCCGTCGGGCTGCGCCAGATCGCCGACCCCGCCGACATCGAGCGCTGGGGCGGGCTGGATCACGTGGTCGCGCAGTCGGGGGCGGTCGCGCACGACCTGGGGCATCCGCCGTTCGGGCACCTCGGCGAGCGCACGCTGGACCGCGTGGCCCGCGAGCGGTTCGGGCTGGAGGACGGGTTCGAGGGGAACGCGCAGACGTTTCGAATCCTCACCCAGCTGGAGGTGCACGGGGAGCAGGACGGGCTCAACCTGACCGCGGCCACCAGGGCGGCGGTGCTGAAGTATCCGTGGGGGCGGTTCGACCTGCCCGACCCGCACCCGGGCCAGTGGCCGGACCGGCCCCGCGGTGCCAACCCGGGGGCCCACGGTTCGGGAGCGGCCAAGTTCAACGCCTACGTGCCCGAGCTGGCCGAGATGGCCGAGGTGCTGGGCGGGTTCGAGCTGCCGAGCGGTCGGCAGACGCTCGAGTGCTCGGTGATGGACCTGGCCGACGACATCGCCTATTCGCTGCACGACCTGGAGGACTTTCACCGCTCCGGGGTGCTGCAGTTCTCCCCCATCTCCGGGGAGTTCCGCAGTTGGCTGGGCGATCAGGGCCGCTGGGCGGGCGTACCCGATGCGGAGCTGGATTCGATGTGGCGTACGCCCGGAGCAGGGCTGGAGCGGTTGCGGCGCGGCGCCCGGGACAAGGACGACTGGGTGTTCGACGACTCCGCGTTCACCGAAGCGGTGCGGATCGTCGGCGCCGAGTTCGTCGACGGGGTGCTGGTACTCCCCTATGACGGGTCACGGGCAGCCGACCGCTCGATCTCCGGGTTCGTCGGTGACTGGATCGACCACTTCACCACCGCGATCCAGATGAACGCCGATCCGAGCGGGGCGCGGATGCCGGTGGTCACCGTGCAACAACTCGAGTGGCACCAGATCCAGGTGCTGAAGTTCGTGCACCAGTATTTCGTGCTGCACCGGCCGGATCTGGCGATGTTGCAACGGGGCCAGTCGATGGTGCTGACCGATCTGGTGGAGACCTTCGACGCCTGGCTGGCCGATCGGTTCGACGCCCTGCGCGCACCGCGGCGGCTGCTCGACCTGGTCACCCTGGCCGAGCGCGGCTATCAGCGGGTCCGCGAGGAGAACCCCGAGTGGCTACGCGGACGTACCGATCGGGGTGAGGTCGCCCGGATGGCACGTGGCCGCGCCATCATCGACTTCGTGGCCGGCTTGAGCGACGCGCAGGCGTTGGCGTACGCCGGACGGCTCGGCCCCTCCTCGGGGTTGCTCTGGGCGAGCGGGGTGTGACGGCTCAGAACAAGCGCTGACGCTGCGCGACGATGATCAGCTCGTCGCGCATGGCCGGGGTGGCCGCATGGCTGATGGCTCGCTGGACGGCACGCTGGGTGCGGTTGGCGGCGCGACGCTGACGGAGGTTCTGAGCGAAGGACATGACACGCTTTCCTGGATCATCCTGACGTGATGGTCAGGCAAATTAAGTGACTGTTGGGCCATCCCCAACACATATTTCAGTGTACACCGCGATATTCGCGGAATCCAATCGCATATGCGCTCCGTGATATGACCTTGTTCACCCTGGGCTGGGCTGGGCTGGTTGGCTGGGGCGATTGGGTGGGCTGGCTGGGCTGGTTGGCTGGTGCCATCCAGCGAACCCACCTGCCACCCAGCGCCCCCTGCAGGGTTCGACCAATGGCCCCACGGTTCGCTGGATCGCCATCGGGCACCCGTAATCCCATCCAGCGAACCCACCTGCCACCCAGCGCCCCCAGCAGGGTTCGACCAATGGCCCCACGGTTCGCTGGATCGCCACGCGGGCACCCGTAATCCCATCCAGCGAACCCACCTGCCACCCAGCGCCCCCTGCAGGGTTCGACCAATGGCCCCACGGTTCGCTGGATCGCCACGCGGGCACCCCGAGAACACAGCAGGGGCGCCCCGGATCGGGGCGCCCCTGCTGGGTGGTTCGCTGGATCAGCGAATCGCGATGTGCACGTGATCCATGTGGTTGGCGGTGGCCGAGCCGCGGTCGCTCATCGCGCGCCAGCCCTCGGAGGAGCGCTGGGTGGTCCAGATCTTCTGCTGATAGATCACCTGGGTGATGCCGAAGCTGCTGGCGTTGGCGCGGGCGAAGTTGGCGATCGCCCAGCCGAGGCTGCTGTTGGAGGTCATGCAGTCCAGCGCGAGCCCGCTCGGGTGGTGATAGTCACCGTCGCTGCGGACGCCGCCATAGCTGCTGACACCGGGGAAATTGCCGCACAGCACCTGGTGCAGCTTCTCGGTCGAGCCCTGCAGGCCGGACAGCGGGGCGCAGTTGCCCGAGCTGGACACGTTGGCCGAGGAGTCCGATGAGCCGGCCGACCCGGACGAGCTTGAACCCGACGCGGAGCGCGGCGCCGCGGCCGGCTTGGATGCGGTCGGGCTGGGTGCGGGGCTGCTGGGTTTGCTGCTCGACAGGTATTGGCTGGAGACCCAGCCCGCCTTGCCATCAACGAGGATCTGGCTGAAGCCGGCAGTTGTCTTCCCGGTGATCGAGACCGAGTCGTCCTGGCTGACCGAGCCGATCTTGTCGCTGTCCGCGCTCGCCTGGGCGCGCACGTTGACCGTCTCGGTGGCATAGCGGGTGCCAGCCGCCGAGGGGGCGCTGGTGGTGGGCGCGGGCTCGGCCATCTTCATCAGCGGGGCCTGGCTGGGCGGTCCGGGCTGACCGGCCGGGGGCTCCGGCTCGGGGGTGGGCTCGGCGGTCGGGGTGTCGATCGCGGGCCGCTCCTGGTCGCGGCTGACCTGGTCGCCACCCCGGGGCTCCTCAGTCGCGGCGGTCGCTGCGGCCGGCGCCGCCGCGATGCTCGTGTCCGGACGGGGTTCGGTGGCTCCGGCCAGGGCGAGCCCCGCAAGCACCGACAGGGTCAGTACGCCCGGAAGTGCGAAGCGGCGTACCCGGGTCCGGAAGGCGGCCACGCCACCGGCGTCCGGCTCGTCGGCGAAGGCCCGCTGCGGCAGGTGCTCGACCCGGTCCTCGGTCGCCGAGAGGTCCTCGGAGGTGGACTGGGGCTTCGGGGAGTCAGACAAGTTGCTGGCCTTCGGGTCGAGATCATTTCGTGACTGTTCGGCCTGAATCTAAACACAGCCCGGCACGAAACCGAAATTTTCGACCCGTTTTCCTCAGAAATGGCCCCAGATTCTCAGGAAACGGGGTACGCCAAGTCCGCCAGATAGACGGCGAACCGCTTCATCGAGGCCAGGCAGGCCTCGTCGTCGCGGGTGCCGAGCCAGGTCACCGTGTTGCCCTCGACCACGGTGATCACCATCTGCGCCAGCAGTTCACGGTCGGTGTGCAGCGGCCCGTGCTTGGCCTCCAGCTTGTCCAGCACCCCACCCACGACGCCGAGCGACACCTCATGCCGCGAGCCGACCAGGTCCTCCAGCCCGCGCGTACGCGCCGCATAGTGGCCGAGCTCCAGCAGTGCCAGCTCCTCACCCGGGTGCGCGCGCACGAAGTCGAACGTGCTCAGCAGCAGTGCCTCGATGTCGGCGGCGTGATCGTCGGTGACCTCGAAATCGTGCACGTGCTCCGATTCGCGGGTGACCACCGAGGTGATCAGTGCCGCCATCAACGCCTTCTGAGACTCGAACACGTAGTGGAAACTGGCCAGCGGCATCCCCGCCTCGGCACAGACCGCGCGGGTGGTCGCGGCGGCCACCCCGTCCCGGGACATGACTCTGAATGCCGCCTCCAGCAACAGCTGCTGGCGCCGGGCCGGGGGTATGCGCATCGGCTGGTCCTTATGGTGGGCTCAGGTTGTTGCGCGAACAATAGTGGACTCTCGGCCCCCGAAGGCCCGTCTCACCCTCCGGCGCGGCCCAAGCGACTCAGACCGGTGCCGGCCGGAGAGCCCGCAGCAGGTTGGAGAAGTGTTCCGAGTCCCGGGCGTGGTCAGGCAGGTTGACCGCCATCACGTGGTGGATGGTGAACCCGGTTCCGAGGAAATCGGCGGCGTCGGCGTACGTCCCGCCGGCCCGGTTGACGATGATGTCGAGCACCTCGGCCAGCGTCCGTCGGGCCTCGTCGCCGATGGCCGGGACGTAGGCCGAGGCGAAACCCTGGAAGACGATCAGCAGGGCCTCGCTCTCCTGACGGGCCAGCTCGTAGTAGCCGGCCCCGAGCACCTCGGCCGAGAACGGCGGCGACGCGTTCTCGTTGAGCACGCCCACCAACCGGCCAGCGGCCATCTGATGCGCCTCGATGAAGGCGTTCTCCTTGTTGCCGAAGATCTGGCTGATCCGCGGCTGGGTCACACCCGCCTCGGCCGCGATGTCGGCCAGCGTCGTCCCCCCATATCCGCCCCGCGCGAAGGCGCGCATCGCTGCGCGGACGATTTCGGCGCGACGATCGCCGGGGGAAGCGGAGGTTTCGGACACGCTTCAAACCATAGTCGGATGGTGGTGAGGAAGGGCCCTGAATGGCCGTTCCCCACGACCCCGATCCGGTGACACTTCTCTCAGAACGCGCTCTCCGGAAGCTCCATCGCGTCGAGGGTGGTCGATTCCAGCATTTTCCGCTCAGCAGTCAATTGCGGGAGTCGGGTGCTGCAGAACCACTGGGCCGAGGCAACCTTGCCGGCAAGGAAGTCCCGCTCGTCCCCGCTGGCCCCCTCGAGCCGCTGCGAGGCGACCTCGCCCGCGCGGACCAGCAGCCAGGCGCACACCAGATCGCCCAGCGCCATCAGCACCCGGCTGGTGTTCAGCCCGACCCGGTACACGTCCTTCGGCTGCTCCCCGGCGCCCATCATCAGCTGGGTGAGGGTGCCGATCATCTGCGCCACGTCCTGGGCGGCGCGACCGAGTAGTTCCCGCTCCCGGGTCAGCGGACCGGCCCCGGTCAGGAATTCCTCGATCTGCTTGGAGAGCACGCCGATGGCGCGGCCCTGGTCCTTGATGATCTTGCGGAAGAACAGGTCCTGGCCCTGGATCGCGGTGGTGCCCTCATAGAGGGTGTCGATCTTGGCGTCGCGGACGTACTGCTCGATCGGATACTCCTGCAGGAATCCGGAGCCGCCGAAGGTCTGCAGCGACTCGGTGCCCAGGGTGGTCCAGGCCCGCTCGGAGCAGTAGCCCTTGACGATCGGCAGCAGCAGGTCGTTGACCCCCTCGGCCTCCTCGTCGCGGCGGCCCTCGGACTCGGCGATCCACACCCGGTCCTGGAACGTGGCGGTGAACAGCACCAGCAGCCGCAGCGCCTCGGCGGTCGACTTCTGGGTGAGCAGCGAGCGGCGTACGTCCGGGTGGTGGGTGATGGTGACGCGCGGGGCGTCCTTGGCCGGGGTGAGCATGTCGGCACCCTGGACGCGCTGCTTGGCGTACTCGAGCGCATTCAGATAGCCGGTGGACAGCGTCGCCATCGCCTTGGTGCCGACCATCATCCGGGCGTGCTCGATCACCTGGAACATCTGGACGATGCCCTCGTGCACCTCTCCGAGCAGCCAACCCACGGCCGGCTGACCGTCGCCGAAGGTCATCTCGCAGGTGGCGGAGACCTTGAGCCCCATCTTCTTCTCGACGTTGGTGGCGTACACGCCGTTGCGCTGGTCGGTGAACACCTCACCGGTCTCCAGATCGAACATGTACTTCGGCACCAGGAACAGCGACAGGCCCTTGGTGCCCGGGCCGCCGACGCCCTCGACGCCGCTCGGCCGGGCCAGCACCAGGTGCATGATGTTCTCGGTCATGTCCTGATCACCCGAGGTGATGAACCGCTTGACGCCCTCGATGTGCCAGGTTCCGTCGGCCTGCAGGGTGGCCCTGGTACGCCCGGCGCCCACGTCGGAGCCGGCGTCCGGCTCGGTCAGGATCATCGTGGCGCCCCACTGACGGTTGACCATGTGCTGGGCGATCTTCTTGTCCCGCTCGGTGCCGTTGACGTGCACCACCTGGGCAAACTTGGGGCCCGCGGAATACATGTAGAGCGCCGGGTTGGCGCCGAGGATCTGCTCCATCGCGGCCCAGCGCAGCGACGGTGGCGTGTCCTGGCCGCCGAGTTCCTCGGGCAGCTCGAGGCGCCACCAGTCGGAGTCCATGTACTGCTTGAACGCCGACTTGGTCGACTCCGGCATCGTCACGCTGCGGGTCTGCGGGTCATAGATCGGCGGGTTCCGGTCGCCCTCGGCGTACGGCTCGGCGAGGCGGGTGGCGCAGAGGTGCTCCATCTCGGTGAGCACGGCCTCGGCGGTCTCACGGTCCATGTCCTCGGCCGGCCCGGTGCCGAGCACCGAGTCCCGATCCAGGACCTCGAACAGGTCGAAGGTGATGTCGCGCAGGTTGGACTTGAAGTGCGTCATGACGTGGTTACCTCATCGGAACGGGTCAGCATTACTGGCAGGTAACCCATTGAACTACTCGTCAGTAATAAAATCAAGGGGTGAGTCGTCAGAGGCGATTGAGCAGCCACTCCGCGACGGCTTCGTCGTCGTTTCCGGCGGAGAGCACCTCATCCGCCGCTGCCCGCGCCTGCGGGTCGGCGTCACCCATCGCGACCCCGTGCCCGGCCCAGCGCAGCATGGCCCACCGGGGCCAGAGTTCGGGCGTACGCCACCTCGCCGGTGCCGAGGTGCTCGGCGAAGGCGCCGTTGGCGCAGATCGCCCACTCCTCGAAACCGGCCGCCCCGGTCACCTGCAGCATCGGCCCCGGCTGCCGGGCGGTCACCGGTACCACCGGGATGCCGAGCTCCCGGCAGCGACCGATCGCCCGCACCGTCCGCGGCCCGATTCTCAGGTCGCTGCGCAGCAGGGTGCCGTCGAGGTCGGTGGCGACCAGACGGATGGGGTTCGGCCCGGTCGGGTTGGGCGCGGTCACGGGATGAGCCTAGACATCCCGTCGCGAACGCCCGCAGGGAAACAACCGGCCAACAATCGGCGACATCGGTTGCAACGCCCCCGCGCGCCCGCTTGGGTGGGTCGGGGCACGTCCGCGTGCCCGCCTCGTGCCCACACGTCGTCAGGAGAGTCATGCAGAAAGCTGGCTGGATCCGGGGTGCCGCAACCACGGTTTGCGCCCTCGGCCTCATCGCCGGGCCGGTCGCGACCGCGTACGCCGCGCCGACCCCCACCGCACCATCAGGAACCCGTACGCCCGCGCAGGTCCGCGCCACCCCGGCCCCGGCCGGCACGACCTGCGGCCCGGACAAGCTGACGGTGCTCAACATCAACGACTTCCACGGCCGGCTCGCCACGTCCCGGCCGGACACCGTCGGCTTCTTCGGCGACCTGGAAAAGTTGCGCGCCGATGCCGGCGGTGACTCCAGGGCGCTGGTGTACGCGAACGGTGACTCGATCGGCGGCTCGCTGTTCGCCTCGGCCTCCCAGCAGGACAACCCCACCATCGACATCCTGAACGCGGCCGCGATCGACGGGCACTCCACCGGCAACCACGAGTTCGACCAGGGGGCGAAGGACTTCGTCGAGCGGGTCGTGCCCGGGGCCACCTTCCCCTACCAGAGCGCGAACGTGATCAACGAGAGCACCGGCAAGCCGATCGCCGAGGCGTACAGGATCTATGACAAGGCCGGGCTCAAGGTGGCCGTGGTCGGCGCGGTGACCGGCGACCTGCCGTCGCTGGTCTCGCCGACCGGGCTGGCCGGCTACAAGGTGACCGACCCGGTCGACGCGGTGAACGCCGAGGTGGCCAAGCTGAAGGACGGCGACCCCACCAACGGCGAGGCCGACATCGTGATCGCGGCCTACCACGAGGGGGCTTCCGGCTCGAGCACCGACCCGAAGGTCGCCCCGGCCGGCAACCCGGCGTTCGACAAGATCGTGAACAGGACCGACTCCCGGGTGAACGCGATCCTGAACGCGCACAGCCACATGAACTATGCCTACCAGGCGCCGGTGCCCGGCATGACCGGCGCCACCCGCCCGGTGATCCAGTCCGGTTCGTACGCCTCGCACATCGGCAAGGTGGAGCTCGGCTTCGACCCGACCAGCAAGCAGGTCACCTGCTACACCGCGGCCAACGTGCCCTCGACGATGGCCTCCAGCGCCGCGGTGGCGGCGTACCCGCGGGCCGCGGCGATCAAGCCGATCCTGGACAAGGCGCTGGCCGACGCCAAGGTGGTCGGCGCCCAGGTGGTCGGCAGCGCGACCGCCCCGATCACCCGCGCCCAGGCCGGTGAGCGGACCCGCGAGTCGGCGCTCACCGACACGGTGGCGCAGATGTTCCGCGACCAGCTCTCCGGCGGGAACGCAGACTTCATCGGCCTGCAGAACCCCGGTGGCACCCGCGCCGACCTCGACGCCGGCGACATCACCTACGAGGAGGCGGCCGGGGTGCTCCCCTTCGCCAACTCGCTGATGACCACCGAGATCACCGGCGCCCAGCTCAAGGCGGTGCTGGAGCAGCAGTGGCAGCCCGGCGACAAGTACCTTCAGCTGGGCGTGTCCCCCAACCTCACCTACACCTACGACCCGGCGGCCGCCGCCGGGTCGCGGATCACCTCGATCGCGCTGAACGGCAAGCCGGTCAACCCGAGCACCAAGTACACCGTCGGTTCCGGCTCGTTCCTGATCAGCGGCGGGGACAATTTCAGCGAGCTGACCAAGGGCACCAACACCAGGGACACCGGCCGGGTCGACCTGGAGGCGTTCGTCGACTGGGTGAAGGCGAAGAAGACGCTGAGCCCCGACTTTGCCCGGCAGGCCGTGTCGATGACCCCGAAGGCGGGCGGCATGGAGGCCGGCAAGCCGGTCACGTTCACCCTCGGCAAGCCGAGCGCCCTGGCCCCCGACACCCTGGACATGACCGCCTCCGGCAGCACTCCGCCGCCGAACACCGAGGTGATCGCCACGGTCAACGGCAAGGGGGTCGGCCGGGCGCCGGTCGCCAACGGCCAGTCCACGCTGACGGTGAACCTGCCCGCCGACGTTCCGGCCGGCCCGGCGGTCCTGAAGATCGAGGCGAAGCCGAGCGGCACCACCTCCTATGTCCCGATCACCGTGGCCGGTCCGCTGGGCCAGCCGGTCAGCACCCAGTTCTGCGGGTTGCGCGACGGCGGCTGCGGGCAGCACTTCGAGCGCGGCTCGGTCTATGACTCGGCCAGCACGAACCCGCAGATCATCAAGGGCGCGATCCGCGAGAAGTGGGCGCAACTCGGTTGGGAGAACGGCCAGCTCGGCTATCCGACCTCCGACGAGAACTGCGGCCTCAAGGACGGCGGCTGCTTCCAGTCCTTCCAGGGCGGGCTGATCTACTGGTCCCCGGCCACCGGGGCCCACCCGGTCTGGGGCGAGATCTACAAGGCGTACGCCGCCCAGGGCTGGGAGCGCGGCACGCTCGGCTACCCGACCTCGGACGAGAACTGCGGCCTGAAGGACAAGGGCTGCGTGCAGGGCTTCCAGGGTGGGGTCATCCTGTGGTCCCCGGCGACCGGGGCGCACCCGGTCTGGGGTGCCATCGTCTACAAGTATGCCGAGAAGGGCTGGGAGACCGGCCAGCTCGGCTATCCGATCGGCAACGAGTTCTGCGGGCTCCGCGACGGCGGCTGCGCCCAGTTCTTCCAGGGGGGCTCGATCTACTGGTCCCCGGCCAGCGGGGCACACCCGAGCTGGGGCCTGATCCGCGACCACTGGGCCCGCAACGGCTGGGAGGCCGGCCGCTTCGGTTACCCGGTGTGGGATGAGCAGTGCAGCCCGGTGGGCGGCGACTTCGAGTGCCGCCAGTCCTATCAGGGCGGCGTGATCGTCTGGAACAACCGCACCGGGATGTCCGGCTGATCGGTCCCGCTACGACGCGCTGGCGGCGTCCCTCACACCGGGAGGGGCGCCGCCTCGTTTTCCCCGGGACTGGTTTTTCGGGTGCGTCGCCGACCACCTGACCCGCCGGGGCGTGCAGAATGCGGGACATGTCCTACGACCAGTACGGCCAGTCCGGCTACCAGAACAACTCCCAGAACCAGGGCTGGGGCTCCGGCGACGCGGGCCAGTCCGCCTGGTCCGGTGACGCCCAGCCCACCCAGCAGTACCCCACCTCGCAGCCGTCAGCCGGGTACGCCGACCAGCAGGCCTCGAGCGGGTACGCCGACCAGCAGGCCTCGGGCTATCCGGGTTCCCAGTCCTCGGCCTCCTACCCCGGCTCGCAGGCCTCCGCGGCCTATCCGGGCTCGCAAGCCTCTGCGGCGTACGCCTCGGAACAGCAGCAGGGCGGCTGGGCCCCGCAGCAGCAGTCCGCCGACGCGGCCTGGTCGGGCGCCAACACCAACGTGGCCCAGCCGACCGGGACCGCGCAGAACAAGGGCCTGTTCGCCACCTTGTTCGACTTCAGCTTCAGCGAGTACGCCACCCCGGCGCTGGCGAAGATCCTCTACATCCTCGGGATCGTGATCGGCGTCCTCTACTGGCTGGGCAGCGCCGGCTATGTGTTCCTGGTGGGACAGGTGATGGCCTCCGCCATGGGCGGCATGCTGGGCGGCTCCAGCAGCGGCGCCTCCGGGGTGTTCGTGTTCCTCGGGCTGATGGCGCTGGTGCTCGGCCTGGTGCCACTGGCGTTCTGGATCATCAGTCTGCGGATGGGCCTGGAGTTCATGCTCGCCACGGTGAAGACCCAGCAGGACACCGCCGCCCTCCGCGCCAACAAGGACTGAGGGTTCAAAAGAGCAGCGCCATCCCGGGGTCGGTGACGATCCGGGCGACGTCGGCGAGGAACTTCGACCCCTGTTCCCCGTCGACCAGGCGGTGGTCGAAGGAGACCGCGAGCGTGGTCACCCAGCGCGCCTCGATCCGCTCCTCGGTCCCTGAGCCTGTCGAAGGGCCGCCGACCACCCACGGGCGCCGCTGGATCGCTCCCACGGCGAGGATTCCGGCCTCCCCCGGGTTGAGGATCGGCGTACCGCCGTCGATGCCGAAGACGCCGATGTTGGTGATCGTGAACGTGCCGCCGGAGAGGTCGGCCGGCTGGCTGCGACCCTCCTTGGCGACGGCGACCAGATCCTTCAGCGCCTCGGCCAGCTCGGCCAGCGACAGCCGGTCGGCACCCTTGACGTTGGGCACCAGCAACCCGCGCGGGGTGGCCGCGGCGATGCCGAGGTTCACCTGCGGGTGATAGACGATCTCCTGGCTCGAGGCGTCCCAGGAGGTGTTCAGCTCGGGGTTGCGGCCGATCGCCAGCAGCGCCGCCCGGGCCACCAGCAGCAGCGGGGACAGGCGTACGCCCCGGAGGTCGCGGTGCTGCTTCAGTTTCTCCAGCAACTCCATCATCGCGGTGACGTCGCAGGTCACCCACTCGGTGGCGTGCGGGGCGGTGAACGCCGAGGACACCATCGCCTCGGCGGTCATCTTCCGGACGCCCTTGATCGGCACCCGCCGCTCCTGCGATGCGCCCGCCGTACCCGAGCCGGAACCCGCACCGCCCGAGCCCTGTCCGGCGGCCGCCGACTGGACGTCCTCGCGGGTGATCACCCCGTCCTCCCCCGTCCCGCGGACCCGGGACAGGTCGATGCCCAGGTCCTTCGCCAGCCGGCGTACCGGAGGCTTGGCCAACGGTCGCCCGGCGCCGGAGTCCGCGTCGGCGTCGGTGTCGTCGTCCAGGGTGTGCAGCCGCGCCGGCTGGCCCGGACCGGGCAACTCACCGTGCCGGGGCAGCCCCTCGACGCTGCCGTGCAGCGGCTCGCGGAGATCGGCGTGCCGGCTGACCGGCTGCGCCATGTCGAAGGTGCCGGTGACCTGCTCGTGGGCGACCGAGGCCGACTCGTCGGCGGCCGGGCGACCCTTGCGGGCACGCCGCTTCGTGCTGCCCTCGACCGCGCCATACCCGACCAGGTTGGGGGTCCTCTTCTGCGCACCCTCCTTGTCGGCGTCGGCCGCGCCGCCGCCCTGGGCGGGCGGCTCGTCACCCGAACCGTCGTCGATCTGGATGATCGGCGTACCCACGTCGACGGTCTCCCCGGCCGGCACCATGATCTTGGCGACCGTGCCCGCCCACGGGATCGGTAGCTCCACCAGCGACTTGGAGGTCTCCACCTCGACCACGATGTCGTTCACCTTGACGGTGTCGCCCTCGGCCACCCGCCAGGTGACGATCTCGGCCTCGGTGAGTCCCTCACCGGGGTCGGTCAGCTTGAAAACCTTCATCAGAACTCCCTCACGCGGTCGACGGCGTCGAGCACCCGGTCCAGATCGGGCAGATAGTCCTCCTCGACCCGGCTGGGCGGATAGGGCGTGTCATAGCCGCCGACCCGCAGCACGGGCGCCTCCAGTTCGTAGAAGCACATCTCCGACAGCCGGGCGGCCAGCTCGGCGCCCAGGCCGAGCGAGGTCTGCGCCTCGTGCACCACCACGACCCGCCGGGTACGCCGGGCCGAGGCGATGATGGTGGTCATGTCGAACGGCGACAGGGTGCGCAGGTCGACCACCTCGATCGAGGTGCCCTCCTCGGCGGCGGCCGCTGCCGCGGCCAGGCAGGTCTTCACCATCGGGCCATAGCAGAGCACGGTCACGTCGCGACCGGGCTGCAGGATGCGGGCCTGGTGCAGCGGCATCGGCGGCGCCGACGGGTCCACCTCGCCCTTGTCGTGATAGCGCCGCTTGGGCTCCATGAAGATCACCGGGTCGTCGGAGGCGACCGCCTGCTGGATCATCCAGTAGGCGTCCTGCGGGCTGGAGCAGGAGACCACCTTCAACCCCGGGGTGTGCGCGAAGTACGCCTCCGGCGACTCGGAGTGGTGCTCCACCGCGCCGATGCCGCCGCCGAACGGGATCCGGATCACCATCGGCATCTTCAGCATCCCGGCCGAGCGGTAGTGCATCTTGGCGACCTGGGTGACGATCTGGTCATAGGCGGGGAACACGAACCCGTCGAACTGCATCTCCACCACCGGACGGTAGCCGCGCAGCGCCATCCCGACCGCGGTGCCGACGATGCCCGACTCGGCCAGCGGGGAGTCGATCACCCGGTGCTCGCCGAAGTCCTTCTGCAGGCCCTCGGTGATCCGGAACACCCCGCCGAGCTTGCCGATGTCCTCACCGCACAGCACCACCTTCGGGTCGGCGTCCAGCGCCTTGCGCAGGCCGGCGTTCAACGCCTTGCCCAGGGTCAGCTTCTGTGCGCTCATCACGCCTCCTCGAACGACTGGGCGTACGCGCGATAGCGCTCCTGCTGGCCGCGCAGATAGTTGGTCTGGTCGGCGTACACCAGGTCGAAGGTGTCCGCCAGGGACGGGTTGGGCAGGTTCAGCGTCCGCTGCCGCAGTTCGGCGGCCAGGTCGTCGGACTCGGCCTCCAGGTCGGCGAAGAACTTCTGGTCGACCACCCCCTTGCGGGAGAGGTACGCCCGGACGCGCTCGATGGGGTCCTTCAGCTTCCAGGTCTCCAACTCGGTGGCGAGCCGATATTTCGACGGGTCGTCGGAGGTGGTGTGCGCGCCCATCCGATAGGTGAACGCCTCGATGAAGGTCGGGCCCTCTCCGTTGCGCGCCCGGTCGAGCGCCCAGGTGGTGACCGCGTGCACGGCCAGCACGTCGTTGCCGTCGACGCGTACGCCCGGGAAACCGAACCCGTGCGCCCGCTGATAGAGCGGGATCCGCGACTGGCGGGTGATCGGCTCGGAGATCGCCCACTGGTTGTTCTGGCAGAAGAACACCACCGGCGCGTTGTAGGAGGAGGCGAAGATGAACGACTCGTTGACGTCTCCCTGGCTGGTCGCGCCGTCGCCGAAATAGGCGATCACGGCGGCGTCCCGGTCCGGGTCCTGGTTGCCAACCAGCCCGTCGTTGGAGATGCCCATCGCATAGCCGACCGCGTGCAGGGTCTGCGAACCGATCACCACCGTGTAGAGGTGGAAGTTGCCCTGCCCGGCCCAGCCGCCCATGTCCACCCCGCGGAACATCGCGGTCAGCCGGACCGGGTCGACCCCGCGGCACCAGGCGACCCCGTGCTCGCGATAGGTCGGGAAGATGAAGTCCTGCTCACGCGCGGCCCGGCCGGAACCGACCTGGGCGGCCTCCTGGCCGAGGCAGGGGGCCCAGAGGCCGAGCTCGCCCTGGCGCTGCAGGGCGGTGGCCTCGGCGTCGATCCGCCGGGAGAGGACCATGTCGCGCAGATAGCCGGCGATGTCCTCGTCGCTGCCGGTGAAGGAGAAGTCCGGGTGGGACACCCGTTCACCCTCGGGGGTGAGTAGTTGGACCGTGTCCGGGGACTCGGTCGCCGGCGCCGTCTCGTCGCTGGCTGTTGTCACCGAAGGTTCCTCTCATCGGGTGCGGGATCCCCGCACTGCTGGGGACAACGACACCGCACCACCGGTGCGGGCGTCCTTGCCCGGAGTCGCTCTGTTCGTGCCGCCCGAGGATCACCCGGCGGTCGGGCCAAACCTAACCCCTGCTCTCCCGCGCCGGAAAGGGGACCCCCTGACCACGGGTCACGGCGGTCACAGCCGCTCCAGCTGGGCGGCCCCGCCGGAGAGCTCGGTGATCGCCGCCTCGATCGCACCCGGCTCCGCGTCCAGGTGGTCGACCCGAAACGCCAGCCCGACCGGGCTGCACAGCAACCGGGGTTCGGCCTCGTCGGTGAGCACGAACCGCACCTCACCCCAGGCGTACCGCTTGTGTCGGGGGAACGCGGCACCGTCGGCGTCGAGGGCGAACGCGAGCGGAGGTTCGCTGGCGTCACGCAGGCCGCGCCGGCGATGGTCCCAGCCGGCATAGCAGGCGTACAGACCGGAGAAGATCACCACGCCACCGAAGAACAGGGACACCCCGTGCGGGTCGCGGGCCAGCAGCACGACGCCGAGCACGGTGATCAGCACCCCGGGCACCAGCAGCAGCGCCGAGCCGAGCGGCCCGGACCAGAACCGGCGATACGCCCGCTGCCCGACCGGGTTGATGCCGACCACGAGCTGTTGCATGGCTGAGAGCCTAGCCGCGTCCGCGGCGCGTCACGGGCCGCAAAAGCCGCGTCAACACCGGTGCCCGGCGCGTCAAGAACGCGTCAAGAACGGGCCGGGACCCAAGAATCGGGGCTGCGATGGATCTCGTGATGGACCTCATCTGTTTGTTCCTGCTGGTCGCCTTCTTCGCGGCCGTGGCCCTGCTGGCGCTGGTGCGTTCGGGGGTGCGCTCATGATCGAGAACCTGGTGGCCGCCGTGCTTGCGGTGGCTCTGCTCGGTTATCTCGGATACAGCCTGCTGCGTCCGGAGAAGTTCTGATGAGCCCGGTGCTCGCCGGCCTGCTGCAGGCCGGACTGCTGATCGGGCTGCTGGCCGTCTGCCACGTCCCGCTGGGCCGGTTGCTGTACGTCACCGCGACCGGGCCGCGGGACCTGAGGGTGGAACGCTGGTGCTACCGCGTCATCGGGGTGGACCCGAGGGCCGAACAGTCCTGGCGGCACTACCTCCTGGCGGTGCTCGGCTTCTCCCTGGCCGGCGTGCTCGCCCTGTACGCCCTGCTCCGGCTGCAGTACTGGCTGCCGCTGGGGCTGGGCCGGGACGGGTTCGACCCCGCGGGCGCGTTCAACACCGCAATCTCCTTCGTGACCAACACCAACTGGCAGTGGTACGGCGGGGACAACGCCGTCGGGCACCTGGCCCAGATGGCCGGCCTGGCGGTGCAGAACTTCGTCTCCGGTGCCACCGGGATCGCCGTCGCGTTCGCCCTCGTCCGGGGATTCGTCCGGACCGACAGCGAGCGACTCGGCAACTTCTGGGTGGACCTGACCCGGGTCACGCTGCGGGTGCTGCTCCCACTGGCGATCCTGGTGGCGCTGCTGCTGGTCGCCGGGGGAGCCCTGCAGAACCTGGCGGCGCCCTACACCGTCGATGCCCTGGCCGGTGGGCAGCAGACGCTGCCGATGGGCCCGGTGGCCAGCCAGGAGGCGATCAAGCAGTTGGGCACCAATGGCGGCGGCTTCTTCAACGCCAACGCCGCCCACCCGTTCGAGAACCCGAACCCGGTCACCAACGTGCTGCAGATCTGGGCGATGCTGGTGATCCCGTTCTCGCTGCCCCACACCTTCGGGCTGATGCTCGGGGACCGACGTCAGGGGCTGGCCATCGTCGCCGTGCAGGGCGTGCTGTGGCTCACCTCGGTGGTGCTGATCACGTGGTCCGAGGTGACCGCCCGGGGCGCGGTGCCGCAGGCGGCGGGTGGCGCGCTCGAGGGCAAGGAGTGGCGCCTGGGCGTGTGGGCCTCCGCCCTGTTCGGGGCCTCCTCGACCGGTACCTCCACCGGTGCGGTGAACTCGATGCACGACTCGTTCACCGCCGCCGGCGGCGGGATGATGATGCTGAACATGATGCTGGGTGAGGTCTCCCCCGGCGGTGTCGGCACCGGACTCTACGGGTTGCTGCTGCTGGCGGTGCTGACCGTCTTCGTCGGTGGGCTGATGGTCGGGCGTACGCCGGAGTATCTGGGCAAGAAGATCGGCCAGCGGGAGATCACCATGGTCGCCCTCGGCATCCTGGCGATGCCGTTCGCCCTGCTGCTGGGCGCCGCGATCAGCATCTCGACCCCGTCGGGGCTGGAGTCGCTGGCGAACGACGGTCCGCACGGGCTGTCGGAGATGCTGTACGCCTATGCCTCGGCGGCCAACAACAACGGCTCGGCGTTCGCCGGGCTGAGCGCGGGCACCCCGCTGCTGAACATCGGGCTCGGCCTGGCCATGCTGTGCGGCCGGTTCCTGCCGATCGCGTGCGTGCTCGCCCTGGCCGGCGCCCTGGCCCGGCAGCAACGGGTCCCGGTGACCGCCGGCACCCTTCCCACCCACGGCCCACTGTTCGTGGCCTTGACCGTGGCCATTGTCCTCATCGTGGCCGGTCTCACCTTCTTCCCTGCGCTCGCGCTGGGACCGATCGCGGAGGCGCTGCTGTGACCGGGCTGGGCGGGCTGATCAGGCGGGCGCTGCCCACCGCGGTGCGGCGGCTGGACCCGCGCCACCAGTGGCACTCCCCGGTGATGTTCGTGGTCTGGATCGGCTCGGTGCTCGGCACCGTACTGGCCGTGCTCCGGCCTTCGGTGTTCGCTGTCTCGCTGGTGCTGTGGTTGTGGGCCACCATCGTGTTCGCCAACCTGGCCGAAGCCGTCGCCGAGGGCCGCGGCAAGGCGCAGGCGGCCAGCCTCCGGGCGGCCAGGACCGAGACGATGGCGCGCCGGATCACCGATGGCTTCGAGACCCAGGTACCCGGCACCGACCTGGTACCCGGGGACAAGGTGGTGGTCGAGGCGGGCCAGATCATTCCTGGTGACGGGGACGTGATCGAGGGCGTCGCCAGCGTCGACGAGTCCGCCATCACCGGCGAATCCGCACCGGTGATCCGGGAGTCCGGCGGCGATCGCTGCGCGGTCACCGGCGGCACCACCGTGCTGTCGGACCGGATCGTGGTGCGGATCACCCAACGGCCCGGCCAGTCCTTCCTGGACCGGATGATCGCACTGGTGGAAGGTGCCTCACGGCAGAAGACACCCAACGAGATCTCGTTGAACATCCTGCTGTCGGCGCTGACGATCATCTTCACCCTGGCGGTGGTCACGCTGCAGCCGCTGGCTGCGTACTCGCAGGCCAAGCAGGACCTGCTGGTGCTGGTGGCGCTGCTGGTCTGCCTCATCCCCACCACCATCGGGGCGCTGCTCTCGGCAATCGGGATCGCCGGCATGGACCGGCTGGTGCAGCGCAACGTGCTGGCCATGTCCGGGCGTGCCGTGGAGGCCGCCGGTGACGTGTCGGTGCTGCTGCTGGACAAGACTGGCACGATCACCCACGGGAACCGGCGGGCAGTCGACTTCCACCCGGTCGACGGCCACGGCCGGGAGGTGCTCGCCAAGGCCGCGCTGCTGTCCAGCCTGGCCGACGAGACCCCCGAGGGGCGTTCCATCGTCGCCCTGGCCACCGAGCAGTACGCGGGCCTGGAACGCTACCGGGACACCGACGGGGAGGTGATCCCCTTCTCGGCCGAGACCCGGATGAGCGGGGTCGACCTGCCCGAGGAGAGGCTGATCCGAAAGGGCGCTGCCTCGGCCTGCCTCGCCTGGGCCCACGGGCAGGGGGGCCACTCCAGCGACGAGGTCGACCGGGTGGTCGAGCAGGTGTCCGCCCGTGGCGCCACCCCCTTGGTGGTGGCCAGCAGTGACGGGCACCGGGGCGCGCGTGTGCTGGGTGTGGTCGAGCTTGCCGATGTTGTCAAGGACGGCATCCGGGAGCGGTTCGACTCGCTGCGGGCGATGGGCATCCGGACCGTGATGATCACCGGTGACAACGCCACCACGGCGCGGGCCATCGCCGCGGAGGCGGGGGTCGACGACTTCCTGGCCGAGGCCAAACCGGAGACGAAGGTGGCCCTGATCGCCCACGAACAGGCCGGCGGGGCACTGGTGGCGATGGCGGGTGACGGCACCAACGACGCTCCCGCGCTGGCCCGGGCTGATGTGGGGGTGGCGATGAACACCGGCACCTCCGCCGCCAAGGAGGCGGGCAACATGGTGGACCTCGACTCCGACCCGACCAAGCTGATCGAGGTGGTCGAGATCGGAAAGCAGCTGCTGATGACCCGCGGGGCGTTGACCACCTTCTCCATCGCGAACGACGTGGCGAAGTACTTCGCGATCATCCCGGCGATGTTCGTCACCACGTTCCCGCAGCTGCAGGCGATCAACATCATGCGGCTGCACTCTCCGACCTCGGCGATCCTGTCGGCGGTGATCTTCAACGCACTGGTGATCGTGGCGTTGATCCCGCTGGCGCTTCGCGGGGTGGCGTATCGGCCCCGCTCGGCCGCTGAGCTGCTGCGCCGCAACCTGTTCGTCTATGGGCTTGGCGGACTGGTTGCCCCGTTCCTCGGCATCAAGCTGATCGATCTGCTGGTCGGGCTGCTGCCCGGCCTGTGAGAGGAGTTCAACCATGAAGCAACTGTTCCGTCAGCTGCTGCCCGGTGTCCGGGCGGTGGCCCTGTTCACCATCCTGCTGGGAGTGGCGTACCCACTGCTGGTCACCGGAGTCGCCCAGCTGGTCTTCCCCAGCCAGGCGAACGGGTCGGTGATCGAGGTCGGCGGTCGTCAGGCGTCGACCCACCTGGCCCAGCGCTTCGAGGGCCCGCAGTGGCTGCAGCCGCGTCCGTCGCAGGCCAGGAACTCCAGCGACCCCGATGACCCGGGTTGGAACGGGCTGTACTCCGGCGCCTCCAATCTGGGGCCGAACTCGAGTGACCTGCTGGCCCAGGTGCAGCAGCGCCGCGTCGAGATCGCCGCCGCCAACGGCGTACGCCCCGACCAGGTGCCGGCGGACGCGCTCACCGCATCGGCGTCCGGGTTGGATGCCGACATCTCCCCGGCGTACGCCGAACTGCAGGTGAACCGGATCGCCGCCGCCCGGGGCGTACCGGCGGACACGGTGCGGACCGCCGTCCTGGCCGGCACCCGCCAGCGTCCGCTCGGGTTCCTGGGTGAGCCCACGGTCAACGTGGTCGAGGTCAACGCGGCCCTGGCGCGGGGCTGAGTGGGGCTGCCCCCGATGAGCGAGACATCCCCGATGGGTGAGACTGGGGCGGTGAGCACAACCGGCACCCTGCCCCGCGGCGAGCTGCGGGTGCTGTTGGGCGCCGCCCCCGGGGTGGGCAAGACCTTTGCGATGCTCAACGAGGGACGACGGCGGGCGGCCCGCGGTACCGACGTGGTGGTCGCGTTCGTCGAGACCCACGGGCGCCGGCTCACCGCCGAGCAGCTCGCCGGGCTGGAGCTCATCCCCCGCCGCAGGGTGACCCACTCCGGCGCCGGCTTCACCGAGATGGACCTGGACGCGGTGCTGGCCCGCCGCCCGCAGGTGGCTCTGGTCGACGAGTTGGCGCACCACAACGTGCCGGGCTCCCGAAACACCCGCCGCTGCGAGGACGTGGAGGAGCTGTTGGCGGCCGGGATCGACGTGATCACCACCGTCAACGTGCAGCACCTGGAGTCGCTGAACGACGTGGTCGCCCAGATCACCGGGATCCGGCAGCGGGAGACCGTGCCAGACGCGGTGGTCCGCTCGGCCGACCAGATCGAGCTGGTCGACATGGCCCCCGAGGCGCTGCGCCGGCGGATGGCGCACGGCAACGTGTACGCCCCGGAGAAGGTGGACGCGGCGCTGCGGAACTACTTCCGGCCCGGCAACCTGGCGGCGCTGCGCGAACTGGCCCTGCTCTGGGTGGCCGATCGGGTCGACGCCGGGCTTACCGCCTATCGGCGGACCCACGCGATCGACGCCCCCTGGGCCACGCGGGAGCGGGTACTCGTCGCCCTGTCCGGCGGACCCGAGGGCGCCCACCTGGTACGCCGCGGTGCGCGTATCGCCTCTCGCGGGGTGGGCGGTGAACTGGTCGCGGTGTACGTGGCCCGCTCCGACGGGCTCGTTGATCGGGACCAGGCCCGGCTGGGGGCGCAGCAACGGCTGGTCGACGACCTGTCCGGCAGCTTTCAGACTGTGACCGGGGAGGACCCGGCGGAGGCCGTGCTGGAGCATGCCCGCTCGATCAACGCGACCCAGATCGTGGTGGGCCTGACCCGTCGCCGACCCTGGCAACGGCTTTTCGGCGCTCCGGTCAGTCAGCGGATCATCGAGGGCTCCGGCGACATCGACGTGCACATCGTCAGTCACGAGGAGGCCGGCCGCGGCCACGGCTGGCACCGCACCGCGGAACTGCCCCGGACCCGTCGGCTGGCCGGTACGCTGCTGGCCCTCCTCCTGCCGGTGGTGCTGACGATCCTGCTGGCTGCGTTACCTCCGGAGCACGTGCACCAGCTGGCGCTGATGGTGTTCCTGTCCAGCACGGTGCTGGTGGCCCTGGTCGGTGGGCTGGTCCCGGCGGTGCTCGCGGCGGTGGCGTCCTCGTTGCTGGTGAACTGGTTCTTCACCCCGCCGCTCCACACGCTCACCATCGCCGACCCGGCGAACATCGCCTCGCTGGCCATCTTCGTTCTGGTCGGGGTCGCCGTGGCCACCGTGGTCGACCGGGCCGCGACCCGCACCCGCCGGGGCGCCGAGGCGCGGGCCGAGGCGGACACCCTGCTCTGGCTCACCTCGCAGACTCTCGGGGAACGGCTCACCGTGGCAAGGGTGCTGGACCAGGTGCGGCGCACCTTCCTGTTGTCCGGGGTCCAGTTCCGCACTCGCGAGCAGGCCACCGCTCCGTGGCGGGTGGTGGAGCAGTCCGGCAGCCCGGTGGGCGACCCCGACTCGGTCCTCGCGCTCGACGACAACCGCGAGTTCGCCGTGTTCGGACGCGGCCTCACGGTGGCCGAGCAACGGGTGCTGGCCGCCTTCGGCGTCCAGGTGATGAACGAGCTGGAACGCGCGGGACTGGCCGAGCAGGCCGCGGCGGCCGGGGAGCTGGCCGACCGAAGCGCCTTCCAGACCGCGCTGCTGGCCGCCGTCTCGCACGACCTGCGCACCCCGTTGGCCGCCATCAAGGCGTCCTCCTCCTCGTTGCTGGCCAGCGACGTCGAGTTGTCGGCCGAGGATCGTCGTTCCCTTCTGGACATGGTTGACGACAACGCCGACCGGCTCGGCCGGCTGATCGGCAACCTGTTGGACATGACCCGCCTGCAGACCGGCACCATGTCGGTGCAATCCCGCCCGGCCCTGCTCGACGAGGTGGTCCGCCCGGCGCTGGTCGGGCTGCAGGACCGAGTGGTGTTCGAGCAGGAGCCGGGGCTGCCGCTGCTGCAGACCGATCCAGGTCTGGCCGAGCGCATGGTGGCGAACGTGGTCGACAACGCGCTGCGGCACCAACCGGCGGACCGTCCGGTACGCCTCTGCGCGGGCCTGGTCGGTGGCCGCGACGGCGGCCGGATCGAGCTGCGGGTCAGCGACAACGGCCCCGGGGTGCCGCCGGGACGCCGGGAACAGATGTTCCAGCCGTTCCAGCGACTCGGTGATGCACCGGCCGGGCAGGGTCTCGGGCTCGGACTGGCGGTGGTGGCCGGCTTCGCCCGGGCCATCGGTGCGACTCTGGAGATCGATGACACCCCCGGCGGCGGATTGACCCTGGTGCTCGGGTTCCCAGCAGGCAGCGACCATGACTGACCGGCCGACGATTCTGGTCGTCGACGACGAGCCGAGCCTGGTCAAGGCCGTCGAGATCAACCTGCACGCCCGCGGCTTCGCCACCATCAGCGCAGCCTCGGCGGCCGGGGCGCTGCGGGCCAGCAGCGAACGCCACGTGGACCTCGTGCTGCTGGACCTGGGGTTGCCGGACGCCGACGGCCTGGACGTCATCGCCGGCATCCGGGGCTGGTCCCAGGTACCGATCATCGTGCTCTCGGCCCGGCACACCAGCGATGACAAGGTCGAGGCGCTGGACGCCGGGGCCGACGACTACGTCACCAAACCTTTCGCGATGAACGAGCTGCTGGCCCGGATCCGGGCCGGGTTGCGACGCGCCGTGGCGACCGGTGGGGACGAGGCGCGGGTCGTCACGGCCGGCCCGATCGCCATCGACCGGAGTCGCGCCGAGGTCACCGTGGACGGAGTCGCCGTGCGGCTGACCCCGACCGAGTGGCGGATCCTGGACCTGCTGGCGCGCAACGCGGGTGCCCTGGTCAGCCAGATCCAGATCCTCAACGACGTGTGGGGTCCCGGTCACGAACGTGAGACCCAGTACCTGCGCGTCTATCTGGCCACGCTGCGCCGCAAGCTCGAACCGGACCCGAGTCACCCGGCGTACCTGATCACCGAACCCGGCCTCGGATATCGGCTGATCGCTGATTCGCAATCGCGAATCTGACCCCGATCGCAGCCTACGCTGGTGGTCATGACCCAGCCGTCCATGTCGTACCCGCCGCCGCAGCAGTCGCCGATGCCCTACCGCCCAGCGAGCCGCCCCGGCTGGCCGGTGATGCGCAAGAAGCAGATGCTCGTCCTGCCCATCATCACGATCATCCTCGGCTCCCTGGTGATGGGGGCGCTCGTGCTGCTGACCACCATCGGGACCAGCAACAAGGGGATCGCGCTGCTGGCAATCCTGTGCAGTGCGCTCGTCTCGAGCATCGGTGTCCTGCTGCTGCTGTGGCTCGACCGCTGGGAGCCCGAGCCGCCGCACCTGCTAGTGGCCGCCTTCTTCTGGGGTGGCGGGGTGTGCCTGATCCTGGTGGTGATCTTCAACCTCCTGCTGTCGGCGGTCGGCGGCAGTGGCGACTTCTTCGGCGCGACGATCGCGGCGCCGCTGGCCGAAGAGTCGGCGAAGGCGCTGTTCCTGGTGCTGATCCTGCTGACCAGCCGACGTGGCCGGGGTGAGTTCAACAGCCTGACCGACGCCCTGGTGTACGCCGGATTCATCGGGATCGGCTTCTCCTTCATCGAGGACCTGATGTACATCGCCGGCCAGAAGACCGTCGGCGAGGCGCTGCTGCTGGCCGGAATCCGGCTCGGCCTGGGCGCCTTCTCGCACTCGATCTATACCGCGATGACGGCGATCGGGATCTGGAAGGGGATGAACTCCCGCGGCGCGATGCGGTTCATCTGGCCGTTCCTCGGCTGGTGCGCGGCGGTGCTGCTGCATGCGCTGCACAACGGATCGACCTTCCTCGGCATCGGCGCCTTTTTCGGCATGCTCGTGCTGGTGGCGCTGCCCGCCTTCATCTGCATCGTGGTGATGGCCGTCTTCGCGTTCCGCCGCGAGGGCCGGGTGGTGCAGCAGCAGCTGCCGGTGATGGTGCACTCCGGTTGGATCTCGCCCACCGAGGCCGGCTGGCTGGGTCACCTGAAGGGCCGCAAGCAGCAGTTGGCGGCTGCGCAGTCGCGGGGCAAGGAGGAGCGGACCCGGCTGCAGGCGTTCCGCGACAACGCCACCGAGCTCGCGTTCGTCCGGGACCGGCTCGACGACCAGCAGCGGCGCAACCAGCAGCTCAGCCCCGAACTGCTCACCCAGCACGACGGACTGGTCGGCCTGCTCAGCAACAACAAGCAGTGGGTGGATCAGCAGTTGGCCCCGCACGCCAGCGGCTGGTCACCGATGCCGGGGGCGCCCGGCACGGCGTACCCCATGGGCTGAGCCTGTAGATTCTGGGCCGTGACGATCCAGGTAAGGACCATCTCGACCGCCAAGCACCTCGACTTCATCCGGGCCCAGCCCTCGGCGAGCTTTCTGCAGACGCCGGCGTGGGCGAAGGTGAAGTCGGAGTGGGGGTCGGAGTCGCTGGGCTTCTTCGACCTCGACGCCGACGGCAGCCCGATGGTCGGTGCGGCGCTGGTGCTCTACCGCCAGGTGCCCCGGTTGAAGCGCTATCTGGCCTACCTGCCGGAGGGGCCGGTGGTGGACTGGGCGAGCGTCGACGTCGAACGGCTGCTGCCGGCGTTGGTGCGGCACTGCCGCAATCAGGGCGCCTTCGGCGTACGCATCGGACCCACCGTGCTGGTCCGGGCCTGGGACGCCGACACGATCAAGGCCGCGATCTCCGACCCCGCGATCCACGCGCTGTCCGACGCGACGCCCGACGAGACGAACCTCGACGCGACCCGGGTGCGCAACCAGCTGCGCCACCTCGGCTGGCTGCCGCCGAAGCCGGAGAGCGCGGGCTTCGCGGCCGGGCAGCCGCGGTTCAACTTCTGGCTGCCGCTGGCGCATCCGAACGGTACGCCGAAGACTCCCGAGGAGCTGTTGAAGCGGATGAACCAGCTCTGGCGGCGCAACATCAAGAAGGCCGAGAAGGCCGGCGTGCAGGTCCGCCTCGGCGGGCGCGCCGAGCTGGGGCGTTTCCACGAGGTGTACGCCGAGACCGCCGAGCGGGACGGGTTCACCCCGCGTCCGCTCTCCTATTTCGAGACGATGTGGGACGCGCTGACCGCCGAGGACGGCGACCGGATCCGGCTCTATCTCGCCGAGCACGAGGGCGATCTGGTCGCCGCCACCACCTGGGTCCGGGTCGGCCAGCACGCCTGGTATTCCTATGGCGCCTCCACCAGCCACAAGCGCGAGGTGCGCGGTTCCAACGCGGTGCAGTGGCGGATGATCACCGACGCCCTGGCCGCCGGCGCGACCGTCTATGACCTGCGCGGGATCACCGAGGGACTGGAGGCCGACGACCCGCACCTGGGGCTGATCCAGTTCAAGGTCGGCACCGGCGGGCGGGCGGTGGAGTACCTCGGCGAATGGGACCTGCCGATCAACCGGGCGCTCTACCGCGCCTTCGACGCCTACGTGAACCGGGGCGCCCTGGTCGCCGCGGCCCGCGGCCTCGTCCGCAACCCGATGCGGGTGGTCACCGGGGCGGTGGGGGCCGGGCGCGGCCCGGCCCGGGCCGTGGGCCGCCTGGTCCGCGACGCGCAACGGTCTGAATGAGACAATTTTAAGGTTTTGCCCGGCTTTTCACGGCGCAGGCGTACAGTTGCGCAATGGCTACCACACCAACCGCCGCCCGCACCCCGCGGCGCGGCGAGGGGAGCTACGACGAGCGGCGCGACCGCCTCGCAGATTCTGCTCTGCGCACGCTCGGTGAGTTGGGATACGCCCGCACCAGCCTCCGCGAGATCGCGTCGAACTCGCCCTACACCCACGGCGTGGTCCACTACTACTTCCGGGACAAGACCGAGCTGATCCGCTACTGCGTGCGCCACTACAAGCGACAGTGCGTGCACCGCTACGACTCGGTGGTGGCCGACTCGAGTACACCGGAGGAGCTGCTCGAGGCCTTTGCCGACAAGCTCATCCAGACGATCCGCGACGATGCGCCGATGCACCGGCTCTGGTATGACCTGCGCACGCAGAGCATGTTCGATCCGCAACTACGACGCGATGTGCTGGACATCGACGGGCAGTTGGCGCAGATGATCGGCCGCGTCCTCGACCGCTACGCCGACCTGTCCGGGCTGGCGCTGACGATCCCCGTTGCCACGGCGTACGCGATGCTGGACGGGGTGCTCGAGCGGGCGCTGCTGCGCTCGCTGGCGGATCAGCCGGGCGCGCTGCCCGAGTTGCACCAGACCGCCACCTCCCTGCTGCCGACCCTGTTCGGCTGACCGGTTGGGCCCACCCGGTCCCTCGGATCGGGCGGTGCCGCATCGGACAGACACCGGGCTCGGTAACGTGGCATCCGTGACCGGACTGACACTGACCATCGACGTCGACCGCTGGCGCCAGCACCTGCGCCGTCAGGTGGACCGCACTCCCGGCCTGGTGCCGGTGGCCAAGGGCAACGGCTATGGCTTCGGCCTGTCCCGACTGGCCGCCGAGGCCACCGCCCTCGGCCTGGACACCTTGGCCGTTGGCACTCCCGGGGAGGCCGCCTCGATCAAGGACGAGTTCGCCGGCGACATCGTGATCATGCTGCCGTGGGAGCCGAACGATCCGCACGCGGTCGCCCAGGCCCGCGATCCGCGGGTCGTGGTGACCGTGTCGCGGCTCACCGATCTCGAGGTGCTCGCCAACCTGGGCGGGGACCGGATCCGGGTGCTGGTCGAGGTGTTGACCAGCATGAAGCGGCACGGCCTGCCGAGTGAGGACCTGCAGGCGCTGGCCGCTTGGCAGGAATTCCTGCAGCTCGACGGGTGGACCATCCACCTGCCGCTGGCCGGCCGCGGCAATCGGCAGGAGGCCGAGACCCTGGCCCGGATGGCGCGCGACGTGGCGGATGCGCCGGTGTGGTTCTCCCACCTGAGCACCGAGGACTACCAGGCGGTGAACGCCCAGCTCGGCGCCGGCCGGTGCCGACTGCGGATGGGGACCCAGCTCTGGCTGGGCGACCCCGGGGCGCTGAAGACCACCGCGACCGTGCTGGACGTGCACCCGGTCAAGCGTGGCGAGCGGATGGGTTATTGGCAGCGCCCTTCGGTGACCGACGGTTATGTGGTCGTCGTGTCCGGGGGCACGTCGAACGGGATCGGACTGGAGGCGCCCAGTGCGGTGCACACGGTCCGGCAGCGGGCGATCTCCTTCGCCACCGGCGGCCTCGAGGCGGCCGGCCTGGCGCTCTCGCCGTTCACCATCGGCGGGTCGAAGCGTTGGTTCGTCGAGCCGCCACACATGCAGACCTCCCTGGTTTTCCTGCCCAGCAAGGTGGATCCGCCGCAGGTGGGTGAGGAGATCCCGGTCGAGGTGCGCAACACGATCGCCACGTTCGACAACATCGTCGAGGCCTGAGGCGAGCCCCGCTCAGCAACCGGGGAACTCGGCCTGCTGCCAGCGGGTGAGCTGCTCCCCGGAGACCGCGACCCGGTATCGCTGACAGCCGGTGCCGATCACCGTCAGCGTGGCCACCGCCTCGGCACCGTCGGGCTCGACCTGGGCCGACACCACCACCCGTCCGGTCCAGTCGCGGGCCAGGCCCTCGCGCGGATGGGTCTGCTTCGCCTCCCCGTCGAGCTGGGCGTACGCCTCGTCGAGGCGGCCGGCGTTCAGGGCGGCGACCAGCCGGCCGATCGCCGCCCGGGTCGGCTCCGGAGCGCCACCGGTCACGGTCGGGGGAAACTTCGGGCCGGCCGGATGGGGGCAGCCCGCGGGCGGCGGAGGTTGCCCGGTCGGGCCGAGCAGCGGATCGATCAGGGCGCCCAGTTCGGCCAGTTGGAACTGGTGCGGGTTGGTCTGGTCCGGGGCGGTCTCGATCACCATGCCGAGCAGGGTCCCGTCCCGCCCCAGCACGGGAGCACCGGCCAGCCCGGGGTCGAACTCTCCGCCCATCCGGCTGATCTGCGCCTCCCCCTCCGGTGCCGGGGCGCGTTGGCCGACCTCCTGCACCTGACCGGTCCGGGCCGCGGGGCGACCGCGCAGCGGGTCGGGGCCGCGGGCGCTCCGGCCCAGCACCAGCGCCTCGTCGCCCACGGCCAGCGGCCTGGTGCCGATCGACAGGGCGGGGGCGCCGAGCGGCCGGGCGGTGCGCAGCAGGGCGAGGTTGGCCTCGGGCTGCACCTTGACCACCTCGGCCGACACCACCCCGGCGGCATCGACGACACCGACGGACCGCGCCCCCGCGACGGAGTGCCAGGCGGTGGCGAGGGTGTCCGGGCCGACCGCGTACGCCGACCCGATGCCGGTTCCGGAACAGGTGCTCGCGATCACCCGGCGTACGCTGCCGTCGGCTCGCGCGGCCACCTCCGCCCAGGCCCCGTCCAGGGTCGGTTCGGGCGGATCTGGGGCGACCGGCGGGGTGGGCGCTCGGGGCGTCGGACCGGGTGGGGACGTCGCGGAGGACGTGCCAGGGCTGGCGGAGGCGGCCGGACCCGAGCCGAACGGGTTCTGTCCGCGCAACTGGAAGGCGGTCAGAATCCCGGCGATCACGGCCAGCACGAGGAGCCCGGCGGTGACCGGAATCATCGCCCGGGCGCGTGGGCCCCGGGATTGCTCCGTGGGCTCGGCCAGGTGGGTCTGCGGACTGGGCGCCCGATGGATCGCGGTCGCCTCCTCGTCGCGACGGGGCAGGCCGCAGTTCGGGCAGGTGGGTGCCGCCGCAGTCACCTGCGCCTGACAGTTGGGGCAGCGGTCCACGGCACCCCCTTCCCTCACACTGGTCGGGACGTTACCGGGTCGACGGGCCGGGCCGGGCGACCGCGGCGGTCAGTCGCGGAGTTTGGCGCGCATCGCCCGGGTGTCCTCCTCGCGCCAGCCGAGGGTGTTCAGCATCGGTTCGATTCCCCCGTGCTCGCGGGTGGCGTACGCCAAGAAGGCGCGCATGGTCTCCGGACGGGTCATGTGCGAGTCGAGGCTGCGTCCGCTCAGGTTGGCCCGATAGGTCTCCGAACCGAGCAGCCGACCGATGATCAGCTCCATCCGTTCCGATGAGGCGGCATAGTCGGCGATCACCGCTTCCTCCTCGGCGCCGGCGAGCAGCAGGGCGAGAGCGACCGCGGTCCCGGTCCGGTCCTTGCCGGCGGCGCAGTGCACCAGGGTCGCGCCCTCGGCGTTGGCGATCACCCGCAGCGCACCGATCACCGACTCCGGCCGTTCGGCCAGGAAGGAGAGGTAGGTGGAGGCGTACGCGTCGTCGACCTGGATGCTCGGTTTCTTGCCCTGGAAGGGAAGCGCGTCACCGGGCAGTTCCTTGCCTGCGGTGTCGCGGCGGGCGCCTTTGCGTTCGGTGTTGTCTGGCAGCACGTCGTCCAGGTCGTCGCTGTCGGCGGCGTCATAGCGCTCGGGGATGAACGAATAGTGGTGCAGGCGGACTCGGTCATCGCCGACCAGCGGCCCGGCACCGGTGTGGTGCACCTCGTAGGCCGAACGCAGGTCGACCACGTCGGTCAGCCCGAGGGCCAGCAGCTGGTCGACATCGGCGGTGGTGAGGTCCTGCAGGTTGTCGCTGCGCAGCAGCCGGCCGGGGCGGATCTCACCGCCGTCGGTGGTCGGCGTACCACCGACATCGCGGGCGTTGACCAGGGAATCGAATTGCAGCCAGTTCACGTTCGCGATCCTAGGAGGCCCGGGTGAACCGTCAGTGACCGGTCTGCGACCTGGGTGCGGGCGACGATGATCACCCCCCGGGGGAGCGTTACGGTCCGCTCCATGCCACAGACCGTCGCCGAGATGTGGGTCCCGGTCGCACCGGAGGTCGCCTTCGCCGTGTCGCAGACCACCGGCCCGACCAGGCTCCGGTGGGACCCGTTCATCCGGCGCCAACAGCATCTCGACGGGGCGGTCGGCGGCGGCAAGGGAGTGCGCACGAAGACGTGGTCACGGCTCGGGCCGGTGATGGTGAGTCGGTACGCCGCCTGGCGTCCCCCGACCTCGGTCGGGATGACCATGGAGACCGGTCCCTGGTTCTTCGCCAGCTTCGCCGGGGGCTGGCGGTTCACCGCCGAGGGGTCGGGAACGCGGGCCGTGTGGAAGTACAGCTGGACGATCCGGCCGGGGTGGCTGCGTCCCATCGCCGAACCGATCGGCCGTTGGCTGCTCGGCCGCGAGATCCGCGCCCGGATCGCCGGCTTCGCCAAGGGATGCGAGGATCCCGTCGTCCTCGCCCACGCCGGCTGAGCCCGCCGAAGTCACTTTCCTAACCTCTACGTTCCACGAGTAGGTCAGGGAGCGTTCGGGTCACGGGGTCGGGGTATTCGGAAGCGGGCATGGCGGGTGGGCTTCCGGTCCGCGTTGAAACACGTCGGCGGGATCACGAACGGCAACCCGTCGGTGTCGAGTCTGATGGCCCAGCGTTCGGGGTTGTCGGCATTCCAGGGTCGGTCGCGGGCGGGTTCGACCTGGCGGTGGTGGTGTGGGCACAGCAGCACCAGGTTCCACAGTTTCGTGGGGCCGTACGCCCACCACGGTTGGATGTGGTGGGCCTCGCAGTCCTCGGGCGGATGGGTGCAGCCGGGGAACACACACCCCTTGTCGCGGGCCACGAGAGCGGCCCGGATTTCGGGGGTGACGAGCCGCTGCGGGGTGCCGACCTCCATCGGGACGCCTTTGCCGTTCATCACGATTGGCAGGATGTCGGCATCACACGCCAGCCGGCGGAGTTCGGTGGCCGAGAGGTGTTCCCCGCACGACACCTGCGCCGTACCGAGCCCGGTGCGCAACGTCTCCAACGACACCAGCACAGAGATCCGGGGACGATCACCGCCGTTGCGGGGTGCATCACCGACCTTCGCGGCCCGGCGGATGAGGATCATCAACGCATCCGCCCGCATTTGTGCCCGGGTCGGCGGGACCGCGTCGGTTCCCGTGACCACTCGCCACAGCGCCGACTCGTGGGCTTTCAACAACGCGGCGAGTTCTTCCCCGTCGGCGAGCGGGAGCTTGCCGGCCAGGAGGTAGGAACCGTGATGATCCGGCGCCAACGACAGCCGCCGGTTCTTCTCGGCCTGCAGCCGTTCGGCTTCCAGACGGGCGGCTTCGGCGGCGTCGGTGCCGTCGGGATCAATGGTTTGACGGACGTGCAGGGAAAGTTTGCGCAGGTCGTCGGGGGCGAAGTCGGCGGCGAACCCGACCATCAGCTCCTGCGCCTGCTGCAACTCTGCGGCCGACAGAGTCTCGGGGAGGTTCTGAAGCCCGTTGAGGATGCCGCGGATCTGGCTGTCCGACAGCAACCCCGCGCAGGCGGCGTCAGCGATCGTGGTGAAGCGGCCGAACAGAGTCGTTGCCTGGTTCACGATCCGGCGTGCCTCGCGGCTGCTGTGCCGATGCTGCCGAGTCAGGAAGGTGGCGGTCGAGCACAGGTGCAGCCGTTCGGCCGCTTCGCGCTGCTGCGCCTCCGCGACCAGCTGCGCGCGAGCGGTCTGGGCCGCGGCAACCTGCGCATCGGCCATCTCGATCAGGGCCAGGATTTGTTCGTCGGTGAGCAGTGCGAGGTTGTCGAGCTCGGGCAGCATCGACACCGCGGTGATCACCGTGGGGGTGGCGGCTGTTGTGCTCATGGTTCAAGTACATCAGTCGGGTCTGACAGTCCGACCCCTAAAACGGCCCAAAACCGCTGTGTGGGCAGAAAAAGTTCGGAAAAACTTTGGCCACTCCAGTCACAGCGCTTCCCGAGAGGCCTCGACTCACAAGCTCGCTCAGCCAACGTTCTGTGGGAAAGCGGCTTCGACAAGCTCAGCCACCGTGCGGCTTCTCGCAAGCTCGCTCAGCCACCGTGGGCCTGAAACTGGACGTTGGGCGCTGAGGTGGTGGAGGCGGAAAGGGCGTCGGGGCGTGGTCGGGCGTACCGAGCTGAAGACCAGACCGGCGGCAGCACAAACCCAGACCGCCAGCGAGGTGGGCGGGAGGCCCTTTCCGCCGCAACCACCGGAGGTGACCAGGACAAGCTTTCCCGGCAGGACCAGACCCCGGACCCGCTGCCGGTGCAGAACCCGCCGCCCCGCCGGTGCCCGGTGGGGAGCATACGCAACCGATAGAGCGGATGCCGGGTGAGTGCGGTCGGATCGTTCCACCGCTCGCGGAACAACGTGTCAACGTCATACACCGCCGGCCCGGTGATCGCCGCCTGCGTGTCGTGCCACGGCGGGGTGTCCCCATATTCCGCCGACATCGGCAGGCCCTGCTTATCCCCGTCGTGGCGAGCCGTGTCCCGGCGCGAGTGGCACAGGTCGATCCCACCCACGTAGGCGATGTCGCGGCTCGGGTCCTCGCCGTGCCTGATCACCACGAACTTCTGGTGGTGCGACCCTCCGGTGCGCACCCGCATGTCGAGCAGCACCTCGGCCCCGGCCTCCTGCAGCAGCTTCCCCATCTGCCGGTTCTCCGCGGCGGAGAAGGCGAACTTGTCCCAGTGCGAGCGCCAGATCAACCCGCGCACGTCGACCCCGCGCTTGGCCGCGGCGCTGAGCACGTCCTCGATCTCCGACTCGGGGTCGTCGGTCAGCTTCTGGTTCGCGTCCCCACGCCAGACGGTGAACAGCACCAGGTCTCCTGGGCCGGTCTCCTGCAGCCGCTGGTAGAGCTCGGCGAAGTAGGTCGCCCCGTGGATCAGCGGCCGCACCCGGTTGCCCGAGCACCACGCCTCGCCGTTCGGGTGGCGCTTGTCCGGGATCGTCGTCGGGTTGCCGCGCTCTGCCGCGGTGATCAGCCAGTCGGTGTAGTGGGCCACTCCACCAGCCAAGTTGCAAAACGGCGCAGGTCAAGGCGTACGCTCGGCGAGCGCTCGGGCCACCCGCTCCGCGACCTCGGCGTACGCCTCCGGCAGGATCACCTGGTAGGCCCACCGCCGACCCCCCACGATCACCTCCACCGACCCGACCAGGGCCGCCGGCAGCACCATCGCGGCAGCGGGGTGCTGCGGCTCTCCCTCGACGGCGGCGAGACCTGGTCCCGGTCGCGCACCCTGAACCCCGGCCACCACGTGTACCAGTCGATGACCGTGCTGCCGGACGGTTCGCTGGCGGTGCTGTGGGAGAACGAGATCCAGGGGCTCTACCTGACCGTGCTGCCGACCGACTGGTTCGACTGATCCCGGGCGCCGGGACCGCGCGTTTCGCTTTGGCTCGGCGGTTTGCTTTACTCAGCCGCGTCGTGCCCGTCGGGGCGGGAGCGGAGGAAGTGCAGATGTTCGAGCGGGTACGCCGCCGCCTCGCCACGCAGCCGGCCAGCGCCTGGGGCGGGGCGCTGGGGTCGTTTGTGATCTACACGCTGCTGTCCACCCTGCAGTGGCGCCGTTACGAGTCGCCGTCGTGGGACCTCGGCATCTTCACCCAGGTGGTGCAGCAGTACGCCCGGCTGCAGCCGCCGGTGGTGCACATCAAGGGTGCCGACTACAACATCCTCGGCGACCACTTCCACCCACTGCTGGCCGTGCTCGCCCCCATCTACGCGCTGGCACCCTCGGCGTACACGTTGTTGGTGCTCCAGGCGCTGCTGGTCGCGGTCTCGGTGTTCTTCATCGCCAAGGCCGCGCACGAGCAGCTCGGCCGCGCCGGCGGGTGGCTGATCGGGATCGCGTACGCCCTGTGCTGGGGGGTGCAGCAGGCGGTCGCGGTGCAGTTCCACGAGGTCGCCCTCGGCGCCCCGATCCTCGCCATCTCGCTGTGGGCGATGCTGCGGAGGTCGTGGTGGACCGCCGCGATCTGGGGCGGGCTGCTGGTATTCGTCAAGGAGGACCTCGGGCTGACCGTGCTGGTGCTCGGCCTGGTGCTCGCCTGGCGGTCGAAGAACTGGCTGCTCGGGGGCGGGCTGGCCGCCTGGGGACTGGCGATGTTCGCGCTGACCACCAAGGTGATCCTGCCGGCGCTGAACCCGAAGAACCAGTACGACTACGACAAGTATCTCGATTTCAGTGAGGTGCTGGCGAACCCGTTCGGGCACCTGGCGGAGATCCTGACCAACGACAAGAAGATGGCGACGGTGCTGCTGCTGCTCGCCTGCACCGGCTTCTTCCTGCTCCGCTCCTCGCTGGGCTTCCTGGTGCTGCCGACCCTGGCCTGGCGGTTCCTGTCCAACAACGACGGGCACTGGGGCCAGACCTGGCACTATTCGCTGCTGCTGATGCCGATCGCGTACGCCGCAGCGGTCGACGGGATCGCCACCCTGCGCGACTCGAAGGTGCCGTTCTTGAAGGCGTACGCCACCCACGGCGCGGTGGTGGTGCTCACCTTCGCCCTGGCCATCTCGAACCAGCTACCGCTGTTCGAGTTGCGCAACCCCCAGCAGTGGGTCACCGGAGGCCGGCAGGAGTCGGCCCAGCGGGTGCTCGACCTGGTGCCGCCCGAGGTGACCGTCGGCACCGACGTGTCCCTGATGGCCTACCTGGTCAGCCGACGCGACGTCTACTACATCGGCCAGGAAGGCAACCCGGTCGAGGACTACCTGGTCATCGACAACGTCGGCGGCGGCTGGAGCCAACAGGTCGACGTCGCCACCTACGGCGGCCAGATCCACCCCGGCACCCAGTGGCGCAAGATCTTCGACGAGAACGGCTACCAGGTCGCCCGCCGCGCCTGACCCCTCCCAGCGGTGCGGGTCAGGCGGTACGGGTGCGCGGCGAGACGACCGGGGCGACCCGGCGCCGCGCCACCGCGGCGATCGAGGCACCGAGGCCGACGACCAGCCAGAGCAGGGTCATCCCGACCGCACCGGCCACACCGCCACCGTCGGTCATCACCGCGCGGATCCCCTGCAGCACCGGCGTCAGCGGCAGGAACGGGACCACCGTGTCGAAGAATCCCGGTACCGCCGAGGTCAGCCCCGCGGCCGCCGTCAGCGTCACCAGCACCACCGACACCAGCCGACCGAAGCCGCCCCACCACGCCGCCAGCGCATGGTTCAGCACCGCGAACGTGGCCCCGCCGAGCAGCATCAGCGCCAGCACCCCCAGGGTCTTCGGCAGCGACAGCCCGAGCACCAGCTGCCCGACCACCGTGAGCAGCACCGCCTGCACCGCGGCAATGGCGGCACCGGGTGCGATCGCCCGGGCGGCGAGCTGCCAGGTGGGCCGGCGTGAGGTGAGCACCCGGGCGGCCACCGCACGCACCACCAGATAGGTGGCCAGGCCACCGAGCCACAGCGCGAGCACCATCAGCAGCGAGGTGGCGGTGGACTGGGCAATCAGCTCCGGGGTCCCCTGGCCGGCGACCGGCTGGGCGACGACCCCCTTGAGGTTGCCCCGGTCGGCCTCGGTGTAGTGCGGCACCTTGTCCGCACCCTCGGCGACGCCGTTGGCCAGGTCGCGCTGGCCCTTGGCCAGTTGCTGGCCACCGTCGGCGGCCTTGGCCAGTCCGTCGGCGAGCTGGGTACCACCGTCACCGAGCTTGTCGGCGCCGGGCTTGAGCCCGGTGGCAATGCCCTCGGACAGCTTGTGCGCGCCGTCGGCGGCGGTACCGATGCCGTCGACGTACTGGCCGACGCCGTCGGACAGCTTCCGGATCCCGGGGGCGAGTTGACCGACTCCGTCGGTGTACGCCTTGGTTCCGTCGGCGAGCTGGCGTACGCCGGCCGCCTGGCCGGGCAGCCCGTCGAGCTGGCTGATCAGCCCGTCGGCAAGCTGGTTCACCCCGCCGACATACTGAGTCAGGCCACCCGAGAGCTGGCTGGCCCCGTCGGCCGAGGCGGCCACCCCGGCGAAGTACTGTCCGGTCCCGTCCCGGTACTGCTGGGCACCGGCCTGATACTTCTGCACCCCCTGCTGGTACGCCGCAGCGCCCTGCTGGAGCTGGGTCACGCCGGGGCGGAGCTGGGAAACCCCGTCCCGCAGCGGTTCTGCCGCCTGGCTCAACTGCTGGGCACCCCCGGCCAGCTTCTGCCCTCCGGCCGGTAGCTGGGAGCCGCCCTGGACCAGGGTGTTCCCGCCCTGCTTCAGGGTCTGGCCCTGGCTGGACAACTGCTTGGATCCGGCGGCGAGGGTGCTTGCCTGCTGGCGGAACTGGGCCTTCTGGGCATCGCTCATCAGGTCGTACTGCCCGCTGGAGATGACGGCGAGATATTGCTGCAGGCCCGCGTCATAGGTCTTCACCCCGTCGGCGTACTTGCCCACCCCGCTGTTGAACTGGGTGACTCCGCCGACGTAGCTGCCGACCCCGTCGGCGTACTGCTTGGTCCCGGCCGCCTGTTGGGAGAGGCCGTTGCTGAAACCGCCGACCCCGTCGACCAGCTTGGCGGTGCCGTCGACCGCGCGGCTCAGCCCGCCGCCCAGGCCGGCCGCTCCCTGCCCGAGCTCGGCGGCGCCGTCGGCGAGCCCGACCGCCCCGCTCTGCACCGCGGGAGTGTTCTGCTTCAGCTGCTGCATCCCGTCTGCCAGCTTCGCGGCGCCACCGGCAATCGGCGCTCCGGCATCGCGCAGCTGCTGCACCTGCGCCTTCTTCTGGTCCGCGCCCGCGGCCTGCTGCTCGAGCCCGGCGGCCACCTGCTCAACTCCACCGGCGAGCTTGGGGCCGTTGGCGGCCAGCTGTTCGGCCCCCGAGGCGGCCTGGCTGGCACCGGTCTTCAGCTGCAGACCGCCCGTGTGAGCCTTGTCGAGCCCGTCGGCGAGCTGGCTCGAGCCGGTCGCGGTCTGTCCGATGCCGTCGGCCAACGACTTCTGACCGTCGGCCAGTTGCCGCGACCCGTCCTTGGACTGGTTCAGCCCGTCGGCCAGCCCCTGACCGCCGTCGGCGAGCTTGGCGGTGCCGTCGGCCAGTTCCTTGAACGACTCACCCGACTTGTTGAAACCGAGGTACACGTTGTCCAGGTAGGCCTCGGTGAGGGTGGTGTTCAGCTGCGCCCGGGCGGTCTCGGCGATCACCTGGGCGACCCCGGCGTCGGCGACGCCGACGGTCTCGGAGGTCTGCACCCGGATCGTCGCCCGGCGCGCCTTGGCCGGGTCCCCGGCGTACGAGGTGGCGTTGGCGGAGAAGTCCTTGGGGATGGTGATCACCGCGGCGTAGCGACCCGACTTGAGCCCGTCGCGGGCGTGCGACTCGTCGGCGAGCACCCAGTGGAAGTTGTCGTCGCGGCGCTCGGTCAGCCCGGCGGCAAGCTGGCGGCCGAGCGGCACCTTCTGCCCGTTCAGCTCGACCATCTCGTCCTGGTTGACGACGGCGGCCTCGACCCGGTGCAGGCGTTCCTGGGAGTTCCAGGTGGCGCCGAGGAATCCGAGCGCGACCAGGATCGGCACCAGCAGTACGCCGATGATCGACCACCAGCGCACCGGCTGGTCGTGGCCGGACCGCTCCAGGCTGAACAGTGGGTTGCCCATCAGTGCTCCTGCTTTCCGTTGCTGGCAACAAGTTCTGAGGTCTGGTGAGAGATGGGTTCGGCCAGGGTGAACGCGTCGAACCCGCGCGGGGCGAGATCGGCGACGACCTCCACGTCGGCGACGCCGAGGATCACCCCGGGACGTCGCTCGCCGTCGCCGGCCTCCTCGATCAGGCTGGCGATGGCGGCCCGCTCGTCGTGATCGCCGACCGCATCGGCCCCGTCGACGATGATCAGCTCCACCTTCTCGTCGCGCAGCGCCGCGGCCAGGTCGCCGCGGATCGACGCGTGGGCGGCGGTCCCGTCGGGGTGCCGGGCGTCGATCAGCGCGACCCGACGGCGTACCGCTCCCGCCTGCTCGGGCAGCACCAGGCCGGCCACCTTCACCTTGCCGTCAACCGCCCGGGTACGCCCGGCCAGCCCCAGTAGCAGCGGGCTGCGGACGTCGGGCTGACCCTCGATCACCAGCACCTGACCAGGCGCCAGGTGCAGATCGGCCGGTGCCGACAGCGGACCGTGGTGATCGCGTACGCCGAACCCCTCGGTGTGCAGCACGTCGGTGCACCCCGGGCAGGGCCAGTTCCGCAACGACAGCATGTGCTCCAGCGCCTCCCCCTCGACGTCGAACGCAGGCAGCCGCTCGTCCAGCCAGCGCGGCAGCCACCATGCCTTCTCCCCGAGCAGGGCGAGCACCGCGGGCACCAGGGTCATCCGGACGATGAACGCGTCGACGGCCACACCGACCGCGAGCCCGAACGCGATCGGCTTGATCGGGCCCTCGCCGTTGGGCACGAAGAACGCGAACACCGCAAACATGATCACCGCGGCGGCGGTGACCACCTTGGCCGAGCCGACGAATCCCGTGTGCACGGCCTTGTTGGCCCTGTTCGGGTCTCGCGGGTCACCGTGCACGTAATCCTCGCGCATCCGCGAGACCAGGAACACCTCATAGTCCATGGCCAGGCCGAACAGGATGCCCATCAGCAGGATCGGATAGAACGAGATCACCGGCTGCGGCTTCTCCAGGTTGATCAGCCCGGCGAACCAGCCATAGGAGAACACCATCGCGGTGGCGCCGAAGGCGACACCGACCGACAGCAGATAGCCGATGGTCGCCTTGATCGGCACCGCGATCGAGCGGAACACCATCGTCAGCAGGATCAGCGAGAAACCGACCACGAAGATGCCGAACGGCACCAGGGCCGCCGCAAGCTTGTCGGAGATGTCGATCTGGATCGCGGTGACCCCGGTCACCGCGGTGTCGGTGCCATAGCGCTGCAGCCACTCGTCGTGCTTGTCCCGCAGCGCCTGCACCAGTTCCTTGGTGGAGTCGTCGGTGGGTCCGCCGGTCGGCACGACCTGCAGGAAGGCAGTGTCGGCATTCAGGTTCGGGGTGCCCACCGGGACCGAGGCCACGCCCGGGATCCGCTGCACCTCCGCCTTGAGGTCGTCGACCAGCTTCAGCGGGTCGTTGGAGTGGATGATGTCGGCGGTGACGATCAGCGGACCGTTGTATCCCTTGCCGAAGTGCTGCTCGATCAGGTCGTAGGTGACCCGATCGGGGGCACCGGCGTGATGCATCCCGGAGTTGGGCAGCGACAGCCGCATGTCCTTGGCGGGCACGGAAAGCGCACCCAGACCCACCAGCACGATCACCACGGTGACGATCGGGAAGCGGGTGACCAGGCGTACCCATCGGGTCCAGATGCTCCGCTCCCGCCGCGCGGCCACCTGCTCATGGTCGATCTCGCCGCGGGCGTGCTTTGGCCGGAGCCGCTCACCGAGGAAGCCGAGGAAGGCCGGCACCAGGGTGAGCGCGACCAGCACCTGCAGGGCGACGGTGATCGCGGCGAAGATGCCCATCGCGGCGAGGAACGGGATCCCGGCCAGGCACAGCCCGACCAGGGCGATCACCACGGTCAGTCCGGCGAAGACGACTGCGGAGCCGGCGGTAGCGGTCGAGCGTGCCGCCGACTCCTCCACCTCCATGCCGTGGCCGAGCTGATCGCGGTGCCGGGAGATGATGAACAGCGCGTAGTCGATCCCCACGGCCAGGCCGAGCATCAGCGCCAGCATCGGTGTGGTGCTGCTCAGGCTGGTGAAGCGGGTGGCGAACAGCATCGGTGCCATCGACAGCAGGACCCCGATCAGCGCGGTGGCAACCGGCACGAATCCGGCCAGCACGCTGCCGAAGGTGAGGATCAGCACCACCAGCGCCACCCCGACGCCGATCGCCTCGACGGCGGAGATCTTCGGCACCTCGACCGAGAACGCCTCACCGCCCATGGTCACGCTGGTGCCGGGCGGCATCTGCGCCTGAACCTGGTGCGCCTGTTCCTGCAGGAGCTCCCGTTCGGCGTCGGTCACCTCGCTGGCGTCGGTGTGCTTGAGCGAGACGTTGATCATCGCCGCGTCGCGGGCCGGGTTGATCATGCCCTTGATGAACTCGTCGAAGGGGGAGCTGACGTTGTCGACCAGCGGCACCTGCTTGAACAGGTCGAGGCTGCGCTCGATCCCCTGCTTCACCTGCGGGTCGTCGACGGTAAGCCCCGGAGGCGCGACCACCAGCACCGTGGCGCGGACGCCGGCCACCTGCGGGAAGGTCTGCCGCAGATGGGTCAGCGCGGCCGCCGCCGGGGCACCGGGGATGTCGAACTTGTCGGAGAACTTGCCCATCGTCGCCGCACCCAGCCCGACCAGCAGGACGAGAGCGGCGAGCCACGCCGCCAGCACCTTGCGGCGGGCCCGATAGCAGGCCCGGCCGAGCTCGTAGAGGAATGACGACACCCGCACACCTTTCGATACAGATCTGTATGCGATACAGAAATGTATCCGATACAGTGGTGTACGCAAACTTTGTCAGTGGTTATGCCCGGCCGGAGCCCCCACCGTGCGAACCTCGAGATTCACGCCGCAACCGCGACCGGGGCAGGAGGACCGAATGATCGTGCAGCCCGAGGCCACCCTCTCTCCGCGGCGTGCCGAGACCCGCCGCAGGTTGATGACCGCCGCGATCGAGGTGTTCGCCGACAAGGGGGTGAACGGCGCCAGCGTCGAGGAGATCTGTGAGCAGGCCGGTTTCACCCGGGGGGCGTTCTATTCGAACTTCGACTCCAAGGACGAGCTGTGTGCCGCGTTGCTGCGCGACCTGTGCCAGCAGCACCTGGCCGCCGCGGAGACCGCGATCGCGCAGGTCCTGGACACCGGCGAGCAGCCGCTCGATGAGCTGATCGACTCGGCCGTGGACACCTTCGTGGCCATCCAGCCGACCGACCGCAACATCCAGCTGCTGCAGCTGGAGCTGCGCCTGCACGCGGCCCGCAACGCCGAGTTCGCGGTGATGTTCAACGAGTTGGACGCCGAGATGAGTGAGCTGTTCGGGTCCCTCATCGAGCTGGGGCTGCGCCGCCGCGGCGTACACCTCAGTCTGCCCGCGCGCCAGGCGATCGACCTGCTGCATGCGGTGCACGAGGCGGGCAACTTCGACCAACTGCTCGGCCGCACCACCCCAGGCGCCGGCACCTCCGACCTGAAGGCGCTGCTGCGCAACCTGGTACGCCCGGTACAGGACTGACGCACCTGGTCGAGCGCACCCAGCAACAGATCTGACTAGTATGACCGGTCAGAATGGTTGTACCGTCTGGGTATGAAAACGATCAGCAGCACCGAGGCCAAGGCCACGCTGAGTGCCCTGCTGGCCGAGGTCGAGTCGACGGGCGTCTCGATCACCATCACCTCCCACGGCCGTCCGGTGGCGGTGGTGGGCCCCGTCACGCCGCAGCAGCGGAGGTTCGGGCATCTCCCGGGCCTCGAGGTGCCCGACGACTTCGACGCGCCGCTGTCCGACGACGAGCTCGCTGCCTGGGAAGGGCGTACGGCGTGACCGCGATCCTTCTCGATACCAACGCCCTGCTCTGGCTGACGGCCTCGCCCGCGCGCGTGAATCCGCAGGCGCTGGAAATCCTCCAGGACACCGCGAACGAGCTGTACGTCTCCGCAGCCTCGGCCTGGGAGATTGCGACGAAGACGCGCATCGGCCGACTCAACGGTGCCGGACTGCTGGCGGGCTGGAGCGACACCCTCCGAGCCCTGACCGCGGACGACCTCCCGATCGACTCCGCCGATGCATCCCTGGCCGGTCAACTCAACTGGGAGCACCGCGATCCGTTCGACCGGATGATCGTCGCCCAGGCCACTCGGCGCGGCCTCGCGATCGCGACGAGCGACCGAACGCTGGGCGCGGGAGCGATGACCCCGGTCATCAGTACCCGCTGACCAGCCGGCCCAGTGCCGGGGTCGCGGCCGCCAGCGCGAGCAGCGCCGCAGTTCTGCTCGACCCGCTGCCAGAACCGGACCAAGGCCGCGGCCCACCGGGCCCGCCGCCGCTGAGCGGGCGGACTCACCCGACGGCCTGCTCGGCGTACGCCTCCCCCACCAGGCCGATGCCCTCATCGATCACCGCACCGGCGGTCGCGGCATACCCCAGCACGAGCCCGGGGCGACCGGGGAGCTGGGTGTGCCAGGACAACGGGTGCACCTTGACCCCGCGTTCGAGCGCCGCCGCAGCGAGCGCCACGTCGTCGGTGCCCGAAGGCAGCGTGATCGTCAGGTGCACCCCGGCGGCCGCGCCGTGCACCTCCGCGTGCGGCAGGTGCCGCTCGATCGCCTCGATCATGGCGTCGCGCCGCCGTTGCTGCTGCCGGCGCAGGTGGCGCAGCTGCCGCTCCAGCGCTCCGCTGGTGATCAGCCGGGCGAGCACGAGTTGCGGCAGGGTCGCATTCCCCAGGTCGGTGTCCCGCTTGAGCACCGCAAGCCGGTCCCGCATCCGGGCCGGCGGCAGCAGCCAGCCGATCCGCAGCGCCGGGGAGAGGGTCTTGGAGACGCTGCCGGTGTAGCAGACCAGGTCCGGGTCCAGGCAGCGCAGCGCCGAGACCGGCGCGCGGTCGTAGCGGTGTTCGGCATCGTAATCGTCCTCCACGATCAGCCCGCCGGTCCGCCGGGCCCAATCCAGCAGGGCGTGCCGGCGCTCGGGCGCCATCGCGACCCCGGTCGGGAACTGGTGCGCGGGGGTGACCAGCACCGCAGCCGCCCCGCTCGCCTCGAGCGCCGCGATGTCGGGCCCGTCGTCGTCAATGGGTACCGGCGGGGTGGCGAGCCCCCAGGCCCGCAACGCTCCCCGCGCACCGAGCGAGCCGGGGTCCTCCACCGCGAACCGGGTCACACCGTCTCGGTGCAGCAGCTGCGCGAGCAGGGTCAGCGACTGCGCCACGCCGGCGACGATGATCAGCTCACCCGGGTCGGCGACGATGCCGCGGAAGCGAGCCAGCCAACCGGCGACGGCCGCGCGCAGCTCCCGGGTACCCCGCGGATCGGGGTAGCCGAGCAGTGGGGCGGGCAACTCCTCCAGCACGGCCCGCTCGGCGCGCAACCAGGCGGCCCGCGGGAAGGCGGTCAGGTCCGGCCGGCCCGGGGCGAGGTCGATCCGCGCGGGCAGCTCGCGCAGATCGTCGACCAGCCCCGCGGCGGGTGCTCGGTCGAAGAATGCCGCCCGGTCCGGCGCGTCCGGCCGGGGCTGCGCGGCCCCGGTGGCCGTGCGCGCGGCTGCCTCGATCAGGGTTCCGGCGCGGCCGCGACCACGGATCCGGCCCTCATCGCCGAGCCGGCGGTACGCCTCGGTGACGACCCCGCGGGACAGGCCGAGCCCGTCCGCGAGCTCGCGGGTCGGCGGCAGGCGCGAACCGACCGGGAGCCGGCCGTCGTCGATGGCGGCCCGCAGTTCACCGGTCAGCCAGTCGGTCACGCCCACGCCGTCGGGCCGCGCCGCCGGGTCGAGCTGCAGGAAGTCCAGTCCCGACGGTGCCGCAGGCGAGCGTTTGGACTCATCGATCACGCCCACTTTGGCCCTGTTCACCGGTCCATCATGCCCGATTTGCTGGCTCCATGATGAAATCTGTTCTCGGCGGGGCCCTGGCGATGGGCATCGTCGGTGCCAGCACAGCTGTCTCCCACCTCCTGATCGACGCCCCGCTGTTCACCGCCCAGGCCATCCGGTACGCCGCCGCGGCACTGATGCTGATCCTCGCCGCGCGCGTCCTCGGCGTACGGGTCCCGATGCCGCGCGGACCGGAGTGGCTGTGGCTGATCGGGGTGGCCGCGATCGGCCAGGTGCTCTTCAACATCGGAGTGGTACGGGGGCTGGCGCATGCCGAACCGGCCGTGCTGGCGGTCGCGGTCGCCGGGGCGCCGGTCATCGTCGCCGTGGTCGGTCCCTTCCTGGAGGGTGGCCGGCCGCGGGCCGCGGCGCTGGCGGCGGCGGGCGTGGTCGTCGCCGGCTCCGGGCTGGTGATCGGCTTCGGGCGTACCGACCCGACCGGTGCGCTGCTCGCGCTGCTGTTGCTGGCCTGCGAGGCCGGGTTCACCCTGCTCGCGGTGCCGGTGATCGGTCGCCTCGGCGCCTGGGGTGTGTCGGTGCACGCGGTCTGGCTGGCGGCGGTGATGTTCGCCGTGATCGCGCTGCCTCTCGAGGGCCCGGCCGCGGCGCTGAGCCTGACTGGTCCGGCGTGGGCCAGCATCGCCTTCCTCGCCGTGGCGGTCACCGCGATCGCCTTCGTCTGCTGGTATTCCGCCGTGCGCGGGCTCGGCAGCGATCGGGCCGTGCTGCTCGCGGGGCTGGCACCGGTGGCAGCCGCCCTGGCCGGGGTCGCACTGGTCGGCGGGGTGCCCGGGCCGGGGGTCTGGGCCGGCATGGGCCTGGTGGCAGCGGGCCTGGCGGTGGGACTGCGTCGCCCGCGGTTGACCGCGGCCTCGACGCCTGGCGGCCTCGCATGAGCGAGTTCGGGTACGCCGAGGAGCTCCGCGCCGAGTTCGCAGAACTGTCCTTCGGCACCATGCTGGTCGAACTGGACCACGA
The DNA here is from genome assembly GCF_002250625.1 of Enemella dayhoffiae. Taxonomy (GTDB): domain Bacteria; phylum Actinomycetota; class Actinomycetes; order Propionibacteriales; family Propionibacteriaceae; genus Enemella; species Enemella dayhoffiae. The sequence continues at coordinate 29,241 of NZ_NMVQ01000043.1, read as the reverse complement.
TCCCCGGCGGCCGGACACCGAGATCGCCGCGCTGCTCGACCGGGCGACCGCACGGTTCGCCGACGGGCCGGAGTCCGGCCTGGCCGAGATCCGGGCCTGGCGGGCTGCGTTCGCGCGGATGGGTCTGCGGCCGACCGACTACCGGTGCGCGGCCGAGGCGCTGCTGCGGCGGTTGCGGAAGTCTGGCGAGTTGCCGGCGATCCACCCGCTGGTGGATGCCTGCAATGCCGTCTCGGCGGCGTACGCGATCCCGGTGGCGCCGTTCGATCTGGACCGGGTCACCGGTCCGCTGCAGGTGTGCCGGGCCAGTGGCGAGGAGAGCTATCTGGCCTTCTCCGGGGAGCGGCAGCACCCCGAACCCGGCGAGGTGATCTTCGCCGACGCGGCCGGTGAGGCGCACGCCCGGCGCTGGTGTCACCGGCAGAGCGGGCACTCGGCGATCCGGCCGGAGACCCGCCGGGCGCTGATCGTGGTGGAGGCGATGCACACCGAGGGGGCGGTGTCGGTGGCCGACGCCCTGGCCGAGCTCGTGCGGATCGTGCCCGGTCGGGTGGTCAGAGGGGGCCGAGAACGCGCCTGGGGTCGGCGTTGAGCGCGAGAGTCTCGAGCACCTCGAGGAGTTGCCGTTCCTCGTAGTGGAAGTGGCTCTCCATGATCGCGGCGATCCCCTCCAGGTACCGGGCGAGTTCCGCCGGCGTCGCCGATCCAGTCACCGACGACTGCAACCCATTGACGAGGTGGGCGATCATCGAGTGATCCTGCTGCAGAGACCGCAATGTGTCCCGCAGCTTTGGATGCGCAGCCGCGATCGCCGGGAACAGTTCGCGATCCTCACCCTCGTGATGCCCCGTCAACGCCGCACAGAAGCCGTGACAGAACACCAGCAGTTCTCGCCCCGCGGTCTCGGGCGAGTGTCCCGCTGCGGCAGCAGCCTGCGCGACGCGCAACGCCTGACGGAGCCGGACATGAACCTGCCGCAGCTCGGTCGCCCAGGCGACCAATCGGGCACCCTCATCCCCGGATCGCGGCGCAGACTGCGCGCCGTCCGTGCTGTGGTTCCGGGTTGCTGGCCCGGTGTCATCGCCCTCAGTCACGAGAGAGCGAAGGGGTCGACATCACCATGTCGTCCTCCCTCAGATCCCACGCCTCCATGCCTGACACAGAGTGCCACCGACACGCGACGCTGACGCCAGCCTAACAGCGCCGCACACCGTCACCAAGATCGTGAGAGGTGGGCGTTCACAGGTGCTTGCTGGCCTCGCGGATCGAGAGCGGCGAGAGCTCGGGATGGGCCGCCAGATAGCCGCGTACCCAGTCCGGATCGGTGCGGGCGTACTGCCGCAGCGCCCAGCCGATCGCCTTGCGGGCAAAGAAATCCGGGTCATCGACCGACCCCGCGATGGCATCCGCCAGCAGCGCCAGATCCGTCCCGGCGCCCCGATGCAGCTGCGCGGTGATCGCCACCCGGCGTACCCAGACATCCGGATCGACCGCCCACCGGCGCAACACCGCCGCCGCGGCCTCCGGGTGCGCCACCAGCACGCCTTCCACCAGGTGCGCGGTCTCATCGACCAGATCCCACCAGGCCCCGGTGCGGATCAGATATTCATACAGTGCAAGCGATTCCGGCCGTTCGGCGTACCGCCGGTACGCCCGTGCCCGTGCCCGCGCCACCGACAGCGCCGCGAACCGCTCCTCGCGATACTCCGCACCGTCCCAGAGTTCGCGGATCAGCCGCTCCCACTCCGCGGCCGACAGCGCCACCCCGCGCAGCCGCGCCGCGACCAGCTTCCGCACCGCAGCGTTGCCGATCCCGTGACAGGGCAGTTCGGATTTCAGGTACGCCCGCATGGATTCGGCACGCGCCGGGTCCGCGGCCGCGGCCAGCTCGGCCCGGATGGCGTGGCCTAGCTGGACCACTGCCCCAGATAGAACATCCGCGCCCACCACATCATGGTGATCACCGACCCCAGCATCCAGCCGATGTGCAGGCCCCGGTGCAGCACGATCCCGCGGCGGGTGACGGGTTTCCAGGCGATCAACTCGGCGGCGATGATCCAGATCGGGAACCACAGCAGCACCGCGCGGTTGACCGAGAAGAGCCATTCCGAGGTGGAGAAGGCGAACGCCTGCACCCCGACCCAGGCCGCCTCGGCCCACATCCGCCGCCGCAGCAACCAGCCGACGGCCAGCAGACCGAACGCCATCGAGAAGAGCTCGAAGGTGAACACCAGGTCCCAGCCGGGGTTGCCGTCATATTGCGGGCCGAGGATCACATCGAGGGTGGTCTTCACGCTCTGCCAGGGCGGGGTCCAGTGCCGCGACCAACCCATCGCCTGCGCCTCATACCACATCATCCAGGAGCCGGTGAGCTTCTTCAGATAGGCGGCGTAGGCGAACATCACCAGCGCCGGCGGGATCAACCAGACCGCCCGCTTCAGCCAACCCACGATCCGCTGACCAAACGTGGTGCCCGGGGGCATCCGCCAGGTGAGCACCATGATCCCGAGCGCACCGATCAGGAACAGCCCTGACACCCGCACCGAACAGGCCGCCGAGGCCAGGATCGCCACCTGCCACCACTTGTCGGCCCGGGCGCGTTCCCAGGCCCAGAAGGCGAAGGCGCAGAACAGCGATTCGGTGTAGGGCATCATCGTGAAGATCGCCGCGGGGGCGCACAACCACAGCACGGCGGCCCAGACCCCGCCCATCCGATACAGCGCGGCGGCGGCGAACGCCGAGGCGATCAGCGAGATCACCAGCCCGACATATTCCCCCGGGATGCCGATCGTCATGAACGCCTTGAGCAGCGCCGGCAGCCCGGGGAAGAACGCCATCCGCTTGTCGATCTCAGGATTGCCGGTGTACTGGTACCAGTCCTGGGCCAGCCCGATGTAGTGCTCGGCGTCCCAGTTGAGCAGCACCTCCGAGAAGGTACGTCCGCTTTCTGCCATCGCGAACACCGCCACCGCGACCAGCAGCAGCCGGCTCACCACCCAGGTCACGCCGACCCAGCGGCCGCCGGCCCGGTCCCAGCGGTCGATCCGGGGAGTGACCCCGGGCAGTGGGGTGCCGGGCCGGGTGCGCGGCGGGATCACCGATCGTACGCCCGCCAGGGCCTGCGCCCCGCGGCGCTGCACGTTCCCCCAGAAGGGGGTGTCCGGCGCCCCGTCGAGTACGCCACCGCTCGGGTCGTCGGCGTACGCCGAGCGGTCCCCGGGCAGCGCACCGACCCGGACCAGGTCGTGCTCGGGGCGCAGGATGTCGCGTACCACCACCGCGCACACCCACAGCTGGGTCAGCAGCCGCAGCACCGTGGCGGCCCAGAACAGCTTGTCCGGACCACCGCCACCGGGGGTGAGGTATTGCCCGAGGTGGCCCCAGATGGCCATCACATAGAGCCACTCGCCGATGCCGAAGATGATCCAGTCCCGCCACCGGGGCCGGCACAGTGCCAGGAACGGCAGCAACCACAACACATACTGCGGGGAGTAGACCTTGTTGGTGGCGACGAAGGCGACCAGCACCAGGAAGCAGACCTGCCCGATCCGTGGCCGCGTCGGCGCGAGCAGGATCAGCACCCCAATCGCCGCGCAGCCGATCAGGAAGAAGGTGGTGGAGACCAGGTTGAGGTCGACCACCGGTTTGCCGGCCAGCACGAACAGGTACCACAGCGAGCCGAAGTCGCCGGCCCGCTCGGAGTTGAAGGTCCAGAACTCCCTCCACTGCACCGGCGCGAAGATCATCACCGGCAGGTTGCTCAGCGCCCAGGCGATCAGGAAGCCGCCCAGGGTGCGCAGAAATTCGCGCCACCTGCCGGTCCGCAGGCAGAGCAGCAGCAGCGGCCCGAGCAGGAACCCGGCGTACAACTTGGCGGCCATCGACAGCCCCAGCAGCACCCCCGCGACACCCGGTTGCCGGCGCTGCCAGAACAGGATGCCGAGGGCGGTCAGCGCGACCGGCAGCAGGTCCCAGTTGATCAGCCCGGTGAGGATGATCGAGGGGGAGGCGACGATCATCAGGGTGTCCCAGCGCCGCCCCGGAGTGGAGGCGAGCTGGGCCACGACGAGCACCACCAGCAGCACGAACAGCGCCACCATGTTGACCGAATAGAACGTGTTGGTGGCCGAGATGGCCTGTTCCTCGCTGAGCCCGGGGCCGACCGGCGCCCCGAGCAGGGCGGTGATCCGGCGCATCAGCTCCAAGAAATAGCCGGTCAGCACCGGATATTCGAGCACCTGATAGTCGCCGGAGTCGAAATAGGGGACGTTTCCGTCGACCAGCCCGCGGCCGCGATAGAGCAGCGGGATGTCGGAATAGCACTGCTCGATGAACCCGTTCGGGGCGACGTTCGGCAGCACCTGCCGACACGGGTCCTGTCGGATCACCGCCAGCACCCACATCACGGTGGCGACGGCCAGTGCGACCGTGCCCGGGTTGATCCACGAGTACGCCCGGCGTCCGGTGCGAGCGGCGTGGCGGCCAAGCGGTCCACCGATGAATGTGGTCACTGCCTGGACGAACGGCTCAACCGTCGTCTGGGCGCCAGGACGGGCCACACCGCTCCTTTCAGCCGGTCACCTGCACGTGCGGTGGCCAGCCTAGGGGGAAGAGGTTCGCGGCGCAGTCTGCTGCCCGGCCTGACCGCCCTGGCCACCCGGCCCACCCTGGGTGGCCTGTGCGGTGGCCGGCGGTCTGGTGGTCGGCGGAGGCCCGGTCGTCGTTGGCGGCCGGCTGCTCGGCGGCTGGGTCGTGGGGGGTTGCGTCGTCGGTGGCTGGGTCGTCGGCGGCTGGGTCGTCGGCGGTGCCGAGGAGGTCGGCGGTGGGGTGCTCGGCGCGGCGCTGGCCGACGGGGTCGGCCGGGCGGTCGGGTTGGTCGACTTGGTCGGGGCGGGGTTGCGCGCCTTGTTCCGGTTGACGAAGGCCGGGTCGGGGAAGTCGAGCACCTTCTGCCCCTTGGTCGCCACCTTCATGTAGTCGGCCCAGGTCATCGCTGGATAGGAGCCGCCGAAGAAGGTCTGGTCCCCCGGTCGGGCGAACGGGTCGAGGTCGGAGGTGCCGGCATCGCCGGCGACGTACATCACCGCGGTCGAGATCTGCTTGGTGTAGCCGACGAACCAGGAGGAGATGACGTCATCGCGTACGCCGGCGGTGCCGGTCTTGCCCGCGACCGGGCGGTCGAGGGTGGCGACCTGGCGGCCCGTGCCCTGCTCGACCACGTTGGACAGGGCGAAGGTCACATCGCGCGCCACCCCCTGGTCGAACGCCTGCTTGCCGGTGGTGTCGGCCTTGTAGATCGAGTTGCCCTTGTCGTCGAACACCTCGCGCACCACGTGCGGGGCGATCTGCTTGCCGTCGTTGGCGAAGGTGGCGTACGCCCCCGCCATCGCCAGCGGGCTCACCTCGGGGATGCCCAGGGTGATCCGGTTGGAGTTCGGGTCCCAGCCGCTGCCGCGCGGAGCGCCGGCGTCCTCGGCGCCCTTGAGCACCTTTTCGGGGCCGTTGCTGCGGCCCTTGTCGCTGAGCTGGACGGTCAGGTCGACGAAGGCGGTGTTGATCGACTGGGCGGTCGCCTCGATCAGGTTCACCGGACCGTACTGCTGGGAGAACTCGTTGCGCGAGGGCACCGAGTCGCCCTTGGGCGTGAACGTGTCGCCCTCGAAGGTGCTGTAGAGGTTGAACCCATCACGCAGCCCCGCGGCCAGCGCGAACGCCTTGAAGGTGGACCCGGTCTGGCGGGCGGTGGTCGCCCAGTTCCGCTGGCTCTTCAGATAGTCGGCGCCGCCATAGAGGGCGAGCACCTCGCCGCTGGCGTTGTCCACCGAGGCGATCGCCGCGTGCAGCTGGTTCGGGTCCTGCTTCTTCGAGGCGCGGGTGGCGGCCTGCTGGGTGTACTTCTGCGCGGAGGCGACCGCGGCGTCCTGGGCGGCGGTGTCGAAGGTGGTGACGATCTTCAGCCCGCCGCCGGCGATCTGCGCCTGGCTCATCCCCTTGGCCGCCAACTCCTGCTCGATCATCTTCAGCAGATAGCCGTTCGACCCGGCGTACCGCTGGTTGAGCGGGATCTCGGGGAAGTCCGGCAGCTTCTGGGAGAACTCCACGGTCTGGGCGGCGGACAGCTTGCCCATCTCCTCCATCCCCTGCAGCGTGTAGCGGTAGCGGTCGAGCAGGCGCTGGTGGTCCTCGGGGTCGCTCGGGTCGAGTGCGGACGGGTTGTTCAGCACGCTGGCCAGCACCGCGGCCTGGGGAACGGTGAGCTGGTCGGCGTTCACGTTGAAGTATGCCCGGCTGGCGGACTGGATGCCATAGGCGCCGCGGCCGAAATAGATGGTGTTCAGATAGCCCTGCAGGATCTGCTCCTTGGGCACCTCGCGGCCGAGTTTCACCGCCAGGAACAGCTCCTTGAACTTCCGGGTCAGGGTGCGGTCGGAGGTCAGGTAGAGGATCTTGATGTACTGCTGGGTGATCGTCGAGCCGCCCTGCATCTCACCGCCCTTGGCAATGGTGAACGCGGCGCGGATCATGCCCGGGATGGAGATCCCGCGGTCGGTCCAGAAGGTGCGGTTCTCCGCCGCGACCACGGCATCCTTGATCGAGGCCGGCATCTTGTCGTAGTCGATCGACTGCCGGTTCTGGATCATGAAGTTGCCCATCCGCGTTTCGCCGTCGCGGAAATAGACATAAGAGGTGTTCGACTGGAACTCGGCGTTCGGGTCGGGGATCTCGGTCCTCTGGTACGCCCAGGCGACGCCCACGACACCGGCGATTCCGGTGACCAGCCCGGCGATCAGCAGGACGGTGAGCGTGCGCAGCGCGATGGCCTTGAACCTGCCCCGCTGCTTCTTCGAGCCCTTCGCTCGACTCGACGTGCGCTTGGCGGGTTCAGCCATAGATATCCTCGACGGTCTGCTGACGGCGCGGTGGGCGGCGGCGTACGCCGTCACCGAGCAGGTAGGACTGGATCATGTGGTTCCATCCGCACTCGGTGCACACCTCGACCACGCACACCTTGAACTCACCGAACTCGGACTGCATCTCCTCGAGCTCACGGGTGTTCTTGATCCGCCCGGAGTATTGCCCGAGTTGATCGCCGAACACATAGTTCAGGTGGACCATCGGCGTGTGCGTGCAGATGGGGCAGGAGTCGGTGGACTCCTCACCGTGGTGCAGGGCGGCCCGGATCAGCATCGGGTCGGCGTCGCAGGCGTCGTTCGGGGTGAGCGTACGCACGCGTCGCCGCAGCGCGGACAACGTGTTCCGGCGCTGCAGCGAATAGTCGATGACCTCCCGGCGGCTCCACATGGCGTCCAGAGTACGACGGGGTTCCAGCGTTCAGCGGCGTCCGCGCGGCCCGCTCGGACAGTTTCAGTCGTGGCTCGGACCGGTGGCGTGGAAAACTGGACCAAGGTCGCAGACATGAGGAGTGGTAGTGAGTTACCAGGGTTACGGTTCGGGCACCTCGGGGCAGGATCCGTACGGACAGGGTTACGGACAGGGCGGGTCCGGTTACGGCCAGGACCCCTACGGTCAGGGCGGTTACGACTACGGCCAGGGCTACCAGGGCGGTTCGGCCTACCCGGGCAGCTCGGCGTACCCGGGTTCGGCCAACGAACCCAGCGGTTACGTGACCAACGACCCGTACGCCGCCCCCAGCTATCCGCCGGCGGTGCAGCACATGCCCTACGGCTACCCGAGCTACGGCTACGACGCCGCACACCCGCCGCGGCCGTCGGTCGGCTTCGGCCAGGCGATCAAGCTGATGTTCAAGAACTACGCCAACTTCTACGGTCGGGCCTCGCGCTCGGAGTTCTGGTGGGTGCAGCTGGCCAACTTCGTGGTGTACGCCGTCTTCATGGGCATGTTCATCGGGGTCTCCGTCGCCAGCGGCAACTCGAACGGCCCGGGCATGGCCGGTGGGCTGCTCCTGATCGTGATGGGGTTGGGTTATCTGGCGGTGCTCGTTCCGCTGCTGTCGCTGACGGTACGCCGACTCCACGACGCCGGCTTCTCCGGCTTCATGTACCTGATCTCGCTGTTCCCCTACGTCGGCTGGATCGCTCCGATGGTGATGTGCTGCATGGACTCCAAGCCCGAGGGCGTGAAATACGACAACCCGGACGGGACGCAGCCGGCGGTCGACTGACGTCCGCCAGCCGGGCAGTGGGTGCACTGACCCCCCGGCAGTGAAGGATTGGCTAAGAGTTCGGCCGCGCCAACGGCGATCGAGTGGCAATGGAACCATCCATGCGGCAGGCTCGTCAGCGCTGAGGCATTGCCACTCAACGAAGGGGAGAGAATGAGTTACGGCAACAACAACTACGGTCAGAGCGGTCAGGGTGGCCAGGGTGGCTACGGTCAGAGCGGCCAGGGCGACTACGGCCAGGGCGCCGGCTACGGGCAGCAGGGCGGTTACGGTCAGGACGCCGGCTACGGCCAGCAGCAGGGCGGTTACGGCCAGCAGTCCACTGGTGACTACGGTCAGCAGCAGGCGTACGGTCAGCCCTCCGCCAGCGACTACGGCCAGCAGCAGGGTGCCTACGGTCAGTCGTCGGCCAGCGACTACGGCCAGCAGGGTTACGGTCAGCAGGGTTACGACCAGGGCGCGGCCTACGGCTCGCAGGGTTATGGCACCGAGACCCAGCCCTACGGTGCCGCCGCGGCCGGTGGCGCCCGTCCGAGCGTCGGCTTCGGCACCGCGGTGAAGCTGTTCTTCAAGAACTACGCGCAGTTCTACGGCCGCGCCTCGCGCTCGGAGTACTGGTACGCCGTGCTGTTCGTCTTCCTGCTCCAGATCATTCCGGTGATCCTGATGATGGTGGGCGCCGCGGGCATCGACCCGCGGACCGGAGCTTTGCCGGCCACTTACTTCATCGGACTGGTGCTGAGCGGTCTGATCGGTTTGGCGACCATCGTTCCGATGTACTCCGCGTGGGTGCGCCGGCTGCACGACGCCAACTTCAGCGGGTATCTGGTGCTGCTGAACCTAATCAGCCTCGGCATCGTGCCGTTCATCATGGCGTTCATGGAGTCCAAGCCCGAAGGTGCCCGCTTCGACAACCCGGACGGTTCCCAGCCGGTCTCCGAGGCCTGATCCCCGCTCTCTGAGCGAGCGCAGCGAGTCGAAGGGGCGTCACCATCGCGGTGGCGCCCCTTTCGCCTTCCCGGTACGCATGATCCTCGGCCCGGCGTACGGGTCGATGGGGCTATGGCGCAATTGGTAGCGCACCTGCTTTGCAGGCAGGGGTTAGGAGCATTTCCCAAGACCCTTGCGGCGGGAGCGGGCGGCCTCTTACGATTGTAGTCATCTAGATGACTAGGAGGGTTTCCATGGGTCGGTTGCAGGAACGCTTGGACCAGGCCGCGGCCGCCTCCCGCGGAGTCCTGGTCGGTTATCTCCCCGCCGGCTACCCGACGCCGGACCTTTTCACGGCCAGCGCGCGGGCGGCCTTCACCGCGGGTCTGGATGCCCTCGAGGTCGGCCTCCCCGGACCGGTTCCCGACCTCGACGGACCCGTCATCCAGCGTGCGTGCCTCGACGCGGCCCAGTGGGGCCTCGACGTCCCGGCGGCCCTGCGTCTGGCTGCGGCGGCGCGGCACGACCCCGCCGACCCGCTCATCGCCCTCGCCTACCGCGCCACCGCCGACGAGCGGGGCGTCCCCGCACTGCTCGACTCCCTCGTCGAGGGCGACGCGGACGCCCTGCTGCTCCCGGAGCACTCGCTCGCCGACCAGCTCGACGTGGCCCAGCAGGCGTCCGCCGGCGGTGTCGACTCGGTGCTCTTCCTCTATCGCGAGGAAGACCTCGGGCTCATCAGCGGGTGCGACCTCGACCGTCCGATCATCTATCTGCAGTCCGCAGATCTGCGCACCGGGGGACGGTTCAACGCCGACAAGGCCCTCGAGCGCCTCGGCGAGCTGAACGACGCCATGGGTGGTCGGGCGTATCGGGTCCTCGTGGGCTTCGGCGTACGCGGTCCTGACGAGGTGCGGACCGTGGTGCGGGCCGGCGCCGACGGCGCCATCATCGGCACCCGTCTGGTGGCCGCCGCCGGTGAGTCGCCCGACGAGCTGGGCCGACAGGTCGCGGCCGCGGTCCCCGCCCTCGCTGACCGGGGAGCAGATTCCGTACGCCGCGGAGGAGTCGGCGGAGCCGTGGGGGGGTACGCCCGATGACCTCCCCCTACCCCGCCGGCCGCGCCGGGACCGCGCCGTGGTCGCCCACGCGGGTCGCCTTCGACCGCGACGACGGCACCCCCAAGTACACCGCCATCGCCCGCGCGATCGCGATGTCGATCACCGACGGCGACCTCCCCGACGGCCAGCCGCTGCCCTCGCAGAAGGAGCTCGCGCAGACCTTCGGCGTCACCGTGATGACGATCCGCCAGGCCCTGCGGGTGCTGTCGGACCAGGGCCTCATCACCGCCAAGCAGGGGCGCGGCACGTTCGTCAGCCACCCGCCCTTCGCGCTGGCCACAGGGGCGCTCAGCAGCTTCTCCCGCCAGATCGAGCGCTCCGGCCGCCAGCTGCGTACGGAGTTCCTGAGCTGGAAGCAGGTGACGGTCTCGCCGATGGAGCAGCTGCGCATGCACCTGCCCGGCCCGACCGCCCACGAGTTGACCCGCGTGCGCTACGTCGACGACAAGCCGGTGGTGCTGCAGGCCTCGCTGGTCCCCGACGAGGTCGCGCAGCTCCTTGACCCCGCCGACCTGTCACGGACGCCGCTGTACGCGGTGCTCGAGGACTCCGGCCTGCAGGTGAGCTCGGCCAACGAGCTGCTGCAGGCGACCACGCTCGACGAGGAGTCGGCCGGGCTTCTGGACCAGCAGCCGGGCGCCCCGGCCATGTTCAGCGCCCGTCTCACCTTCGACGCCCGGAACCGCCCGCTCGTCGACGACCGGGCCCTGATCGTGGGGGACGCGGTCGTCATCTGCGTCGAGCGCTCCGCGAGCGCGGTCGTCCCCATGATGTTGCGAGCCGACCTCGATCTGGCTGAGGAGCCGGTCCTCGCCCGCGAGGGGTGGTCCCGATGACGGACGCCCCCGTGCTGACCGCGACCGGTCTCACGAAGAGGTACGGGTCGGTCGATGTCGTGGCCGACATGGGCATGTCGCTGATGCCGGGGACGATCCACGGCCTGATGGGCGAGAACGGGGCGGGCAAGTCGACCGTCATCAAGATGCTCTCCGGAGCGGTGACGCCGTCGGGGGGCGCCATGATCCTCCGCGGGGAGACGTACGCCCCGGCCACCGTCCACGAGGCCCAGAACGCCGGTGTCGTGGCGCTGCCCCAGGAGCTGCTGCTGGTCGGCGCGCTCCCGGTCGCCGACAACATCTTCCTCGGCACCCGGCACGAGACCTCCGGCAGCCTGATCCACCGCCAGCGCCAGCGGCGTCGGGCCGAAGCCGTGCTGGCCGAACTCGGCCAGCGGTTGCCGATGACAGTGCCGGTCAGCGAGCTGTCCCCCGTGCAGCAAACCATGGTGGCGGTGGCCCGCGCCCTCGCCCGCGAGGCCCGCGTCCTCATCCTCGACGAGCCCACCGCCGCCCTGACTGACCAAGAGATCGAGCAGTTCTTCGCGGTGCTGGCCGGGCTGAAGGCCACGGGGGTGGCCATCCTCTACGTTTCTCACCGCATGAACGAGATCTTCGCGCTGACCGACGTCATCACGGTGATGCGCAACGGCCACCACGTGTGGACCAGACCGACCTTCGAGGTCGACGAGCCCACCGTGGTGGCGACGATGATCGGCCGCACCCATGAGACGCGCTCGCGCCCCAAGCTACCAGCCGGCGCCGAGGCCTCCCTCGTGGTCGAGTCCCTGACCGGCAACCGACTGCGGGACGTCTCGTTCACCGCGGAAGCGGGCCGCGTGCTCGGCGTGGCCGGGCTCGCGGGTTCGGGGCGCAGCGAGCTGCTCCGCACGCTCGCCGGGGCCCAGCGTGCCCGCACCGGGACGATCACGTTCGAGGGCACGGAACTGTCGGGCGCCTCCATCCGGACGCGGATGCGCCGCGGGGTCGCCCTCGTCCCCGAGGAACGCCGCTCCCAGGCCCTGGTGCTGGCCGACTCGATCGAGGACAACATCGCCCTCGCCAACCTCGACCAGGTCAGCAGCGGCGGTGTCGTCAGCAGGCGGCGGGTGTCCGCCCTGGCGCGGACGACGATGGACGACCTCGCCATACGCGCCGCGTCCATCCGCCAACCGGTGGAACAGCTGTCGGGCGGCAACCAACAGAAGGTCGTCCTCGGCAAGTACCTGCGCCGCCAACCGCGGCTGCTGCTGCTCGACGAGCCGACGCGCGGGATCGACGTGGGCACCAAGCAGGAGATCCACGACCTGATCGGCGACCTGGCCGACGCCGGGGTGACCGTGCTCGTGGTGTCCAGCGAGATCACCGAGCTGCTGAGCGTCTGCGACGAGATCCTCGTGCTGCGGGAGGGCCGCGTGAGCGCGCGGATCCCCGCGGCCGGCGCCACCGAACAACAGGTCCTGACCCACTGCTACCGCAAGCCGGAGGAATCATGAGCTCCCACGCCGACGTGACGCCCGCACCGAAGAGGGCCGGGAGGGACCTCTACCGCCGAGTCGCCCAACTGGGCACGCTGCTGGGTCTGGTCGCGCTCCTGCTGCTGTTCACCGCCCTGCGGCCCGAAGTGTTCGCCACGCCCGAGAACGGGATCAACATCCTCGAACAGCTCGCGGTCCTGGCCATCGTGGCGATCGGCCAGACCGTGGTGATGGCCGTCGGCGACTTCGACCTGTCGGTGGGCAGCCTGGCCTCGCTCGTCGGTGTGGTCGCCGCGGGCCAGTTGCTGGCCGGACGACCCATCGTGCTCGTCGTGGCCCTGGCCCTCGCCATCGGCCTCGCTGCCGGGCTGTTCAACGGGTTCCTCGTCTCCTATCTCGGGTTGTCGGCGTTCATCGCCACCCTGGCCACCATGACGGCCTTCAGCGGCCTTGCGCTGCTGCTGAGCAACGGCACGACGATCTTCGGGCTGCCCCCGGCGTTCGTGAACCTCGGCCAGGAGCGGGTGGGCGGGATCCCGCTCGTCGTGCTCTATGCCGTCGTGGTCGGGGCCGTCGTGTGGTTCACGCTCAGCAAGACCACCCTCGGCCGCTCCTGGTACGCCGTGGGCGGCAACGCCGAGGCGGCGCGGCTGTCGGGGGTCAATGCGCGCCTGGTTCGCTTGCTGGCGTTCTGCGTGTCGGGGGCCAGCGCGGCGCTGGCGGGCACGATCCTCACCGCGCGGCTGGCCTCGGGACACCCGACGGCCGGCGACGCGATGATGCTGAACTCGATCGCCGCGGTCTTCCTCGGCATCACCCTGTCGCGTGCGGCCGTCCCGACCATCGGGGGAACACTGGTCGGTCTGGGCATCGTCGGCGTACTCAACAACGGCCTCAACATCGTCCAGGTCAACAGTTACGTCCAGCAGGTGCTCACCGGCCTCATCATCATCCTGGCCGTGAGCCTCAGCCGGTTGTCGCGGAGGCCGTCATGACGGTCCTCGGCGTCGACCTCGGCACCAGCGTCGTCAAGGCCGCGGTGTTCGACCCGGCGGGCCGCGTGCTCGGGGCCGGCCACGCCCCCCTGACGACCCATTGGGCGGGCCGTGTGCACGAGCAGGACCCCGCGGACTGGTGGAACGCCCTCGTGCAAGCCGTGCGTGCGACCGGAGCCGCCGACGACTCCGTCTCGGCGATCGGGTTCACCGGCCAGATGCAGACCCTCACCTGCGTGGGGCCAGACGGTGCGGCGTTGCGTCCGGCCATCCTCTACAGCGACGACCGGGCGACGGCCGAGGCCGACGAGGTACGCAGCGATGTCCCGGAGTGGGACGCCCTGACGGCCAACGAACAGGACGGGACGAGCATCACGGCCAAGGCCCGGTGGCTGGGGCACCACGAGCCGGGCGTGCTCGAGCGGACCGAGGCGGCGCTGCTCGGGGCGCCGGGCCACGTCATCGTGCGGGCCGGGGGCGCCGCGGTCTGCGACGCGACCACCGCCGCCACCACGGGGTTGATGGACTTCGGCCGCCGCCGCTGGGAGCCGACGCTCGTCGAGGCCGCGGGCCTGCCGCCGCACGCCATGCCGCGCCTCGAGGACGCCCCCGCGGTGGCCGGCGTCCTTGCTCCCGACGCGGCCCGCGAGCTGGGGCTGCGGGCGGGGATCCCGCTCGTGCACGCGCTGGGCGACGCCGGATCGACGACCCATGGGTTCATCGGGCTCGACCCGGGCAGCGCGTACCTCTATCTGGGGACCTCCGCGTGGGTCGCCGCGGTGGGTCCCACCCCCGAGGTCCCCCGGGTCGGCGCGGTGCACCACCTCTCGCTGCCGGGCTCAGCGTGCCTGCGGATCGGCGCGGTCCTCAGTGGCGGTGCGGCGGCCGACTGGGCCCGCCGCTACCTGCTCGGCGATGTCGATTTCGCCACGGCCGACCGCCGCGCCCGGGAGCGGCTCGACGTCGTCGATCCTGCCCACCTCCCGCTGTGCCTGCCCTCGCTGAGCGGCGCGCGTACGCCGGTGCGCGACATCGCGGCCCGGGGGGCGTTCGTAGGGGTCGACGCGGGGACGCAGCCCGAGGACCTGTACCTGGCCGTGCTGCTCGGAGTGGCGCTGGACCTGCGCTGCGCCGCCGACCTCATGGGTGGCCCGCCCTCGGCGCTGCCACTGGTGGGCGGCGGATCGCGTTCGCCGGCGTGGCGCCAGCTGCTGGCCGACGCCTTCGGCGCCGACATCCTCACCACTTCCGCCGATCTCGACATGGTGGGAGCGCGGTCGGCGGCGGCCTGGGCGGCCGAGGCGACCGGCGACGCCCTCGCCCTGGACCCCATCTTCCGACAGGACGACGGAGTCGTGCGTACGCGACCCCGCTCGCCGCTGTCCGACGCCCGTATCGCCCAGCACCTGCGTTTGTACGAGGCGCTGGCGACGACCTTTCACGACCTGTCCAACCGAATTCCTTGACACAACGACGTGGGAAGAGAGATCACGATGTTCACAGCGCGCATCCGCGCCATCATTGCCGTGTTCGCAACGGCAATGCTGGCCCTGACAGGCTGCTCCGGCGGCTCCTCCGGCTCCGAAGGTGGTGCGACGGCTAAGCAGGTCAAAATCGCCATCGTCACGCCCTACCTCGCCAACGCGGCCACCAAGAAGGCCGTCGACGAATTCAAGTCGCAGGCCAGCCCGCTGGGCTGGTCGGTGTCGGTGACCGACACCGCCGGTGACATGAGCAAGCTCAACAGTGCGTTCCAGGACGCAGCGGTCCAGAAGCCGAGCGCCATCGTGATGGTCTCGGGCGATCCCACCCAGGCCTCCCTGGGGCTTAAGGCCGCCAAGAACGCCAAGGTGCCCGTCTACACCATCGACGCCGCACCCGTCGACGGCGTCACCGCCAACGTGGCGTCCGACAACGCGGGGCTCGGCAAGATGAGCGCGGAGTCCCTCGTCGCCTCGATGGGTGGCACCAAGGGGCTCGTGGTCATGCTGACCCACGACCCGCACCCCGGGGTGAACGCGCGGGCCAAGGGCGCCGAGAAGGTGCTCACAGAGCAAGGCATGACAATCCAGAAGATCCACGTGAACGTCCCCGGTCCGGTCGACAACGCCCGCAAGTCCGTGCAGGACGCGATCTCGGCCAACGGCGACGCCATCAAGGGCATCTGGGGTGGCTGGGACGAGCCGGCTCTCGGCGCGGTGCAGGCACTGGACGCCGCAAGCAAGAAGGTGCCGGTCGCCGGCGTCGACGGCCAGGACTTCGCGCTCGCCGAGATCAAGAAGCAGGGCAACTTCAAGTCCACCGTCGCGCAGGACTGGCGCGCGATCTCCGGCAAGGTCGTCGAGCTCATCAAGGCCCAGGTCGAGACGGGCAAGGCCCCCGAGAAGAACGACTTCCAGCTCCCGGGCCAACTCCTGCAGGACTGACGGTCACTGCGTACGCCCACGGCGCCGGCCCCCTCGGGGCTGGCGCCGTTGGCATTTGCCGTGTCCGCGCCGGTGGCATAGCCTGTGCCATCGGCCGTACGCGGCCGCGGGGCTATGGCGCAATTGGTAGCGCACCTGCTTTGCAAGCAGGGGGTTAGGGGTTCGAGTCCCCTTAGCTCCACCCCGCGCACAAGGCTCGAACCCTTGCCCGAAGAATCATTGGGCTGGGTTCGGGCCTTGTCGCCGTTCTGAGCCCAGTTGAGGGCGTTGGCGTTGACCTCGGGGTCGAGCAGCATCTCGAAGGGCTGGTTGTTCTCGACGCGGAGTTCGTCGTCCTCCTCGATGTAGACCTTGGTGAAGAAGGCCTGGTTGCACAGGCGCCGGTTGGCGTCGTCGCACCGGGCGTAGATTTCGGCGCAGTTCTCCAGCAGGTTCAGAGCGTCGTCCAGATGGGCGCGGGCGTCGGCGTACTCGCCGTGGTGGGCATCGATGCGGCGGTTGATGCTGTCCAGTTCGGTGAGGATGCGGTCTTGTTCTCGTTTGAGCAGGGACAGCGGGATGGCGTCGGCGTAGTGGGCTTGCAGCAGTCGTTCTTGTTCGTGCTGGAGCCGGTCGCGACGGATGGTGAGGCGGGCGAGTTCGTCGGTCTCGGCGGCCATGAGCTGGTCGAACTCGTGGTGCAGCATCCCGGCGAGGGCTTCGCAGTGGGCGGGGGTGATCTGGATGCGCTGGTAGTAGTCCTCGATCAGCTTCTCCACGTCGGCGATCAGGACCGCCCCGCGGGCACAGTCGGTGCGCTTGGAGTGCCGGCCGGAGCAGAAGAAGTAGCAGTAGACGTTGCCGTGCCGGTTCTTCGCGTTGGACACGATCAGCCGGGACCCGCACAGCCCGCAGTGGATGGTGCCTTTGAGGTAGTGGTCGTGGACCTGCGTGGCCTCGGCGGCAGACTTGTGCGCGGTGAGCACCGCCTGCACCTGGTACCAGACCTCGGCCGGCACGAGCGGTGCGTGGGCGCCCTTGTAGTTGACGCCGCGGTAGGTGACATCGCCCTTGTAGTACGGGTTGGTCAGCAGCCGGTGCACTGAGGACACCGCGAGCGGCTTGGACGGGCGTTTCGGGGTGGGCAGGCTGAGCAGTCCACGGGAGGTGAGTTCGTCGTGGAGCTGGCTGACGGTCCAGTTCCCCGAGGCGTAGGCCTTGAACGCCCACTCGATCAGCGGAGCACGTTCGGGATCGAGCTGCACGGTGCGGACCTCACGGCCGTTCTGGTCACGTTCGCGGACGTTGAGGTAGCCCCAATCGGGCCCCGACACCAGCCGCTCGACCGCGCCGGTCAGCTTCTCGTGCAGCTCGTCGAGCTTCGCCTCGCTTGCTTCGCGGGCTTCCTGCCTCGTCGCCATCTGCTCTGGCCTCCTCCCGGCATAGACCGCGCCCAGCAGAGGGCGGCGGTGCACCAACGAGGTGCGCCAGGAGAACCAGCAGGTATGTCGAGACGGTCAGCGGACTACGAGGTCGGTAGGGTGGCCGTCAGGAGAACTCGTGGTGCGCCTGACGTAGGACATACCGGCCTACCGGAAGTCTCCAGCCCGGTGGGGTTCGGTGCCGGGATGCTCCCGATATCCCGCTCGTGATGCTCAGATCGGGAGCGGCGTTCAGCTCGCGCGCAGGGTCAACTGCCGGTACCGGGTGGGGGTGAGCCCGACGTATTTGCGGAACTGCTGGGCAGCGTGTCCGCGGCTGCGCCAGCCGACCTCCCGCATCGCCGTCTCGATCGGCAAGTCGGTCTCCCGCAACGACTTGGCAAGGTGTTCGGCGCGGAGCATGGTCAGATACGCTAGGGGCGTCTTGCCGTAGGCGTCGATGAACACCCGGCTGAGCTGCGAGGGCGACAGATGCACCCTGGAGGCCAGGACGTCGAGGGTCCAGTGTTCCTCCGGTGCCCGGTGCAGCAGCTCCGCTGTGCGGCGGGCTTCGGCGCGCAAGGGCGCGAACTGGCGATGCCGTGGCAGTGTGGGTCGGATGTGCGCGCGCTGCGACGCCGATATCCGTACCGGCGAGACCTTGACGAACGGGGCGATTTGCGTGGGCGATGCTGAACCACACCGCCTGCATCCGGTAGAAGTTCCGGGGAAAGCCACCCTCGATGCTCCGCTCGACCAGCTCATCCAGCCACGGCATCAGCATCCCCGCGCGCTCTTCACCGAGGCGAAGTACCTGCGCCGGCTCTGAGTAAACAGTCTCGGCCAACCCCTGGGCTTCGAGCCGATCCTGCAACAGCCCGGCGTGCTGCCAGAACACCTGGTCGATCACGTAGTCGGTGTCCAGGTAGATGGTGGTGACAGTGATCTGCCCTTCGGGCTCCGAGCCGCACAGCACGTTCGCACCGAGAATCACCGCGTCGCCGACGTTGACGGGCTTTTGCCCGAACTCGCTGAACAGGATCGCCGAGCCGGACCGGACGACGATCACCTTCACACAGTCGTACGCCACCGGGCCGACCGGCGAATGGACCGTCCGCGTCCGCGCCAGGATCGGCTGAAACGATTGAGTTTCGGGCGTAACCGAACGCTTCGCAGCTTCAGCTCGGAGTCCCATCGGTCAGCTCATCACTGGTCGCACTTGCCCGGCGTCAGACGAACGAGACGGTCTTCGAGGACGGTGGTGCCGTAGGGAGCGATGCTCGATCTGCTGTGCGCCATGATTGGCCCTTTTTCTCTCGCCCCGTCTGCTCGAGTGGTGCGAGATGGTGACACCATGTTGGGGATCGAGGCGCGAGTCGGGCGCTCCATCAGAAGCAAACGAGATCGGGGAGGAGGCCCGCAGCTGAGCACCGACGCCGCTAATTATTCCGCGAGCGCGTTTTGGCGGTCACTGGCGCCTGATGTCCTGCGAGATGCGGTGATGAGACGGGTGGCGATTGCTCCGATGACAGCTATCGCGCACGAGGCCCACAGCGCCGCCGCGAAACCTGTCGTGAGTGCGATTGGTCCGGTTCCCGCATGGTCGGTCTTGACGTCAGCCAAGAGGGCGAGGAGGGCTAGCCCTATTGCGCCGCCTCCTTGGTATGAGGTGGTCGCGAGTCCGGATGCGGCTCCGGCAAGTTGTGGTGTTGCGTCGGATGTACAGACGACGAATGAGCACACGATCGAGACGCCGAGACCGAGCGCCCATACGGTGGCGGGAACGACGAAGGTGAGGAGCAGACTGCCTTCTATTCGCATGAGCACCGCCCATGCGGCGAGGGATATCGCCTGGAGAACCAGGGCGCCCATCAGGGTATTGGGCGCTCCTACTCGGAGAAACTTGGGTGCGAGCTGGGTGCCGGCCAACATCGCGGCCGGTACGGGCAGATAGACCAGGGCGGCCGACAAGGGGTCCAGTCCCCGAACTTGCTGGAGATAGAGGGTGGTGATGAAGAACGTGCCGAGCAGGATGGTGCCGACAAGCACGAAGATCAGGTTTCCGATCGCGATGGTTCGTGATCGCAGCAGCTCACGTGGGACCAGAGGATTGCGGCCGACCGCCTGACGGAGGCTGAACGTGAGCAGCAATGCTGCGGCGGCTCCGAATTGCAGCAATGTTGGGACAGACTCCCAGCCCTGCGCTCCACCGCGCAGCACTGCCACGGTCAAGAAGACGAGGCCGCCGGTCAATCCCAACGCGCTGAGTATGTCCAGGTGTGCCCCGGTTCGGCGCTGCCCGCGCGGGAGGAGGTGCAGTCCGGCCACGACAACGAACAGTCCAATTGGGATGTTGATCAGGAAGATCCAACGCCAGCTCGTCGCGGTGAGTGCGCCACCGAGCACGAGGCCGATCGGAGCAGCCACCCCAGCCATGCCGCTGAACGCGGCGAGGGCCTTGTTCCGAGCTGCCCCCGCCGGGAACAGGTCGGTGATCAGGGCGATCGCCGAGGGCATGGCCAGTGCGGCTCCGACGCCTTGGCCGACCCGGCTGGCGATCAACTGCCACGGTGCAACAGCAACCGCGCACAGGACGGAGAAGCCAGTGAAGGCCACGACGCCGGCGAGGAAGAGCGCCCTTCGGCCTACCAAATCGGTTGCGCGACCGGCGACCAGCATGAAACCGGCCAGCCCGATCAGGTAGCCGTCGACGACCCAGGCCAGCATGGTGGGTGAGAAGCCGAGCGAATCGCCGATCGACGGCAAGGCGATGTTGACGATCGAGGCGTCCATGACCGCCAAGAACTCGATGAGTGCCAGGACGCCGAACGCCCGCCAGGGGCTTCTGTCGCTCATATCCCGGCTCCGCCCGAAGCCTCGATCCGCTGTCCGGTCAACCAGCCGCTGTCGCTGGACGCCAGGAAGGCAACGACGTCTGCGACGTCAGTCGGTTTCGCGACTCGACCGAGCGGTGACAACCCCGAGACGAACGCCCTGGCCTGCTCGTTTCCGAGCCAACCGGTGTTCATGTCGGTGTCGATCACGCCGGGTGCCACCGCGTTGACGGTGACGCCACGAGGCCCGAGCTCTTTGGCCAAGGCGACCGTGAAGGTGTCGATTGGAGCCTTGCTCATGGCATAAGTCATGAGATATCCCTCGACGCCGCCGCGAGTCAGATTGGCCGACATGTTGATGACGCGGCCCCCGTCTCGCAAGATCGGCAACAGCGCCTGAGTCACGAAGAAGACGGCCTTGGCGTTGACGCTGAAGAGCCTGTCGAACTCCGCCTCCGTCACGTCGGCCATCGGCTTGCGAACATCCCCGATGCCCGCGTTATTGACCAGGACATCCAGGCGGTCGGCGTGCTGTTCCAGGTTCTGCCGGATCTGAGACGCGGCGTCAGAGGCCGTGAAGTCCGCCCGCATCGCGAAAGCCTCACCACCGTCGCCAGTGATGGCTGAGACTGCCTCAAGAGCGGCCTTCTCATTGTGCCCGTAGTGAATCCCGACTCGTGCGCCGTCCCTGCCGAGTCGCTCCGCGATCGCCCGGCCAATGCCGCGTCCGCCTCCGGTCACCAAGGCCGTCTTACCGTCCAACACGCCCATCGCTACACACCTCATCTGTTCTGTAGGAGTCATTCCAGAAGGACCGTAGCACGTTCTGTAGCGATCGTTGTAGAATGGTTGGCATGCCGAGCAACCGTGGACGCCCGCCCGGGTTCGACCGGTCTGCTGTGCTGCGAGAGGCGATGCTGGCCTTCTGGCGTCACGGCTACCAGGGTGTGTCGATCGCAGACCTCACGACCCTCACCGGCCTTCAGGCGTCCAGTCTCTACGCGGCCTTCGGAAGCAAGCAAGAGCTCTTCGAGCTCGCTGTGGACTGCTACGCCAAGGAGTTCGGCAGTTACGTCACCAGCGCGCTTGCCGATCAGCCGACGGCCTATCGTGCAGTGCGGCAGTTGTTGCGGGAGGCCGCCAGAACCCAGAGCCTTCCCGGACTGCCACACGGCTGCCTCATCATCCAGGGCGCGACGAACACACCGCCGAGATCGACCGATGTCGTAGAAAGTCTCGCGCGACGGCGAAGGATGACGGTCACGCTGATTCAACAGCGCATCGACGCTGACATCGACGCCGGTAAGCTCCCCACCGAAACCGACGCGCGGAACCTTGCCGAGTACGTGGTTGCCGTTCAGCAAGGCATGGCTCAGCGGGCACGAGACGGCGCAGACACGGAGACGCTCGAAGCGATCGCCGACGCGGCGATGTTGGCTTGGCCCTCCAAGGTCCCGTAGCCGAAGGCTGCCGTCAAAGCCGAGACCGAGTACGTCACTCCCGTTCCGTCGTCCTGCCACCCTTCTACGCCGGAAAGGCCGCGACGGCGCCCGATGACCGTGGCTCGATCGGGCCACCCCGCTGAGCCGCCACGCGTCTTGCAGGTCGAGGTGTCAACCAAAGTTGACGGCGCATTCGCGTGGTCAGCGCCCGCTCACCTGGCCGTCGAGAGTCGGTGGCGTGGTGACGGTTTCGATGCGCGTGATGAGGGCGGGCGATGGCTAAAAGTACCTGCTGCGCACGGTCGCGGCCGCGGACGGTGACCGCGAGCTGTCCACGCCTTTGACGAGGTACTACGTGGAGGCGGGCACCCCGCCGGGCCAGTGGCTTGGGTCCGGCGTCGTCTCGCTCGGGAAGGGGCAGCTCGCGGTGGGTGATCGGGTGTCGGAGGCTCAGCTCCAGCTCTTGATGGGGATGGGACGTGACCCGATTACCGGCGGCCCGCTTGGTCGCGCGTTCCCCGCCTACAAGTCCGTGTCGGAGCGAATCGGAGCTCGGATCGCTGACCTCGACCCGAGCCTGAGTCCGGGCGCGAAGGGTGAGGCGGTCGCTCGGATCGAGGCCGAGGAGACCGAGCGCGGCAGACGGCGGGCGGTGGCCGGGTTCGACTTCACCTTCTCTGTTCCGAAGTCGGCCTCGGCGTTGTGGGCGGTTGCCGACGCAGGGACGCAGGCGCTCGTCGGGGAGGCGCATCATCGGGCGGTTGCGGAGGTGGTTGCGTTCATGGAGCGCGAGGTTGCAGCCACCCGCTCTGGTGCAACCGCCGGTGACGGTGCGGTTGCGCAGGTCGATGTGACTGGGTTGGTGGCGACGGCGTTCGATCACTTCGATTCGCGCGCCGGCGACCCCCATCTGCACACCCATGTCGTCATCTCCAATAAGGTCCAGACCGCGTTTGACGGAAAGTGGCGGTCGCTGGATGGGCGGCCGATGCACGCCGCCGTGGTTGCCCTGTCGGAGTTGCACGAGGCGGTGTTCGCCGATCACATGACCCGCACTTTCGGCGTCGAGTGGGAGGCCCGAGACATGGGTCGGGACCGGAACCCGGCGTGGGCGATCAGCACCGTGCCGGAGAAGTTGGTCCAGGAGTTCTCCACCCGTGCCCGGCACATCGACGCCGAGAAGGACCGGTTGATCGCCGAGTACGTCGCCCGGCACGGCCGCCAACCCTCCACAGCCACGATCATCAAGCTGCGCGCCCAAGCCACCCTCGCCACGCGGCCGGAGAAGGAGGTGCGGTCGCTGGCCGACCTCACCGCCGAGTGGCGCACCCGCGCAACTGGTGTGCTCGGTCAGGACGCCACCGCCTGGGCGCGCACCGTGACGGACAACGACAAGCCGCTGCTGTTGCGAGCCGATGACGTGCCCTTGGATGCGATCGGCGAACTCGGGCAGACCGTGGTCGAGGTGGTGGGTGAGAAGCGGTCCACTTGGCGGCGGTGGAACCTGATGGCCGAGGCGTCGCGGCAGACGATGGGCTGGCGCTTCGCCACCATGCACGACCGCGAAGCCGTCGTGGCGATGATCGCTGACGCCGCCGAGTCCGTGTCGCTGCGGTTGACGCCGCCCGACCTCGCCACCAGCCCGGCCGCGTTCCGGCGGGTGGATGGCACGAGCGTGTTCCGCCCGAAGCACTCGACCCTGCTCTCCTCCGAGCCGCTGTTGGCTGCCGAGGACCGGCTGCTCGACCGCTCCCACGCGATGACCGCACCCACCGTCGCGCTGCGCACGGTGGAGAGGATCACCAAGCGGCCAGACCCCGAGGGACGAATGCTCGGCGACGACCAGGCCGACGCGCTGATGAAGATCGCCGTTTCAGGCCGCACCCTGGATGTGCTCATCGGCCCGGCCGGCGCCGGGAAGACCACCGCCATGTCCGCGCTGCGCCGCGCGTGGGAGAAGGAACAAGGCACCGGGTCCGTGGTCGGGCTCGCACCGTCCGCCGTGGCCGCACAGGTGCTCGCTGACGACCTCGGGATCGCGACGGAGAACACCGCGAAGTGGTGGCAGAACCACCTCATCCACGGTGAGGACTTCCACGCGGGTCAGCTCGTCATCATCGACGAAGCCTCGCTAGCAGGCACCCTCTCGCTGGACCGGATCACGCACCTGGCCGAACGAGCCGGGGCGAAGGTGCTGCTGGTGGGCGACTACGCGCAGCTCCAGTCCGTGGACGCTGGCGGCGCCTTTGGACTCCTCGTGGGCGATCGCGGCGATGCGCCGGAGCTGGTCGACGTGCACCGGTTCACCCACGAGTGGGAGAAGACCGCCTCCCTCGCCCTCCGTCACGGACGTACGCAGGTGATCAACACCTACTTCGACCACGACCGCATCCGCGACGGTGACGCCGAGGCGATGACCGACGCCGCCTACACCGCTTGGCGCGCCGACCGGGAGCACGGGTTGGTGTCGGTGCTGGTCGCCGAGACCCGCGACGACGTGACCGCCCTCAACCAGCGTGCTCGTGCGGACCTGATCCTCGACGGCACGCTGAAACCCGGTCGGGAGGTCGAGTTGAACAATGGCACCGCGGCGGGGGTCGGGGACACGATCATCACCCGCCGCAACGACCGCCGCCTACGCAACGGCAAGGACTGGGTCCGCAACGGCGACACCTGGACCATCACCGGCGTCCGCGACGACGGCTCGGTCACTATCCGCAAGACCGGCCGCCAGTTCGGCGGCTCCATCGTCCTCCCCGCCGCCTACGTGTCCGATCATGTCGATCTTGGATACACGATCACCGCCCATAGGGCGCAAGGTGTCACCGTCGATACCGCGCACGTGCTGGTGGAGCCGACCACCACGCGGGAGAACCTCTACGTCGCGATGACCCGCGGCAAGCACTCCAACCACGCCTACGTGATCCTCGATCGGGACGACGAGCACGCCCACCCGCAGCCGGGCGACAACCCTGACGCCACCGGCCGATCAGTGCTCTACGGCGTGCTCCAACACGTTGGCGCGGAGCTGTCCGCGCACGAGACCATCACCGCCGAACAGGAGCAGTGGGGTTCGATCGCCCAGCTCGCCGCCGAGTACGAGACCATCGCCGCTGCAGCCCAACACGACCGCTGGGCCACCCTCATCCGTGCCTCTGGTCTGACAGCCGAACAGGCCGACACCGCGATCGAGTCCGAGGCGTTCGGGGCACTCACCGCCGAACTGCGCCGCGCCGAAGCCAACCACCACGACCTCGACACCTTGTTCCCGCGACTGGTGGCCGCGCGCGGGTTCACCGATGCCGACGACATCGCCTCCGTCCTGCACTACCGGGTGGCTCGCGCCACCGCACGCCCGGCGGGCTCGGGCCGCACCCGCAAGGCACCACGGCTGATCGCGGGACTGATCCCATCCGCGGACGGCCCGATGACCCGCGACATGCGGCAGGCACTCGATGAACGGCGCGAGCTGATCGAGACCCGCGCCGACGCCGTGCTCGACACCGCCCGCGATGCCGGAGAAGCCTGGATGCGGCCAGTCGGTGACCCGCCGCGCGACCCGCGCAAGACAGCGGCGTGGCGACGGCACGCCCGCACGGTCGCGGCCTACCGCGACCGGTACGGCATCACCGAGGACACGCCACTCGGGCCGGTACCGGAGAACGCGGCGCAGAAGATCGACGCGGTTCGCGCAAGAAGTGCACTTGCACAGGCAGAGCAGGCCGCTCGCCAGTCCGGGGATCCCACCGAACGTCGCCCGATCGAGCGGACCTCCCCCGAGCGGAGCCTTTGATCTGAGCCCGAGGGAGTGTCGGTGCGGCGGCGTAGAATAGTTACATGGGTGTAGTTCCTGCAAGTTCGACCGGTCCCGGAGGCGAGATGCCTACCGGACAGGTCTCCGTGCCCGGACGGCAGGACCACCCATCTACGACGATCGAGCCAACCACCCCATCCGTCAATCGCTTCCAGATTCTCACCCTCGACGGTGGCGGAGCCAAGGCACTGTTCACCGCTCACATGCTGGCGCGGCTGGAGCAGGACGTCGGAGTGAGCATCACCGACTCCTTCGACTTGATCGCCGGGACGTCGGCGGGCGGGATCGTCGCGCTCGCGCTGGGCGCCGGCCTCACCCCGAGCGAGATCGTCGGGCACTATGAAGAACTGGTCAAGGCGGTCTTCCCGGCGGCGCGCCGGCGATTCTGGCGGCGTCCGCGTCAACTCACTGCACCCATCTACGACGGCGATGCGCTGCGCAACGCCTTGACGAAGGTGCTCGGCGACCGGCTGCTCGGAGACAGCGCGAAACGGTTGGTCATCCCCGCGTGGGACGTTCAACGAGGCGCCGTGCACATCTTCAAGACGCCGCACCACCCGCGACTGCGTCGCGACGGCCGCATTCCGATGGTCGACGTCGCGATGGCGACGAGTGCTGCACCGGCCTTCTTCAAGGCTGCGCGTGTCGACGGGCAACGACTAATCGACGGCGGCGTCTGGGCCAACAACCCTTCCGTCGTTGCGATCAGCGAGGCGGTGAGCATGCTAGACGTGCCGTTGGAAGCCATTCGGGTACTCAACGTCGGTGCTGTTGACCAGCGGACCACTCACCCTGAACGACTCGACATCGGTGGCTGGCTCAATTGGGCCAAGCCCGCCGTCGACCTCACGATCACCGCGACGAGCCGGGGTGTGCAAGGCACCGCCATGCACCTGGTTGGCAAGGACGACTTCGTCCGCTTCGACGCTTCAGTGCCCGGCAAGGTCTTCACGATCGACCGAGCCAGCCCCGGAGCGCTCGCGGGCCTGGCGGCTGGCGAAAGTCGAGCACTGAGCCCGCTTTTCACCGAACGCTTCGCTGACCACGTCGCGAGGCGCTACACGCCTATCTCTTCGCCGGGTAGCGACCGCACGGTCGAATCCGGTACTTCGACGACGCCTGGAGGCACAGCATGAAGCACACCGACTACTTCAAGAACTTTCTGGAAAACACTGTCAACTTGCCCGATTCCAAGGTCAACCTGCTTAGCGCGAGGGTTGACGCGATCTACAACTGTCTGAAGAACGATCCCGACCTGAAGCCTCGGATCAAGAAGAAGGTGCCCCAGGGCTCCTGGCCTCAGCGCACAATTATCAAGCCAGTCAACGGCAAGGCCTTTGACGGCGACTTTATGATCCAGATGATCGAGGAACCCGACTGGGCATACGACCTGAAGAAGTACGGCGACGCCATCTACAACGTGCTGCATGCAACCTCGCCCTACAAGAACATGCCGCACGGTCGTAAGTGCCGCTGCGTCTACGTCAATTATGCCGAGAACGCGATGCACGTCGATGTTGTCCCCTTCGTGCTACGTGACGACGGCACGCAGTGGATCATCAACCGCGATGACAACAAGTGGGAACGCACCGACACTGACGGCTTCACCGACTGGATGAAGAAGAAAGACGGGATCGCGAACAAGCGCTTGCGAGAGGTCATCCGTATCATGAAGTTCCTGCGCGACCACAAGAACTCCTGGACTGGTACCAAGTCGATCCTGTTGACGACGCTGCTGGGCGAGCGGGTCGAAGAGTGGCGCAAGGTGCTCGACAGCGGGTACTACAGTGATCTCCCGACAACTCTACTGCACATCGTCTCCGACCTGGACGACTACCTACAAGCCAACCCGTACAAGCCGGTCATCATGGACCCATCTGGTTCGGGCACGTCGTTCGACCACCGCTGGAGCCAGGAGACATACTCCCACTTCCGCAAGCGGATCAACGTGCATGCCGCTGAAATCAAGGATGCCTATGACGAGACTGACTTCGACGAGAGTGTGAAGAAGTGGCAGGCGTTGTTCGGTGATGGCTTCAAGGCGCCAGCCAGTTCGGGGTCTTCCGGGTCCTCCGGAGCAGGCAAGTTCAGCGCTGTCTCTAGCGCCGCTGCTGCCGCCTCAGTGTCAACCGTCAAGCATTCGGGTCGCGCTGGGTGAGCACGAAACGCACCAGCGAGTGGCAAGCTAGGGTTCTCACGGACCTGGCCGCCTTCGCTGCCGCGTTCCCGGGGGAAGTCGAATTGATCGGCAAGCCGCGGCACAGCGATGGCGAGATGCGCCTTCGGCTAAGGGTCCTTACCCGGGAACTTGAGTATGTGGATGGTGGGCTCCGGCTACACGACCACGAAGAGTTCCACGTCATCGTAGGGCCGTCCGACCTCTCACCTCCGAGAGCCGAGGTCGATCACCTCCGGTTCCTCGACCATGCACATGTGCTTCAGGGCACCCGACTGTGTCTGTACCTCGACCCCTCCCGGGAATGGGACCCGATTGGAGGATTCGGGGGTTTCATCGACAGACTCATCGAGTGGCTTGGCGACGCTGCCGCTGGACGTTTCGATCCTCAAACCGCCCTCTACCACGCGGTAGGTGGTGTGTTGCACGAGACACCTGGCGCGCCGAGCGTGGTCGTGCGCGACTCACTCTCCTCGGGCCGGCTCGTCCGCCACGGCTGGTTCATCGAGCGTTCGCCTCTGCGCTACGACCTGGTGCTCGACCGTGACTATGCGCAGAGCGGGCCTGCACGTGACTCGGCTCAGCACGTACCGATCGTCCGCCTCGATGCCGCGTTGCCTCTGGGGGCCGGCACCACCTTGCTCTCCCTGCTCAGTCTTGTCGAAGACCCGTACGCAGGACACATTGCGCCTGGTGATGCCTTTACTATCGAGCGCTACCTGACGGGGCATGCCGTCCCACTGCTGACTGCCCTTGCTGCAAGCGCAATTCGCAAACCCGCTGGCACGCCACAACGGCTCATCATCGCAGTCCCTCACCCTGCTGGTGGCCCACCGCACCTACTGGCTGCCAGCGTGCCGGGGGCGGGCGCCGACCGAATCCGGGCACTGGCCCGCGCCAGCACAAAGAGGAATTCCGTGATCACCATCGATCCCGCCAGAATTGACCCCGATGTAGAGATGGACTGGTTACCAATCTCCGACCAGCGCCCCGAGATAACGACGCGACGCGACGCGACGCGACCGGTCTCCTCGTTCGCAGGCAAGACCGTGCATGTCTGGGGCTGCGGCGGTCTGGGCTCGTGGGTTGCGGAGTTTGTCGTCAGAGCGGGGGCCACGAAGGTTGTGCTGTGTGATCCAGGCCGTATCGCAGGCGGGCTCTTGGTTCGTCAGAACTTCATTGAGACTGATGTGGGCGAGTCAAAGGTGCAAGCTCTGGCCACGCGCTTGCGCGCAATAAGCGACGCTGTCGAGGTGGAACCTCGTGAAGCGCATGTCCCCGAAGCCTCGGACCTAGACGATGCTGACGTCATAATCGACGCGACCATCAGCGTCGCGGTTGGCCGCATCCTCGACGCTGTGGCCGCAGCCGCCAAGCGCCCGGTTCTGGCGCAGATGGCATGCGACGTCCGAACCGGGACGCTTGGGATTCTCAACGTTTCAATGCCACCGGAAACCGCAGGCTGTTGGACGATCGACCAGCGCGCCGGGAACGCGGTGAGGACGGACGGCGCACTAGATGTACCCGGCCATCAGGTTGGTAGCCGGCTGATCGGTGGTTTGCCTCCGAGTGCGCTGTGGCATCGTTCAGTGTTGTAGTGCTCGAGCCAAGGGGCAAGTGCGGCGGCACGTTCGGTGTTGCTGGTG
>NZ_NMVQ01000042.1 GCF_002250625.1 Enemella dayhoffiae | reverse complement strand
ACAAGATGGACGATGAGGTGGAAGCCCGCGCTGAACGCCTTCGCCATCACCTTCGCAGACCGCATGCCAGCCGCCGAGGACCGCTGACATGGAAACCGCCACTTACACCGTTCGTCGGACAGTCCCGAGTTCGTCGGAATTGTCAGGGGGTCGTCGGGCGATCGCGGCGACGTATCAATCAGTTCAAGTGTTCACGGGGATCATTCAGACCCAGCTTCGAGCCGAGGAACGCGAAGACAAGGTGGAGCTGCTGATGATGCGAGTTGAGTCCCTGATAGTGGTGTAGCGCGGTCGCCAGGATCGTCACCGGCGTGTACGGCAGACGATGAAGCGGCCACCGCGTGATCCTTCGAGTGAACCTCTCACAGCACTCTCGAATGGAGTCATCACGATGACCGCACCACACATTGTTGAACCGCACTGGGTCTGATGGAGGCTCTGGTGTGCCCCGGGTTCTACGGCGTCTGAGTTACTGGATTCTGGTGCATGACACTAGGAGGTTCAGATGGGACGACCGGGTTATCCGGCCGAGTTCCGGCGGAAGGTCCTCGACCTACTGGCCGAGGGGAGAACAGTGGCCAGCATCGCGCACGATCTCGACGTCAGCGACCAGACGATCTACAACTGGCGACGCCAGGACCGCGTCGACCGCGGCGTCCAGCCTGGGCTGACAACGGCGGAGAAGGGCGAGCTGTCGGCTGCAAAGAAGCGGATCGCTGAGCTTGAGACCGAGCTGAAGGTCGCGCGGCGCGCCGTTGACCTGCTGAAGGAGCAGACCAGCCCAAAAGAAGGCGCGCGGCGGTCGAGGTGATCGCCGCGGAGGGTCTACCTGTCCATGTGGCTTGCCGGGTGTTAGCCGTGTCCGAGGCAGGCTTTTACGAGAGCAGGAGCCGGGCGCGGTCTGAGCGTTCGATCAGGCACTCGATGCTGACCGACCTCATCACCCAGATCCACACCGAGTGTCACGGCATCTACGGTGCCCGCAGGGTCCATGCCGAGCTCACTATCGGCCGCGGC
>NZ_NMVQ01000041.1 GCF_002250625.1 Enemella dayhoffiae | reverse complement strand
GCTTCGCGTCTCGACGTGATGAACCGCCTGGGTCGTGCACTGGCCGACCCCACTCGATCCCGGATCATCTTGACCCTGCTCGACCATCCCGCTTACCCGGCGGAACTGGCCCGAGATCTGGACCTGACACGCCCGAACGTGTCCAACCACCTGGCATGCCTGCGCGATTGCGGGATCGTCGTCTCCGAGCCCGAGGGTCGTCGGACACGATATGAGATCGCCGATTCGCACCTGGCGCAGGCGCTGACGGCACTGGTCGATGCCACCCTGGCAGTGGACGAAGACGCCCCGTGCATCGATCCCGCCTGCTCGCTTCCCGGATGCGACGCAGCTGGGGAGGGCGCATGATCCTCACCTCGGTCTTGCAGGCGATGGGCCTGTTCGCAGCGACCAACATCGACGACATCATCGTGCTCTCCCTCTTCTTCGCGCGAGGGGCAGGCCAGCGCGGCACTACCGCCCGCATTCTGGCCGGCCAGTACCTCGGATTCGCCGGCATCCTCGGTGCCGCGGTCCTGGTGACCATCGGTGCCGGAGCATTCCTGCCCTCGGCAGCCATCCCGTACTTCGGTCTCATCCCTCTGGGCCTCGGCCTCTGGGCCGCATGGCAGGCCTGGCGCGGAGACGATGACGACGATGACGACGAGGCCAAGGTTGCCGGCAAGAAGGTCGGCGTGTGGACAGTCGCAGGCGTCACCCTTGCCAACGGCGGCGACAACATCGGCGTCTACACCCCTGTCTTCCTCAGCGTGGAACCTCTCGCAGTAGTCGCCTACTGCATCATCTTCCTCGCGCTCGTCGCGGTCCTGGTGGCCCTGGCAAAGTTCGTCGCCACCCGCCCCCCGATCGCCGAAGTGCTCGAACGCTGGGAGCACATCCTCTTCCCCATCGTTCTCATCGGCCTCGGCATCGTGATCCTCGTCAGCGGCGGAGCCTTCGGACTCTGACGTAGCGGCAGCGATCCAAACGGCCCCGACCGGGCGCACCCCTCTCGGTTCAGACCGCGACACCTACCTGCAGCCAGTCCTGC
>NZ_NMVQ01000040.1 GCF_002250625.1 Enemella dayhoffiae | reverse complement strand
TGTACCCGGCCAGGACGTTGGTAGCGGCGAGCCTGGTTGAACGAACGAGAACCTCCGAATGGGATGTGGCTTGTCGAAGGCCCACGCCAACCCGGAGGTTCTCATGTCCCACGGTAGTGCCCGATTGACCGTTCATGGTCGTCGATTGATCGTCCAGCGCCATCAGGCCGGCTGGAAGCAGGCCCACATCGCAGCCGCGATGGGGGTGTCGCGCAAGTGTGTGAAGACCTGGATCGACAGGTTCGCAGACGAGGGCGATCCCGGGCTGGTCACCCGCTCCTCGCGGCCGCACACGATGCCCACCCGGACCAGCGACGAGGTCGAGCAGAAAGTCCTCACCGCCCGTGCCGAGCATCGCCAGGGTCCCGATGTACTCGGCCCGAAACTCGGGATACCGGCCCGAACGGTGTCAAGGATCCTGCGCCGCCACCAGGTGCCGTGTCTGCGGGAGTGTGACCCGATGACCGGGGAGGTGATCCGCTCCTCGAAACAGACCGCGGTCCGCTACGAACGCGACCGTCCGGGCGAGTTGGTCCACATGGATGTGAAGAAGCTCGGCAAGATCCCCGACGGCGGTGGCTGGCGAGCCCACGGGCGCGGAGCCGGATCGATCCAACGCGACCGCAACACCCCGATCGGCTACGACTACGTGCACTCGATGATCGATGACCACTCCCGGCTGGCCTACTCCGAGGTCCTGCCCGACGAGAAGGGCGTCAGCTGCGCCGCGTTCCTCGAACGCGCGATCGCCTACTTCGCCGCACACGGCATCACCCGGATCGAACGCTTGATGACCGACAACGCCTGGGCCTACCGCTACTCGCTTCGCACTTTGTGCGCCGAGAACGGCATCACCCAGAAGTTCATCAAGCCGCACTGCCCCTGGCAGAACGGCAAAGTGGAGAGACTGAACCGCACCCTGGCCAGCGAATGGGCCTACCGGCAGGTCTTCACCAGCAACACCGAACGTGCCGCCGCACTTGCCCCTTGGCTCGAGCACTACAACACTGAACGATGCCACAGCGCACTCGGAGGCAAACCACCGATCAGCCGGCTACCAACCTGATGGCCGGGTACA
>NZ_NMVQ01000039.1 GCF_002250625.1 Enemella dayhoffiae | reverse complement strand
TTGATGCTCCTATATCTGTCAAGCCGCGATTTGGAGGGATGGCCGGGCTTCGCGGATGGGTCGCATCGCGGCCCAGAGTTCGCGGGCGAGAAGACGTTTCAGACACCGGATGATCTCGGACTTCGTCTTGCCTTCGGTTGTGCGGCGGGCGACGTAGGCCTTGGTGGGTTCGTGGTGCTGCATGCGAACGATGACGACACGGTAGAGTGCGGCGTTCGCTTGCCGGTGACCGCCCCGATTGAGCCGGTGTCGGGTGGTCATCCCCGAAGATGCTGGGATCGGGGCGACGCCGCAGAGCCTGGCGAACGCGGCCTCCGAACGGATCCGTTCCGGATTGTCGCCGGCGACGATCAGCATCTCGGCCGCGGTGTCAGGACCGACCGCAAAAGCTTTCGCGAGATCGGGAGCGATCTGCGCGGTCAGCTCTGCCAGAAGCTTCTCATGCCCGGAGATCTCGGCATCCAGTACTTCCCACCGACGAGCGATCGACCGTAAAGTGTGCTTGGTCGACGCGATGATCGTGGTCACCTGGCCCGGACGAAGCGCCGCGCAACGGTGAATGAGCGCCATCTTCGATAGCGGCTGCAGCTCCTGACGCAGATCATCGGGGGCATTCACGATGACCTGCTTGAGGCTGATCATCGCGGATGTTCTCGCCTTGACGGCGATGTCCTTGGCGACCTTGATCTGACGGATCATCTCTACCGTTCCGTCAGCTGACTTCGGGATGGCCGTGGCCAGGCCCGCGAGAACTGCCCTGGCTGCATTCTCGGCATCGAGCGTGTCGGACTTGCCTCGCAACCGCCGGTCGCGACGGTCCGTTCTCATCACCTCCAGCGTCCCGATTCCACGACGGCGCACTGCGCCGGCCAGGCCTGCGCCATAGGATCCGGTGCCTTCGATCCCGAAGGTGAGCTTCCCGCCGAACGACTCGCCCCAGTCGATCAGCTGACCGTAACCACCGGAATCCGCCGCGAAAGACCGACGATCCAGGACCGCGCCGAGCTCATCGATCGCGACGGCGACGTGGACGTGTTTGTGAGTGTCGACGCCAACAACGACTCGACGGTGAGGGGGGACATGCTGCATGCTCATAGTGCTCGCTCCAACCAGATCAGGACAGGGTGAGTGACACTGGCCGGTCGGGTGGACGGGACTGTGATGGGACTGTTGCGATCAGGCTCCTATGAGGTCACGCCCGCCCGGCCAGCACCACGAGGGTGATGCGCCTCCTGACGGACGACAGATCAACAGCAAGGACACCCAGACTTCGGGGTCAGTCGTCAGCAAGAGTCAGGCCGCCAGGAGGTACTCGACACTCTCACAGTCGCCGGCCGCG
>NZ_NMVQ01000038.1 GCF_002250625.1 Enemella dayhoffiae | reverse complement strand
GGGACTGTCCGACGAACGGTGTAAGTGGCGGTTTCCATGTCAGCGGTCCTCGGCGGCTGGCATGCGGTCTGCGAAGGTGATGGCGAAGGCGTTCAGCGCGGGCTTCCACCTCATCGTCCATCTTGTCTGACCGGTGCCCTTGGGGTCCAGGGATCGGGTGACCAGATACAGCGCTTTCATCGCGGCCTGCTCGTTGGGGAAGTGGCCCCGGGCCCGCACCGCGCGGCGGTAGCGGGCGTTCAGCGACTCGATCGCATTCGTCGAGCAGATCACCTTGCGGATTTCGACGTCGTAGTCGAGGAACGGGATGAACTCCTCCCAGGCGTTGTCCCACAGTCGCTTGATTGCCGGGTAGGCCCGGCCCCACTTCTCGGCGAACTCCTCATAGGCCCGGCGGGCGTCGGCAGGGGTGGGGGCGGTGTAGATCGGCTTCAGGTCGAAGCTGATCTTGTCCCAGTATTTCCTGCTGGCGTAGCGAAACGTGTTGCGGATCAGGTGGATGATGCAGGTCTGCACAATCGCCCGGGGGGAACGCGACGTTCACCGAATCGGGTAGACCCTTCAAGCCGTCGCAGACGACGAAGAACACATCACGCACGCCCCGGTTCTTCAGGTCGGTGAGCACCGCCAGCCAGAACTTGGCCGACTCCCCGTCGCCGTCTCCGGCCCACATGCCGAGCACGTCCTTGTGACCGTCGAGGTCGACGCCAATCGCGGCGTAGACGGGCCGGTTGCGGACCTGTCCATCCCTGATCTTGACCATGATGGCGTCGATGAAGATCGCGGCGTAAACCTTCTCCAACGGCCGCGCCCACCAGGCCTGCATCTCCTCGATCACTCGGTCGGTGATCCGCGAGACCGTGTCCTTGCTGACGCTGGCGCCGTAGACGTCGGCGAAGTGGGCGGATATCTCGCCGGTGGTCAATCCCTTGGCATACAGGGAAAGCACCACTTCATCGACCTCTCCGAGGCGGCGTTGCCTCTTCTTGACCAACTGCGGCTCGAACGTGCCGTCGCGGTCTCGGGGAACATCGATCGAGACCTCGCCGCAACTGTCCGACAGCACGGTCTTGGCCCGTCTGCCATTGCGCGAATTGCCCCGGTTGCGGCCCTCCACAGCGTGCTTGTCGTAGCCGAGATGCTCGGCCAGCTCCTCCTCCAGCGCGGACTCGATCACCGTCTTGGTCATCGCCTTCAACAGCCCGTCCGGGCCCGTCAACGCGACCCCGGCGGCCCGGGCCTGGCGGACCAAGTCCTGCACCGCCGCCAGCTCCGCCGGGCTCAGATCCCGGTCCTCAGCACGACCTGCGCCTGAAGCGCGGTCCTCGGCATCGCCGGCCGCAGCCGGGCTCGGTGGGCTCATGCCCACCAGTGTGTCGGTCATCA
>NZ_NMVQ01000037.1 GCF_002250625.1 Enemella dayhoffiae | reverse complement strand
GGTCAAGTCCCGCCAAGTGGTGTAACTGTTGGTGATCCTTCGGGGCGGGGTTAGCTGGCGAGTGCGGGCGTGGTCTCCTGTTCGGGCTGGTTGGTGATGAGGTTGAGCCGGCTCTTGGCGAGGATTTCGAGGCCGAGGTAGCGGCGTCCTTCGGCCCATTCATCGGTCTGTTCGGCCAGGACCGCGCCGACGAGCCGGACGATCGCGGCCCTGTTGGGGAAGATACCGACACTGTCGGTGCGGCGTCGGATCTCCCGGTTCAGGCGTTCTGTGGGGTTGTTGGACCAGATCTGCTGCCAGACCTCGGGCGGGAATTGCGTGAAGGCGAGGATGTCGGCCCGGGCTTGGTCGAGGTGGTCGGTGACGGCGGGGAGCTTGTCGGCGGTGTAGTCCAGGAGTCGGTCGAACTGGGCGTGGACGGCGGTGGCGTCGGGCTGGTCGTAGACCGAGTGCAGCATCGCCTTGACCGCTGGCCACAGGCTCTTGGGTGTGATGGCCATCAGGTTCGCGCTGTAGTGGGTGCGGCAACGCTGCCAGGACGCTGCGGGCAGGTTGGCCGCGACCGCCTCGACCAGGCCGGCATGGGCATCGGAGGTCACCAGACGGACGCCGGTCAGGCCGCGGGCGACCAGGTCGGCGAAGAACTCGTTCCAGGCCGGTCCGGTCTCGGCAGTGGCGACCCGCATCCCCAACACTTCGCGGTGCCCGTCGGCGTTGACCCCGGTGGCGAGCATCACCACCGAGTTGACGACCCGTCCGCCCTCGCGGACCTTCATGGTCAACGCATCGGCGGAGATGAAGGTGAACGGCCCCGCATCGCCCAACGGGCGGTGGCGGAACTGCTCGACGTGTTCGTCGAGCTCGGCGGCCATCCGGCTGACCTGGGACTTCGAGAGCCGGTCGATGCCCAGGGTCTTGACGAGCTTGTCCATGCGGCGGGTGGACACGCCAGCGAGGTAGCAGTCGGCGACCACGGTGATCAGTGCGGACTCGGCGCGCTTGCGGCGTTCGAGCAGCCAGTCGGGAAAGTAGCTGCCGGTGCGCAGTTTGGGGATGGCCAGGTCGATGGTGCCGGCGCGGGTGTCCAGAGCGCGGTGGCGGTAGCCGTTGCGTTGCGCCACACGGCCAGGGCTGGGCTGGCCGTACTCGGCGCCGGCCACCGCGTCAGCGTCGGCCGACAGCAGGGCGTTGAGCATGGTCTGCAACAAACTGCGCATCATGTCCGGTGATGCCTCAGCAAGGAGCTCGCCAAGAACGTGGGCAGAGTCGACAATGTGTGGAGCGGTCATCGTGATGATTCCTTCGAGGGTGCTGTGAGAGGTGAACTCGAGGATCACGCGGTGACCGCCCTGTCGTCCAGAGCCAGCCACCACGGGCTACACCACTATGAGGGACTCAACT
>NZ_NMVQ01000036.1 GCF_002250625.1 Enemella dayhoffiae | reverse complement strand
CGTGGTGCCTCATAGTCAAGTCCCCGCGTGGTGGGGGGCTGTGCCTCACATAGTTTTCCCCGCGAGAGTGGGGGTCAGCTGGCGCGGATTTTGAGGCCGGCGGGGTCGGGTGGGGTCCAGGTGATCTGGTTCTCGAGGCGTCGGGTTTTGGTGGCGGCGAGTCGGGTGAGTTCGTGTTGGATCTCGTTGATGCGGTGGGCGATCGCGGCGGGGTGCAGGGTCGCTTTGTAGGTGGCGAGCTCGGTCTGCTGGGCGGGGTTGAGGATCCCGGCGTCGAGGAGGCGTTTGTAGGGAGAGCGGGGCTGGTCGTAGACCCGTTTGCGGCGGCCGATGGTGTCGGTGGTGTAGCCGATGGGCTTCTTGGTCGGGGTGAAGTAGTTGAGTCGATCGTTGACCAGTGTCCAGAGCTCGTTGAGCAGGGCGAGTTCGGTCGGGGTGTCGTAGCGGTGGTAGAAGCCGTAGCGGCGGACGAGGTGGTTGTTCTTGGACTCGATGGTGGCCTGGTCGTTGCTTTTGTAGGGACGGGATCGGGTGAAGAAGATCTCGCGTTGGCCGGCCCAGCCGATGAGGTCGTGGTTGATGAACTCTGACCCGTTGTCGCAATCGATGCCGGTGACCAGGAACGGGACGGTGTCGATGAAGGTGTCGAACGCGGCGCGGATGTGGACGTGGGCGTTGTTGCGGATTGCGCGGGTGTGGACCCAGCCGGTGTGCATGTCGGTGAAGTTCACGCTGCGGCAGAACTCGCCTTTGAGGGTGGGGCCGCAGTGGGCGACGGTGTCGACTTCGAAGAATCCGGGCTCGGATTCAACCTCGTCTCCGGCCTTGCGGATCTGGATCGAGTTCCGCAGGAGGTGGCCGGGTTTGGTCGTGCTCTTCCCGCGGATCGGGTCGGTGGCACGGGCGGGGGCGAGGTAGCGGTCGATCGTGGCCGCGGACATCGAGATCAGCTCGGCGCGGACCGGGGTGCTGTAGCGGTCCTGCCCCTCGATCAGGGAGCCCTCGGCCTCCATGGCATCCAGCCAATCGGGCATCGCGGCGGCGAGGTACTTGCCGCAGCTGCCGCCCGCGGTGGCCCAGACACGTTGCAGGACCCGGATCGCGTCGTAGGAGTACTTACGGGGTTTGGTCTTGCGGCGGTCGATCACCGCGACAGTGGCCACGGCCCGGCCGGGTGCCTGGGCGAGCCGTGCCACGAGTTGTTGGCGGGCATGGTCCCGGTTCCAGCCGGTGACCTCCACGACCTGGTCCAGGATGTGGCTCTTGCCCTTCTTCGGAGCCGCGGCATAGGCCCGGGCGTACTTCTTGGTGATCTCGAACCTGGCCGCCATCGACAAAACCTTCGCGTTCACACCCCATCGTGGCCGGCCACTGCTTCGCGGGGGAAAGTATGTGAGGCACGGCCCCCTCGTTCCCGGGGACTATGTGTGAGTCTCGCCG
>NZ_NMVQ01000035.1 GCF_002250625.1 Enemella dayhoffiae | reverse complement strand
CGCCAACCGCCGCCGTCGGGGATCCGTCCGACCTTCTTCACGTCAAGGTGCACCATGTGCCCGGGATGCTTCGCGGTGATCGTCCTGACCTCACGGTTCGTCTCACCACTCGGGTCTATGAATCGACGGCGGTTTAAGCCGAGCTGTGCCAGGTGCCGGGTGACGGTGCGCCGACTGACCGCAACACCGTCTGCATGCAGTTCGAAGGCGATGCGGGATGCCGACCACTTGTGCTCGCGCCGCAGCTCCTCGATTCGAGCTACCGTCTCGCCAGGAGTCGCACCCGGCTGCCGGGCCGGAGTCGACGAACGATCAAGCAGGCCGAGTTCGCCGAACTGGCGGTATCGGTTCACCCACTTCGATGCAGTTGCGCGGGAGATGCCCATCTCGGCCGCGACGTGTGCAATGGGACGAGTACGGCAGCGTTCGATCAGTCGTTGGCGACCTTCGGGAGTGAGTGGCGCATTCTTGTGACTACGCCAGCGTGGCGTGTCGCCGATCGACGAACTCGGGCTGGAGCTCATACTCAGCGCAAGGATGTACTGATCCCGTCGTGGATCGACATGCTTAGAACAGTCCCAACACCAGGGTGATCGCGAGGAACAGCGCCAGCTGATAGCTGGTGTTGATGGTCGTCAGTTTCAGAGGCTTCTGTTCGAACGAGTTGTGCTGAAGAAGGGTCGACGCGGAAAGTGTCAGCCAAGCAACCGCGCCAACCACCAAGGCCATCCACACGGAGTCGTTGCCAGTCGCCGCCGACGTGAGCCCGACGGCGAACGCGAGCCCGACAGTGGTCACGGCATTGGCCACAGCGAGCAGAGTCAGATTCCGCGTTCGCACGGGCTTGCTCTTCTCCGGTGTGATGCCCGTGAGTCCCTCCCAGGCGTCGGCGATGGCACCCTTTGAATACCAGACCATTGCGACGATCATCCCTGCGACGAACGCGAGGAGTACACCAATCCAGCTGATCTCCATGCCACCTACCTCCCTGATAGCCAGGCCGCGGCTGACCTGGTAATGACTATTACTAGTTGATATAATCAAGCATGGTTGAAACTGTCAATCCCCTGTCGCGTCGAAGCTACGGCCAGTTCTGCGGGCTGGCGCGCGCGCTCGACATCGTCGGAGACCGTTGGAATCTCTTGATCGTGCGCGAGCTACTGCCCGGACCCCTCCGATACAGCGAGCTGAAAGCCTCCCTGCCTGGGGTCGCGAGCAACCTCCTGGCCGAACGACTGCGGACGATGGAAGACACCGGCGTGGTGGAGCGAGTGTTGGGAGACGCGGGAGTCCTTTATGGACTGACGCGCTGGGGCGCTGAACTTCAGGAACCGATGGAGGCTTTGGGGCGATGGGGCGTCCCTCTACTGGCCGCCGGGCAGGGTGATGACGAGTTCCGGCCACGATGGCTGACTCTTGCCTTGCCCGCCATTCTTCGCGGGAGAACAGCAACGCCTCCCGTAGAAGTCGGCTTCGAAGTGGAGAGCCTGCTCATCGTTCTCCGTATTGACGCGGACGGTCCGACGGCGCGCATCGGCGACGACCACTTACCGAAGACCGTTCTGGTGGCCGAGGCCGATACCGTCGTAGGCCTCGTCGCGGGCGCGCTCACCGTCGACCAAGCGTTCGATGCAGGTGAACTCCGCGGAGAGGCC
>NZ_NMVQ01000034.1 GCF_002250625.1 Enemella dayhoffiae | reverse complement strand
ACCCGGTGGCGGTGCGCCCGGTCGCGGCGGCCCCATGGGCGGGCCCCCCGGTGGTGGCGGCGGTCGCGGTCGTGGTGGCCGCGGCGGTGCCGGTACGCAGGGTGCCTTCGGTCGCGGCGGTCAGTCCCGTCGCGGTCGCAAGTCGAAGCGGCAGAAGCGTCAAGAGTTCGACCAGATGGAAGCGCCGTCGATCGGCGGCGTACGCATCCGGCAGGGTGACGGACAGGTCGTCCGGCTGCGCCGCGGCGCCTCGCTGACCGACCTGGCCGAGAAGATCAACGTCGAGGCCGCCCAGCTGGTCCAGGTGCTGTTCGGCATGGGCGAGATGGTCACCGCCACCCAGTCGGTGAACGACGAGACCCTGCAGCTGCTCGGCGCCGAGCTGAACTACAGCATCCAGGTCGTCTCGCCCGAGGACGAGGACCGGGAGCTGCTGGAGCGGTTCGACCTCGAGTTCGGCGAGGACGAGGGCGACGAGTCCGACCTCGAGGCCCGTCCGCCGGTGGTGACCGTGATGGGTCACGTCGACCACGGTAAAACGAAGCTGTTGGACGCGCTGCGCAAGTCGAACGTGGTGGCCAAGGAGGCCGGTGGCATCACCCAGTCCATCGGCGCCTATCAGGTGACCACCGAGGTGGACGACCGGGAGCGGCCGATCACCTTCATCGACACCCCCGGTCACGAGGCATTCACCCAGATGCGTGCCCGCGGCGCCAAGTCCACCGACATCGCGGTGCTGGTGGTCGCGGCCGACGACGGCGTGATGCCGCAGACGATCGAGGCGCTGAACCACGCCACGGCGGCCGACGTGCCGGTCGTGGTGGCGGTGAACAAGGTGGACAAGGAGACCGCCGACCCGGCCAAGGTCCGCGGGCAGCTGACCGAATATGGCCTGGTCCCCGAGGAATACGGTGGCGAGACCATGTTCGTCGACGTCTCGGCCACCACCGGCCAGGGTCTGGACGAGCTGCTGGAGGCGGTCGTGCTGACCGCCGACGCGGCGCTGGACCTGCGGGCCAACCCGACCATGGACGCCCAGGGTGTGGCCATCGAGGCGCACCTGGACAAGGGGCGTGGCCCCGTGGCCACCGTGCTCGTGCAGCGCGGCACGTTGAAGGTGGGCGACTCGATCGTCGCCGGCCCGGCCCACGGCCGGGTCCGGGCGCTGGTCGACGACCTCGGCGAAAACGTGGACGAGGCGCCGCCGTCGATGCCGGTCCAGGTGCTGGGTCTGACCTCGGTGCCGGGTGCCGGTGACTCCTTCCTGGTCGTCGCCGACGACCGGACGGCGCGCCAGATCGCCGATCAGCGGGAGTCGCGCCGCCGCGCGGCCGCGCAGGCCGCCGGTGCTCGCCGCAAGACCCTGGACCAGCTGTTCGAGCAGCTCGAGAAGGGCGAGACCCAGGAGCTACTGCTGATCCTGAAGGGCGACTCGTCCGGTTCGGTCGAGGCCCTGGAGGAGTCGCTGGCCCAGATCGACGTGGGCGACGAGGTGTCCCTGCGGGTCATCGACCGCGGTGTCGGTGCCATCACCGAGACCAACGTGTCGCTGGCCGCGGCCTCGGGTGCGGTGATCATCGGCTACAACGTCCGGGCCCAGGGCAAGGCCACCGAGCAGGCGGATCGCGAGAACGTCGACATCCGCTACTACTCGGTGATCTACGCCGCGATCGACGAGATCGAGGCGGCCCTGAAGGGGATGCTCAAGCCGATCTACGAGGAGGTGTCCCTGGGCACCGCGGAGATCCGCGAGATCTTCCGCTCCTCCAAGGTGGGCACGATCGCGGGCTGCATGGTGCAGACCGGTCTCATCCGCCGCAACGCCAAGGCGCGGTTGCTGCGTGACGGGGTGGTCATCACCGAGACCAGCATCGCCTCGCTGCGCCGCGAGAAGGACGATGTGACCGAGGTGCGGGAGGGTTACGAGTGCGGTCTGACGCTCGCGAACTATTCCGACATCCACGTCGAGGACATCATCGAGACCTTCGAGATGCGCGAGAAGGCACGCGAGTGAGCTGAGGTGTACGCCTGAAACGAGCGATCCCGCGTACCCGATTGGGTACGCGGGATCGCTCGCGTTCGGGGCTTCAGCAGATCATTCGCTGGGCAGGATCACCCACAGCGCCAGATAGATCAGGATCTGCGGGCCGGGCAGCAGGCAGCTCAGCCGGCGCTCATGCCGAACCGGCGGCCCAGTCCGGCGCAGACGCCGGCGATCATCCGGTTGTGGCGGGGACGGGACAGGGTGCTCATGGTGATGCCTTTCGTCGGTTGTCACTGCACCATGACCCGAGAACGGGTCCGAATCCAGTGTCTCGGGCCGAGTTCAGGGCAGGGCCGGGGGTTGGCGTACGCTCGGCTCCGGGACGATCCGGGGGCTGGCCCGCTCAGCGGCGGGCGAGCAGCTGCTCGCGCAGGATGTCGCCGTGACCGGCGTGCCGGGCGTACTCCCTCACCAGGTGCAGCAGGATCCAGCGCACGCTGAGCCGGCCGAAGCGGCGGTGCTCGACCTCGTCGTCCAGGGCGAGTCCCGCGACCAGCTGCCGGGACTGCGCGCAGGCCGCATCGAAGGCCGCACGAACTGAGTCTGCGGTGTCTGCCGGGTGGAGCTCGAAGCTCGGCTCCACCGTCTCGGGGAGGCCGAGTTCGCTGCGGGGGCGGCCACCGAGAGTGGCCAGGAACCAGACCCGCTCCACGAAGGTGCAGTGCTTCACCAGACCGAGCACCGTGGTCGCCGACGGCACCAGGCGGCTGCGCAGTTCCTCATCGGTGAGATCGTCGAGCAGTTGCCGGATCTCACCCCGGGAGTGCTCCACGAACCCGAGCAGGGCGTCCCGCTCCTCGGCGGTGCGTACCGCCAGGTCCGGTTCGGTCATGTCCGGCAGCCTAGCCACCGGTGAGGTACGCCGCAGCGGCGCGGGTCTGGAATAATTGAGCGCTATGAGCAACCCACGTGTGCAGAAGCTGGCCGACCAGATCAAGGTGATCACCGCCCAGATGCTGGAGCGCCGGATCAAGGACCCGCGCCTCGGCTTCGTCACGGTGACCGATGTGCGGCTGACCGGCGACTCCCGGGAGGCGACGATCTTCTACACCGTGCTGGGGGAGCAGTCCGACCTGGCCGCCTCGCAGGCCGCGCTCGACTCGGCCAAGGGGTTGATCCGCTCCACGATCGGCAAGCAGCTCGGTCTGCGGTTCGCCCCGTCGATCGCCTTCGTCGCCGACGCCATGCCGGAGAACGCCCGGCACATCGAGGAGCTGCTGGCCAGCACCCGCAACCACGACGCCGAGTTGGCGCAGCGGGCCGCCGGGGCGAGCTATGCCGGCGACGCAGACCCCTATCGCCGTCCGGAGGAGGGCGAGGAGGACCAGGCTCGCGACGGCGGCCGGTGACGGCCGTCGAGTCCGGCGTCCTGGTCGTCGACAAGCCGGCCGGGTGGACCTCCCACCAGGTGGTGGGCCGGTGCCGCCGACTGCTCGGCACCCGCAAGGTGGGGCACGCTGGCACCCTCGATCCGATGGCGACCGGGGTGCTGCTGGTCGGGGTGAACCGGGCGACCCGGCTGCTCGGTCACCTGATGCTGACCGAGAAGGAGTACGCCGCCACGATCCGGCTGGGTGAGTCGACCGTCACCGACGACGCCGAGGGGGAGGGCACTGCTCGCCCGGGCTGTGGGCCGCTCGAGCATTCCGTGCTGGAACAGGCGATGCAGCCGTTTCGC
This sequence comes from Enemella dayhoffiae, assembly GCF_002250625.1. Classification (GTDB taxonomy): domain Bacteria; phylum Actinomycetota; class Actinomycetes; order Propionibacteriales; family Propionibacteriaceae; genus Enemella; species Enemella dayhoffiae. Next base: position 276,381 of record NZ_NMVQ01000034.1, on the reverse strand, counting down.
GGTGAGATCCAGCAGGTGCCGACGGCGGTGTCGGCCATCAAGATCGACGGCAAACGGGCGTACGCCCGCATGCGGGCCGGGGAGGAGGTCGAGCTGAGGGCGCGGCCGGTCACGGTGAGCGAATTCGCCTTGCTGGGCAGCGAAACCGCCGAGTCTGACGGAGTCCCCGTGCTGGATCTGCGGGTCCGCGTGCGCTGCTCCTCGGGAACCTACATCCGGGCGCTGGCCCGCGACCTGGGGGCCGCGCTCGGCTGCGGGGGACACCTGACGGCGCTGCGGCGTACCCGGGTCGGTCCGTTCGCGCTGGACCGGGCCCAGGTGGTCGACCACGGTACCGATGAGGTGTCGCTGATCGGGATCGACGAGGTGGCCGCCGAGTGCTTCCCGACCCTCGAGCTCGACCAGGCGCAGGCCCGCGCGATCTCCTATGGACAGAAGCTTTCCGGCGTACGCCTCGATGCGCTCACCGCGATGATGCACGACGGCAAGTTCCTGGCCCTGTACGCCGCGGACGAAACCGAACCAGCAGGTGCCAAGGCCGAGGCCGTCTTCTGCTGATCAGCGGCTGGCGCGGATCCCGGACCGGTCGGACCACTCGATCCAACCACCCTGGAAGCCCTGGTGACACCGGCGCTCGGCCTGGAACAGCTGGAAGCACTCACTCGGTGCAGGTCGTCCCACCGGAGGTAGCTGGCGCCCACGACGGGGGGCCGTCCGCCTTCTGGCCGGCGACCGCGCAGTCCGCAGGATTCCTGGCCGACCGGTTCCCCCAACCACTGGTTGCTGAGCCAGGTCTGCTGGATCGGGGACACCGGAGCCGGGCTGGGTGAGGTGGGGGTGGTGGGCCTCCCAGCGGCCGTGGGTGCCGGGGTTTCGCGCGGGCTGGTCACCGGCCCGGAACGTGCGGCTGACGCCGACGGTGGCGGTGACCAGCAGGCGACGCATCATCGTGGCGCTCCCGAGGCTGCGGTTGACTGAATCATGGCCGAGGAATCGCTTTCGTGCCATGGATTCCGCGAACTCTCGTGAACGGGTCGAGAGTCGACGATCGGTCAGAAGCCGCGCGGGCAAACGAAACGGGGCGGATCCGAGATCGGATCCGCCCCGTGTCACCTCAGTTGCCGGTCACCAGATTCTGCTGCCCGTGGCGGCGTTCCAGGTGATCCGGCCGCCCTGGTAGTACTGCACGCAGTCGTTGCCGGCCGCGTTGCACTGCTCTCCCGTGGTCGGGTAACCGAGGCGCCCGGTTTCCCAGCCCTGGCTGGCCCAGGCGTCCTTGATCGCACCCTTGACCACCTGGGCACCGGTCGCGGGGGAGTAGTAGATGCTGCCGTACTGGAAGTGCTGCAGGCAGCCGCCATCCCGCAGCCCGCACGCCTCATTCCCCAGCGGATAACCGATCCCGGTCTCCCAGCCCTGGGCGGCGTACGCCCCCTGGATCGCACCCAGCACCACGCCGGCACCGGTGGCCGGCGACCAGTAGATCAGGCCACCCTGGAACCGGCTGACACACCCGCCATCACGAAGACCGCAGATCTCGTCCGAGATCGGATAACCGAGCCGCGAGGTTTCCCAACCCTGGTTGGCATAGGCATCCAGGATCCGACCCTTGACCGACCAGGCTCCGGTGGCCGGCGCCCAATAGATCAACCCACCCTGGAATCCCTGCCAGCAGCCGCCGTTGCGCAGGCCACAATTCTCATCGGTGGTGGGATAGCCGAGCCATCCGTTCTCCCAGCCCTGCTGGCCCCACTTCTGCATGATCGCGCCGCGGACCCAGTGCGCGCCGGTCGCCGGCGACCAATAGATCGTGCCTCGCTCGAAGGTCTGGAAGCAGCCACCGTCGCGCAGGAAGCAGTTCTCCGGCGAGGTCGGCTGCCCCAGGATCGCCTTGTCAGCCTGCCATTTGGCGTCGATCGCACCGTGGGTCAGCTTCTGCGTCACCGTGTCCACCGGAGCCCACACTCCCAGATAACCGGACACCTCGGGCGTGGAGTCTGACCCCTTCACCGGCACGGTGAGGATGCCCTGGCCGTCGGTGGTCAGCACCTGAGTGTTCTTGCCGGTGACGTCGCGATAGCTCTGGTTGGTGTGATCGCGTCCCATGTCCACCCGGATGCTCCGGTTGATGGCCGGGTTGTTGCTGATCACGGTGGCCAGCCCGGTCGCCCGGTCCAGGCCCGTGCGTACGCTGGCGCTCAGGTCGTTGCCGAAGTCGTAAACCTTCTGGTCACCCTTGGCGTAGGACTTGCGCGCCTTCAGCAGGTTGTCGATCTCGTCGAAATAGGGCGTCTTCTCGGTCATGTAGGAGCCGTTGGTGCGGTAGAGGTCGCCGTAGTACACGGTGGGCGTGGTGGCCTTGTTGGTCAGCATCGCCGCGTAACGTGCCGGCACGTTCTTCGGCGACGTCTTCTTCTGGCTGCTCGGACGGTCCAGGTCGGCGTTCCATTCGAGCAGCGCCTGACGCTCCGCCTCGGGTGTCCAGTCCAGGGTGAACGACTTGCAGACGGTCGGCCCGCCGGTGCAGTAGTTGGTGATGCCCAGCTGCTTGAACAGGATGTAGTTCAGCCAGTGCTTCTCCTGGTCGTGGTTGTTGGAGAAGGACCAGTTGGGTCGATAGCTGCCGCCGGTCGCCCGGGAGCCGGTCACGTTGGCGTCCGAGTTGCGGTAGATGTTGCCGACCGGGGCGGTGCCCGACAGCGAGTCGTTCATGGCGTTGAAGTTCGCCGAATCCATCGCCAGGGCCCGATTTCCGGTGCTGTCGACGTAGGCGTTCTGTGCGCCGTTGTAGTACGTCTCGAGATAGTCGAGATAGCGGCTGGGGTCGTTGTTGAACTTCTTCGCGGTCTCCTGGGAGACCATGTCGAGGATCGCGGTGGGGAAGTGGGCGGCGGCGTCGACGCGGAAGCCGTCGAACCCGTACTGGTTCAACAGCCACTGCACCCAGTGCCGCTGCTCTGCCTGCACGTCGGCGCGCGCGTTGTCGAAGTCGTTGCCCACCAGGAACCCGTGGGCCGAGATCATGTTGTCGTTCAACCGTGTGTGGCCGGCGAACAGGATCTCGTCGTGATCGTCAATGCCGGTGAACGAGTTCTCCACCGACGGCTGCTCGCCCCAGTAGTTGTACTTGATCCCGGGCAGCGCCTCCGGGTTGGCCTTGTAGTCCTGGCGCGGGTCGATGAACGCGTCCCGGCAGTCCCAGATGGACTTCGAGCCGGTGCCGGTCTTGACGGCCGTCTCGTCGGCGAAGCCGCACTTCTTGGTGGCGTAGGTGACGAAGTTCGGGTCATTCACCAGGTAGGGCCGCCAGTTGCCCGGCGAGAGCTCGTAGGCCTCTCGCGCCGACAGATAGCCGTCGACCTGGTTGTGGCCGAGACTCGGGTTCATCCACGCCGGCACGTTGTTGGCGGCGGGGTCGGTCTGATCGACCCGGTAGGGCTTCCCGGTAGCGTCCTTGAGCGTGTCCCCGAACCCGATCTCCTGCAGCGAGGTGCCGTTCCAGTGGGACTTGTTGAACTCCTTGATCGCGCCATACTGCGCCTGGCCCTGGCCGCCGCCCCTGGTGTAGGGGAGGTACATCTGGTTGATGAAGTCGGTCTTCTGGCCGTCCTTCCCGACGTAGAGCGCGCCGTTGCGGTCGGTCCGGGTCGCGGTCACCGCCTCCCGACCGCTGAGGCCCATCATCTGGTTGGGCACCAGGTCCATCTGCCCCTTCAGATTGGCACCGTGCAGGGAGCTCATCAGCGACTTCAACTCGGCGGAGGTGCCGTACTTGGTCGGCACCGAGTTGTTCGGACCCTGGGGAAACTCGCCGAGGTCGTAGCGGTCGGTGACGGCGTACCCCTCCAGGTAGCGGGACATGCCGAAGGCGCGGTAGGCGGGCGGCAGCCAGACGTCGGTCACGCCCCAGGAGTTCAGCTGTCCGGTCTGGCCGGCCAGCCTCGCGTACATGTTGGACTCGTAGGGCTGGAACAGCGAAAAGGACTGGAAGATCACCCGGTCGTCGAAGCTGGTGAAGTCGGCCCGCGGCTTGGCCGGTGCCTGCGGGGTCGCGGTGGTGGCCGTCGGCTTCGCAGGCGTGGGGGTGGCGGCGGCCTGCGGGATGGTGAGCCCGAACAGCACGGCGCCGGCCAGCGCCACGGTGCCCACGGTGCGGGGCACCCGGGGTGATCTCATCTACTTCTCCTGGGGATTCGGTCATTTGGCCGACTCATCCTCTGCCCAATTCCTGATGGACTCTCAGCAACCCGTGGATCGTTGCCGACTCGTTACCGCGAATCGGCCCGTCGGCGAATCTCGCTACGATCGCTCCGAAGCATTTCGGACCGGGTGCGAACAGTGAGGATGGCCACGTGGATCAGCCCAGCGTCGTCGTCATCGGAAACTTCGATGGCGTGCACAAGGGACACCAGGAGGTGCTGCGGGCCGCGCGCACCCCGGAACCGGGTGCGCGACTGGTCGCGGTGACCTTCTGGCCGCACCCGATGTCGGTGGTCCGTCCGGGCCAGGAGCCGCTGCTGCTGTGCGACCTGTCGCACCGGATCTCCCTGCTGCGCGAGGCCGGCGCCGACCAGGTCGAGGTGATCCGGTTCACCCCGGAACTGATGGCCACCTCACCGGAGGACTTCGTGCGCGAGAAGCTGCTGCCGCTGCACCCGGTGCGGGTCGTGGTGGGACAGAACTTCCGGTTCGGGCATCGCGCGGCCGGCACCGTCGACACCCTCACCGAGCTGGGCGCTCAGGGGCTGGACGGGACCCGCCCGTTTGCGGTGAGCGTCCTCGAGTTGCTGGTCACCGAGCACCACACCACCAGTTCCACCGAGATCAGGCGACTGCTCGCCGAGGGGGACGTGGCCACCGCCGCCCAGCACCTGGGCCGGCTGTTCAGCTTCACCGGCGAGGTCGTGGTGGGCCACCAGCGCGGCCGCGAGTTCGGTTTCCCCACGGCCAACCTGCCCGTCCCGAAGGGGTTCGCCGCTCCCGCGGACGGGGTGTACGCCGGGTGGTTGCGGCGCTGCGACCTGCCGAATGCGCCCCTGTGGCCGGCCGCCATCTCGGTCGGCACCAACCCCACCTTCGACGACGTGCCGGAGGTGGTGGTCGAGGCGCACGTGCTCGACCGCGACGACCTCGAGCTCTACGGCGTACAGGTCAGCGTCGACTTCGTGCAGCGACTGCGGGGGAACGTGAAGTTCGAGGGGATCCCGCAGCTGATCGAGCAGATCGGTGCCGACGTCGAGGAGACCCGGCGGGTGCTGGGTCTGGGCTGAGCCGGGCGACCTCAGCCCCAGCCGAGCAGGCGTACGCCCGCGGCCGCCGCGGCGCCCAGCACGACCACCAGCAGATAGGGGGCGCGCAGCGCGAAGGCGATCATCGCCACCGCCAGGGCGACGATCCGGGCGTCGAGGCGGAGCCGTTGCCCGTCGGCGAAGGTGTTCATGGTGATCAACGCCGCCAGCAGCCCGATCGTCATCACTCCCGCGACCCGGGTGATCCGGGGCGACTCGAGCCGGTGCGCCGGGATCAGAAAACCCGCACCCTTGGTCGCGAACGCGATCGCACAGGCGCCCAGCACCCACCACCACATCATCGCGAACCACCGACCTCGAAGTCGGGCTCCATCCCCTCGTCGGCCGGGCCGCGGCCGAACCAGCCCACCAGGGCGGCGACGGCCGCGGCGACCAGGATCGGTACGCCGGCCGGCAGGAAGGGGATGCAGGCGGCGGTGACCACCGCGCACACCACCGCCAGCGCCACGGGTTCGCGGCCCTTGAGGCGTGGCCAGAGCAGACCGACGAAGGCGGCCACCGCGGCCCCGTCCAGCCCCCACTGTTTCGGGTCACCGAGGGCGTTGCCGGCCAGGGCGCCGACCAGGGTGAATGCGTTCCAGAGCACAAAGATTCCGATGCCGGCGGTCCAGAAGCCGCGGCGCGTCTCGACGGGTCCCTGTTGGCCGAGGGCGGTGGCGGTGGACTCGTCGATGGTCAGCTGGGCGGCCACCGGACGCCGCCAGCCGTGCGGTCGCAGCGCGGCGTTGACCTGCATCCCGTACACCCCGTTGCGAATGCCGAGCAGGCTCGCCGCGCCGAGCGCGGACAGGCCAGACCCGCCGCCGGCGAGCACCCCGATGAACGCGAACTGGGAGCCGCCGGTGAACATGAGCAGGCTGAGCGCCTGGGTCTGCCACAGGTTCAACCCGGCGGCCGCCGACAGGGCACCGAAGGAGACTCCGTAGACCCCGACGGCCAGGGCGATCGACACGCCGGCCCGAAAACCGGGGGAGCGGCGCAACGGCAGCTCGGACATGGTGGGTGAATCCTTCTCCGTGTGTTCACTACGTCGGACGAATGTTCTACAGTCTGAACAACGCCTTGATGTTCGTCAATGCGAACAGTTGGATTGGTGGAGCGAACATGTCGGACCCCGTGCAGGCGGTCGCGACCGGGTTGCAGCGCGAACGCGCCCGGGTCGGTTGGTCGATGGGAGAGCTGGCGCGGCGCGCGGGGGTGGCCAAATCGACCCTGTCCCAGCTGGAGGCCGGCAGCGGCAATCCCAGCGTCGAGACGCTGTGGGCGTTGGCCACCGCGTTGGGCATCCCGTTCTCCCGGCTGGTCGACCTCGAACCGGTCCAGGTGACCGTGCTGCGCGCGGGCGAGGGGGTGGCGTACGCCTCGGAGGCCGGCGGCTATCTGGCCACCCTGCTCTCCAGCGCGCCGCCGGGAAGCCGGCGTGACATCTATCGGCTCGAGGTCGCCGAGGGGGCACGCCGGGAGTCCGATCCGCACCCGGGAGGCACCACCGAGCACGTGCTGCTGTGCTCCGGCAGCGCGCTGATCGGGCCGGCCGACCGACCGGTCGAACTGCACGCTGGCGACTTCATCAGCTATCCGGGGGACGCCCCGCACGTGTTCGAGGGCGGCCCCGGAGGCGCGCTGGCGGTGCTGGTCAGCGAGCAGCGGTAGGCTTGTGCGCTGTGGCAGTTGACTTCGGAACCTCCCTGGCCGCCCTCGATCGCTCGCTGAGCTCGATCGAGAAGGTCGTCGACCCCGATTCCAAGAAGGCGGAGATCGCCTCCCTGGAGGAACAGGTCGCCGCCCCCGACCTGTGGGATGACCAGGAGAACGCCCAGCGGGTCACCTCCCGGCTGTCGCACCTGCAGAACGAGCTGAACCGGGTCGAGGCCCTGCGCTCGCGACTGGAGGACCTCGGCGTACTCGTCGAACTCGGCACCGAGGAGGGGGACGCGGACTCGATCGCCGAGGCCGAGCGCGAACTCACCCGGCTCAGCCGCGACGTCGAGGCGATGGAGGTGCGGACCCTCTTGTCGGGGGAATACGACGAGCGCGAGGCCGTGGTCACCATCCGCGCCGAGGCCGGCGGAGTTGACGCGTCCGACTTCGCCGAGAAGCTGCTGCGGATGTACCTGCGCTGGGCCGAGCGGCACGGCTATGGCACCGAGGTCTATGACACCTCGTACGCCGAGGAGGCGGGCATCAAGTCGGCCACCTTCACCGTGCGCGCGCCGTTCGCCTACGGGACGCTGTCGGTCGAACAGGGCACTCACCGGCTGGTGCGGATCTCGCCGTTCGACAACCAGGGCCGCCGCCAGACCTCGTTTGCCGGGGTCGACGTGCTGCCGGTGACCGAGGAGACCGACCACATCGACATCCCCGAATCCGATCTGCGGATCGACGTGTTCCGCTCCTCGGGCCCGGGCGGGCAGTCGGTGAACACCACCGACTCCGCGGTGCGGATCACCCACCTGCCGACCGGGGTGGTCGTCTCCTGCCAGAACGAGAAGTCGCAGCTGCAGAACAAGGCCGCGGCCATGCGGGTGCTCCAGTCCCGGCTGCTCGAGCGTGCCCGGCAGGAGAAGGAGGCCGAGATGAACGCGCTGAAGAGCGACGGCGGCGGCTCCTGGGGTGCCCAGATGCGGTCCTATGTGCTGCACCCGTATCAGATGGTCAAGGACCTGCGTACCGAGCACGAGACCGGCAACACCGACGCCGTCTTCGACGGAGAGATCGACGCGTTCATCGACGCCGGCATCCGCTGGCGCAAACAGCAGGACGTGTGATTGCGCGCTCCGTCGCGCGAACGGTCGCTCTGAGTTGGTTCGCTTCGGTCGAAATCCGGGTGCGGTGAGCTGACCGGCTGCGGGTCGGCGTACCGGATTTCGTCCTCGGGCTCGCCAACTCAGCCCAGGGGACGCTCCCAGCCCAGGGGAGGCTCCCAGCCCAGGGGAGGCTCCCAGGGCGCGGGGTCGCTGGGGGCCCGAAAAATGATCGGGCATCCGACTATTTCATCGGGCGGACCAATTGGTCATCGGGCGGCCGAAATTGTCACGCCATATCGGGCGCCCGATGTCGATTTGCCCTGCCCGATGAACCGATCGGATGCCCGATCACTTTCCGCGGGGCCCACGGAGGGGGAGAGGCGGTCGTTCACAGACACACCGGGCGTACGCCTAATGCGCGGCCCGCAGCGGACCGCCCACCTAGACTCACCGCAGGCCGTTCCCCTGCGCTTCCCGTTGCCGGGGCATGCCCACTGGGCATGACGTCGATCCCGGCCGGAGCAGAAGTGATTCGGTTCGAAAACGTCTCCAAGACGTATGAGGGGCAGCGCCGAGCAGCGCTGCGGAATGTCGACGTCGAGATCGACAAGGGCGAGTTCGTCTTCCTGGTCGGGGCCTCGGGGTCGGGCAAGTCCACCTTCATGCGGCTGATCCTGCGTGAATACCGACCGAGCACCGGCCGGATCTGGGTCGCGGGCAAGGACCTGTCCCGGTTGCCCGGGTGGAAGATCCCCAAGCTGCGCCGCCAGATCGGCACCGTGTTCCAGGACTTCCGACTGCTGCCGGGCAAGACCGTGCACGAGAACGTCGCCTTCGCCCTGCAGGTGATCGGCAAGTCCAACAGCACGATCCGCAAGGCCGTCCCCGAGACCCTGGAGCTGGTCGGGCTCGGCAACAAGGGCGACCGGCTCCCCGAGGAGCTCTCCGGCGGCGAGCAGCAGCGCGTGGCCGTCGCCCGCGCCTTCGTCAACCGCCCGCAGATTCTGATCGCCGACGAGCCGACCGGAAACCTGGACCCCGCGACCAGTGTCGGCATCATGAAGCTGCTCGACCGCATCAACCGCTCCGGCACCACCGTGGTGATGGCCACCCACGACTCCACGATCGTCGACCAGATGCGCAAGCGCGTGATCGAGCTCGACGACGGCGACGTCGTCCGCGACCAGAGCAAGGGGGTGTACGGCTACCAGTGAGCACCCCGACCCACACCTTCCCCGTACGCCCGAGGGCAGCCATGCCCCTGGAGGAAAGCTGAGATGCGCCACACCTTCGCCGAGACCTGGTCCGGACTCCGCCGCAACCTGACCATGACGATCGCGGTCGTCGTCACGATGTGGGTGTCGCTGTCGCTGTTCGGGGCGGGACTGCTGGCCAACCAGCAGGTCGACCTGATGAAGGGCCGCTGGTACGACAAGATCGAGATCTCGGTCTTCCTGTGCACCAAGGACACCCGCGGTGACAACTGCGAGCCGGGTCAGGACGTCACCGAGGCGCAGAAGCAGCAGATCGAGCAGACCCTGCGTACCAACCCCGAGGTCGCCGACGTCTTCTTCGAGACCAAGCAGATGGCCTATGACGAGTTCCGGCAGGCCTATGAGGGCAGCCCGATCCAGGACTCGCTGACGGTCGACCAGATGCAGGAGTCCTATCGGGTCAAACTGAAGAACCCCGAGCAGTACCAGGGGGTGGTCTCCGCGGTCGCCGGCCTCAAGGGGGTGCAGGCGGTGCAGGACCTGCACAAGGTGCTGGACCGGCTGTTCGAGTGGCTCGGCCTGCTCCAGTGGGGGACCATCATCGCCTCCGGGCTGCTGCTGCTCGCGGCGGCCCTGCAGATCGGCAACACCATCCGAATGGCCGCGTTCGCCCGAAGACGGGAGATCGGCATCATGCGGCTGGTCGGCGCCAGCAACCTCTACATCATGCTGCCGTTCCTGCTCGAATCGCTGATCGCGGGGATCATCGGAGCGGGTCTCGCGTGCGCCACACTGGCCGCAGGAGTTTACTTCCTGATCATCCGTAAAGCTGAAGTCTTGATCAAGGCTTCACCCTGGATTGGCTGGTCCCACGCGGGACTGGCCATGGCCGGGGTTGCCATCGTGGGAATTCTGCTGGCAATAATTCCCACGCTCATCGCCACCAGAAGGTACTTGAGAGTGTGACCTAAGGGGCAGCCACCAGGCCGCCCACGACCGATTGGGGACCAGCTGTGACACGGGATCTTCCCCTCGCCCTCCAGGGCGAACCCGTAGCAGTCGCTCGGCACGGTGCATCCGCAGCGGGAACGCTTCGGCGCGCCCGGGTCCGGGTCGTACGCCTGGCGGTGGCCAGCCTGACCGTTGCCGCGCTCGGACTGACCGCGTTGGCCCCTGGGGCGTACGCCGACGACCTGACCGAGCAGCGCGACCGGGTGAACCAGCAGATCGCCAGCACCGGTGCTCAGGTGACCGAATCGAGCCAGGCGCTGAACACCGCCACCGCCAACCTGTCCGCCTCGCAGAAGCAGCTCGCCGACGCCCAGGCCCAGCTCGCGGAGATCCAGCAGCAGCTGGCCGACGCGAAGAAGGCCGACGAGGAGTCCGCCAAGCGGCTCTCCAAGGCGCAGAACGACCTCGAGCAGGCCAAGGCCGCGGTGGCCGAGGGGCAGCGCAACGTGGACGCCCAGCAGATCGAGGTCGGCCAGGTCGCCCGCACCCAGTATCAGCAGCGCACGGGCCTGGTCGGGATCGGCATGCTGGTTTCCGGTGAGGGCACCTCGGACGTGTCCAACCGGGTGCAGTGGTCGACCACCGTGTTCGACTCCACCCAGGCCGAGATGGACAAGCTCAAGGAGACCCAGCGGCAGCTGACCGCGGCCAAGGACAAGCAGGCCGCGATCGAGAAGCAGATGGCCGACGAGAAGGCTGCCGCCGCGGCGAACGTCAAGCGGATCTCCCAGCTCGAGGGCGCCGCGACCCAGCAGGCCGCCGCAGTCGCCCGGCTGGTGCAGTCCAACTCCCAGTCCGAGACCGCCGCCCGCAACCAGCTCGCCGCCGACCAGCAGGCACTCGATGGGCTGAACGCCGAGCGCAGCCAGGTCGACCAGCGGATCGCCGAGCGGATCGCCCAGCAGAAGGCCGAGGAGGCCCGCCGGGCCGAGGACGCCCGCAAGGCGCGCGAGGCCGCCGCCGCGAAGGCCCGGGCCGATGCCGCGGCCGCCAAGGCGGCCAGCGACCGTGCGGCGGCTCAGGCCCGCAGTCAGGCGGCACCCGCCCCGGCGCCCGCACCGAAGGCTGCCGCGCCGAGGGCCGCAGCCAAGGCCGTCCCGGTCGCCGCTCCGGTGCAGAACGCCACGGCGCAGACCGCCGCCGCCCACCACGGCTTCATCTTCCCGACCAACGCCCCGATCACCTCGTCGTTCGGGATGCGGCTGCACCCGGTGCTCGGCTACTGGAAGCTGCACGACGGGACCGACTTCGGCGCCGGCTGCGGTACGCCGCTGCGCGCGGCCGCGGACGGGGTCGTCACCGAGAAGTACTACAACGCGGGCTATGGCAACCGGTTGATGATCGACCACGGGAAGGTCGACGGCCGCTATGTGACCACCGGCTACAACCACGCGATCAACTACAACGTGAACGTGGGGCAGCGGGTGACCAAGGGCCAGGTGATCGGTTCCGTCGGCACCACCGGCTATTCCACCGGCTGCCACCTGCACCTGATGGTCTGGCTCGACGGCGACCTCAGCAACCCGATGAGCTGGTATTGAGCTGAACCACGCGTTCCGCGCGCAAACGGTCGCTCTGAGATCGGTCCTCACCTCGGGCTCCGCCACTCAGCCCCGGGGACGTTCCCGTGCAAGGGCAGATATTGACCTGCCCTGACAACCGCACGTTGGTAGGCTGGCGCAGTTGTCCAACGAGCGAGGAGGTGGTGGAGATGGCCAAGGAGACCGGCCGCAAGATGGTGGCGCAGAACAAGAAGGCGCGCCACGACTACCACATCCACGACACCTTCGAGGCGGGGATGGTGCTCAGCGGCACCGAGGTGAAGTCGCTGCGGCAGGGCCGCGCCTCGCTGGTGGACGCCTTCGCCACCGTCGACGACGGCGAGGTGTGGCTCCGGCAGGCGCACATCCCCGAGTACAGCCACGGCACCTGGACCAACCACACGGCGCGCCGCACCCGCAAGCTGCTGCTGCACCGCCGCGAGATCGACCGGATCGAGCGCCGGCTCGCCGACGCCGGCACCACCCTGATTCCGCTGTCGCTGTATTTCAGCGACGGGTACGCCAAGGTTGAAATCGCCGTGGCAACCGGTAAGAAGGAGTATGACAAGCGTCAGACGATCCGCACCCGGGACGCCAACCGGGAGGCGGAGCGCGCGCTCGCCGAGCGACAGCGGCGCTGAGCCGCCCGAGCGAGGAACCGACCAAGGGCGGCAGGGGGACCAGATGGTGCGACGGCGTTGGCGACGACCACTCACCCTGCTCGGCCTGGTGCTGTTGCTGGGTCTGCTGGCCACCTCCGGCTGGGTGGCCGCGCCGCGGGCGTACGCCGCAGCCGGCGACTCGATCTCCAACTTCGACATCAGCTACACGGTGAACCCCGACGGGACGGTCAGGGCCACCGAGAAGATCGTCTACAACTTCGGCGGCACGGGGCGGCACGGCATCGACCGGATGTTCGTCACCCGCGAGAAGTACGACGACAAGCAGGATGCGGTCTATGAGTACGACAACTTCTCGGTGACCAGCCCGACCGGTGCACCCACCGGCATCCGCACCTCGGAGAACCGCAGCGGTTCGGACGCCAAACTTCAGGTGCGGATCGGTGACCCCAACCTGACGGTCGACCGCAGCGAGACCTACCAGATCAGCTACACAGTCCGTGGCGCGATGCGCACGTTCACCGACTACGACGAGTTCTATTGGGACAGCACCGGTTTCGACACCCAGGCGCCGATCCGGCGGGCCACCGTCACGGTGACCGTGCCCGGCGGCGCTCAGGACACCTCCTGCTTCGCCGGTCCGCCGGGCGCGAGCACCGAGTGCCAGCAGAAGTCGGTGACCGGCGCCGGGGCCGCGAGCTTCAGTCAGTCCGACCTGGCGGCCGGCAGCGGACTCACCGTCGGCGCCAAGATCCGCCCCGGACTGGTGGCGAACCCCCGGCCCATCCTGCAGGAGAACTCCGCGGCCAGCGGTCAGCGGATGGTGTACGGCGGGTTGGCCGCCACCGGAGTGAGCGCTGTCGTGGCGCCGCTGCTCGGGTGGTTGTACTGGCGGCGCAGGGGCACCGACGACCGCTATCTCGGGCTGGCCCCGGGGACCACCCCGGCGCGCGGTCAGCAGGTGCCGGTGGGGCGCAGCCCGAAGGTGAACATCCCGGTCGCGTTCTCCCCGCCGCGGATCCCGGTCGGGGAGGCCGGGCTGCTGATCGACGGGTCGATGGACGTGCAGGACACCACCGCGACGCTGATCGACCTGGCCGTCCGCGGCGCGATCAGCCTGGGCCCGGACCCGCAGCACCCCGGCGGTCGGAATTACCAGGCGACCCTGGTGGACCCGTCGGTGACCCGTGCCCCGCACGAGAACGTGCTGCTGAACGCCCTCTTCCACGGTCGACCGCCGGGCGCGGTGGCCGCGCTGGGGGCACGGGGAAGCATGGCCCGGGCGCACGAGCTGGTGTCGCGGGCGGTGCAGAATCAGGTCACCCAACGCGGCTGGTTCCGCCGGCTCTCCACCGGCAGCGGGGTCAAGCTGGGTGCCGGCTGCTTCTGGGCGGTCGCGATGATGGCGATCGGACTGTTCAGCAACGTGCTCAGCGGCGCGTTGATCGGGCTGGCGGCGCTGCTGCCGCTGGCGCCGATCGTGGCGACGGTGTTGATCGTGCGCGGGCGGATGCGCCGGGGGCAGCGCACCGCGGAGGGACGGGCGGTCTGCGACCAGGTCGAGGGGTTCCAGACCTATCTGGCCACCGCCGAGGCCAACCAGTTGCGGTTCGAGGAGGGGGAGGACATCTTCTCGAAGTATCTTCCCTGGGCGATCATGTTCGGCCTCGCCGAGCGCTGGGCCAAACTCTGCGGTGAGCTGGTTGCCGCCGGCAGGCTGCCGAACACCTCTCCGGCCTGGTACTACGGCGACTTCAGCACCTTCAACATCATCTATCTGGGCAGCGCCCTGCAGACCGCCGCGACACCAATGCCGTCGCCGAGCACCGGCAGCAGCGGCTCGGGCTTCGGCGGTGGCTCGTCATTCGGTGGCGGCGGCTTCTCCGGCGGTGGTGGCGGAGGCGGCGGGGTCGGCTCCTGGTGACCCCGCCGCCCTTCGAGACGCTCGTTCCTCGCTCGCTCAGCTCGGGGAACGAGACCTACTTGATGCCGACGAGGTCGCAGACGAAGATCAGCGTCTCACCGGGCTTGATCACCCCGCCGGCGCCCTGATCGCCGTACGCCAGCTGCGGCGGGATGACCAGCTGGCGGCGCCCGCCCACCTTCATCCCCTGGATGCCCTGGTCCCAGCCCGCGATCACGCGCTGCGCGCCGAGCGGGAAGCTCAGCGGCGTACCGCGGTTCCAGGAGGAGTCGAACTCCTCGCCCGAGGAGTACGCCACGCCCACGTAGTGCACGTGCACGGTGTCCCCGGCGCGGGCCTCGGGGCCGTCGCCCTCGCTGAGGTCGGTGATCTGCAGGTCGGTGGGCGGCGGGCCCTCGGGAAAGTCCACTTCCGGCTTCTCGTTGTTCATGCACGCGACCCTATCCAGCCACGCTGACAGATCGCCCCGGGGTGGACACTCAGGGACGGGCCCGGGGGTCACCCCATGGCGGCGAGCCGGCGAGAGGCGGAGACTTGAACACATGAGCACCGAGTTCCCGCAGTACCGCGACTACGCCGCCACCGGCACCAGCTCTCGGAGCAATTACGAGAATCCGACCGTGCCGGGTCTGGGCCTGTCCGTGTCCCCCGCCGAACGGGACCGGGCGCAGGGCTTTCTCGCCGAGGCGTACGCCGACGGCCGACTCACCGAGTTCGAGTTCGACGCCCGCTTGGAGCAGGTGCTCACCGCGAACACCCGTCGCGAGCTGAACGCAGCGTTCTATGGTCTGGTCCAGGTGCCCAGCACCAGCCAGGCGCTCGGTCTGCACCCGGCGTACCGACCCAACCTGGTCAACCAGGGCGCCGACGGGCGGACCGGTCGCGCGGCGGCGGCGATCGCGCACTTCTCGGTCTTCTTCGCCTGGATCTTCGGCCCGCTGTTCATGTGGGCCATCGCCTCCAAGGGGTCGTACGCCAAGCAGCAGGCGGCCAAGGCGTTCAACTTCCAGGTGCTCGCCTCGATCGGGTTCGTCGGCGGTGGCATCCTGACCGGGATGACCGACGGGCGTACCGACTGGATCATGGGGATCATGTGGGTGGCGTGGCTGGTGCTCACCATCATCGGCGGTGCCAAGGCGGCCAAGGGCGAGACCTGGCAGAACCCGGTCACCCGGGTGATCCCGTGGAAGCCGCTCGACGAAAAACTGCCGACGCGGCACTGACCCGGCGTGTAGACTGGGACATCCGGCCCTCAGATGCCGGGACAACTCAACAGGGGGTGATCGGTTTCGACTTGGGGCGATAGTTCCAGGAGAAGCGGGCCGAGGATCCACGGTTATCTCGTAAACGCCCCGTGGAAACCAATAAGTGCCGATTCCAAGCGCACTGACTTCGCTCTCGCTGCCTGAGCAGTGACCGAAGGGTCAGCCCGGACTAGCCTTCGGTCCGGTTCCTGGCCTCATTCAGAAGGCTTGCTCTGCTGACCTTGTTCTGGGGTCATCAGGGGACTTTCACAGAACTGGGCTCGGCTGCAACCCGCCGTTAGGAGTGCAGGAGCCAAGTAGACCGCCATAACGGCTGCGCCCGGAGAAGTCCTGAGTTCATCCTTCGAGGACCGGGGTTCGATTCCCCGCACCTCCACCCTGGGGCCCCTGCCGGTTCGCTGGCAGGGGCCTTCACCTTTTCGGGGGCCCGCTGTATGGAATCCAGGAGTCGCCGTAGCACGTGGTGCTACGCCCGGTCATGGGCGAAGTCATCAGTCAGCGTGAGTTGCGCAATGACAGCGGACGCATCATGAGCGCGCTCGACGAGGGGCGCTCCATTGTTGTCACACGGAACTCGGTTCCGGTCGGCGAACTGCGACCACTTCGCCGGCGACGCCTGGTGGATGTGCGGTTGGCGACCGAACTGTTCCGGGGTCCCCCCGGGTGGACGCTGAACAGTTCCGGCGTGATTTGGGTGCGACCGTCGACCAGTCGGTGGATCCTCGTGCCTGAGCGAGCGGCTGCGGGGCTGTTGGACACCTCTGTGGTCATCGAGCTGGATCTTCCCCGACCTGCTGATCGCGGCCACCGCGGTCGCCGAAGACCTGCCGCTGGTGACCCGGAACCCTCAGGACTTCGCCGGGCTGGACGAACTGGTGGATGTCATCGCCGTCTGAGAACTGCACGTCTCATGTGATGTGGACCCACGGGGACGTCAGCGGCCATAGCGACAATTATCCGTTTGAAGGTCCTGCGGTCTGCTGTCTGCCACGGGAAAGTGGGTGCGGCCCGAATCGCTCGTCATCGAGCGCGCCCGGGAATGAAAGTTGAAACCGAAACGTTCTCTTGGCATGACCCAGCCCGTCCTGTTCCTCTCCCACGGCGCCCCGCCGCTCGCCGACGACCCCACCTGGCCCGCCGAACTGGCGCGCTGGTCGGCCGGGCTGGAGCGCCCCGAGCAGATCCTGATGGTCTCCGCGCACTGGGAGCAGGCGCCGATCACCGTCTCCGCCACCCAGCGGCCGGTGGAGCTGACCTACGACTTCTGGGGCTTCCCGAAGCGCTACTACGACGTGCGCTACGACGCCCCGCTGGCGCCCGGGCTGGCCGACCGGGTGACCGGGCTGCTGGGTGAGGGCGTACGCCGCGACGAGCAGCGCGGACTGGACCACGGGGCGTACGTTCCGCTGGTCGAGATGTATCCCGACGCCGACGTACCGGTGCTGCAGCTGTCCCTGCCGACGCTGGCACCCACCGAGCTGTACGCGCTGGGGGAGCGGCTGGCGCCGCTGCGCGAGGAGGGCACGCTGATCATCGGGTCGGGGTTCACCACGCACAACCTGGCATGGTTCAACCCAGGTGCACCGGCCGACGCCCCCGCCCCGACCCCGTCGGTCGAGTTCGACCAGTGGGCGGCCGAGACGGTCGCCGCCGGTGACGTGGACGCCCTGCTCGACTTCCAGCACCGCGCCCCGGCGGCCCGGGCCGCGCATCCGCGGACCGAGCACTGGGCCCCGCTCTACGTCGCCCTCGGTGCCGCTGCTGCCGGCGGGTCGACGCAGAACCGGAGCACCGTGGACGGCTTCTGGTTCGGCCTGTCGAAGCGGTCCTGGCAGTTCGGCTGAACCCGCCCCGGTAGTCTTCGCGTGTGAGTCCCGTCCGCGCCGGAGACCTGCTCGTCTCCCACATCACCCTGCGCGACGGTGTGTTCGACAGCGCGGTGGTGCTGGTCCTGGACTGTGACGACTCCGGAGCCCTCGGGGTGGTGCTCAACCGTTATTCCGAGGTGGACCTCGACGCGGTGCTGCCGGGCTGGTCGGACCACGTCACCCCGCCGCAGGTGCTGTTCGACGGCGGCCCCGTCTCGCCCAACGGCGCCATCTGCCTGGCCCGGCTGGCCGGCAGCGAGGAACCGCCCGGGTGGCGCCGCGTGGTCGACGACATCGGCCTGCTGCACCTGGACACCCCGCTGGAACTGGTGGCGGGGGCGTACGCCGACCTGCGGATCTTCGCCGGCTATGCCGGGTGGTCACCCGGGCAGCTGGACGGTGAACTGGCCCGGGACTCGTGGATCGTGGCCAGGGCCACCACCGCCGACGTGTTCGGTCCCGACCAGGAGGACCTGTGGCGCCGGGTGCTGCGTCGCCAGCCGCTGGAGGCGGCGATCTATTCCACCTGGACCGACGACCCCGACGCCAACTGACGGCGATCCGGGCGCCCACGGCGCCACGGCGACAGAAGTGGAAACATCCGCTCGTTGCGCCGACGCCGAGCGGTCTCGCTGAACCAGCCACGTGTGAAACTGGATCGACCGAGCGAGAAGGGCCCCGATGACCGACTGGAACCTTGACGACGATGACGCCTGGGACGGGCTGTCGTCCCCTGCGGTCGACCCCGTGGGGGACCAGGTCGACGAACCGGAGCTGGGTGGTGACCTCGTCTCCGACGGCAGCGGGGCGGTCGCCGTGGCCGTCGACGACGAGCACCGGGTGGTCCGCGTCGTGATCTCCAACAACTGGCGCAACAAGGCCGGCCAAGGGTTGGCCGCCGCGGTCCGCGAGGCGGCGCTGCGCGCCACCGAGCCGCTCACCCTGGCCGATCCGGAGATCGCCTCCTTCTCGCTGATGACCGGGCGTACGCCAAAACCCAACGGAACGGTGCTGGACCACCCGATGAGCCAGCTCGAGGTCAACCAGCTGCTCGAGGAGACCCTGCAGACCTTCGAGCGGCTGGAGAAGCTCGACCAGCGCGGCGACGTGCGGCACCGCACCTACGACTACACGCCGGCGATCGGTCGCAGCGACAACGAGAAGGTCCGGGTCGAGCTCGACCTGCAGATGCGCCCGGACACCATCTCGATCGACCAGCCGTGGGTGGAGGGGGTGCGGGTGGAGCGCATCGTGGCCAGCCTGCAACAGGCCCTGACCCGGGCGTACGCCGAATGGCGGCCTCCGGTGGTGGTCCCGGGGGAATACGACGAGGTACGCGACCAGGCACTCGCGCTGCGCAAAAGGACGCTTCGGCCGGTGCTGATCGCCGGTGGGTGGATTTCCGAGGATGAGGAGCTGTGATGAACGAGCGGATGACGTTTCGGGCCGGGAACACCTCGATCTCGGACAAGTTCGACGACACCGACGAGGACCTCGACATCTATGAGGCGCTGATCGACCCCAACGGCGAGGGCGGCAAGGGCAAGGGCAAGGGCGGCGGTGGCGCTCCGATGATGATGCCGCCCGGCATGATGGGCGGTGCCGGGGCCGGCGGCGGTGCCGGTGGTGCGGCCGGCGGGCTCGGCGCCGGAAAGATGGGCATGGGCGCCAGCGGCATGGGTGGCGGCAGCATTGGTCCGAACTCCGGCGGCACGGCGGCTGGCGCAGGGTTGAAGGCGGACAGCCTTGGGTCTGGCGGCGCTGGTCTCGGGGGGACTCGGGCCGCGGGACTGGGATCGGGCTCGGGCGTGAAGGGCGATCTCGACGGTGACGGCATCCCCGACGACCTCGACGGTGACGGGATCCCCGACCACCTGGATTCCTCCGGGTCCGGACTGGGGTCCGATGGGCTGGGATCGCGGCCGGGCCTGGACACCAGCCGCAGCGCGATGCCCGGCCTCGACAGCAGCCGAGACCTCGGGCTGGACTCGAGTCGGAATCGTGACCTCGGATTGGACCCGAGTCGGAATCGTGACCTCGGGCTGGACCCGAGTCGCAACCGTGATCTTGGACTGGACCCCAGCCGGAACCGTGACCTCGGGCTGAACGATCGGGACAAGCTCGACCTCGACAAGGGCAAGCTCAATCCGGACGACAGCAAGCTGGATCCGACGAAGCTGGATCCCACCAAGATGGACCCCACGAAGATGGATCCGTCGAAGAACCCGTCGCTGGACCAGCCGAAGATGCCGGGTGGGCCGGGCGGCCCGTCCAGCCCCGAGATGCCGGGAGGGCCCGGTGGCCCGTCGAGTCCGAGCATGCCGGGCGGTCCGGGCGGTGCCGGTGGGGTGACCGACGTGAAGGTGAGCCTCGAGCAGCTCAAGGCGGACGCCAAGTTGTGGCGCGACTTCGCCGAGGCGTTCAAGCGCGTCGGCCAGCAGCTCAAGCAGGTCGAGCTGAAGAAGGAGGACTTCGGGTACGCCGACCAGATGTCGGACGGTTACAACAAGGTGCAGGACAAGGTGGACACCTGGGTGATCGACGGCGAGAAGACCTTCAACGACGTGGCGGACCGGCTCGAGAAGACCGCCAAGAAATATGAGCAGGGCGAGCAGGAGAACTCCGAGACCGCCAAGAACACCAAGAAGAAGTGACCGAGGAGAGCCATGCCCACCGGTGAGCAAGCGTCCTACCCGATCAAGCACTGGGAAGGGGCCGGCAAATACATCGCGGACCTCCTCAACGACGCGCTGAAGAAGAGCGGGACCAACTCCGACCAGGACAAGAAGGACCTTGACGACTCCGAATTGATGAAACACTGGAAGGAACGGGGCTCCTCCCTGCACAGCGGTGGCGACTTCCAGGTTCGGGTGTTCGACGAGAACGCCAACTGCTTCACGTCCACCAAGAAGGTCAGCTTCTGGGAACTCCCCGACGGCTGGGCCAAGTACCTGCTGGATCTCCGCAACTACCAGACGAAGGTCTGGAACGAGCTGGTCGACTGCTGGAACTCCAACTACCTGTACCACCTGAACTCGCCCAAGACCCTGTGGGACAAGGCGGAGTTGTGGAAGGAGATCAAGACCAAGGAGATGGACAACCTGAACACCGACGTCGGCAAGATGCAGCTGCAGACCAGCTGGGTCGGCTCCGGTGCCACGGCGTACGGGAACGCCATCGGCGTACAGACCCAGGCGTTCACCAAGATCACCGAGCTGGTCCAGGCTTCCGGTGGGGCGCTCAACGACGGTTCGTCGGGTCTGCAGCGCTTCTACCTGACCGTCGCCCAGTGTGCGATCCAGATGAAGTCCGAGATGGAGATGAACCAGCCGCCGACCAAGGAGGACATGGGCTATCGCACCCGGGTCGGCATCTCGGTGTTCAAGAACTGCAAGGACTACTTCGACAATGACCTGAAGGAAGGGATCCGCACCTGGTCGGGGCAGGTGGACGATGGCGTGACCAAGTTGAAGGACGCCATCGCCAACGAGCGGCCGTTCAAGGGTCAGGAGTGGCCCAAGATCGACGGCGACCTCAGTGAAATGGAGCCGGGCCCGAGCGCCCCGGGCATGCCGTCGCCGACGATGCCGACCACACCGACACCGGACACCACCACCCCGGACATGCCGGTCCAGCCCGACAACTACGGGAACACCGACATGGACGATGCGAGCTACGGAGATTCCAAGCTCTGAGTGACTTGGCGGGGGATCGGTTCGGCGCGTAATCCGGTCCGGTGAGGAACCAGTGTCTAGGATTACCGGAACTGGCCCCCACCGGAGGTGTGCACAACCGTGACCGAAGCGAAGTCCCAGGCGCGCATCCTGGTCGTCGACGACGATGCTGCGCTCGCCGAGATGCTGCAGATCGTGCTGCGCCAGGAGGGCTTCGAGACCGTGTGGTGCGGTCAGGGGGATGCCGCGCTGGGCGCCTTCCGTGACTCCCGGCCCGACCTGGTGCTGCTGGATCTGATGCTGCCCGGCCGCGGTGGGGTCGAGATCTGCACCGACATCCGCGAGGAGTCCGGCGTACCGATCGTGATGCTGACCGCCAAGTCGGACACCACCGACGTGGTGGCCGGGTTGGAGGCGGGCGCCGACGACTATGTGGCCAAGCCGTTCAAGGCCAAGGAGCTGGTCGCCCGGATCCGCACCCGCCTGCGGCGGCTGCCCGACGACACCGACACCGACACCCTGGAGATCGGCGACCTGACCATCTCGGTGTCCGGACACTCGGTGAAGCGGGACGGGCAGCCGATCCCGCTCACCCCGCTCGAGTTCGACCTGCTGCTCGCGCTGGCCCGCCGTCCCCAGCAGGTGTTCAGCCGCGAGACCCTGCTGGAGCAGGTGTGGGGCTACCGCCACGCCGCCGACACCCGCCTGGTGAACGTGCACGTGCAGCGGCTGCGCTCCAAGGTGGAGCAGGATCCCGAGCACCCCAAGATCGTGGTGACGGTCCGTGGTATCGGTTATCGGGCCGGCGAGCCTGACTGAGGGCCCCCGGGCCCGTTCGCGGCTGGGCCGGTTCCTCACCGTCCCCGCGCGGGTGTGGTGGGGGTCGTTGCCGCTGCGGGTGGTCGGTACCACGCTGCTCGCCTCGGCGATCGTGCTCGCCCTGGGCGGCTGGTTGCTGATGCAACAGGCCACCGATGGCGTACTCGCGGGAAAACGTCAGGCGTCGTTGGCCGAGGCCTCGGTCGCGGTGGAGACCGCACAGCGGCAGCTGCGCGCCGCAGACCTGAGCACCGGCTCCAGCAACGACCTGCTCACCCAGTTGACCTTCGAGGTGGCCAACCGCGGCACGCTGTCGGGGCAGTACCAGGTGATCGTGCAGGGGCCGGTCTCCGACATCCGCTCGGGCCGGGTGCTGCCCGACTCGGTGCCCGCCGAGCTGCGCGCCCGGGTGGCCCGCGAGGGCGGCAACGGGCAGCTGTGGGTGACCCCCACCGCGGTGCACTACGCTGACGGCCGCCCCAGCGAACCGGGGCTGGCGATCGGGGCGACCGTGGAGACCTCGATCTCCGCGCGCTATCCGATGTATCTGATCTTCCCGCTCACCCAGGAACGGGAGACCCTGGACGTGCTGCAGCGGGCGGCGCTGACCACCGGTGGCCTGTTGACGATCCTGCTGGCGATCATCGCCGCGCTGGTGTCGCGCCAGGTGGTGGCGCCGATCCGTGAGGCCCGGGTGCAGGCCGAGCAGATCGCCTCCGGTCACCTGGAGGACCGGATGACCGTCCGCGGTACCGACGACCTGGCCTCGCTGGCCACCTCGATGAACAACATGGCCGGCGAGCTGCACAAGCAGATCACCCAACTCGAGGAACTGTCCCGCGTCCAGCAACGCTTCGTCTCCGACGTGTCCCACGAGCTGCGGACCCCGTTGACCACGGTGCGGATGGCGGCCGAGGTGCTGCACGACGGCAAGGACGAGTTCGGTCCGCTCGAGGCGCGCTCGGCCGAGCTGTTGCACGACGAGCTGGACCGGTTCGAGTCGCTGCTGAGCGACCTGCTGGAGATCTCCCGGTTCGACGCCGGCGCGGCCGAGCTCGCCCGGGAGACCCAGGACCTGTTGCAGGTGGTGCGCAGCGAGGTCGAGGCCCAGCGCGCGTTCGCCGAGCGCAACGGCATCGAGCTGCGCGTGCACGGGGATGATCCGTGCACCGCGGAGATGGACGTGCGCCGGGTCCGCCGGATCCTGCGCAACCTGCTCAGCAACGCGATCGAGCACGGTGAGGCCCGGCCGATCGACGTGCTGGTGGCCGGGGACGACAAGGCCGTCGCCGTGGCGGTGCGCGACCACGGCGTCGGGTTCGAGGCGAGCATGGTGAAGCAGGTCTTCCACCGATTCTGGCGGGCCGATCCGGCTCGCAACCGGACCGTCGGCGGGACCGGGCTGGGGCTGTCCATCTCGATGGAGGACGCCCGACTGCACGGCGGCTGGCTGAACGCCTGGGGCCGACCCGGGCAGGGCGCCCAGTTCCGGCTCACGCTGCCCCGGACCGCCGGCGCGGTGCTGGAGATCTCCCCGCTCCCGGTGATCCCGCGGGACCTGCTCGAATCCGCCGAACGGCTGGCAGCCGAGCGCAGCGCGGCCGAGCGCGGCGCCGCCGAGCGCAGCGCCACACACCAACGCGCCGACGGAGGCGTACCCGTGCCCAAGGAGCTGCCATGAGGCGGGCCGCGGTCAGCACCGTCGTGCTGCTGGTGATGCTGGCGCTCGGCGGCTGCGTGAACATCCCCACCAGCGGGCCGGTGCTGGCCGGCGCCGGGCCGAGCCAGGGGCCCGACGTGTCGGTGGAGGTGGCGCCCGAGCCGCCCCGCCCCGGTGCCTCGCCGCGGACCATCGCCGACGGCTTCCTGCAGGCGATGGCCAGTTTTCAGCAGGGCTATCCGGTCGCGCGGGAATATCTGGCCTCCTCGGTCCGCGACGCCTGGCGTCCCGAGGACGGGGTGAGCGTGTACGCCGACGGTTACGGGGTTTCCTCGGGACCGGAGTCGGCGGTCCTGGAGGCACCGCAGGTGGGCCGGATCGGCCCCGATGGCGCCTTCCAGCATGACCAGGGCCGGCTGCGCCACGACTTCGTCATGGTCCGCGACGTCGACGGACAGTGGCGGATCTCGAACCCGCCGCGCGGGCTGCTGATCTCGCAGTATCTGTTCGGAAAGTTCTATCAGCGCAGCAACGTCTATTTCTTCGACCCGGGCTGGCGCACCCTGGTGCCGGATCCGATCTTCCTGCCGCGGGGCAACCAGACCCCGACCGCGCTGCTGCAGGCCCTCTTCCGCGGGCCGACCGACTGGCTGAAGCCGGCCGTGGTGAGCGCGGTCCCGGCGCAGGCGAAGCTCAACGTGCAGTCCGCCTTCGTGGACGACCGCGGGGTGGTCGAGGTGTCGATGAACGAGGCGGCCACCGGCCTGGCCGAGGATCAGCGGTCGCGGATGGCGGCGCAGGTGGCCTGGACCCTGGGGCAGGCGAGCGGGGTTTCCGGGGTACGCCTCAGCGTCAACGGTGTCGCCTGGGCGGTCCGCGAGCAGAACGCGGTCGGGGTGGTGCCGATCAGCGCCTTCAGCGGCTATGACCCGGTGCCGGTGTCCAGCCCCGGCTCGCTGCTCGGGGCCACCAACGACGGGGTGGTCACCGTGCTCGAGGGCGGCAACCCCGGACTCGCCCCGGTGACGGGACCGCTGGGGCGTACCAAGGGGGTGAGCGGACTCGCGGTGACCGCGACCGGGGACCGGATCGCGGTGGTCACCGAGAACGCCAGCTCGCTGCTGGTGGGCCAGTCCAACGACACCCCGCTGGAGCCGCTGATCACCGACGGCCAGCAGATCCTGCGCCCGCAATACGTGACCGCCCGCGAGCAGGAGCTGTGGACGGTGCTGGAGGGACCCCTGCGGCAGCAGGCCTGGCTGCGTGTCGGCGGTCAGGTGCGTCAGGTGCCCCTGCTCGGCTTCGAGGGCACCCGGGTGAGCGCCTTCCGGATCTCGCCCGACGGCACCCGGATGGCGGTGATCCGGGTCCGCGGCGGCGTCTCCGAGCTGGGGTTGGTGCGGATCAACCGGGCGCAGCCCGAGGTGACCATCGACGGCTGGCGGCCCGTCTCGCTGACCGACAACATGCAGCCGGCGCCCGCGCGGCTGGTGGATGTCACCTGGGAGGACGCCGCCACCTTGCTGGTGCTCGGGGCCGAGGACGACAAGAAGCCGGTGAAACCGTTCCGGGTCGACCAGTCGGCGGCCACCGTCACCGAGATCGGTCAACCCGACAACTGGCAGGCCACCAGTCTGGCCGGCACCCCGCGCCGGGTCGGCACCCGGGCGGTGGTGGTAGGCCGGAACGGCGCCTGGCGCTACGAGGACGACTATCGCTGGCCGCTACTGGTCCGCGACCTGCAGGTGGCGGCGTACACGGGCTGAATTCAGCCCTCGGCGAACAAGCGCACCGCGGGTGAACGATTCCGGAATTGCTCGCCATGGTGCAGGTGTGACCGGCATCATCCACGCCGCCGCCGACCTGCTGCTCGGCGGGCGCTGTCCGGGCTGCGGTACGCCCGGGTGGCGACTGTGCGCCCCCTGCCGCGGCGTGCTCGGCGCACCGGTGCCGGGGTTCGTACGCCGCGATCCGAGCCCTCCGCTGTTCCCGGTCACCGTGGCCGGGGCCGACTACGAGCCGATCCTGCGCCGGGTGCTCACCGCCTTCAAGGAGGATCAGGTGTTGTCGGCGGGGCCGCTGCTCGGGCAACGGCTGGGGCTGGCGGTGGCGGTGCTGCTGGCCCGGCAGGGGCGGGCGGGCGAGGTCTATCAGCTGGTCCCGATGCCCTCGGTCGCCGCGGCGATCCGCCGGCGCGGCCTGGACTGTACGCGGGCGCTGGCCCGGACCGCCGCCCGGTTCCTGGCCGGGCACGCGGGACTGCGGGTGCCGGTGGCCGCGCTGCTGCGGCACCGGGGCGCGGTCATCGACCAGGCCGGGCTGGCTGCGGCCGAACGCTGGCAGAACCTGGCCGGGGCACTGGTGGCGCGGGCCGGACCACCGGGGCGTACCGCCATCCTGGTCGACGACGTGACCACCACCGGCGCCACCTTGGCCGAGGCACACCGGGCCCTGCTGGCCGCCGGGGTGCCGGTGCTGGGGGCGGCGGTCGTCGCGGCGACGGTACGCCGCTCACCCGGCCGCGGCGCGCTGGCGATCGAGCAGGGCGGTGGTGCGCCGCATCAGGTCCCGGACGAGGCTGGCCCGGCCGCTGCTCCAGGTCCGAGATCCCGCGGCCCGTGAGTCGGCCTCGCTGAGCGCCGCCAGCAGTTGCAGGGTGTCCGGGTCGTTGCCGACGCGACGGCCCAGCTGGGCGGCCGTGGCCGGATCGGTGGTGTCACGGCCGGTGGCCAGGGCCATCAGGGTCAGGTGCTCGGCCACCAGCAGCTCCAGGGTGCGGGCGTCGGGACCGCTGAAGCCGAGCTCGCTGGCGATCCGGCGAATCATCCGGGCACCGTCGACACAGTGGTCGTCCACCCCGGGCCGCTTGCCGATGTCGTGCAGCAGGGCGGCGACCAGCAGCAGGTCGGGACGGCTCACCCGTTCGGTCAGCTTCTGCGCCTCGAGGACGGTCTCCAGGCTGTGCCGGTCGACCGTGTGCCGGTGCAGCGGGTTGCGCTGCGGTCGGTCGCGGATTCCAGCCCAGGCGGGGATCCAGCGATCCACCACGCCGGCCAGGTCGAGGGTGTTCCAGGTCTGCAACAGCTCCGGGCCACCCAGCAGCTCGACCAGCAGCCCCCGCGCCGGTTCGGGCCAGGGCGTCGTCGGCGCCGGTTGCTCGGCCAGCCGGCGGGCCGTGGCGGGGGAGAGCGGCAGCGCCTGGGTGGCCGACAGCGCCGCGGCGCGCAGCGGCAGCAGGGAGGCGTCCTCGGGCCCGCCGCCGCGAACCGGGCCCAGCACCAGCTCGCCGTCGTGGGCGTATAGACCCGGGTGCAGCGGACGCAGCTCCGGGCGCCGCGGACCGCGGCGCGACAGCCGGGCTCGCTGGGACTGCCCGGCCCGACGCAGGGTGGCGTCGATGGCCGCCGAGATCTGCCGGGCCGCGGCGCCGACCCGAGTCAGCAGCTCGTCGGCGTCGGCGAGCCCGAGCCGGTGGGCCACCTCGTCCTGGTCGCCCAGGGTGAGCAGGTTGCGCGGGCGTCGGGTGACCAGCTGCAGGGTGTCGCGGACGTCCAGCAGGAAGTGGTACGCCCCATCGACGGCTCCGTGCGGCCGGTCGGTCAGCCAGGAGGTGGTCATCGCCCGCAGCACCGACATGTCGCGCAGGCCGCCCTTGGCCTCCTTGAGGTCGGGCTCGAGCAACTGGGCGAGTTCGCCGAACAGTTCGTGCCGCTCGCGCACCTGATCGAGCAGTTCCGGGAGCCGCTTGCGGGCGTTCGCGCGCCAGTCCTCGGCCAGCTGCCTCACCGCCCGGCGGACCAGCTCAGCGTCCCCGGCGACGGGGGACAGGTCGAGCATCGCCCCGGCCACGTTCAGGTCGGCGGCGGCAACCTGTCGGCACTGCTGCAGCGAACGCACCGAGTGATCCAGCGCGATGCCGGAGTCCCAGATCGGATACCAGAGCCGCTCGGCGACCTCGGCCACGCGCTGCCGGTCGGCGCCCTTGTCGTGCAGCACCACCAGGTCGAGGTCGCTCAACGGGCCGGACTCGCCCCGGGCCAGCGAACCGGTGCAGGCGAGGGCGACCCCGTCGTCGGGTGCATCGGCGGCCCGCCACAGATCGAGCAGCCAGTGCACGGTGGCCCGGCCCAGCCCGGCCCGCAGGCGTACGCCGGCGTCCGCGGTCGGCGTACCCGGAACCGGGGCGCCCGGGGCGGAGTTGCCCCGGGCGCCGGTGCTGGTGCGGAGCCGAAGCACGTCCGCCAGGGCGAGACGGTCGTCGGCGTTGGTCACGGGTCCTCCCGGGTTCAGAGTGCGGCCGCGCCGCGCTCGCCGGTGCGGACCCGGACGACGTCGTCGACGGGCACGGACCAGACCTTGCCGTCGCCGATCTTGCCGGTCTGGGCCTGCTTGATGATCAGGTTCATCACGCTGCCGGCGTCCTCGTCCTCGACCAGCACCTCCAGGCGGACCTTGGGCACGAAATCGATCTCGTACTCGGCCCCCCGATAGACCTCGCTGTGTCCGCGCTGGCGGCCATAGCCCGAGGCCTCCGAGACGGTCATCCCGGTGATGCCGAAGGCCTCCAGGGCCTGCTTCACCGACTCGAGCTGGTGCGGCTTGATGATGGCGGTGATGAGTTTCACTTCACGTTCTCCTTGCTCGCTGCGTCGATCGACTCGGCCCGCGGGGGACCGGTCGGTGCGGTGGCCTGGCTGAAGGCGCCCCGGCCCAACCGGCCGCCCATCGGGTTCAGGTCATAGCCGGTCTCGGCGTGGGCGGCCTGGTCGATCCCTTCGGCCTCCACGTCGGCGGTGGCCCGCAGACCCATGATCGCCTTCAGCAGCAGGGCGATCAGCAGGCTGACCACGAAGGAATAGAGCAGCACCGCGAACGCGCCCACGGCCTGGCGCCAGAGCTGGTCCAGCCCGCCGCCGTGGAACAGCCCGTTCACCCGCTCGCCCTCGTCGGTGCCGACCTGCACCGAACCGTTGGCGAACAGGCCGATCAGCAGGGTGCCGACCAGGCCACCGACCAGGTGTACGCCGACCACGTCGAGCGAGTCGTCATAGCCGAAGCGGTATTTGAGGCCGACAGCCAGGGCGCAGGCGACGCCGGCGATGACGCCGATCAGCACCGCGCCGATCACGTCCACCGTGGCGCAGGCGGGGGTGATGGCGACCAGTCCCGCGACGATGCCAGAGGCGGCACCCAGCGAGGTGGGGTGGCCGTCGCGGAACTTCTCGGTGATCAGCCAGCCGATCATCGCCGCGGCGGTGGCGGCCAGGGTGTTCACCCAGGCGACCGCGGCGGTGCCGTTGGCGCCGAGGGCGGAGCCGGCGTTGAACCCGAACCAGCCGAACCAGAGCAGGGCGGCACCGAGCATCACCAGGGTCAGGTTGTGCGGGCGCATCGGGTCCTTGCCGAAACCGATCCGCCTGCCCAGGACCAGGGCCAGCGCGAGGGCGGCGGCGCCGGCGTTGATGTGGATGGCGGTGCCGCCGGCGAAGTCGACCGCCTTGATCGTGTTGGCGATCCAGCCGCCGACCACCGAACCGTCATCGCTGGAGAAGGCGAACACCCAGTGCGCCGCCGGGAAATAGACCAGCACGGCCCAGGCGATGGAGAAGGCGAGCCAGGCGCCGAACTTCATCCGGTCGGCGACCGCGCCGGAGATCAGGGCCACCGCGATGATCGCGAAGGCGGCCTGGAAGCCGACGAAGGCGAGGGCGGGGATCAGGTGCCCCTCGGAGCCGGAGGTGGCCTCGGCCAGCCCCTTCAGTCCGACGAACTCGAGCGGGTTGCCGATGATGCCCAGTCCGCCGACCGAATTGCCGAAGGCCATCGAATAGCCGAAGAGCACCCAGGTGACCCCGATGGTGCCCATGGTGACCACGCTCATCATGATCATGTTGAGGACGCTCTTGGCGCGGACCATGCCGCCGTAGAAGAACGCGAGACCGGGGGTCATCAACAGCACCAACGCGGCGCTGATCAGGACCCAGGCGGTGTCGCCGGTGTTGATGTCTGTCATGGCGACAACTCTCACCGGCCGCTGTTTCGTCGGAGTTGTTGCGGTGTTACGGCTCTGTCACCGTGTCGAGCGCCGTGTTTCGGTCTCGTTTCGGCGTACGCCGCAGACGTGCCGTCCTGCTCACACCCCGTGAGCAGGACCACACACGCGATGCACTCTTGATCTCGGTGGGCGATCAAGACTGCACAGCCTGGCGCGACCCCCTCGGGGTGCGGGCGAGGACCGCAACGAGCATGCAAAACCCGCCGCGGGGGCGCTTGGCGAAGGGCCCAGCAAACCAATGCGGCAAACCAAAGTGTTCTGTCGGTGAATCGCTGGTAAACGGCACGCGGTGCGGCTAGCGTGGAGGTATGGCACCGAAGCGCCACCGGCCCGCTCAGCGGGACCGGTAGGGGCGCGATCGGTGCCTTTTTCCATCTAGAGGAGGTTGCAATGGACGTCTCGGTGACTGGCCGACACTGCCATGTCTCGGATGATTTCCGCTCGCACGTGCTGGAGCGGATGTCCACCATCGAAAAGCTGTCGGAGAAGGTGATTCGCGTCGAGGTCCAGGTCTCGGCGTACGGAAACAAGCGCCAGCCGAGCGAATCGGCGCGCTGTGAGATCACCCTGCGTGGCAAGGGCCCGGTGGTGCGTGCGGAAGCGGCGGCGCAGGAGAAGCTGGCTGCTTTCGAACAGGCGCTGGAAAAACTGCGTTCCCAGTTGCGCAAGGCGGCCGACCGCAAGAAGGTCCATCGAGGCAATCACACCCCCAAGTCGCTGCGCGATGCCGCTCTGCAGGTTCCGCCGCTCGAGACCGAGTCGGAGCCCGAGGAGAACCAGACCCGGACGGTCGCCGGGATCCAGGTCACCGGTGACGGGCCGCTGGTGGTCCGGGAGAAGGAGCACAGCAGTGCTCCGATGACCCTGGAGCGGGCGTTGGAGGAGATGGAGCTGGTGGGCCACGACTTCTTCCTGTTCGTGGACGCCGGCAGCGGCAAGCCGAGCGTGGTCTATCGCCGCAAGGCCTATGACTACGGCGTGATCCGGATCGACGTCACCGAGTCAGAGGCGGTGCGCAGCGCCTGAGGGTACGCCGGTGGGCCGCCGGGAATAGGGTGGCGGGCATGGAACTGCCCCGCACAGACATCGATCCCGACGGCCTGCTGGAATTCTCGGTGGTATTCACCGATCGGTCGCTGAACCACATGTCGGCCCGGTTCGTGGCCGCGATGCAGCAGCTGATCGCGATCCTGCAGGACACCTACCACGCCGACACGGTGGCCGTGGTGCCCGGCGGCGGCTCCTATGGCATGGAGTCGGTGGTCCGCCAGCTCGCCCACGACAGGCGCTGCCTGGTGCTGCGCAACGGGTTCTTCTCCTATCGCTGGTCTCAGATCATCGACGCCGGCCGGATCACCGACCAGCACCAGGTGCTGAAGGCACGCCCCGTCACCGACCAGCCCAGGGCCGGGTTCGAACCGGCGCCGATCGAGCAGGTCGAGCAGGCCATCGCCGAGCAGCGCCCCGAGCTGATGTTCGCCCCGCACGTCGAGACCGCCTCGGGAATCCTGCTCACCGACGACTACCTGCGCCGCGTCGCCGAGGCCGTCCACGCTGTCGGCGGACTGTTCGTTCTCGACTGCGTCGCCTCCGGACCGCTCTGGGTGGACATGACCGAGGTCGGGGTGGACGTGCTGCTCTCGGCCCCACAGAAGGGGTGGTCGGGTACGCCGTGCGCCGGCTATGTGATGCTCAACGAGCGCGCCCGCGAAGCCGTGCAGCAGAGCAGCTCCTCCAGCTTCGCCAACGACCTGAAGAAGTGGCTCTCCATCACCGAGGGCTACCGCGACGGCAAGCACGGCTATCACGCGACCATGCCCACCGACTCGCTGCTGCACAACGCGCAGGTGATGCAGGAGACCGTCGACGCGGGGCTGGAGCGGCTGACCGAGCGCCAGCGCGAGCTCGGCACCCGGGTGCGCGAGCTGCTCGCCGAGCACGGGTTCGCCTCCGTCGCCGCCGAGGGCTGGCAGGCGCCGACCGTGGTGGTGGCCTACACCGACGACCCGGACCTGGCCACCGGGAAGAAGTTCGTCGCCGCCGGTGTCCAGGCCGCCGCGGGCGTACCGCTGATGGTCGACGAGCCCGCCGACTATCGCGCCTTCCGACTCGGACTGTTCGGGCTGGACAAGTGGGCCGACGTGGACGCGACCGTGGACCGGCTGTCGGCGGCACTGGATACGCTGCGCGGGTGAGGATCGCCGACGAGCAGTTCGTCCTGCTGACCACTTTCAAGAAGGACGGCACCCCGGTGGCCACACCGGTCTGGATCGCGGCCCTGCCCGACGGCCGGGCCGCGTTCACCACCTCGACCAGCACCTGGAAGACCAAGCGGTTGCGCCGTGACCCCAGGGTGACCGTGCAGCCGTGCAGTCGCACCGGTACGCCGAGACCGGGCTCGGCGGAGATCGTCGGCACCGGCCAGGTGGTCACCGCCGGTCCCGACCTGACCGCGGCCCGCCGGGCGATCCGCAAGAAGTACGGCATCCAGGTGCCGATCATCTTCGGGGTGCAGGCCATCATCTCCCGGTTCAGCAACCGCTTCGGCCGCAACGACGCCGCCGTGCTGCTCACCCTGCCCTGACCAGCCCTCATGACCACCACGCTGCGGATCGCGCAGGCCCGCCGGATTGCCATCGCCGCCCAGGGCCTGGCGGCGCCGCGCCCCGACGCGGTCACGATGCGCCAGGTGCAGCAGGTGATCAACCAGCTCGGTCAGTTCCAGATCGACTCGATCAACGTGGTCGCCCGGGCGCACCAGTTCCCGCTGTATTCGCGGCTGGGGGCGTACGACCCCGCACTGCTGGAGCGCGCCGCCCACCGGGCCCCGCGCCGACTCTTCGAATACTGGGGGCACGCCGCCAGCCTGATCGACGTCACCCTGGCCCCGGCGCTGCGCTTCCGGATGGAGCGGGCCGCTGATGAGGCGTGGGGTGGGATCCGGCGGATGCAGGCCGAGCAGCCCGGCCTGGTGGAGCGGGTGTACACCGACATCGCCGCCGCCCCGCGGCCGATCACCGCCCGCCAGCTCGAGCACGACGAGGTACGCCGCCGCGACCACTGGGGCTGGAACTGGTCGGAGGTGAAGACCGCCTGCGAATGGCTGTTCTGGTGCGGCCGGATCACCGCCGCGCACCGCAACAGCCAGTTCGAGCGCGCGTTCGCGCTGCCAGAGAAGGTGCTGCCCGCCGCGGTCGTCGCGGCCCCCACCCCGAGCGTGGCCGACTCGCACCTGTTCCTGGTACGCCGGGCCGCGACCGCGCTCGGGGTCGCCAGCCTCGGCTGCCTGGCCGACTATTTCCGGCTCTCGGTCGCCGAAACGAGACAGGCGGTCAGCACCCTGGTCGAGTGGGGGGAGTTGCAACCGGTGACCGTCGCCGGCTGGGGGCCGGCCTACCTGTGGCACGGCGCTCGCCGCCCGCGCACCGTGGCCGCCCGCGCCCTGCTCAGCCCGTTCGACTCGATGGTGTTCGAACGCAAACGGTTGGCCGGGCTGTTCGGCTTCGACTACCGGATCGAGATCTATGTGCCCGAGCCGAAGCGGCGCTTCGGCTACTACGTCTATCCGTTCCTGCTGGGCGAGGAGTTCGTCGCCCGGGTCGACCTGAAGGCGGATCGGGCGGCGGGGGAGTTGGTCGTGCAGTCCGCCTGGCTGGAGGCCGGCCACGACGGCACGCGCGTGGCGCGGGAGTTGGCCGCCGAGCTGGCCGAGCTGGCCGGCTGGCTCGGGCTCGGCGCGATCCGGGCGGTGCCTCGTGGTGACCTGGCCGACGAGCTGCGCAGGCACCTGTGAGCAGTGCGGTTCGTCACCGACCATAGACTCTGGGCCTCCCCGACCGGATCGATCAGGAGGTACGACGATGGCCCGCAGCAGCGACGACGAGTTCGACCCGACCGCCGACGACGGCTCCTTCGAGACCCTGGACCCCGACGACCTGGTCGACCCCGATGACGTCGACGACCCGGGCGCCGACGAGGACGACATCGAGCCCGGCTCCGAGGGCGCGTACGGCACCGGTGTGGAGGGGGCCGACCAGATCCTGGAGGACGAGCGGGTCCGCACCTCCGGTGAGGAGATCAACGAGTGGGCCGATTTCGGCGGCGAGTTCGGACAAGACGACTCGGCGGCCGCCGAACAGGGCAACCGGGACCAGGACGAGATGGTCTCCGAGGGCGACGACCCGCTGGAGGTCGATCAGCTGAGCGGCGACGCCTGGAACGTGGACGCCCTGGGTGACGGCGACGGTCCCACCGGCCGCTGAGCCGTCGCCCTGCAGGGTTGGGCCCGACCCCCTACGATGGGGAAGGCTGCCGCCAGCGGGCGGCGTACGGATGTAGAACCTAGGGAGCCAGGAGTCTCGTGGCTGTTTTCGACAAGTTGCTGCGCATGGGCGAGGGCAAGGTCCTCCGCCGCCTGAAGGCGATCGCCGACAAGGTCAACCTGATCGAGGAGGACTTCGAGGCGATGACCGACGACGAGCTGCGCGGCCAGACCGACGAGTTCCGCACGCGGCTCGAAGACGGCGAAACCCTGGACGAGATCATGCCCGAGGCGTTCGCCACGGTCCGCGAGGCGTCGCGCCGGGTGCTCGGGAAACGGCACTTCGACGTCCAGATCATGGGCGGCGCCGCGCTGCATCTGGGCAACATCGCCGAGATGAAGACCGGTGAGGGCAAGACCCTGGTCGCGACCCTGCCGTCCTACCTGAACGCCCTGTCCGGCAAGGGCGTGCACGTCGTCACGGTGAACGACTACCTGGCCGAGACCCAGTCCGAGCAGATGGGCCGCGTCCACCGGTTCCTCGGCCTCGAGGTCGGCTGCATCCTCGCCACCATGACCCCCGAGCAGCGGCGCAAGGCGTACGCCGCCGACATCACCTACGGCACCAACAACGAGTTCGGCTTCGACTATCTGCGCGACAACATGGCCCGCTCCATCGAGGAGTGCGTGCAGCGCACCCACCACTACGCGATCGTCGACGAGGTCGACTCCATCCTGATCGACGAGGCGCGGACGCCGCTGATCATCTCCGGCCCCGCCGAGGACACCCACGAGTGGTATCCCGAGTTCGCCAAGATCGTCACCCGGATGAAGCGCGACCGCGACTACGAGGTGGACGAGAAGAAGAAGACCATCTCGATCCTCGAGCCCGGCATCGAGGTGGTCGAGGACCGGCTCGGCATCGAGAACCTCTACGAGTCGGCGAACACCCCGCTGATCTCCTATCTGAACAACGCGATCAAGGCCAAGGAGCTGTTCAAGCTCGACCGCGACTATGTGGTGATCAACGGCGAGGTGCTGATCGTCGACGAGCACACCGGGCGTACGCTGCACGGCCGCCGCTACAACGAGGGACTGCACCAGGCCATCGAGGCCAAGGAGCAGGTGGAGATCAAGGACGAATACCAGACCCTGGCCACCGTCACCCTGCAGAACTTCTTCCGGATGTACGACAAGCTGGCCGGGATGACCGGTACCGCGAAGACCGAGGAATCTGAGTTCCAGAAGATCTATGGCCTGTCGGTGATCCCGATCGAGACCAACAAGCCGATGATCCGCAAGGACAACAAGGATCTGATCTATCGCACCGAGGTCGCCAAGTTCACCGCGGTGATCGAGGACGTCGCCGAGCGGCATGAAAAGGGCCAGCCGGTGCTGATCGGCACCGCCTCGGTCGCCAAGTCCGAGGTGCTCAGCCAGATGCTCACCAGGGCCGGGGTGAAGCACGAGGTGCTGAACGCCAAGAACCACGCCCGGGAGGCCGCGATCGTCGCCCGTGCCGGGCACAAAGGCGCGGTCACCGTGGCCACCAACATGGCCGGCCGTGGTACCGACATCATCCTCGGCGGCAACGCCGAGTTCCTCGCCCAGGAGAAGCTGCGCCAGCAGGGCTACGACCCGGTGGAGACCCCCGAGGAATACGAGACCCGCTGGGCCGACACTCTGCAGGCGTTCGAGGAGCAGAGCGCCGCCGAGCACGAGGAGGTCGTCGACCTCGGCGGTCTCTACGTGGTCGGCTCCGAGCGGCACGAGTCGCGCCGGATCGACAACCAGCTGCGCGGTCGGTCCGGACGTCAGGGGGACCCCGGCGAGTCGCGGTTCTATCTGTCGCTGGGGGATGACCTGATGCGGCTGTTCAAGTCCGACATCGTCGAGTGGGTGCTGCAGGCGCTGAAGATCCCCGACGACCAGCCGATCGAGAACAAGCGGGTCTCCGAGTCGATCGCCAGCGCGCAGAAGCAGGTCGAGGCGCAGAACTTCGAGATGCGCAAGAACGTGCTCAAATATGACGACGTGATGAACCGGCAGCGGCACGCCATCTACCGCGACCGGCGTCAGGTGCTCGAGGGCGCCGACGTCGAGGAGCAGCTGCGCGGCACCGTCGATCGGGTCGTCGCCCAGTATGTCCGCGGCGCCACCGGTGGCTTCGCCGAGGACTGGGACCTGGACCAGTTGTGGACCGACATGCGCACCCTCTATCCGGTCGGGCTGGACATCGAGGACTACGAGGACGTCGAGCTCGACCAGGCGAAGCTGGTCGAGGACTTCCAGGCCGACGCGCAGGAGGCGTACGACAAGCGCGAGGCCGAGCTCGGCGCCGAGAACATGCGCGAGTTGGAGCGCCAGGTGATGCTGACGGTGCTCGACAGGAAGTGGCGTGAGCACCTCTACGAGATGGACTATCTGCGCGAGGGCATCGGGCTGCGGGCGATGGCCCAGCGCGACCCGCTGGTCGAGTATCAGCGCGAGGGCGGGGACATGTTCAACGCCATGATGGAGGCGTTCATGGAGGAGGTCGTCGGCTTCGTCTTCCAGGTCGAGGTCGAGGCCCCGCCTCAGGTCGCCCAGGTCACCGACAGCGCCGGCAACGAGGTGTCCGTGGCGACGCTGGAGGCCATGCTGGCGGCCGGGTCGGGCGAGAACGCCGCCG
The DNA here is from genome assembly GCF_002250625.1 of Enemella dayhoffiae. GTDB lineage: Bacteria > Actinomycetota > Actinomycetes > Propionibacteriales > Propionibacteriaceae > Enemella > Enemella dayhoffiae. Next base: position 239,742 of record NZ_NMVQ01000034.1, on the reverse strand, counting down.
ACGGGACCCCCGAGCCCAGCAGCGAGGAGCTGGCCGAGAAGTCCGAGGACGCAGCCGCCGAGGACGAGCAGGCGAAGGAGAAGCTGCACATCAAGGGCACGGGTTCGCGTACGCCGCAGCAGCTCACCTATTCCGCCCCCGGCGAGGACGGCGAACCGGAGCGGGTGCACGAGAGCACCGAGGCGGAGTACGCCGGAACCGGACGCAATCAGCAGTGCCCGTGCGGGTCGGGGCGCAAGTACAAGCTGTGCCACGGCAAGAGGGGTTGAGCCCCGGCGATTCGCTGGGCGGGTCGCCCGGACGGTCGGCCCGTGGGCTCCTAGCATGAGGGTCATGGCTTCTTTCCCTGGTCTGCGCGTCGGCCTGTCCGCCCTGGTCCTGGTCGCGTTGGCCGGCTGCTCCGGCACGGGTGAGCAGGCGATGCCCGCCGCCACGCCGGTACCGCCGCCGGCCAGCACCCCCGCGCCGACGACCGTTGCCCCCACCACCGCGGCGCCGACCACTCCCGCCCCCGTGACCACCCCGCCGCAGGCAGCCCCCTCGACCGCCACGGCGAAACCGGGTACGCCGAAGCCCGCGTCCCCGCCCCCGCCGGCGCCACCGGCCACTCCGGCGCCACCGCCCGGCCCGGTGCAGCAGCCCGCCCCGGGCGCCAAGGTCGACTGCGCCAAGCTGAAGTGCATCGCGCTCACCTTCGACGACGGGCCGAGCAAGGACACCCCGCGGTTGCTGGAGATGCTCACCAGGGAGCAGGTGGTGGCCACCTTCTTCCAGCAGGGGGTGAACATCCGCGCCAACCCGGCGATCACCAAGCAGGTCGCCGACACCCCGGGGATGGAGCTCGGTGACCACTCGATGAGCCACCCCAACCTGGCCGGGGCCGGCAAGGACAAGCTGAACCGGGAGATCGGCGGGACGCACGCGCTGCTCAAGCAGACCACCGGGCGCGACGTGACCGTGTTCCGGCCGCCCTACGGTGCGCGCAACGCCGCCGTCGACTCGGCGGCCGCGTCGGTCGGGGAGTCGGTGATCCTGTGGGATGTGGACACGATGGACTGGAAGACCCGCAGCGCCAGCGCCACCCGCGACGCCGTCCGCAAGCAGGCGCACCCGGGTGCGATCGTGCTGATGCACGACATCCACCCGAGCACGGTCAACGCGGTGCCCGGCATCATCACCGACCTCAAGGGGCAGGGCTACACGCTGGTCACGGTGTCACAGCTGCTCGGTGGCACCTCGCCCGGCAAGGTCTACACCACCCGCGGCTGAACCGTGGGGCCGAAGTCGGCCACCAGGCACATCCACCGTCGGCCGAGCTGGTCGAAGCGCAGCGCCACCGCCTCGGACCGGTTCCCGTCGCTGATCCGCAGCACGGCCTCCACCCGGTCGTCGTTTCGCTGGAACCGCTGGGAGCGTACGCCCACCGACCGGCCCAGCCGCCGCTGCTGCCGGGCGCGCAGCACGATCTCGGCCAGGGCTCGTTCGTCGACCCAGCGCACCAACTGCTGGGGCGCCCGTCGGCCGGCGACGGTGTCGATGATCGCCGCGCAGACCGCGCTCAGCTGGCCGCGGGTGTGCTCGTCCAGCGGATCCGCGCCCGCCACCGCACAGCTCGGGGTGTCGACCAGCGGCAACGGGGCGTGGGCGAGGATCTCGGGTGTGTGCTGCCAGCTGATCACGGCGGGCCGGTGGTCGGGGGCCGGTCGGAGGTGGCTCTCGACGAGCAGTGCGGGTGCGATCGACATGCACCCAGCCTGCCCCGGCGAGTCCGGTGCGGGCCCGACCGCGGGCCCCGGCGGCCCAGATCTGTGGACAACTCGCCGTCCGCGCGGTTCTGCACTCGGCTACCGTGGTCCGCAACGAGGCGGATCTCGACGGTACCGCCGGGGACTGGAGGTGGCATGCCGCAGCGGCTGACGGCTCGTGAGGTGTCGATGTTGGCCGGGGACACCCAGCACACACCGGCCCATGTCGGGACGGTGGACATCTTCAGCGCCTCCGACGACTTCGACTATGAGTCGCTGGTGGCGCTGATCTCCCAGCGGCTGGACTTCGTCCCGCGGTATCGGATGCGGGTGCTGCAGGTGCCGGGCGCGTTGGCCGCGCCCGTCTGGGTGGACGACCAGGACTTCGACCTCACCTTCCACGTCCGGCGCTCGGCGCTGCCGCGACCGGGCACGATGCAGCAGCTGCAGGAGTTCGTCGGCCGGGTGATGGGTCGGCGGATGGACCGGGACCGGCCGCTGTGGGAGGTCTATCTGGTCGAGGGGCTGGCCGACAACCGGTTCGCACTGGTGATGAAGACCCACCAGTGCCTGGTCGACGGGGTCGACGCGGTCGACCTGGGCCAGGTGCTGCTGGACGACAGCCCGGAGGAGGGCGACGGCCCCGGCCGCTCCACCTGGGAGCCGGCCCCCGAGCCGCGTCCGGTCGACCTGCTGGTGGACGCGCTGCGGGAGGGGCTGACCGATGCCGGCTCCTTCGTGGACACCACCAGGCGCAGCGTCACCCACCTGCTCGGCACGGCACTGGCGGTCGGTGAGGCGGTCGGCGGGTTCGGCGGCGCGTTCAGCGACCTGGCCGGTTCGGCGCTGCGCGGCGGCGGGCCGCGGGCCGACTCCCCGTTGGCGGGGCTGCCGTCGGAGCAGCGCCGGGTGGCCCAGGTGGCGATGCCGCTGGCGGGGTTGAAGGCGCTGCGGATGCAGGAGCGCTACACGGTCAACGACGTGGTGCTGGCGATCATCGCCGGTGGCCTGCGCGACTGGCTGGCGACCCGCGGTGAGAGCGTACGCCGGGGTGAGCTGTTGGCGATGGTGCCGATGAGCGTGATCGATGAGGACGGCGAACCCACCTCGCTCGGTTCGCATGTCGCGCCGCACCTGATCCAGTTGCCGTTGGCCGAGCCGAACGCGCTGATGCGGCTGCACCAGGTGTCCTTCGGCACCCGCGCACACACCGACACCGGCCGCGCCGTGGGGGCACGGACGATCTCCGACATCGCCGGTTTCGCTCCGACCACGCTGCACGCGCTCGGCGTTCGGGTGGGGGAGTCGCTTTCCCGGCGGCCGCACGATCTGTTGATCACCAACGCACCCGGCCCGCAGCACACGCTCTATGCGGGGGGAGCGCCGATGGTCGCCAGCTTCCCGGTGCTGCCGTTGGCGCCCGGGCACCTGCTGTCGATCGGGGTGACCTCCTATGACGGCAACGTGTTCTTCGGGCTGACCGGCGACCGGAGCGCGTTGAGCGACCTGGAGGTGCTGGCGCAGTGCCTGCTGGAGGCCCGCGACGAACTCGCCGAGACGATGGCCCAGGCCGAGGCGTCGCGGCAGCCCACCCGGGCCGCCAAGAAGGCAGCCGCCAGGAAGGCAGCCAAGAAGGCGCCCGCGAAGAAGGCCCCGGTCAAGAAGGCCCCGGTCAAGAAGGCCCCGGCCAAGGCTGCGCCGCTCAAGCAGAGCGCCGCGGTGAAGAAGGCCCCGGTCAAGAAGGCGGCGGCAAGACGAACCACCGTGCAGAAGGCGACGCCGCCGCTGGGGTCGGAGAACGGGTCGGGGAGCGGTCCGGGGGTGGCCGATGGGTGACATGGTCTTCTGGGCGACGACCCCGGATCAGCTCCGTCAGCTGGCCGCAGCGGGCTCGCAATCCGTTATCGAGCACGTTTTCGGGGCGACGTCGGTGCTGCGCGAAGAGTTCGGTTACGGCCCCGACGAGACCGAGGAGGCCGACTTTGCCGCCCAGCTGTTCGCCTCCCTCGACTGCCTGCGCACCGGTGCCGATCGGCTGGTGCTCGCTGTCGAGGTGAGTACGCCGCTGCGTGCGGCCGCGGCCGAAGCGGCGTACGGCCGCCTGACGCAGACCGAGCTGCCGTGGCGTACCGCCCGGGCCATCTTCCGCGACGCCCCGGAAAGCCTGCCCGCCCTGCGGGTGTACGCCGAATCCCTGCACGGCAAGCAATTGCCGGAGCTGTGGGAAGACGAATCGGTGCGCGAGGCACTCAGCGAGCACGACCTGCTCTGGTTCGACCCGAGCGAGCTGGAGCAGGCGCTCGACGGGCTGCATTCCCAATCCCGAAAGGAAAACTGAGATGCCACGATCAATCTGGAAGGGTGCCATCTCCTTCGGACTGGTGACGATCCCGGTCAAGCTCTACAGTGCCACCGAGGAGAAGGACATCTCGTTTCGGCAGGTGCACCCCGAGGACGGCGGGCGGATCAAATACAAGCGGGTCTGCGAGAAGTGCGGCAAGGAGATCCCGTACGCCGAGATCGCCAAGGGTTACGAGACCGCCGACGGCCGGCTGGCGATCCTGGAACAGTCCGACTTCGACAACCTGCCGCTGAGCACCACCAAGTCGGTGGAGGTGGTCCAGTTCGTCGAGGAGTCCGAGGTCGACCCCACCTATTTCGCCAAGACCTACTTCATGGAGGCCGACGGACCCGGGGCCAAACCCTACGTGCTGCTGCGTGACGCCCTGCGCGCCTCCGGCCGCGCCGCCCTGGTCAAGGTCGCGCTGCGTTCCCGGGAATCGCTGGCGCTGATCCGGGTCAAGGACGACCAGCTGCTGATGCACACGATGATCTGGCCCGACGAGATCCGCGACGGCGAGTTCGCCGCTCCGGCCTCCGACATCACGGTCTCCGACGCCGAGGTCAAGATGGCGCAGACGTTCATCGACGCACTGGCCGGCGACTTCGACCCGGAGGAATACCACGACTCCTATCGCGAGGCGCTCGAGGAGGTGGTCACCGCCAAGCTGGCTGGCACCGAGGTTGCCGCCGAGGAGGAGGAAGCCCCCAAGGACGCCGAGGTGGTCGATCTGGTCGCCGCCCTCCGCGCGTCGGTGGAGGCCGCCAAGAAGCGGCGCGAGGAGGCCGCCGGCGGCAAGTCCGAGTCGAAGACGGGGACGAAGAGCGAGTCGAAGTCCAAGAAGTCCAAGGCCAGCTGATGATCAGTTGCGAGCTGGCCGCCCAGCTCGCCGGTGCCGGGCTGGTCTGGAGCCCGGCCAGTGGGGACCGGTTCATGATCCCCGACCGCGACCTGGACGCCGAGGTGTTCGTCGTCAGCGAGATGACGATCGAGGTGGAGCAGTTCAGCAACGGTCAGCTGATCCGGTTCAACGGCACCACCGAGTGGGCGCTGGACTCCATCCCGGCCGACCAGGTGCGCTGGCTGCCCCGGGAGGACCAGCTGCGGCGGGCGCTGGGGGAGCGCTTCGACCGGCTGGAGGCCCGCGCCGACGGCTTCCGGGTGGTGCTGGTCGACGGCCGCTTCCACGACGGGCGAGACGCCGAGGACGCGTACGCCCGGGCACTGCTGGAGGTGCTGCGCGCCGGCTGAGGGTCACACCTCGATCAGCAGCTCGCCGTGGGTCAGCGAGATCCAGCCGTCGGGGTGTTCGGCCCACGCGCGCCAGGCCTCGGAGATCTCGGCCAGTTCGTCGGAGGTGGCCAGAGAGCGGGCGTACGCCTGGTCCGCGAACCGGGACTGCAGCACCCGATCGGCCCACATTCCGCCCCACCAGGCACGGTCCGCGTCGTTGGCGAAGCACCACGCCGTCGCGGTGGGGAGCACCCGGCGCAGACCCGCCTCGTGCGCCCAGGCCAGCAGTCGTCGGCCGGCGTCGGGCTCGGTCCGGTTGGCCCGGGCCAGTCCCTGATAGATCTCCAGCCAGCGTTGCAGCGGCGGATTCTGCGGAAACCAGGTGAAGGTCGCATAGTCGACGTCGCGGACCGCCACCAGCCCGCCGGGGCGGGTGACTCGCGCCATCTCCCGCAGCGCGCCCACCGGGTCGATCAGGTGCTGGAGCACCTGGTGGGCGTGGGTCACGTCGAACGTGTCGTCGGGGAACGCCAGCGCCGACACGTCACCGACCACGAACTCGAGGTAGTCCTGGCCCTGTTCGTGGGCCTCGCGGCGGCACAGCTCCAACTCCTCGGGGCCGGTCTCGAGTGCGGTCACCGCGGCCACGTGCCGGGCCAGGTCGACCGTCAGCGTGCCGGGCCCACAGCCCACATCGAGCAGGTGCTCGCTGCCGGTGAGCCGATCGGCCAGATAGGCCGCGGAGTTGTCCACGGTGCGCCAGCGGTGCGACCGCAGGACCGACTCGTGGTGTCCGTGGTTGTAGGTGCTCACCCGTTCAGCATGCCCCGACTCGCTGCAACCTCCACATGTCAAGACGAATCATCTCTCATCGTGAGCACAGTCGGGGACGCTAGGCTGCTGGTATGGCCATTCGGATCCACTGTGAGGACGAGACGACCGCCGAGGAGTACGCCGAACTGCTGCGCACCGGCGGGTACGCCGCAGAGGTCACCCTGGAACCGGCCGTCGACCGCGACGAACCCGAACCGGTGGTGACCACCGATGCCCCGACCGAGGCCGTCGCCGAGCTGGTGGAGGGCAGCAACGCCGTGGTCGAGGTCAGCGACCCGATGTCCGGCACCTCCGCCGCGGTTCCCGCAGTGGAGCTGGCGAGCGACGACCCGGCCGAGGACGCGAGCTAGGCCTCAGCCCAGCCGCCTGCGGGCAACCCGCTCCTGCACCTCATAGCCGGCGGTCACCGCCGGTGCCGCCAGCTGCTCGATCTTCTTGCCCAACAGAGGAACCTTGGCGGTCAGCACCGCCTGCAGGTCGAACAGGGTCTTCCCGTCCCGCGGGGTCAGCCGGACGGTGCCGGTCATCGTCACCGGCTGACCGGACACGTTCACGGCGAGTCGGCCGGTGCGGGAACCGTCGCCGTCGGCCGGTCCCCAGGCGACCTCCTCGACGATGGTCAAGGTCTGCCCGGTGAACTTCTGCGCCTGGGGCGGAGCCGGCAGCGTACGCCGTGAGCTGGTGGTGTTGCTGACCACCTGGACGTCCCACTCGGTGGCCCCCTGCTCGCGGGCCACCTCCTCCAGGAAGGAACGATCGGTGAACAGGTCGAAGACGGCGAGGGGCTCGGCCGGATAGGTCGCGGCGCTGGTGATGTCCATGGCGCCATCATGCCGGAACTGGGCGCGCGACCCGGCACGGATCCGCGGACTGCTCGTCGGTATGGTGAGCCGCGGACACACTGGGGTGTCCGACAGCACACAGACGGCTCGCCGCCCACGCCGAGGAACGAGAAAGCGACAGTGTCGACAAGCGCACCGGAACTGGAAGCCAACAAGACCGAACGACTGCGCCAGGTGGCCCAGTTGGCTGAGGCCGAGATCACCGCGCTGGGGGTGCAGGCACAGCAGGTCGAAGAGTTTCTGAACCACTACTTCCGGCACGTGGACGCCACCGAGGTGCTCGGGGCGGCGGCGGACACGCTGCTCGGGATGGTGCGCAGCCACTTCAAGCTGGCCGGGCAGCGATCCCAGGGTGAGTTGAAATCGCGGGCGTGGTGGCCGACCGAGGCAAGGGACGGCTTCGAGGTGGGCCGGGCGGTGGTGCAACTGGTCAACGACGACATGCCGTTCCTGGTCGATACCGTGTCGATGGAGGTGCTGCGCCAGGGCTGGAACCTGCGCGAGGTGTTCCACCCCCAGTTCGTCGTCCGTCGCGATTCCCGCGGCCGGCTGGTGGAGGTCGTGCACACCGACCGGGCCGGCGAGCCGGATGCGGTGGCCGAATCGTGGATCCAGCTGGAGCTGGTGCCACCCCTGGGCGCGGATCCGGACAAGGCGTACGCCGAGCTGGAGAGCGGGCTTCGCGAGGTATTGGGCCAGGTGGCCGAGGCGGTGCAGGACTGGCAGCCCATGAAGCGGCGGATGGAGGAAACCGTCCAGCTGCTGCAGGACAGCCCGGTGCCCTATCCGTACGCCCACGTCCGCAGCGCGATGGAGCTGTTGAACTGGCTGAGTGAGGATCATTTCACCTTCCTCGGCTATCGCGAGTACCGGCTCGTCGACGACGGGGCCGAGCCGCGGATGGAGCCGGTGCCCGGCACCGGGCTCGGCGTGCTGCGCGGTGAACAGGAACGCGCCAACGACTTCCATGCGCTGCCGGCGACTGACAAGGAACCGCAGCTTGTGGTTGTGACCAAGGGAAATCATCTCTCCCGGGTGCACCGGCCGGCCTATCTCGACTACATCGGGGTCCGCGTCTTCGGCGATGACGGCGAGATCACCGGTGAGCGCCGCTTCCTCGGGCTGTTCTCGGCCACGGCGTACACCGATTCGGTGACCCGGATCCCGGGTCTGAAGGACAAGGCACGCCGGATCCTCGAACACTCGGGTTTCGCCGCCGACTCCCATGGGGCGAAGTCGATCCGGGCCACCATCGAGTCCTATCCGCGCGATGAGCTGTTCCAGGGCAGGGCGGAGGTGCTGGCACCGCTGATCGAGCAGATGGCCCGGTTGCGCGAACGGCGGCAGGTACGCCTGTTCATCCGGCGGGACCACTACGGACGTTTCGTGTCCTGCATGGTTTTCCTGCCGCGAGACCGTTACACCACCAAGGTCCGCACGGCCATCGAGGACATCCTGATCAAACGCCTCGGCGGCGAAAGTGTGACCTTCGAGGCCAGGGCCAACGAGTCGGTGCTGGCGCGGCTGCACTTCGTGGTGCGGATGCCGGTGGGGAGCCAGGCCGACACCGACATCGACGTAGCCGGTCTGGAGCAGGAGCTGACCGACGCGGCTCGGAGCTGGGACGACAGCTTCGCCGAGCGGGCGGCCGACAATCCCGAGGAGGCCCGCCTGGCCCCGCTGGCGGCCGCCCTGCCCGAGGGCTACAAGGAGGACTTCACCCCCCGGCACGCGTTGATGGACCTGAGCGCACTGGCCGAGCTCGGCGCCCAGGACGAGATGGCGATGGTGCTCTATGTCCCCGACGAGCCCGCCGACTGGGCCGACCTGCGGCTCAAGGTGTTCCGCCGCGGCAAGACGATGACGCTGTCGGAGGTGTTGCCGCATCTGAGTCGGCTCGGGGTGAGGGTCACCGACGAACGCCCCTACGAGATCAACCTGCCCGGCGGGTTGAACGGGATGATCTATGACTTCGGTCTGGGCATCCCCGGCGGCGGGTCGGCGCTCGACCGGTGGACTCCCCAGGCGCGGGACCGGTTCATGGCCGCCTTCCGATCCGCCTATTTCGGCGAGTCGGAGTCTGACCGGCTGAACGGGCTGGTCACCTCGGCCGAGTTGACCTGGCGCCAGGTGGAGTGGCTGCGCACCATCTCACGCTATCTGCAGCAGGCGGGATCCACGTGGTCACAGGAATACATCGCGCAGACCCTGTTGGTTGAGGTGGATCTGGCCGCCGCCCTGGTCGAGCTGTTCGCGGCCCGATTCGACCCCGCAGCGGAACAGGGCCGCGAGGAACGGGTCGCCGCAGCGGATGAGAGGGTGGGTGAACTGCTGGAACAGGTGGACAGCCTGGATCACGACCGGATCCTGCGCGCCTTCTGGTCGGTGATCCGCGCGATCGTGCGCACCAACGCGTTCCGGAAGGACCGCAAGGCGGTCGCGATCAAGCTGCTGCCGCGCCAACTCGACCTCCTGCCGGAGCCGCGGCCGGCGTACGAGATCTTCGTCTGCTCGCCCAGGCTCGAGGGGGTGCACCTGCGCTTCGGTGAGGTGGCCCGCGGCGGGTTGCGCTGGTCCGACCGCCGCGAGGACTTCCGGACCGAGGTGCTGGGCCTGGTGAAGGCGCAGATGGTGAAGAACACGGTGATCGTGCCGGTCGGCGCCAAGGGAGGCTTCTATCCCAAGCAGCTGCCCGATCCGGCGGTGGACCGCGGGGCCTGGTTCGAGGCGGGCCGCGCCTGCTATCAGATCTTCGTCAACTCCCTGCTCGACGTCACCGACAACATCGTCGACGGTGAGCTGGAACCGCCCACCGATGTGGTCCGCCACGACGGCGACGACCCCTATCTGGTGGTGGCCGCCGACAAGGGCACCGCTACGTTTTCCGACACCGCCAACGAGATCTCGGTACGCCGCGGCTTCTGGCTGGGCGACGCGTTCGCCTCCGGCGGCTCTGTGGGTTATGACCACAAGGCGATGGGCATCACCGCCCGAGGAGCCTGGGTGTCGGTGCAGCGACACTTCCGCGAGATGGGGGTGGACTGCCAGAACGAGGATTTCAGCTGCGTCGGCATCGGCGACATGTCCGGGGACGTGTTCGGCAACGGAATGCTGCTGAGCAAGCACATCCGGCTGGTGGCAGCCTTCAACCACCAGCACATCCTCCTCGACCCCGATCCCGATCCGGAGCGGACCTGGGCCGAACGTAAGCGCCTGTTCGACAACCAGGGCAATTGGGGGGCGTACGACACCTCGCTGATCTCGACCGGGGGCGGAATCCACTCCCGGCAGGCGAAATCGATCCCGATCACCGACCAGGTGCGCCACGTGCTCGGTCTCGACGAGTCGGTCACCGCGCTGGCGCCGAATGACCTGGTGAACGCGATCCTGAAGGCGCCGGTCGACCTGCTCTGGAACGGCGGCATCGGCACCTATGTCAAGGCCAGCAGCGAAACCAACGCCCAGGTCGGCGACAAGGCCAACGATTCCCTGCGGGTGAACGGAAACGAGCTGCGCTGCAAGGCGGTGGGCGAGGGCGGAAACCTCGGCCTGACCCAGCTCGGGCGGATCGAGTATGCCACCGTGGGCGGGCGGATCAACACCGACTTCATCGACAACTCGGCGGGGGTGGACACCTCCGATCACGAGGTGAACATCAAGATCCTGCTCTCCGGCGAGGTGGCCGCCGGACGGTTGAGCGAGGACGAGCGGGTGGAACTGCTCGAGTCGATGACCGACGAGGTCGCCGAACTGGTTCTGGCGCACAACTATGACCAGAACCTGGCGCTGGCCAATGCGGCCTTCCAGTCGGCCTCCATGGCGGGCATGCACGAGCGTTGGATGCAGCGGATGGAGGAGGTCGGCCTGCTGGATCGCAGGCTGGAGGCCATGCCGGACAACTCCGAGATGGAGCGCCGGATCGAGGCCGGTCGAGGGCTCACCCTGCCCGAGCTGTCGACGCTGCTGTCCTATACCAAGATCCTGCTGGAGCAGGACATCCTGGCCTCGGACCTGCCGGATGACCCCTATCTGGCCGACCGGTTGCTCCAGTATTTCCCCAAGCCGTTGCGGGACCGTTTCGCCGAGGTGATGCCGGGGCACCGGCTGCACCGGGAGATCATCACCACGGTGACGGTCAACCGGTACGTGAACTCCTCGGGCAGCACCGCCTGCCACCGGCTGTCGGAGGAGACCGGGGCCAGCCCGGCCGACGTGATTCGCGCTCAGCTCGCCGCGCGCTCCATCTTCCGGGTGGGCCTGCACGAGGTGCACATCGCACGGCTGGACAACCAGATCGACGCAGCGGTCCAGACTCGGATGCGCCTGGACCTGCGGCGCCTGGTGGAGCGGGGCACCCGCTGGTTGCTGGCTCAGCGCAACGGGAAATTCGACGTGCAGGCACGGATCGACGAGTTCGTCGACGGAGTGCAGCAGGTGAAGACCGAGCTGCCGCAGCTGTTGGTGGGTCGAGGGGCTGCCCGAAACGCCGAGGATGAGGAATCGTTGCTGTCCGGTGGCGTACCCGCGGAGCTGGCCCAGGTGATGGCCGCCACCGGGGTGCTGCACGAGTCGCTGCCGATGGCGCAGACCGCGCGGGCCGCCGGCCGTCCGGTGACCACCGTCGCCCGGGTGCACTTCCTGATGGCCGAGGAGCTGGCCCTGGACACGTTGCTGGACAGGGTTTCCGCGCTGCCGCGACTCGGGCGTTGGGACGACATGGCACGCGCGGCGCTGCGCGAGGACCTGCAGCAGGTGCGTTCACAGCTGACCGCCGAGGCGTTGGCCGCAGCTCCCGAGGAGGACGACCCGGAGCGGGTGCTCGCCGCCTGGTCGGAGCGGGTCGGCGACCTGGCCGAGGTGCGCGCCACCATCGAGTCGATCTGCGGATCCGGGCCGGACCTCGCCCGGTTGTCGGTGGGGCTGCGTCAGGTGCGCACCCTGCTGAACAACGGAACGGTGAAGGCGTGAGCAACGGAAGCGGTATCGACCTGCACAGCCACTCGACGGTCTCCGATGGCACCGACGCGCCGGAGGTCGTGGTGCAGAAGGCGAAGGCGGCCGGGCTGCAGGTGCTGGCGTTGACCGACCACGACACCTTCGACGGGTTGGCCGCGGCTGGTGCGGCGGCCGAGGTGGAGGGGATCGAACTGGTGCTGGGGATGGAGATGTCGTGTGAGCTGGGCGGCAGGTCGGTGCACCTGTTGGCCTACGGGGCCGACCGGGCGAACGCGGCCCTGGACGCCGAGCTGCGGAAGGTGCGGGCCGGTCGCGACGACCGGATGCCGCGGATGATCGCACGGCTGGGGGAGTTGGGCATGCCGCTCACCGAGGCCGAGGTGATGGTCCACGTGGGGGACGCCCCCTCGATCGGGCGTCCGCACATCGCCGACGCCATGGTCGCCAAGGGTTATGTCGCGGATCGCACCGAGGCGTTCGACCGGTTCCTGTCCGAGGGGGGACCGGCCTACGTGGATCGCTATCACACCCAGTTGGCGGACGGGATCGCCCTGATTCGGGCCGCCGGCGGGGTGGCGGTGATCGCGCACCCCTGGGGGCGGGGGAGTCGCGCGGTGCTCGGCCCCGAGGAGCTGACCCGGTTGGTCACCGAGCACGGGCTGGACGGTTTCGAGGTCGACCACGTGGACCACGGTCAAGACGACCGGGCCCGGTTGCGCGAGCTGGCGGATTCCCTGTCCGCGCTGGGAACCGGTTCCAGCGACTATCACGGTGACGGCAAACCCGGCCTCCTGCTCGGCGCCAACACCACGTCCCCCGAGGTGTACGCCCGCCTCCGCGAGCTCATGGACTCCCGCGCCGGCTGAGCCTGTCGAAGCCTCGTTCCCCGAGTAGGTCGGCCTGCGGAGCGTGGTCTCTCACGTTCCCCGTGTTGAGGGGAACCCGGTCGCTCAGGGGGCGTTGGGGTCATCGGGCCTGGGGTGTCGGAAGCGGGCATGGCGGGTGGGCTTCGGGTCCGCGTTGAAGTACTTCGGTGGGATCACGAACGGGAGGCCGTCTTCGTCGAGGCGGAGGGCCCAGCGTTCGGGGTTGTCGGCATTCCAGGGTCGGTCGCGGGCGGGTTCGACCTGTCGGTGGTGGTGTGGGCACAGCAGTACCAGGTTCCACAGTTTCGTGGGGCCGTGCGCCCACCACGGTTGGATGTGGTGGGCCTCGCAGTCCTCCGGTGGGTGCAGCCGGGGAACACACACCCCAGGTCACGGGCCACCAGAGCGGCCCGGATTTCGGGGGTGACCAGCCGCTGCGGCGTGCCGACCTCCATCGGGACGCCTTTGCCGTCCATCACGATCCGAACAGAGTCGTCGCCTGCTTGACGATCCGGCGTGCTTCGCGGCTGCTGTGGCGATGGTGCCGGGTGAGGAAGGTGGCGGTGGAGCACAGGTGGGTTCGTTCGGCGGCTTCGCGCTTCTCGGTCTCGGCGATCACCTTGGCGCGAGCCGCGGCGACCGCGGCGGCCATCTGCCCGCACGGTCCAGCAACGCGAGGATTTGTTCGTCGGTGAGGAGTGCGAGGTTGTCGAGTTCGGGCAGCATCGACACCGCGGTGATCACCGTGGGGGTGTCGGCTGCTGTGCTCATGGTTCAAGTACGCAGTCGGGTCTGACAGTCTTGCCCCGAAAACGGCCTGGAATGGCTGTGCGGGCAGAAAAGTTCGAAGAAGCTTTGGTCACTCCAGTCACAGCGTTCCGAGGGGTGAAGGGCGTTCCCCTCGACACGGTCGGCATTGCTCCGCAAGCTCCGCATGCCGACCTACTGCGGGAACGGTCAGTCGAGGGCGAGGTTGACGATGGTGAGGATCGCTGCGACCAGGAGGAATGCGGCGCCGGTGATCAGCAGGGCGCACGCGAAGACTGGAGCTCCCCTCATCGCTGGGATCTCCAGTTGGTCGGAATTGTTCGGGTTCAGGACCAGTCCGATCCGGTCTCCGATGCAGCGCGGACTGATGCTCGAAGAGCTGGAGCTCTCCTACCAGATCCGCCGGCCACCGCGGGGATGGCTATAGGAGATGAATCGGTTAGTGCGCCCACTGGTTCAGAGCCCCAGCAGTTGGGCGGCGGTGGAGCGCATCTCGACCTTGCGCACCTTGCCGGTGACGGTCATCGGGAACTCCTCGACCACCATCACATAGCGCGGGATCTTGTACCTGGCCAGCTTTCCCTCGGCGAACGCGGCCACGTCGGCGGTGTCCAGCTGCCTGCCGTCCCGGGTGATCACGAACGCGCACAGCTCCTCGCCGTATTTCTCATCCGGTACTCCGACCACCTGGACGTCGGTGATGTCGGGATGCTGATAGAGGAACTCCTCGATCTCGCGCGGATAGATGTTCTCCCCACCGCGGATCACCAGGTCCTTGATCCGCCCGACGATGTTCAGATAGCCGTCCGGATGCATCACCGCCAGGTCGCCGGTGTGCATCCACCCGTCGGCGTCGATCGCCTCGGCCGTCTTCTCCGGCTCGTTCCAATAGCCGAGCATCACCGAATAGCCTCGGGTGCAGAATTCACCGGTTTCCCCACGAGGCAGAGTTTTGCCGTCGATCGGATCGACGACCTTGACCTCGACGTGAGGGTGCACCCGCCCCACGGTTCCGCAGCGGTGTTCGACGTCGTCGTCGGGCATCGTCTGGGTGGACACCGGCGAGGTCTCGGTCATCCCATAGCAGATGCCCACCTCGGTCATGTTCATCTGCGTCATGCACTTCTTCATCACCTCGACCGGGCACGGCGAGCCGGCCATGATCCCGGTGCGCAGCGTGGAGAGGTCATAGGAGTCGAAGTCGGGCAGGTTCTGTTCGGCGATGAACATCGTCGGCACCCCGTGCAGCACCGTCGCCCGCTCGGCCTGCACCGCCTCGAGACAACTGGCCGCCTCGAACGTCGGGCAGGGCAGCACCTGAGTTGCGCCATGGCTGACACAGGCCAGCGACGACATCACCATGCCAAAGCAGTGATACAGCGGAACGGGATAGACCAGCCGGTCCTCGTGGGTCAGCTGAATCCCTTCCCCGACTAGGAATCCGTTGTTCAGGATGTTGCGGTGCGACAGCGTCGCCCCCTTCGGGAAGCCGGTCGTCCCCGAGGTGTACTGGATGTTGATCGGGTCATCGGCTGACAGCCCCCGCTCCGTCTCGGCCACCCGATCGGCCGGCACCGACTCCCCGGCGGCGAGCAGGTCGGCCCACGACAACGCCTCCTTGCCCGCTGGGGCGTACCCCTCGGGCAGCGCAGCGGCACCGTCGCCCGGTTCGCCGAACAGCACCACCTGCTTGAGGAACGGCAGGTTCGCCGACACCTGGGCGATCATCTCGGCGTACGCCGAGGTCTTGTACGCCCGGGCGGCGACCAGCATGGTGCACTCGGACTGGTTCAGCGCGTAGGCCAGCTCGTGGGTGCGGTAGGCGGGGTTGATGTTGACCAGGATCACGCCGAGCCGCGCGGTGGCGTACTGCAACAACACCCACTCCGCAGAGTTCGGCGACCAGATGCCCACCCGGTCGCCGACCGTCAACCCACGGGCCAGCAGCCCGCGCGCGACCCGCTCAACCTCGTCGGCGAGCTCGGCATAGGTCCAGCGCCGCCCGGTCCAGAACTCGACCAGCGCGTCGCGGTCGGGGTGTGCGGCGACCGTGGCCGCCAGGTTGGCGCCGATGGTCTGCTCGAGCAGGGCCGGCTCGGTGGGGCCGGCGGCGTACGACTCTGTGCCGTCCATGGCCGCATGCTACCGCTGCGGCGGCCCTGCCTAGCTGGATCGCGCGAATCAGTTCTCGGAGCCGGTCTCCTGAGCCGCATCGCCGTCGCCGCCGGCAGCTCCACGGCCGCGGCCACGAGAGCGCCGACGCCGACGCCGCGGCTTCTGCTCACCCTCGGCGCCGTTGGTCTCCGCGGCGTTGCCCTCTGCGGAACGGGCCGGCGTGGCGGCCTCCGGCGCGGGGCCGTTCTCGCCGGAGGCCAGCACCTCGCCGTTGCGGGTACGCCGCCGGTTCCGGTCCCGCTTGGGGCGCGGCTCGCGCTTGCGTTCGGTGCCCTCCTCGCGGTCCCGGTCCCGGGCAACGGGAGTGGCGGCCTTGAGCCGGCCGCGGGTGCCCTCGGGGATGCCCAGGTCGGCGAACAGGTGCGCCGAGGTCGAGTAGGTCTCCTCCGGCTGATCGAAGTCCAACCCGAGCGCCTTGTTGATCACCTTCCAGCGGGTGAGGTCGGCCCAGTCGACCAGGGTGATCGCGACACCGGAGGCGCCGGCACGGCCGGTCCGCCCGATCCGGTGCACGTAGGTCTTGTCGTCGTCGGGGCACTCGTGGTTGATCACGTGGCTGACCCCGGAGACGTCGATGCCGCGGGCGGCGACGTCGGTCGCCACCAGCACCTGCACGGTCCCCTCACGGAACTTCTTCAACGCCTTCTCCCGCGCCTCCTGACGCAGGTCGCCGTGGATCGGCGCGGCGTTGAATCCGCGGTCGACCAGATCGTCAGCGATCCGCTGGGCGGCCCGCTTGGTGCGGCAGAAGATGATCACCTTCTCCACCCCGGCGGCCTGCAGCACCCGCCCGATGATCTCCGGCTTGTCCAGGTCGTGGGCCTGATAGACGAACTGGGTGGTCAGCGGCACCGTCTGCGACTCGTCGTGGTGCTCGGCGCGGATGTTCACCGGTTGGGTGAGGTGGGTGCGGGCCAGCGAGGCGATCGCCGACGGCATGGTGGCCGAGAACAGCAGCGTCTGCCGGCTGTCCGGAGTGTTCGCCAGGATGCGCTCCACGTCCGGCAGGAAGCCCAGGTCGAGCATCTCGTCGGCCTCATCGAGGACCAGCACCTTGACGTGTCGCAGGTCTAGCGCCCGCCGGTTGACCAGGTCGAGCAGCCGCCCGGGCGTACCCACGACCACGTCGACCCCGGCCGCCAGCGCGTCCAACTGCGGATCATAGCCGACCCCGCCATAGACGGTCAGCACGCGGGCCTTGCGGATGGTGGACGCGACCTCAAGATCCTTGGTCACCTGCAGCGCCAGCTCACGGGTGGGGGCGACCACCAGCGCCTGCGGGGCGACGCCCGGCTCGTGGTCGACGGTGATCCGCTGGAGCAGCGAGATGCCGAACGCCAGCGTCTTGCCGGTGCCGGTGCGGGCCTGACCGATCATGTCGGTGCCGGCCAGCGCGATCGGGATCGACATCGCCTGGATCGGGAACGGATGGGTGATGCCGACGGCATCCAAGGCCTGGCTGATCTCCGGGAGCACGCCCAGGTCGGCGAAGGTGGTCTTCTGGTCCTCGACTGGCTCGGCGTCGGTCACCAGTTCGGCGGCCACGACGTCGCTGAGGGATTCGGTGTGGGTGTCGTTCGTGGACAGGATGATTCCTCACGATCAGGTCCCGGACCCGTCAGGACCCGGAGGCTTCGGACTCGCCCGGCGCGGCGTGCAGACTGAGCACGGGCCAGAGCAGGGCACGCGAGGACGCGTGCCGAAGGCCCAGTGTAGCTAGGGTGGGCGATATGAGTGAAACGCCGCGCGAGGTCTCGGACAGTTCCACGGCCGCAATCGACGACGACGGCGGCTATGGACAGGGCGTGGTGGACCTCCTCGGCACCCTCGCCTACGGCGAGCTGACCGCCTTCCAGCGGCTGGCCGACGACGCCGCCCACGCGCCCACCCTGGCCGACAAGGTGATGATGGCCTCCATGGCGGCCCAGCAGATCAACCACTTCGACCGGGTCCGCAGCCACCTGCTGGACCGCGACGTGGACGTGATGGTCGCGATGGAGCCGTTCCAGCAGCCGTTCGACGCCTATCACGACTTCGCCCGCCCCCGCTCCTGGCTGGAGGGCATGGTCAAGACCTACGTCGGAGACGGGTTCGCCGCCGACTTCTATCGCGAGGTGGCGGCCTACGTCGACCCGCAGACCCGCGACCTGGTCTTCGACGTGCTGGCCGACGACCGGGCCGGGGACTACATCGTGGGTCGGGTACGCCAGGCCTGCGCCGAGGATCCCAAGGTCGCCGGACGGTTGGCCCTGTGGGGTCGGCGGCTGGTGGGGGAGGCGCTCACCCAGGCCCAGCGGGTGGCCGCGGACCGGGACGCGCTGACCGGCCTGCTCACCGGCGCCGGACAGCGGCCGGGCATGCCGCTGGACGCCATCGGGCGGATGTTCGCCCGGCTGACCGAGAACCACGCGCTGCGGATGGAGCGCCTCGGCTTGGCGAGCTAGGGTCAGACCGCGCCGAAGCCCACCTTGCGCGCCTGCTCCTGACCGAGGTCGAGATAGGCGATCTGGCTGGCGCGCAGCAGCGTACGCCCGCCCTTGGCGTCGTGCAGCAGCAGGGTGTCGTTGCCGTCCAGCGCCTTCAGGTAGGCCTCCTGGACCTCTTCGGCGGTCTGGTCGGTGTCGACGGTGAGTTCGCGCGCGATGTGCTGGATCCCGACCTTGACTTCCACGGGTGCCTCCTCAGGCTTCGGTGTACGCCTCAACCTTTCCACACCGGCGGGCACGCTCCGGGGTTTGTTCGCCGACGGCGCACCGGCTCAGCCCTCGGCGTACAGCTCCAGCTCCTCGGGAGTCGAGCGACGCAGCACCAACCGGGTCCAGGCGCCCAGATAGATCCGGTCGTCGCCGTCGAGTTCGTGGCGGCGACCGGAGGGGATCGGGGTGGTGGGCAGCGGGCCGGCGGCGTCGGCGACGTAGGTGCCGTTGGCCGAGTCGAGGTCCTCGACGAACCAGCGGGTGCCGTCGGTGCTCAACTGGGCCTGGCGCCGGCTGATCCCGGAGTCGGGCTCGCAGTCGATGTCCGGGGTGATGCCGCGGCTGCGCGAGGGGCGGCCGATCAGCACCGAACGCTTGCGCAGCGGCACCACGTGCGGCAGGCCCGGTGAGGG
This sequence comes from Enemella dayhoffiae, assembly GCF_002250625.1. GTDB lineage: Bacteria > Actinomycetota > Actinomycetes > Propionibacteriales > Propionibacteriaceae > Enemella > Enemella dayhoffiae. Next base: position 220,873 of record NZ_NMVQ01000034.1, on the reverse strand, counting down.
CATCGGGTCCGAACTCTGCTGCAGGGCGTACCACTCCGGGTCGATCCACACCTCGAGCACCCATCCGGCGTCGCTGTCCGACCTGTCCGGCCTGGCCGGGGTGGAGCGGATCGGTTCGGCCCGCTCGTCGGTCTGGGGCGGCTGGGCCGGGGCGGGTTGCTGCGCCTGGGCGGGCGGGCCGACCGGCTGGGCGAACGGCACCGGCTGCGGCGCCGCAGCCGGTGCGGTCTCCTTGGCCGGGGCGGGCTCGGCCTCCTTCGACTCACTGTTGTCTCGCTCGCCAACGGAGTCTGCGGCGGGCATCGGGGTGTCCAGGTCGAGGGGGTTCGGGGTGGGGCGGGGCATGGTCCCGGTGGTGAAGTCATAGCCGCAGGCCTCGCAGAACAGCGCCTCGGCGGCGTTCATCACCGAACAGTTGGGGCATTCCAGGCCAGCCGGCGGTTTGGCGGCCGCCGGTTCTGGCCGCGACGCCGGAGCGGGTGCCGCACCGCCACTGGACATGGGCATCCCGCAGACATCGCAATAGTCGTCGGACTGGCTCGCGTGTCCGTCGGGGCAGCGCAACTGCTGTCCCGGAGAGGGGGGCATCGTCAACCTCGGATCCTCGTCGTCTTGGTGGAGGCGGTGTCCAGGGCCATCTCATCGGCCTTGTCGACGGACCGCTTCAACCTGACGGTACCGGTTTCCTCGTCCTGCACGTCGACGACCTTCCGCAGCTTGGCGGTCGCCTCGGCGTTGCCGGTCTCGCGGGCCAGCTGCACCGCCCGGCCGAGCCGGGTGGTGGCGGTCCGGTCGTCTCCGGACGCCTTGGCGGCCAGCCCCTGCTGGATCGCGTCGGCCAGCTCGGTCTGCCCGGTGTAGTGCGCCACCGCCGGGTTGATCCGGGTGGTCAGCGTGTCGTCGGAGGACCAGGTCGCCTTGACCAGCGCCTGGGTCACCACCTGGTCGTTCACCGCCAGCTGGACCCGGGCGGCCAACTGCTCCTGGCCCAGTGCGCGCGCGGCCAGGCGTACCGCGACGTGATAGTCCCGGGACTCATCACCCCAGGCTCCGGTCGGGTACGCCGTGGTGAGCGGGTTCACCTGCCGCGAGCGTGAGGTCAGGTCCTCGACGGTGGGGGAGACCTGGCGGACGAACAGCACCTGGGCGCCCTGCGGCGACCACACCCGCAGCTCGGCCTCGGCCACGCCACGACCCATCGACTTCTGCATCAGTTCGCTGAACACCGCCCCCAGCTGCGACGGGTGCGGGATCAGGTCAACGGTGCCGAGCAGCGCCTGCGCGATCCGGCGGATCTCGTTCACCTTCCAGTCCACGCCGATCCCGCGGCAGTCGCACTGGAACTGCCCGATCGAGGCCTGGATGGCGGCGTCCAGCTGCTGCGGGGTCTCGTTGTGGTTCTCCCCGTCGGTGAGCAGGATCGCGTGCCGCTGACGGATCCCCGGGACCGAGTTGAACAGCGCGCGGGTGAGGTTCAGCCACGACCCCATCGCGGTGCCACCGTCGGAGTGGAAATAGCGGATCGCCTGCGCCGCCTGATAGCGGGTGGAGGAGTCCATCCGCACCATCCCCTGACCACCGCGGGTCACCGGATAGGCGAGATAGGCCTGGTGGTTGCCGGCGACCACGGCGAACCAGGTGCCGTCGACGATGTGGTCCAGCGCGGCCGTCGCGGCGCTCTTGGCCGCCTCCATGTTCGTGTCGCCCATCGATCCGGAGGTGTCGACGATGATGATCTCTCCCGCGTCACCGCCGGCACCCTGCCCCGCTTTACCGGCCCCGCTGCAGGCGATCGTGACGATCGCGTTCACGTCGGTACCGCCGTCGGGCAGGAACTCGTTCTGGTAGACCTCGGATGTGAAATCGGCCATCTGCTCCCCCTGTTGGTGACTGGGCCCTTCAGCCTATCCGCGGACCCGGCCAGTGTGCTCGGGAGGCAGCGCAGAATCCCCGAACCGGGCCAGCGCCACGGTGATGTTGTCCTTGCCGCCCTGCTCGTTCGCCCAGGCGACCAGCCCCTCGGCCAACCCGGTGGGTTCGGCGTACGCCGGATCGGCGACCAGCAGCCGGGCCACCTGGGTCTCGAGCTCATCGGGGGTCGACGCATAGTTCCACAGCCCGTCGGAGCAGACCATCAGCCAGCCGTCACCCGGCACCTCGATCACCCCGCCGGTCGGGGTCAGGTCGGGCGCATCGCGTCCCAGCCACTTGGTGATCGCGTGCGCCTGCGGGCCGTTCTCGGCCTGCTCGCGGCTGGCGCCGGCGGCCATCTGCAACTGGGCGACCGAGTCGTCCACGCTGAGCTGGCGCGACTCGCCGGTGTCGGCCAACCAATAGATCCGTGAGTCACCCAGGCTGGCGTACGCGATCTCCCCGTCCTCCACCACGGCCGCGGCGAAGGTGCAGGAGGCCGCGTTGCGCGAGCTCGGTGCGGTGGCCTCGACGACCGCGTCGTTGGCGGCGACCACGGCGTCGGCCAGCACGGCCAGCACCGCCTGGTGCCGGGACTCGGCGACCCCCAGGCCACTCGGTCGCTGCGCGCCGAGCACGTCCCGGGCGGTCCGGGCGGCGGCCAGCGAGGCCACGTCGGAGTCCTCGGAGGAGGACACCCCGTCGCACACCACCAGCACGGCCCGGCCCCCGTCCAGCCCCAGCGCCATCGCGTCCTCGTTGCGGGAGTGCCGGATGCCGCGGTCGCACACCCCACCGAGCCAGCCGGCCGGGGTCTCGCTCCAGTGCTCCCGTTCGCTGGGTGCCTTGGCGCCGCACTGCTCGCAATAGCCGTCGGCGTCCACCGTGCCCCCGCACTCGCGGCAGGGTCGGGGCGCCGCGACCGGTTCGGGTTGGGCGGCGCGGGGCAGGTGGACCGAGCGGCTGTCCCGCGGACCGTCCGCGGACTCGGGTTCGGGGGTCGGGGGCTCGGAGCGTGGGGTGAGCTGGGCCCCGCAGCCCTCGCAATAGGCCTCCCACGGCTGCACGGTGGCGCCGCAGGAGACACAGGGCGTCGTCTCCGCGCGCGCCTCGGTGGCGGTCACGCCGGGTCCTTCGTTGGACAAGACAGGTCCTTCCTCGGTCACAGCAGGCTCCAGCGGCGCATCCGGTTGGCCCGGTCGATCAGCTCGACGCGGCGTTGCTCGTCGTGGCGGGCCAGCGACCGGTACGCCTGCTCCAGGCCGGCGCGCAGGGCGTCCTCCCGGGCCGGGTAGGCGCCCACCTGCTGCTTGGGCTGGGGTCCGGAACGGCGGACCTCGGTCAGTGCGCGTTCGAGGATGTTGACGCTGAACTCGTCGGCGTCGCGGCCGTCCAGGCGTACCCCCTCGATCGAGCGCATCGCCTCGTCCAGGTCGGCCAGCCCCTTGCCCATCGCGAGCAGGTGCCGGGCCCGCAACCGGCGCGACTCGGCGTAACCGCGGCTGGTCACCGGCACCATGTCCAGCGCGGCCACCGCCGAGGTGAGGTCGCCCCGGTGTGCCCGGATCCGGGCCAGCCCGAACGCGGAGGGGGTGACGTAGTTGGCGTCGGTGGACACGCACGTCGCATAGAGCGCCTCGGCCACCTCCGGTTCCTTGCCGCTCTCGCAGGCCATCGCCAGCGCCAGCTTGGGGGCCAGCTCACCGGGCAGCTGGCCATAGACCGCGTTGAACGCCTGCTGCGCGGTGGTCCAGTCCTTCGCCTGCAGGGCGGCCAGCCCGGACATCCAGACCGCCCGCCACTCCCACGGGTCGGCCTGCAGCAGCTGCCGGGTCTCGGCGGCCACGAGCGTGCTGTCGCCGATCTCCAGCGCCGCCTGGCAGCGGAACAGGCGTACCTCCGCCGACTCCTCGGGGGCCTGGGCCAGCACGGCCAGCCGCTCCCGCGGGTCGTCGATGTCGACGTTGCTGAGCCAGGCGTGCTGGGCGTCGGTGGTGTCGGGCCGCAGCTTCGGCAGCATGTGCCAGTCGAGCTGTTCGCCAAGGAAGGCCGGCGGTTCGAACAGCACCGAGGCGGCACTGGTCAGCGCGGTGCCGGCGGTGCGCCGGGCCACGGTCTCGCGGAGCACGCCGAGCAGCTGCACGCGCAGCTCGTCGGCGCTGGCGAACCGGTCGGCCGGGTCGGGGGCGCAGCACTTCTGCAGCAGCCGATAGAGCGAGTCGTTCTGCTGGAACAGCGGCGTCTGCTCGACCGGCGGCAAGGTGAACTCGAAACTGGTCTGGTATCCCTTGAACTCGGAGCAGAGCACCATCAGCGTGCGCCCGATGGTGAAGATGTCCGACTCCACCGACACCCCGGCCCGCGCCACCTCGGGCGCCTGATAGCCGACGGTGCCATAGATCGCCGACTCCTCGTCGTCGGCCCGGCGTACGCCACCAAGGTCGATCAGCTTGATCGCGTCACCGACCTGGATGATGTTGTCGGGCTTGAAGTCGCAATAGACCAGCCCCATGTCGTGCAGATACTGGAAAGCCGGCAGCGCCTCGATCAGGTAGGCCATCGCCTGGTCCGGCGGCAGCGGGTCGTAGTCGCCGCCGTTGGCCTCCATCCGATCCTTCAGCAGTTCCTTGAGCGACCGGCCGCCGACGTACTCCATCACGATGTAGCCGGCACCCTCGTGGGTGACGAAGTTGTAGATCTCCACGATCAGCGGATGTTCAACCTGGGCAAGGAATTGCTGCTCCGCGATGGCCGCGGCCAGGGCGTCGGCGTCACCGGAGTTGAGCAGGCCCTTGAGCACCACCCACCGGTTGGACACGTTGCGGTCCCGGGCCAGATAGATCCAACCGAGCCCGCCATGGGCGAGACAGCCGGCCACCTCGTACTGCCCGGCGACCCGGTCGCCACGCTTCAGCTTCGGCTCGAACGAGAACGGGTTGCGGCACTTGGCGCAGAAGCCGGTGGTACGCCCGGGCCGGTCGCCGCGGGACCGGCCGACCGGTGCCCCGCAGCTGGGGCAGTTGCGCCGGTTCTCGGGCACCATCGGGTCCTTCATGATGGCGCCCGACGGATCCACCGACGGCGCCGGCGGGACCCGGGTCAGCCCGGCGCCGATCCGGTTTCCGCGCATCCGCTGCGAGCCGGTTCCGGTACGCCGGGTCGAGCGCGATCCGCTGCTGGCCGCCCGCTGGGAGCCGAGCGCGGTGGAGCCGAGCCGCGAGGATCCCTTGGTCACCGTGGACAGCGCGGCGTCGTCGCCGACCGGAGTCGGTGCCGCATCCGGGGGCGAGCCGCAGATGTCGCAGTAGCCGTCGCGGATCTCCCCGCCACACCCGGGCATCGCGCAGCGACCCGTGGCGCGGGCCGCTGGCGGGGCGCCGGGGACCGGCTTGAGCCGGTTGCCCAGCGGTCGCGGCGGTGGGGTGGGCATCGTGGCATCGAGCGGGGCCTGACCGGCGGCCGGTGCGCTCGCGCTCGGCTGCGCGGGCGGTTGCGCGGCCGGCTGGGCGCTGCTGCTGGGCGGCATCCCGCACACGTCGCAATAGCCGTCGGCGATGCTGCCGGTGCAGCCCGGCTGGTCGCACTTCATCCGCGCTCTCCCTTCGGCTGCTGGGTGCGGGCCCGGTGCTGGGCGCCGAGCCACTGCACGCCCATCTCGTAGGCCTCCACCAGCTCGGTGGCCAGCGGGATGGGGGAGGGTTCGCGCTCCAGCACGTCGCGGGTGATCGAGTCGATCGCGACCAGGTCGCGGTGGTTCTCGAAGCCGGCCACGGTGGCCCGCTCGCGCTGCACCGCCATCCGCTCGACCAGCGTCGTGTGCTCGTGCAGCGCCCGGGTGTAGGACTCCTGCACCACCTGCATCGCCCGGCTGACCTGGTCCAGCTTCTTCAGATAGGCCTCGATCTTCTCGGCGGTGTTCGGCAACGGGCCGAGGGCCGCCACGTCGGGGACGGCATATTTCGGGGCCGGCGCGACCCTGCGTACGCACTGGGTGACCAGCTGGGTCAACGCCGCCTCCCGCGACTCCAGGTCGGCGCGCAGCTCGCGGGCCCGGTCGACCAGGCCGCGGGCCCGGCGCCGTTCGACCCCGCCGACGATCAGGTCCCGCTCGAACCGGGCCGCCTCGATCTCGGCCGGCCCGATCATTCCGCCCACGTCGCCGCCGCGGCTGTGCCGCTCGGTCATCTCACCGACGCGGGCGTCAAGCTCGGCCAGCCGGGTCGCCGGGGCGGCGCGCAGCGCGGCCGGTTCCAGCGCGACCTGGTCGCGGATCCGCTCCACCTGGGCGCGCAGGTCGCGCAGCCGGTTGGTCAGTTCGTCGGCCGCCGGGTCGAGCGCCAACCGGGTGCGCAGTTGGGCGGCCATCGCGTCGGAGAGCCGGCACGCCTCCGGCAGCGACACCGCGAGCCCGCTCTGGGTCGCACCCGGCGCGTGCGGGTGGGCGTCACCGGCGTCCGCGCGGGCCAGCAGGGACGGGTCGAGGGTGGCGTCCAGCCGGCCCCACACCAGCGCCGACAACCGCTCCAGCTCGGTCCGGCCGACGCGGCCGGAGTCCCAGGTGGCGAGCAGCAGGTCGAGCCGGTCCCGGACCGCCTTCCACAGTGCCATCGACAGCATCATGTCGCGGGTCAACTGGGCCCGTTGGGGGGAGCGGAGCAGGGCCGCGTCGAGCAGGTCCAGTTCGCGGCGCCGGGCGGCCGTCCAGTCGTGCAGCGCACCGAGATAGCGCTGGAGCTGTTCCGGCGGCACGGGTACGCCGATCCGGCCCGGCGCCAGCGGGGCCAGCACGGACCGGGCCCGGGACTGCGCCGTCATCACGACCTCCCGTAGGTCGGGGTGGGTGGCCGGCCGTCGCCACCGTAGGGGCGTACCCAGCGGTCGTAGCTGCGCTGCCACTCACCTGAGCCGACCCGTTGGGCGAGGACCGCGTTCACGAACCGGATCATGTCCACGTTCCGCTGCGGCGCCATCACCGCGAACTGGATCTCGCCGAGACCGGCGTCGCTGACCTTGGCGTACGGGTCCTGGCGGGCCAGCCCGCCGGCGATCGGCAGCGGCGCGACGACCACGTCCACCTCGCCGCGCTGGAACCGCATCAGGCAGTCGCTCCAGGTCCGCCCCAGGACCGGGTTGGGCACCTTGGCCCGGATCAGCTCCTGGGAGTGGGTGCCGGCCGGGACGCAGGTCGGGGTGGACCCGAGCGTGTTCGGGTTGAACTGGACCGACGGGCGGGTGATCGCCCGCAGCTCGGTCTTCAGATAGGGGGCCGACAGCGCCGCCCGCGCCCAGGTGGTGCAGCTCAGCCCGATCTGGTCGATCACCAGGTCCAGCTCGCCGGTCTCGACCTGCTGCTGCGCCTCGGCCGGACCGACCACCCGGAACTCGATCTTCCCGCCGGGGCCGAGGATCACCTCGGCGATGGCGCGGGCCAGGTCGATCTCGAAGCCGGTGATCTCCCCGGTTCCAGCTTCGCGCGAGGCCATCGACAGCGTGTCCGAGGAGACCCCCACGATCATCCGGCCGCGGTCGGCGACCCGGCCCATCGACGAGTTGGTCGGCACGCTGCCCGCCGGGGGCAGCGGCATCGGGTCATAGCTGCGCAGTGGGTCGGTGCACGGCCGCGGTGGGCTGCCGGGCGTGCGGGGGCCGGGCGGGTCCGAGGGCAGCGGAGTGGGCCGATAGCTCGCGCTGCAGCCGGTGAGCAGCAGTCCCACGGCCAGCAGCAGTCCGGTCACCCGACGGGGCAGCAGTCGACGCATCAGGCGTACTCCCTCAGCCTGGTCCGGATGCCCCAGCCGGCGCCGGCCACGGCGGCCAGCGCGCTCGCCATGCACAGTCCGGCCGCCACGAGCAGGCCGACGTACTGGTTGCGCAGGCTGGTCGTGGCCCGCTCGCCGGAGGTCTGCATCAACCGGGTCACGGACTCGTCGAAGCGGGCGAAGGTCTGGTTGGAGCCGGTCGGGGCGTCGTTGGTGGCCAGCTCACGGGCCTGGTCCCAACGTCCGGCCGCGTCGTTGTTGCGGATCGCCAGGTGCACGAACGAGTGGGTGTCCCACAGCTGGGTGAGCCGGTTCCGGTCGGTGGCGTCGGGGATCCGGCGCAGCGCATAGCGGGTCTCCCACGACGCGTCCGCCCAGGACTGCTCCAGTTCGCCACCGCCGGAACGCGAGATCAGCGTCAGGTTCTCGTACACCTTGGCGTCATAGCCGTGCGCCCGGGCGTTGGCCGCGGCCTGGGCGGTGGCCAACGACTGACTGTTCACGGTGTCGGAGGTGGTGGCGTTGTTGGCCATCGTCAGCGCGCCGGTGAGCAACCCGGCCAGCACCAGCACGGTGGCCGCACCCAGCCCGAGGTTGACCACCCGCCGGAACCGCAGCGCGGTCAGCCACATGGTGGCGATCAGCGCCGCCAGCGCGAGCACCCCGGTGACGACGATCCAGGCGCCCTGACTGGAGTGGGTCTGGTCCGACACCCGGGCGCGGTTGGTCTCGGCGAGCGAGTCCAGCACCGGCAGCATCCCGTTGCGCAGCTGGCCGCCGGCGTCGTTCAGATAGGCCTGGCCGACGGGGAAACCCTGCCGGTTGTTGTCCCGGGCCTGCTCCATGGTGCGGCTGTAGCGGCCCAGGGTGGCGTTCACCTTGACCAGCGCCACCCGGTCGGCGGGCTGCGCCTCGGCGGCCTCGACGACCAGCTGCTGGGCGTGTTCGAGGGCGTTCTGGTACGCCTGCTGCTGAGCCATCTGCTCCTGCCCGCCGAGCAGGAAGGAGTTGGACATGGTCGCGTCGGCGCGCAGCATCTCCGCCCGGATCGTCTGCACCCGCAGCAGTTGCTCGGTGTTGCGCACCGCCTCACCCATCCGGTGGTTGGCGTTCAGCAGTACCGCACCGGAGGCGCCGCCGAACAGCACCGTCGTCACCATGCACAGCGCCATCAGCAGCCGCAGCAGCTTCGGCGTGGGGACGCCGCTCGCCGGGGCGCTGGTGGTCCCGCGCGGGGCGGGCTGATAGGTGCTGCCCGGGCGCGGCGCCACCTGGCCCGGCGGCGCGGCGGCGGTGCCGGCGGTGGGGGCCTGCTGGGGAGCGGGGGCAGCGGTCACGGGCGATCCCCGGTGGGCTCATCGGGGGCGGATCGATCGGCGTCCCGCCCCGGGCCCGCGGAGCGCCGCGGCGTCGGCTCCGGGGCGCCGAAGTCGACCGTGCCGTCACCAGCGGCGGCCGGATCGTCGTCCTCGTCGTCGTCGGGGGCGGTGAGCGGCTGGCCGGGTTCCGGCTGCAGCCGGGCCAGATCGGGCAGTTCGTCGTCGTCCTCGTCGGCCTCGGCCAGGTCGTCGGGCAGCAGCGTGCGCAGATCCGCCAGCGTGGGTTCGGCCACCTCCCGCAGCCGCCAGGCGTGCGCCCCGACGGCCGCCTCCAAACAGTTGCGGGCGAACCGGCCGTTGCCGAAGCTGGAGTCGCGCACCTGCTCGCCGAGCAGCTCGCGGAACCGCTGCACGGTGTCCTCGGTCGCGTCATAGTCGGCGGCGCCGACCATCCCGGTGAAGATCTGCTCCAACTCGGCGTCGGTGTAGTCGTCGAACTCGATGGTGGTCCGGAACCGCGAGGTGAGCCCGGGGTTCTCGGCGATGAACACCGACATCGGCAGCGGATAACCGGCCACGATCACCACCAGGTCGTCGCGGTTGTCCTCCATCTCCTTGACCAGGGTGTTGATCGCCTCGGTGCCGTACTGGTCACCGGACAGCGAATAGGCCTCGTCGATGAACAGCACCCCACCGATCGCGGACTTCACCACCTCGGCGGTCTTGATCGCGGTCTGGCCCAGATAACCGGCGACCAGCTCGGAGCGGTCTACCTCCACCAGCTGGCCCTTGCTGAGCAGGCCCAGCGCCCGATAGATCCCGGCGACCAGGCGGGCCACCGTGGTCTTTCCGGTGCCCGGGTTGCCGACGAACACCAGGTGTCGGGTGACGGTGGGGGAGGACAGTCCCTGCTTGGAGCGCAGTCCCTCGATCCGCAGCACGGCGGCCTGCTTGTGGATCTCGTCCTTGACCCGGGCCAGCCCGGTGAGCCCGTCCAGCTCGGCCAGCAGTTCCTCCAGCGAGCGCGGTTCCGGCTCCTCGGCCGGTGTCTCCTCGGCCGGCTGGTCGCCGGACGAGGCAGCGGGGGCGGTCGGGGCCTGGGCCTGGCCGATGCCGGCGCGGTCGGGATCGTCAACACTGGTTGGATCTCCGACCGGCGGAGGCGGGGTGGCCGGGGAGGTGGCGGGGGGTCCGCCGGGCAGCCCGGCGAAGGCGCCGGGGCCGATCGGCACCGACGGGTCCAGATCCAGGCTGGACGCCAGCGGGTTGTGCTGGCGTACCCGATCCAGGTCGTCCTGCTGGCGCCGCACACTGTGCTGCAGCTGGTCCAGCACGTTGCGCAGCACCTCCGGCGCCTGCCGGGCGAAGTCCTGCGCCCGCGACCCGAGACCGGGCTGGTCCGTCGGCTCGTCGAGGTTGGGTGGGGTCGCCGGAATCTGCTCCGGGGAACCGAATTCCGGGCGTTGCGGGGTCGACTCGGGAGCCTTCGGCGCGCTTCCGGGGGCTGCGGCCAGCTGGGCCGCGGCGGCCGCCTGGGCGTTGCCCGCCACCCGCTGGTTCGGTTCCCCCAGGGTGCAGGCGCCGGTGCACACCTCGGCCAGCACCCGGGCGTACGCCGGAGCCTGCGCGGGCCGGGAGAGGGCCAACTCGTGCAGCAGCGCGGTCGGGGCGCCGCGCCAGCGTCGCCCGTGCTGCGCCATCGACATGAACCGCTCCGCGCTCGGCGCCTCACCCACCTGCTCGCACCAGTCCACGAACGCCTGCCGCCCGCTCTCGGCGACCGCGGCCGCCAGGGCCATACCCTCGATCCGCGCCGCCGCCGGATCGAGACCGACAGCGTCGGCGACGACCTCCAGCCTGGCCAGGGTGTCGGCCAGGGAACCGCTGGTGGCGTTCTCGGGCATCGGGTTCTCCTTGTGGGCAGGGATCAGGGCAGATCGAGCGGGTTGGCGGGCTGAGTCGGCGGAGCCGCCGGCGGGGGCGGTTGGCTCGGCGCCGCCAGCGGGGCCGGGCCCTGGGCACCCGCCTGAGGTGCCGGTCCGGACGTGTCTGCGCCGGCCGCCAGGTCGAGCTCTCCGCCGGTGGACTCGCCACCGAAGCGGGCGGTGAGGAAGCGCCCGTGCACGATCAGCGCATCGGCGTCGGAGCGGCAGACCGCGTCGAAGATCTTGTCCACGGTGGTGCCCAGCAGGTCGAGCTGGTCGATCAGCAGCATCAGGCTGGTCTTGCCGTTCTCCACCGGGCGCGAATCGGCCCAGTCCCGGGGGAGCCGCAGGTAAGCCGACAGCGCCTCCGGCAGATAGTCCGTCGCGGTCGCCATCACCGCATACGTCTCCGAGGACCCCATCCCGACGTTCTTCATCCTGGGCAGGGTTTCCCGCACTCCACCGGCCACCCGGCGCACCCGCGCCAGCACCACCGGGTTGAGTCCGGACTGGCCGGCCAGCTCCTCGGTGCGGTCGAGCGCGTTGAGGATGTCGTTCTCGCTCGGCACCACCGGAGTGGTGCTCTGATTGCCCTGCGGCTCGAGCTTCTCGTTGACGCCGCGGACCCAGTCGAGGAACCCCATCGACTAGCGCCCCTGCTGCTCGGGCGTACCACCCTCGAAGTCCATGCTGCCGGCGGCGATCCGCTGGTCGGCCTGGGACACCCGGTCGAGATAGGCCTTGGACTTGTCCACCTCGTGCTCCAGCACACCGATTGTCTGGGCCATGTTGTCCAGCGCCTGCAACTTGAACGAGTCGATCGAATCCATCGTCGCGTAGATGTTCGCGAACGCGTTCTGCAACTGCGGCAGCCCGATGGTGGAGGAGGCAGCCTGCTGCTGGATCGCCGCAGAGTTGTCCTTCAGTGCGATCGACGTCGACTCGATGATGCTCGAGGTGGTCGCGTTCAGCGCGGTGATCTGGTCCAGCACCAGCTTCTGGTTGGTCAGCGCCTGGGAGACGATGACGGCGGTCCGCAGGGCGGACATGGTGGTGGTGGCCGCCCGGTCGACCCCCTTGATCAGCTCCAGGTTGTTCTTGATGATGATGTCGATCGCCAGATAGCTCTGGATCGACACCGCCAGCTGGGTCAACAGGTCCTGGTGCTTCTGCCGGACATAGAACAGCACGTCCTGGCTCAGCGACTGGGCCTTGTCCGGGTCGGTCATCTCCAGCTCCGCGATCTGCGCGGCCAGCTTGGCGTCGAGGCGTTCGGCGATGTAGATGTACTGATTCAGCCGGCCCATGGTCGCCCACAAGTTACGCTTCTCCATGTTCAGCGCGACGTTGTCCTTGGTCAGCTCGTCCTTGCCGTTCTGCAACGAGTGCAGCAATCCGTTGAGATGGGACTGCGCCGACTGATACTTGCGGAAATAGTCGACGATCTTGTCGCCCATCGGGATCATCCCGAGGAATTTGCGCACTCCGGTCGCCTGGGCCGGGTCCAGGTCCTCGACGGTACGCCGCAGCTCCAGCAGGGTCTTGCCGATGTTGGAGCCCTGGGAGATCCCGCCCTCCTTGAGCGCCTTGACCGGCGCGTTCAGCAACCGGTTGGAGGTCTCGGCCGACTTGCGGATGTCGGCGTCACCCATGTTCCGCACCGCGGTGGCCTGCGCCTCCATCTCCGGCGACTTCGCCTGGGCGGAGGTCAGCGCGGTCATGAACGAGTCGACCTTCTGATCGAGCACGCCGACCTGTTCCGGGGCCACCTGCGGGGCCATCTTCGGGGCCTGGGTAGCGGTCACCGGTGCGGGGGCCGGGGGAGCCTCCAGGGTGAGGACGGCCTCGGCGCCGGGCGGTGGGGCGAGCGGCGCCGGCTGGGCAGCGGCGGCGCCCATGCCGCTCGGATCGGGTTGCATGCTCATCGTTTCCCCTCGCTACAGACGTTGGGGCCAATCTAGCGGGCCGGGGGTGCTGTGCACCGACCCTCGTCGGCAACGGTTCAGCGCTCGGTCCCGTGCTTGGGGAAGGTGCGGATGCCGCGCCAGGCCAGCGAGGCGACCAGGTCGGCAGCCTGTTGCACGTCCAGCTGCTGGCTCGACTCCGAGGCCCAGTGCCGGGCGCTGACCTGGGCCATCCCGACCAGGGAACTGCCGAGCAGTCGGGCCTGCTGGTCGTCCAGCCCGGTGTCCCCGGCGATCACGGCCCCGATCTCGCGGGCCATCTCCTGGTGGGCCAGCCAGAGCCGCTGCTCCACCTGGGCCTCACCGGTCAGGTCGGACTCGAACACGAACCGGAACGACCGCCCCGAGTCGGAGACGAAGTGATAGAGGGCGCTGACCGCGCCGTTCACGCGTTCCTTGTTGTCCTCGGTGGACCGCAGCGCCGAACTGACCCGCCCGACCAGCTCCACGCAGGCGCGGTCGACGAGCGCCAGATAGAGATCCAGCTTGGAGGCGAAGTGCTGATACAGCACCGGCTTGGAGACCCCGGCCGCTTCGGCGATGTCGTCCATCGCGGCGTTGTGGTAACCCTTGTCGGCGAAGACCGTGCTGGCCACATCCAGCAGCTGCAGCCGCCGCTGGTCACGCGGCAGGCGTTGTCGAGTGGGTGCGCTGCGCTCGGTCATTCCCGAATCCTACCGAGCAGTCACCTCATCGTCGGTGACCCGTCCAGCACCCGGCCCGTCGGCGTAGGGTTGCCGGGTGAACATCCCTCCCTTGGCGGCCCCCGCCGCCGGGCTGACGGCCGCGGAACAGCGCCGGTACGCCCGCCACCTCACGCTGCCCGAGGTCGGCCCGGAAGGTCAACGCCGGCTGAAGGACGCCCGCGTGCTGGTGGTCGGGGCCGGCGGACTCGGCTCGCCCACCCTGCTCTATCTGGCGGCGGCCGGGGTGGGCACCATCGGGGTGATCGACTTCGACGTGGTGGACGAGTCCAACCTGCAGCGGCAGGTGCTGCACGGCGTACCCGACCTCGGACGGCCCAAGGTGGACTCGGCCGCCGACGCAATCGCCCGGCTCAACCCGCTGGTACGCCTGATCCGCCACCACGCACAGCTCGGGACCGACAACGCGCTCGAGCTGGTCGGTGACTATGACCTGGTGGTCGACGGGACCGACAACTTCGCCACCCGCTATCTGGTCAACGACGCCTGCGCCCTGCTCGGCAAGCCCTACGTCTGGGCCTCGATACTGCGCTTCGACGCCCAGGTGAGCGTGTTCTGGGCCGGGCACGGGCCCTGCTATCGCTGCCTGTTCCCCGAACCGCCGCCGCCCGGGGCGGTGCCGAGCTGCGCCGAGGGCGGGGTGCTGGGGCTGCTCTGCGGTGCGGTCGGTTCGGTGCAGGCGGCCGAGGCGGTCAAACTGCTGCTGGGGATCGGGAAACCGCTGCTCGGGCGGGTGCTCGTGCACGACGCGCTGGCCGCCAGGTGGCGAGAGCTTCCCGTGGCCGCCGATCCCGCGTGCCCGCTGTGCGGGGACTCGCCGACGATCACCGCCCTGCTGGAGGACTACCAGGCCTTCTGCGGGATGACCCGCGGCGGCACCCCGGCCGGTGCGGCCTCCGGTGCCGCGCTGGAGGTCGAACAGCTGCGGGATCGGCTCGCCGCCCGCGAGCGGGGCGAGGACACCTTCCTGCTGGTCGACGTCCGCGAGCCGGTGGAGCGGGAGATCAGCGTCATCCCCGGTTCGGTGCTGGTGCCCAAGGGGGCGTTCGAGGGTGGGGCGGTCGACCTGGCCGAGCTCACCGCGGCGGCCGAGGGGGGCGAGGTGCTGCTCTACTGCCGCTCCGGCGTACGCTCTGCTCAGGTCCAGGAAATCTTGTCAGAACAGGGAATCCGGTCGCTCAACGTGGCCGGCGGCGTACTCGCCTGGGCCGAACGAATCGACCCCAGCCAGCCGACCTACTGACCTGCGTCGACTCCGCCCGCGGACACAGAAACGGCGCCCCGTGGGGCGCCGTTCGTGTGTGATCAGTCAGGGGTTGGGCTCAGAGAGGCCGCACCTTGTCTGCCTGCGGACCCTTCGGTCCCTGGGTGGTCTCGAACTCGACGCGCTGTCCCTCGTCCAGGGTGCGGAAGCCGTTGGTCTCGATCGCGGTGTAGTGGACGAATACGTCATCATTCGGACCTCCGCCGTCAACGGCGATGAATCCATAGCCCTTTTCGGCGTTGAACCACTTGACGGTTCCCTGTGCCATGCTCTTTCTACCTTCTCTTGAAACTCAGACCCGCGGTGCCGCGGCCCCATGACTGCTGGGCTCTCCCGGAGAAGCCCTGGATCGGGCGGGAACCGCGATACAAGCACTTCTGCAGCGTCTCCAACCCTTGCACACCCGATACCCATTCGGAATCCGATTCACCCCATTTGTCTACAAAAACACCTGTGAAACAGATGAGGATTCTCTGATCAGGGGCGACGCCCCTTGTCAGCCGGTCCTGGCTCGCGAGGCGGGCGTAGGTGCAGACACTGTGATGCTGATCACAGCATGCACCCTGTACGCCGGAATCGCACCCTCAGCGGACGGATTGTCGGTGGCCTCTGCTTGCATGGGAACGGTCGCAGAAGTGAGGGGAGGCCCAGATGGCAGGAATCGGCCTGCGGCGGAGGTCCGTCGAGGTTGCGGTGCCGCGTCTGGACGGGGATCAGCAGCGCGTGGTCGAGCACCCCGGCGGACCCCTGCTGGTGCTGGCCGGCCCCGGCACCGGCAAGACGACCACCCTGGTCGAGGCGGTGGTGGCCCGGCTGCAGAGTGGGCGCACGCCGCTGGTGCTCACCTTCTCCCGGCGCGCCGCCGCCGACCTGCGGGAACGGATCACCGCCCGCCTCGGCCGATCCACCGCCACGCCCACGGCGATGACCTTCCACTCCTTCTGCCACGCGATGCTGCGCCGCTTCGGTGCCGCCGCCGGCGAGACCGGTGGGGACCTGCGACTGCTCACCGCCCCGGAACAGGAGTTCCGGGTCCGCGAGACCCTGGCCGGTCTGGCCGACCGCGATCCCGAGCTGACCGGCTGGCCCAACGAGGTGCGCGCCGCCTATCCGACCCGCGCCTTCGCGGCCGAGGTACGCCAGGTGCTGGCCCGGGCGCGACAACTCGGGCTCGACCCCGAGGACCTGGTGGCCGCCGCCGAGCAGTCCGGGCGCCCGGAGTGGGCTGCGGTCGGCGGGTTCATGGAGGAATACCTGGAGGTGCTCGACTTCGAGCAGGTGCTGGACTATTCCGAGCTGGTGCACCGGTGCCGGATCCTGCTCACCGACCCCGAGGTGCTCGCCACGCTGCGGCGGGAGTTCGACGGGCTCTACGTCGACGAATACCAGGACACCGACCCCTCCCAGGTGGACCTGCTCGCCGATCTGGTCGGACCGGGCGGGGACATCGTCGCCGTCGGCGACCCGGACCAGTCCATCTATGGTTTCCGCGGCGCCGAGGCGCGCGGCATCCTCGACTTCCCCGACCGGTTCCGCACCGCCGACGGCGCACCGGCCCCGGTGGTGGCGCTGGGCACGACCCGACGATTCGGTCCGCGGATCGCGGACGCCACCCGACACCTCGCCGAACGGCTGCCGCTGGCCCGTTCCCTGCCGGCACCGGTCCGGGAGCGATTCCGGCAACCCGTTGCGGCGGGATCGGCCCCCGGCGGACGGGTGGACGTGCTGACCTTCGAGTCGACCGGGGCCGAGGCCGAACACATCGCCGACCTGCTCCGCCAGGCCCACCTGAACGAGGGCATCGGCTGGGCCGAGATGGCGGTGCTGGTGCGCAGCGGCCGGCGCAACCTGCCGCCGCTGGTGCGCGCCCTGTCCGCGGCGGGCGTACCGGTGGAGGTGGCCGGGGACGAGATCGCGCTCTCGGCCGAGCCGGCGGTCCGGCCGCTGCTGCTCGCCCTCCAGGTGGCGCTGCGCCCCGGCGCCCCGGACGCCGACGAGGCCGCACGGCTGCTGGTCTCGCCGCTGGGCGGGCTGGACAGCCTCGGGCTGCGTCGGCTGGGACGCCGGCTGCGGGAGTCCGAACGCCTCGAGCTGGGCGGGGCGATGCCCGAATCCTCGGCCGAGCTGTGCCGGCTGGCGCTCGGCGACCCGGGCCGCTTCGACGACTGCGAGCGGGCGCTGGGGCCGACCACCGAGCTCGAGCGGGCTCGTGAGCTGGCGCTGCTGCTCGCCGCCGCGCGCACCCGCATCGAGTCCGGCGGCACCGCCGAGGAGGTGCTGTGGCTGCTCTGGTCCGGCACCCGCTGGCCGGCCCGGCTGCGCGCGGATTCCTTTGCCGGTGGGGATCCCGCCCGGCGCGCCGACCGCGACCTGGACGCCGTGTGCGCCCTGTTCGACATCGCCGCCCGTTCCGAGGAGCTGATCGGCGTACGCGGGGTGGAGTCCTTCATGGCCGAGGTGGAGGCGCAGCAGATTCCCGCCGACACCAACCGGGAGAGCGATGTCGGTGGCCGCGGCGTACGCCTGCTCACCGCGCACCGGGCGAAGGGGCTGCAGTGGCGGCTGGTCGTCGTCGCCTCCGTCCAGGAGGGCGGCTGGCCCGACCTGCGGGTCCGCGGATCGCTGCTGCAGGCCGACCGGCTGGGCCGACTCGGCGGGGGGGTCGGGCTCAGCGAGGGGCTGTCCCTGTCCGAACGGCTGGCCGAGGAACGCCGACTGTTCTACGTCGCCTGCACCCGGGCCCGGCAGCGGCTGTACGTGACCGCCGTCGAGGGCACCGAGGGCGAGGGGGATCAACCCTCGAGGTTCCTGAGTGAGCTGCGGGTCCCGGTGCAGCCGATCACCGGGCGACCCCGGCGACCGCTGACCCTGGCGGCGCTGGTCGGCGAGCTGCGCCGGGTGGCCGTCGACCCGGAACAGCCCACCTCCCTGCGGGACGCGGCCGCGGTCCGGTTGGCCTGGCTGGCCGACGCCAGCGACGAATCGGGGGGCCCGCTGGTCCCCGCGGCCGATCCCGCGCGGTGGTGGGGGATGCGCGACACCTCGCGCGCGGACGCACCGGTGGTGCCCGCCGACGAACCCGTCCAGCTGTCCGGTTCCGCGCTGGGCAGTCTGCTGTCCTGCCCGCGCGAGTGGTTCCTGTCCCGGCGGGCGCAGGGGGAGTCCGGTCGGCACAGCGCGGCCACCGCCGGTGAGGTGCTGCACCTGCTGGTGGACCACGCCGCCCGACACGAGGTGTCCACCGAGGAATTGGTGGAACACCTCGACGAGGTGTGGCAGCAGCTCGACTTCGACGCCCACTATCTGTCGGCCGTCGAGCGGGTGGAGGCCGAGGCGATGGTGCAACGGTACGCTGCCTGGGAGAGCGCCCAGCAGCGGGAGTTGCTCGGGACCGAGGTCGGCTTCAGGCTGCAGGTCGAGGTCGACGGGGCGCCGGTGCTGCTCACCGGCAGCGTCGACCGGCTGGAGCGGATCGCCGACGGGCGGCTGCACGTGGTGGACTTCAAGACCGGCCGCAGCGAACCCGACCGCCGCGAGGTGCCCTCCCACGAACAGCTCGGGGTCTATCAGTTGGCCGCCCAGCAGGGTGCCTTCGACAGGCTCACCGGCGGCGAACGCCGGGTCAGCGGGGCGGAACTGGTCTATCTGCGGCTGCAGGAGCGCGGCGACCTGCTCTATCCGAAGGTGTTCGTGCAGGCCTCCCTGGACGACCAGCCGCACCTGGAGGGCGATGATCCCGACCAGCCCACCTGGGTGCACGACCGGATCTCGCGGGCGGCGCGGATGATCCGCACCGAGGACTTCCAGGCCCGGGTCGGCAAGAGCTGCCGCTACTGCTCCTTCGTCAGCTCCTGCCCGGCCCAGGGCGCCCAGGTGGTGGAGTGATGAGCGGACTCGCACACCTCACCCAGCTGCGGCTGAAACGACGGCTGAAAGACCCCGCGGAGCTGTCCGAGGCGCTGCGCATCCCTTTCTCCGAGCAACAGCTGCAGGCGATCACCGCACCGCTCGAGCCGGGCGTGATCGTGGCCGGCGCGGGATCGGGCAAGACGACGGTGATGGCGGCCCGCGTGGTCTGGCTGGTCGGCTCCGGCGCGGTCCGCCCCGACCAGGTGCTCGGGTTGACGTTCACCCGCAAGGCCGCCGCCGAACTGTCCTCCCGGGTGCGGGCGGCGCTGCTCGGTGCCGGGGTGCTGGACGCCGACGGCATCGACGAGGGCGGTGAGCAGGTGGTGATGACCTACGACGCGTACGCCGCCCGGCTGGTCGCCGAACACGGCCTGCGGATCGGGGTGGACGCCGAACAGACCATGATCACCGGAGCCACCCGGTGGCGGCTCGCCGCCCGCGTCGTCTCCAGCGCGGCCGGGCCGTTCGAGGCGCTCTCCCGGTTCCGGCCGGCCACCCTCACCGAACGGGTGCTCAAGCTGGACGCCGAGCTGCAGGCCCACCTGGTCGGCCGGGCCCAGCTGAACCGGCACGCGCGGGAATACCGGCTGGCCTGGGGGCAGGCGCCGCAGTGGCGGGGCAACCCCTACAAGTCGGTGCAGCAGGCCGAGGCGGCGCTGGCCGAACGCCTCGAGCTGGCCGGACTGGTCGGGGACTACCAGGCGCTGAAGCACCGCCTCGGGGTGGTCGAGTTCGCCGACCAGATGGCCACCGCGGCCCGGCTGGTGCGGTCCGCCCCCGAGGTGGGCCAGCTCGTCCGCGATCAGTTCCGGGTCGTGCTGCTGGACGAGTACCAGGACACCTCCGCCGCCCAGGTGTCGGTGCTGCAGGGCCTGTTCAGCGGTCCCGACGCCGACACCGGGCGCGGCCACCCGGTGACCGCGGTGGGCGACCCGTTCCAGGCCATCTACGGCTGGCGCGGGGCCGCGGCCAGCAACATCCTCAACTTCAGCAGCGACTTCCCCCGCGCCGACGGCGGGCGGGCTGCCCAGTTCACGCTGACGGTGAACCGGCGCTCCGGCCAGACGATCCTCGACGTGGCCAACCTGCTGGCGGCACCGCTGCGGGGCGACCCGCTGCTGGATTCCGGGCCGGTCGACCTGACCGGGACCCGTCTGGTCGCCCCGGCCAGCTCCGGGCCCGGGACGGTGCGGGCCGCCACCTTCACCACCTGGCAGGAAGAGGTGAGCTGGCTTGCCGACCAGGTGGTCGCCGCGCGGGACGGCGGGGAACTGGACGCCTGGTCCGACGTGGCGGTGCTGACCCGGCGCAACGCCGACATCGCCCCGCTCTATGGCGAACTGGTCTCGCGGGACATCCCGGTCGAGATCGTCGGCCTCGGCGGGTTGCTGCACCTGCCCGAGGTGCGCGACGTGGTGTCCACCCTGCGCCTGCTCGACGACGTCACCGCCAACCCGGATCTGATCCGGTTGCTGAGCGGGCCGCGCTGGTCGATCGGGCCGCGGGACCTGGCCCTGCTGGGCGCGCGGGCCCGTGAGGTGGTGCGGGAGCAGGGCGGCAACGCCGAAGCCGAGGACGACCTGAGCGCCGCGCTGCAGGGGGTGGTGTCCGGGGTCGACCCGACCAGCGTGGTCAGCCTGATCGACGCGGTGGAGGATCCGGGGGCGCTGCCGTTCTCGCCGGCGGCGCGAGAGCGGTTCGCCGCCTTCGCGGCCGAGCTGGCGGAGCTGCGCGCCCACTCCGACGAGCCGGTGCTCGACCTGACCCGACGGGTGATCACCACGCTCGGATTGGAGGTGGAGCTGGTGGCCACCCCGCAATTCGCGGTGACCGACCGCCGGCACCAGCTGGCCGTGTTCACCGACGCCGTGGCCGCCTATGTCGACGTCGACGGGGACGCCTCGCTGAGCGGGCTGCTCGCCTATCTGCGGGCGGAGGAGGAACGCGGCAACGGACTGGAGCGCGCCACCCCCTCGGACGCCGATTCGGTCAAGCTGCTCACCGTGCACCGGGCCAAGGGGCTGGAGTGGCGGCAGGTCTATCTGCCGGCGCTGGTGGACGGGGTGTTCCCGTCGACCCGGGTGCTGGACAACTGGGTGAAGCGACCCGACGCGGTTCCCTCCGACCTGCGCGGGGACCGGGCCTGGATCCCGCAGCTCGAGGACGCCAGCGACGCCGGGATCAAGGCGTACGCCACCGCCCTGAAGGACCAGCAGCGACTGTCGGAGGACCGCCTCGGCTACGTCGCGGTGACCCGGGCCAAGCAGGTGCTGATCGGCAGCGGGCACACCTGGCGTCCCGGCAACGTCAAGCCGATGAAGCGGTCGGACTATCTGAACGCGATCATCGAGGAGGCCACGCGTCAGGGCAACCTGCTGGCCGAGGCGCCGCTGTTCGCCGCCGATGACGTCAACCCGCTGGACGCCGCCACCGAACCGGTGCCCTGGCCGCGACCGCTCGACCCCGACGCGCGGGCCCGGCGCCGCGATGCGGCCCTGGCGGTGGCCGCGGCCCGGGAGCGGTTCCGGGCCACCGGCGATCACGAGCCACCCGACCCCGCCCCGGTGCTGCTCGACGAGGCGGAGCTGATCGCCTCCTGGGATGCCGACGCGGAACTGCTGCTGGCCGAGGCGCGGGCCGCCCGCCGGGGCCCCGCGGAGGTCAGGCTGCCCGGATCGCTGTCGGCGACCGGGCTGCTGGCGGCGGCCAACGACCCGCAGGCGTACGCCGAGGCGCTGCTGCGGCCGATGCCGCGGCCGCCCTCGCGCAGCGCCCGCTTCGGCACCCGCTTCCACACCTGGATCGAACGCCACTATGCGGTGCGCGGTGCCACCCTGCCGCTGGTCGACCCCGACGACCTGCCCGACCGGGTGGACGCCGGGGTGGGCGATGACCTGGAGCTGCGGGAGCTGTGCCAACGGTTCACCGAGGGCCGCTTCGCCGAGCGGGTGCCGGAGGCGCTGGAGGCACCGTTCACGCTGCTGGTCGAAGACCTGGTGATCCGCGGACGGATCGATGCGGTCTATCGCAGTGCGGACCCGGACTTCGACTGGCTGGTGGTCGACTGGAAGACCGGTCGTGTCGAGGGAGCCGACCCCGGACAGCTGGCGCTGTATCGGCAGGCCTGGGCGGAGCTGCAGGGCGTGCCGGTGCAGCGAGTGGACGCCGCCTTCTATTTCGTGCGCACCGACACCGTGCTCCGCCCGCCCCGACTGCCCGAGATTTCGGAGCTGCTGGACGCGCTAGCGTGAGGCCGTGGACTACTGGAACCGCGGCAGCCTGTTGGACCGAGTCGACGCCCAGCGCGCGGATCCCGAATGGGTCGCCCGGCAGTGGCGTGAGGGTGCCCGGCTGGTGCGGCTGGACAGCTCCGGTCGGGTGGCGTGTACGCCGGATCGCACCGCCCTGCGCTCGGAGGCGGCCGCTGGGGCGTACGACGGTCAGCGGCAGTTGCTGCTCGGGCAGGCTGCCGGGCAGAGCTGGTTCGCCGAGTGCGTGGACGCCGGGGAACTCGGCGAGGCGGACACGCTGCGCCGGCTGAACTCGACCCTCTCCGATGCGCAGCGCGATCTCGCCACCGCCGCTGTCGCCGTCAGCCACTGGCATCGCCTCGACCCCCGCTGCCCGGGCTGCGGGTCGGAGACCCGGGTCGCCAACGGCGGCTTCGTCCGCGAGTGCCCGTGTGGCCGGATTCTGTTCCCCCGCACCGATTCCGCCGTGATCGTGGCGATCCTGGACGACCGCAACCGAGTGCTGCTCGGCCACCAGAGGGCGTGGGACGGGGGTCGCGTTTCCACCTTCGCCGGGTTCGTCGAGGCGGGGGAGTCGCTGGAACAGGCCGTGCACCGGGAGATGGCCGAGGAGACGGGCCTGGAGCTGTCGTCGGTCGAATATTTCGGGTCGCAGCCGTGGCCGTTCCCGCGTTCGCTCATGCTCGGTTTCGTCGCCCGCGCGGTCGGTTCCGAGCACCGGGTCGACGGCGAGGAGATCGAGTATGCCGAGTGGTTCACCCCGGCGGAGCTCGAGCAGGCGGTCGCCGACGGTCGGTGCAGCGTGCCGGGGCCGGGCACGATCGCACGGCGGCTGCTGGACGCCTGGCTGGCCGGCCGGTTCGGCGGTGAAGATTCGGGGATTGTGCTGAACAGCACCTGGTGAGCAGCCCCAGCCACTAGATTTGGTCGCACAGCGGCAACCATCGGGGGGACGATGAGCACGCAGCCAGGATCTGACTGGGACGGTCGACCGCAGTGGGTGCGGCCGGACCAACTCGGCGGCTATCAGCAGGGCCCACCGGCAGCTCCTCCCGGACCGGCGCCCGGCCCGGCGTCGGCGATCCTGCCGGCCCGTTGGCCGACGGTCGTGGTCACCCTCTTCCTGGGCCTGTTCGGAATGATCCCGGCCGCGCTGGCCGGGGCCCGCGCCCAGGAGCTGGGCCACGGCGCCGGGCGCTACTGGAAGGCGTTCGGGATCGCCTTCGTCGCCCAGTTGCTGGTGCTCGGCCTGCTTGTCGCGGCACTGCTCGGCGGGATCTATCGGGCCCTGATCGACCTGACCGGTCGCGGCTCCGGAAGCGGCGGCGTAGCGGTGTCCAGCAGTGCCCCGGTCGTGCCGACGGCACCGGTGGTGAGCACCACCTCGAGCGCGTCGCAGACCACTGCCGCGAGCGCCGCAAGCACCAGCTCGGCGCCCACCCCCAGCCCCACCCCGTCGAGCTCGGCGGTCACCAGCCTGCCGTCGGGCAGCTGGATCACCGTGCTGGATTCGCTGCCGAAGAGCCAGCACGCGGAGTCGGAGGCGCGGGCCCGGGCGAATGCGCTGCGCGGTTCGGCGGCGGTGCAGGTGGTGGACAGCGATCGGATCGCCGGCCTCAACGCCGGCTATTGGGCGCTGGCCGTGACCGGGCGGAGCAGTCGGGATCAGGCCGCCGCGGTGTGCGGTTCCTTCGGCCGGGCGGTCGGTGGTCAGTGCTATCCCCGACAGGTCGGTTGATGGCGCCGCTGAGTCGGCGGGCGTTGCTCGGCAGCTCGGTGGGTGCGGCGCTGGCCGCCGGGCTGGCCCAGCCGGCGCGCGCGGAGGTCGCGCCGCCGCCGATCCGCCCCCGGTCGGAGTGGGCCGGCGGGCTCACCCCGTTGCGGCCGATGCGCTCGGAGCAGCCCGGCGACGTGCGCTTCCTGCTGGTGCACCACTCGGAGAGCCCGAACACCGACCGCGCCGGCGGCACCCCGCAGCGGCTGCGCGGGTTCTTCACGTTCCACACCTCGGTCGAGAAGGGGTGGCCCGATGTGGCGTACAACTTCTTCGTGGACCGGTTCGGTGACATCTGGGAGGGACGGGCCGGCAGCCTGGCGGGTCCGGTGATGGGGGACGCGACCGGTGGCTCCCAGGGGTTCGCCCAACTGGCCTGCTTCATCGGCGACCACGCCACCCAGCCGCCCACCGAGGCGGCGATGGCCTCGATGACCCGGTTGCTGGCGTGGTTGGCGGGTCGCTATCGGATCGACCTGGGCGCCGGTCCGAGCATCCGGTTCACCTCCCGGGGGTCGAACCGCTGGCCCGCGGGGCGGGTGGTCAGCACCGACCCGATCGCCGGGCACAGGGACATGTCGCAGACGGCCTGCCCCGGTGACGCGCTCTATCCGCTGATCCGCTCGCGGCTGCTGCCCGAGGCGCGTCGGCTGCTCGGCACCGTTCCGACGCCGGCCCCGGGAGGGGGCACCCCGCGGGCGGCCACCCCGAGTGCGTCGGCGACTCCGTCGGCCACGGCGGCACCCACCCCGGAGGGCGGTTGGACCACCAAGCCCGTGACGGTACGCCCGCCCGGCCCGCCGCCCGCGGCCGCGGCCGGCCCCGCCGAACCCGAGTCGGGGGTGTCCCCGGTCGCGCTGGCCGCCGGGGCGGTCGCCGCGGTGGGGGTGAGCGCCGGCGCGGTCGCGGCCGGGCTGCACCTGCGGCGTACCCCCCGGGAGTGAGCGGTCAGCCCGCCTGGGCCGCGGCCTCGAGGGTGGCCAGGTCAATCTTGCGCATCTGCTGCAGCGCGCGGGCGACGGCGCCGGCGTGCGGTCCGGACATCAGCGCCTCGTACTGCCGGGGCACGATCTGCCAGGACACCCCGAACCGGTCCTTGCACCAGCCGCACTGGGACTCCTGACCGCCGCCGGAGACCAGCGCGTCCCAGACCCGGTCGACCTCGGCCTGGCCGTCGACCAGCAGCACGATGGAGGCGGCCTCGGTCTGCGGGAACATCGGCCCACCGTTGAGCAGCTGATAGCGGGTACCGGCGATCGCGAGGTCGATGATCAGCGCGTCCGGCTCGGTGAAATCACCGGGAAACTCATGCCCCTCTGGATAGGCCGACGATGACAGGATCCGCGACCCGGGGATCAGGCTGGTGTAGAAGTCGGCCGCCTCGTTGATCCGGCCGTTGAACCAGAGGCAGGTGAAGGCGGTGGGCAGGCTGGGTGATTCGGACGAGTCGCGGGATTCGGTCATGGCGGGCTCCTTGCTCGGCGGCGCGGCGTACGCCATCAGGCTAGGCCGCACCGTGGGGCGTACGCTTCTCCGATCTTGCGCGAGGGTCCCCCAGCCGCCATCCAGCGAACTGTGTGGCCACTCAGCGATCCCTGCAGGGGTCGACCGATGGGGACAGGGTTCGCTGGATGGCGACCGGGAAGCGCATAGGTTCGCCGGATGGCGCGAGCCATGGCAGCAGGGGTTCGCTGGATGATGCGGGCGGTACAGGCGCGTCAGGACCAGCGCTGACCGAGGCCGGAGGCGCGGTTGGCCGGACGCTGGATGGCGCGGCGTACCGAATCGGCCTGACCGATCACCTCCACGTGGGCGCTGGCGCGGGTGACTGCGGTGTAGAGCAGCTCGCGGGTCAGCAGCGGGGATTCCGGCGGGGGCAGCACCAGCGACAGGGCCTGGAACTGGCTGCCCTGGGACTTGTGCACCGTCATCGCATGCACCGGTACCACCGCATCCAGCTGGATGGTGGAGAACAGCATCGGCTCCCCACCCCGCGCGAAGGCGGCCCGCAACCCGTGGGCGGTGTTCACCAGCACGCCGGTGTCACCGTTGTACAACCCGGCGTCGGGGTCGTTGGCGGTGACCATCAACGGCAGGCCTGGATACCAGTCGCCCTCGACCCCGTAACCCGGCAGGGCCTCACGCAGCCACTGCTCGACCTGGCGTTCCCAGTGGGCCACCCCGAACGGACCCCGGCGGTGCGCGCACAGCACCCGGTGCTGATCGAGCGCTCGCAGCGACCCGTCGACGTCACCGGCGAGCGCCGCCGCGTGCAGCCCGCGACCGGCCGAAACCGCCTTGCGGCGCAGGGATTCCAGCGAATCCGCCCCCGGCTGGCCGAGGTCGGCCTCGGTGAAGGACAGTTCCTGCGCCGAGGATCGCAGCACCGTCAGCGCGGCCTCGTCGTCACCGGCCCGGATGGCGCGGGCCAGGGTGTCGATGCCCCCGTCGAAGCGCCAGGTGTGCTGCAGGGTGACCACCTGCCCGGAGGTGGGGGTGGCCGCCGGGCGGCCGGGCGGGGCGAGCTCGGCGAGCCGGTCGGCCAGCGGCTCACCGACCGGCAGTGGAGCCCGGGTGATGTCGGCGAGCACGGCGCCGGCCTCCACGGAGGTGAGCTGGTCCGGGTCGCCGACCAGCACCACCCGCGCCTGCGGTCGCAGTGCCTCCAGCAGCCGCGCCATCAGCGTCAGCGACACCATCGACAGCTCGTCCACCACGACGATGTCGTAGGGCAACGGGTTGTCGCGGTCGTGCCGAAACCGCGTCCGCTGTCCGGGCAGCCAGCCGAGCAGCTTGTGCAGGGTGCGCGCCCGCACGGTGCCGACCCGCTCCGGCCAGCCGCCGCCCAGATCTCCCAGCGCCCCGCGGACCGCCTCCTCGAGCCGGGCCGCGGCCTTGCCGGTGGGCGCGGCCAGGGCGATCGAGGGTGGCGTCGGGGAGATGGTCGCGAGCAGCCCGAGCACCCGGGCCACGGTGGTCGTCTTGCCGGTGCCCGGGCCCCCGGCGATCACCGTCAGCGGGGTGAGGGCCGCCATCGTGGCGGCCAGCCGTTGCTGATCAGGTTCGTCGGCGGCGAGCCCGGCGCCGTCGAACAGCTCGTCCAGCAACCGGCTCAGCCGCTCCGGCGGCACCGGCGGCTCGCTGGCGCCGCTGCGGGCGAGCAGTTCGCCGCGCACGGCCTCCTCCTGCAGCCAGTACCGTTCCAGATAGAGCAGGTCCCCGACCAGCCGCAGCGGGCGGGTCTGGTCGCCCCCGGGGCTGGGGGCGGTCCCGACCTGGACCAGCTCGGAGGTGGTCAGCGCGGCCAGCCACGCCTGCGGATCCGGCCAGGGCAGGTCGGCGGTGTCGGGCGCGTCCTCGGCGTCCAGCACGATCTCGGCGAGCCGCGGCACCTCGACACACACCGACCCGGCGCGCAACGCCCGCACCGCCAGGGCCGCGGCCAGGCGTACCCGCTCGTCGGGCTCGGCCCACAACTCACCGAGCAGGGTCGCGGTGTGCACGTCGGCCGGGCCGAGCAACCCGGATTCGGTGAAGCTGTCCAACAGGTCACTCGTCATCGGGTCACCTCGCCGCCGACCAGGTCGGACAGGGCGACCACCAGCGCCGCCGGCGGCCACCAGCTGAACACCCCGCACGGCAGCTGGTCCACGACCGGGGTGTCCGCTCCGGCCATCCCACGGACGAACAGGTACGCCACCCCACCCAGGTGGGTCTCCGGTCGATAACCGGGCTGGCGCCAACGCAGGTAGCGGTGCAGCGCCACGCAGTACAGCAGCGCCTGCAGCGGATAGTGCGCCGTCATCATCGCCTCGGCCATCGCGGCGGGCGTGTAGTGCCCGAGCAGCAGCTCCGAGCCCGGCGCGAGCGGGCCGAGCCAGTTGGTCTTGTAGTCGACCACCAGATAGCGATGTCCCAGATCCCCTCGCCTGGCAGGGATTCGCAGCACGGCGTCGATCGAGCCGACCAGGAAGCCGCGCAGCACCTGCTCGTCCAGCTCGGGGGCCTCGAGACGGTCGGCGTAGCGCGCCAGCGGGTCCCCGGCCGGCAGGTGCTGGCGCAACAACTCCGCCACCTCCCGCAGCCGGACCCGGCCGGTGGGGCGGTCGCCACCGGCCAGGGGATATTCGAAGTCGAGCTCGGGCAACCGGTCCCGGGCGGGGATGTCGCACAACCGCAGGTCGTCGGCGATCGGCCCCAACGGGGTGAGGATCGCCGGCAGCAGCGCGTCGGCGAGTTCGCCGGCGGTCAGCTCGCCGGTGGGCAGCCGGAGCAGGGTCCGGGCGGCCACCGCGGACAGCTCCGCGGTCAGATCGCTGGCCCCCGGGTCGAAGCCCTCATAAACGGTGTGCACCATCGTGCCGAAGTCCGCCCCCCGCGGCAGCCCGGCCATCGGAGAAGGGGAGTCCAGCCCGGGCACAGGGGTGGCCGCGCTCGCCCCCGGATCCACCTCCAGCTCGTCGCCGACGGCGGCCAGTTCGTCGTCGAGCTCGGACCCCTCGGGCGAGGCGCCGGCGCCGGCGTACGCCTGGTCGTGCGCGGCCGCGGTCAATCCCGAATAGGAGGTGCGGCGCCACTCCAGGTCGGTGACCCGGTCGAACCGGCGTACCTGCAGGGACTCGGGGTCCTCGGGGACCCGGGCCGGGAACGGGCTGTGCAGCGGGGCCAGGTCCTGCACCCGGATGTGCGGGTGCCGCAGCCGGGGCAGCTCCCGCGGGTGGGTGCGCTGTGGATAGTGCTCGGCCGGTTCGGCTGCCCCGTCGCGGAACAGCATCCGGGTGAGCGCCCCGTGCGGGGAGTTGCTGTGGTGGTAGGCGTACCAGACCACGACCTGGCACTGGGCCCGGGTGAGCGCGACGTAGAGCAGACGCAGGTCCTCCCCGGCGCCCTCGGCGCGGTGCTGGGCGAACGCGGCCGGACGCTCAGGGGCGCGGGCGGGAAGGAACAGGGTACGCCGGGCGTCCTGGTGGTAGGTGAACGGGCGGAGGTCCTTGTGCGGTTGGGAAAGGAAGCGGTCCCACTGGTCGGGCAGATAGACGATGGGGAACTCCAGGCCCTTGGCGCGGTGCACCGTCATCACCTGGACCGCCTCGGCGTCGGTGTCCAGCCGGCGGGTGCGTTCGTCGTCGCCGGACTCCTCCTCGCGACGCTCGGCGAGCCACTCCGCGAGGGCGGTCACCCCGAGCTGGTTGCGGGTGCGCGCGGCGTGCAGGGCCTGTCCGATGTGGCGCAGGTCGGTCAACCGCCGCTCCCCGCCGGACTGGGTGAGCAGCCGGGCCGCGAGCCCCGGATGCTCGGGGGTGCCGGCGTTCAGCGCCTCCATCAGCGCGGCCACCCCGTGCCGGGCGAGCACTCGGGACCACTGCCGGACGCGGGTGGACAGGTCGTTCAGCGCCGCCTCGGTGGCCTCGGCCAACTCGGCCAACGACCAGCCGACGAAGCTGCTCAGGGCGACCCGGCGGATCGTCTGCGGACGGGGCTGTTCCAGCGCCCCGAGCAGGGTCAACCAGTCGGCCGCCTCCTGGGTGAGGTAGACCGAGCTGGCGCCGGCGTTCACCACCGGAATGCCCACCTGCTGCAGGGCGTGCCGGATGTCCTCGGCGGTCTCGTTGCGTTTGACCAGCACCGCGATGTCGTCGGCGCGCAGCGGCCGGGGTTCACCGTCGAGCTCGATCATCGCCCCGGACTGGAGCAGGGCGCTGAGGTCGGAGACCAGGTCGTCGATGATCAGCGGGCGCAGGGTGCGGACCTGCGGGCCGCGTTCGTTGGCCGGCGGGATGGCGGCCACCCGGAGTCGGAGTGCGGCGTCCTGGCCGTCGGCCAGGTTGGTCAGCCGGGCCCGCCGGTGGTGCGCGTCGACGGGCCGGACCAGGATCCTCGGGTCGCCGAGCTGGGCCCCGCCGAGCAGGGTGCCGAGCGCGCTCAGCAGCTCGGGGTCGGTGCGGTAATTCTTCGCCAGGGTGTGGAATCGGACGTCCTCGGCACTGACCGCCTCGAGATAGGCGTGCACATCGGCGCCGCGGAAGGAATAGATCGCCTGCTTCGGGTCGCCGATCAGGATCACCGTGGAGCGGCCCAGGAAGGCCCGCCGCACGACCTGCCACTGCACCGGGTCGGTGTCCTGGAACTCGTCGATCAGCACGTGGGTGAACCGGGCCGACAGCCGCCGGGCGACCTCCTCGGCGAGCGGGCCGTGGCGCTCGGGATCCAGCACGTCGCGCAGGGCGGTGAGCAGGTCGTGGAAGGTGCGCAGGCCGCGGTCCCGTTTGCGGGTGGCGAGCTCCTGCAGCAGGGCCCTGACGAACCGGCGCAGCGTCGTCGTCGCGTCGCTGTCGGGGGCCAGGTCCCCGTCGAACTCGGCGGACAACCGGGCGATCTGGTGCGCCTCCTCCCAGTTCAGCTCGGGCAGCCCGTCGCGGGCATATTTGCGCAGCCACAGGTCCGCCGCCGCCTCACGCACCAGTTCCGGCACCTCCTCGACCTGGCGTACGCCCGGGTCTGAGTCGTCCAGCACGCCGAGCCCGTCCAGCATCCGGCCACAGAACTCGTGGGTGGTGGCGATGGTGGCGGCGTCGAAGTCGGCCAGAGCCCGCCCGATCCGGCGCAGGCGCTCGGCCAACTCGTCGTCGCTCCCGTGGCAGAGCAGGTCGACCAGCGGATCCGGATCGCGCTCCACCCCGGCCAACTGGGCGCGCAGCCCCGCTTCGGCGTCGGCGAGCCGAGCCCGGATCCGGGCCCGCAGCTCCTGGGTGGCGGCCCGGGTGAAGGTGACCATCATCAGCGCCGACAGGGGTACGCCGGCCGCGACGTAACGCACCGCCAGGGTGGCGATGGTGAACGTCTTGCCGGTGCCGGCGGACGCTTCCAGCACCCAGGTACCACCGTCGGGCAACGGGCCGGACAGGTCGAAGGACGCCGGCTGCGGGGTTTCGAACGGGCTCACCGGGACACCTCCGCGGCCAGCAACGGCTCCCACACCCGGAACGCGATCGCCTCGAACCGGGAGCGCAGCCTGGTGCGGTCCTCAGGGGTGCTCGGCACCGCCCGCAGCTCCGCCAGCTGGGAGCCGACGAAGAACCCCCAGGCGTTGTCGTGCTCGAACTCCCAGCTCCGGTTCACCCCTTCCGGGCTGCCGCCGCGCAGGGTGGACTCCACGTGGGCCGCCGCGGTGTTCGGTGGGGCCGGCAGCCAGCGCCGCAGACCCTGGGCGTGGAGGATCAGCAGTTCGTTCAGCCGGGCGCGCGCGTCGGACTCCGAGATCGGTCCCAGGCTGATGCTGTGTCCGCGCCGGCCCACGACCGTGCTGCGCCAATCGGTCTCGGGGTGACTGCACTTGAGCGCGAGCAGGGTGAGCCAGGCGCGCAACCGGTGCCGCCCCTTCACCGCCGAGAAGTTCACCTCGACGGCCTGCCCGCCGTGCACCCCCGGGACCAGGCCGGTCAGCCGCCAGCGTCCCAGATCGACGTCGACCCAACGGCTCTCCGCGGGACCGACCAGGTGCTGCCGGGCGACCCGCGCGATCGCCACCACCTGCTCCGCCAGGGAGTCCAGGGCGCGGTTGCCGAGCTCGAACGGCGGCAGTCCGCCGCGCAGGACCTCGGGCATCCGCAGCGCGTCCATCGGCGCTCCGGCCAGGTGGGCGCGCAGCATCCGCTCACCGATCTGCCACTGCTGCAGCCCGTCCAGCGCCAGCGGGATCTCATCCAGCGCGGCGGCGTCCTCGGTCAGGCTGGACAGCCCGGCGCGGCGGCGCAGGAACGCGCGGGCGGGGTGGGCGAAGAACGCCTGCAGGTCGGCAAGTGGGACCTCGACGTGGTCGCCGCTCAGCTCGGGCAGGTCGGGCAGTTCACCGACCTCCGGCACCGTCGGCTCGCTGGTGCCGGCGGTCGCGCTCGCCAGCGCGGCGGCGCGCATGCTGGCGTCGAAACTGAACGGACCGGGCAGCGTGAAGTTGCTGCTGGCAAAGGGTTGCAGCGAATGCCGGGAGACCAGCCGGTGCGCGTCGGCGGGGTCGCTGAGCAACTCGGTGAGGGCGTCGCGCAGTTCGGTCAGCGGCACGCTCAGCGGCCGCGGCTCCCCGGTCTGCGGGCTGGCGCCGGAGTGCACCACCAGCAGTCGCTCGGTCGCCGACAGCACCGCGTCCAGCAGCACCTGGCGGTCCTCGCTGCGCGGGTCCCGGTCACCGACCCAGGGCTCACCGGCGAGCAGGTCGTCCCCGTCGGGGTGGGTCCGGCGGGGGAACACCCCGTCGTCGAGGCCGAGCAGGCAGACCACCCGGTGCGGGACGGTCCGCATCGGGGTCATCGTGCACAGGGTGAGCGCCCCGGTCCGGAAGTTGGCCCGCGAGGGCCGTCCGGCGAAGGCGTCGGCGAGCATCCCGCGCACCTCCGCGGGGGTGAGCACGGTGTCCCCAGTCGCCACGGTGTCACCCGCCGACTCCGGTGGGCCCGTGTCCTCGGCCAACCGGGCGAACTCGGTCCACGCGTGGGCCATTTGCCAGCGTTCGCCGGGCGGCACCTCGGTCAGCTCGGTCAACGCGTCCCGGCAGGCGGTGAGCCACTCGGCCAGGGGCTTCGGGTCGGTGAACGAGTCGACCACCCGGACCAGTCGGGACCAGAACTCGACCAGGCGCCCGACCAGGTCGACGTCACTGGAGTCGATGTCGTCGAGCGGGGAGACGGTGTCCCGATAGGGCTGGCCGTCCTCACTCAGCGCCACCCCGAGCAGCATCCGGCGCAGCCCGGTCTGCCAGGTGTTGTGCGGGAACAGGTGCATCTTGAACGGCCGCCGGTGTTCGGCGTCCAGTCCCCAGCGCACCCCGGCGGCGGGGACCAGGTCGTGCAACCGCTCCAGATCGCTGTCGGTGAAGGAGAAGCGGCGGCGTACGGCCGGATCGGCGCACAGGTCGAGCAGGGTGGAGGCGCCGCTGCGGCCGACCGGGAGCTCGAGCAGCCGGGACAGGGTGCCGAGCAGCGGGTTGACCTGCCGCAGCGCCCGGTCGGCCAGGCGTACCCGAAGCTGCTGGCCCGGGTGCGGCTGGTCGGACTCGACCCCGTCCAGGCCGAAGGTCGCCTGGATCAACGGGGCGAACGTCTCGATGTCGGGGCACATCACGATGATGTCGCGCGGCTCCAGGGTCGGATCGTCGGCGAGCAGACCGAGCACCACCTCGCGCAGCACCTCCACCTGCCGGTCGGGTCCGTGGCAGGAGTGGAAGTGCACCGAGCGGTCGTCGGCGGCGAGGGTACGCCGAAGGCTCGGCTCGGTGGCCGGGTCGAGGTTGTCCACCACCGAGCGCTGCAACCGGCCCAGCAGGGTGTCGGGACGGCCCGGTTCGGGCCGGGGATCGTCCCGGAAATCCAACGGGGACAGGGTCGTCTGCAGCTCGCGGGTGTCCCGGCCGAGCCGGGCCAGCAGCCGACTGCCGGGCAGATCGGCGGTCGGATCGCTCGCCCGCGGACCCGGCGCGGTCGGATCGGCGGCCAGCTCGCGCCACAGCGCGGGGGAGGGGTGCGGCAGGAACAGGTGCACCTCGCGGTGCAGGGCGAGGGCTCGCAGCAGGGTGCGCTGGGCCGGGTTGAGCCGGGTCGGGCCGAACACCGACAACCGCTCGGGCAGCTCGGCCAGCTCGGGGGCGGCGGCCAACCGGTCCGCGGCCAGGGCCACCCGCTGGGCGGGATGCGGGGCGCCCACCTCGGCACACCAGCGCCGCCACAGCTCCGGTTGCCACACCGAGAACGGCTCCAGCGGGGCCCCGCCCGGGCCGGTGTTGGCGCCGGCAGTCCAGGCGTTCACCAGCTCGGGCCGCTGCACCGCATAGCTGCGGAACAGGCGTACCACCCGACGGGCGGTCTGGAACCGGTGCCGGGCCTGTTCCCCGAAGCTCACCCGCAGCCCGGCGAACCAGGGCTCCCCGCGCCCGGCCTCCGCGGCCCGCAGCAGGGCCCAGACCGTACGGTCACCACGCCACGGGTCGTCGGCCGGGTCGATGCCGAGCGCCTGCCCGACGACTCGCTCCAGCAGCGGGTCGAAGCGGGCGAAGTCGATCCCGGCGCACACCCCGTCGTGCTGTCCGGCGCTGGCGCCCAACTGCATGGACAGGGTCTGGGAGAGCCAACGCTCCACCCCGGGGGCGGGTACGCAGACGATCTCGGTCGCGAACGGGTCCGGCAGCGGACGGGCGAGCACCTCGGCCAATCCTTCGGCGAGCCGATCGGCTCGCGAGCAGCGGTGCACGACGAGGCCTGTCGCCGGCGTTGCGGTGGGAGCCTCGAGGAGGGTCGGCTGGGCGTCTTCGGTCATCGTGGAATCACTCTAACGAGGGCCGCTGACAGTCATCGTGGCACGATGTGAGACATGCGGGTCGGAGTCGTGCGAGCGGAGTTCCAGTGGGACGAGCGCGCCAACGCCGCCGTTCAACTTCGGTGACGTCGACCCCTCCCACGTGACACGCCTGGTGAAGAACGCGGAAGGGCGGGGGTGGAGCTGATCCGCTCGTTCACCCCCGAGGGTGCGTTGTCGCAGATCGAGTTGCTCGATGCCGCCCGGCAGTTGCCGCGGGGGATTGTCGGCCGGGCGGACTAACCTGTGGGGCGTGTTGCCACCATCCGATCCCGAGGCCCTGCTGGATGCCCTCGACCCCGAGCAGCGGCAGGTGGCCATGGCGCTCACCGGCCCGGTCGCGGTGATCGCCGGTGCCGGCACCGGCAAGACCCGGGCGATCACCCACCGGATCGCCTACGGGGTGCGCACCGGAGCCTATGCGCCGACCACGGTGCTGGCGGTCACCTTCACCACCCGCGCCGCCGGCGAGCTGCGCGGTCGGCTGCAGCAGCTCGGCGTCTCCGGGGTCCAGGCGCGCACCTTCCACTCCGCCGCGCTGCGGCAGGCGCAATATTTCTGGCCGCGGACGATGGGCGGGGAACTGCCGCAGATCCTGGACAACCGGATGTCGCTGGTGGCCGAGGCCGCTGGCCGGCTGCGGGTCGGTGTGGACACCGGCATCCTGCGCGACCTGGTCGGGGAGATCGGCTGGGCGAAGGTGTCCAACGTGCAGGCCGCCGACTATCCGGCGATCGCGCGCAGTCTGGGCCGTGAGCTGGCCTCGGTGGAGCCCGAGACCGTCGCGCGGGTGTTCGCCGGCTATGAGGAGGCCAAGCGCAACCGCGGCCGGATCGACTTCGAGGACATCCTGCTGTGCACCACCGCCCTGCTCACCGACCACCCCGAGGTGGCCGAGGAGGTCCGGCGTACCTATCGCCACCTGGTCGTCGACGAATATCAGGACGTGTCCCCGCTGCAGCAGCGGCTGCTCGAGCTGTGGTTGGGGGAGCGGGCCGAGGTGTGCGTGGTCGGCGACCCGGCGCAGACGATCCACTCCTTCGCCGGCGCCCGCGCCGACTATCTGACCGGCTTCCCGAAGCGGCACCCCGAGGCGACGGTGGTACGCCTGGTCCGCGACTATCGCTCCACCCCGCAGGTGGTCGGCACCGCCAATGCGATCATGAGCCGGGCCCGCGGCCAGGCGATGGGGGCGGTCACCCTGCAGGCCCAACGGCCGGCCGGCCCGGCGCCGCTGTTCGTCGCCGCCCCCGACGAGGCGAGCGAGGCCGCCGCCGTGGCCGATTGGCTGAAATCCCTGCACCAGAAGGGAATCGCCTATCGCGAGATGGCGATCCTGTTCCGGATCAACGCCCAGTCCCCGGCCTATGAGCAGGCGCTGTCCGACCGCGACATCCCCTATCTGGTGCGGGGCGCCGAGCGGTTCTACGAACGTCCCGAGGTGCGCCAGGCGATGGGGGTGCTGCGCACCTCGACCCGCACCGATTCCGACGGGCTGGCGGTGGGGGAGCAGGTGCGCGCGATCCTGTCCGGGATCGGCTGGACCCCTGAGGCGCCGACCGGCGGCGGCACCACCCGGGAGCGCTGGGAGTCGCTGGCCGCGCTGGCGTCGGTCGCCGACGATCTGGTCGCCGCCGACCCCTACACGACCCTGGACGCGGTGGTCGACGAGCTGGAACGCCGCGCCGCCGCCCAGCACGCCCCGGTCGCCCAGGGGGTCACCCTCGGCACGATCCACTCCGCCAAGGGCCTGGAGTGGGATGCGGTGGCCGTCGTCGGCGCCCACGAAGGAATCCTGCCGTTCGTGCTGGCCACCACCGACCAGGCGATCGCCGAGGAGCGGCGACTGCTCTATGTGGCGGTCACCCGGGCCCGTGAGCACCTGCGCATCTCGTGGTCGCACAGCCGCAGCGGCGGCGGCGGGCACCGCAACCCTTCCCGCTTCCTCGACGGCGTACGCCCGGCCGGCAGTGAGGGCCCCCGGCCGCAGCGACCGGCCGCCGCCCAACGGCGTCGCGGCAGCCAGCAGACCGCCCGCTGCCGCGTCTGCGAAGGCACCCTCGACACCGGCGTACAACGCAAGCTCGGCCGGCACGAGACCTGCGAGTCGACCTACGACGAGGACCTCCTGGCGGCGCTCAAGCAGTGGCGCACCGGTGAGGCGAAGGAGCAGAAGCTGCCGGCGTACTGCATCTTCACCGACGCCACCCTGCTCGCCATCGCCGAATCGACCCCGGACGACGAACGGGGCCTGCTCGCGATCAGCGGGATCGGGCGGACCAAGGTGGACCGCTATGGCGATGCCGTGCTGGAGATTCTCCGCGGATCCGCGTCGGGCGCGGATCCGGAATCCGACTAGCGGCGAATTTCCTGCTGACACAGGAAAGTTCGTACGCCCCAGGGCGCCCGGTCGAGCGCCCGCGCGATCGGTGCAATAAATCGGTTGCGCCCTGAACCGTGGTGTCCGTAGTGTGATCCCTGCCTGTGTGACGCAGGTGCGTGCGCGGAAAGGCCGTGCCGGCAGCCAGATCGAGAGGAGGGGAACGACATGAACGCAGAGCTCAAGATGTGCGGTGTGAGCGTCGTGACCCGACCGGCGATGTGGGCTGCCCCCACGGATGCTCGTCCCTACGCGGAAACCTCGATGAAGGTGTCCGCAACGGTCACCAATTTTGCCCACCTGACCGCCAAGCGCACCCCACTGGTGCCACGCCCCCTCAGCAGACGCGGGTAGCTCCTCCCGCAGCCTCCGAGGCCGTGAATCCAGTACCGGGATTCACGGCCTTCGTGTTTCCCGGCCCGATCCAGGCAAACACCACCAGGGAGGAACCACCCATGAACGCGATCACCGACGAGTACCTCGTCACGGCGACCGGGCTGCCGTGCCACCTCGTCGACCCCGACGTGTTCTTCGCCGAGCTGCCGGCCGAGATCGAGTACGCCAAGACGCTGTGCGCCGAGTGCCCGATCAGGGCCCAGTGCCTGGCCGGGGCGCTGGAGCGGCGCGAGGCGTGCGGGGTGTGGGGTGGCGAGCTGTTCGTCAATGGCGTCGTGGTCGCCCGCAAGCGGCCCCGCGGCCGGCCCCGGAAGAACCCGCTGCCGGTGGTCCCGCAGGCACCCGCCGCCGTGCGGCAGCCGGTCGTGGCGGCCAAGCGGGACACCGCGGCCGCCTGAGCGCAGTGAGCCCGCCCCCGGTTGGGGGCGGGCTCACTCCCACCAGTGGTCGTCGAGTTTCGCCTCGATGCTGCGGGCGTTGCCGCGGGTGCACTCGGGACAGCGGTGGCTGACCCGGCCGTCACCGGTCTCCAGCGACCAGGTGAACGGTGCGCGTCCCGGCGCACCGGCCGCGCCGGCCTCGTCCGCCCTCGGCGTACGCCCGCAGCTCGCGCAGGCGACCGGGGCCGGGTCAGGCACCGGGGGACGCCTTCCACTCCGGCAGGTATTCGTCGAGGATGGCGGCGAACCGGGCCCGCACGTCGAGCTGGGAGAGCACTGCGATCCCGCCCAGCCAGACCCGGTGGATCAGGGCGTAGGACGGCGGCAGGTTGAGTTGCTGCACGATCGACCCGTGCACCTTGGAGTCGCCGACGCGCTTGAACTCCGCCTGCATCCAGGCGCGGTGGAAGTGGAACTCCTCGCTGGCGGCCGGCTCCAGGAACGGGCTGAGATAGTCGAGCAGCTCCTGGGGGTTGACGTTGCGGGCGTTGCGGGCGATGAATCCCTCGGCCTTGAGCCCGGCGGTGACCCGCTCGGCGTCGCGTTCGGTGGCGATCCGCATCAGTCGACCCATCGACGCGGGCAGCCCGTCGGGCAGCTTCTGCACCAGGCCGAAGTCGACCACCCCCAGCCGTCCGTCGGGCAGCACCTTGAAGTTGCCCGGGTGCGGATCGGCGTGCAGCAACCCCACCTCGGAGGGGCCGGCGAACAGGAACCGCGCATAGCGGAGGCCGATCTCGTTGCGCTCGTCATCCGGAGCGTCGACCGTCGAGCCCAGCGACTCGCCCTCGACCCACTCGCTGACCATGCTGCGCGCGGTCTGCGCGAGGACCCGCGGGACGAAGAACTCGGGGTGCCCGTCGAACCCCTCGGCCGCCTGCTGCTGGTTGGCGGCCTCGAGGTCATAGTCGGCCTCCTCGAGGATCCGCTCGGCGATCTCCGAGACCAACGGCTTCACCTCGATGCCCCCGGTCAGCGGAGCGATCACCGAGACCAGCCGGCCGAGCTGTTTCAGGTCCGACTCCAGCGCCCGATCGGCCCCCGGATACTGCACCTTGACCGCCACCGGCTGCCCGGTCGCCTTCCACACGGCCCGGTGCACCTGACCGATCGAGGCCGCGGCCGCCGGCCGGGCGGAGAAGTCGCTGAACAGCTCCCGCCAGTTCGGCCCGAGCTCCCGGGCCAGCACCGCGTGCACCCGGGAGGTGGGCATCGGCGGCGCGGTCTCCTGCAACTTCTTCAGCTGCACCGCATAAGGACCGGCGATGTCCTCGGGCAGCATCACCTCGAACAGGCTGAGCACCTGGCCGAACTTCATCGCCCCACCCTTGAGCTCACCGAGCACCCGGAACAGCTGTTCGGCCGACTCGGCGCGCAGCTGCGAACTCACCTGATCGGCGCTGCTGCCGGCCAGTCGCCGGCCCAGTCCGCGGGTCGCCCGCCCGGCCGCTCCCAGCGGCAGGGACAACAGCCGGGAACCCCGATGCAGGGCCGAGGAGTTGACCTCAGCCGGTTCCCGGTCCGAATCAGGGGTGCGCGCCATGGGCCCATTGTCGTCGCTCGGGCAACCTCAGTCCCAACCGGCACACCCACAGTCGGGATGTTGTGGCCAGCGCCGCTGCTGCAGCGTCCACGTGTCGCGGCGCAGTTCAACGGTGGCGCCAAGGGTCTCGGCGGCCCCGGTCATCGACCACGCCCGCACCTGCTGCACCACGGTCGCGGCCGCCCAACCCAGCAGGTCACCACCAGGACGTACCCGGAGTCGGCTGAGCTGGGCCAGCAGGTGCGGCCAGGCGGGATCGCTGCGCCGCACCAGGTCGGTGCACCGGGTGCAGCAGGTCTGACCGGGCACCACCAGCGGACCGATCAGCACCCCGTCGGGCAGCGGCCGCACCAGCAGGTGCGCGCGGTCCTGCCGGAGCAGGGTGTCGGTGAGCGCCCGGTCGCACTCCAGGGTGTCGCTGGCCACCACGGTCAGGTCGTGCCCGGCGGACTGCTCGTCGTACCAGTGGGCGCCGACCCGCACCGGGCCCAGCCGGCGGGCCCGCAGGTGGGCGGTCAGGCTCTCGGCGGCGGTCGGGCGCACATCGGGATAGAGGGCATGGTCGGGTGGTTCGGGGTCCACCACCTGCAGTTCGCCCGCTTCCGCGAGCAGGTACGCCTCAGCGACCGCGAGTCCGATCGCGCCGGCGCCGATCAGGCGTACTCGGTCCCCGGGCGGGGCGGGGGAATCGGGGCGTGTCAGCAGGCCGAGCCGGCCGAGCTGGTCGACGACCTCGGTCAGCGCCGCGGCCGCGACCCCGGTACGGGCCGATACTTCGGCGTACGGCGTGCGGCCGTCGAGCAGCCGCAGGGCCGCCGGCCAGTCGCCGGGGGCCGGCGGGTCGAGGATGGTGCCCGGTTCGAGACCGAGTTGCACGGTCGAATCGCCGCGGTCGAGCACCGGGACGGTGGAATCGAGGCGAGCAGGACGGGTCCGCGCGGGACGGGTCCGGCCGGGACGCGGGTGCAGAACCTTGGGTGGGGACATGCCCTCCAGCCTGCCCCAGCCGAGGGGGCGGCGGGAGGCCCGACCCGGGGTTGTCCACAGAAAGAATTGAAGCGACCCGGCCCCGCTGGTGGGCGGGACCGGGTCGGCGATTCAGGGATCAGGCCTTGCCCAGGATGCGGTTCAGGTTGGTGCCGCACTCGGGGCACTTGCCCTTGGCCATCCGGGTGCCCTTCTCGCTGACCACCACGTTGCCCTTGGCGTTGCGCTTCTCCTTGCACTTCACACAGTAGAACTCGCCCTCGTAGGTCTCTTCGGCCACATTTCCTCCTTGGTCGGCTGAGTCGCGTTTGGTTCGCTGTCCGCCGACTCTACGCGTAGTCCGCCCGGGGGCGCAGGGGGAGACCGGTTGCCGGGTGTCGCGGGGGCTTCCTGGGACCGGGTGACGAAGCGGCCTCGGGGCAGGGGAAGAGGCCCCCAGGAAATCGAACTCCGCTTGCCTTCCCCTGCGAGCGGGTCGACCATCTGAGGGCCTCGTGGGAAGAACGTAGGGGTTGGCGAGGTTGCGCGTCAAGTCCGATCCGGACCCGTTCCAGGCCCAGGTTTCCACCGCCTGTGGACAACTCTGTGGAGGGCCTGTGCACCACCGCCCGGGCGGTGTGGATCGAGGCGCCGGAACACCCTCCCACTGGGGGTCGGCTGTGGATCGAGCGGACGCTCGGGGAGTGTCAGCGCCGCGGGTTAGTTTGGTGTCATGGAGAGCGTTCCCTTGCAGGCCCGCGGCGTGCCCATCGATGGCGGGCTGACGGTTGCCGGTGAACCGGTGGAGGTGCGCCGCAGCGCCCGACGCCGACGCACGGTCTCGGCCTACCGGGAGGACGGCCGGATCGTGGTGCTGCTGCCGGCGCGGATGTCGCGGGCCGAGGAGGCACGCTGGGTCAGCGAGATGGTGCAGAAGGTGCGGGCCCGGGAGGCCCGCGTCCGGGGACCACGGCAGCCCTCAGAGCTGCTGACCCGTGCCCTGGAGCTGCAGCAGCGCTATCTGGCTCCGCAGCTGGAGGTGACCCGGCCGCCGCAGAGCGTGACCTGGGTCGGCAACCAGAACAGCCGGTGGGGTTCGTGTACGCCGGACGTGGCGACCATCCGGCTCTCCGACCGGCTGCAGTCGATGCCAGGCTGGGTCGTCGACTACGTGCTGCTGCACGAGCTGACGCACCTGGCCGAGCGCGACCACACCTCCCGGTTCTGGCGTCTGCTCGACGCCTATCCGCGGACCCAGGAGGCCAAGGGTTATCTGGCCGGGTGGGTGGACGGTCGCGCAGCCTCCCGCGACTGACCCTCCCGAGACTCACACAGCACGACTCGGGCGGCGGTGACCAGGTCGGTCACCGACGGCTCGGCGGTCGGAAGTTCGTCGGCCGCGAACCAGCCCACGGCGGTGGACTCGGCGCTGCCCGGCGGGCGCTGTCGCGGGTCGGCCACCACCAGGTGGCGCACGTCGAGGTGCCAGCAGGGTGGGATCGGCCCGCAGGGCACCTGGTGGGCGTCCAGGTGGACGATGCCGGGCAGCAGCCGGAGGTCGGTCAGCCCGCTCTCCTCGGCCGCCTCGCGGAGGGCGGCCGCGGCCAGGTCGGGATCGGCGGGCTCGAGGTGGCCTCCGGTCTGCAGCCACCGACCCAGCTTGCGGTGGTGCACCAGCAGCACGGCGGCGGCGTCGGGGGAGCAGATGAGCGAGCTCGCCGTCAGGTGGGCGCCGGCGCACTCGCGCAGCCACCCGTCGTCCGGGTGGGCCACCAGGTGGTCCAGGAACCGCTGTCGCAGCCCGGCCTGCGCCGGGTCGGTGGGGGCGTACGCCGTCAGCTCGTCCCGGCAGGATCGCCCGAGCGTGGTCACCGCGCGGAGCCGTCGCCGTCGTCGTCGCCGGGCTCCTCCTTCTCGGCCTTGCGCTCCCGTTCGGCCTGGTTCAGCAGCTTCTCCAGCTCGGCGTCCAGGTCGTCCACCTCGAGCTTCTCGGCCGCCTGCTCCCGCTCGCCGGCGACGAACCCCAGCGGGTCGTCCAGGTCGGCCGCGGTCGGCAGCAGGTCCGGGTGCTTCCACACCGCGTCGCGGCCCTCGGTTCCCCGGGCCTCGCGCAGGGCAGCCCACAGGTTGGCGGCGTCGCGCAGCCGGCGCGGTCGCAGCTCCAGCCCGACCAGGGCGGCGAAGGTGGCCTCGGTCGGCCCCTCGGTGGCGCGGCGGCGGCGTACCGCCTCGGCGAGCGCGACACTGTTCGGCATCCAGCGGCCGGTGGCCTGACCGACGATCTCGTCGACCCAGCCCTCGGAGAGCGCGAGCAGGGTTTCCAACTTCTCCAGCACGACCTTCTGCTGCGGGGTCTGGCGCGGTGCGAACAGGTTGCCCTGCAGCTTCTCGCTCAACTCGCCGAGCATCTCGGGGTTGAGCGCGTTCATGTCCAGCTCGCCGACGGCGTCCTCGACCGAGGACAGGTCGATGGTGATGCCGCGGGCGTACTCCTCGACCAGCCCGAGCAGGGCCGGGCCGAGCCACTGCACGGCGGTGAACAACCGTTGCCGGGCGGACTCGCGCAGGGTCAGATAGAGCAGCACGTCCTGATCGCTCTGTTCGAGCCCGTCGGAGAAGCCGGTCACGTTGGTCGGCACCAGGGCCACGGTCCCGGCGTGCTCATCGGACAGCGGCAGGCCGGTCTCGGCGCCGCTCACCACCGAGGTGGCGAGGGTGCCGATGGCCTGTCCTGCCTGGAGACCGAAGATGGTGGCTCCGCTGGACTTGAGCCACGGACGCAGCATCGCCTCGAGCCCGGCCAGGCCGGCCTGTTCGGCGGTGTTGTCGTTGTCCGGGGCAACCGAGTCGGCCATCGCCTGCGACATCGATTCGGCGACCGGGTCGATCAGCCGCCGCCAGGTGGGCATCGTGTTCTCCACCCACTCGGCCCGGCTCCACACCGCCACCTTGCCGGTCCCGGCGAAGCCGGTGGTCTCGTCCAGCCACATGTCGGCCAGCCGCAGCGCGTCGCGCAAGGCGGTGAGCCGGCCGTGGTCGGGGGTGGGGTCGCTGCCCTGGCCGGCGACGGTGCGGCGGGCGACGTCGCGGATCTGCTCCCAGCGGGCCTGCTC
Organism: Enemella dayhoffiae; assembly: GCF_002250625.1. Classification (GTDB taxonomy): domain Bacteria; phylum Actinomycetota; class Actinomycetes; order Propionibacteriales; family Propionibacteriaceae; genus Enemella; species Enemella dayhoffiae. The sequence continues at coordinate 177,914 of NZ_NMVQ01000034.1, read as the reverse complement.
GGGGTTGTTGCCCGGTGCGCCGAACAGGCCGCCCATGCCGCCCATCTGGCCCATCCCGAACTGGGAGAGCAGCTGTTGCACCTGCTGCATCATCTGCTGCAGGTCCGGTTGACCGCCCGGCCGCGGGCCCTGACCGGGCTGCCCCGGTTGACCGGGCTGGCCCGGCATGCCGAATCCCAGGCTGGAGAACAACGCTTCGAACGGGTTCTGACCGGGATCTGGCTCCTTGTCGGGTCCCTTGTCGCGGTCGTCGTGATCGGCCATCCGTCGACTCCTCGATCTGCGTTGTGCGGTGGACCGGGTGCGGTCCTGTCCGAATCCATTGAACCGCACCCGACCAACCCCGTCACGCTGTCCACTTCCTGCGCAGGTGCACCGGGATGGTCGGCCCGGGTAACCTCGGGGCGTGCAGTCCAGCCAGCTTCCCGCCGTGTCGGCCGAGATCATCGCCGACCCGCTCAGCGTCGACCGGGTGCTGAACGCGGTCCGTGGACCGTCGGTCGGCGGGGTGGGCATCTTCGTGGGGATCGTCCGCGACATCGACGACGGTGGTCGCGGCGTGGTGTCGCTGGAATACAGTGCCCACCCGAGCGCGGCCGCCGAACTTGCCCGGGTCGCCGAGGAGGTGGCCGCCCGCCACGACGTGCTGGCCGTGGCCACCGAACACCGGGTCGGACAACTGGCGCTGGGGGAGCTGGCGGTCGTCGTGGCCGCCGGGGCTGTCCACCGGGGACCGGCGTTGAAGGCCTGCCGCGACCTGATCGACACGTTGAAGCGGCAGGTCCCGATCTGGAAGTCCCAGGAGTTCACCGACGGTCAGACCGAGTGGGTGGGCCTGCCGTGACCTCGAGCGTCGAGCCGGGAGCGCCGCGGCGTCGTCGGCTGTCGCTGACCCGCCAGACCTGGGCGGCGCTCGCCTCGGCGCTGTGCTTCGTCATCCTGGCTCTGCTGATCGCCCTGGTCCCGGTGCCCTACGTCGTCTACAGCAAGGGCCGGGCCTATGACGTGCTCGGCACCCGCGCGGACGGGCGTCCGCTCCTTGACATCACCGGCGTGCCGACCTATCCGACGACCGGGCAGCTCGACATGACCACGGTCTCGGTGACCCGCTCCGATGCGGCGACCAGTCTTCCCGAGGCGATCCTGGCCTACTGGCTGCCGCGCCGCGACGCGCTGCCGCGCGACTCGGTCTATGAGCGGGGGAAGACCAGCGAGCAGGTGCGCACCGAGGAACGCCAGATGATGGACACCTCCCAGCAGGACGCCGTGGTGGCGGCGCTGCGGGCGGCGAACCAGCCGGTCACCGAGATGGCGGTGGTCTCGGCGGTGACCGTCTCCGGCCCGGCCAACGGCCGACTCCGCCCGGGGGACCTCTTCCTGTCGGTGGACGGTCTACCGGTTCGCACCCCCGATGACGTGCGCCGGGTGGTGCAGCGGCGCAGCCCCGGCGATGTGGTGAAGCTGCAGGTGCTGCGCGACCGGGTGGAGCAGCGGGTGGACGTCACCACCACCCCGAGCCGGCGGGAGCCGAAGATCCCCGTGCTCGGCGTCGACATCGGCATCGGCTACCGCTACGAGCCGCAGGTCGACTTCGGGGTCAGCGCCGATATCGGCGGTCCGAGCGCCGGGTTGGTGTTCGCCCTCGGCATCTATGACCGGATCACCCCCGGCGACCTGATGCAGGGCCGCGAGGTGGCCGGGACCGGCACCATCACCGCCAGCGGGAGCGTCGGCCCGATCGGCGGCATCCAGGAGAAGATCGCCGGGGCCGAGGAGGCCGGGGCGTCGGTGTTCATCGTCCCCGCCGCCAACTGCCGCGACCTGACCGGGTTGCAGACCAGGCTCAACCTGATCCGGGCCGCCTCGCTCACCGAGGCGGTGGACGGACTGCGCGCCGCGGCCGACCCCGCCACCGCCGCCAGCGTGCCGCGCTGCTGAGGCGTACCGCCGTGACCTCGAAGGAGACCATGACCGACCAGCAGACCCCCGCCGAAGACCGCCGGGACGCCCTGATCGCCTCGCTGATCGAGCTGGAGCACCACGTGGGTGCTGATGGTTGGGACCAGCCGGCCCGGCTGTTCGCCCTGGTCACCACCGACGACCTGCTGGCCGCGGAGCCGCAGTTGGCCGAACACCTCGGGCTGCGCGGCAGCGCGGAGGGACATCCACCGGGTGCGCTGACCGCGATCGAGCAGGACGGGTTCCGCGGGGCGGGGGAGCACGAACACGGGCGCGGCGCCGGGCCGGATGCCGCCGACGAGACCGACCTGCCCGCGGTCCTGGGGCGGATCGCCTGGCCGGAAACCGTCGACGGCTGTGCCCTGGTGCTGGAGCGGACCTTCCTCCCGGCCGGTCACGAGGGCACCCTGCCGGAGGATCCGCAGGAGGCGGCGGCGTACGTTGCGGCCCATGAACAGCGCCAGGAGTTGCGGCTGGTCGTGGGGGTGCTGCGCGACGGTACGCGCCACGCGGTGGCCCGGTTGGTATCACAACCCGATGAACTTCTGGGCGGAGCGGAGCTCGCGCCGGGGGTCGCCGAGGTACTCGCGGCTACTCTTGCCTGAGCCGGGGCATCCCGGGGCCAGAGGACACGCAGGAACGCAGGAGGACCAGTGAGCCAGACCACCGGCGTGACCGCCACCGCCAGGCCCCGGAGGCGCAGCCCGCTGCTGATGACCGTGATCGTGGTCACCGTGCTGGTGCTCCTCTTCGTGCTTTTCACCAACATCTGGACCGACAAGCTGTGGTTCGATTCGCTCGGTTTCAGCCAGGTGTTCGCGACCACCTTCTGGAGCCGGGTCGGGCTGTTCGTGGTGTTCGGGTTGCTGATGGCCGCGGCCGTGGTCGGTAACACCGCACTCGCCTACCGGATGCGGCCCACCACCCGCAGCGGTCCGATGGCCAGCGAGCTGCTGGAGCGCTATCGAGAGACGATGGAGACGCGGCTGGTCCAGGTGATGATCGGTCTCGGGCTGGTCACCGCGCTGCTCGCCGGGGCGACCGCGGCCACCGAGTTGAGCACCTTCCTGGCCTGGCGCAACCGGACCCCGTTCGGCGTCACCGATCCGCGTTTCGGGCTCGACCTGGCGTTCTATGTCTTCGACTATCCGTGGCGGCGGTTCGTGGTGAGTTTTGCGACCACCCTGTTCGTGTTCTCCACCATCGCCGCGGCGGTGATGCACTACGTGATGGGCGCGCTGCGAGTGGCGCGGACCGAGCGTCGGCGTACCTCGGGCAAGGCGCAGGCCCATCTCTCGGTGCTGGCCGGGCTGACCGTGCTCTGTTTCGCGGTGAACGCATTCCTCGATCGGTACGCCTATCCGATCACGACCAACCGGTTGCTGACCGGCCTGTCCTACACCGACGACCACGCCCGGGTGAACGCGTCCATGGTGGTGGCGGTGATCACCGCCCTGTGCGCGCTGCTGTTCCTGGCCAACGCCTATCTGCGGCGTTGGATGCTGCCGGTGGCGGCGCTGGTGTTGAGCGTGGTGGCAAGCGTGGTGCTGAGCATGCTCTATCCGGCCGGCGTCCAGGCGCTGGAGGTGAATCCGAACGAGCCGGACAAGGAGCGCCCCTACATCCAGCAGCACATCGCCGCCACCCGGGCGGCGTACGGCCTGGACAAGGCCGAGGTGACCGACTATCAGGCCACGAACACGGCGACGGCAGGGCAGCTGCGCACCGATGCCAACGCCCTGCCCGGGATCCGGCTGATCGACCCGGCGGTGGTCGGGCCGACGTTCGAGCGCCTGCAGCAGCTGCGCAACTACTACTCGTTCCCGAACGTGCTCGATGTCGACCGGTACAACCTGGACGGTCAGGAGACCGACACGGTGGTCGCGGTGCGAGAGCTCGATCTGGCCGGATTGCCGGACAAGTCGTGGAACAACCTGCGCACCTCCTACACCCACGGCTACGGCCTGGTGGCGGCGTACGGAAACCGTCGTCAGCCGGGCGGTGAGCCCGACTGGTTGGCCAAGGACATGCCCCCGGTCGGCAAGCTGAGTGAGATGGAACCGCGGATCTATTTCGGCGAGCAGCACCGCGAATACTCGATCGTCGGGGCGCCCGCCGGCTCGGTGCCGCTGGAGATCGACACCCCGACCGGAGGCCCCGACGGGCAGGAGACCAAGACCACCTACAACGGTAAGGGTGGGGTCCCGATCGGCAACTGGGCCTCCAGGCTGATGTATGCCACCCGGTTCGCCGACGCGAACATCGTGCTGTCGCGGCGGGTGAACGATCAGTCGCGGATCATCTACGACCGGACGCCGAAGCAGCGGGTGCAGGCGGCGGCGCCCTGGCTGACGGTGGACTCGAACGCCTATCCGGCGCTGGTGGATGGGCGGATCCTGTGGATCGTGGACGGTTACACCACGACGAACAACTACCCGAACAGCCGCTCGGTGTCGCTGCAGCAGACCACGGCGGACACCCAGACGGTGCAGAACAATGTCGGCCAGACCGACACGCAGGTGAACTATCTGCGCAACTCGGTCAAGGCGACGGTGGACGCCTATGACGGCACCGTGAAGTTGTACGCCTGGGACGAGGCGGATCCGATCCTGAAGACCTGGCGCAAGGCGTTCCCGGGGGCGGTGGTGGATCGGTCGACGATTCCGCCGGCGCTGCTGGATCACCTGCGTTATCCCGACGACCTGTTCAAGGTGCAGCGGGACCTGCTGACGCGCTATCACGTGACCGATCCGCTGGCCTGGTTCCAGCAGAACGACCTGTGGGTGGTGCCGAACGACCCGGTGTCACAGAGCAACCAGAAGGAGAACCCGTATCTGCTGTCGATCCGTTGGCCGGGGGACAAGGATCCGGTGTTCTCGCAGACGTCATCGTTCGTGCCCCGCGGCCGGGACAACCTGGCGGCGTACATGGCGGTGAACGCGGACGCGTCGAGCCCGGAGTTCGGCCGGATGCGGATCCTGCGGATGGAAGGCCCGCCGATCGACGGCCCGAGCCTGAGCTTCAACGCGATGTCCACCAACGAGGCGGTGCGGAGCCGGCTGCTGCCCTATCAGCGGGATCAAGGGTCGGCGCAGGCGATCTATGGCAACCTGCTCACCCTGCCGTTGGGCGGCGGCTTGTTGTACGCCCAGCCGATCTATACCCAGCGCGGCAACGCGCAGGGGTCCTATCCGGTGCTCACGTTCGTGACCGTGCGGTTCGGTGAGAGGGTGGGGATCGGGGAGACCCTGCAGGACGCGCTGAACCAGGTGTTCGCCGGCGACGCGGGGGCCTCCACCGGGGAGCAGGCGGGTGCGACCACGCCCGGCCAGCCGACCGGGAGTCGCCCGCAGGATCTGCCGGCGGTCCGGGCCGCCCTCGACGAGGCCAACCGCGCCTATGGAGCGGCCGGGGAGGCCCTGCGCCGCGGCGACCTGGCCACCTACCAGAAGAAGAACGACGAGGCCCAGGCGGCCGTCAAGCGAGCCCTCGAGTCCATGGGCAACTGACGCTGCGCGGGCACCCCCTTCGCGGGTCGAACGTCACCTCGCGTGATGCCGGTGACACGCGAGGTGATCTTCACCACGCGAGGTGACACCGGGTACGCGAGGTGGAGCGTGGCTGGGGTGGCCCGAGATGGTTCGGATCAGCGCACGGTGATGTCGAAGCCGGCGTCGCGGATCGGGTCACCGAGCGCAGCCGCGTCGCCGACGACGACCAGGGTGAGTGCGGACAGGTCGACGATCTCGGCGTACGCCGCGGTGGCCGATTCGCAGGTGGCGGCTCTGATCCCCGTCAGGTAGTCGTTCATCCACTCCGGGCCGAGGCCCTGCTGGACGAGCAGCGCGGTCTGGTCGGCCAGGCCGTCGGCGGTGGCGTACCGCAGCGGGGCGACCCCGCAGAAGAAGTTCTGCGCGTCCGCCAGTTCCGCGGGGGTGACGGGGTTCGCGCTCAGGTCCATCAGCTGACGCGCCTCGCCCAGCGCGGCGCCCACCACCTCGGTGCGGAAGCTGCCGGTGACGGCATACGTACCGCCCGAGCGCAGCGGGGCCTGCTGCAGATTGACCCCGTAGGTGAAGCCGCGTTCCTCACGCAGCACGCGGTTGAGTCGGCTGAGGAAGGCGCCCCCGACGACGTATCCGCCGACCTGCAGGTCGGGCCACCGCGGATCGGTGCGGTCGATCCCGAACCCGCCGAGGCGGAGGTCGGCCTGCACCGCGCCCGGCCGATCCACCAGCACCGCGGTGGGTGCGGCCGGTCCGACCGGTTCGTGCACCACCGACCGCTGGTCCGGGTTGGCCCAGTCGCCCAGGGCGGCCGCCGCCTGCGGCAGCGGGTCCTCGCTGAAGTCGCCGGCCAGGATCAACGTCGCCCGGGCCGGTCCATAGTGCGCCCGGTGGAACGCCCGCACCGCCTCCGGGGTGATCGCCCGCACGGTCTCGGGTTCGCCCGCGCCCATCCGCTGGGGGCGGCTGCTCGGATCGAGCAGTACGCCGCGGAAGGTGGTCGCCGCGAGTTGGGCGGAGTTGGCGCGGAGCTGGTCGATCTCGGCCAGGCGCAGGGCGACGTGTCGCTCGACGTCCTCGCCGTTCAGCTCCGGCTCGCGAACGGCCTCGGCGAGCAACCGCAGGGCCGCGTCGAGGCGCCCGGCGGGCACGTCCACCATCGCCTGCAGACCCGAGAATCCCTGACTGGCATAGAAGGCCGCGCCCTCGGTCTCCAGCACCTCGGCGAACCGATCACCCGAGTGGGTCGCGGTTCCCTCGTCCAGCACGCGGGAACAGATGGATGCCACGCCCTCGATCGCTCGATCCTCCAGGGTGAGCGGCAGGTCCAGTGCGAGCACCGCGGACACCACCTGCTGGCCGGGGAGGTGGTGCACCAGCACCCGGATTCCGTTGTCCAGCACGGTTTCGGTCGGCCGCGGATAGTGCCACACGGCAGGTGGCCGGACGGCCGGCGGGGTGGTGCTCATCGGGTTTCCTCCTCGGCGCTCGCACTGCTGTCCCGGCGATAGGTCAACGCCGCCCGATGCTCGGGGTCGAGATGTTTGCGCAGGGCCGCTCGCACCTGGTCGGCGGTGACCGCCAGCACCTGCCGGGCGTGGGTGTTGATCCGCTCCGGGTCGTCCAGCAGGGTGGCATTCCCCGACAGCTGGTCGGCCCGGCTTTCCAGCCCGGCCAGGGATTGCAGCCAACCGCGCTCGAACTGTGCCTTGGCCCGCTGCAGTTCCTCGGCGCTCGGGCCGTCGGCAGCGAGCCGGGTCAGTTCGGTCAACAGCGCCTCCTCGACCCGTTCGGGGGGTACGCCGTCGCGACAGCGCGCGGACACGAACCCGAACGAGTTGCCGCCGATCAGCGGCAGTCCGCTGGCCGAGGCCCCGGTGGCGAGCTCGTCGCGGCGTACCAACGCCCGGTGCAACCGGCTCGTCTGGCCACCGCCCAGCACCGACAGCGCCAGGCCGACCGCGTCCTGCTCGAGGTCACCGAGGGCGGGCAGCCGCCAGCTGAGATAGACGGCGTCGGCCGGTACCGCGGCCGACAGTTCGGCGCGGGGGACGCCGGTGAGCGGCGGCAACGGCTCCGCCGGGGGATCGGCCGGGGTCGGCCCGTCGGGGATGTGGCCGAAATATCGTTCGACCAGGGCCACCCCCTCAGCCGGCTCGACGTCGCCGACCAGGCTCAGCACACAATTCCCGGGCAGATAGTGCGTCCGGAAGAAGTGGTGCACATCGTCGAGGGTGGCCGCGTCCAGATCCGCCATCGACCCGATCGTGGTGTGCCCATAGGGGTGGTCGGCCGGGAAAGTGAGCGAGACAAGGCGTTCCATCACATCGCCATAGGGCACGTTGTCGTAGCGCTGGCGCTTCTCCTCCTTGACCACCTCGCGCTGGTTGTCCAGATTCTGCTGGCCGACCGCGTCCAACAGCGTGGCCATCCGGTCGGCCTCCAACCACAGCGCCAACTCCAGCCCGCCGGTGGGCAGCGCCTCGAAATAGTTGGTCCGGTCGAACCAGGTGGTCGCGTTCACCGACGCCCCGGCCGCCTGCAGCAACGCGATGTGCTGACCCGAGGCGACGTTTGCCGAGCCCTGGAACATCAGGTGCTCGAACAGGTGCGCAAAACCGGTACGCCCCGGCTGTTCATGCCGCGACCCCACGTCATACCAGAGATTCACCGCCACCGCGGGTGCGTGGTGGTCGGGGGAGACCAGCACCCGCAGGCCGTTGGCGAGGGAGGCCTGATGGATCGGGTAGGGAGCGGGTTGCTGCGAGTCCGGCATCGGCCCATCACACCACACAGTGTCGAATGCTTGCGCCGCAACTCCCGCCCGGGCGTCAAGTCCGCTGGCTGACGCAACCATCAGGACCTGCGCGCAAGGCGAGCGTGTGTGGGCTCCGACGCGGCTGCGATCCGCACCCGAGCCACCCGCGACGGGGATGACTGGATCATCAACGGCGAGAAGACCTTCATCACCGGTGGCAACGACGCCGACTTCGTGATGGTGTTCGCCGTCACCGATCCCGAGAAGCACAAGGAGGGACGGGTTGGGGAGTCCGTCACCTGCTTCATCGTGGACCGGGATCAGGGCTGGCGCAGCGAATACATCGACACGATGGGGCAGTGGGGCCCGGCCGCCTCCTCGGCGGTGCTCGGTGAGGTCGGCAAGGGTTTCGCGCTGGCGCTGGAGTGGATCGGCTAGGGCCGCTACATGCTTCCCTCGCGGGCACTCGGTGGCTGCGAACGGGTGATCGAGATGGGCACGGAGCACGCCCGCAACCGCAAGACCTTCGGCGTACCGATCGCCGAGCGACAGGCGATCCAGTGGGTGATCGCCGACTCGGCGGTCGAGGTGGAGGTGCTGCGTTGGCTGTGCCTGGTCGCCGCCTGGCAGGTCGACCAGGGCATCGACTCGCGGCAGGCGCAGTCGATGGCGAAGCTCTTCGGTGGGGTGCACGCCAACCGGATCATCACCGGATGCGGCTGGGCTGACCGGTTAATCCCGGGAAAATTGTCGATAGTAGTTGACCGAAGAACGTTCCCGTGATCCGGGAGAGGTCCTAATGTCGGCACTGTGACGGAGGAGCCCCCGAACTCCAATTGGTCCCGCGTCATCGACCGCGGACTTCGTTGGATGTTCGTCGTGCCCATTTCCCTGTGCATGTTCGCCTATATCCAACCGGTGCGGCGCGAGCTCGGCCGGGTGGGGGCGGTGGGTGACCTCGGGCTGGTCCTGCTCGGTCTGGTGCAGGTGGCCGTCGTCATCGGGGCGCTGGTCAGCGCGCCCAGGCAGCCGGTCCGGCTGGCGCATGTGCTCGGGGTCGCCTGTGTGGGGTGCCTGGTGCTGCTGCTCCTCGGTCAGCCGCCCGGGCCCTGGCAGGTCACCTGGTGGCCCACCACTGCCTTCAACGCGGTGTTCTGCTTTCTGCTGGTGTTCGGCGGGCGCTGGCGTTGGCTCTCTGGTGCGACGCTGATGGTCGCGGCCCTCGGCGTACGCCTGATGGCGACCGCCGCGTCGGGGGAGTCGTTGCGTCTCGGGGTGGCCGAGGGGGTCTCGGGCCTGCAACTGGCGTGGACCGTGGTGCTCGCAGTGGAGGCCCTGCGCCGGGTTGGCCTGGCGACCGAGGCGTCGCTCGACGAGCGGCGTCGGGTCCTGATCACCGAGCAGCTGGAACGGGCCCAGGATCGCCAGAACCGTGCGGTGGAGCGATTTCTGCACGATGAGGTGTTGCACGCACTTCGTGCGGTCTCGCGACCCAGGTTGGCCGGCGCCGAGGCAGTGCGCGACCTGGTGAACCGGACGGTCACGCTGCTGGGACAGTCGCGAGACCGCGCCGAGCACGCTCTGGCCGACCGCATCGAAACACTTCGCGCCGAGGTTGCCATCACCATCGAGGTTTCCGGGCGTCCGCCGAATGATCTGCCCGCAGCGGTTGAGGGTGCGCTGGGGACCGCGGTCACCGAGGCGATCCGGAACGCCGATCAGCACTCGGGGGCGGATCGGGTCCGGGTGCGGTGGCTCACAGCAGGGCGCCGGGTCGAGGTGGAGGTCCAGGACTCGGGGCGCGGCTTCGACACCGCAGGAATCACCGTCGGTGGGACTCGCGATTCGATCGCCCAGGCGATGGAGGACGTGGGTGGCTGGTCGGAGATCCGTTCCAGTTCCGCTGGCACCTTGGTTCGCGTGGGGTGGCGCGGCCACTCGCGCGGTGCTGCGGTGCTGCGAGACACCTGGCGGGAGCTGCGGCGAGGCACCGTGATCGCGTCAATCCCCATCCTGGTGGGAAACGTGTGCATGTTCACGCTGCTGTTGCCCGAGCTGGGGGCTTGGGCGTCGGCCGCCGTGGCCGTGGTCGTTGCGTGCCTGATCGGGCTCTGGGCGGGGATCAAGGTGTGGCACGACCAGCCGGGGCCGGCGGTGGCGATCCTGGTTCCGCTCGGCAGCGTGACGGCGCTGTTTCTCAACGTGGCCTCGATTCCTCAGGATCTCGGCAACGGGTTCTACTACTTCATGGCCGGTGGGGTGGTGCCACTGCTGATGCCGCTCGTGGTGGCGTACCCGCTGGTGATCGGTCTCGTGCAGGTCGCGGTTGTCTGGCTGGGGCTCGTGCTCGCCGGAGCCTGGCGGTTCGGCCTGGCCCGCACGCTCACCGACTATGCCGGCGCCGTGACGGCCCCGACCCTGCTGGTGGCGATCCTGATCCTGCGACTGGTCGTCACCGTCCTTGGACGACGCAGCCTGGCCGAGCTCGGCCGATTGGACGAGTCCGAGATCCGAACCCGCGAGCTCGAGGTTCGCAACGCCGTCACCGAGGGGCGATTGCGCCGCGTCGCCGAACGGGTTGGCCCGTTCCTCGACGAGGTGGGTGCTGGGCGGCTGGCGCTGGACGATCCCCAGGTGGGCCGGCGCGCTCGCCAATTCGAGCTCGAGGTGCGTGACGAGGTGCACTTCGGGGGCCCGCCACCTGAGCTGGCGGAGCGGCTGGCCGCCGTGCGCGAGCGTGGTTGGTGGTTGGAGCTGCGGGTCGACCGCGGTGATGTGGTCGCCCAGCAGTCGGGGCTGTTGTCACTGGTCGAGGCGTTCGACCAGGAGCCCTGGAGCGATGACCGCGTGGTGGTCAGCAATCTGGGCGAGTTGGTGGCCGTGCTGCCGGGGCCCTGGCGGGGCCGGCAGCCAGAGGGGGGCCGGGTGCAGTTGGAGACCGGTGACGGGTATACGCGGCTGCTGTCGTGTCCGCCAAATCGATGACTGGGTGAGACGCTGTTGATGGCTGAGGATGCGAAGGTGACCACCCTCCACGACCCGATCCGCGTCGCGGCACTGGACGATCATCCCGTCATCCTGCGCGGGCTGCGTGCACTGGCGGGAGAGCATCCCGACAAGGTCGTGCTGACCCGTGCGGCCGCGCGCGTGAAAGAGTTGATGGCCGACGGTCTGGACGCCGACGTGGTGCTGCTCGACCTGCGGGTGCCCGACCACCCGCACCCGGAGGAGACCGTGCGTACGTTGACCAGACGCGGCATCAAGGTGGTGCTGCACACCGCCCAGGTGCAGCCGGTGCCGATCCGGGTGGCGATGGCGGCCGGTGCGGTCGGGCTGGTGCTCAAGTCCGACGATGAGGACGCCGTGCTGGAGGCGATCGAGCTGGCGGCCGCGGGCGAGTACGCTGTGACCGGAGAATTGGCGTACCTGCTCGCCAACGATCCGAAGCTGGTCGCCGATCTCGCCCCGCGCGAGGTCGAGGTGCTGCGGTTGCTGGCCCAGGGGGTGCCGAAGAAGGCGATCGGGCGGCACATGACCGGCAAGGTGATCACCTTGGCGACGGTCAACACCTACTTCTCCCGGATCGCCCGGAAGTACGCCGCGCTGCACCGTCCGGTCGGCGACGCACTCGGTGCCGTTCGCGAGGCGCAGCGGGACGGTCATCTCGACCTGGCCGCCGACGAGGAGGATTGGATCCGTCGGCTGAACTGATCTGTTCGCGGTGCAGGGCGCGAGTGGACTATTCGCGCCCTGCCGTGCGATGGCTGCGCCCAGCCTGGGACATCGGCGGTGTGGTTCAGACCAGAGCGTGTCACGACGGTCGTGGGGCGTTCGGTCAGCGGATCGTGAACGCGTCGTCGTCGAGGCCTGGGCCACACACTGCGTCACCATCCTCGCCTGTCGGCAGACATCGAGAACGCCGGTCGCGACCGCCATGAGCTGAAGGGCGAGTGGCGTCAAGGGGAGCGCCGGAGGCCTCGCTCGAACCGGCGTTGTGGGAAGGTGCCGGAAGCGATGCACCGGTCAGGCCCGGGCAACTGCCCGGGTCTGGCCGCTCGCGAACTGAACGTAGTCGTCTCGCGTGGCCTCTCGGATCGCCATCAGTTCGCCGGTCGAGGTGGCCAGGCGTGCCAGGGACCAGGTGGCTCAGCTCGCCTTACCGGACAGGGCGGAACGCCGCCTCATGTGGAAGGGCCCGCAGCCCCGACTGCGGGCCCTTCACACCCCCCGATTCAGTGCACTTCCGTGATCACGTGGTGCGCAACCTGATGGCTCCATGTTGAACCACCCTGGACTGGCTGTCCTGTCCTCGAAATGCCTGACACCGATGGGTCCGAAGAACAGCTGGTCTGTCAGAGGTCGACGGTGTCGTTGTCCCCGACGTCGGGGCGCTGGCCGGTGACGCGGGCCTTGACCATGCTGAACAGGGTGGCTGCCTTGCCGGGGGAGTCCCAATATTCCGCGGACTCGCTGTGCACCCGGATCAGCACCACCTTCGGGTCCTCGGGCTCGCACTGGAACCAGGCCTGTGCGAAGTCGTTCCACAACTCACGGTTCTTGGCCGGGTCGTGCACGATGTCGGCGGTGCCGGAGAGGGACACCCAGGCGCCCTGCCTGGTGTACGCGAGGTTGACCCGGGGATCGGCCTGCAGCTCCCGCACCTTTTCGGAGCCATCCTCGGCGAACAGCCACACGTCGCCGTCGAACTCGGTCTGTTGGGTGGCCATCGGCCGCGACACCAGCTGTCCCTGGGCGTTCCGATTGGTGAGCATCGCGGTGTGCTGGTCCTTGATCAGCTCATGCACCCGGGCGGTGGCCTCGGTATCGACATCGTGATGGGTGTGCTCGGTCATGCTGTCCTCCTGTTGGTTGGACCTGCGGAAGGGGAGCGGTGCCGACCCAGGCGACTGCTGGTCGACCCTGATGACGACCATACCGGGCTGCCTGGCTGCCCTTCCGTCCGTGTGTCCTGTCCAGCAGGCAAAGCAAAAGGCCCCTGACCAGATGTTGGATCCGGTCAGAGGCCTCTCGCCTTTGGTAGCGGGGAGATTATCTGCAAATCCCTGCCAACAGATCAGTCGATCCTCACTGGCGCGTAAAAGAGCGGGCCATGGCGGAGGTGAGGCGTCGATTATGAGTCACAGATTGTTGGCTGAGATCGAGCCAGGCTGCCGGCACTACGCGCGTGACTGCGCCGAGCTCGCGCGTGAGGCCCTGCCGGAACGCGGCCCCGTCGCCTCCGACGGTTGGTGGCTCGAACGACAAGGCACAGGTGCCAACAAGAAGCAATCGCTGTGGCTCGTAGCTCGACTGGGCGAGGAGATCATCGCAACCATCGCCACCGTGCCGCTTCCGGAAGCGCAGTCGCAGGCCGTTTGGTACATCGACGAGATCGCAACACGTGAGGAGTACCGCCGCCGCTCGGTCGGGCGGGTACTACTGGAATCCGTCCTTGAGAACGCAATCAGCGCCGGGGTCGACTGCGTCGTTGGTGAGTCACCGCAAGAAGTTGCGCCCTATTTTCTGGATCAGCGGTTCGCCCTAACGATGGCGGACTTGACTTTACGAACCCCCTCTACCGACGAACCTGTGCAACTCATCCGGCGATTCGGTGGCGTCTGGATATGGCGTCCGCTCCGCAACAACGGATTGATCGTCCCCATCTTAGGGTGATCGTTGCAGCGAGGCCCCGCTGGGAACATCTCCATGTTACGCCCCGCGAACGCGGACACACCAAAGTGGCAGGAAGAACAGTAGGGGGACGATTCGAACCCGCGACTGGACCGAAGGACGACAGGCTCACGGAGCTCAAAGGCGTCACAAGCGAATCTGGCTCTTCCCAGATGAGGGTGTAGGTCGGCCGGGCGCGTCGGTCCGCAGGTAGACGTCGAGATCTCCCGACGATGGAGGTTCCTACGCCATCCATCTGAAAGACCTCGACGTGGCCGACGCTACCCCGCCGGCCGGCTTCGGCCGCCCTGACCTGACCGCCTTCGCGTCTTATCCCAATCGGCTCTGATCGGGTCTGCTGATCCTCTCAACGAGAAGGCAGCGACATCACAGCCACCCAACCCCGACCGTCCGGGAAGCCGGGACACGTCACATGGCCTGTGCTGCGGGCGTGTCGAGTGGGTCGTCCAGGGGCGACGCAGGAGCGTCGACGCGACGTGCTGAGAGGTGGTTCTATGGCATTGTCGACGACGGGTGAAACCTATGCAGGAAACGACGGGCGAAAACTGAGCAGCCCGGAGGAACCTGTCAGGGGTGATCACTGTGGAGGACTGGGCCGAGATCCGTCGGCTGCACCGTGCTGAGGGCCTTTCGAAGGCCGCCATCGCCCGCCATCTGGGCATCTCCCGCAATACCGTCGCCGCCGCGCTCAAGTCCGACCGGCCACCCCAGTACCACCGCCCACCGTCCGGGTCGCTGGTCGACCCGTTCGAGACACAGATCCGCCAACTCCTCGCGCAGTACCCGACGATGCCCGCGACCGTGATCGCCGAACGCATCGGCTGGGGCCACTCCATGACCATCCTCAAGGACCGCATCCGCATCCTGCGCCCGTACTTCCAGCCACCAGACCCCACCGACCGGATCACCTACCAGCCCGGCGAACTCGCCCAGTGCGACCTGTGGTTCCCCGCCACACCCATCCCCGTCGGCCACGGCACCGAACGGATCCTGCCGGTGCTGACCATGACCTGCGGCTACTCCCGCCACACCAGCGCGGTGATGATCTGTTCCCGCAAGGCCGGCGACATCCTGGCCGGCATGTGGCACATCCTCACCCAGTGGGGGCGCGTCCCGCGAACGCTGGTGTGGGATCGGGAAGCCGCGATCGGCGGCACCGGCAAACCCTCGGCCGAGGCCGCCGCGTTCACCGGCACGCTGGGTGTCCGCCTCCACCTCGCCCCGCCCCGCGACCCGGAGTTCAAGGGCCTGGTCGAACGCCGCAACGGCTACCTCGAAACGTCCTTCCTGCCCGGCCGGGTCTTCACCAGCCCCGCCGACTTCAACACCCAGATCACCGACTGGCTGGCCACCCACGCCAACCAGCGCCGTATCCGCGCCCTCGGGGCCAGCCCCACCGAACGCTGGACCACGGATCGGGCCGAGATGCTCGACCTGCCACCCTTGCCGCCCGTCGTGGGTCTGCACCACCGAGTCCGCCTCGCCCGCGACTACTACATCCGTGTCGACGGCAACGACTACTCCGCGGACCCGCGCGCGATCGGCCGGTTCGTGACCGCGACCACCACCGGCGACCAGGTCCGGATCCTGTGTGACGACGCCCTGGTCGGGCTCCACACCCGCTGCTGGGCGACGGGCCAGACGATCACCGACCCCGCCCACCAGCGCATCGCCCACGACCTGCGCCACGCCTACAACCAGCGCGCCCGCCACACCCCGACCACCCGCGCCCACGACGACGGACACGTCGTCGCGATCCGCGCCCTGCCCGACTACGACGCCCTGTTCGGCGTCGACTTCCACACCCACCAAGGAGCCTCATGACCAGCAAGACCACCGCCCCGAACACCCAGCCCACCACCACCACCACCACGGGCTTCACAGCGTCTACCAGTCAGGACGGGGAACGGATCGCCTCCCAGCTCGCCTTCCTCACCCGCGTGCTCAAGATGCCCACCATCGCCAAGACCTGGTCCGAGATCGCCGACCAGGCCCGCGACCTGGGCTGGTCCCACGAGCAATACCTCGCCGCCGTCCTCGAACGCCAAGCCGCCGACCGGGAAGCCGCCGGCACCATGATGCGGATCCGCACCGCCCACTTCCCAGCCATGAAGACCCTCGAGGACTTCAACTACGACCACCTCCCGTCCCTACGCCGCGACCTGCTCGCCCACCTCGCCACCTCCACCTACGTGTCGAAGGCCGAGAACGTGGTCTTGCTCGGGCCGCCCGGCATCGGCAAGACCCACCTCGCGATCGGCCTGGGGATCAAGGCCGCGCAAAACGGCCACAGCGTCCTGTTCGACACCGCCAGCGCCTGGATCAGCCGACTCCAGACCGCCCATCAGGCAGGGCAACTCGACGCCGAACTCAAGAAGATCAAGCGGTACCGCCTGGTCATCGTCGACGAGGTCGGCTACCTGCCCTTCGACGCCGACGCAGCCAACCTGTTCTTCCAACTCGTCGCGTCCCGCTACGAACAAGGCTCCATCATCGTCACCAGCAACCTGCCCTTCGGCCGCTGGGGCGAAACCTTCTCCGACGACGTCATCGCCGCCGCCATGATCGACCGCCTCGTCCACCACGCCGAAGTCCTCGCCCTCTCAGGCGAGTCCTACCGCACCCGCGCCCGCCGAGAACTCCTCACCAAAGACCGCAACAACTAGGGGCAGAGAAGAAGATGCGTGGCTGGGGGCACCCCGCCTCGCGCCAGGGCTCACCCATCAACACGTCAGCCGCTGCTGTACTATTCAGCACATGCTGACCATTGCTTCGCGTCTTGACGCCCTGAACCGCATCGGACGGGCCCTGGCTGACCCCACCAGAGCGCGCATCCTGTTGAGCCTGCTGGATGCGCCCTCGTATCCCGCCGAACTCGCCCAGAGTCTGGACCTGACCCGGTCGAACGTGTCGAACCATCTGGCCTGCCTGCGTGACTGCGGCATTGTCGTGGCCGAGATGCAGGGGCGCAAGGTCCGCTACGACATCGCCGATCATCACCTGCGCGACGCTCTCACTTCGCTGGTCGAGGTGACACTGGCCGTGAACGACGCCGCACCCTGTCTCGATCCGGCCTGCAGCGATAGCGCCTGCCGGGAGGTCCGCTGATGTTGGCCACCATGATCCAGGCCGTCGGCCTGTTCGTCGCGACCAACATCGACGACGTCATCGTGTTGTCGCTGTTCTTCGCTCGTGGCGCTGGCCGCGCAGGAACCACGCGACGCATCGTCGTGGGTCAGTACCTGGGATTCCTGGGCATCCTTGGCGCGGCTCTCCTGATTACTTGGGGCGCGAGCCTGGCCCTGCCGGAATCCGCCATCCCCTACTTCGGTCTGATCCCCCTGCTCTTGGGGCTTCGCGCCGCGTGGGAGGCATGGCAGGGCGAGGACGATGACGAGCTCGATGACCGCAAGAAGGTCGCGCCGTTGACCGTCGCGGCTGTGACCTTCGCCAATGGCGGGGACAACATCGGTGTCTACGTCCCCGTCTTCCTCAGTGTCAGTCCAGCCAGCATCCTGACCTACTGCGCAGTCTTCCTGCTGTTCGTCGCAGTCCTCGTGGCCATTGCGAAGTTCGTGGCCACCCGGCCGGGCATCGACGAGGCCCTCGAGAAGTCCGAACACATCCTGTTCCCACTCGTCCTGATCATCTTGGGCGTCGTGATCCTTGTCCAAGGAGGCGCTTTTGGCCTGTGATCTCAGTCGGACGGCGCCCGGACCTGCTCAGTTTTCAGGCGTCGATTCCTGCTCACTTTTCGGCCGTCGTTGACAGGCATGGCGATAGGTCAGGAACGGCGTCGCCCCCTGCGCAGGAGGGAGCGCAGAGTCTCGGCGTTCGCGTAGCCGACCCGTAGCGCGATGTCGGCGGAGGTGAGGTCCGTGGTTGCTGAGAGGTGCCGAGCTCGTTCGATGCGAAGCCGTTGGACGAAGCCGAGCGGAGTGAGGTTGAGCGCCGCACGGACTCGTCGTTCGAGGGTGCGCCGGCTGGTGCCGAGCGACTGCGCGACGAAGGCGACGTTGAACGGTTCGTCCAGGCGGGAGCGCACGAAGCGTTCGAACTCGACGACGATCGGGTCATCGTGCCGGAGATGTTCGTAGGCGACGAAGGCCGCCTGCGACGGACGCTCGTCGATGATGAGGAGCTTGGCGACATGTTGGGCCAGGTCGGGGCTGATCGATCGCACGAGTGAGAGCGCGAGGTCGATGTGGGCGAACGCGGCGCCGGCGGTGACGAGGTTCCCGTCGACCACGACCATGGTGTCGAGATCGAGGGCGACGGTCGGATAGCGCTTCAGGAACTCCGGCCCCAGGAACCAGCTGGTCGTCGCCCGCCGATGATCCATCCGTCCGGTCTCGGCGACAGCGAACACGCCGGTGCACGCCGCGGCGATCCGGGTGGTCGCCTCGTCGAGGCGCCCGAGCGAGGCGATGACCGAACGAACATCTCGGCTCTGTAGGGCGTCGTTGGTAGCGGCGGCAGTGAGGGTTCCAAGCGCAGGGACGACGACCACGTCGAACTCTGCGGACTCCGACAGCGGGTGGCCCACCGACAGGGTCATCGATGCCGTCGTGGTCACTGTCCGTTTCGGTCCGAGGATGGCGAGTTCGATCGGGTCGATCCGCGGGTCGACATCGCCGCGGGCTCCGTCGGCCACCCGCACGATGTCGATGACCGACGCGACAGCCGAACCGAAGCAGCCGTCGATCGCGATCAGTCCGATACGCATGGCGCAAACAATAGCAATACTGCCGTATACGCCACTTCTCACATGCCCTTGCTCGTCCTAGGCTGAACTTGCTTCACCGGGAAACCTCGACACCTAGGAGAACCCCTCATGTCCACACCCGCATCACTTCCGTATGCCTTCGTCGCCAAGATCGTCGCGGCCGATGGACAGCACGACGCGCTCGCCGATCTGCTCGCCGGCGCTGTCGCGCTCGCCAACGAAGAAGTAGGAACGATTGTCTGGTTCGCGGTCAGGACCCACGCCGACACTTTCTGGATCTTCGATGCATTCCCCGACGAGGCCGCTCGCGACGCCCACGCCAACGGCGCCATCGTCGCAGCCCTGACGGACAATCAGCACCTCCTCGGCGCAGCACCCGAGATCATGGCGGCCGACGTCCTCGCGTCCAAGCTCCCGTAGTCCGCCAACGCACGTCCGCAACGCGAACACAACACGAGCGCTGTCGGTCACAAACTCAACAGGCAAACCAACGGGCGGCTCTGGAGCGGCTCGAGCCACAGAGCGCACGCCACATCCGAAGGAGCAATTGATGCCATCTATTCCTACATTGTCGTTGGACGACGCCAAACGTGTCATCGCGGCAGCAGAAGCTGAATCCAGCACGCAGGGTCAGCCCAGTAACATCGCCGTCGTCGATGCCGGCGGCAATCTCGTCGCTCACGTACGGATGGACGGAGCGTGGCTGGGCAGCATCGACATCTCGATCAACAAGGCTTTCACGGCCCGAGCGTTCGACACAGCCACCAAAGACCTCGGCGACCTCGCCCAACCCGGTGAGCAGTTCTACGGCATCAACGCCTCCAACGACGGTCGGGTGATGATCTTCGCCGGTGGCATCCCGCTCGAGCGCGACGGCCAGGTCGTCGGCGCCGTCGGCGTCAGCGGAGGAACCGGCGTCCAAGACCAGGCCGTCGCCGAAGCCGCCGCCAGCGCCTTCTGAGAACGACCCGCACCGAACCCGGCCCCCGGCCGGCACGGGGCTGGATGCGTGCGTCGTCGACGTAGACGGTCACGGCTCGGACCTGACGGCCAACCAGCACCTCCTCAGCGCAGCACCCGAGATCATGGCGGCCGACGTCCTCGCGTCCAAGCTCCCGTAGTCCGCCAACGCACGAGACGATCGCGCCCCTCCGAGCCGTAGCCAGGTCGCGACGCAACGCCACGCTGCGTTGCCGAGCGGTGCGAGGCCTATCGACACACGGACAGGATGCCGGCCGCGAGGGGTCCGTCGCAGAGGAGAGCGACGTCGGTGTCGGGCAGAGCCGTGAGGCCAGCGCATCGCGCGACCACCAGACCGGAACAGCCCCTGCCCTGCGTTTCCGCAGGTCAGGGGCTGTTCGCCGGAGCCCCCTGTGGGAATCGAACCGACGACCTCATCACGTCGGCTTTGCGTCTATCGCTTGATGTGCCCACTGGGCGAACGAGCCGCTGACCTGCGCAAACGCCAAGCCTGGGGGACGCCGCCATCCGGTGGTGACCGACGACGACCGACCAGTACCGACCGTTTCACCGGAGCTTGCGGCGGCGTCGAAGCCGAGCAAGCTCCATTCCTTTAGCTCACCGCGCCCTCCTCCTCGCCGGTCCCGTCGTCGTCGAAGACGTTTCAGGGGTCTTCTGAGACGACGGTGTAGGTCGGCCGGGCGCGTCGGTCCGCAGCTCGCGATCCACGGGCACCGTGGGTTCAGGGACGACCCGCTCTACGTCGCGCGAGTCGTGCGGCATCCTTGCGCGAAATGCGCTCGTCCGGGTCATAGGCCACGGGGTCCTCCATCACTTCGCGTCACCCCTGTGCAGAAGCGACGCCACCGGCAGGTCAGGAACGCTTGCTGCTGGCTTCGAGGCTGCGTTCCGTGATCGCACCGTGCAGACCTGTGCCAGCGAAGGCAGGTTGCCCGCAGAACGGCCGCGAGTGGGGAGGGTGGCGCCAGGCGGCGCGGGTCGAAACTGCATGGGCAGCAGATGGCAGGTGCCTGCCCTGGCATGCAATGGAAGTGGTGGCAGATGCACGAAGTCCCCCTGGCAATGTGCCAGAGGGACTTCGTGCGAAGACACTGAGCGCATCTTCATCTGGTAGCGGGGACAGGATTTGAACCTGCGACCTCTGGGTTATGAGCCCAGCGAGCTACCGAGCTGCTCCACCCCGCGTCGTTGTGCTTGGGCTACACTACACGGGCTGATCGAGGATTCAAAATCGACCCTTCGACTCGCTCGTTCCTCGCGGCTCCTGAGCAAGGAGCGCCAGCGACGAGTCGTAGGGCGCTTAGGGGGTGGGGTGGCCCTTCGACTCGCTCGTTCCTCGCTCGCTCAGGGAGCGTGGGGTTCAGTCCATCTCGGGGATCAGTTCGCGGGCGTCGGCGTACGAGACACCGCTGAGCTGCACCAGGTCGACCATGATCGAACGCATCTGGGCGAGCAGCACCACCGCCGACAGCGAGTTCGTCATCCGCAGGTGTGAGCTGCGCTCGCCGAGCACTTCCATCCGCTCCTGGATCCCCTCGGGCAGGCGCCGGGCCTGCAGTTCGCCGGCGCACCAGGTCATCTGCTCGGCCAGGTCACCCATCAACGACAGGTACGCCGGCGGGATGGTTTCGCCGCGATAGAGCGCCACGGCGCTGCGTCGGGCCAGCACGCGCAGGTTGCGGCTCATCCGGTCCAGCGGGTCGACGATCGCCGACAGTTCCTCCAGGTGTGGCAGATTTCCCCGCGCGAACGGAGACAGCCGCACCACGGCCAGCCCCTCGTCGACCGCGTCGTTCAACCGCTCCAACCCGCCCTCGCTCAAACGGGCCCGGGTGAGCACCCGGTCCCCGGCCTCCGGGTCCCCGTCGGTGAGCGCGTCGCGGATCTCGGTCAGGGTGCCGGCCGCCTCGCGCAGCACCTCGGCGGCCAGCTGCCGCGGCCGGGTCAGCGGCGAGGTCGGGGCGATCGTGGTCACCAGCAGCGCCAGCGCACATCCGACCAGGGCGGTCAGCCAGCGACCCAACCCCTGCTCGGCGCCCGGCAGCAGGGTCATCACGATGATCGACTGCACGCCGGCCTGGGTGATCATCAGGTTCTTCGCGCCGACCCACGTGGCCACCGACATCGCCAGCAGTACGACCAGCACGATCTGCCACACCCCGGTGCCGAAGAAGTGCACGAACAGGTCGCCGAAGAACACCCCCAGCGCCACCCCGGCGGCCACCTCGGCGGCCCGGCTGAGTCGCTGGCCGAAGCTGGACCCGATGGTGATCACCGCGGCGACCGGCGCGAACACCGGCAGCGGGTCGCCGATCAGCTTCTGCGACACCCACCAGGCGGCCCCGGCGGTCACCGCGCACTGGCAGATCATGAACAGTCGGTTCCGCCACCGTTCCACCCGGCGCCGCTGGGAGTCGCGGCCGCGGCGTACCGAACGCTCGCTGAAGTCGAACGCCCGAAGCGCCAGCCGCTGCCAGGAGAACTGAACCATAACGACATCATCCCGGTGCGCCGAGTTGCCTTCCACCCGGGCACCTGCTGGCTAGAGTGATGACCACGCAGACCCAGCCCAGGGCTGGTCCGGAAGGAGCCGAAGATGTCGCACCGCACACCCGGCCGGGTGACAGTTGTCCTGCTGACGCTGTTGGCCCTGCTGGTGACCGGATGCTCGGGTCAGTCGCAGGGTGGCCAGGGGGCCGGCGGCAAGACGCTGATCGTCGGGGCAACGGCGCAGCCGCCCACCATGGACCCGACCGCCAACGACGCCGCGGCCATCCCGCAGGTGCTGTTGTACAACGTCTACGAGACCCTGGTGAAAGTCGACAGCGAGGGCAAGCTCAAGCCGCTGCTGGCGCAGAAGTGGGACGTCTCGCCGGACAACCTGACCTACACCTTCAACCTCGATCCGGGCGCCAAGTTCGCCTCCGGTCGCCCGGTGGCGGCCAAGGACGTGGTGTGGAGCATCAACCGGATCAAGACCGGCAACGCCACCGCCACCCTGAAGAAGCAGCTCTCGGTGGTGGAGCAGGCCACCGCGGTCGATGAGCACACGCTCAAGGTGAAGCTGACCCAACCCTCCAACCTGTGGCTGTGGGACATGTCGTCGACCGCCGGCATGGTCTATGACTCCGAGGCCAACGCGGACCTGGCCAGCAAGACCGCCGGTTCTGGGCCCTTCCAGCTGAAGGAGTGGCTCCAGGGGGTGTCGGTCACCCTGGGCAAGAACACCGACTACTGGGGTACGCCGGCCCGCTTCGACGAGGTCACCATCCGCTATTTCTCCGATCCGAACGCCATGAACGCGGCGATGCTGTCCGGTGAGCTGGACATCATCTCCAACCTGCAGGCACCGGCCGCGCTGCCGCAGTTCAACGACCCGTCCCGGTTCACCGTGATCGAGGGCACGACCAATGGCGAGGTCGTGCTGTCGATGAACAACACCTCGCCGGGGCTGAACAACCCGAAGGTGCGTCAGGCGATCCGCCATGCGATCGACCGCAAGGGCCTGCGCGACACGGTCTGGGCCGGCAAGGGTGTGCTGATCGGGGCCATGGTGCCGCCGACCGACCCCTGGTATGAGGATCGCACCGGCGACTTCGCCTACGACCCCGCCAAGGCGAAGGCGCTGCTCGCCGAGGCCGGCGTACAGAATCTCAAGCTGAGGTTGCGATTGCCGACACTGCCGTACGCCACCACGGCCGGTCAGTTCGTCGCCTCCCAGCTCAAGGAGGTCGGCATCGAGGCCACCATCGACCAGCTCGAGTTCCCGGCCCGCTGGGTGGACACCGTGCTGACCAAGGGCGATTACGACATGTCGATCGTCTCCCACGTGGAGGCCCGCGACATCGTCCGCTTCGCCAACCCGCAGTATTACTTCCACTACAACAATCCCGAGTTCCAGCGCCTGGTGACCGAGGCCGACATGGGGCCGGCGGCCGAGCAGGCGCCGAAGCTCAAGGAGGCGGCGAAGCTGATGTCGACCGACGCCGCCGCGGACTGGTTGTTCCTGCTGCCCAACCTGGTGATCACCAAGCCGACGATCACCGGGGTGGCCAAGAACGCGACCACGCTGAGCTTCGACCTGACCACCATCGCCTCCCGCTAGGCCTGCTCGGGGATGACTGTGGCGCTGCGCGTCCTGCGCCGGCTGGGGGTGTTCGTCGCCTCGTTGTTGGTCGCGTCGGTGCTGATTTTTCTCGTCTGTGCGGCACTTCCGGGTGATGTGGCCCAGGTGATGTTGGGCGCCAACGCCGACCCGCGGGCGGTCGAGGCGATGCGGGAGCGGCTCGGGCTGAACCGTCCGTTGCCGGTGCGCTATCTGGAGTGGGTCGGCGGGATGCTGACCGGTGACTTCGGCACCTCGCTGCTCTCGCGGCGCCCGGTGGTCGATCAGATCGCGGCGAAGCTCGGGGTCACCCTGTGGCTGGTCGGGTTGGCGATGCTGGTCGCGATCCTGCTGGCCGTCCCGATCGGCATGTTCGCCGCGGTCCGGCGGCGCCACATCGACGGGTATGCCGCCTCCGCACTTTCCCAGGTGGGGTTGGCGATCCCGGCGTTCTGGGCCGGGATCATGGCGACCTATCTGTTCGCGGTGAAGCTGCGCTGGTTGCCGCCGAACGGCTATGTCCCGCTGACCCAGGACCCGGGGCGTTGGGCCTCGCACCTGGTGCTGCCGGTGCTGGCGTTGGCGGTGGTGCAGGCGTCGGTGCTGGTGCGCTATGTGCGCTCGGCGATCATCGAGGTGCTCAGCGAGGACTACTACCGCACGGCGCGGGCCATCGGTTGGCGTCAGATGCCGGCATTGTTCCGGCACGGGCTGCGCAACGCTTCGCTGTCGGTGGTGACCGTGCTCGGCCTGCAGCTGGCCACCCTGCTGGTCGGCGCGATCGTGATCGAGTCGGTGTTCGCCCTGCCCGGGTTGGGATCGCTGCTGCTGCTGGCCGTGTCGCAGCGCGACCTGGTGCTGGTGCAGGGGACCGTGATGCTGCTGGTCTTCGCCGTGCTGGTGATCAACGCCCTGGTCGACCTGTCCTATCTGGTGCTGGATCCGCGGCTGCGGGGCAACCGGTGAAGCGCGCGGGGCTCTACACCGGCGTGGTGCTGGTCGGGCTGGTGGTGCTCACCGCCCTGATCGCGCTGGTCTGGATGCCGTTCGACCCGACCCGGGTGGATCCGCGGGTGAGCCTGGCCAAGCCGAGCTGGCTGCACCCGCTGGGCGCCAACTTCGTCGGGATCGACAACCTGTCGATGCTGATGGCCGGTGCCCGGGTCTGTCTGCTGGTGGGGGTGATCGCGGTCAGCGTGGCCGCGCTGATCGGCGTACCCCTGGGGATCCTGGCCGGTTCCGCCAAGGGATGGCTCGGCGAACTGCTGCTGCGCGGCGCCGACGTGTTGTATGCGTTTCCGGCGCTGCTGCTGGCGATCCTGCTGGCGGCGGCGTTCGGCGGATCCACCTGGACGGCGATGACCGCGATCGGGATCGCCACCATCCCGGCCTTCGTCCGGGTGTCGCGGGCGGCCACGCTGTCGGTGATGAGCAGCGACTACGTGCTCGCGGCACGCTCGGCGGGGACGAGCTGGCTGGGGGTGGCGACCCGGCACGTGCTGCCCAACATCGCCCCGGTGATCGGGGTGCAGGCGTCGGTCTCCTTCGGTATCGCGATCCTGGCCGAGGCGGCGCTCTCCTATCTGGGACTGGGTACGCCGCCGCCCACCCCGACCTGGGGGCGGATGCTGCGCGAGGCGCAGACCTATCTGCCGATCGACCCGCTGCAGGCGCTGTGGCCGGGTCTGGCGATCGCCGGGGCGGTGCTGGGGTTCAACCTGCTCGGCGACGGCCTGCGTGACCTGCTCGACCCGCGGTTGAAGGAGGTGCGCTGATGGGGCCGGACAACCCGTTGGTCGAGCTGACCGACCTCCGCGTGGCCTTCGGCGGGCGGGAGGTGCTGCACGGTATCGACCTCACCATTGGGCGCGGCAGCCGGGTCGGGCTGATCGGCGAATCCGGGTCGGGCAAGTCGGTGACCGCACTCGCGCTGATGGGGTTGCTGCCGGAGACCGCGGAGGTGAGCGGGTCGATCCGCTTCGGCGGTGAGGAGCTCGCCCGGCGCCCCGACCGGGTGGTGGCGCCGCTGCGCGGGGACCGGATGACGATGGTGTTCCAGGAGCCGATGACCGCGCTGGACCCGACCATGCGGATCGGCCGGCAGGTGGCCGAGGTGTGGGAGCTGCACCGTGCCCGGGTGCGCGGCGGCCGGACCAGGGAGCGGGTGCTGGAGATGCTCACCGCGGTGGGCCTGCCCGATCCGCCACGGATCGCGCACTCCTTCCCGCACCAGCTCTCCGGCGGGCAGCGGCAACGGGTGGTGCTGGCGATGGCGTTGATCAATCAGCCCGAGCTGGTGATCTGTGACGAACCGACCACCGCGCTCGACGTGACCGTGCAGGCGAAGGTGCTGCGGTTGCTGGGCAGTGCACTGGACGAGGTGGGTGCGGCCTGCCTGTTCATCAGCCACGACCTGGCCGTGGTCGCCCAGGTGTGTGACGAGGTGGCGGTGATGCTGGACGGGGAGGTCGTCGAGCGGGGGCGTACCGAGCAGGTGCTGGCCGACCCGCAGCACGGCTATACCCGCGGGTTGCTGGCCACCGCGCGGATGGAGGACGTCGAGCCGGGCACCCGGCTGCCGGTGGTGGCCGACTTCTTCGACCGCGACGCCGAGGTCGGAGGCTCGCGATGAGCGGGCCGGTGTTCGAGGTGGAGCACGTGTCGCGGGTGTTCTCCGGGGCGCGGAAGGTCACCGCGGTCGACAACGTCAGCCTGAGCGTCGCGCCGGGGGAGCGGCTGGGCATCGTGGGAGAGTCGGGCTCGGGCAAGTCGACGCTGATCCGGATGATGGCGGCGCTCGACCGTCCCACCAGCGGGACGATCCGGCTGCACGGCAAGGACATCGCGCTTCCCGAATCCCGGTTGGGATTCCTGCGTTCGGCGGTCCAGCTGGTGTTCCAGGACCCGCGTTCCTCGCTGAACCCGCGGATGCGGGTGGCCGATGTGATCACCGAGCCGCTGCGCTCGCGGCTGCTGCGTACCCGCGACGACGTGCCGGCCGACCGGAGCCGGCGGTTGGCCGAGGTACTGGAGGCGGTCGGGCTGCCGGCCGACTCGGGGCGCCGCTATCCGCACGAGTTCTCCGGGGGGCAGCGGCAGCGGATCGCGATCGCCCGTGCCCTGGCGCCCAACCCGGAGGTGCTGATCGCCGACGAGGCGGTGTCGGCGCTGGACGTGTCGGTGCGCGCGCAGGTGCTGAACCTGCTGAACGAGCTGGTCGCCAACTTCGGGCTCACCCTGATCTTCGTCAGCCACGACCTGAACGTGATCCGGCACACCTGCGACACCGTGCTGGTCCTGCGGCAGGGGCAGGTGGTCGAGCGGGGGCGTACCGCCGAGGTCTACGCCAACCCCCAGGCCGACTACACCCGGGAGTTGCTCGCCGCCGTCCCCCGGCTCCCCGGCTGACCCCCCATCCCGCTCACGCTTATCGGTCAATTGTCCCGCGCACCCAATTGGGAGCGCGGGACAATTGACCGATAAGCGTGAGCGGGATGGGGCGGGGAAGGGGCAGCGGACGGGGAGGTGAGGGATGGGTCAGGCGAGGGAGGGGTCAGGCGAGGGAGGAGAAGGCGCCGATGAAACCGCCGATCCAGATGATCCCCAGGCCGAGGCCGGCGATCAGGGCGCCGCGGCGGCGGCCCCGGGATTCGGGTGGGTTGACGAAGGTCAGGCGGACGCCGATGATCGCCAGCGGCAGCCCCACCACCAGCGCGACGATGCCGATCAGCATGCCCGTGTTCACGCTGCCACCCTAGTCCGGTCGTACGCTGGACCGTCCCGGCCGGATTGTGGCGAGGTCCTAGACTGACCGCTCGTGAAGGCACTCCTGCTCGAGAACATCCACAGCGACGCCGTCGAGATCCTGCAGTCTCGCGGGTTCACCGTCGAGACGCGCGCCGGCGCGCTCGACGAGGACGAGTTGGCGTCCGCCCTGTCCGGGGTGAACGTGCTGGGGATCCGTTCCAAGACCCAGGTCACCGAGCGGGTGCTCGCCTCCGCCAAGGACCTGGCCGCGATCGGGGCGTTCTGCATCGGCACCAACCAGATCGATCTGGGGGCGGCCTCCGAGCACGGCGTGGCCGTGTTCAACGCACCCTTCTCCAACACCCGCAGCGTGGTGGAGCTGGCCATCGCCGAGATCATCTCGATGGCTCGGCACCTGACCGACAAGAACGCCTCGCTGCACAAGGGGGTGTGGGACAAGTCGGCCAAGGGCGCGCACGAGGTCCGCGGCCGGACCCTCGGCATCGTCGGCTATGGCAACATCGGATCCCAGTTGTCGGTGGTCGCCGAGTCGCTCGGTCTGCAGGTCTATTTCTATGACATCGCCGACAAGTTGGCGCTGGGCAACGCGCGCCGCTGCGGCAGCCTGGAGGAACTGCTCGGCAAGGTCGAGACCGTGTCGCTGCACGTCGACGGCCGCGACGGAAACGCCGGATTCTTCGGCGCCGAACAGTTCGCGATGATGCGTCCGCGCTCGCTGTTTCTCAACCTGTGCAGGGGCTTCGTGGTGGACCACGACGCGCTGCGGGACAACCTGCTCAGTGGCCACGTCGCCGGCGCCGCGGTCGATGTGTTCCCGACCGAGCCCAAGTCGACCGGTGACGCGTTCAGCTCAAGCCTGCAAGGGATTCCGAACGTCATCCTGACCCCGCACATCGGCGGCTCCACCGAGGAGGCGCAGCAGGACATCGGCCACTTCGTCGCCGGAAAGCTTTCCGACTATACCGATCGCGGCGTCACAACCATGTCGGTGAACATGCCGCAGGTGGTGCTCGACGAGTCCGGCAGCGGCGTACGCCTGTTGCACCTGCACCACAACGTCCCCGGCGTGCTGGCCCGGATGAACCAGGTGATCGCCGATCATCAGGTGAACATCGACCGGCAGGCGCTGTCCACCCGCGGCGAGCTCGGTTTCGTGATCACCGATGTCAGCGGGGCCCGGGTGCTGGAGCTGGCCGACGAGCTGAGGAACCTTCCGGAGACCGTACGCCTCCGCGTTGCCGGGCATGAGGACTGACACCGCACGCTACTAGCCTCGGGGGATGGACCAGAACGACTTCCAGACCCCGGAGATCTTCAAGGCCCAGGACGGGGTGTTCAAGGGCAGCCTGATCCCGATGGTGCTGCTCGGCGTGCCACTGCTGCTGATGAGTTGGTTGCTGTTCGCCCTCGTCATGAACGCGGTCAAGGCGCCGGCCGCAAACTGGCTCGGCCTGCTGGCCGCCATCGCCTTCACCGCGCTGATGGTGTGGGTACGCCTGCGCAAGACTCGGCAGAACGTGTCCGAGATCGAGCTGCTGCTGGAGCCGCGCGGCCTCACCTACACCGGTGACGCGTCGCGCCGTTTCCTGTCCTGGCAGGATCTCAGGGAGGCCAGACGGGTGCTGCCGCTGGTCGGGATGGACGCCAAGAAGGCCGCGCGCGGGGTCGGCTACGACTCGATGGCCGCCAAGGGTGGGCAGGCTGGGGTGAACGCCCTCGGTCAGGTCGGGGCCCAGCTCACCGCGGGCACCGGGCTGGTCGGGATCGGCACCATGGAGATCCTCGGGGGGGCGATGGCCCGCGAGACCCACCGGCAGAACGAGGGACGCAACGGCCGTGACCCGCAGACCGGGCAGCCCTATCTGACCGTCCCGCTGTCCCAGTTCGACACGCGTTGGGACCGGCATCGGATCGGGGAGTGGCTTGCCCACTTCCGCCCCGATCTGGCCGCGCAGGCGACGGCCTTGCACGACGGGATCGAGGCCGACTCGCAGAAGTCGCTCAAGCAGACGGCCCAGGATGCGTGGGCCGAGGGCAGGGCCGAGAGGGCTGCCCGCGAATCCAACCAGGGCAACGATCCCGGCGCCCCGCGCGGCTGAGCATCAGTTCTCGGCGCGGGTACGCCCGGCGTCCGGGTCGACCGCGTCGCCGTCGTGCAGTTGGCGTACCACCAGCTCGTGCAGCAACCCGTTGGTCGCCACCGCACCGGGGCCGAACGGGCCGGCGTCCCCGGCCACGGAGGTGAAGTTGCCGCCGGCCTCGGTGACGATGATGTCGCAGGCGGCCATGTCGTGCAGCGCCAGCTCCGGCTCGCAGGCGATGTCGACCGCCCCTTCGGCGACCAGCATGTACGACCAGAAGTCACCATAGGCTCGACTGCGCCACACGCTGCGCATCAGGTCGACGAAATGCTGCCCCCAGCCCGCGGAAACCCAACCGTGCAAGGAGGAATACGAAAGCGACGCATCGCCGATCCGGCTCACCTGGGACACCTTGATGGACCGCGCCTGGGCCAACGACCTGCCGGTGTAGGCACCGCCGCCCCTGGACGCCCACCAGCGTCGACCGAGCGCCGGCGCGGAGACCACGCCGGCCACCACCTCGTCACCCTCCATCAGCCCGATCAGACTCGCCCACACCGGCACCCCGCGGACGAAGTTGGAGGTGCCGTCGATCGGGTCGATCACCCAGCGTCGTGGCCCCCAGCCGGTGTCCTCCAGTTCCTCCCCGTGCACCGCGTCCCGAGGCCTGGCCCGCGCCAAGCTCTTGCGCAGCACCTCTTCCACGGCCACGTCGGCGTCGGTGACGTGGGACAGATCCGGTTTGGCCGACACCTGCAGGTCCTGGGCCCTGAACCGGTCCATGGTGATCGAGTCGGCGTTGTCGGCCATCAGATGCGCGAGGCGTACGTCATCGGTGTAGTCGGAGGCTGCTGCCATGGGGCCGAACCTATCGCCTAGTCATAGGGCAGTGCGCGGGCCGACACCATCCTCCGGAAGGAGTCCACCCGGGCCCGCGGCACCTCGCCGCTGCGCCACGCCTCGTCCAGGGCGCAGTCCACGGCGTCGGCACCGTGCTCGCAGCCGCGCGGGCAGTCAGCGGTGAACTCGACCAGGTCGGGGAACGCCTTGATCACGTCGGCCGGGGTGATGTGACTCAGCCCGAACGACCGCACCCCGGGCGTGTCGATCACCCAGCCGCCCCGCCCGTCCGGACCCGGCGGCAGCCGCAACGCGATCGCCGAGGTGGAGGTGTGCCGACCACGCCCGGTGACCTCGTTGACGTGGCCGACCGCACGCTCCAGCCCGGGGATCAGCGCGTTCACCAGGGTCGACTTGCCCACCCCGGAGTGCCCGACGAACACCGAGATCCGACCCTCCAGGAGCCCGTGCAGCCGGGTCAGGTCGGCCTCGGGCTCGGTGACCACCACCGGCACGCCGAGCGGGGCGTACGCCGCCTCCAACTCATCCGGCGAGGCCAGGTCGGCCTTGGTCAGACACAGCATCGGCTCCAGGCCCGCGTCATAGCCGGCGACCAGGATCCGGTCGATCATCCCGGTGCGCGGCGGCGGATCGGCCAGCGCGGTGACGATCACCAGCTGGTCCGCGTTGGCGACGATCGGGCGCTCATAGGGGTCGTCATCGTCCGCGGTACGCCGCAGCACCGTGCTGCGCTCGGTCACCTCGACGATCCGGGCCAGAGTGCCCTCGTCCCCGCTGACGTCGCCGACCAGGCGTACCCGATCGCCGACGATCACCGAGCGGCGGCCGAGCGTACGCGCCTTCATCGCGGTGACCTGGATGGCGTCGGGGTCCGCGGCCCCGTCGGAGTCCAGCAGCAGGCAGCGGTAGCGGCCTCGGTCGACGGTGATCACCAGACCGAGGTCGGCCCCGGAATAGTCGGGTCGGTCCTTGGTACGCGGGCGAGTGCGCCGGCGCGGGCGGTCGAACCCGGCGTGGTCGTCGGTGTGGATGCCACCGCGACGTATCACACGCCCTCCCGCCGGCCGTCGGACCAGTCGTCGGAGTCGCTCAGCATCTGCGCCCAGAGCAGCGGAAACTCGGGCAGGGTCTTGCTGGTACAACCGATCTCATCCAGGGTGACATCGTCGACGAGCAACCCCAGCAGGGCGCCGGCGTGCGCCATCCGGTGATCGGCGTAGGTGTGCCACTCGCCGCCGTGCAGCACCCGCGGATGGATCACCAGCCCGTCCTCGGTCTGCCTCGTGTGCGAACCGAGGTTGTTCAGCTCGGCCTCGAGCGCGGCCAACCGGTCGGTCTCGTGGCCGCGGATGTGGCCGATCCCGCGCAGGTGCGAGGTGTCGTGGGCCACCGCGGCCAGGGCGGCCACCACCGGGGTCAGTTCGCTGGCCGCGGACAGGTCGAGATCCACCCCGTTGAGCCGGCGACCGCCCCGCACGACCAGACCGTCGGCGGTGCGCTCGACCGAGGCACCGAAGGCGGCGAACACGTCGCGGGCCAGGTCGCCGGGCTGGTTGGTCCGCTCCGGCCAGTCCGGGACGGTGACCTGGCCCTGGGTGATCAACGCGGCGGCGAGAAACGCGGCCGCGTTGGACAGGTCGGGCTCCACGACACTGTCGCGGGCGGCGATCGGTCCGGGGTGCACGACCCAGCGATCGGGTTCGGGCTGCTCGATGCGCACCCCGCGCTGGCGCAGCATCTCGACGGTCATCTGCACGTGCGGGCGACTGGGCAGGGTGCCGCCGACGTGGCGGACATCCAGCCCGTCGGCGCAGCGCGCGCCGACCAGCAGCACCGCCGAGAGATATTGACTGGAGGTCGAGGAGTCCAGGTTGATCGGGCCACCGGGCAGGTTGGTACGCCCGGCGATCCGCACCGGCAGCGTGTCCCCGTCGGCCTCGACCCCGGCGCCCATGTCGGAGAGGGCGTCCAGCAGCGGTCCCATCGGCCGGCGCAGCGCCTCCTCGTCGCCGGTGAAGCGCACCTCGCCGGTCCCCAGTGCGGCCACCGCGGGCAGGAACCGCATCACGGTGCCGGCCAGGCCACAGTCGATCTCCCCGCTGCCGACGAACCCGTTGGCCGGGGGAGTGACCTGCCAGCTGTCGCCGTCGTCGTCGATCCGCACGCCGAGCGTACGCAGGCCCGCGCGCATCAACCGGGTGTCCCGGGCGTCGAGCCCACCGGTGATCCGGCTCGGGCCGTCGGCCAGCGCGGCGAGCACCAGGGCCCGGTTGGTCTCGGACTTGGAACCGGGGACGCGCACGGTGGCGTGCACCGGTTCGTTGGCGAGCGGGGCCGGCCAGCGGCCGGTGTCGACGGCGCGACGCGGCCGCGCCGACCGCACAGGGCGGTCGGCGCGGTCGGCGGCGGTGGTTGTCCCGGGGTCACCCACGATCGGCGGTGAGCTCCTTCACCTGCTTGCGGGCGGCCTTGCGGGCCTGCTTGAGCTGCTTGCGCGCCTGCCGCTTGTTGACGTCGACGTCCTTCTCCAGCTGGGCCTTGGCCTTCTCCACCTTGCGGGAGATGCGGTTGGCCTGGTCCTGGGCGCGCCAGGCGAGGCTCGGCTGGCCCTCGGTGTCCTGGGCGACGATCAGCGCGCCGCCGATCAGGGCGAGGTTCTTCAGCAGACCGTCACGGGCGGCGGCCTTCTGCTCGCTGGTCGCGCCCTGGCCGGGGCCGCTGGAGAGCAGCTGCGGCACCATCGAGGCGGCGACCAGACCGGCGCCCAGCCGACGGCCCTTGCCGAGCACCATCGCCAGGCCGCCGGCGACCTGCAGACCGCCGGAGATCCGGGCCAGGGTCGAGGCGTCGGTCGGGATCGCCGTGGCGACCTCGGCGGGGGCGACCTTCTTGGCCAACGGGACGACGGTGCTGGCGAACTTCTCCTGGCCCTCCAGATAGGGGGAGGGGTCCTTGAGCGCCTTGGCGCCGTTGTAGACGAAGTAGCCGGCCAGCATGGTCCGGGCGAGCGCGCGCGTCAGAGTCATGCCCATATGTCTACCGTGTCGCGCTGGGCTTGGAAAGACCGGGTCCGGTGTCGGGTCGTCCGCACCGGCGTTCCGCGTAGGTTGGGCCCATGTGCGGACGTTATGCGGCATCGGCCGACGTGGACGAGCTCGTCGAGGACTTCGAGGTCGACGAGGTGGCCGAGCAACCCCCGCCGCCGAGCTGGAACGTCGCCCCGACCGACCCGGTGGCCGCGGTGGTGGAGCGGCGCGACAAGCAGACCGAGGAGGTACGCCGCAAGCTGGTCCAGGTGCGCTGGGGCCTGGTGCCGAGCTGGTCGAAGAACCCCGGCGGCGGAGCCCGGATGATCAACGCCCGGGCCGAGACCGTCGCCGAGAAGCCCGCCTTCCGCAAGGCGTTTGCCGCCCGGCGCTGCCTGATCCCGGCCGACGGCTACTACGAGTGGTACGCCGAGGAGCCGCCCGCGGGCGAGGGGAAACGCGGCTTCAAGCCGGTGAAGCAGCCCTGGTTCATCCACCGCACCGACGGGGAGCGGCTGGTGATGGCCGGGATCTATGAGTTCTGGCGCGACGACGCCCGGCCCGCCGACGACCCCGAGGCCTGGTTGAGCACCTGCTCGATCATCACCACCTCGGCGACCGACTCGCTGGGTCACCTGCACGACCGGATGCCGATGGTGATCGCCCGCGAGGCGTGGGCCGACTGGTTGGATCCCGGCCTCACCGATCCGGCCCGGGCGGTGGAACTGCTGGCGGTCACCGAGGCGGAACGGCTGGGGGCGTACCCGGTTTCGAAGGCCGTCGGCAACGTGCGCAACAACAGCCCCGAGCTGGTCCGCCCGCTCGCCGAGGGGGCCGGCGAGTGAGCCAGGCGCACCCCCTCGAGACGACGCTCGGGCCGGCGCGGATGTACGCCGATCTGCCGGCCGCATCGCCGCGGGCGGTGCTGCTGCTCGGGCACGGTGCCGGTGGGGGAGTCGACGCCCCCGACCTCGAGGCACTGCGGGCGCTGGCCGAGACCGGCGTCGCGGTGCTGCGGTACGAGCAGCCCTGGCGTACCGCGGGGAAGAAGATCGCGCCCGCCCCCGCCCGGTTGGACGAGGGCTGGGCGGCCGCCCTGGCGTACGCCGGGGACCGGTTCGCCGGCGTGCCGCTGTTTGTCGGCGGGCGCAGTGCCGGGGCACGGGTGGCGGTGCGGTGTGCCGCGGTACGCCCGGTGGCCGGGGTGGTGGCGCTGTCCTTCCCGCTGCACCCGCCGGGTCGCCCGGAGAAGTCGCGGGCGCCGGAGCTCCTCGGGGCGGATGCGCCGGTGCTGGTGCTGCAGGGAGCCCGGGATCCGTTCGGTACGCCGGGCGAGGTGCGTGAGGCGGTGGTCGGGAGCGGGCGGATCGAGGTTGTCGAGGTGCCCGACTGTGCCCACGAGCTGAAGCCGCCGGCGCGGGCGGCCAGCACGCCGGAGTCGATCGCGGCGCTGCTGCGGGAGCGGGTGAGGGCGTTCGTCGGAGGTCCCTGAGCCTGTCGAAGGGATCGGGCTCCACTTCGCGTACTGAACGTCACCTCGCGGACCGGGTGTCACTTCGCGGCTCACCGGTGATCCGCGAAGTGACGTTCGCCACGCGAATTGAACTTCGAGCCGCGAAGTGGGGGGTGCCTCACCTGCGGGCGTGGGGAATATCGGCGGCGGCGCGGCGGTTGAGCCCGGTGATGGTGACCACAGCTGCTTCCTCACCGGTACTGTCGTACGTGATGCCACTACCGAGTGAGACCGACGAATTCCCCGGCGAGGCCGTGGGGACGGTTGACGACGTCCCGTTCGATCCGGCGACCGAGACCGAATCCGAGCGCACGGCCCGTTTCGGGCGGGATGCGCTGGTGCACCTCGATCAGCTCTACGGGGCGGCGATGCGGATGGCCCGCAACCCCTCCGACGCCGAGGATCTGGTGCAGGAGACGTACGCCAAGGCGTACCAGTCCTTCCACCAGTACACGCCGGGCACCAACCTGAAGGCGTGGCTGTACCGGATCCTCACCAACACCTACATCAACAGCTATCGCAAGGCGCAGCGCTCGCCGAAGCTGTCCGACGGGGAGGACGTCGAGGACTGGCAGCTGGCCCGCGCCGAGTCGCACAGCTCCACCGGGCTGCGCTCGGCCGAGATGGAGGCGCTGGACCGGATGCCGGACTCGGCGGTGACCGAGGCGTTGAACAACCTGTCCGACGACTTCCGGATGGCGGTCTATCTGGCCGACGTGGAGGGGTTCGCCTACAAGGAGATCGCCGAGATCATGGGTACGCCGATCGGCACCGTGATGTCGCGGCTGAACCGCGGGCGCGCCCAACTGCGCAGGGCGCTCGGCGACTATGCCCGGGAGAACGGCCTGCTGCCCAAGGACGCGTCATGAGCGCCGCCGAGCAGCACGCGCACGACCTGGACCCCGAAAAGCTCGGCCGGCTCGCCGAGCAGGACTGCCAGGTGGTGCTGGAGCGGGTGCACACCTTCCTGGACAACGAGCTGGACGAGGCGTCGTGCGAGGTGATCCGGCTGCACCTGGAGGCCTGTGAGCGCTGCGTCGAGGATTTCGACGCCGAGCTGGCGATCAAGCAGTTGGTGAACCGGTGCTGTCAGGGGCAGAAGGCCCCGCAGACCCTGCGGGTGAGCATCATGACCTCGATCACCACCTGGCACCGCGAGGGCTGAGCGGCCAGGGCTGAGCGGCCGGCGCGGAACTGCGCAGGGCCGAACGGGAGCACGCATTTCCGCAGCGGCGGCGCGGACGGCTAGACTGGACTCTTGGCCGCCGGAGAAGGTGGCACCGGCTGATATCGCCACACCACCGGAGGAGACTGACATGGGTAAGACCGGACGTAAGCGTCGGGCGCGTCGCAAGAAGGGCGCGAACCACGGCAAGCGCCCCAACGCCTGAGCACCAGGCCCGGGCAGCAACGCCTGGATCGAAGGGCTCGGATCCGCGGATCCGAGCCCTTCGGCGTTGGCGGAACCACTAGGTTGAACGCATGCCACTGATGTCCCGGCTGATCCGCCAGCACACCGAAATCGGCCCCGAGGACGAGGAATACCTGGTCCGCCTGGTGGCCGAGTGGCACCTGCTGGCCGACCTCTCATTCTCCGACCTGGTGCTGTGGGTACCCGACGTCGACCCGAACATCTTCTGGGCCGTGGCGCAGACCCGGCCCTCGACCGGTCCGACCGCGCTCGAGGACGACGTCGCCGGTGACGAGGTCGGCTATCAGCCCGAGCACGGGGTCCCGGAGGCGTACCTGACCGGGGAGCAGGTGGAGACCTCGGAGAACAAGCTGCAGGCCGGGATCCCGGTCGACGTGCACGCGGTGCCGA
This sequence comes from Enemella dayhoffiae, assembly GCF_002250625.1. Lineage (GTDB taxonomy): Bacteria > Actinomycetota > Actinomycetes > Propionibacteriales > Propionibacteriaceae > Enemella > Enemella dayhoffiae. Next base: position 141,117 of record NZ_NMVQ01000034.1, on the reverse strand, counting down.
TCCACCGCGACGGCCGGGTGCTCGCGGTCATCGAACGCCACACCAACCAGATGGGCGTACGCGCCCCCGGGGCGTTGGAGGACAACTATCTGGAGATGGCCGAGGTGCTCACCTCGATGGTGGCGCACGGGGAATACCCGACCGGGGCCCACACCGACCCCGTGCTCAGCCCGCGGGTCGGTGACGGCGTGTTCCGGCTGGACCGCAACCGCAACGTCCGCTACGCCACCCCGAACGCGATCACCGCGTTGCGGCGCCTGGGCCTGGAGTCCTATCCGGAGGACGAGCACCTGCCCTCGCTGCTGCGCGACCTGGCCGAGGCCGCGGGCGGCACCGCACCGCCGGACGAGGCGTACCGCACCAGCGAGGTCGCCGAGGTGGAGGTGAGCGCGGGAACGGTGTCGATCCGACTGCGGCTGGTCCCGCTGCGCGACGGCAACGGCACCGACGAGTTGATCGTGCTCTGCCGCGACATCACCGAGATCAACCGGCGCGAACGCCAGCTTGTGACCAAGGACGCCACCATCCGGGAGATCCACCACCGGGTGAAGAACAACCTGCAGACCGTGGCCGCGCTGCTGCGGATGCAGGCCCGCCGCTCCCCGGAGGCGCGGGCCGCGCTGACCGAGGCGATGTCGCGGGTGGCCGCGATCGCGGTGGTGCACGAGACGCTGTCCCAGTCCTTCGACGAGACCGTCGCGTTCGACGACGTGGCCGATCGGGTGCTGCAGATGGTGGGCGCGGTGGCCACCAGCCACGACCACCCCGAGGGGGTGATCGCCCGCCGCGAGGGCAGCTTCGGGATGGTGCCCGCCCAGGTCGCCACCTCGCTGTCCCTGGTGGTCACCGAACTGTGCCAGAACGCGATCGAGCACGGACTCAGCGGCGCGGGCGGGGGACAGGTCACCGTACGCCCGTCCGCCGGTGACGGCGCGCTGGAGGTCGAGGTGGTCGATGACGGGGTCGGTCTGCCGGAGGACTTCCTGCTCGCCAGCTCCAAGAGCCTGGGGCTGAGCATCGTCTCCACCCTGATGGCCGACCTCGGCGGCACGTTCGAGCTGACGAACAACCCCGACGGCCCGGGGTCGTTGGCCCGAATCTGCCTGCCGCTGGCCCGCGACTGAGCCCACGCGGAACGCCAACCGGACCCCGGAGACGCAACGAGCCCCGGGGAGGAATCCCCGGGGCGGTCGGTTCTGCGTCTTCCTGCGGGCACGCAGGCTCGGTGAGTCTCAGGCGGTCCTGATCCGGGAGCGAGCTGCGCGTCGTTTCATGGCGCGTCGCTCGTCCTCGGAGAGACCGCCCCAGACCCCGTGGTCCTGGCCAGCTTCGAGAGCCCACTGCAGGCACTGCTCGCGGACCGTGCAGCGCTTGCACACCTGCTTGGCCTCTTCGATCTGCAGCAGTGCGGGGCCGGTGTTTCCGATCGGGAAGAAGAGTTCGGGATCCTCGTCCAGACAGGCTGCCTCGTGGCGCCAATCCATGCCTTGGTCCACTCCTCTCAGGTTCCGGGTCCGAGTCTCCAGATCGCGGCGCTGCGGGGAAGCTGGGAACCCTGTTGATGTGACCTCACAAGACTGGCAACCATTCGGCACAAAAACAAGATCTTGACACGTCGTGTGGTTCACACCATCCCGCTCTGACTTCGGGCAATACCGATCGGTCGGGGTGGGTGCCGGCTCAGCCCACTAGGCTGTCCGGGTGTCCGAACCGCCCACCGCCGCCGAGCCCCGTCCGCAGCGCACTCCGCCCACCCTGCTGGTTGCCGCGCTGGTGCTGGCGCTGGAGGGCGTCGTGGCGCTCGTGCTGGGCGCGCTGGACGCGGTCAACGTCAACCCGAACCGGCCCGTGGTCGGCATCGGGGGCGCGATCGTCTGGATCGGGTACGCCGTCGCGCTGCTGCTGCTCGCACGTGGCCTGTTTCGGGCTCGCCCGTGGAGCCGCGGCCCGGTGACGGCCACCCAGCTGATCAACCTTCCGGTGGCGTGGTCGTTCTGGGGTGGCGACACCCGGCCGATCGCGATCGCCCTGGCCGCGGCCTCGCTGCTGGTGCTGGTCTGCGTGCTGCACCCGGCCAGCACGGCGGTGCTGGTTCGCGACCGGGACTGAGCTGCCCGGACGGGGTTACTGTTCCGGCTCGGGCTGCCGGCTCGCCGCAGCCGCCCCCTCCCGGCGTACGCGGGCCAGGAAGTCCCGCGTGCGCTGGTGCTGCGGGTCGCCGATCACCTGCTGGGGCGTACCCTCCTCGACCACTTGACCGTCGGCCATGAACACCACCCGGTCGGCGACCTCGCGGGCGAACTCCATCTCGTGGGTGACCACGATCATCGTCATCCCCTGAGCGGCCAGTTGCTTCATCACGCTGAGCACCTCACCCACCAGCTCCGGGTCGAGCGCGCTGGTCGGTTCGTCGAACAGCATCAGCCGCGGTTCCATCGCCAGGGCGCGGGCGATCGCCACCCGCTGCTGCTGACCACCGGAGAGCTGGGCGGGATAGAAGTTCGCCCGATCCGACAGGCCGACCCGGTCGAGCAGCTCGGTGGCCCGTTGCCTCGCCTCGGCCCGGCTCACCTTCTTGACGTGCACCGGGGCCTCCATCACGTTGCCCAGGGCCGTCATGTGCGGGAACAGGTTGAACCGCTGGAACACCATGCCGATCTCGGCGCGCTGCCGGGCGATGTCGCGTTCGTTGCGACGGTGCAGCCGGCCGCGCCGTTCGCTGATACCGATCAGCTCACCATCGACCCAGATCCGGCCGCCGGTGAGCACCTCCATCTGGTTGATCAACCGCAGGAAGGTCGTCTTGCCCGAGCCGCTGGGGCCGAGCAGGCAGACCACCTCGCCGGCGTACACGCTCAGGTCGATTCCCTTCAGCACCTCGTTGCTGCCGAACGACTTGGTCGCGTTCACCGCGCGGACCAGCGGCTCGCCGGTGCGGGTCGGTTCGGGCGAGGGCACGGCGGTGCTCAATGGTCCGATCCCAACATCAGCTTGCGTTGCGGTGCCTCGGTGGCACCGAAGCCACGGCCGAAGTGTCGCTCCAGCCAGGCCTGGCCGACCATCAGGATCGAGGTGGCCAGCAGGTAGTACAGCGTCGCCGAGATCAGCACCGGGAAGGTTTGATAAGTGCGGGACCCGATCGCCTTGAGCTGGAAGAACAGCTCCGCCGACAGCGGGATCGCGATCAGCAGCGAGGTGTCCTTGAGCATCGCGATCGTCTCGTTGCCGGTCGGCGGCACGATCACCCGCATCGCCTGCGGCAGGACGACTCGCCACATCGCCCGGCCGGGGCTCATCCCGAGCGCCTTGGCCGCCTCGCCCTGGCCCTGGTCGACGCTGAGGATGCCGGCGCGGGCGATCTCGGCCATGTAGGCCGCTTCGGAGGCGGCCATCCCGATCACCGCCCCGGCGAATCCGGCGAACACCTGGTTGGCGTCCAGGGTGAGGAACCGCCAGCTGGTGCCCTCGGGCAGGCCCAGCCAGGAGATGATCTTCCAGTCGAACGGGAACCCGAACGAGATCCCGTTCTGGAAGACGATGCCCAGGGCGCCCATGATGGTCAGCAGCACATAGCGCGGGATCGCCCGGAAGAACCACGTGTAGGCCCAGGAAACCCCTTTCAAGATGGGGTTGTCGCTGAGTCGCATCACCGCCAGAATCACCCCGCCGATCACCCCGAGCAGCATGCTCAGGATGGTGACCAGCAGGGTGCCCTTGATGAACCCCTCGATCACCGGCTTCTGGTTCATCGCCTCGGCGATGAATGGCCAGTCGAAGGCCGGGTTGAAGACCAGCATGTTGAGGAACATCAACACCAGCACGGCGATCACCGCGACGGCCACCCAGCGCAACGGGTGGCGTACCGGCACCGCGTCGATCCGCCCCGGGCGGTCGGCGTCCCCCTGCGGGGAGTCGGCAGCAGTCATCGGATCAGGAGGCGGGGTTGACCTGGAAGTTGTCGATCTTGCCCTTCTCGGTGCCCCACTTCTGCAGCGCCTTCTCGTAGCTGCCGTCGGCCTTGGCCGCCTTCAACGCCTCGGCGATGGCGTTGGCGAACTCGGTCTGGTCCTTGGGGACGACGATGCCGTAGGGGGCGGCGTCGTAGATGTCGCCGAGGGTCTCCAGCTTGCCCTGCGACTGCTTGGCGGCGTACGCCACCACGGGCGAGTCGGCGAGCATGGCGTCGGCCTTGCCGGAGACGACGGCGGCGGTGGCCTGGTCCTGGCCCTCGTACTGCAGCACGTTGATCTTGTTGGCGCCGCACTTCTCCTGCCGCTTGGGCAGATCCTCCTCGTCCTGCACGGTGCCGGTCTGCACGGCGATCGTCTTGCCGCAGGCGTTGTCGGCCGAGACCTGCTTGGGGTTGCCCTTGGCGGTGGCCCACTGGGTGCCGGCGCTGTAGTAGCTGACCATGTTCACCTGTTCCATCCGCTTGGCGTTGATGGTGAACGAGGAGACGCCGATGTCGTATTTCTTGCCCTGGACGCCGGTGATGATCGAGTCGAAGCTGGAGGGCTGCCACTCCACGGTCACGCCGAACTTGGCGGCGACCGCGTTGAAGACGTCCACGTCGGCGCCGACCACGGTCTTGCCGTCGGCGTCCAGGAACTCGTTGGGGGCATAGGACGCGTCGGTGCCGACGACGATCTTCTTGCTGGACTTGATCTTCTCGGGCAGCTTCGCGGCCAGCGCCGCGTCGGCCTGGGCGGGGGCGCTGCTGGTGCTGGCGCCGGCCGGGGCGGGGTTGCCGCCGCTCAGCGAGGTCGAACCGCAACCCGCCAGGGTGAGGCTGAGTGCGGACAAGGTGGCCAGGGTGGCCAGGACTCGCTTGGTCATGTCTGTCTCCAGTGCTCGGTGTCGCGGCAATATTTCCACCACCGCGGCCCCAGGGGAATCACGGATGCGTAATCGTTGCCAACGCGGCATCGTACGCCGATCCGCCGGCTGGGGTGACGTTCCTCGCCCCACTTCGCGTACCGAACGTCACTGCGCGTGGTGAACGTCACCTCGCGGATCACCGGTGGGCCGCGAGGTGGAACTCGGTACGCGAGGTGGGCCCTGGGAGGCGGTGGGCGCCCTGGGCGGGCTCGGCGGTGAACCACTGCGGGGCACCGAACCCGGCGTCGGCGAAGGCGTCGGCGACGGCCCGCGCGACCGACTCGACGGAACCGACCGGACACAGCGCGATGATGCAGCCACCGAAGCCGCCGCCGGTCATCCGGGCGCCGAGCGCGCCGGCGGAGCGGGCGGTGTCCACGGCCAGGTCGACGGTGGGCACGGTGATCTCGAAGTCCTCGCGCATCGAGGCGTGCGAGGCGTCCAGCAGCGGCGCCAGTGCGGCCACCCGGGACTCGCGCAGCAGCCCGACCGACTCCAGCACGCGCGCGTTCTCGGTGACCACGTGCCGGGCGCGCCGGCGCAGCAGCGGATCGGTCAAGGCCGCGACGGCCGACGGGTCGTCCACCTCGCGCAGGCTGCGCATTCCGAGTGCCTCCGCGGCCCGCTCGCAGCTGCGGCGGCGTTCGGCGTACGCCCCGTCGACCAGGTTGTGCGGGGTGCGGGTGTCCAGGATGAGCAGTTCGAGCCCAGAGCCCGGCAGGTCCAGCGGCACCTGCTCGCTGCTGTTGTCGCGGCAGTCCAGCAGCAGCGCGTGTCCGGCCGTGCACAGGGTCGAGGCGGCCTGGTCCATGAACCCGGTCGGTGCCCCCACGTAGTCGTTCTCGGCGCGCCGGGCGATGGTGGCGCGCTGCAACGGATCCAGGTCGAGACCGGAAAGCTCGGCCACCGCGGCGATCGTGGCGCAGCACAGCGCCGCCGAGGAGGACAGGCCGGCCCCCACCGGCAGGTCGGAGTCGAAGGCCAGCTCCATCCCGTGCACTGGGTGCCCGTCCCGCAGCAGCGCCCAGAACACGCCCGCCGGATAGGCGTACCAGCCCGGGAACTGCTCGGGTGCGGCGCCGCGCAGGGACGCCAGGTCGAGGGTGACCGGCTCGGATTCGCTGCTGGAGTTGAAAACCAGCCGTTCGTCCTCGCGTCGTCGCGCGGCCACGGTGATCCCCGAGGTGAGCGCGAACGGGAGCACGAAGCCGTCGTTGTAGTCGGTGTGCTCACCGATCAGGTTCACCCGGCCGGGGGCGAACCAAGCCCCGTCAGGGTAGGTACCGGTGAGCCGGCGGAACTGGTCTGTGATCTGCTGGGGCACGGGGGTGGTGCTCCTTTCGGGTAGGGTCCCATCATGCCGCTGAGCCGTCGGGATGTCGTCATCACCGCGCTCGGAATCCTTGACCGGTATGGACTTGCGGACCTGTCCATGCGGCGGATCGCGGCGGCGCTGGGGGTGCAGCCGGGCGCCCTCTATCACCACGTCGCCAACAAGCAGACGCTGCTCGCGGCCCTGGCCGACGAGATCCTGGCCGACCTGCCGTCCCCGACGGGTACGCCCGAGGCGATCGTCACCGACTGGGCGGCCGCCTTCCGCGGTGCTCTGCTCGCCCACCGAGACGGCGCCGAACTCGTGGCGTCGGTGCAGAGCATGCGGCTGGCCGAGGTGTCCCCGGCCCAGCACCTGGCCCGGCTGCTGCAGCCCCAGCTGAGCGACCCGCAGCCGGCGGCGCAGGCGGTGGCGCACCTTGTCCTGGGACAGGTGATCGATGAGCAGGGGCACGCCCAGTTGGTCGAGCTCGGCGTGATCGAGCCCGACGACAGCGACCCGGCCACGGCGTTCGCCGGCGGCGTACGCCTGTTGGTCGCCGGGCTGCGGGAGACCCGGGACCACCCGCAGAACTGACGATCCCGCGCACCGTGGGTGCGCGGGATCGCTGTCTGACTGTGAGAATCGCCGATCAGTCGAGGTCGTCGTCCGCATCGTCCAGCCGGGCCAGCCAGGTGGCGAACCGCTCGATCGGCGTCTCGAAGTCGGGATTGAGGTCGACGAAGGTGCGCAACTGCTCGGCCACCCATTCCAGGGAGACCTGCTCCTCGCCGCGGCGCTTCTCCAACTCCTCGATGCCGCGATCGGTGAAGTACACCTCAGCCCTCGCGCGGGGCGAGCGCCCGCTTGATCAGGTCGGCCTGCTCCAGCTGGTGCACCTTCACCGAACCGACCGACGGTGCCGAGGACGCCGGCCGGGTGACCGGGGTCATCTGCAGGTCGTAACCCGGCTGGTGCTCCGCCAATGCCACCGGCAGATGGTAGTGCATGAACTGCCAGGCGCCCTGGTTCTCCGGCTCGTCCTGCACCCAGCGGACGTCGGTGACGTGCTCGTAGCCCTTGAGCGCGGCGGCCAGTTCCTTTGCGGGCAGCGGATAGAGCCGCTCGAAGGCGAAGATGGCGACCTCACCCTCCTGCTTGTTCTTCTCCCGGGCGTTGACCAGGTCCCAACGAACCTTGCCGGAGCAGAAGATCAGCGTCTTCACCTTCGACCGGTCGACGATCGTGTCGTCGGACAGCACCGGACGCCAGCTGCCGTTGGTGAAGTCCTCCGGCGCCGAGACGGCCCGCTTGTTGCGGAGCATCGACTTCGGGGTGGCGATCACCAGCGGACGGTGCCAGTTCACGAACGCGTGGGTGCGCAGCAGGTGGAAGTGGCTGGCCGGGGTGGACGGCTGGCAGACGGCCATCGCGTCCTCGGCGCACAGCTGCAACCAGCGCTCGATCCGGGCCGAGGAGTGGTCCGGGCCCTGGCCCTCGTAACCGTGCGGCAGCAGCAGCACGATGCCCGATTTCTGTGTCCACTTGGCCTTTCCGGCCGAGATGAACTCATCCGAGATCGTCTGCGCGCCGTTGACGAAGTCACCGAACTGCGCCTCCCAGCACACCAGCGCCTCGGGTCGGGCGACCGAATAGCCGTATTCGAAGCCGAGCACGGCGTACTCGCTGAGCGGGGAGTCGAAGACCTGGAACTTCTCCTGTCCCTTCTGCATGTTCCGCAGCGGCACCCAGGGGGCGCCGGTCTCGCGATCCATCAGCGCGGCGAACCGCTGGCTGAACGTGCCGCGGCGGGAATCCTGGCCGGTCAGGCGTACCGGACGGCCATCCAGCAGGAGCGAGCCGAAGGCGAGGATCTCCGCGGTCGCCCAGTCGATCGGACCGTTCACGATGGCCTTGGCGCGACGCTCCAGCTGGGGCAGCACCTTCGGGTGACCGGTGAACCCCTCGGGCGCGTTCAGGTGCGCGTCGGAGATGATCTTCATCATCTCGGCGGTGATCGAGGTGCCCTCGTCGCGGCCGCGCTTGGCCGGATAGTGCGGCACCCGCTGGTATTCCGGCGAGTCGTCCTTGTCCTCGCGGACCTCGTTGAACACCTCCTCCAACCGGTGCTGGAAGCGGCTCATCGCGGCCTCGGCGTCCTCGGTGGAGATGTCACCGCGACCGATCAGCGCCTCGGTGTACAACTTGCGGGTGGAGCGCTTGCGCTCGATCAGGTTGTACATCAGCGGGTTGGTGAAGCTCGGATCATCGCCCTCGTTGTGACCGCGGCGGCGATAGCAGATGACGTCGATCACGACGTCCTTGTTGAACTCCTGACGGAAGTCGAACGCCAACCGGGCCACCCGGACGACGGCCTCGGGGTCGTCGCCGTTGACGTGGAAGACCGGGGCACCGATCGACTTGGCCACGTCGGTGCAATAGACCGAGGAGCGGGACTGGTCGGGGGCGGTGGTGAACCCGATCTGGTTGTTCACCACGACGTGGATGGTGCCGCCGGTGCGATAGCCGCGCAACTGCGACAGCTGCATCGTCTCGAACACCACGCCCTGACCGGCGAAGGCCGCGTCACCGTGCATCAGCACCGGCAGCACCGGGAAGTCGGTGCCACGGTTGAGCAGGTCCTGCTTGGCGCGGACGACACCCTCCAGCACCGGGTTGACCGCCTCCAGGTGGGACGGGTTGGCGGCCACCGAGGTGAGCACCGTGTTGCCGGACAGCGCCTTGAACTCGCCCTCGGCGCCGAGGTGATACTTCACGTCACCCGATCCCTCGACGCTGCGCGGGTCCAGGTTGCCCTCGAACTCGCGGAAGATCTGGGCGTAGGACTTGCCGACCACGTTGGCCAGCACGTTCAGCCGGCCACGGTGCGGCATGCCGATGCACACCTCGTCGAGCCCGGCGTCGGCCGCGGCCTCGCAGATCTCGTCCAGCAGCACGATCGCGGATTCCCCACCCTCGAGGGAAAAGCGCTTCTGACCGACGAACTTGGTCTGCAGGAAGGTCTCGAAGATCTCGGCCTCGTTGAGCTTGTCCAGGATCCGCAGCTGTTCCTCGCGCGGGGACTTCTCCGACTTGCGCTCAACCCGGTCCTGGATCCACTTCCGCTGGGCCGGATCCGGGATGTACATGTACTCGATGCCGACCTGGCGGCAGTAGGAGTCGCGCAGCACACCGAGAATGTCGCGCAGCAGCATGAACGGCCGGTCACCGCCGAAGGACCCGGTGGCGAACTGCCGGTCGAGGTCCCACAGGGTCAGCCCGTGGCTCTCCACCTCGAGGTCGGGGTGGTGCCGCTGCACGTATTCCAGCGGGTCGGTGTCGGCCATGAAGTGACCGGAGGTGCGATAGGCATTGATCAGCTCGAACACCCGCGCCTGCTTGCCCACCTGCGCCTCGTGGCTGACCGAGGTGTCGGTCGACCAGACGATGGGGGAGTAGGGGATGCGCAGGGCCCGGAAGATGTCGTCATAGAACCCGTCGGCACCGAGCAGCAGCTCGTTCAGCTTCTTCAGGTATTCACCGGACTGGGCGCCCTGGATCACCCGGTGGTCGTAGGTCGAGGTGAACGTCATCGTCTTCGACACGCCCAGGTCCGCCAGGCGCTCTGGGTCGGTACCCGCGAACTCCGGCGGATAGTCGATCGAGCCGATGCCGATGATGCAGCCCTGACCCTTCATCAGCCGCGGGATGGAGTGCTGGGTGCCGAGGCCGCCCGGGTTGGTCAGCGTGATGGTGGTGTTCTGGAAGTCCGCGACCTCCAGGCGGTTCTCCCGCGCCTTGCGGACCAGGTTCTCGTAGCCGGCCCAGAACTGGGCGAAGTCGAGGTCCTCGGTCGCCTTGATGCTCGGCACGAGCAGCTGCCGGGTGCCGTCGGACTTCGGCACGTCGATGGCCAGACCGAAGTTGATCGAGGTCGGCTCGACCAGGGTCGGCTTGCCGTCGGTCTCGTCGTAGGAGTTGTTCATCGCCGGGACGGCCTTCAGCGCCTGCACCATGGCGTACCCGATGATGTGGGTGAACGACACCTTGCCGCCGCGGGCGCGCCGCAGGTGGTTGTTGATCACGGTGCGCTGGTCGATGACGAGCTTCATCGGTACCGCGCGGACGCTGGTGGCGGTGGGGATGGTCAGCGACGCATCCATGTTCTTGGCGGTACGCCCGGGCGCGCCCTTCATCACCGTGCGCTTGGCCTCGCCCTTGCTCTCGCCCGGCCGGACGGTCGGGTTCGGCGGGTCGGCCGGCAGGCCACCGGGGTTACCGGGCTTGGCCGGACGCAGGTCCCGGACGATGTTCGGCTGCTCGACGGTCGCCTTCGGCGCGTTCGCCGGACGCTCCGGGGCCTTCTTGCCCGACTTCTTAGACTCGGCCGGCTTGTCCTCGGCAGGCTTCTTGTCCGCAGGCTTCTTGTCCGTCGGCTGCTTCTCGGCGGGCTTCGCGGCCTGCTTGGCCGGCTTCTCGGCCTGCTTGGCCGGCTTCTCGGCCTGCTCAGCCTTCGGCTCCTCCTGCTTCTTGGCCGAGTCCTGCCCCTGCTTGGGGGCCTGCTCCTGCTTGGCCGGTACGCCGGCGGGCTGCTTCTCGGCGAAGTACTTCTGCCAACTGGGATCGACCGAGTCGGGATCCTGCTGATAGCGGTCGTACATCTCGTCGAGGAGCCAGTCGTTGGCGCCGAAGTCGGATTGCTCTTGGTCGGGCGCGGGGGCCACAATCGCCTTCTTCCGGTGGTGTCGCTGCGGGACGTGTGAGGCTCAGTGCCTTCGCACGATGCTACCCAACGATTGATACCACTCCGCAACTGGTTCGTCGGGGTGCAGCGCCGCAACTCGGGACGCATCGGGCGATCGGTCATGACGACCGGTTGGATCTGTGGCGCCCCCGCTAGGATTCGAACCTAGGCTCCCGCCTCCGGAGGGCGGTGCTCTATCCCCTGAGCTACGGGGGCGTGGCCCGCATTCGGGCCGACGAGAACTATAGCAGCCCGGGCCGGTGGGCCGCATTCTCGCAACCGGGTACGCCTGCCGCGGAACGAAATGTCGCCCTCGCAGGCGATCTGGCACAGTTCCACCCATGACCCATATGCACGTGGCCGGCTCGATCCATGCCGACACCCTGACCCCGGCGCCCAAGTGGCTCCAGGTCCCTGCGGACGTCAACCGGTTGGAGACCAAGCTGTGGTCGTCCACGGTACGCCGCGGCGAGGACGGCGTGCTGCGGGTCGGCCGGGTCGCGGTGACCGAGATCGCCGAGCAGGTGGGCACCCCGGCGTACGTGATCGACGAGGTCGACTTCCGGGCCCGCGCGCGGGCGTACGCCGACGCCTTCGCCGGCTGGGACGTCTACTACGCCGGCAAGTCGTTCCTGGCCGCCGGCGTGGTCGGCTGGGTGGCCGAGGAGGGACTCTGCCTGGACGTCTGCTCGGGCAACGAGCTGATCGTGGCCCTGGCCGGCGGGATGGACCCGGCGCGGATCGGGCTGCACGGCAACAACAAGTCGGTCGCCGAGCTGGAGCTGGCGGTGGACAGTGGGGTGGGGCGGATCATCGTCGACTCGCTGACCGAGATCGACCGGCTGGCCGAGATCTGTGCGCAGCGCCAGAAGCGGGCCAAGGTGCTGGTCCGGGTGACCGCCGGGGTCGAGGCGCACACCCACGAATACATCGCCACCGCGCACGAGGACCAGAAGTTCGGGCTGTCCATCTCCGGGGGACAGGCGCTGGCGGCGCTGCGCCGGTGCGCGGAGAACCCGCACCTGGACCTGCGCGGGATCCACTCCCACATCGGCTCGCAGATCTTCGAGACCGCCGGCTTCGAGGTGGCCATCCGGCGCACCCTGGAGCTGCACAAGCAGCTGGCGGAGGACACCTCGGTGACCCTTCCCGAGCTCGACCTCGGCGGCGGCTTCGGCATCGCCTACACCTCCGCCGACACCCCGCGCTCCCCGGAATACCTGGCCGGGGCGTTGCAGTCTCTGGTGGCCCGGGAGTGCCGCGGCCTGGAGATCGAGATGCCGCACCTGTCGATCGAGCCCGGCCGGGCGATCAGCGGGCCGCCCGGGATGGCGCTCTACACCGTGGGCACGGTGAAGCAGGTGGAGGTGGCCCCCGAGGCGTTCCGCTGCTACGTGTCGGTGGACGGCGGGATGAGCGACAACATCCGCCCCGCCCTCTATGGCAGCGAATATTCGGCGACCGTCGCCGATCGGCGCTCCGAGGCCGGGCCGATGCTGTGCCGGGTGGTCGGCAAGCACTGCGAGTCCGGCGACATCCTGGTGCGCGATGAGTTCCTGCCGGCGGACATCGCGCCCGGTGACCTGATCGCGGTACCGGCCGCTGGGGCGTACAGCCGCTCGATGGCCAGCAACTACAACCATGCGCTGCGCCCGCCGGTGGTGTCGGTGCGCGACGGCAAGGTGCGTACGCTGATCCGTCGGGAGACCCTGGCCGACCTGCTGGGGCTGGACCCGGGCGTCGACCTGGCCAACCTCCCGGCAGTCGAAAGGAATGATCGATGATGAACGCCGCAACCGACCGACCGTTGCGGGTCGCCCTGTTGGGCTGTGGGGTGGTCGGCTCCGAGGTGGCCCGGCTGATCACCGAGCAGTCCGCGGACCTGGCGGCCCGGATCGGGCGGCCGATGGAGCTGGCGGGCATCGCGGTACGCCGAACCAACCTGGAGCGGCCCGGGCTCGACCCGGCGCTGTTCACCACCGACGCCGAGGCACTGGTCACCCGCGAGGACGTCGACCTGGTCGTGGAGGTGATCGGCGGGATCGAACCGGCGCGCGGGCTGATCCTCGCCGCGCTGCGCGCTGGGGCGTCGGTGGTCACCGCCAACAAGGCGCTGCTCGCCGAGGACGGCACCACCCTGTTCGCCGCGGCCGAGCAGGCCGGGGTCGACCTCTATTTCGAGGCCGCCGTCGCCGGTGCGATCCCGATCATCCGCCCGCTGCGCGAGTCGCTGGTGGGTGATGAGATCACCTCGGTGATGGGCATCGTCAACGGCACCACCAACTACATCCTGGACAAGATGCACCGCGAGGGCGTCGGCTTCGACGACGTGCTCGCCGAGGCCCAGTCCCTGGGGTACGCCGAGGCTGACCCGACCGCCGACGTGGAGGGGTTCGACGCCGCCGCCAAGGCCGCCATCCTGGCCGGGCTCGCGTTCCACAGCCGGGTCACCGCCGCCGACGTGCACCGGGAGGGGATCACCGAGATCAGCCCCTCCGACATCGCCGCGGCCGAGGGGATGGACTGCACCGTCAAGGCGCTGGCGATCTGCCGGCTGGAGGACGGGCCCAACGGTGCGCAGGCCATCTCGGTGCGCACCCACCCGGCGATGATCCCGAACAGTCACCCGCTGGCGTCGGTTGGCGGGGCGTACAACGCGGTCTTCGTGGAGTCCCGCAACGCCGGCCGGCTGATGTTCTATGGCCCCGGCGCCGGCGGCTCGCCGACCGCCAGCGCGGTGATGGGCGACCTGGTCACCGTGGCCCGCAACCGGGTCCGCGGGGCCGCCGGGCCGGGTGAGTCGACCTATGCCCAGCGCGAGGTGGTGCCGATCGGACAGGTGTCCACCCGCTATTTCCTCAGCCTGGATGTGGTCGACCAGGCCGGTGTACTGGCCGAGATCGCCGGCTGCTTCGCCGATCACCAGGTGTCGGTGCAGACCCTGCGCCAGGAGATCTCGCCGCGCGCCGACCTGCAGGGGGCCCGGCTCGTCGTGGTCACCCACCGCGCCGACGACGCCGCGCTGAGCAGCACCGTGTCGGCTCTGCGGGAGCTCCCCTCGGTGCACGAGGTGCTCTCGGTGATGCGGGTCGAGGGCGAGTGATGGTCGAGCCGGGGGAGATGCTCCCGGCCGGGCGTCGGGCCAGGGTCCGGGTACCGGCCAACAGCGCCAACCTCGGCCCGGGCTTCGACGCCCTCGGGCTGGCGCTGGCCTGGTATGACGAGTGTGAGCTCGAGGTGCTCGCCGAGGGAGTCCGGGTCGAGGTGACCGGGGAGGGGGCCGGACACGTGCCCACCGACCGGTCGCACCTGGTGCTGGCCTGCCTCGACCAGGGCCTGACGGCCCTGGGGGCGTACGCCCCGGGGGTGCGGCTGAGCGCCCACAACACGATCCCGCACACCCGCGGACTGGGCTCCTCGGCGGCCGCCGCCGTGGCCGGGCTGCTCGCCGCTTGGGCGCTGGCCCGCCCCGGCCAGCCGGCGGACCGCGACTGGCTGCTGGAGCAGGCGTACGCCGTGGAGGGGCACGCCGACAACATCGCCGCCGCCATCTGGGGCGGGTTCGTGCTGACCTGGGTGGACGAGGGCTCCGGATCGGGGCGGGTACACGCCGTGGCGGCCCCGGTGCACCCCGACGTGCGGGTGCTGGCCTACGTCCACCACCGGCCGGTGGCCACCCGTTCGGCCCGCAACGTGTTGCCCGATCGGGTGCCACACGCCGAGGCGGCGAGCAATTCCGCGCGCGCCGCGCTGCTCTCGCACGCCCTGGCGTACGCCCCGGACCTGCTGCTGCCGGCCACCCGGGAGTGGCTGCACCAGAACTATCGGACCGAGCTGATGCCGGCCTCCCTGGAGTTGGTGCGATCCCTGCGGGACAAGGGATTCGGCGCGGTGATCAGTGGCGCCGGACCGACCGTCCTGGTGCTCACCGATGCCGCGCGGGCGCAGACCCTGGACGGGTCGGAGGCTCCGGAGTTCACCCGGCACGAACTGGCGATCGGCCGCGCCGCAGAAGTGCTTTCCTGAGGTTCGGTTGGCCGACTTGTCCCAGACGGTGGTAGCCTCGATCACGAAGAGGGCCCGTTCGGTGCTCTCGAGCGCCTCGCAGGTCGGGCGCGACGATCCTTGCGCATCATCCCCGTTGTTGCGGGTGTGACCGGCACGGATCGCCACAGGCATTCCCGTACGCCGCCGTCGGTGGAGCCGCTGGAATCCGTGGCCTGTTCCGAAGGTCACCCAAGAGCTTTGTGACCTGTACAGCCGAGCGAGTTCACGAGGAACGACGCGGCTGGCCGGGAAAGGAAATCAGTGACAGAAACCACCGAGACGCCGACCACCGGAGCCGAGCAGGCGCCCACCGGTCGGCGTCGCAAGGGCTCGGGGCTGGACGCGATGGTGTTGCCCGAGCTGAAGCAGCTGGCCGCCTCACTGGGACTGAAGCGCACCGGCGCGATGCGCAAGGGGCAGCTGGTCGAGGCGATCAGGGCCGCGCAGTCCGGGGGTACGCCGCAGGCGGCGCCCGGCGGGTCACGCCAGAGCGCGCCCGCCCAGAGCGCCCCGACCGAGAGCGCCCCGACCCAGAACGCGCCCACCCAGAACGCGTCGCAGGCGTCGAGCGAACAGCCCCGCGGAGAGCGGCAACCGGCCCGCGATGAGCAGCAGACGCAGCGGCAGGCCAGCAACGGGCAGCGCTCCGAGCAGCAGGAGCTGCCCGCCGATGACACCCGCCGGGAGCTGGGCCGTCGCCTCGAGGCCGAGCGCCGGCAGGCCGAGAGCCGCACCAACGGCGCCGAGTCCGAGCAGGGCGAGCGTGCCGCGCGCCAGGACCGCGGCGACCGGCGCGAGGACAACCGTGACCGGGACGAGGACCGGAACCGCGACAACGGCAACCGTGACCGCGACGACAACCGGAATCGCGACAACGGCCACCGTGACCGGGACAACGGCAATCGGGACCGGGACGACAACCGGAACAGGGACAACGGCAATCGCGACCGGGACGACAACCGGAACAGGGACAACGGCAATCGCGACCGCGACGACAACCGGAACCGGGACAACAATCGCGACCGCGACAACAACCGCGACCAGGACGATGACGGCGGTTCGCGGCGCGGCCGGCGTCGCCGCAACCGCGACCGGAACAACCGGCGCAACAACCGCGGCTCCGGGCTGGACCGGCTCGAGCAGGAGCCCGAGGTCTCCGAGGACGACGTCCTGATCAACGTCTCCGGCATCCTCGACGTGCTCGACTCCTACGCCTTCGTGCGCACGACCGGCTATCTGCCGGGCCCCGAGGACGCCTACGTGTCGCTGTCGATGGTCCGCAAGTTCGGGCTGCGCAAGGGCGACGTCGTCGCCGGTGCGCTGCGCCAGCCGCGCGAGGGTGAGCGCAAGGAGAAGTTCAACCCGCTGGTCCGGATCGACTCGATCAACGGGGCCGACCCGGAGCAGGCCAAGGGGCGTGCCGACTTCAACAAGCTGACCCCGCTCTATCCGCAGGAGCGGCTGCGCCTGGAGACCACGCCGACCAACATGACCGGCCGGATCATCGACATGGTGTCCCCGATCGGCAAGGGCCAGCGTGGCCTGATCGTCTCGCCGCCGAAGGCCGGCAAGACGATGATCATGCAGAACATCGCCAACGCGATCACCATGAACAACCCCGAGGTGCACCTGATGGTGGTGCTCGTCGACGAGCGACCCGAGGAGGTCACCGACTTCGAGCGCACCGTCTCGGGTGAGGTGATCGCCTCCACCTTCGACCGCCCGGCGAGCGACCACACCACGGTGGCCGAACTGGCGATCGAGCGGGCCAAGCGGCTGGTCGAGCTGGGCCACGACGTGGTCGTGCTGCTGGACGGCATCACCCGGCTGGGCCGGGCGTACAACATCGCCGCACCGGCCTCGGGCCGGATCCTGTCCGGTGGTGTCGACTCGGCCGCGCTCTATCCGCCGAAGAAGTTCTTCGGTGCCGCCCGCAACATCGAGAACGGCGGTTCGCTGACCATCCTGGCCACCGCGCTGATCGAGACCGGTTCGAAGATGGACGAGGTGATCTTCGAGGAGTTCAAGGGCACCGGCAACATGGAGCTGCGACTGCGTCGCGAGTTCGCCGACAAGCGCATCTTCCCGGCCATCGACGCGGTCGCCTCCGGCACCCGTCGCGAGGAGCTGCTGCTGAGCCGCGAGGAGCTCAACATCATCTGGAAGCTGCGCCGGGTGCTGTCCGGTCTGGACGGGCAGCAGGCGCTGGAGATGCTGTTGAACCGGATGAAGAAGACCCGGTCCAACAACGAGTTCCTGCTGCTGATCTCGAAGACCACACCCGGTCGCGAGGACTGACCTCTCGCCGGTGGGAACGGCCTCGATCCGGTTCGCCGGGTCGAGGCCGTTTCGCGTCTGCCCATCCGGCGACGGCGCTCAGCCCCGTCGATCCATCAGCCAGCGACGCAGACGCACGCCGACCGGGAACCGACCGCGCCGCAGCGGCCGCCCGACCAGCTCCGCCTCGACCTGGTCGAGCAGGTCCTCCAGGCACGCGTCGTGCAGCGGCAGGACCACCCGGGCTCGGACCGGATCGGGGTGCTGCAGGGTCATCGTGTGGGTCCAGGTGACCCGGCCGTCCGACTCCTCGGTGAGCCGCAGGCCGTGCCCGCCCCGCATCGGAGGGTGGAACTCGAAGCCCACGGCGTCCTCCGTCGCCTCCGTCACGCGGTAACGGATCGGGCCGTGACCCCCGTCCGCGCCCGGCTGCACGCCGCAGTCGCCGAACCAGATCCGGGGCCAGCGGTCGGTCGGCCAAACCCGGTCGCGCTGGGTGGCCAGCGTGGCCAGCAGGGCACGGGAGCGGGCCAGGTCTCCCGGCACGGTGCGCTGGTGGATGTTGGTGGCTCCGTCGGGGGTGGTTGTGGTGAACGGTGTGAAGCTCATCTGCTGCCTCCATACGGTTGCGTATGGTAAAACCATACGGCAGCGTACGGTAGACTGGCAACCATGACCCAAGGCGCCCGGTTGACCCGTGACGACTGGGTGGCGGGTGCCCTGCTGCTGTGCGCCGAGGAGGGGTACGCCAAGGTGGCCGTGGAGCCACTGGCCGCGCGGCTGGGTGCCACCAAAGGCAGCTTCTACTGGCACTTCCGCTCCCGTGACGACCTGCTCTCCGCCATGCTGGCGGCCTGGGAACGCGAGCACACTATGCGGATCATCGATCAGGTCGAGGAGGCCCCGCCGCCGGATCGACTGCGCCGGCTGATCGCCGACACGTTCGGGGTGGGCCCCCGGGATCGCGGCAGCCGCCTCGAGCGGGCGATGCTCGCAGCAGCGGATCGCCCGGAGGTGGCGCCGGTCGTGGCGGGGGTGCACCGGGCGCGGATCGGCTACCTGGACTCGCTCTTCCGTGCCCTGGGATTCCCTGCGCAGAAGGCCCGCATCCGCGCCCGGACGGCGTACGCGGCGTTCCTGGGCGACCTGCAGCTCAGCACGGACCGGCAGCCGACCTCAAAGATCGACACCCTGGTCGACGAGCTGGTGGTGCTGTTCTCCAGCCGCTGAGCCGACGGGGAACATTTGGCGTACCCGCGGCGTTGCGGCAGAATAGATCGTCGGTCCGGTTCACCCCAGCTCTCCAATCGGGGACCCGGACATCAACAGACCAAGGAGACATCATGAAAAAGGGGATCCACCCCAACTACGGTGAGACCCGGGTGACCTGCACCTGCGGCAACACCTTCCTGACCAACAGCACCGCCGAGAACGGCACCATCCGCGCCGAGGTGTGCTCGAACTGCCACCCCTTCTATACCGGCAAGCAGAAGATCCTCGACACCGGTGGTCGCGTGGCCCGGTTCGAGAAGCGCTACGCCAAGGCCAAGGACGCCAAGAAGAAGTAGCTTCCGCTCAGGCGCCGGGAGTCGGACGGGTTCCGACTCCCGGCGTTTGTCGTTCCCTTCGACTCGCTCGTTCCTCGCTCGCTCAGGCGGCGTCGTACACAGGAGAAACCATTGTTCGAGTCGGCCGAGCCGCTGCGCGCCGAATATGCCCAACTGGAGGCCGCGCTTGCTGACCCCGAGGTGCACGCCGACCCCGCGCGGGCCCGGCGTACCGGGCGGCGCTATGCCGAGCTCACCGGGGTGGTCCGCGCCCTCGATGAGTACGCCGCGACGCGCGATGATCTCGAGGCGGCGCGCGAGCTGGCCGACGAGGACCCCGCCTTCGCCGCCGAGGCCGAGCAGCTCGGCGTACGCCTGGCCGAGGTGACCGAGCGGCTGACCCGGCTGCTCGCCCCGCGCGACCCGAACGACTCCGCCGACGCGCTGCTGGAGATCAAGTCCGGCGAGGGCGGTGAGGAGTCGGCGCTGTTCGCCGGCGACCTGCTCAAGATGTACACCCGCTATGCCGAGTCCCGCGGCTGGTCGGTCGAGGTGCTCGACTCCCAGGAGACCGACCTGGGCGGGTTCAAGTCGGTCACGGTCGCGGTCAAGGCGCGCGGCGACGCCGACCCGGACAACCTGCCCTACGGGGTGCTCAAGTTCGAGGGCGGGGTGCACCGGGTGCAGCGGGTGCCGGTCACCGAGACCCAGGGCCGGATCCACACCTCGGCCGCCGGGGTGCTGGTGATGCCCGAGGTCGAGGAGGCCGACGTCGAGATCGACGAGAACGACCTGCGGATCGACGTGTTCCGCTCCTCCGGCAAGGGCGGCCAGGGGGTCAACACCACCGACTCCGCGGTGCGGATCACCCACCTGCCGACCGGCACCGTTGTGTCGTGCCAGAACGAGCGCTCCCAGCTGCAGAACAAGGCGCAGGCGATGCGCGTGCTGCGTTCCCGGCTGGCCGCGGCGGCGGCCGAGCGGGCCGCAGCCGAGGCGTCCAGCGCGCGGGCCTCCCAGGTGCGCACGGTGGACCGCTCCGAGCGGATTCGCACCTACAACTTCCCGGAGAACCGGATCGCCGACCACCGGATCGGGTTCAAGGCGCACAACCTCGACCAGGTGCTCGCCGGCGACCTGAGTGACCTGGTCGCCGCCCTCCAGGCCGCGGAACTTTCCGAGCGGCTGGAGCGGGCGGGTGCGAACCCGTGAGCCGGTAATCTCGATGCTCCAGCACGCATTCCGGTGTGCCTGACCAGGAGGGTTGATGACCGCCGACTTCGAGGACGTGCTCTCCCGGCTCAACGACACCGTCGACCAGGCCGCCCGGGGAGAGCGTCCCAGCCAGCTGCCCGAGGTCGAGGGTGAGGCCACGGCGTACGACGACCGGATCACGGTCAAGGTCCGGGCCGGCAAGGTGACCGGCCTGGAGATCCAGCCGCTGGCGATGCGGCTCAGCAACGTCGAGCTCGCCGAACAGCTCAGCACCGCGGTGAACGAGGCGCTGGTCGACTATGCGGACAAGGTGACCGCCGCCCTGATGGACTCCGACACCGATTTCGGATCGCTGGGCCGCTCCACCCGACAGATCCAGCAGGACGGGCTCAAGGCGATGAAGGCCTACGCCGACTCCCTCTTCGACGCACTGAATCAGGTGAAACGAAATGGCTGAGGAAACACTGCGCTACAACACCAAGGACCTGCGCTCCGGAGGTACCGGCGTCTCGGGCGCCGGCGATTCGCTGGAGCAGAAGTTCCAGGCGCTGCTCGGCGAGTGCAGCGACATGTCGGTGTTCGGTCCCGGTCACGACACCGTCGGTCCGATCGCCCAGATGATCTATCAGGCGGTGCTGGAGCGGGTGACCGAGACTGTCGACGGATCCGTCGGGGCCTACCGCGACTTCGGGGACAAGATGCACACCGCCGCGGACATCTATGACCGCGGTGAACAGGACAACAGCGACATCGCCCAGAGGAGGCCCCACTGATGGCCGTCATGCTGCCGGGAGAGGTCTCCCACCTGCTCAACCTGCTGGGCTTCGAGTGGCCCGAGGTCAACGAGGACAAGATGTTCGACTGGGGCGGCCGCTGGGTCGGTTTCAATGGTGAGGTGCAGGGCACCCACTCCGATGCCGACGGCGGCGCCCGGACGGCCCTGATGGAGAACCGCGACGCCGGCATGGAGGCGTTCAAGAAGCAGTTCTATGAGTCCAAGGACAACGTGATGGAGGTCGTCCGCGACCTCGGCTCGGCCTCCGGAATCATCGGCGGGTGCCTGTTCGTGATCGGCGGTCTGGTGATCGCGCTGAAGATCCTGGTGGTGATCCAACTGGTCATCCTGGCGGTGCAGATCGCCTCGGCCATCGCCGCGGCGATCCCCACCTTCGGCGCGTCGATGACGCTGATCCCGCTGTTCGAGATCATCGCCCAGCGCGCCATCGCCTTCGCCATCAACTTCACCATCGAGCAGCTTCTTGCCTGAGCCGGAAGCACCCGAGCCTGAAGCAGTGGTGTGATCCCGCCGTTGCTGCGTGACGCCGCCGCACGGTTGCCCGGCGAGTCGGGAGCGGCGGAGGCGCGCACGCTGCTGGCGTACGCCCTGGGGGTCGAGGTGAACCGGCTGCTGCTGGCCGCCGACCCGACCCCGGAGCAGGTCCGGCGTTTCGGGGAACTCATCGAGCGGCGGGCCGCCGGCATCCCGTTGCAGCACCTGACCGGCGAGGCATATTTCCGCACGGTCCGGCTTGAGGTGGGGCCCGGGGTGTTCGTGCCGCGGCCGGAGACCGAGGTGATGACCGGCTGGGCGCTGGAACGCATCAGCGAGTGGCGCGCCGCCGGCACCGAACGCCCGGTGGTGGTCGAGCTGTGCACCGGTTCCGGGGCGATCGCCCTCGCCCTGCACACCGAGGCGCCCGGTTGTGAGCTGCACGCCGTCGAGTTGTCGGAGCAGGCGTACGCCTATGCCGCGCGCAACCTGGCCGGTACCGGGATCGACCTGCGCCAGGGGGACCTGGCCACCGCCTTCGATGACCTCGCCGGCGCCGTCGACCTGGTCGTCTGCAACCCGCCCTACATCCCGCTCACCGCCTGGGAGGGCGTACCCGCCGAGGTCCGCGACCACGATCCCGAGCTGGCGCTGTTCTCCGGCAGCGACGGGCTGGACGCGATGCGCGTGCTCGCCGTTCGGGCCGCGCTGCTGCTGCGCCCGGGCGGTCTGGTGTGCGCCGAGCATGCCGAGGTGCAGCAGCACAGCGCGCCGCAGGTGTTCGTCGAGCACGGCGATTTCGAGCAGGTGCGCGACCACCGCGACCTGACCGGGCGGCCGCGCTTCGTGACGGCCCGTCGTCGCTGAGGTGGCAGGATGGGCCCGTGACCGAGCAGGAACAGGGCCCACCAGCACCCGAGCCGAGCGAGCCGGCTTACCGGCGTTTCGACTGCACCGACAGCGACCAGCGCGCCGAGGCGCTGGTGGCCGCCAAGGGCGCGGTCGACGCGGGGGAGTGCGTCGTGCTGCCGACCGACACGGTCTATGGGATCGGTGCCAACTCGTTCTCGGCGGCGGCGGTGCAGCGACTGCTGGACAGCAAGGGCCGCGGTCGCGACATGCCGCCACCGGTGTTGATCGCCGACCCGGCGGTGATGATGGCGCTCGGCCGCGACATCCCCGAGGCCGCCAAGAAGCTCGCCGAGCAGCACTGGCCCGGTCCGCTGACGATCATCGTGTACGCCCAGAGCTCGCTGCAGATGGACCTCGGCGAGACCCGCGGTACGATCGCGCTGCGGGTGCCCGACCACGAGCTGGCCCGCGAGCTGCTGCAGACCACCGGGCCACTGGCGGTGTCCAGCGCCAACCGCACCGGCCAGCCCGCGGCGACCGACGCCGACGCGGCGATCGAGCAGCTGGGGGACCGGGTCGCGGTCTATCTGGACGGCGGCGCGACCCCGGGCCAGATGCCGTCCACGATCGTCGACTTCACCCACTCCGACTATGGCGCGGTGGTTCGGCACGGCCGGATCGACATCGCCGAACTGCGCGCCACCGTGCCCTATCTGGATGACCGCACCGAACCGGACATCGAGGCCGGCTGAGCGATGCGGGCCTATCTGCTGGTGCTGCTGATCACCGCCGCGACGACCTACCTGCTGAGCGGGTTGGCGCGACGGGTGGCGCTGCGTACCGGTGCGGTGGCCCGGGTCCGGGATCGCGACGTGCACGCCATCCCGATTCCCTATTTCGGTGGGGTGGCGATGCTGTTCGGGGTCGGGGCCGCCTATCTGATCTCGACCAACATGCCGTTCCTGGGCCGCAATCCGCTGATCCAGCACGACTTCCGCGCCATCCTGATCGCCGCCCTGGTGATCTGTGCCGTCGGCGTGCTCGACGACCTGTTCGAGCTCAACGCGGTGGCCAAACTCGCCGGTCAGGTGCTCGCCGCGGGGCTGGTGGTGGCCAACGGCGTGAAGATGTTGTGGATCCCGCTGCCCAACAGCATCATCTCCCTGGACGACTCGGCCTCGATCGCGATCACGGTCTTCTTCATCGTGCTCTGCACCAACGCGGTCAACTACGTCGACGGCCTGGACGGGCTGGCCGCGGGGGTGGTCGCGATCGGGGCGCTCGCCTTCTTCACCTACTCCTATCTGCTGGTGTCGGACCTGGACCTGCCCCGCGCGCAGACAGCCAGCCTGTTGACGGTCGCGATCGCCGGGGTGTGCATCGGCTTTCTGCCGCACAACTACTTCCCGGCCCGGATGTTCATGGGCGACTCCGGGGCGATGCTGCTCGGGTTGATGCTGGCCACCTCGACGATCTCGTTGACCGGTCAGATCGACTCGTCCAGGTTGACCGACGAGGGGAGTGGGCTGATGGCGGCGTACCTGCCGCTGATTCTGCCGCTGGCGATCATGGTGCTGCCGCTGCTCGACTTCGTGCTGGCGTTCCTGAGGCGAACCTACGCCGGGACCTGGTTCTGGGTGGCGGACAAGCAGCACCTGCACCACCGGCTGCTGGAACGCGGTCACTCGCACCGGCGCGCCGTGCTGCTGATGTACATCTGGACCGCGCTGATCTCCTTCGGGGTGATCGCGGTCGGGCTCGGGCCGCGCTGGGAGACCATCGCGGCGGTGGTCGGGTTGATGGGGGTGGCCACCTTCTTCACCCTGGGGGCGCCGACGGGGACGCCCGCCGAGGACGCCCGGCAGCGGCGCGTCGAGCGCGAGGCGGAGGCCAAGATCCAGGAGCGGCCCCAGGGATAGCCCGCCCCCCGGGCGACCGCAGCACCCGCGGGCTATTTGTGCTAAGTTTCACAAGCAATCCCCCGAGCCCGGCATAGCTGTCGGGTGCCCAACCTCGAGACTGCGGAAACGATGACGACTGTGACCGGCGCGCTGCCCTCTGGGCCCACCCCCTCGGCGGGGGTCGGTTCGGGCAACCCAGCGATCGTCCGGGCCCGCACGCTGCTGATGGCGGGGGTGCTCGGCGCCCACGCCGGAGCGCTGCTCGCGGTCGGCGGCTCGGCGGTGCTGCTGGGCCGCCGGGGCCTGTTCTCGGCCCTCTTCGGGGCCGCCCTGGTGATCGTCTTCCAGGTGATCGGGCAGTCCGTCCAGGTGCGGTTCGCCACCGCCCATCCGCGCACCCTGATGGCCGCCAGCCTGGCCTCCTTCGGCTTCCGCGCCGCGTTGCTGCTGTTCGTGCTGTACGCCTGGTTCAACCTGGCCAGCGACCCCGACAGCCTGGCCCGCGGGCCCCTGGTCGCCGGGGCGGCGCTCACCCTGGTCGGCTGGCTGGGCGCCGAGGCGTACGCCCTGCATCGCCTGCGCGTCCCCAACTTCGACGAGCCCACCGACGGCCCGCAGGGGTCCGCCCAGGGCGGGGGGACGGCGAAGTGACCCGCAGCGGAACGACTGATAATCTCTCGCTCCGAAGCCCGATCGGCGACCTCGCCACCGGGCCAATCGCTCAGGAGGGATCGGTGACCTTGGCCACCGCACGCGAGGACAGTGCCGCCCAGGCACGCACCGCTCGCGACCGGTCCCTCTCCGCCCGGGGGCAGGATGACGCGATGCGGGCCCTGTCCTATCTGCTGGCCGGAGTGCTCGGTTACGGCGGTCTCGGCTGGCTGCTGGACCGCTGGCTCGCCACCTCGTTCCTGCTGCCGATCGGCATCGTGCTCGGCGCGGGCCTGGGCATCTACCTCGTGATTCGTCGCTTCGCCGTCGAGCGGGGCGTCACCACCAAGTCCTCCGATGGCACCGGAGCTGAAACAACTGGGAAGGAGCGCCGGTGAGCCCGATCCTGCCGCTGGTCCCGCTCGAGGGTGGCTACAAGCCGCCCAGCGTGAGTGACTTCATGTTCGACGGCATGCACGGCTGGTGGGACAGCCCCGCATGGGTGAACAAGCCGCTGATCCAGGCCGTGATCGGCGCGATCCTGGTGATCGTGGTCTGGCTGATCGCCTCCCGCAACCTGAAGGTGCTGCCCAGCAAGGGCCAGTTCTTCTGGGAGTACGTCTACGACTTCATCCGCAACGGGGTCGCCCGCGACGCGCTGGGTCACGATTTCCGCCGCTATCTGCCCTATCTGCTCGGGCTGTTCTCCTTCATCTGGGTGAACAACGTGTTCGGGTTGTTCCCGCTGTTCATGTTCCCGACCTTCTCCAACATCGGGTACGCCTGGGGCCTGGCCCTGCTCAGCTGGCTGATCTACAACGGCGCGGGTATCGCCCGCCACGGCGCCAAGTACTTCAAGAACAGCCTGATCCCGGCCGGGGTGCCGGTCTGGCTGTGGCCGATCATCATCCCGCTGGAGTTCCTGTCCAACTTCATCGTCCGCCCCGTCACCCTCGGTCTGCGACTGTTCGGCAACATGTTCGCCGGCCACCTGGTGGTGCTGGTGTTCGTCGTCGGCGGCGGCTACCTGCTGACCGAGGCGCACGGGGCGTTCAACAAGTTCGCCGGCGGCATGTCCATGCTGTTCAGCTTCGCCATCTTCGCCCTCGAGCTGCTGGTGGCGACCCTGCAGGCGTACATCTTCACCGTGCTGACCGCACAGTACGTCGCCTCCTCGCTGGCCGAGGACCACTGATCCATCCCCCTGAAACCACCCAAAGACCGTCACTAAAACGGAAATCCGAAAGGAAACCCACATGACCCCCATGGAAATCGCCGGCTCGGTGAACATGATCGGCGCTGGCCTGGCGGCCATCGGCTCCGGCATCGGCGTCGGCCTGATCTTCGCCTCCGTGATCCAGGGCACCGCCCGTCAGCCCGAGGCCCGCGGCGCCATGATGGGCACCGCCTGGATCGGTATGGCGATCGTCGAGGCGCTGTTCATCCTGGCGCTGGCCTTCGCCTTCGTCATCAACTGATCCGGAGGATCACATGCTGATCATCCCGCTGGCAGGAGAAGAGGGCGGCGGTCCACTCGGACCCCTGTTGCCGCACCACCTCTCCGAATTCATCATGGGCATCCTGCTCATGATCATCATCTGGCTCGTGCTGCGGGCCAAGGTGGTGCCCGCCTTCGAGAAGATGTACGCCGAGCGTGCGGCGGCCATCCAGGGCGGGATGGAGAAGGCCGAGAAGGCCCAGGAAGAGGCCGAGGCGGCGCTCCGGCAGTATCAGGAGCAGCTGGCCGAGGCTCGCCAGGAGGCCGCCCGGATCCGCGAGGACGCCAAGAACGAGGGCGCACGGATCAAGGCGGAGCTGCGCGAGCAGGCCGAGGCCGAGGCCAACCGGATCGTCACCAACGCGACCACCCAGATCGAGGCGGAGCGGGTACAGGTGGTCAACCAGCTGCGCACCGAGGTCGGTGGCCTGGCCACCACCCTGGCCGGCCGGATCGTCGGGGAATCCCTCGACGACGACGACCGGGCGCGGCGCACCATCGACCGGTTCATCGCCGACCTGGAGTCGCAGCCCGTCGGTGACAAGGCGGAGCAGGGGCAGCGATGACCCGCACCGTGAGCTCTGCCGAGGAGGCCCGCCTGGGCTCGGTGGATCGGGTCCTGGACAACCAGGAGCCGAACTCCACGCTGGCCGGTGAGTTGTTCGCCGTGGTCGACGCGGTCGAGGCGCAGCCGTCGCTGCGCCGCGGCTTCACCGACCCGGGAATGCCTTCCGACCAGCGCAAGGGTCTGGTCTGGCAGCTGCTCAACGGCAAGGTGTCCGGTGCGGCGGTGCACGTCACCGAGGAGACGGCCGCGCTGCGCTGGGGTGGGGGTCGCTCGTTCACCGCGGCGCTGGAGCGGCAGGGCGTGCGCGCCGAACTGCGCGCCGCCCAGGCCGAGGGCAAGCTCGACGAGGTCGAGGACGAGCTGTTCCGGTTCTCCCGGACCGTCTCCGGCGAACCGGCCCTGGCCGAGGCGCTGGGGGACCGCGGGGTCCCGCTGCAGAAGCGGGAGCAGCTGGTCACCCAGCTGCTCGACGGCCGCGCGCACGAGGCGACCGTGGTGCTCGCCCGCCGTGCGGTCGGTGCCCGGGACCGCAACTTCGTGAACACGGTCGAGGGCTATCTGAGCCTGGCCTCCGCGCTGCGCAACCGGGGCATCGCCACGGTGCGGGTGGCGCGGGAGCTGACCTCCGAGCAGTATGAGCGGCTCCGGGTGGCGCTGAGCCGCCAGGTGGGTCGCGAGGTCGACCTGCACGTGGTGGTCGACCCCGAGGTGATCGGCGGCGTCCGGGTCGAGCTGGGCGACGAGGTCATCGAGGGCACCGTGGCCGGCCGGCTCGCCGAGGCGCGCAGGCGCCTGGGCTGAGGCGTACGCC
The DNA here is from genome assembly GCF_002250625.1 of Enemella dayhoffiae. GTDB lineage: Bacteria > Actinomycetota > Actinomycetes > Propionibacteriales > Propionibacteriaceae > Enemella > Enemella dayhoffiae. The sequence goes on along the minus strand of NZ_NMVQ01000034.1, from coordinate 113,546 downwards.
TCCCGACAACAGAACTTCAACCAACGCAACTTGGGAAACGAGAGCAGGGACGCAACGATGGCGGAACTCACAATTCGTCCGGAGGAGATCCGGAACGCGCTGGACTCCTTCGTCCAGAACTACACCCCGGAGACCTCCTCGCGCGAAGAGGTGGGCATCGTGGTGACCTCCGGTGACGGTATCGCCCGGGTCGAGGGCCTGCCGTCCTGCATGGCCAACGAGCTGCTGGAGTTCGAGAACGGCACGATGGGCATCGCGCTGAACCTCGACGTCCGCGAGATCGGCGTCGTGGTGCTCGGCAACTCCGAGGGCATCGAGGAGGGCTCCAAGGTCAAGGGCACCGGCCAGGTGCTCTCGGTGCCGGTCGGTGACGGCTTCCTCGGTCGCGTGATCGACGCGATGGGCAACCCGATCGACGGGATGGGCGAGATCAACGGCGTCGACGACCGTCGTCCGCTGGAGCTGCAGGCCGCCGGCGTGATGGATCGCCAGGAGGTCCGCGAGCCGCTGCAGACGGGTCTGAAGGCGATCGACGCGATGATCCCGATCGGCCGCGGCCAGCGGCAGCTGATCATCGGTGACCGCAAGACCGGCAAGACCGCCATCGCGATCGACACGATCATCAACCAGAAGAGCAACTGGGAGTCCGGCGACCCCAAGAAGCAGGTGCGCTGCATCTACGTGGCGATCGGTCAGAAGGGTTCCACCGTCGCCGAGGTGAAGGGCACCCTCGAAGAGGCGGGCGCGATGGAGTACACCACCATCGTGCACGCGCCGGCCTCCGACCCGGCCGGCTTCAAGTACATCGCCCCGTACGCCGGTTCGGCCATCGGTCAGCACTGGATGTACCAGGGCAAGCACGTGCTGATCATCTTCGACGACCTGACCAAGCAGGCCGAGGCCTACCGCGCGATGTCGCTGCTGCTGCGCCGCCCGCCGGGCCGTGAGGCGTACCCCGGTGACGTGTTCTATCTCCACTCCCGCCTGCTGGAGCGCTGCGCCAAGCTCTCCGACGAGCTGGGCGGCGGTTCGATGACCGGCCTGCCGATCATCGAGACCAAGGCGAACGACGTGTCGGCGTTCATCCCGACCAACGTGATCTCGATCACCGACGGTCAGATCTTCCTGCAGTCCGACCTGTTCAACGCCAACCAGCGGCCCGCCGTCGACGTGGGCATCTCGGTGTCCCGAGTCGGTGGCGCCGCGCAGATCAAGGCGATGAAGTCGGTCGCCGGCACCCTGAAGCTGGGTCTGGCCCAGTATCGCGACATGCAGGCGTTCGCCATGTTCGCCTCCGACCTGGACGCCACCTCCCGGCGCCAGCTGGATCGCGGTGCGCGGTTGACCGAGCTGCTGCGTCAGGGCCAGTACGCCCCCTATGCCGTCGAGGACCAGGTGGTCAGCGTGTGGGCCGGCACCAACGGTCACTTCGACGACGTGCCGGTGGACGACGTACTGCGCTTCGAGCAGGAGCTGCTGGATCACCTGCGGCACAACTCGAACGTGCTGCAGACCATCTCCGAGACGCAGAAGTTCGACGACGACACCGCGAACGCGCTGGAGCAGGAGATCAAGAAGTTCAAGCAGGGCTTCCAGACCTCTGACGGCAAGATGCTGCAGGCCGGCCGCGAGGAGCATGACGCGCTCGAGGCCGACGAGGTCGGTCAGGAGCAGATCGTCAAGCAGAAGCGGGGCTGATTCTGTGTTGAACCCGAGCAGAGCGGAGCGCTGAGATGCCAGCAAGCCTGCGTGAACTTCGCCAGCGGAAGAACTCGGTCTCCACGACCAAGAAGATCACCCGCGCCATGGAGCTCATCGCCGCCTCGCGGATCGTCAAGGCCCAGCAGCGGGCCAACGCGGCGGCGCCGTATGCCCGGGAGCTGACCCGGGCGGTGTCGGCGGTGGCGACGTTCTCCAACATCGACCACCCGCTGACCACCGAGAAGGAAAACCCGACCCGGGCGGCGATGCTGCTGATCACCTCCGACCGCGGTCTGGCGGGGGCGTACAGCTCCTCGGTGATCAAGCAGGGGGAGCAGCTCACCGAGCTGCTGCGGGCCGACGGCAAGGAGGTCGTGCCCTTCCTCTGCGGACGCAAGGGGATCGGTTTCTACCAGTTCCGCAAGCGGCACGTGGAGCAGACCTGGGAGGGTTTCTCGGACTCCCCGAACTATGCCCACGCCCGCGAGATCGCCGACGCGCTGATCAAGGCGTTCCTCACCCCGACCGAGGAAGGTGGGGTGGACGAGATCCAGATCGTCTACACCCGGTTTGTGTCGATGATCACCCAGAAGCCGGAGGTGATCCGACTGCTGCCGCTGGAGGTGGTGGAGTCGGACGAGGCGATCGAGAGCCACGAGGTGTTCCCGCTCTACGACTTCGAGCCGGACGCCGAGGCCGTGCTGGACGAGCTGCTGCCGCTGTACGTGGCCAGCCGCATCCAGTACTGCCTGCTCCAGGCGGCGGCCTCGGAGCTGGCGAGCAAGCAGCGGGCGATGAAGTCGGCCACCGACAACGCCCAGCAACTGATCGAACGCCTGACCCGGGAGGCCAACCAGGCCCGGCAGGCGCAGATCACCCAGGAAATCAGTGAGATCGTGGGTGGCGTGAACGCGCTGGCCGACGCGAACGCAGAGAGTGAGTGAGAGATGACTGCGACTGTCAACGACACCAACCAGACCAGTGGTGAGGCCCAGATCGGTCGGATCGCCCGGGTCATCGGCCCGGTGGTGGACGTCGAGTTCCCGCCGGATCAGATGCCCGACATCATGAACGCGCTGCACGTCGACATCGACCTCGGCGGCGAGCAGCGCACCATCACCCTCGAGGTGGCGCTGCACGTGGGCGACAACATCGTCCGCGCCATCTCGCTGAAGCCGACCGACGGTCTGCGTCGCGGCCAGGAGGTGCGCGACACCAACGCCCCGATCACCGTGCCGGTGGGCGACATCACCAAGGGCCACGTGTGGAACGCCACCGGTGACGTGCTGAACGCCGACCCGTCCAGCCTGGAGATCTCCGAGCGCTGGCCGATCCACCGCGAGCCGCCGAAGTTCGACGCGCTCGAGTCGAAGACCGAGATGCTGGAGACCGGCATCAAGGTGCTCGACCTGCTGACCCCCTATGTGCAGGGCGGCAAGATCGGCCTGTTCGGCGGCGCCGGTGTGGGCAAGACCGTGCTGATCCAGGAGATGATCTATCGCATCGCGCACAACTTCGGTGGCACCTCGGTGTTCGCCGGCGTGGGCGAGCGGACCCGTGAGGGCAACGACCTGATCAACGAGATGGAAGAGGCCGGGGTGTTCAAGGACACCGCCCTGGTGTTTGGCCAGATGGACGAGCCGCCGGGCACCCGGCTGCGGGTGGCGCTGTCGGCGCTGACCATGGCGGAATACTTCCGCGACGTGCAGAACCAGGACGTGCTGCTGTTCATCGACAACATCTTCCGGTTCACCCAGGCCGGCTCCGAGGTGTCCACCCTGCTGGGCCGGATGCCGTCGGCGGTGGGTTATCAGCCCAACCTGGCCGACGAGATGGGCCAGCTGCAGGAGCGGATCACCTCGGTCCGCGGTCACTCGATCACCTCGATGCAGGCGATCTACGTGCCCGCCGACGACTACACCGACCCGGCTCCGGCGACCACCTTCGCCCACCTGGACGCGACCACCGAGCTCTCCCGTGAGATCGCCTCGCGTGGGCTCTATCCGGCCGTGGACCCGCTCACCTCGTCCTCGCGCATCCTCGATGCGCAGTACATCGGCCAGGAGCACTATGACACGGCCGTCCAGGTGAAGCAGATCCTGCAGCGCAACAAGGAGCTGCAGGACATCATCGCCATCCTCGGTGTCGACGAGCTGTCCGAGGAGGACAAGATCGTCGTGAACCGGGCCCGTCGGATCCAGCAGTTCCTGTCCCAGAACACCTACATGGCCGAGAAGTTCACCAACATCCCGGGCTCCACCGTGCCGCTGAAGGACACCATCGAGGGGTTCCAGATGATCTGCAAGGGCGATGTCGACCACATCGCCGAGCAGGCGTTCTTCAACGTCGGTGGCATGGACATGGTGATGGAGAACTGGGACAAGATGCAGAAGGAAGGCTGAGCATGGCCGACGTCCTGCAGGTCAACGTCGTCGCCGCGGACCGGGTGGTCTGGTCCGGGGAGGCCAGCCAGGTCATCGCCCGCACCAGCGAGGGGGACACCGGCATCCTGCCGAACCACTCGCCGCTGCTGGCGGTGCTGGTACCGAGCGGGGTCGAGGTGTTCTCCACCGGTGGCGAGCGCGAGGTCGTGGCCGTCGACGGCGGGTTCATCTCGGTGCAGCACAACCGGGTGTCCATCCTGTCGGAGTACGCGTCCCGGGGCGAGGAGATCAGCCTGGACGCCGCCGAGAAGGAACTGGCCGAGGCCAACCGGCAGCTGGACGCGGGTGACGACTCCGAGGAGACCCGCAAGCACTACCAGCGTGCCGCCGCCCAGGTGAAGGCCGCGCAGAAGCGCCAAGGGAACTCCGGCCTGGGGCACTGACCTTCCCCACCGCTGCGAAGGGGTCCGACCACGACGTGGTCGGACCCCTTTCGCGTACGCCGCAGCGGCCTCGCTGGTTTGAGTCTTCTTGGACGTTTGGCTAAATTTCTTTCATGGAGTGGCTGGTCGAGGTGGTGGGGCTTACAATCCTGCTCGCCCTGATCGTCCCGCTGCTCTGGCTCTATCTCCGCCGCCGTTGGCTCTCCCGCCAGGGCGGCATTTTCGACTGTGCGATGCGCCCGGTCGAGCACACCGAGTGGGCCCTCGGTCTGGCCCGCTACGAGGGCGAGCACCTGGAGTGGTACCGCGCGCTGTCCCTTTCGCTGCGCCCCAAGGTGCGCTTCCGGCGTACCGCCACCTCCGCGGTGGAACAGCGGGAGGCCGAATACGGCGAGGTGGAGAGCCTCTACGGCAATCCCCGGGTGGTACGCCTCAGCAGCTCCAGCAGGGTCCCGCGGGACCCGGCGGGGGACTGGGAGTTGGCGATGGCCCCCGAGAGCAGCACCGGGCTGCTGTCCTGGCTCGAGGCCGCGCCGCCCAGTGTCGGGCGCTTCCGCCAGTGAGTTGTGCGGGTGCGCCGGTGGGTCGGGTTCAGGATCGGAACAGCTGGCGGCCCGCGGCCCAGTAGAGCGCCAGCATCACCGCGAAGATCGCCGGACCACCCCACCAGTCGGTGCGGCCCGAGGCCTGCACCAGCAGGCACAGGACGAGGAACAGCGCGGTCAGCACCACACCGAGGCCGAGGTGGTTCACTCGCCACGCTCCCCACCGGGCACCCACAGCACCTCGTCGGCGGTCCCGTTCACCGCGCGGCTGCAGATGAACAGCAGGTCCGACAGCCGGTTCAGATAGGTGACCGCGACCGGGTTCACCCCGCCCGGGGTGTCCGCGTCAGGGGCGACCTGCGTGCCGTAAACCTCCACCGCCAGCCAGGCCGAGCGCTCGGCCCGCCGACAGATGGTCCGGGCCACGTGCAGCTGGGCGCCGGCGGGGTTACCACCGGGCAGGATGAACGAGCGCAGTTTGGGCAGCGGGTCGCCGAACTCGTCGCACCAGGCCTCGAGCCGGTCCACCGACACCTGCGCGATCCGCAGCGGTGGATATTTCGGGTCCGGTTGCAGCGGGTTGGACAGGTCGGCGCCGAGGTCGAACAGCTCGTTCTGCACGATCCGCAGGGCGGCCGCGATCGGCTCAGCGATGCCGCCGGTGGCCAGCGCGACCCCGATCACCGAGTTCGTCTCGTCCACATCACCGTAGGCAGCCACCCGCGGATCGCTCTTGCGGGTGAGCGACATGTCCGACAGGCGGGTGTCGCCCCCGTCGCCGGTGCGGGTATAGATCCGGTTCAGCACGACCATGTCGGTGACTCTAGCGCGCGGAACCCGCGGATCCGGTCCGGCGGTGGCTATGCTGCACCGGTGATTCGTCCCCTGCGTCCCGTGGTTCTGCTGTCCGCCCTCGGTCTGGCCGTTGCGCTGGCCGGTTGCGGAGGTGGTGGCACCGGCGGTGACGCGGCGAGCGCACCGCCGCCCGCGAACGCCCCGGCCGGTTCCGGCGGTTGCCAGTATCAGCCCAGCGGTGAGCCGGCGCGCCCGGTCGATCCGCCCTCGCCGAACGAGGTCCGGCGGACCGGTGAGGCGAGGTGGACGCTGGACACCAACCAGGGCCCGGTGACCATCACCATGGACCGCTCGCGGACCCCCTGCACCGTGCACTCCTTCGAGTCCCTGGCCAAGCAGAAATACTTCGACAACACCCAGTGCCACCGGCTGGTCGACAGCGGGATCTTCGTGCTGCAGTGCGGCGACCCGACCGGCACCGGCCGCGGCGGGCCCGGTTACAAGTACGCCGACGAGCTCTCCCGCTCGGAGAAGTATCCGGCTGGCACGGTGGCGATGGCGAACGCCGGGGCCAACACCAACGGCTCCCAGTTCTTCCTGGTGTACGCCGACTCTCCGCTTCCGGCGAAGTACACCGTCTTCGGCACCCTGGACAAGGACTCCCTCGGCGTGGTGGCCCGGATCGCGGCCGAGGGGCAGGACGGTTCCAACCCCGACCGCTCCGGAAAGCCCAACAACGAGGCGCGGATCCGCACGGTCACCGAGCAGAAGTAGCCGGCCGCCGGCTCAGCGCAGGATGCGTCGCTCCCGGGCCACCTGGACCGCCTGGGTGCGGTTGTCCACGCCCAGCTTGTCGAAGATGTGCACCAGGTGGGTCTTCACCGTGGCCTCGGAGATGAACAGGCTGCGGGCCACCTCCCGGTTGCTCCGGCCGGTGGCGATCGCGGTCAGGATCTCCAGCTCGCGGGCGGTCAGCGCCAGGTCGGGGGCGGCGGCCCGGCGTTCCATCCGCCGCTCCAGCTCGGGGGCCAGGGCGCGCCGGCCGTGCGCGGCGGCGTACGCCGCGGCAATGATCTCGGTGGCGGCGGCGTCCTTCAGCAGATAACCGGAGGCACCGGCCTCGATCGCCGCGGCCAGGTCGGCGTCGGTATCGAACGTGGTCAGCACCAGCACCGCCGGGTGCGGGTCCTCGGCGGTGATCCGCCCGGTCGCGGTCACCCCGTCCATCACCGGCATCTGTAGGTCCATGAGCACCACGTCGACCGCCAGCGCCCGTTCTGCCCGCAGCAGGTCGAGGGCCTGCTGGCCGTCCCCGGCCTCGCCGACGACGAGCACCTCGGCCAACTCCGGTACGCCGGACCGCGCGGCCGGGTCGGTGCAGACCGCGCGCAGACCGCGGCGTACCACCGGATGGTCATCGACCAGCAACAGCCGCAGGGTGTTCATCGGTGCTCCTCCTCGTCGTGGACCGGGACCCGGAGCCCGATCACGGTGCCGGCGCCGGGGGCCGACTCGATCTCGATCCGACCACCCAGCTGCTCGATCCGGTGCCGCACCCCACGCAGGCCGAAGCTGGCCGAACCGGGGGAGGTGGCCGGGTCGAACCCCACCCCGTCGTCATAGATGTCGAGGGTGACCTCCCCGCTCAGGAAGCCCAGGGTGAGCACGGCCAGGCCGGCCCGGGCGTGCTGCTGCACGTTGGCCAGGCTCGCCTGTGCCGCCCGCAGCAGTCCGGTGGCGACCGGGCCGGGCAGCGGCCGCGGCTCTCCGGTGACGCGCAGCTCACACGGCTGCCGGGCGACCGCGCGGTGCCGGTCCACCACCCGCCGCAGCGCCGACACCAGGTCGCCGCTGGTCAGGTCGGGTGGGGTGAGCTCGCGGATGAACCGGCGGGCCTCGCCGAGGTTGTCCCCGGCCACCTGTTCCATCTCGGTGAGGATTTCGGCCGTGCGCTCGGTGCCCGCCGGGTCGCCGGTGGCGAGTTCGCTGCGGGCGCTACGGCTCAACAGCACCAGCGAGCCCAATCCCTGGGCGAGGGTGTCGTGGATCTCCCGGGCGAGTCGTTCCTGTTCGCCGAGGCGCCCCGCCTCGCGTTGGCTCCGGGCGAGTTCGGCCCGGGTGGCCTCGAGCTCGGCCAGCGAGGCCGCGCGGGCCGCCGACTCGGCGTACAACGCCTCGTAGGCGAGCGCGACCACCACCGACACCGCGGCACCGAACAGCGGGCCGAGCACCATCGGCACCTGCAGGCGCCCGACGTGGTAGGCCTGCGCGGCGATCACCATGGCGGTCATCACCACGATCGCCACCACCGCGTGCCCGCGCCGGAGCAGATGCAGGTGCAGGAAGAACAGCGGGAACGCCAGCCAGGCGAACTCGGCGGCGAAGAACATCAGCAGCACCCAGGTGCTGGTCACCCCGGCCAGCCACCAGCGGGCCGGCCGGGTGGACCGGAAGCGGCCGGGGCGGGATCCCCAGGCGTACGCCATCGCGAACAGCACCGCCACCGCGCAGCCGAGGGCGATCCGCCAGCCGCCGGCCTGCGGGTCGCGCAGCATCCGGACCAGACCGACCACCAGCAGCGCGGCCACGGCGGTGTGCAGGGAGCCGCGGAGCAGCCGCAGGGTGCCTGTGCCGGCCGCCATCAGCGGCGGGGCGGTGCTCACCGGGACCCCGGTAGCTCCAGGAACCGCCTGAGCACGGCGGTGAAGATGTCCGGCTGGTCGGCGTGCACCCAGTGCGCCGCATTCTTGATGGTGACCAGGCGGGCCGCGGGGAAGAGCTCCCGCATCCGTGCGGCGTATTCGGGCTGGACATAGTCGGAGTCGCCACCAGCCACCCACAGCACCGGCCCGGGCCACGGCTCCTCGGTCGGCTCGACCCATCCGCCCAGGGACTCCATCTGCTCGTGGATCAGCGCCAGGTTGGGCTGCCAGTGCCACCGGGTCTGCCCGTCGACGCGCTCCCGGCGCAGGTTCTGCAGCAGGAAGGAGCGGACCGTCGGGTCGTCCACGCCGTTCTCGGCGAGATGTCGTTCGGCCTGCTCGCGACCGCTCAGGGCGGCCAGGTCGAGGCCGGCCATGGCGCGGGTGAACGTGTGGAAACCGCGCATCGACCCGTAGGCGACCGGGGAGATGTCGGCCACGCACAACCGCTCGACGAGCTCGCGGTGGCGCAGGGTCAGGTGCATCGCGATCTTGCCGCCCATCGAGTGTCCGACCAGCGCGACCGGGGCGCCGTTGCGCGCCGGCTCGGCGTCGATCGCGTCGGCCACCTGGTCGGCCATCGTTCGATAGTCCAGGCTGTCGGACCACTCGGAGCGGCCGTGGTTCGGCATGTCCAGGAGCAGACAGCTGACCCCTGAGCCTGTCGAAGGGGTCCCTGAGCCTGTCGAAGGGGTGGCGAGCGCGCGCGCCACCGAGGTCCAGTTCTTGCCCTGGCCGAAGACGCCGTGGCAGAACACCACCAGCGGGCCGTCGCCCTCACCGATCAGGGTGCGGTTGAGCTGCATCAGATCTCCGTCCTCGACTCAGCGTCGTTGCCAACAGTGCCGGTGCCAGTGCCGGCGTTCCTCGATCGCCGACGGGCTGGCGATGGAGGCCACCCGTGGCCACACCACCACGTGTGCGGTCCCCGCCGGGATCGTGCCCCCACAGCCCGGACAGGTGTACGCCTTGGTCGCGCGTTCGGCGGTCACCCCGCGGACCAGCCACTCGCCGTCGGCGCGGGTCTCGCTCACCGGGTGGGCACCGGACAGTGGCCGGTGCTCCCGGGTGTGCTTGGACCGACGCCGACGGTTGGGCACGCGAACAGCGGGTCAGGCGCGGGCGGTGGCCCGGCGCAGCTCCGCCACCGCCGCGGCGGCGTCGTCGGAGCCGGCCAGCTGCACCAGCAACCGCGACGGTCGGTGACCCGGCTCGCCGGACTCCTCATAGAGCCGGCGCTGCACGTCCAGCACGTGGGTCGGCGTGAGTTCGACCAGCACCTCGAAGGGACGCGGCATCCGACAGCCCTCGGCCATCCCGGTGTCGATGTCGTCGAGCGAGGCGTAGTTCTCCTCGACCATCCGCAGCGCCTGGTTCAGGTAGTTGCAGACCAGCCGGTCGGGCAGTTCGTGCGCCCGGGACACCCGGGGCGGACGGACCACGCCCGGTTCGTCGGTGGCCTTCCCGTCGGCGTAGGTGTAGAGGCCACGGCCGGTCTTACGGCCGAGCATCCCGGCGGTGACCAGCTGGTGCAGCAGCTCCGGGGTGGAGCGCAGCCGGTCCTTGCTCTCCTGGAACATCCGCTCCAGCACGTCCTCGCAGACGTCGACCCCGACCAGGTCCACCAGGGTGAGCGGGCCCATCGGATAGCCGGCCTTCTCCACCATCGCGGAGTCCATCTCCTCGCGCGTGCAGAATCCGTTGGAGTACAGGCGTACCGCCTGACCGAGATAGGGCACCAGCAGCGCGTTGACGATGAAACCGGCGCGGTCGCCGCAGACGATGGGGGACTTGCCGAGCGAGGTCATCAACCGGGTCATCCGGTCGATCGCGGCGTCGGAGGTGTGGATGGCGCGGATCAGTTCGACCAGGGTCTGCACCGGCGCGGGGTTGAAGAAGTGGACGCCGAGCACCCTGCTCGGGTCGGTGACCACCGTGGCGATCGAGGTGATCGACAGCGAGGAGGTGTTGGTGGCCAGGATGGCGTGCGCCGGCGCGGCCTCGTCGACGGTGCGGAAGATCTGCTGCTTCAGCTCCAGCTTTTCGCTCACCGCCTCCACGACCAGGTCGGCGTCCTTGACCCCGACTGCGGTGTCGGTGGTGAAGTCGATCCGGCCCAGCAGCGCCGCCTGATCCTCACTGGACAGCTTCCCCCGGGAGACGGCCCGGTCGGTCGACTTCTGCAGGACCCCGCGGCCCCGGTCCAGCGCGTCCTCGTTGTACTCGATGCCGCGGACGGTCAGGCCGGCCCGGGCGAACACCTCGGCGATCCCGGCGCCCATGGTGCCCAAGCCGATCACGGCGACGGTACGGATGGTGTTCTCGTTGTTCGGATCAGTAGTCACCCGCACGAGTCTATCCGTGCTCCGCGTGGTGGGGAGGTGGTTCGACCGGGGGTCAGACCATGATGGTGGTCACCCCGAGGACTGCTGTGCCGGGTGCCTCTCAGCGGGTGCGCTGGCTGAGCACCTGGGCGGCAACCTTGGCGCGGGAACGCACCCCGAACTTGTGCAGGATGTTCTCCACGTGTCCGTCGACGGTCCGGGTGGAGATCGTGAGCTGGTGGGCGATCTCCTTGTTGGACAGCCCATCTGCGACCAGGTCGGCGATCTGGGCCTCGCGCCGGGTGAGGCCGACAGGGTTGGGTGCCGGCGTACCGCAGATCTTCGCGACCTCGTCGAGACCGGCGTGGACCGCACCGAGATGGTCCAGGCCGTTTGCCTCGCGCACGGCGCGCTGCCACGCGTCCGCCCCGAGCGCGGAGCGGGCCCGCTGCACGGCGGCGTTCCGATCCCCCTCGAGACCGGGACCGAACGAGGCGACGTGGGTGCCCAGGGTGCACCAGACCGCCTCGGCCAGGCCCTGCAGCCGTGCTGCCCGCTCGAAGTCGTGGGAGTCGACCGCGATGCACGAACCGAGGGTGAGGGTGTGCGCGATGCAGATCCCGTCGAGGTTCTCGGCCTGGATTTGTAGCGTCTCCAGGGTGGCCGTGCGCGCCGCGTCCAACTCACCCTGGTGCCACAGGGCGATCCCGCGAACCCAATAGACGTACGCCCGGAACCAGGACTCCCCGTTGCGGTCGCTGATCGCGATCAACCGCTCGGAGGTGCGCAGGGCCGCGGCGGGGGAGTCCCCATAGATCTCGGACAGCCCGAGCTGGAACAGCGCGGTCTCCAGCGCCGCTTCGTCCCCCAGCTCGGTGAAGATGGCGGCGGCCCGCCGGTAGTGCCGCACCGCCTCGGGGCCGTTGCCCCGGAACAGGTGCAGCAGCCCCGTCCAGTTGGCCACCTGACCGCGCAGGAACGCATCCGCCAGTTCCGCCGCCAGCGGCTCGGCCTCGCTCAGGTGCTCCTCGGCCAGTGCGTGGTCACCGCTGATCAGCGCCACCCAAGCGGCCACCCAAAGGGCCTCGGCGCGGTCGCGCCCGGTCACCTCGGGGGAGGCGAGCACCTGCTCCAGCCGGTGCCGTCCGGCCGGCAGAAACGCCCCGGACACCCAGTGGTAACGCAACAGGGCGCCGAGCTCGGCCGCTCGGTTCCCCTCGCCCGGGGTTGCCAGGGACCACTCCATCGCGGTGATCGCGTCGGCATGGTCGGCACGCATCAGGGCCAGACTGCGCTGCTGGTCGGGCCCCGCCCAGGTCCGCACCATGCCCCGAGCCCGCTCGAGCATCAGGTCGCGGTGACGCCGGTGCAGTTCTCCCGTCTCTGCGGCCTTGGCGGCCAACTCCGCACCGTAGTCACGAATGGTGACCAGCTGGCGATAGCGCATCCCCAACGGTGTCTGTTCGGCCAGCACGATCGACTTGGCGACCAGCGCATCGAGCAGGTCCAGCACCTCCTCGCGGCGGAGGGAACCGAAGCCGGCCACCGCCTCTGCGGCGTCCAAGTCACAGCCTGCGGTGAACACCGACATCCGGGCCCAGAGCAACTGCTCCGCCGGTGAGCACAGCTCGTAGCTCCAGTCGACCAGATTGCGCAGGGTCTGGTGTCGGGGGAGCAGCCCGCGGCCGTTGCGCCGCAGCAGGAGGAACCGGGCGTCGAGCCGGTCCAGGATCTGCTCCGCCGAGAGGCTGCGCAGCCGCACGGCCGCCAGCTCGATGGCCAGCGGCATCCCGTCCAGGCGCCGGCACAACTCGGCGATGGCGGCGCAGTTCTTTTCGGTGACCTCCAGCGGGCTGCCGGCCTGGGCGGCCCGCTCCAGCAGCAGGGCGACTGCCTCGGCTCGGGTGACCGTGGCCGGGTCGCTGTCCCGCTCCGGCAGCTCCAGTGGCGGCACGGTGAGCACGTGCTCGCCCTCCAGCCCGAGCGGTTCGCGCGAGGTGGTCAGCACGTGTACGCCCGGGCAGCGGGTCAGCACGGTGAGCACCAGGTCCGCCGCGGATTCCAACAGGTGCTCACAATTGTCCAGCACGAGCAGCAGCTGCTTGCGGCCGAGGAAGTTGGTCAGCCGTTCGGTCGCATCCCGGTTGGTCAGGTCGGCGATCTCCAGGGCGGAGGCGACCCCCCACGGCACGTCGGTCGGATCAACCACCACCTCCAGGGCGGCCACGGCACAGCCGTCGGCGAACTGATCGTCGAGGCGTCCGGCCAGCTCCAGCGCGAGCCGGGTCTTGCCGATGCCGCCGGGGCCGATCAGGGAGACGAGCCGGTTCTCGCAGATCAGCGACTCGGCCTGGGGCACGGTGCGGCCGCGCCCGATGAACCGGGTCATCGGAGCCGAGAGCTGCCCCATCGCCAACGGATCCACATCCTGTAGTGCTCGCGGCCCCCGGGCCGCACGGCCCCACCTCGGACCGCGTGCAGAGAATACGCGACCAGCCCCACCTGGGCGAGGGGTCGTTCCGTAGCGGGGCACGCGGATCCCACGCCGCTACCCGGGGCCACGGTCGAACAAAGACGGGTAGTTCTACGGGTACTCCTCCCGCACCCGGTACCGTAACGTCAGTGTGAGCGAACGACTCAAGGAGGAGTCCCGTGACGTTCTTCATGAATCGTCTGGCTCAGGTGCTGAGCGGCGAGGAATCGACCGAAGAGGTGCCGACTCCGACCCTGCGGCCGAGTCGGCCCGGCGCCGTGAACGAGGGTGTGGACAGACAGGTCGCACTGCGTTCGCTGGCCGAACAGCTGGTCTGCGAGGCCAATGCAGTGATCGATGACCCGGCAGCACATCTCACCCTGTATGACGAGGTGGGCGGCAATGAGTTGTCGTTCACCATCCGGTGCGGTGTGCACGCGGCGCGGGTCACCACCGTGATCGACTCGGCCGGCGCGCACGGGCAGATCGTCTCCGACAACCTGCCGAACGAGGAGCCCTACGAACTGATCGGCCCCGAAGCCCTGCCCGATCTCATCATTCGACTCTGCCTGGTGGCTGATCTGCGTAACCACCACAGAGCTCACCTGATCTGACAAATCGACCAACCCAAGGAAAGGAGGTCGGCGCATGCAGTACGAGCTGAAGACACAGGTCATCACGCCGCAGCGCCAGACATTCGACCACGTGGCCAAACGGTTCGGCGACAAGCCGGCCACCCGCTACCAGGAGGGCAGCTACTACCTCCAGCCGGTGGAGAACTTCCACTACCGGCCCACCTGGGCTCCGGACAAGGAGTTGTACGACGCGGACTTCAGCCGGTTCAAGCTGGTCGATCCTCACGACTACGCGGATCCACGGCAGTACTACTACACCCCGTATGTGACCAACCGTTCCCAGATGCACGAGGCGTTCGCGCGTTCGCTGGACTACGTGGGCGACCACGATCTGCTGGATCGCATGCCGCAGCCGTGGCGCGATCTGATCGCCCAGGTGGTGGTCCCGCTGCGGCACCTGGAGTCCGGCGCCCAGATGATCTTCTCCGGTGCCTGCCGGTTCTCCTACGGAACGACCATCGCCCAGTGCCTCGGCTACGAGGGGTTTGACCGGATTGGCAACGCGCAGTTGATCAGCCGGGTCGGCCTCGCGCTCGACGACGGCACCGCCACGGTGCTCAAGTCGGCCAAGCAGGCATGGGTCGAGGACGACAGCCTGCAGGGGCTGCGGCGGATGGTGGAAATCCTGCTGGTCGAGCAGGACTGGGCGGTCGCCGTCATTGGCATGGACGTGCTCGACATGCTGCTGGACGCCCTGATCTACCGGCACCTGGACGAGGAGGCGATCATCGGCGGCGCCGGTGCCTACTCGCTGCTCGCCCAGCACATCGCCTCCTGGTACCCCGACCACCGCAAGTGGCTGGACGCGCTGTACAAGACGTGGCTGGCCGACTCCGAGCACGGCGACGCCAACCGGGCGGCGCTCAGCGAGGCGGTCTCTACCTGGCTGCCGCAGGCGGTGGACGCGGTCCGTGCTCTGGCCGAGCATGCGGACACCCTGGTAGACGTGGGCTGTGCGGGGGCCGTCACCGTCGCTGCAGAGAAGGCCGCCGAGCACTTCCGCGCCCTGGGCGTGGACGTCGACGGGCCGGGGGCCTGAGATGGCGGTGGATGCCTCCGAGCGCATTGTCAGCGTGGATCTGCAGGAGAACGAGGAGAACCGCGCGGTGATCGAGGCCATCGAGGCCGACAACGATCAGTGCATCGCACAACACATCCCGGGACTGGTCAAACTGCGGGCGCCGGGATACCTGGAGATCAACCGGGCCTCCGTGGAGGAGCGCCTCGGGCGGACCTGGGAGACACACGCATTTCAAATGGCCATCGTGAGCCTGGCCGGCAACATCAGCGAGTGGGATGAGGATCGGATCGTCATCTCCTGGGGCCGGCCGGTCGAGGACGACGACGAGGATGAGGAGTACTGATCATGACCGATATGAAGGAAGCACCAGCTCGCAAGCCGGCCAAGAAGCTGTCGATGAAGCAGCGCTACTCGGCACTGACCCGGGACCTGGACTGGACCCCCAGCTACGTCTCCGAGGACGAGATGTTCCCGCACACCAAGTACGAGGGCATCAAGATCCACGACTGGTCCAAGTGGGACGACCCGTTCCGGCTCACCGTCGACGCCTACTACCGCTATCAGGCCGAAAAGGACAAGCGTCTCTACTCGGTGCTGGACGGGTTCGCCCAGGGACAGGGACATCTCACCCTGTCCGAGGCCAACTACCTGAACGCGATGAAGGTGTTCCTGAGCGGTGTGACCCCGCTGGAGTACGCGGCGAACCGCCACTTCTCCTACCTGGCCCGGCACTTCAACGGCCCGGGCCCCCGCTTCGCCGCGCTGTGCCAGTCGATCGACGAGCTGCGGCACGCGCAGACCGAGATCCACACGCTGTCGAACTACAACAAGTACTACTCCGGGTTCCACAACTTCCCGCAGATGTTCGACCGGGTGTGGTACCTGTCGGTGCCGAAGTCGTACTTCGAAGACGCGCTGTCCGCGGGACCGTTCGAGTTCCTGATCGCGATCGGGTTCTCCTTCGAGTACCTGCTCACCAACCTGCTGTTCGTGCCGTTCATGTCGGGGGCCTCCTTCAACGGAGACCTGCCCACGATGACCTTCGGCTTCTCGGCCCAGTCCGACGAGTCTCGGCACATGACCCTCGGTCTGGAGGCGATCAAGTTCCTGCTGGAGCAGGACGAGGACAACGTGCCGATCGTCCAGGAGTGGGTGGATAAGTGGTTCTGGCGCGGCTACCGCGTGACCTCGCTCATCGCGCAGATGCTCGACTACATGCTTCCGCGTCCGGTGATGAGCTGGAAGGAGGCCTTCGAGCTCTACTTCGAACAGCAGATGCTGAACGGGCTGTTCCCCGATCTGGCGTACTATGGGATCCGCCCGCCGAAGCATGTGGAGCAGGCGATCTGGGAGAAGGACCACCTTTCCCACGCCACCCACAACGCGCTGTATCAGTTCTCGTTTGCGGCGAACTTCACCACTTCCACCCCAGACGCTGAACACTCCGCCTGGTTGGCGAAGTCCTATCCGGACAGCTACGACCAGCTGTACCGGCCGCGTTACGACAAGCAGGCCAAGATGGCCGCCGAGGGGAACCGGTTCTTCTACCCGGGTCTGCCTCAGCTCTGCCAGGTCTGCCAGGTCCCCATGCTCTTCCCCGAGCACGGTGACCCCACCAAGATCTGCCAGCGCAGCAGCGAGTACAAGGGTGAGCACTTCAACCTGTGTTCCGATGGCTGCCAGTGGATCTTCGAGCGCGAGCCGGAGAAGTACATCCAGGCCTGGATGCCGGTGCACCAGATCATGCTGGGCAACTGCGGTGGGCCGTCGGTGCCGGAGGTTCTCGACTGGTACGGCATGACCGAGGGCGACAACGGCGAGTACATCGGCTCGGTGGACCACCAGAACTGGCAGAAGTGGCACGCGCAGGTCGAGGACGTCGTCGGCGACTCCGAAAAGACCGAGGACGTGTCGGATCAGGAACCGTTCGCCACGTCCGTGAAGGAGGCCTGACATGGCGGTCAAATCATTGGGCACCTACGAGTTCGACTCCCGTTCCGCTCAGGCGTTGTACGGCGACGACATGCTCGTCCATGTCCTTCGTCGAGACAGCATGTTCTACGCCTCCGCGGTCGCCCTGCGGGTGCCGCAAACGATGTCCTGGAAAGAGTTCGTGGACACCCAGGTCATGCCCTGGGCCAGCGCGGACCCGGACTTCAAGGCGGAGGGGCCGTTCGTCTGGAAGCTGATCGAGGAGGACTTCGAGCCGGAGGATGACAAGTCCCTGGCCGAGCTCGGCATCCGGCACAAGAACACCGTCTCGCTCGACCTCGCGAAGGGATGAACCGATGACCGAGACCCACACCATCAGGGTGGAGCCGCTCGGTCGCGAGGTCCAGTGCCGAGAGGATCAGACGATCCTCGACGCCTGCCTGCGTGCAGGAGTGTGGCTGCCACACTCCTGCACGCACGGCACGTGTGCGACCTGCAAGGTGGACCTCCTCGACGGGGACGTCGATCAAGGCGAGGCGTCCACCTTCGCCCTGATGGACTTCGAGCGACTGGAAGGGAAGACCCTCACCTGCTGCGCCAAGCCCGAGTCCGATGTCACCCTCGAGGCCGACATCGACGTGGACGAGGAGCTGGAAGTCTTTCCGGTGCAGGATTTCACCGGGACGATCGTCGAGCTCACCGACATCTCCGCCGACGTGAAACGGCTGAAGATCGAGCTCGACCGGGAGCTGGGCTTCAACGCAGGGCAGTACATGCGCGTCGAGGTGCCCGGAAGCGGCGGCATCGACCGCACCTGGTCGATGGCCAACTCGCCCACCGAGAACAAGATCGTGGAGTTCCAGGTGCGCCTGGTCCCCGGCGGACTTGGCACCGAGGGCTGGTTGTGGAAGAGCGCCGCGGAGGGCGACGAGGTCAAGCTGTCCGGCCCCTACGGACGGTTCGTGCTGCGCACCTGGGAGGAGGACAAGCCGATCGTGATGCTCGCCGGGGGGACCGGGCTGGCCCCATTCGCCTCGATGATCAAGCACGCACTGCAGAACGAGGCGTACGAGGGCGAGATCGTGCTCTACGCCGGGGCGCAGACCAAGGAACACCTCTATGACGTGGAGTTCTATCGCGAGCTGGCCGAGGAGTATCCCGATCAGTTCACGTTCCACCCCTGCATCGACACCGGCGAGGAGACCGACGGCTATCGGGTCGGCTTCGTCAACCAGGTGATGGAGGCGGATTTCGAGCACCTGAAGGGATATCAGGGCTACATGTGCGGGTCGCCGCGGATGGTCGAGTCCTGTCTGAAGTCGATGATGGGCCGGCGGCTGTTCCCCCGCGACATCTTCCACGAGGACTTCTTCAACGAGGGTGACAAGGCCAGCGGGGTGGGCTCCCCGCTGATCAAGCGCTGACCCCACGTCGGCTGAGCCTGTCGAAGCCCAGCGGTCCCGCGTACCCCCGGTGCGCGGGACCACTGCTTCCGTGCGGTCCTATCGTGGACCCATGCAGATCCCGCTCTTCCCGCTCGGCACCGTGCAGGTGCCCGGAATGGTGCTCAACCTGCAGGTGTTCGAGCCGCGCTACCGCGAGCTGGTCGCCGACCTGCTGCGGCGGCCGGAGTCCGAGCGGGAGTTCGGGGTGGTCACCATCCGCTCCGGGCACGAGGTGGGAGAACAGAACCTGCACTCCATCGCCGAGGTCGGCTGTGCGGTGCGGGTCACCACCCTGCGCGAGGCCGAGGGTCGAATCCTGCTGCAGGCCGTCGGACGCTGGCCGTTCCGCGTCCGGGAGGTGCTGGAGAGCGAGCACCCCTACCTGACCGCCGAGGTGGAGCCGGTCGGACTGACCGAGGCGACGGACCAGCGGCTCGCCGAGTCCGGTGCCGGTCTCGTTGCGGCCCTCCAGGCGTACGCCCGGCAACGCGGGGGAGAGCTGGGCGCGCTGCCGACAGACCCCGAGCAGCTCGGTTGGCTGGTGGTGGCGCAGGGGCCGCTCGAGCTCGCCGACTCCCTGGCCGCGCTGGCCGAGCCGGACCCGGTCGCCCGATTGGACCGGTTGCGCCGCCGGGTGCGCCAGGAGACGGTGCTGCTGGGGCGTACCGCAAGCGTGCCTTTCGCCGCGGATCGCAACCCCTCCAGCAACTGAACTCGCCGGATGCGCCGTCTCCGGTACCGTGGCCCGGTGCGCCTCGTGATTGCCCGTTGTCAGGTCGACTATGCCGGTCGGCTCACCGCCCACCTGCCGCCGGCGAAGCGGTTGATCCTGGTCAAGGCCGACGGCTCGGTGTCCATCCACGCCGACGACCGGGCATACAAGCCGCTGAACTGGATGAGTCCGCCGTGCACGCTGAGGGTGCGTGAGCCCGAGGTCGACGAGGCCGCGGTCACCGCCGAGCTGGACGACCAGGTCACCGAGGTCTGGGAGGTGACCGGCAAGGACGGGGACACCCTGCAGATCTCGCTGTTCGAGGTGCTGCACGACTCCACCCACGAGCTCGGCGTCGACCCTGGGCTGCAGAAGGACGGGGTGGAGGCGCACCTGCAGGAGTTGCTGGCCGAACAGCCGGGCACCTTCGGTGCGGGCTGGCAGCTGGTACGCCGGGAGTTCCCGACCGCGATCGGTCCGGTGGATCTGATGTATCGCGACGCCGACGGTGCGCACGTGGCCGTGGAGGTGAAGCGGCGCGGCGAGATCGACGGGGTGGAACAGCTCACCCGTTATCTTGAGCTGCTCAACCGCGATCCGTTGCTGGGCAGGGTTCGCGGAATCTTCGCCGCCCAGCAGATCAAGCCGCAGGCCAAGGTGCTGGCCGCCGACCGGGGGATCGACTGCGTCACCGTCGACTACGACGCCCTGCGCGGTATGGACGACGCCGAAGATCGATTGTTCTAGTGGGTGCCCTCCGCGTGCTGGTCTGACTAACTACGGTCGAGGCGGGGGAGCAGGACCTCGCGATAGAGCAGCAGCAGCGCGGCCGCGGTGGGGATGGCGATCAGGGCGCCGACGATGCCGAGCAGCACACCACCGGCCAGCGCCACGACGATCACCACGGCGCCCGGCACGTCGACCGAGCGCTTCATCACCCGCGGCTGGATGAAATAGGCCTCCAGCTGCTGATAGAGCAGATAGTAGCCGATCGTGACCAGCGCCTGGACCGGGCCGAGCACGGAGAATGCGACCAGCGCGACCAGGATCATCGAGATGTTGGTACCGATCAGCGGGATGAACGCGAACAGCGCGGTCAGCACGGCAAGGGCCAGGGCGTACTTCCCCAGTCCGAGGATGTTCATGAAGATGAACGCGCAGGTGCCCGAGCACAGCACCACCACGAACATGCCGCTCAGATAGCCGCCGATCCGGCGGAACATCTCATCGGCCAGATAGCGCACCCGGGGCCGTTGCGAGGCCGGCGCGAGCCGATAGATGGTGTCCTTGATCGACGGCAGGGAGGCCAGGAAGTACAGCGTCAGCACCAGGGTCACCACGATCGAGAACACCGCGTTCGCGACCACCTTGCCCGCGCCCAGCAGCCCGCCGAGCACGTTGTTGACCAGGTTCTCCCCGGACAGGAACTTGGTCACCTTGTCGATCACACCGAAGCGCTGGTCGAGCGTGTTGATCTGCTGGTTCTCGCGCAGTCCGCGCAGGTACGCCGGGGCGTTGGTGGCCAACTGGGTCACCTGCTCGGTGAACACCGGGAGCACGGCGATGCCGATCAGGACGATCCCACCGAGGGCGAAGAGGGCGACCACGAACACGCCGATCCCGCGCCGCAGTCCGCGGCGGTTCATCAGCTCGACCACCGGGTTGAGACCCAGCGCGAGATAGAGCGAGACCAGCACCAGCACCAGGATCGACTGGACCTGCCCGAGCATGTTGGCCAGGGCCACCGCGACCAGTGCGCCCAGGGTGCCGAAGAAGCCGATCGCGAACGGGGACATCCGAGCCAGCCGGAAGCCGCGGTCGGTCTCCTCCATCGGCACCAGCGGGGGCGGTTCCGTGGCCGGTTCGGGCTCGGGGCGACGCGGCCCCTCCACCGCGGAGCGGGCCCTTCGGGTCAGCCGAAGGATCCAGCCGCGGCGGCCGTGCTGACCGGTCGGCTCCGGTGTCGAGGTTTCCGGCGGCGGCGCCGGATCAGCGGGTTGGTCGGTCATCGACGCCCGTTGTCGGCCGGTCCTGGGCCGGTACGCCCCTGAGGGCCCGGTTTCTGACCGGTTCCGGGCTGCGCAGCCGGCCCGGAGGGGCTGGCCTGCCCCGGCTTCGACGCCTTGGGCGAATTCGCTGTCTGGGCAGGTTTTGGTGCCTGGCCCGCGGACCGCTGCTGGGCCGGCGCCTGCCCCTCACGTCCTGACGCAGGCTGCTGACCGCCTGCGCCGGGCCGGTTCTGCTGATTCTGCGGTGGCTGGTTCTGCTGCGGTCGATTCTGCTGCGGTCGGGGCTGGTTCTGCCGGGGCGGCGCGGTCGGCGACTGGGCCGAACGGGGTACGCCCGAGGTGCCGCCCGGAGGCTGGGTCGGGGTCTGCACCGGGGGCTGGTCGACGTCGGGCAGGTCGGGCCGGGGAGGCTCGGCCATCGTCTGCCCGGCCATCGCGGACAGGCTGTTCAGCTGCGCCAGGATCGATTCCTTGCGCTGCAGCAACCGCTCGTTCTCCCGGTTCAGCTCCTCGGCCCGCCAGGCCGCCTTCTGCTCGGTCTTCTGCAGCAACTCCGCCGCGCGCTGGCGTACGCCCGCCAGGTGCGCGTCGCCCTCGCGGGCCGCCTGGATGCGTACCCGCTCCGCCTCGGCCAGGGACTCGGTGCGGACCCGGGTGGCGTGCTCGATCTCGGTGCTGAGCAGGCGCTGGGCCTCCTCGTGCTGACGGGTGCTCTCGGCCAGCAGCTGCTGGGTACGCTGGCTGGCCTCCTCGTGCTCACTGGCCAGTCGGGCCAGCAACTGGTCCCGCTCCGTGGCGGAGGCCGCTCGCTGCTGGGCGGCCTCCCGCTCGGCCGTCTGGCGGATCGAGGCGGCCTCCCGGCGCGCGGCCTCCAGCATCGCCCCGGACTTGCGCTGGGCCTCGCGGACGACCGCCTCGGCGTGCTGCTGGGCGCCGATGACGAGCTTTTCACCCTCGGCCCGGGCCATGCTCACCTGTTCGCCCACCTGACGTTCCAGGTTGGCGCGCAGGGTGCGCAGCTCGCCGATCGAGGTCATCCGCAGATCCTCGGCCTCGCGCTCGCTCAACTCGCGCGAGCGCTGGCCTTCCCGGCGGGCCTGCTCCTTGATCCGCTCGGCGTCACCGTGCGCGCGGTCGACCAGCTCCTTGGCCTGCACCTGGGCGATCCGCAGGATCTCGGTGGCGTGCCCACCCAGGTGGGTGTAGTCGGCGTCCTCGGGACGCGGCTCGGGGCGATTGGCGAGCTCGCGCACCTCGGACTGCAGTTGGGCCACCTGTTCGCGCAGTTTTGCCCGCTGCCCCTCAAGATTGAGCACGTATTCGTCGACGGCCTCGCGGTGGTACCCCCGCATCTGGGTGGGGAAGTGCCCCGCCGCACTGGCCGCGCTGTCGAACAGGCTCAGTCCCGACTCGTCGCTCACGATTCCTCCTCCTGGCGAGCTGGCCGACCTCAACGGGGAAAACCCTACCCGGCTGGTCGAGCAGGATCAGGCGTGACGTGCCGGTTCCACCAGCTCGAGCAAGACACCCCCGGCGTCCTTGGGGTGCACGAAGTTGATCCGGGAGTCCGCGGTCCCGCGGCGCGGTTGGTCATAGAGCAGGCGTACGCCCCGCTCACGCAGGGTCGCCGACACCTGATCCAGGTCGCGAACGCGATAGGCCAGCTGCTGCAGGCCAGGCCCGGAGCGGGCCAGGAACTTGCCGATCGCCGAGTCCTCCCGCAGCGGCGCGAGCAGTTGGATCTGGGCGTTCTCGGGGCCCTGCTCGCCGGTGCCGATCATCGCCTCCTCGACACCCTGCTCCTCGTTGGTCTCACGGTGCAGCAGCCGCCAGCCGAACGTCTCGGTGTGGAACCGGATCGCCTCGTCCAGGTCGGGGACGGCCAGGCCGACGTGGTCGATGCAGACGAACAGATCAGTCATCTTCTCCATGGCACAACACTTTCACGGAGCCCGTGCCGGCACAGCGCTAGGGTGGAGGGTGAATCCGAGTTGTCGGGAAGATTACAGGTGGCGGGCGAGGGCGCCCGGGAGGAGCGTTGAGCATGGGATCGGTCATCGTCGGGGGCGCGCGTACGCCCATGGGCAAGTTCTCCGGTGCGCTGAAGTCGCTCAGCGGGGTCGAGCTCGGTGGGATCGCCATCGCCGGGGCCCTGGAGAAGGCCGGGGTCAAGCCCGAACAGGTCGACTATGTGGTGCTCGGCCAGGTGCTGCAGGCCGGCGAGGGGCAGATGCCGTCACGCCAGGCCGCGATCAGGGCCGGCATCCCGATGGACGTGCCGGCGATGAGCATCAACAAGGTGTGCCTGTCCGGGCTCAACGCCATCGCCCTGGCCGACCAGCTGATCCGCGCCGGCGAGTGCGAGGTGGTGGTCGCCGGCGGCATGGAGTCGATGACCAACGCTCCGCACCTGCTGCCCAAGTCCCGCGAGGGCATCAAGTATGGCGACGCCGTGCTCCGCGACCACCTCGCCCACGACGGGCTCTGGGACGCCATCACCGACCAGTCCATGGGTGCGCTGACCGACAAGGTCAACGCCGAGGGGGAGTTCAACTTCACCCGCGAAGAGATGGACGCCTTCGGGGCCCGCTCCCACCAGCGCGCCGCGGCCGCCAGGGACAAGTTGGCCGAGGAGATCGTCGAGGTCCGGATCCCGCAGCGCAAGGGTGATGACGTCGTGGTCGACGCCGACGAGGGGATTCGTGGTGACACCACCGCCGAGGGGCTGGCCCGGCTGCGGCCCGCCTTCGGCAAGGACGGCGCCATCACGGCCGGTTCCTCCTCGCCGATCTCCGACGGCGCCTGCGCCGTCGTGGTGATGAGCCGGGAGAAGGCCGAGGAGCTGGGCTGCGAGATCCTGGCTGAGATCGGCGCGCACGGCATGGTCGCCGGGCCCGACTCCTCGCTGCAGCTGCAGCCGTCGCGGGCGATCATGGCGGCCGCCAAGAAGGAGGGGGTGGACCCGGCCGGGTTCGACCTCTATGAGGTGAACGAGGCGTTCTCCGCGGTCGGCCTGTCCTGCGGCCGCGACCTCGGCCTGAGCGACCAGCAGGTCGACGAGCGGGTCAACGTCAACGGCGGCGCGATCGCGCTGGGGCACCCGATCGGCATGTCCGGGGCGCGGATCGTGCTCACCCTGGCCAACGAGCTGAAGCGCCGTGGCGGTGGCACCGGGGTTGCGGCCCTGTGCGGTGGCGGCGGTCAGGGCGACGCCCTCATCATCAAGGTCCCGCAGGCGTGACCGACGCCTCCTCCCGGGTGGCCGAGCTGGTCGAGGCCGCCCGGGCCGGGCGGGTCCGGGCGATCGCCCGGCTGATCACTCTGGTCGAGAACAACGCGCCGGAGCTGCCGGAGGCGCTGCGGCTGATGGCTGGCTCGACCGGTCACGCCCACGTGATCGGTCTCACCGGCTCGCCCGGGGTGGGCAAGTCGACCACCACCACCGCCCTGGTGGGGGCGTACCGGGCACAGGGGTTGCGGGTCGGCGTCCTCGCCGTCGACCCCAGCTCGCCGTTCTCCGGAGGTGCAGTGCTGGGCGACCGGGTGCGGATGCAGAAGCACTCCACCGACGCGGGCGTCTACATCCGCTCGATGGCCTCCCGTGGCCACCTCGGTGGACTGTCCACTGCCGCCCCGCAGGCGCTGCGGGTGTTCGATCTGGCCGGTTTCGACGTGGTGCTGGTCGAGACCGTCGGCGTGGGCCAGTCGGAGGTGGAGATCGCCGCCACCGCCGACACCACCCTGGTGCTGCTCGCGCCCGGGATGGGGGACGGGATCCAGGCCGCCAAGGCGGGGATCCTCGAGATCGGCGACCTCTTCGTGGTCAACAAGGCCGATCGCGACGGCGCGCAGAACCTGATCCGTGAGCTGCGCACGATGATCGCGATGGACGACCACTCCGACGGCTGGAAGCCGCCGATCGTGAAGACCGTGGCCAACGTCGGTGAAGGGATCGCCGACGTGGTGCAGCAGATCGCGGCCCACCGCAGTCAGGGTGAGGAATCCGGCCGGTGGTCCGAGCGACGGCTGGCCCGTTCCCGGGCCGAGATCGAGGCGCTGGCCCTGGCGAGCGTACGCCGACGCTTCCTGAATGGGGGACGCGAGGGACTGGACGAGTTGGCGACCGCGGTCCGCGACGGTGACCTGGACCCGTACGCCGCAGCGGGCCGGCTGCTGGAGCAGGTCACCGGCGCCTGAACGCGGGGATGCCGCTCGGGTCACGATCCAGGCGCACCGGCGTGCCCTCACCGCCCCCGAGGCGCCCCTGCGGTAGAAAGGGGCACCGGGGTCGCGGTCCTTCCCCATCAACGCGGCCACAGACGGAGGGTTTATGTCTGGCTGGATCAAGAAGGTCCTGTGGTTCCTGGTGATCGGCTTCTGCCTGTTCTATCTGGTGACCCGGCCGGAGGATGCCGCGCACGCGGTCCGCGGATTCGTCGGAGCCTTCGAATCGCTGTTCCGCTTCTTCGGCACCCTGGCCAAGTGAGGCGGCGGTGGCGATCCCGGGCCTGGGTCGGTTCTTCGACCCGCAGGTCGAGCGACATCTGATCGCAGATCAGGGCGAGATCATCGTCGACGAGGTCCGTCGGCATCCGATGGCGATCCTGCGTCCGGTGCTCGGTCTGTTCGGCTGCATCGCTCTGTTCGTCTCCATGCCCTATCTGGGGCGGGCGTGGTGGGTCACCTGCGTGCTCGGCCTGGCGCTGTTCGGCTATTGCCTGTGGCGGATCCACTCCGAACACATGGACCGGTTCGTGATCACCAACATGCGCGTGTTCCGGGTGCACGGGGTGTTCTCCCAGCACACCGCAACCATGCCGATGCAGCGGATCCTCGACATCGCGGTGCACAAGCCGTTCATCGGCCGGATCTTCAACTACGGCCACTTCATCTTCGAGTCCGCGGCCCAGGACCAGGGGCTGCGCGACATCCGCTATGTCGGGCGCCCCGATGAGCGCGACCTGACCATCCAGCGCGTGATCCAGCGCTCCGGCGCCCGCAAGAGCTTCAGCAACGTCGGGGGTGAGGGCTGGTGAGCCGGGCGGCGCTCCCGTTCGACCCGATCGAGCGGGGCGCGCGGCTGTGGGAGAAGGCCTATCCGGAGACCTCGCGGATGCACGCGGCCACCTCGCTGATGCGGGTGCACCAGCTGCTGCTCACCGAGTTGGACGAGGTGGTGCGGCCGTTCGGGCTGACCTTCGCCCGCTATGAGGTGCTGGTGCTGCTGTCGTTCTCCCGGACCGGTTCGCTGCCGCTGGGCAAGATCGGGGAGCGGTTGCAGGTGCACGCCACCTCGGTCACCCCGTTGGTCAAGCGCCTCGACGCGGCCGGGTTGATCGAGCGACGCCCGCACCCCGACGATGGCCGGGCGGTGCTGGCCAGCCTCACCGATGCCGGCCGCGAGGTGCTGGAGCAGGCGACCGCGGCCGTGGTGGCCGCCCAGTTCGGGCTGGGGTCGATCACCGAGGAACAGTGCGACGAACTGAGCCACATCCTCGCCGCCGCGCGTTCGGCCGCCGGCGATTTCTGAACAGGTGAGCCGAATGCGGATCCTCACCGTCAGTGACTCCGACTCCTATCTGAAATGGGTGGTGAGCACCTTCGAGGACGCTCCGGCCGACTGGCGGGTGCGGCATCTGGTGCTGGAGAACGTGATCGCGCCGTCCCCGGCCCAGGTGGCGGCGGTGCAGGGCGGCTATCCGATCCAGCGGGGGAGCGTACGCCGTCTGCTCGCCCTGGCCGCCGAGCGGCCCGAGGTGATCGTGCTCGCCTGCACCGGGCCGGCGCTGGAGGTGGCTCTCTCGGTGCTGGCCGCCGGTGGCGCGCTGCGGCCGCACCCGGGCCGGCCGCGGCCGGTGCTGGTCGGTGGTCTGCCCGGGATCTCCTATCCCGCCAACGATCTGGCGATCCGCCATCGTCGTCACCTGGACCTGATGCTGCTGCACTCGCACCGGGAGATGGCCGCCTACGCCGAGGTGGTCCAGCGGTTGCGGGCCGCGGGGGAGAGCGGGCCCGAGCTGGCGCTGGCCACGTTGCCCTATCTGCGTGAGGTGGCGGTCGGGCGGGGTGGCTCCGACGTGGTGTTCGCGGCGCAATCCCTGGTGCCGGCGCTGCGGGAGGATCGGGTGCGGGTGCTCGACGCCCTCGCCGCGGTCCCGCCGGAGCTCAACCCTGTCGTGAAAATCCGGGCCGTTGGCGGGGAACGCCAGGCGCACAACGAGGCGTACCCGTATGCCGAGCTGTGGCAGCAGCGCCCGCGGGCGGGGCGCCGTGAGGTCGAGTTCCGGGCGGGGCGGATGGCCGATGCCCTGGCTGAGGCGTACGGTTTCGCCACCGTCTCCTCCACGGCGGCGATCGAGGCCATTGCTGCCCGCGTCCCCTTGCTGATCCTCGGTGACTTCGGGGTGGGGGCGGAGCAGATCAACCAAGTGTTCGCCGACTCCGGCCTGGTCGGCGACCTCGACGATCTGCGGACGGCGAGCTTTCGCCACCCGGAGCCGGATTGGCTGCAGCAGAACTATTTGCACGATCCCAGCGAGAACACCTGGCGGGGTCGGCTGGCGGCACTGGTGGCGACCCGGGAGGAGTTGCCGCCAGTCCGGTTCCGCGGCTTCGGCTCGGTGCCCAGACGGACTCGGCGATTCCTCAGGCTCGTCCCTCGCCGACCTGGTTGACGATCTCGGCGTTCTCCGGTCGGGCGGCCAGCACCCGTTCGCACAGCTCGCGGACCGCGCCCTCGCCGCCGCGATGGTGCAGCACCACCCGGGCGACGCCGCGCACCGTGGTGTGCGCGTCGGCCACGGCGACCGGCCACCCCACCAGCCGCATCGGGCCCAGGTCGTTCACGTCGTTGCCCAGATAGGCGATCCGCTCCAGCGGGACCCCGTTCTGCTCGGCCCAGCTGCGCACCGCCGTGGTCTTGTCGTCCACCGCCTGCAGCACCTCGACCCCCAGCTTTCTCGCGCGGGCCGTGACGACCGGATTTCTTTCCCTGGAAAGGATCAACATCGGTACGTCGGCCCGGCGCAGGAAGGACACGCCCATCCCGTCGGAGCGGGACACCCGGACCAGCTCGCGGCCGTCCTGGTCGATGTAGGCGGTGTCGGGGGTGTGCACCCCGTCGAAGTCGGTGATCACCGCGTCCACGTCGATGCCGATCCCCGCCTCGTCGGCCGGTGCCCGGTCGAGCACCCCGGCGAAGGCGTCGGCGAGCGCCAGCTCCTCGGCGGTGTCGATCTCCAGCGAGGCCAGTTCGGACACCTTGACCACTGCGGTACGTCCGAAGAACCGGTGCCGGGCCCGGCGGAATCCCTCGGTACGCATCACATAGAAGGCGCCGGTCTCGCGATAGTCGGGGCGCCGATCCTGGCGGCGCGGCCGGAACGAGGCGTCGTGGTTCTGCCCGACCATGGTGCCGCTGCCGGGATCGGTGCCGGTGTCGGCGTCGCGCCACAGGAAGTCGTAGGTTTCCACACCGGAGAAGGCGGAATCGGCCTTTCCGCTGTTGACCAGCTCGACCGCGGTGTCCAGATCCCGGCCGGAGATGAACGGGCTGGTGCACTGCACGAAGGCGAGCACCTGGGCGTCGATCCCGCGGTCGGCGACCTCGTCGAGGGCGTGCAGCAGGGCCGACTCGCTGCTGGCGGTGTTTCCGGAGAGGTCGGCCGGGCGGCGGATGATCTCGGCGCCCGCATCACTCGCCACGGCAGCGATCCGGTCGTCATCGGTGCTGACGAAGATCTCGTCGATGCGTCGGGCGGCCCGGCAGGCGCGGACGGCGCGGGCGACCAGGGGGATGCCGCCGATGCTGCGCAGGTTCTTGCCGGGCAC
Organism: Enemella dayhoffiae; assembly: GCF_002250625.1. Taxonomy (GTDB): domain Bacteria; phylum Actinomycetota; class Actinomycetes; order Propionibacteriales; family Propionibacteriaceae; genus Enemella; species Enemella dayhoffiae. The sequence continues at coordinate 84,595 of NZ_NMVQ01000034.1, read as the reverse complement.
GCCGACCGAACCGCCGCGGGCAGGGATGATGGCGACCACACTCATGGGTCCCGATCCTAGTGAGGTGTGGGCGCGGCCGAGGGTCGGCGCACCGGGCGTACGCCGATCGCGGAGTCAGCGCAGGGAGTCGTCGGTGAACTCGGCCCGGTTGCCGCCCTGCTCCTCCTTGGCCCGCAGCTCGACCCGGCGGATCTTGCCGGAGACGGTCTTGGGCAGCTCGGTGAACTCGAGCTTGCGGATTCGCTGGAAGGGGGCGAGTCGTTCCCGGGCGAAGGCGAGGATCGACAGTGCCGTCTCCTCGGTGGGCTCGTGACCCGCCGCGAGCTGGACGTAGGCCTTCGGGACGGCCAGGCGTACGGGATCGGGGGCCGGCACGATGGCCGACTCGGCCACCGCGGGATGCTCGATCAGCACCGACTCGAGCTCGAACGGGCTGATCTTGTAGTCGGAGGCCTTGAACACGTCGTCGGTGCGGCCGATGAAGGTGATGTAGCCGTCGGCGTCGCGGGCCGCCACGTCACCGGTGTGATAGAAGCCGTCGGCCAGCGCCTCCTCGTTGCGTTCGAGGTCCCCCACGTAGCCCTTCATCAACGACACCGGGTGCTGTGACAGGTCGAGGCAGAGTTCGCCCTCGCCGGCCCCTTCGACCAACTCCCCGGAGGCGGGATCCACCAGCACCGAAGGGATTCCGGGCAGGGCCCGTCCCATCGAGCCGGGGCGGACCGGCTGGCCGGGGGTGTTCGCCACCTGGGCCGTGGTCTCGGTCTGCCCGAACCCGTCACGCACCGTCAGCCCCCAGCGCTGCTCGACCTGGCTGATCACCTCGGGGTTGAGCGGTTCACCGGCGGCGAGCGCCTCGCGCAGGGCCCGGGGGCGATCACCGAGGTCGGCCTTGATCAGCATCCGCCACACGGTGGGCGGGGCACAGAAGCTGGTGACGGCGTGCTGGTCGAGCAGCCGCGGCAGGGTGTTCGCGTCGAGCCGGGTGTAGTTGAACACCAGGGCAGTCGCCTCGGCGATCCAGGGCGCGAAGAAGTTGGACCAGGCGTGCTTGGCCCAACCCGGCGCGGAGATGTTGAGGTGAACATCACCCGGCTGCAGGCCGAGCCAGTACATCGTGGACAGGTGGCCGAGCGGATAGGACACCTGCGTGTGCTCGACCAGCTTGGGGCGATTGGTGGTGCCCGAGGTGAAGTAGAGCAGCAGCCGATCGCCCGGTGCGGTGTCCGGGTGCGGGACCGGGCTCTCATCGCCCTGCCGCGAGTCGGCGTACGCCTGACAACCGTCCGCCTCGCTGGTGCAGATCCGCAGCAGCTGCTCGGCCAGGCCGTCGAATTTCTCGACGTCGCCGGGATTGCAGATGATCGCACGCACCTCGGCCCGCTCCAGCCGGTCGGCCAGGTCGGCGCGGCCCAGGGCCGTGGTCGTGGGCAGCACGACCGCGCCCAGCTTGAACACCGCGAGCATCACCTCCCACAGCTCGACCTGGTTGCCCAGCATCACCAGCACCGCGTCGCCGCGGCGTACGCCCAGTTCCGTCAGCCAGTGCGCGACCTGGTTGGAGCGCCGGGCCAGGTCGGCGAAGCTGACCGAGGCGGCGGACAGGTCCTGCTCGACGATGGTCAGGGCGGTCGCGTCGTTGTCGACGGCGATCCTGTCGAACCAGTCGTGGGCCCAGTTGAAGCGCGGGCCCAGGTCGGGCCAACGGAACTCGGCAGCGGCCCGTTGGTGATCTGCGCGCAACCGCAGCAGCAGGTCTCGCGCTTCCCGACAGGCGGTGGTGGGATCGGTGCTGACGTCGTTGTCGCTCACGGATTCATCCTGACACGGGAGGGCCGTCGCGGTCTGCCGTGTGGCCGGATTTAGTAGGGTGTCCTACTATTTTCCCAGGGGTGCGCATTGCAGCGGCGTCCCGCACACTGGACGTGAGAGCGCACGGCTGTTCAACCGACGGAGGCAGTGATGGCTGACAACACCGGACACGACCGCTGGCTCGCGGCCTGGCAGCAGGCCGTCGACACCGGCAAGGTGCGCGACGCGGACTTCACCACGTTGTCGGGTCTGGAGCTCGAGCCCGTCTACGGGCCGGCCGACGAGGCCGCCGATGAGCGGATGGAGCGGATCGGCTGGCCGGGGGAATATCCGTTCACCCGCGGCCTGTACGCCACCGGCTATCGCGGGCGGCCGTGGACGATCCGGCAGTTCGCCGGCTTCGGCAACGCCCAGCAGACCAACGAGCGCTACAAGATGATCCTCGGCGCCGGCGGTGGCGGGCTCTCGGTCGCGTTCGACATGCCGACGCTGATGGGGCGCGATTCGGACGACCCGCGCTCGCTGGGCGAGGTGGGGCACTGCGGGGTGGCGATCGATTCGGCGGCCGACATGGAGGTGCTGTTCGACTCGATCGACCTGGAGCAGGTCACCACCTCGATGACCATCTCCGGGCCGGCGGTACCGGTGTTCTGCATGTACCTGGTGGCGGCCGAGCGGCAGGGCCGGGACATCTCGAAGCTGAACGGCACCCTGCAGACCGACATCTACAAGGAATACATCGCCCAGAAGGAGTGGCTGTTCGCCCCCGAGCCGCACCTGCGGTTGATCGGCGACCTGATGGAGTACACCTCGCGCGACATCCCGGCGTACAAGCCGTTGTCGGTCTCGGGCTATCACATCCGCGAGGCCGGGGCGACGGCCGCTCAGGAGCTCGCGTTCACCCTGGCCGACGGGTTCGGCTATGTGGAGCTGGGGCTGTCGCGCGGGCTGGACGTGGACGTGTTCGCGCCCGGGTTGAGCTTCTTCTTTGACGCGCACATCGACTTCTTCGAGGAGATCGCCAAGTTCCGCGCGGCGCGGCGGATCTGGGCGCGCTGGATGCGGGACCACTTCGGCGCGAAGACGGCCAAGGCGCAGTGGTTGCGGTTCCACACCCAGACCGCCGGGGTGTCGCTGACCGCCCAGCAGCCGTACAACAACGTGGTGCGCACCGCGTTGGAGGCGTTGAGCGCGGTGCTCGGTGGGACGAACTCGTTGCACACCAACGCCCTGGACGAGACCCTGGCGCTGCCGAGCGAGCGAGCGGCCGAGATCGCGTTGCGCACCCAGCAGGTGATCGCCGAGGAGACCGGGGTGGTCAACGTGGCCGATCCGCTGGGCGGTTCCTGGTATGTGGAGGACCTCACCGACCGGATGGAGGCCGAGGCGGAGAAGATCTTCGCGCAGATCCTCAAGCTGGGGGAGCAGGCGGTGCCGGACGGTCAGCACGCGGTCGGTCCGATCACCTCCGGTCTGCTGCGTGGGATCGAGGAGGGCTGGTTCACCGCCGAGATCGCCGACTCGGCGTTCATCCACCAGACCCTGCTGGAAAAGGGCGAGAAGCGGATCGTCGGCGTCAACTGCCACACCTCGTCGGTGACCGGCGACCTGGAGATCCTGCGGGTATCGCACGAGGTGGAGCGGGAGCAGGTGCGCACGCTCACCGAGCGGCGCAGCAACCGCGACCAGGCCCGGGTCGACGCGGCTCTGCAACGAATGCTGGGCGCCGCCCGCGGTAGCGAGAACATGATCGAGCCGATGCTCGAGGCGGTCCGCGCCGAGGCCACCCTCGGCGAGATCTGCGGCGTCCTGCGCACCGAATGGGGCGAATACACCGAACCCGCCAACTTCTGAACCCATACGATCCGTCGAAGCCCTACGCTGGCTGAGCCTGTCGAAGCCGTATGGTGGCTGAGCGTGTCGAAGCCTGCTGATTGTGGTCACCTCCGGTGGTTGCGGCGGAAAGGGCGTCCCGCCCACCTCGCTGGTGGTCTGGGTTTGTGCTGCCGCCGGTCTGGTCTTCAGCTCGGTACGCCCGACCACGCCCCGACGCCCTTTCCGCCTCCACCACCTCAGCGCCCAACGTCCAGTTTCCAGGCCTGCGGTGGCTGAGCTTGTCGAAGCCACCCGCCGTGGAACATTGGCTGAGCGAGCTTGTGAATCGAAGTCTCTCGGGAGGGCTGTGACTGGAGTGGCCAAAGTTTCTCAAACTTTTTTCGTGCACACAGGCGTTTCGGGCCGTTTTCGGGGTCGGACTGTCAGACCCGGCTGATGTACTTGGTTCATGAGCACAGCAGCCGACACCCCCACGGTGATCACCGCGGTGTCGATGCTGCCCGAGCTCGACAACCTCGCCCTCCTCACCGACGAAGAAATTCTCGCACTCCTCGATCGCGCGGATGCGATGGCCGCGGCTGTCGCGGCCGGGCGTGCCAGGGTGATCGCCGAGACCACGAAGCGCGAAGCGGCCGAGCGAGTGCACCTGGTGTCGACGGCCACGTTCCTGACCCGGCAGCATCGCCACAGCAGTCGCGAAGCCAGCCGGATCGTGAAGCAGGCAACGACCCTGCACAGCCGGTTCCCTCTGATCGCCGACGCCGCGTGCGCAGGACTGCTGTCGGACAGCCAGGTCCGCGGAATCCTCAACGGGCTTCAGGAGCTGCCCGACACCCTTGCCACCGCGGAGTTGGATCGGGCCCAGGAGTTGATGGTCGGGTTCGCCGCCGACTTCGCCCCCGATGACCTGCGCAAACTGTCCCTGCACGTGCGCCAGACGATTGATCCCGAGGGAACCGAGGTGGCTGAGGCGGCGCGGTTGGAGGCGGAGCGTCTGCTGGCCGAGAAGAACCGGCGGCTGTCGTTGGCGCCGGATCATCACGGCTCCTACCTTCTGACCGGCAAACTCCCCCTTGCTGATGGTGAAGAGTTGGCTGCGTTGTTGAAGGCGCACGAGTCGGCGCTGTGGCGAGAGGTCACGGGAACCGATGCGGTCCCGCCGACCCGGGCGCAGCTGCGGGCGGATGCGTTGATGATTCTCGTCCGCCGGGCCGCGAAGGTCGGAGACGCCCCAAAGAATGGTGGCGATCGTCCCCGGATCTCTGTGCTCGTTGACCTGGACACGTTGCGTACCGGTCTGGGGACGGCGCAGGTGTCGTGTGGGGAGCACCTGTCGGCGACCGAGCTGCGCCGGCTGGCGTGCGATGCCGACATTCTCCCGGTGGTGATGAACGGCAAGGGGGTGCCGATGGAGGTCGGTACGCCGCAGCGGCTGGTCACCCCCGAAATCCGTGCCGCCCTCGTCGCCCGCGACAAAGGCTGTGTGTTCCCCGGCTGTACGCACCCGCCCGAGGACTGCGAAGCCCACCACCTCCAACCGTGGTGGGCGTACGGGCCGACGAAACTGTGGAACCTGGTGCTGCTGTGCCCGCATCATCACCGCCAGGTCGAACCCGCCCGCGACCGGCCCTGGAACGCCGACAACCCCGACCGCTGGGCCATCCGCCTCGACCCCGACGGCCTCCCGTTCGTGATCCCACCGACGTGTTTCAACGCAGACCGCACACCACGCCGTCATGCCCGCTTCCGAATACCCCGACCTGGTTGACAATCCCGTCGACGTGAAGATCCGTGGCAAGTTCCCCTCGACACGGTCGGCATCGCTCCGCGAGCTCCGCATGCCGACCTACTCGGGGAACGTACAGGGGCTTCGACTCGCAAGCTCGCTCAGCCAACGTGGGGACGGGACGTTGGGCGCTGAGGTGGTGGAGGCGGAAAGGGCGTCGGGGCGTGGTCGGGCGTACCGAGCTGAAGACCAGACCGGCGGCAGCGGAAACCCGACCCGCCAGCGAGGTGGGCGGGACGCCCTTTCCGCCGCCACCACCGGAGGTGACCACAACCAGCAGGCTTCGGCTCAGCCAGCGTGGGGCTTCGACAGGCTCAGCCAGCGTGGGTGGCTTCGACAGGCTCAGCCAACGTCCTGGGCGGGCCTCGACAGGCTCAGCCACCGAGAGGGCTCAGCTGCCGCGTGGAGACCCCGGGGAACCCTTAGAGTGCCTGCGTGAACCCAGCAGCGGCCCCGCAGCGCCGTGACCACGTCGTGGTCGTCGGCGGCACGACCACGGCCCTGCGGCTGGTTGAGGAGCTGGAGCGGGCGGGCGAGCAGGTGCAGGCGCTGGTGTTGAACACCCCGGGCTCCGATCCGGGCGTGGTCGCCGACATGGCCGAGCTGGGTGCTGAGGCGTACCCGGTCACGCAGGTGCGCGAGGCGGAGCTGCGTCAGGTCGGCGTCGAGCGCGCCCGGTGCGTGGTCGTCCTCGGTTTCGACGACGTGTTCTGCACCCGGGTGGCGCTGCTGGTCGAGGAGCTGAACCCGGGCGTACGCCTGGTGCTCGAGCTGTCCAACCCCAACTTCCGCGAACGGCTGTCCAACCTGCTGGGGGAGTGCGTGGTGCTCTCTTCGGCCCAGCTCGCCGCGCCCGCCTTCGTCGCCGCCGGCGTGTCCGCCGGTGAGGTGCAGACCTTCGAGCTGGGGGGACGGATGGTGTCCGCCGGACCGCGCGCACGCGTCGGCGGGGAGTTGCTCGCGGTCCTCGGCGACTCCGACCGCCCCGGTATCGAGGCCGTGCTGCCCGACGACGGTGACCTGGTGCTCGGCACCAGCAGCCTGGGCCGCGACCGCGCCCCGCGCCGGGTGCGCACCGCCGGGCTGGTCGGCGCCGTCGGCTCGGTGTTCGACCGGCGGCTGCGCTGGGTGCTGCTCGGACTGCTCACCCTGATGGTGATCTCGGTCGTCTACTTCCGCGTCGTCGGCGAGGTGACCTGGGTGCTGGCGATGTACCTCGCGCTGTCCGCGTCCACCCTGACGGGGATCGGTGACACCGAGCTGCCGCTGGCGGCGCGCTTCGGCGGGGTGATCATCCAGCTGCTCGGGCTGGTTCTCTCCTCCGGCATCACCGCGGTTGTCGTCGACGCGTTGATCAAGCTGCGGATCAGCGACCTGACCGGCGGCGTCCGCGGAAAGCCGCATCATCACGCCGTCGTGTGCGGCCTGGGCCGGATCGGCACCTCGGTGCTGGAACACCTGCACCAACAGGGAATCCCGGTGGTCGGCATCGAACAGCGCGAGGACCGACCCGGGGTGCTGCGGGCCCGCCGACTGAAGATCCCGGTGATAATCGCCGAGGCGACCGACACCCCCGCACTGGAGCAGGCGGGTATCGACACCGCCGACGCCGTGCTCGCCGTCACCGACTCCGATGCGGTCAACCTCGAGATCGCGCTGGTCGCCAAGCAGGCCCAGCCCGACGTGCGGGTGGTGACCCGGCTGTTCGATCACGACCTGGCCTATCGGGTGGAACGACGCCTCGACCTCGGGCCGACCCGCTCGGTGTCGATGCTCGCGGCCCCCGCGTTCGCCGCCGCTGCCATGGGCCGCCGCCGCGAGGTGGTTTATCCGGTCGGTCGTCGCGTCCTGCTGTTCACCGAGCTGGAGGTGAAGGCCGGCTCGGCCGCCTCGCACGGCATCGCGATCTCCGAGCTGGTGCGCCCCGGCGCGGTTCGGGTTCTTGCGGTACGCCGCGGAGACGCGGACTGGGCCTGGCATCCGGCCGCCGCCACCATCGTGCAGACAGGGGACCGGATCGCCGTGGCCGCCACCCGCGACGGGCTCGGCGGGCTGCTGCTGCGGATCAAGCGCCCCGGCGAGCTGCCCCCGGAACCCGTGTCCAGCCAGGGAATTCTCTGAGTTCAGTCGGCGTCCTTGGAGCGCAGTTCCGCGGTGTCGTCGCGCGCCTCCTCGGGGGTGAACTCCACCTCGCCGCGGGCGTACGCCGCCTCGCGGATCGCCCGGCCCTCGGCGATCAGCTGCTCGCGCTTCTCCCGCTGCTTCTCGCTCGCCTTCGTGTCCCGCGGTGGCAGTTGCAGCGACTCCTCCGCGTGGATCCCGGCCTGCAACTGGCGGGAACGCTCCAACTCCGAGTCGATCTCGGCGCCCATCACCAGCGCACAGTTGGTGATCCACAACCACAGCAGGAAGACGATGATGCCGCCGAGCGCGCCATAGCTCTTGTTGTAGGAAGCGAAGTTTCCAACGTAGAGACCGAACGCCAGCGAGAGCAGGATCCACACCAGCAACGCCACCAGGGCGCCCACGCTGAGCCAGCGAAACTTCGGCTGCCGCACGTTGGGGGTGAAGTAGTAGAGCACCGCCACGAGGATCACCGCGAGCAGCAGCAGCAACGGCCACTTGACGATGTTGAACACCTGACGCCCGAGCACCCCCAACCCGATCAGCCAGGTGAACCGCTCGGCGACCGGCCCGGACACCACCAGACCGACCAGCAGGACCGCGGCGAGCACCAGCACCACCACGGTGATCACCAACTGCTGCAGGCGCAGCTTGACCAGGCCGCGGCCCTCGTCGACCTCATAGACGCGGTTCATCATCCGGGAAAAGGCGCCGACATAGCCCGAGGCCGACCACAGGGCGCCGAGCAGACCGGCCACGAAGGTGATCCCCGAGGCCCGGGAGGTGGCCATGCTGGTCAGCGGACCGCGCGCCTGGTCGACCAGCTCGCGGGGAGCGACCGCCGCGAGCAGCTGCAGCACGGTGTCCACGGTCTGCGCGGCCTGTCCGACCAGACCGAGCAGGGAGAACACGGCCAGCAGTCCGGGGAAGATGGCCAGCACTCCGTAGTAGGTCAACGCCGCCGCCAGGTCGGTGCCCTGGTCCCGGAAGAATTCGCTGAACGCGTTCTTGGCGGTGAGCCGCCACCCTCGGCGCCGCAACTGGTGCGGGTGGGCGGGCTTGCGCGGATCATCCGGGTCTGGGGTGTCGGCCTTGGCCGCAGCGGTTCCCTCTGTCACCAAACCAGTTTGTCACCACTTCGGCGGAGCGGGGGTAGGACCGGGCCGATCAGCCGTTGAGCGCCTGCTCCACCACCGACTTCGCCTCGGCCTGCACCTGGGCCAGGTGCTCCGACCCGGTCAGCGACTCGGCATAGATCTTGTACTTGTCCTCGGTGCCCGAGGGCCGGGCGGCGAACCAGGCGTTCTCGGTGCACACCTTGAGGCCACCGATCTTGGCGCCGTTGCCGGGCGCCTCGGTGAGGATCTGGGTGATCGGCTCCCCGGCCAGCTCCTTGGCGCTGACGTCACTGGGGGACAACGCGGCCAGCCGCGCCTTCTGCTCCCGGTCGGCCTCGGCGTCGATCCGGGCGTACGCCGACGCCCCGTGCCGACGTTCGATGTCGGCGTACCGCTCGCTCGGTGACGACCCGGTGACCGCCCTGATCTCGCTGGCCAGCAGGGCCAGCAGGATGCCGTCCTTGTCGGTGGTCCACGTCTTCCCGGCCAGCGTCAGGAAGGATGCCCCGGCGGATTCCTCACCACCGAAGCCGATCTCGCCCGACTGCAGTCCCGGCACGAACCACTTGAAACCGACCGGCACCTCGACCAGTCGACGCCCCAGCTCGGCGGCCACCTTGTCGATCAGGCTGGAGGACACCAGCGTCTTGCCCACCCCGGCCTCGGCCGGCCACCGGTCGCGATGGCTGAACAGATACTCGATCGCGACCGCCAGATAGGAGTTCGGGTTCATCAGCCCGTAGTCGGGGGTGACGATGCCGTGCCGGTCCGAGTCGGCGTCGTTGCCGGTGGCGATGTCGTAGGCGTCCTTGTTGTGGATCAGGCTGGCCATCGCATCCGGGGAGGAGCAGTCCATCCGGATCTTGCCGTCGGTGTCGAGGGTCATGAACGCGAACCGCGGGTCAACCCGCGGGTTCACCACGGTCAGATCGAGCCCGAGGTGCTCGGCGATGTGGCCCCAGTATTCGACCGACGCCCCACCCATCGGGTCGGCACCGATGTGTACGCCGGCCTCGCGGATCGCGTCGAGGTCGAGCGCGTTCTGCAGGTCGGTGCAGTACGCCCCCAGGTAGTCGAAGGTTTCCACCTCGGCGTACGCCTGCTCGAACGACCGGCGCCTGATCGCGCCCGGGTCGGCCAGCAGCTCGTTGGCCCGATCAGCGATCCAGCCGGTCGCGTCGGAGCCGGCCGGGCCACCGTGCGGCGGGTTGTACTTGAATCCGCCGTCCCGCGGCGGGTTGTGCGAGGGGGTGACCACGATCCCGTCGGCCTTTCCGCCCCGGCCGGAAACGTTGTGCACGATGATCGCCCGCGACACCGCTGGGGTGGGGGTGAACTGGTCCTCGCGCTCGGCGCGGACCGCGACCCCGTTGCCGACCAGCACCTCGATCGCCGTCCGCCAGGCCGGGTCGGACAGGGCGTGGGTGTCCTTGCCCAGGTACAGCGGCCCGTCGATGCCCTGACCGGAGCGGTATTCGACGATCGCCTGAGTGGTGGCGGCGATGTGCGCCTCGTTGAATTTCGTGTCCAGACTGGCACCCCGGTGACCGGAGGTGCCGAAGACCACCCGCTGGTCCGGATCGTCCGGGTCGGGGGTCAGGTCATAGTAGGCGGCGAGGACGGCGTCGACATCGATCAGGTCCTCAGCAAGGGCGGGCGTGCCAGCGCGATCGTGTGCCATGGCACGATCCTAGGACTTCGTGGTTGCTGCAAGAATAGGCCCCATGACTGCTGCGAGTTTCAACCGTCCCGGTGCCGTCGACCTGTCCGGGCTCAAGGCCAGGGCCGCCGCGCCGGCTTCGGCCGGCGGGGCCGGCGGGGGACCGGGCGGGGCATACGTGACCGACGTGAACGACATCGCCGAGTTCGAGGGTGTGCTGCGCAAGTCCCTGCAACACCCGGTGGTGGTGGAGTTCCACAGCCCGCGTGCCCAGGGCGCCGGCCAGCTGTCGGCCGATCTGGCCTCCCTGGCCGACGAATACGCCGGGAAGTTCCTGCTGGTGCGGGTCGACGCGACGGCAGCCCCGGACATCGCCCAGGCGCTCGGCGTACAGGCCGTGCCGACCGTCGTGGCGGTGATCGGCGGACAGCTGGCCCCGTTGTTCCAGGGCGTGCAGCCCAAAGAGAACGTGCGCAAGGTGCTCGACCAGGTGCTGCAGGCGGCCGCCGCCAACGGGGTGATGGGCAAGGCCGACCCGGTCGGTCAGCCCGCCGGAGCGGCCGAGGACGAGCAGCCCGCCGCCGATCCGCGCTTCGCCGCCGCCGACGCGGCCCTGGAACGGGGTGACTTCGCCGCAGCCCGCGACGAGTTCGACAAGGTGCTCACCGCCACCCCGAACGACGCCGAGGCGCTCGCCGGTCGCGCGCAGGCCGGGCTGCTGGACCGCTCCTCGAAGCTGGACGGTTCCGAGGTGGTGCGCGCGGACGCCGAGCCGAGCAACGTCGAGGCCCAGCTGGCCGCCGCCGACGCAGAGCTGGTTGGGGGCAACTCCGAGGCCGCCTTCGCCCGGTTGGTGGACGCGGTCCGGGTCACCTCGGGTGACGAGCGGGAAACCGTACGCCTGCGGCTGCTCGAGCTGTTCGAGACCCTCGGCAACTCGGATCCGACGGTGCTGAAGTATCGGCGCAAGCTGGCCACCGCGCTGTTCTGAGGGCGTTGCGTGTGTGGGGGGTGCATCTCGACACGCACCGCGGCGCCGGCGGTGCTACTCGGTGAACGTCTGGCCGTCCTCGGAATAGGCGATCTGACCCGGGTCCAGGGCCAGGGCTGCGCGTAGCCGTCGGGCGCCGAGGGCGGACAGATGATCTCCCAGCCGCTCGGTCTCGACCCAGTGCACGGCGACGATCTCGCTGTCCTGCTTGACGATCCGCGCGATCTGCTCGTCGGTCAGCGTGCCGCCGTCGAAGATGAACTCGAGCGCGTCGTCCCACCCCAGATGGGGCGGCATCCAGTCCACCACCCGCAGCCGCAGCCCGGTCACCGTGAGCGACAGCTCCTCGGCAACCTCCCGGATCGCACCCGCCTGCGGCGACTCGTGCGGCTCGACCACGCCACCGGGCAACTCCCAGTCGGCCTTGAAATGCGTGTCACACAACAGAATCCGGCCGGTGTCGTCGCGGAACACCACGTGGGCGATCACCCGCTTGGTCGCCAGCACCGAGTTCATCACCCCCGAGAAACCGGCAGGCCCGGTGCTGAGGTCGTCGACCAGTCGGGCATACAGCGCCACGTCGCCGAGCGACCCGTCGGGCAGCCGGATCGCCTGTCGGCGTACGCCTTCGCGCCGGAACCCGGACCGGTGCAGCGCACGCAGCGCCATCGTGTCCCGGAGCGGCAGCGCGACCTCGACCCGGCGCAACCCGCGCCCGATCAGCGCGTCGTCGGTGGCCAGCCCGATCGCCCGGGTGAGCGTCTCGAGGTTGGTCGGCGCGTTCCACTGCAGGACGCCGATTCCGTCACCCACCACCTGCAGGTTGATGGTGAACTCACCGGGGTGCTCGGGCTGGCCGCCCGGCTGGGTCACTGCAACCCCGGGTCACCGGGGATCTCGGCGGTCTGGGTGGGATCCCACTGCAACCAGATGGCACCGAGCGGCGGCACGGTCACCTCGGCGCTGTGCTGCATCCCGTGGGCGGGCAGCTCCAGCGCCTCGACCCGGCCCAGGTTGCCCCATTCGCCGGAGCCGTCATAGTCGGCCGAGTCGGTGTTCAGCACCTCCCGCCAGATGCCGGGGTGCGGCAGCCCGAGGGTGTAGCCGGTGCGCGGGACGGGGGAGAAGTTGACCGCCACCGCCAGGTGCCGGCCCTCACCGTCGGAGCGCAGGTAGGAGAACACGTTGCCCTGGGAGTCGTCGGCGTTGATCCAGCGGAAGCCGGCCGGGTCGTTGTCCAGCTTCCACAGGGCCGGGGTGTCCCGGTAGCGGTGGTTGAGGTCGCGGAACAGCTTCTGCAGCCCGTCGTGTCCCCACAGGTCGGACACCCACCACTCGAGCCCCTTGGACTCGTCGAACTCCGAACGCTGCCCGAACTCGTTGCCCATGAAGATCAGCTGCTTGCCGGGGTGGGACCACATGAACGCGTAGTAGGCGCGCAGGCTGGCGAACTTCTGCCAGTCATCACCCGGCACCTTGTTCACCATCGATCCCTTGCCGTGCACGACCTCGTCGTGGCTGATCGGCAGCACGAAGTTCTCCGAGAAGGAATAGACCATTGCGAAGGTCATCAGGTGGTGGTGATACTGCCGGTGGATCGGCTCCTCCTCCAGATAGCGGAGGGTGTCGTTCATCCAGCCCATGTTCCACTTGAAGCCGAAGCCGAGGCCGCCGTGGTGCACCGGCTTGGTCACCCCCGGCCAGGAGGTGGACTCCTCGGCGATGGTCATCACGCCGGGCTCGCGTTCGTAGAGGTGCTTGTTCACGTATTGCAGCAGCTCCACGGCCTCGAGGTTCTCCCGGCCGCCGAAGCGGTTCGGCACCCAGTTGTCGCCGCGGGAATAGTCCAGATAGAGCATCGAGGCGACCGCGTCGACGCGCAGGCCGTCGATGTGGAACTCCTTGATCCAGTAGAGCGCGTTGGACACCAGGAACGACTTGACCTCGTTGCGGCCGAAGTTGAACACGTAGGTGCCCCAGTCGGGCTGCTCACCCTGGCGCGGGTCGGCGTGCTCATAGAGCGCCGTGCCGTCGAACCGGCCCAGAGCCCACTCGTCCTTGGGGAAGTGACCGGGCACCCAGTCCATGATCACACCGATCCCGGCCTGGTGCAGGGTGTCCACCAGGTAGCGGAACTCGTCGGGCGTACCGAAGTTGGACAGCGGCGCGAAGTAACCGGTCACCTGATAGCCCCAGCTGGGGGCGTACGGGTGCTGGGCCAGCGGCAGGAACTCGACGTGGGTGAATCCCTGCCAGGTCACGTATTCCACCAGCTCGTGGGCCAGCTCGACGTAGGTCTTGCCGGGCCGCCAGCCGCCCAGGTGGATCTCGTAGACGCTGAGCGGTTCGGCGTGCGGCTGGCTCTTGGATCGCCGCTCCAGCCAGTCGTCGTCGTTCCAGGAATAGTCGCTCTCGAAGACGATCGAGGCGGTCTCGGGTGCCGACTGGGCGAACCGGGCCATCGGGTCGGCTCGGTCGATCCAGCGGCCATCGGCCCCGTGCACCCGGTATTTGTAGACCGCCCCGGCCGGTACGCCCGGGATGAAGGTCGCCCAGACGCCGGTGCCGGGGACCAGCTCCATCGGGTTGGCCTCACCGTTCCAGCCGTTGAAGTCGCCATAGACGCGCACCTCGCGCGCGTTCGGTGCCCACACGGCGAAACGGGTCCCGGAGATGGTGCCGCCCTCGCCGTCGGCCACCTCCATCACGTGGCTGCCGAGGCGGCGCCACAGTTCGGTGTCACCCGCGCGGTGGAACCCCTCCAGGTCGGTGCCGGTCAAGCCTCCAAATCGGTCAAAGCTCATCGTGCTGCCTCCCGTGAATCGTCGGTGGGGCGCGAATCGGCGAGTATGCCGAGCGCAGCCAGTGGGATGTCCAACCAGGCCGGCCTGTTGCGGGCCTCGTAGACCACCTCGTAGACGGCCTTGTCGCCGAGGTAGGCATCGACGACACTGCGGTCGCCGGGCGCCAGAGACTTTTCGCCGGAATCTTCAGCGAGACCGGAATATCCGGCCAGAAAGGCGGTGCTGGTCGCGGCCACCCAGGCGCGTGCGTCCTGCGCAGGGCTGCCCGCGTTGCGCACGGCGAACCCGCCGGCATAGTCGAGCGAGCGCAACATCCCGGCCACGTCGCGCCAGACGGTGTCCGGCTCGCGTCGCTCGGCCAGGGTCTTCAGCGGTTCACCCTCGAAGTCGATGATCCGCCAGTTGCCCGCACCGTCGCGCAGGGTCTGGCCGAGGTGGAAGTCGCCGTGCACCCGCTGGGTGACCAGCTCGGTCCCGGCCAAGGTGTCGAACAACCGCTGCAGGCCGGCGCGATGGGCCGCAAGTTGTGGCACCACGGCGATTGCGGCGTCCAGCCGTTCGGACATGCCGGTCGCCGAATCTGCTCCGGGACGCCGGCTCTCACCGAAGGCGACGGCCAGGCCGGTGTGCACCCGCCGCAGCGCCACCCCGAGGCTGTACGCCTCCGCGGTGAAGTCGCCGCCGGCCGTCGCCGACTCCACGGCCACCTCCCAACCGTCGGTGACCCCGCGCAGCTGTTCCACCAGCATCCCCGCGTCCGCGCGGCAGGTCTGACCCGAAGAGTCGCGCCACTCGACCTCCAGCCAGCCGAACAGCTGGGCCACCTCGTCGGCCGCGGGTCCGTCGGCGAGCGCCCGGTGCACGTCGATGTCGAGGTTGCGGCCCAACTCGAGGCGGCGGAACAACTTGAGCATCGCCACGTCGCCATACATCACCGAGGTGTTGGACTGCTCACCGCCGAAGATGCGCGGCTCCAGGGCGGCGCTGACCGCGTCGGCGTCGAGCAGGTGGGCGGCCACCAGCGCGTCGTCGGTGGTCTGCTCCGCACCGCCCAACAGGACCGCCAGCAGCAGTCTCTGGGCGTGCGGGTCGCGGGTGGCGTCGTGCAGGGTCACCTCGCCCAACTCGGGGTCGGCATAACTGCCGATCTCCACCCCGCCGCCGGGGGAGTCCGCGCCGCGGTGGCTGAGCGCCAGCAGGTAGTGGTGGGTCTCGGACGCGCCGTCGTTGTTGCGCACCTCGGCGATCTCGAACCGGACGGCCAGTTCGGGGGTGGGCGGGGCCAGCCAGGGCAGCGGGTGGATCGCGACGAGTTCGGCGTCCCGGCCCTTCCCGGCGTACCAACGGGCGGACTGGATGTGCTGCCAGAGCAGGGAATCACGCGATGTCGTCATGATCCTCCTCGCGTTCGTGCTGGGCGATCTCCTCGGCGTGGGCCAGGTCGGGGTCGTCGGCCATGATTCGCAACCAGAGGAAACCGTGCCCGGCGACGTCGATCGAATAGTCGTGCGCGGTCTCGGTGTCGATCGGATGGTGATCGTCGTCGCGGAGCAGGTCGAAGGGGACCAGCCCTCGGAAGCGGGAGAGGTCCAGCTTCGTGGTCTGCGGTTCGGCCGACAGGTTGTTCACGCACAGCACCGAGATCCGCTGTCCGGACTCGTCGCGATGCGAACGCAGGAAGGAGAACACCTTCTCGTTGTCCCCGCCCAGGTCGGTGAAGTCGCCCAGCCCGAACACCGGATGGTTGCGCCGGATCACCAGCATCGCGCGCAACCAGACCAGCAGCGAACCGGGGTCCAGCATCTGCTGCTCGACGTTCACGCCCTCCTTGGCGTACCGCGGATCCTGGATCAACGGGAGATAGAAGGAATCCTCGTCCGCGGTGGAGAATCCGGCCCCGTCCTCGGCGGACCACTGCATCGGCGTACGCACCCCGTCGCGGTCGTGCAGCCAGATGTTGTCGCCCATCCCGATCTCGTCGCCGTAGTAGAGCACCGGCGAACCGGGCAGGCCGAGCAGCATGGCGTGCAGCAGGTGCACCCGCTTCAGGTCACCGTCCACCAGCGGAGCCAGTCGGCGACGGATGCCGATGTTGCACTTCATCCGCGGGTCCGGGGCGTACTCGGTCCACATGTACTCCCGGTCCTCGTCGGAGACCATCTCCAGGGTCAGCTCGTCGTGGTTGCGCAGGAAAGTGCCCCATTGGCAGCCGGTCGGGATCGGTGGGGTGTCGGCGAGGATGTCGGAGATGCAGGCCCGGGACTCCTGACGCAACCCCATGTAGAGCCGCGGCATCACCGGGAAGTGGAACGCCATCTGGCACTCGTCGTCGTTGCCGAAGTATTCGACCACGTCGTGCGGCCACTGGTTCGCCTCACAGAGCAGGATCCGGCCGGGGAATTCGGTGTCCACCATCCGGCGCACGGCCTTGAGGATGCGGTGGGTGCCGTCGAGGTTCTCGCAGTTGGTGCCGTCCTCCTCGATCAGGTAGGGGACCGCGTCCAGCCGGAACCCGTCGATGCCCATCCGCAGCCAGAACCGGATCGCGTCCAGCATCTCGGCCAGCACCTTGGGGTTCTCGAAGTTCAGGTCGGGCTGGTGGGAATAGAAGCGGTGCCAGAAATACTGCCCGCGCACCTCGTCGTAACTCCAGTTGGAGGCTTCGGTGTCCACGAAGATGATCCGGGCATCGGAGTACGCCTCCGGCACCTGGCCCTCGAGCGGGCCGCCGTCGGACCACACGTAGTAGTCGCCGTAGGGGCCGTCGGGGTCGCTGCGGGACTGCTGGAACCACGGGTGCTGATCGGAGGTGTGGTTCATCACGAAGTCGATGATGATTCGGATGCCGCGCTCGTGCGCCCCCTCGATGAAGGCGCGGAACTCCTCGACGGTGCCGAGCACGGGAAGCACTCCGGTGTAGTCGGCCACGTCGTAGCCGCCGTCGGCCAGCGGTGAGGGGAAGAACGGCGGCAGCCACAGGCAGTCGACTCCCAGCCACTGCAGGTAGTCCAGCTTTTCTGCCAGGCCGGCGAAATCCCCCACGCCGTCGCCGTTCGAGTCGCGGAAGCTGCGCACCATCACCTCATAGAAGACCGCCTTCTTGAACCATTCGTGGTCCTCGGGGTCCATCCCCGCGTCAGCGGGGAGCAGCGGCTCCTCGGCGGGATGGGTGCGGTTGTCGATGGTTTCTGTCACCGTTCCTCGAATCAGTCTTCTGGGTACGCCTGAATCGCTGGGCTCAGCCCTCACGGACCACCAGCACGTGGGCAGGGTTGGCCGGGGTCAGCCGGACGTAGTTGCGCGGTCCCCAACGGAAGTGCTGTCCGGTGATCGCGTCGTGCACCTCCAGCACCGACGCCTGGGTGCGCCCGAGCGCGGTCAGATCGAGATACACCTCGGACTCCTGGGTGTTGTGCGGGTCCAGACTGCACACCACGATCACCGTGGAATCGCCGTCGGTCTTGGAATAGGCGATGATCTGCGAGTTCGGCACGTGGTGGAAGGTGATCTGGCGCAACTGCTGCAGCGCCGGCTGC
Source organism: Enemella dayhoffiae (assembly GCF_002250625.1). GTDB lineage: Bacteria > Actinomycetota > Actinomycetes > Propionibacteriales > Propionibacteriaceae > Enemella > Enemella dayhoffiae. Next base: position 66,928 of record NZ_NMVQ01000034.1, on the reverse strand, counting down.
TCCTGGCGTACCCGGTTGAGCAGCCGGATCAACTGGTTGAGGTTGCCCCGTTCGCCACCGGACCAGTCCCGCGGCCGATACTGGTACTTCTCCGAATCGAGGTATTCCTCACCGCCGACGCGCAGCGGCTCACCCTCGAACAGCTCGTAGCCCGAATACATCCCCCAGCTGGGCGACATCGTCGCGGCGAGCACGGCGCGGATGGTGAACCCCGCCGGCCCGGAGGTCTGCAGGAACTTCGGGTTGATGTCGGGGGTGTTCACCCAGAAGTTGGGGCGATAGAACGAGTCCATCTCGGTGGTGAGCTCGCGCAGGTATTCCTCGAGCTCCCACTTCTCGTTGCGCCAGGTGAAGTAGGTGTAGGACTGCTGATAGCCGACTTTTCCGAGCAGGTGCATCATTTCCGGCTTGGTGAACGCCTCGGCCAGAAACAGCACGTCGGGGTCGGTGCGGCGTACCTCGCCGAGCAGCCAGGCCCAGAACTCGACCGGTTTGGTGTGCGGGTTGTCCACCCGGAAGATGCGCACCCCGTGCGACATCCACAGCTTGAGCACCCGCAGCGATTCGTGATAGATACCGGCGCGGTCGCGGTCGAAGTTGATCGGATAGATGTCCTGGTACTTCTTCGGCGGATTCTCTGCATAGGCGATGGTTCCGTCGATCCGCTCGGTGAACCACTTCGGGTGCTCGGTGACCCACGGGTGGTCCGGAGCTGCCTGCAGGGCGAAGTCGAGGGCGACCTCCAGGCCCAGCGAGTTCGCCTTCTCCACGAACCGGTCGAACGCGTCCCAGTCACCCAGATCCGGGTGCAGCGCGTCGTGGCCACCTTCAGTGTTGCCGATCGCCCATGGCGAGCCGGGATCACCCGGACCGGGGGTGAGCGTGTTGTTCGGCCCCTTGCGGAACTGGGTGCCGATCGGGTGGATCGGAGGCAGATAGACGACGTCGAACCCCATCTCGGCGGCCGCCTCCAGCCGCTCGTGGGAGGAGTCGAAACCGCCGGACACCCAGCTCTTGCTGGCCTGGTCGTAGTGCGCCCCCTGGGAGCGTGGGAAGAACTCGTACCAGGCGCTGAACAGGGCGCGGCGCCGGTCCACGAACAGCGGATAGTCCGGGGTCGGGGTGACCAGTCGGCGCGGGCCGAAGCGCTCCATCAGGCGGCCCACGTCCTTGTGGAGCAGCTGTTCCAGGCGGTTGTCGACCGAGCTCTTCGGGTCGCACAACGGCTCGAGCTGCTCCAGTCGACGAGCGGCCTGCTCATCGCCGGCCTGCTTCGCCGCAGCCGCGGCCTCGGCGTACAGCAGTCGTCCCTCGCCGAGCACCAGCTCGACGTCCAGACCGGCCGGGAGCTTGATCTCGGCGTGGTGCTCCCAGGTGTGCCAGGGGTCGTCCCACCCCTCGACGCGGAACTTCCAGGCCCCCATCCGGTCGGGGCGGATCCACGCCTCCCACCGGTCGAAGCCGACCGGCTCGCAGGGGTGCATGTCGATCCGCTGCTCGGTGCCGTCGGGGTCGGTCAGGATGACCGACGCGCTCACCGAGTCGTGCCCCTCGCGGAACACGGTGGCGCGGATCGGGATGCGCTCTCCCTCGGTCGCCTTGGGGGAGTAGGCGCCCCCCTCGACCACGGGCTCGACCTTCGTGACCGGGATGCGTCCGGTGACCTGACCGATCTCGGCGGTCACGGTGGTGGTGCCGGCATCGGCGGCCCGGCGTGGTTGGTTCTGGTGAATCGGCGAAACAGGCTGACTGGGCGTGTTGGCTGTCACAGTTCCAACGTAGCGGCACTGCGTTTGCCTGTCAGCGGGCCCCCGGGTGGGCGATATTCGCTGACCGGCGGTAGCGACGCGCGCGGTGCCGCGGAACGGCCGACAACCCGGTAAGGTTCAGGCACGTGCGTGCTATTCGTCGTTTCATCGTGCAGCCGGTGCTGCCCGACTCGCTCAAGCCGCTCGATGAGCTGGCCACCAACCTTCGCTGGGCCTGGCACGAGCCGACCCGTGAACTCTTCCGTGCAGTCGACCCCACCCTGTGGGACACCGTCGGCCATGACCCGATCAGCCTGCTCTCCCAGGTCGACCCGGCCCGCCTGCAGCGCCTGAGCCAGGACCCGAAGTTCGTCCGCAACCTGGATCGGGAACGCGCCGACCTGGCCGAATACCTTTCGGCCGACCTGTGGTTCCAGCAATATGCCGCGGCCAACGACGTGCCGTCGGCGATCGCCTATTTCTCCGCCGAGTTCGGCATCTCCGAGGTGCTGCCGATCTATTCCGGTGGCCTCGGCATCCTGGCCGGCGACCACCTGAAGGCCGCCTCCGACCTGGGCGTACCGATCATCGGGGTCGGTCTGCTCTATCGGCATGGCTATTTCCGGCAGTCGCTGGATGCCAGCGGCTGGCAGCAGGAGCGCTATCCGACCCTGGACTCGAACGCGCTCCCGGTCACTCAGCTGACCGAGGACGGCAACCCGGTGACCATCGAGGTCAGCGTCCTCAACCGGACCATGAAGGCCACCCTGTGGGTGGCCCACGTCGGCCGGGTGCCGCTGCTGCTGATGGACGCCGACGTGGAGGGCAACACCGACGACCAGCGCGCGGTCACCGACCGGCTCTATGGCGGCGGTACCGAGCACCGGTTGGCCCAGGAGGTGCTGCTGGGCATCGGCGGCGTACGCGCGGTGCGCGAGTTCTGCCGGATCACCGGGCACGCGACCCCGGACGTCTATCACGCCAACGAGGGACACGCCGGATTCCTTGGCCTGGAACGAATCCGTGAATATCTCGCCGAGGGGATGGACTACGACGCTGCCGTCGAGCGGACCCGCGCCGGCAATGTGTTCACCACCCACACCCCGGTGCCGGCCGGCATCGACCGTTTCCCCCGCGAGCTGGTCGTCGACCAGTTCCACGACTTCGACGGGCTGCCGCTGGACCGCATCCTCGCCCTGGGCGAGGAGGACTACGCCGGTGGCGACCCGGGTCGGTTCAACATGGCGGTGATGGGGTTCCGGCTCGGGCAGCGGGCCAACGGCGTCTCCGAGCTGCACGGCGAGGTGTCGCGGGAGATGTTCCACGGGCTGTGGCCGGCCTACGACGTCAGCGAGGTGCCGATCGGCTCGATCACCAACGGCGTACACCATCGCACCTGGATCCACCCCGAGCTGCTGGAGCTGCTGCACAGCCCGACCGGGGACTCCGACACGGTCCTCGACGGCTATGACTGGTCGGGCCTGGACCGGGTCGACGACAACACCATCTGGGCGCTGAAGCGGCAGATGCGCGGTGACCTGATCACCATGGCCCGCGAGCGGCTGGCCGCCAGTTGCCGCAACCGCGGCATCTCCGCCGACTGGGTGGCCAACGCCCTCGACCCGAAGGTGCTCACCCTCGGCTTCGCCCGCCGCGGCGCCTCCTACAAGCGGCTCACCCTGATGCTGAGCGAGCCGGAGCGGCTGAAGAAGCTGCTGCTCGATCCGCAGCGGCCGATCCAGATCGTGATCGCTGGCAAGTCGCACCCGGCCGACGACACCGGCAAATCGCTGATCCAGACCATGGTCCAGTTCGCCGACGACGAGGAGATCCGGCACCGGATCGTCTTCCTGCCCGACTATGACATCTCGCTCGCCCGCCCGCTCTATCCGGGTTGCGACGTGTGGATGAACAACCCGCTGCGCCCCTATGAGGCCTGCGGCACCTCCGGGATGAAGGCGGCCCTCAACGGAGCTGCCAACCTGTCCATCCGCGACGGCTGGTGGGACGAGTGGTACGGCCCCGACTGGGGCTGGGAGATCCCCTCGGCCGAGGGGATCACCGACCCCGCGGCCCGCGACGCGGCCGAGGCGAAGGCGCTCTATGAACTCATCGAGAACGAGGTCGTGCCGCGCTTCTATGACGTGGACAGCAACGGGTTGCCCAAGCGCTGGATCCAGATGATCCGCGACACCATCTCGGGTCTCGGCCCGAAGGTGCTCGCCTCGCGGATGGTGCGTGACTACACGACCGAGTTGTACGCCCCAGCGGCGGTCTCGGCGGGCACCATCGACGCCGCCCGGGCCGCCGAGCTGGCCGTCTGGAAGCGCCGAGTCCGCGCGGCGTGGCCGCAGGTGCGGATCGAGCACGTCGAGTCGAGCAACTCCGGCACGGTGCAGGTCGGTGAGCCGATCCACATGTCGGCCCAGGTCAGGCTGGGGGAGCTCACCCCCGAGGACGTGCAGGTGCAGCTGGTGGCCGGTGCGGTCGACGCCAACGACGAGATCCACGACGTGCGGACCTACGAGATGGGTCTGGTCGGTGACGTCACCGACGGCTATCGGCGCTATGAGATCACCCGGGACGCCCGCCACACCGGGCTGGTCGGGTTCACCGTGCGGGTCGTGCCGAAGCACTCGCTGCTGCTCACCCCGGCCGAGCTGGGCGTTGCGGCGTTGCCACTCGGCACCATGTGAGCCCGGATGGCGGTGACGGCAGCCGACGAGGCCACTGCGTCGACGAGGCTGTTGCGCCGTCGTTGGTGGGCGGTGCTGGTGCTGTCGCTGCTGGCCGGGGTTTCGACTCTGTTCGTCCCGCTGGCTCCGGTGGTGCAGCACACGGCCACCTATCACTGGCGTGGTGCCGACGGTGAGGTGGCGCTGCCGCTGAACCCGTATCGGCCCGAGCGGCTCACCCTCGGTTGGGAGTGTGCCGCGATCGGTCCGGAGGCGGGCCCGGTGCTGACCACGGTGCGGGCCACTGACGAGGGGTTGCTGGCGAATCGGCTCGATCTGGCGGTGGGTGGCGGCGAGGTACGCCTCATCACGCGCGGGGTGACGATGGCGCTCGCTGGGGCGTACCCGTGTGGGCGGGCGCAGGTGGTGTTCGACGGTTCCGGGGTGCGGTTGTTCCGCGACGGGGTCGAGGTGGCGCATCGGGCCGGGGACCTGCGGCCGGTGATGGACGGGCTGTCCGGCCCGGGGCTGGGCGCGGTGACCGCGGAGGTGGTGGCCGACACTCAGTGGGACAGCTCGCCGACCGTGCTCAAGCAGGTGCTGATCGGGCTCACGGTGGTGCTGCTGCTGGCCGCGGTGGTGCTGGCGGTCTTGACCGACCGGCCGCGGCGAGCGGTGCGGCGTACCCGCTGGGTCGGGGGTGGCTCGGTCGGGGGCGAGTGGTGGCGCCGGCACTGGGACGACGTGGCGCTGGTACCGGTGATGGTGTTCGGGGTGATCGCCGGCGGCGCGACCGATGACGACGGGTTCATCGCGCAGATCCTCGGTACGCGGACCACCAGCGGCTATCTCGGCAACTACGTGCGCTGGAACAACGCGCCGGAGGCGCCCTTCGGCTGGTTCTATGAGCTCTATTCGCGCTGGGGCGTGATCTCGATGGAGCCGGTCTGGTTGCGGCTGCTGCCGGCGCTGCTGGCGGCGTTCGGCTGGGTCGTGCTGCGGCACGCCCTGCTGCCGCGGTTGCTGGGCCGGTCGCTGCTGGGCAGGTCGGGCGGGGCGTTGTGGCCGCGGCTCGCGCTGCTGGCCGGATTCAGCGGCTTCTGGCTGGTGTTCTGCAACTCGTTGCGCCCAGAGATCTGGTTCGGAGTCGGGCTCGGCGTGGTGATGTGGTGCGTGCTCGACGCCCTGCACCGGCGCCGCGCGTGGCCGCTGCTGGTCGGGGGACTGGTCGCGGGTCTGACGGTCGGGACCGGGCCGACCGGGCTGGTGGCGCTGGCCCCGTTCGTGCTGCTGCTCCGGCCGCTGTGGCGATGGCTGGGGCGCGACCGGGTGCGCGCGGCGGCGTTGGGCGTGTGTTGGCTGGCCTGTGTCGGCGCGGTCGGGTTGCTGGCGTTCGCCGACCAGAGCCTGGCGGCGGTGGTCTCGGCGACCGACGCCCGCAACGCCTTCGGGCCGACCTTCCCGTTCTGGCAGGACCCGATTCGCTATTGGCGGTTGTACATGTCGTTCGCCGCCCGGCAGTGGACGGTCTATCTGGCCGGGGTGGCGCTGCTGCTGCTCGGCGTACGCCTGATCCGCTGGCGGGGGCGGGGCCTGCTGCCCGGGCTGAACCGGCGGGTGGTGTGGCTGGTGGTCGGCTCGGCGCTGGGCCTGGTGGTGGCGATGGCGATGTCGCCGACCAAGCTGCCGCATCACTTCGGGGCGCTGGTGCTGATCGGGCCGTTGGCGATGGCGGGGGTGACGCACCTGCTGCAGCGGCACCGGGGTCGGGCGTGGGCCGGGGTGCTGGTCGGGGCGTCCATCGCCGTGTTCGGTGTTTCCCTGCACGGCAACAACACCTGGTGGAAGTTGTCCACGCTGGGGCTGGTCGCCGACCGCGACCTGCCCCCGGTTGCCGGGGTGTCGATCGCGAGCTGGTTGGTCGGTCTCGGAATTGTGATCGGGGTGCTCGTCTGGGCGGTGCCCCTGCTTGCTCGGTCCCGTGCGGGCGGCCGGTTGCGTACGCGCGGACGGACCGCTGCGGCGTACGCTCTGGCGCTGACGCTGCTGACCGGGTCGCAGTACGCGAACTTCGCGGTCGCCGCGGTGAAGCGGGGACCGGAGCGGTACACGATGGCGTCGGCGGCGCTCTCGGCCATGTCGGGGGAGGGTTGCAAGCTGACCCGGTCGCTGGCGTACGAACCGGATCCGGTGGCTGGGCTGCTGCCGGTCGCCGAAGGGCCGAACCTGTTCACCGACGGACCGGTGTGGGGGATTCCGACCTGGCAGAGCCACAACGATCGGGTGGCGATGACCAGTGGATGGTACGCCCTTTCGGACAGTGTGCGCAGTGGGCAGTGGCCGGTGGTGATCGGTGTCTCCGGCATCGACGCGGGGCATCGGGTGCGGGTGGAGTTCGATCGCGGTGGGGCGCGGCAGCTGATCGCGGAAGGAAAGACGATCGGCATCAACGGGCTGGTCGACGAGCGCGTGCTCCCGCCCAAGGCAGCGACCCGGTTTCGGGTGGTGCTCGAGTCGGACGGCCCGAGCGCTGCGGACGCGCCGTTCGTGATCGGTGCGCCGCGGGTTCCGGTGACGCGGCCTCTGATGGAACTTGCCCAGAGCGAGCGGATCGCGGTCGCGTGGAACCTGGCGTTCTTCGCCCCGTGCCTGACCGCGCCGGTCGAGTGGCGGGGGACCGTCGAGATCGCCGACTACATCCTGTCCGACTCGGTGCAGCCGGGTAACACTTCCTACAACTCGCGCACAGGTGGTCCGTTCGCCGGGGTCCTCGGGCTCACCACCGCCAACCGCGTTCCGCTCTATGCGCCGCATGACTATGAAGAGTGGGAGATGGAGGGTCTGGACCTGATCCGCCTCGACCCGCGCTACGGAAAGCCGCCGCCGGCGGCGGTGATGGGCTCGCGGGTACGCTCCGGCTGGGACCCCGTCCCCACCGTTCCCTGAGCGAGATGCTCCTATTGGTTGAAGGGTGAAGCCACCTGTCCCTTGGGTGTTGTGCGTGGGGCTGTTGCAGTTTGCTCCCGTAGTGGGAGCAGTGTGGGACACGGTCTGGTGCGTTCGGTCTGGGTGAGCGGTGGCGCGGGTGGGCTGTGGATAAAGGGGTGTTGCTGGCTCGAAGTCGTTGGCAGAATGTTGGTCATCCACTCACCCCCTTGTGGAGGCCCGGATGGCTCGGTTTCGCGGTGTTGCGTTGGCAGGCATGGTGCTGCCTGTGGTTGTGGTGGCGGGCTGTGGTCCTGGTGGGGGTACGCCGGGGTCGGTGAGTCCGGAACCGACGTCGGTGTCGCCGATGCCGAGTCCGAGTCCGAGTCCGACGGGGAGTCCGACGCCGAGTCAGGAGCAGTTGACCAAGCAGGTTCAGGCCGCGTATCAGATCGCGTTCGACGAGTTTGAGCGGTTGTCGCGCGAGGGTGGGGCTGATCAGCCGTCGGCCAAGATGCTCGAGGTTGAGGAGCCCGGGTATCTCGACCAGGACATGGCTTTTCTTCGCGATCAGAAGGCCACCGGATACAAGGTGGTGGGGGAACCTGCCATCACCAGGAGTCGATCGGTCCCTAGCGTCGAAAAGAGCGGGTCTGATCGCCGACTCACTCTCCAAGTTTGCGAGGACCGGCGTGGTTCTTCGGCGGTATTCCGTGACGGAAAGACTGAGCGAAATCGGCTGTGGCAGGGCTTCGTCTACGCCAAGGCTTTCAGCGGTCGGGTCAAGCTGGTAGACATCGATACCTCCGAGGTCGAGCGATGCGACTGGTGAGCCTTGGAGCCGTGCCGCTCGCACTGATCCTGCTGGGAGGAACGGCTCCTGCCGAGGCCGCGGGACCGCAGGGTAAGGGAGGAAACAAGGGTGCGACTACGGCGGAGCTCACTCCCACGGGTGCCCGGTTGACGGGTGAAGATGCCACATCGCCGGTGTCCGTCCCACCTCCAGATACGCGATACAACCCGCCCGGGTCGGGCGATCGCGACAAGGTGCGTCCGAGTTCGAACGGCCAGTCCGCAATGGCAGCTGGACCGCCGTGTATTCCTGAGCCCGGAGTTTCGTGCGAACAGTGGGTTCCCGATCCGGCCGTGGCGGCTCCGGGGGCGGTGGTTCCTCCTCCGCCGGATCCTCGGGTGGTGGCGCAGCGGGCGGTGTTGCAACTGCGGGTGCCGGCGCCGGTGGCGCGGGTGGGGCCGGATCCGTCTGTGAATGAGTGGAAGATGGCGGTGGTGGGTTATCCGTTGTGGTTGTGGGCCGAGGGTCAGGATCGGTATGACGCGACGGTGACTGAGCAGGGGATCACGCTGATGCTGTCGGCGCGTCGGACGAGCACGCGGTTTGATCTGGGTGATGGGACAGTGAAGTTCTGTGGGTGGACCACTCCCTATCACTCGGGGGTGGCTCCGGCCGCCCCATCCCCGAGTTGTGGTCATCGGTATCTGAGGCCGTCGCCGAAGGGCGGCAGCTATGCGGTGTCGGCGACGACGTTTTGGGAGGTGACGTGGTCGGGGTTGGGTCAGACGGGCACGTTGCCGTTGGAGCGGGTTGGTCCGACGATGCGGCTTCCGGTGGGTGAGTTGGTGTCGGTCCGCACGGGCGGCTGATCGGCCGCCCTCAGGGAGTCACGTCGAGCACCAGTTCGTGGGCGGTCCCGTCGCTGCCGACCTGGCGCAGCGTACGCCCGATCGCCGAAAGGCAGTGCTCGGACTCATATGCTTCCAGAGCCAGAGCCGGCCCCAGCCCCGCCGCCATCAGCGCGGCTGGCTCGGCATCTCCCTCGGGGAGGTCCGCGCGGCAGGCCAGTTCTCGCCGGCGGGGGAGCACTCCCGACACCGCACTCATCCTGTCGGCCAACGGGGCGGACACAGCCTTTCTGGTCGCGGTCCCCAACTCGGCCAGTTCGCCGACGGCCAATTCGCGCGGGATCGGCCAGCACAGTGACAACGCGATGCTCCCTGCTTCCCGCCCCTCGCCCATGGCGGTCCACCACGACCCGTTGGGCCTGGCCGAGTGGTCGGCCAACCACGTGAACATGGCGCCGAAACAGGAGTTCGCCGCCTCGACGTCCTCGAGCTCGGCCAGGGCTTCATCGGAGCTGGCGTCGTCCGGGACGCCGATCGCCACCGTCATCCCCACCCAGGCCTGGGGCTCGGCCGCACGCTCCGTCACCGGCCAGTCGCCCGGGTCGAAACCGTCGATCACCTCGGCCAGGGCGAGCGCCTGGTCCTCGGCATCCCGACGGAGCTGCAGCCGTTGCCGGTGTTCGGCCACCGAGAACGCGTCGAGGTCGACCAGCTCGGCCATCGGCACCCCAGCCTCGCGCAGGGCCTTGACCAGATGACCCGTCCTCACCTGGCTGGGGGAATAGCGGCGATAGCCGTTGAACGGGTCGACCGCGGCCGGCACCAGGATGCCGCGCTCGTCATACAGGCGCAGCGCGCGCTGGGTGATTCCGGTCTGCAGGGCGAACTCGCCGATGGTCAGTTCTCGCATCAGTGATCCTCTCGTTGGTGGCTACCAATACGGTCAGCCCTGACGAAAGGTGAGGGTCAAGCAACCTGGCGAGGCTCAGAGCTCGGCCTGCAGCACCACGACGCTACGCCCCGGTACGCCCAGGGTGGAACCGGCGTCCAGAACCTCTTCCGCAGAGGGGAATTCGCCGTCGAAGCCGGAGTGCACGACGACCCGCCAACCCTTCGCCCACGAGTCGCCGGGCAGGGTCACCTCGATCCCGCTCGGGTCACCGTGGAACCAGATCAGGAAGGCCGAATCGGCGTCCGAGGTGTACATCCCGAGCGTACGCCGGCCCCCGTCGTGCCACTCGTCCTCGCCCATCTGCACCCCACCCTGGTGGAACCAGGTCAGGTCGACCCGACCCAGCCCGTTGCCGTCGGCGTCGGTGACCTCCTCGTGGTGGCGATAGTTCTCGGCCCGCAGCGCGGGAAATTCCGAACGCAGGCGAAGAATTTCCTTGGTCATCCCGAGCAGGTCGCCGAACGTGTCCAAGGTGTCCCAGTGCACCCACGAGATCGGGGAGTCCTGGCAGTAGGCGTTGTTGTTGCCGCCCTGGGTACGCCCCATCTCGTCACCGGCGGTGATCATCGGTACGCCCACGGCCAGGCACAGGGTCGCCATCATGTTCTTCACCTGACGGTGTCGCAGCGCGTTGATCCCGGGGTCGTCGGTCTCACCCTCGTGCCCGCAGTTCCAGGACCGGTTGTCGTCGGCCCCGTCGCGGTTCTCCTCACCGTTGGCCTCGTTGTGCTTGCCGTCGTAGGTGACCAGGTCCCGCAGCGTGAACCCGTCGTGGGCGGTGATGAAGTTCACCGACGCGCTGGTGTCGCGACCGTCCACCTCATAGGTGTCGGGGGATCCGCACAGCCGACCGGCCAGCTCCTGCACGCCGCTGATCGCGCCGCGCCACCAGTCGCGGGTGAAGTTGCGGAAGTGGTCGTTCCACTCGCTCCAGCCCGCACCCCAGCGGCCGACCTGATAGCCGAACGGGCCCATGTCCCACGGCTCGGCGATCATCTTGATCCCTTCGAACGCAGGATCTTCGGCGATCGCCTTCTTGAACGCGTGCTCCTGATCGACGTGGTGGTTGCGGTCACGGATCAGCTCCGAGGCGAGGTCGAAACGGAACCCGTCGACACCCATCTCGGTGACCCAGTAGCGCATCGAGTCCAGCACCAGCGCCAACACGCCCGGCTCGGAGGTGTCGACCGAGTTGCCGCAGCCGGTCACGTCGTAGTCGTTGCGCAGGTCCTCGGTGAGCCGGTAGTAGCCGCCGTGGTCGATGCCCCGGAAGGACAGGGTCGGGCCCTCGTGACCACCCTCACCGGTGTGGTTGTAGACCACGTCGAGGATGACCTCGATCCCGGCCTCGTGCAGCGCGCTCACCATCTGCTTGAACTCGGCCACCTGCTGACCCAGGGTGCCGACCGAGCAGTACGCCGCATGCGGGGCGAAGAAGCCGAGGGTGTTGTAGCCCCAGTAGTTCGACAGACCGCGGCCGATGATGAACGGCTCGGACACGAAGTGGTGACAGGGCAGCAATTCCACGGCGGTGATGCCGAGCGAGACCAGGTGCTCGACCACCGCCGGATAGGCCAGTCCGGCGTACGTTCCCCGCAGGTGTTCCGGCACCGCCGGGTGCAGCTGGGTGTACCCCTTGACGTGGGTCTCATAGATCACCGACTCCGACATCGGACGCCGCTGCGCGATCGGGGTCGGCGCAGCGGTTTCGGCGACGACCACGCTCAGCGGAACGGCCTCGGTGGAGTCGGTCGGGTCCAGCTCGTAGTCGTCGTGCTCGGGGTGGTCCAGGATCGGGCCGTTGTAGTCGACGCCGGCGGTGATCGCCCGGGCGTACGGGTCGAGCAGCAGCCGCGCCGGGTTGAACCGCGAACCCTCGGTGGGAGCCCAGTCGCCGTGCACCCGGAATCCGTAGCGCTGCTCGGCCTCGACACCGGGCACGAACACGACCCACACCCCGTCGTCGTTGCGGGTCATGTCATGGTTGCGCTGGCTCAGGTCCTCGGCCACCAGCGCCAGTTCGACCCGCTTGGCCCGCGGGGCCCACAGAGCGAAGTGGCAGCCGCCGTCCTGCAGCCTGGCTCCCAGGATCGAGCTGTCCAGCGGTGCCGGCAATTCCTCGACAACCAACTCTGTGGTCATTTCCTGTTCCTCCTGCTCGGGCGGCCGGCGGGGGCCCATACGGGTGCCCGCGCGACTTTGTGGGTGACGCCGCTTGTGCGGCATGCAGCACCACATTGTGCACCACCGACGCCAATCCGGGGGCCTCACCGGCGCGCCGCGGCGGCCACTAGACTCGGGCCATGACTGAACCTCAGGGGGCGCAGTTTACCAACGCGTTCGATTCCGGAAACGAGTTCGTACGCCTGGAGGTCGCCGACGGGATCGGCGTACTCCGCGTGGACCGGCCGAAGATGAACCCGCTCGACCTCGGTATCCAGTTGGCCATCGGCCGCTGCGCCCGGGAGGCCGCCGGCCGCGACGACGTCGCGGCCGTGGTGGTCACCGGGGGTGAGAAGGTGTTCGCCGCCGGCGCCGACATCAAGCAGATGCTGAACATGGGTCAGGCGGAGATGACCGCCGAGATCGACGCCATGCACGACGCGTTCGAGCAGTTGGCCCGACTGCCCAAACCGACCATCGCCGCGGTCAACGGGTACGCCCTGGGCGGCGGACTGGAGCTGGCGCTGGTCTGCGACGTCCGCTTCGCGGCCGAGGACGCCAAGCTCGGTCTGCCCGAGATCACCCTTGGCCTGGTGCCCGGGCTCGGCGGGACCCAGCGGTTGGCCCGGCTGGTCGGCTCGGCCCGGGCCAAGGACCTGATCTTCACCGGCCGGATGGTCGGCGCCGAGGAGGCCGAGCGGATCGGGCTGGTGGAGCGGGTGCTGCCGGCCGGGGAGGTGCAGCAGGCCGCCCTGGACTGGGCGAGGCAGTTCGTCGGCGGCCCGGCCGTGGCGCTGCGCGCGGCGAAGGCGCTGGTGGACCGCGGCGGCGAGGTCGATCTGGTCACCGGCCTGCAGCTTGAGAAGTCGTGGTTCAGCGCGCTGTTCGGCACCGAGGACCGCCGGATCGGCATGCAGGCGTTCGTCGACAAGGCGAAGGCCAAGTTCCTCGGCCGTTGACTTGCGACCTGGTTACCCACGGGTAATATTGGACGCGGCCCGAAGCCGACCGCGGGTTTCACTACCATGAGCCTGGATTTCACACAGAGAAGTGGAGAGAGATGAAGATCGTCACGCTGGTCAAGCATGTGCCGGATGCCACCGGCGAGCGGAAGTTCGCCGACGACGGCACCGTCGATCGGGCCGCGGCCGACGGACTGCTCTCGGAGCTCGACGAATATGCGGTCGAGCAGTCCCTCCAGGTCGCCGAGGGCGGCAGCGAGGTCGAGGTGGTCGCGGTCACCATCGGCCCCGACGACGCCGCCGATGCGATCAAGAAGGCCCTGCAGATGGGCTGCACCTCCGGCGTACACGTGAACGACGAGGCGATCCACGGCTCCGACGCGCTGGCCACCAGCGCCATCCTGGCCGCCGTGGTCCGCAAGGTGCAGCCCGACCTGGTGATCTGCGGGATGGCCTCCACCGACGGCGCCATGGGCGTCGTGCCTGCGATGCTCGCCGAGCGGCTCGAGTGGCCGGCGGTCACCTTCGGCGTCGACCTCAAGGTGGACGGCGACACGGTGTCCATCCGCCGCGACGGCGACACCGCCTCCCAGACCATCGAGGCCACGCTGCCCGCCGTGGTCTCGGTCACCGACCAGTCCGGCGAGGCCCGCTACCCCTCGATGAAGGGGATCATGGCCGCCAAGAAGAAGCCCGTCGAGCAGTGGACCTTGGCCGATCTCGAGGTCGACCCGAGCACCGTCGGGCTGGCTGCGGCGTACACGAAGGTTGTCGACACGACCCCCCGCCCGCCCAAGGAGGCCGGCAAGAAGGTCACCGACGAGGACGGCAGCGGCGCCGAGGCGCTGGTCGAGTTCCTGTCCGCCGGCAAGTACATCTGAGCCCGAGAGAACGAGGAGAAACCCATGTCGAACGTAGTCGTTCTCGCCGAGGTCACCGACGGCCAGGTCAGCAAGCCGACCCTGGAACTGCTGACCCTCGCCCGTCGCATCGGTACGCCCGTCGCGGTGGTCTTCGGCCAGGCCGGTGAGGCCGCCGCCAAGCTCGGCGAATATGGCGCCGAAACCGTCTATGAGGCCACCGACGAGAGCCTGGAGAAGTACCTTGTCGCGCCCAAGGTGGACGCCCTGCTGACCGCCGTGGCGCTCGCCGAGCCGGTCGCGGTGCTGCTGTCCTCGGGGCTGGACAACAAGGAGGTCGCCGGCCGGCTGGCGGTCAAGCTGGAGACCGGCCTGATCACCGACGCCGTCGACATCGACGCCGACGGGGGCACCGTGCAGTCGGTGTTCGCCGGCAACTGGAAGGTGCAGGCGAACACCAACACCGGTCTGCCGATCGTCACTGTCAAGCCCAACTCGCTGGCGCCCGAGCCGCAGGCCGCGGCCGGCACCGTGGAGCCGCTGGAGTTCGAGCTGGACGAGAGCTTCCGGCAGGCGAGCGTCACCGCCTCGGAGGAGAAGAAGGCGTCCAGCCGTCCCGAGCTCACCGAGGCCGCGATCGTGGTCTCCGGTGGCCGCGGTACCGGGGGCGACTTCTCCGAGGTCGAGGCCCTGGCCGACGCACTCGGAGCCGCCGTGGGCGCCTCCCGCGCCGCGGTCGACTCCGGCTGGTACCCGCACAGCTACCAGGTCGGCCAGACCGGGAAGACGGTGTCCCCGCAGCTCTACATCGCCAACGGCATCTCCGGGGCCATCCAGCACCGGGCCGGCATGCAGACCTCCAAGGCGATCGTCGCGGTCAACAAGGACGATGAGGCGCCGATCTTCGAGCTGACCGACCTCGGTATCGTCGGCGACCTGCACAAGGTGCTGCCCGCCGTCGTCGAGGGTGTCAAGGCCAAGCGCGCCTGAGCGGCGTACGCTGCTCGTGTGAGCGATCAGCGGATCAGCACCCTCGACCAACTGCGCGAGCACTATCCGAACGAGCCGGTCGGGCCCTCCATCGCGAAGGAGCTCGACCGGATCTCGCCGTTGTACGCCCGCTGGATCGGCGCCTCGCCGTTCTGCGTGGTCAGCACCATCGGCGACGGCGGTCTGGACAACTCCCCACGTGGGGATGCGCCCGGTTTCGTGCGGGTCCGCGATAAGCACACCCTGGAGATTCCTGACCGGCGCGGCAACAACCGGCTGGACACCCTGCGCAACCTGCTCGCCGACGACCGGATCGGGCTGATCTTCGTCGTGCCGGGCGTCGAGGAGTGCGTCCGGGTGCGCGGCCGGGCCCACCTGTCCGTCGACCCCGAACTGCTCGAATCCCACATCATGCAGGGGAAGCGGCCGGCCAGCGTGATCGTCGTGACGGTCGAGCGGGTCTATTTCCAGTGCGCACGGGCGATGAAGCGGTCCCGGCTGTGGGACGTCGAGTCACAGGTGCCCCGAGGCGTACTGCCGACCGCCGGGATGTTCACCGAGGCGGCCGGCGGTTTCGACCGGGCGGAGCGGGAGGCATACGACGCCGCCCTCGACCAGCGCCAGCGCAGGACCCTCTACTGATGAGGCACTACCTGGACAACGCGGCCACCGCACCGATGCGGCCGGAGGCGTACGCCGCGATCACCGAGACCCTGCAGCTGACCGGCAACGCGTCCTCGCTGCACGGGTCGGGGCGACGGCTGCGGGCGGTGCTGGAGGACGCCCGCGACCAGCTGGCCGCCGACCTGGGCTGTGACCCGGTGGAGGTGGTGTTCACCTCCGGCGGGACGGAGGCGGACAACCTGGCCGTGCAGGGCGCCTGGCGGGCCCGGCCGACCGGGCGGATCGGACTTCGCGAACGTCTGGTCAGCAGCACCATCGAGCACCCCGCCGTGGCCGACACGCTGGCCGCGCTGGCCGCCGAGGGGGCCGACGTCGCCCGCTGCCCGGTGGGGGCCGATGGCCGGCTGGATCCTGAGGCGCTCGCGGCCCTGCTGGAAGTGCCCACGCTGCTGACCACGGTGATGTGGGTGAACAACGAGCTCGGGGTGGCCCAGGACCTCGCGGCGGTGGTCGACGCGGCGCGGACCGCCGGGTCGTGGGTGCACAGCGACGGCGTGCAGGCGCTCGGACACCTGCCGGTCGACTTCGCCGGTTCGGGGCTGGACCTGCTCACCGTGACCGGGCACAAGGTCGGCGGTCCGGTGGGGCTGGGGGCGCTGCTGGTACGCCGGGAACTGCCGCTTCGGGCGTACGCCTTCGGCGGCGGCCAGGAACGCGACCTGCGCTCGGGCACCGCCGCCCCGGCACTGGCCGCCGGATTCGCTGCAGCGGTGCACGCCGCCGTCACCGAGCGGAAGACCGAGGAGGCCCGGTTGGCCGGGCTGCGGGAGCGGCTGCTCGCCGGCCTGCCCGAGGACGCCCGGGTGAACGGCGGGCCGGGGTCGGCGGCGATCGTCAACGTGTGGTTCCCCGGGTGCCGCTCCGACGACCTGCTGATGCTGCTCGACGGCGCTGGGATCGACTGTTCGGCCGGTTCGGCCTGCTCGGCCGGGGTGACGCGGCCCAGTGACGTGCTGCTGGCGCTGGGCCACGACGAGGACCGGGCCACCGAGTCGCTGCGGTTCTCGCTGGGCTGGGCGAGCACCGAGGCCGACGTGGACGCCCTGCTCGCCGTGTTACCGGCCGTGGTCTCGCGGGCCCGGGCCGCCCGCTGAGGGCCGGGGACCGGGGATAACCACTGACAAGTCGGGACCGGGTAGGCTTGGGCGGTCCGAACGAGCGGGAGATCCAGGGAGGTGACCGAGGTGAAGGTGCTGGCAGCGATGTCCGGGGGAGTGGACTCCGCGGTGGCCGCCGCGCGCCTGGTCGACGCCGGTCACGAGGTCACCGGGATGCACCTCGCCCTGTCGAAGAACCCGCAGTCGTTCCGCTCCGGGGCCCGCGGCTGCTGCTCCAAGGAGGACGCCCACGACGCGCGGCGGGCGGCCGATCGGCTCGGCATCCCGTTCTATGTCTGGGACCTGAGCGACCGGTTCTCCGCTGACGTGGTGGACGACTTCGTCGCCGAATACGCCGCCGGGCGTACGCCGAACCCGTGCCTGCGCTGCAACGAGAAGATCAAGTTCGCCGCCGTGCTGGAGCGCGGACTCGCGCTCGGGTTCGACGCGGTGGCCACCGGCCACTACGCCCGATTGAGCACCGGGGCGGACGGCCAGGTGCAGTTGCACCGCGCGGTCGACCCGGGCAAGGACCAGTCCTATGTGCTCGGCGTGCTCGACCAGCACCAGCTGCGGCATTCGCTGTTCCCGTTGGGCGAATCGCTCAAGTCCGAGGTGCGCGAGGAGGCGGCCGCCCGCGGGCTGCGGGTGGCCAGCAAGCCCGACTCGCACGACATCTGCTTCATCCCCGACGGTGACACCGCCGGCTTCCTGGACCGCCGGCTCGGCACCCGCGCCGGTGACGTGGTCGACGAGACCGGTGCCAAGGTCGGCGAACACGACGGGGCGCACCACTTCACCGTCGGGCAGCGCCGCGGGCTGCGCCTGGGGACGCCGGCCGCCGACGGGCGTCCGCGCTATGTGCTCAATCTGTCGGTGGTGGACAACACCGTCACCGTCGGGCCCGAGGAATCGCTGTCGAGGCAGGAGATCCGCGGCATCCGCACCACCTGGACCGAGCGGCCGGTGGGGGAGTGGACCGGGGTCGCCCAGGTGCGCGCGCACGGCGAACCGATGCCGGCGGAGTTCCGCGCCGACGCCGACGGGCTGCGGGTCCGCCTGGACCGTCCCGTCCGCGGTATCGCCCCCGGCCAGGCCGTCGTCGGCTATGCCGGCGATCGGGTGATCGGCAGCGCCACCATCGCGGCCACGCTCTGATGACGATCCCGGTCACCATGCTCGGGTCCTGGCCCGGCACCGATTTCGCCGCGACGCAACGGATGCTGCTGGGTGAGCTGCCCGAGCTGTCCCACCTGGTCGAACTGCCCGCCCGCGGGGCCGGATCCGGGATGATCGGGCGCACCGGGGCGCTGCTCGCCGGCCTGTCGCTGGACCTGCAACCCGCCGGCTGGCGGTTGGTGGACCACCCCGGAGTCGACGTACGCCGCGCCCGCGCCGACTGGCGCCGCGACCTGGACCAGCTGGAGGAGCAGGCGCAGGGGTTCACCGGTGCGCTGGTGGTGTCCCTGGCCGGACCGTGGACGCTGGCCGCCAGCGTCGAGAAGCCCCGCGGGGACAAGGTGCTCGCCGACCACGGCGCCCGCCGCGACCTGGCCGGTGCCCTCGCCGAGGGGGCGGCCGACGCGCTGGCCGAGGTGGCGCGTCGGATCCCCGAAGCGTCGGTCCGGTTGCAGCTGGACGAACCGCTGCTGCCGCAGGTCCTGGCCGGGAAGGTGTCCACCGCCAGCGGGTTCGGGCGGCACCGCACCGTGCACGCCCCCGAGGCGAGCGAGGCGCTGCGCCTGGTCGAGTCGACTGTCCGGGCCCGGCTCGTCGACGCCCAGCCGGAGGGTGCGGCGTACCGCAGCGTGCTGCACTGCTGTGCCGAAGGCGTGGACGTCGACCTGGTGCTGGGTGCCGGGTTCGACGACCTGTCGATCGACGTACGACACCTCAGCGGCGCCGCGCGTGACCGACTCGGTCCCCGGCTGGAGCAGGGCAACGGGCTGTGGCTCGGGATCGCGCGGACCGATCAGGTCGATCAGGTGCCGCGCCCGGACCGGTTGTGCGATGCGGCGCTGGCAGCGGTCCAGCCGTTCGAGCTCGGGTCGGTGCTGGCCGACCGGCTGGTGCTCACCCCCGCGTGCGGCTTGGCCGGGTGGTCGCCCCGGGCCGCGCTCGGTCTGCTGCGGTCGCTGCGTGAGGCCGCGGGGCTGTTGGCGGAGCGGCTGGCGGACTGACCCGGGTCGCTCGGCGTGGTCGGTGCGGCCGACTAGATTGTGCCGGGTGAGCGAGACGAACGAGGAGCAGGCCGCACCCACCCCCGAGGCGCGGGAGCGGCACGCCGACCTGAGCGAACAGCTCAACGACGCCCGTTGGCGCTATCACGTGCTGGACGCCCCGACCATCTCCGACGGCGAGTTCGACGCGATGATGCGCGAGCTGAACGCGCTGGAGGAGGAGTTTCCCAGCCTGCGTACGCCGGATTCGCCGTCGCAGCAGGTGGGCGGCCCGCCGTCGGCCACCTTTGCCGCGGTCACCCACCTGCAACCGATGCAGAGCCTGGACAACGCGTTCAGCCACGATGAGCTGCTGCGCTGGGGCGATCGGGTGCAGCGCGACGCCGGCTCCGCGCTCGAGCGGTCAGGTTTCCTGTGTGAGCTGAAGATCGACGGGCTGGCGATCGACCTGGTGTATGAGCGCGGGCGCCTGGTCCGGGCCGCGACCCGCGGAGACGGGAGGGTCGGTGAGGACGTCACCGCCAATATCCGCACCATCCGCGCGATCCCCAACGAGCTGCACGGGGACAACCCGCCGGAGGTGCTGGAGGTGCGCGGTGAGGTGTTCCTCGGCCTGGACGCGTTCCGTAAGCTCAACGAATCCCTGGTGGGACAGGGAAAGGCGCCGTTCGCCAACCCGCGCAACTCGGCCGCCGGCTCGCTGCGGCAGAAGGATCCCCGGGTGACCGCGAGTCGCGCGTTGGCGTTCATCGCCCACGGTATCGGCGCCGCCGAGGGGATCGAGCTGGACCGGCTCAGCCACGCCTACGAGCTGCTGAAGGGGTTTGGGCTGCCGACGACCGAGCACGCCCGGGTGGTCAAGGACCTGGCCGGGGTGTGGGAGTTCGTCGAGGAGGTCGCCGAGCGGCGACACGACTTCGTGCACGAGATCGACGGCGTCGTGGTCAAGGTCGATGCGCGGGATCTGCAACAGCGGTTGGGATCCACCAGTCGTGCCCCGCGCTGGGCGATCGCGTACAAGTATCCGCCCGAGGAGGTGACCACCAAGCTGCTGGACATCCGCGTCAACGTCGGCCGGACCGGACGGGTGACCCCCTATGCGGAGATGGAGCCGGTGCTGGTGGCCGGGTCGACCGTGGCGATGGCGACGCTGCACAACGGGTTCGAGGTGCAGCGCAAGGGGGTGCTGATCGGCGACACCGTCGTGCTGCGCAAGGCGGGCGATGTGATCCCCGAGATCCTCGGGCCGGTGGTGGACCTGCGCGACGGCAGCGAACGGGCGTTCCAGATGCCGACCCACTGCCCGGCCTGTGGGACCGAGCTGAAACCGGAGAAGGAGGGGGAGAAGGACATCCGCTGCCCCAACCAGCGCTCCTGCCCCTCGCAGCTGCGGGAACGATTGTTCCACCTGGCCTCCCGGCAGGCGCTGGACATCGAAGTGCTTGGCTGGCAGGCCGCCGACGCGCTGCTCGCCGCAGGGCTGCTCACCGACGAGGGAGACCTGTTCAACCTCACCGAGGCCGACCTGCTCAAGGCGGAATTCTTCACCAGGACAGCCAGGAAGGCCGAGCGTGAGGCGGGCGCCGGCGAACGGGTGCTGACCGCCAACGGGCAGAAGCTGCTCGACAACCTGGCGTCTGCCCGGACCCGACCGTTCGCGAAGTTCCTGGTGGCACTGTCGATCCGGCACATCGGCAAGGGGGTGGCGCCCGATGTGGCGGCCGCCTTCCCGAACATCGAGGTGCTCGAGGCCGCCACGCTGGAGGAGCTCTCCGCGGTGGAGGGGATCGGCCCGACCATCGCCGCCTCGATCCGCGAGTGGTTCGAGACCGACTGGCGGGTGGCGATCGTCCGCAAGTGGCAGGCCGCCGGCTGCGTGCTCGGTGACGAGGTGGCCGAGCAGGACCCGGCCGATCAACTCCCGCAGACCCTGGCCGGTCTGTCGATCGTGGTCACCGGTTCCATCGACGGTTTCACCCGCGACGGGGTTGGCGAGGCGATCGTGGCTCGCGGCGGCCGCTCGGCGTCGTCAGTGTCGAAGAAGACCGACTTCGTCGTGGTCGGTGAATCCCCGGGATCCAAATATGACAAGGCGGTGTCGCTGAAGCGTCCGATCCTCGACGGTGACGGGTTCCGCGTGCTGCTCGAGCAGGGACCCGAGGCCGCGGCCGAACTGGCGAGGACCGAGTAGGGCAGGCGAGCCTCAGTCGCTCTGCGCGGCCAGGCTCTCGGCGATCCGGTCCGCGGTGGCGCGGGCGTGCTCGATCCAGCCTCGGACCTGGTGCCCCGGCGCCTTCGGCGGCAGCTGTGCGAGTCGCAGGGTGAGATTCTCGGACCCTTCGCGCTGCCCCAGGGGGAGCACCACCGATCCGATGTCGTAGCGCTGATCGTCCTGTAGCTCCCGCGGGGAGTAGTCGACCTGGGAGCTGTGGATGCGGGCGCGTACCTCGCGTTCCTGCTGGGGGGTGAGCCGCCCACTGGCGTACAGGTGGGCCGCATGGTGCATGCCGGCGTACGCCTGTTCCCGGTCACCGGGGGGAAGGTAGGAGACGAGGTATCCCTCCCGGCGGCAGAACTCCATCCTGTCCACAAAGGTCTGCTGCTGCTCCTCGGAGGCGCCAGTGGCCTTGGCCAGCCAGTACGCCTGGTCTTCCGCACTGGCATGACACATGTAGGTATCGCCGATGGGGGGAACCATCGGGACCCGTTCCCCGAGTCCCTCCCCGGTTCGGACGCCGGGACCCACAGCGGAGGCGACCGCGGCCAGCTCGTCCCGGTTCACCGCGGTCAGCAGCGACACCTCGCAACCGATGTGGTTGGCCAGGTGCTGCAGGTCTTCGCGGGCCACCGCGGCGCTCTGCACCGCCGAGATGATGCCGTCGTCCATCCGCGCCACCAACGACGGGATGACGAAGCTGCCATAACCGCGCTGGAAGAAGATCAGCGGTGCCACCGGGTTGTGCACGGCCATGTCCAGCACCCGGCACATGGCGATCCAGTGGTCGCCCGCGTCGATGGTTGACTCCAGCCGGACGTCCATCCAGGCAACAGATCCCGCCAGCACTGGGTCGCCGGAGGGGGATGGGAACCAGTCCAGCCCGACGAACTTGTTCTCCCGTCGCGACACGATGCTGCGACAGGCGTCCTCCTGGTCACCGGCCAGCACGTTGATGCACAGCGACTCGCACTCCTGGAGCCGGCTGAAGGTGCGCGAGCTGCGCTGCGGCAGGAAGGCGACCAGTGGCGGATCCAACGAGACGGAGGTGAACGTGCCCACGATCATCGCCAGAAGCTCCCCGTCCGGTGCCACACCGGTCACCAGGACGACGCCCGTCGGGTAGTGGCCGAGCACATCGCGCAGCATGGCCTGGTCGAGGGCTGAGGTGGTCTCTGTCATCGTTGACTCCTGTTCAGGATCACGGGGAGCCGCTGCTCCGTCCGGGGAGGTCCCACCACCAAGAGTGTCAGGTGAGCCCTGCAGTTGCCACGCGAGAAATCTTTACCTGATATAGATTCCGAGCGTTTCGAAAGGGCTTGGAATGCGACGATCCGCCCGCACCCACGTTTCGGTGGGTGCGGACGGATCGCCTTCGGAATCGTCAGCTGTGCACGTCCGCCTTGAGGTGGCGCTGCTGGAGACGAAGCCCGGTCGGTCCCGGCCGGAGCAGGAAGGCTGCCATCAACCCGCCGACGAGCAGCACCACCCCGGTGATCGTGTACGCCTGGTTCACCCCGTTCGCCATGGCCTCGACCATGGCCGGCGGGATGGGCTGACCCTTCGGCGGTGCGACATAGCCGGCGTTGGTCATCAGCCAGCCGACCAGGGTGGGGGAGATGATGGCACCCACCGATGCGACCCCGCCCAGCGTCGCCATCAGGATCGGTCGCTGCTTCGGGCCGACCACATAGCCCAGCGCCGAAGCGGTCATCGGATAGGCCAGCGAGCAGCCGCCCGCGATGGAGAGCAGTGCCACGGCCAGCACCCCGCTGGTGTGCGGCACGGTCAGGAACGAGACGCCCGCGATCACCGCGGCCAGCCCGAACGGCACCGAGATCGCCGCCTGGACGCTGCGACCGCGCTTGAGCAGCCGTTGACCGATCACGCCGAGCAGCAGCAGCACCCCGGCGCCGATCAGCCACGGGAAGGTGGTCACCAGACCCACCTGGGGCAGCGAGAGTCCCACCACGGCGTTGAGATATTGCGGCAGCCAGGTGGTGAGGAAGCCCTGCACCCAGAAGTTGGACAGCCCGCCGATCACGGCCGCGAGGAAGGTGAGGTTGGCGAGTGCGGCCCAGACTTTGACCGGCTGGTAGCCGTCGACGCGGGTGGCCTCGTCGGTGCCGGCCTGATGGTCGCTGACCTCGTCGGCGTCAGCGCCCGCGACGTTGTCGACACCGGCCAGGGAGTCGACCGTCTCGTCGCGGGTCACCCGGCGTCCGCTTCCGGCGTACGGGCCGTCCCCGCCGAGGATCAACCAGGCGATGACCCAGGCGAGCCCGACGATGCCGAGGAAGCCGAAGGCCCACCGCCAGCCCCAGGCGACGATCACCCAGGCCAGGACCGGTGCGGCCACGACGGGCCCCAGGGTGGAACCGGCGGCGATCAGGTTGCTCGGCAGGGCGCGCTTCTTGGGTTCGAACCAACCGTGGGCCGAGGTCAGCGACATGGCGGTCGCCGGTCCTTCGGCGCCGCCCAGGATGATGCGGGTGATGAGCAGGGCAGCGGCACCGCCACCGATCAGCATCGGGAATTGCATCACGGCCCAGACCACGCCCATGACGAGGATGATCCACTTGACCGAGAAGCGGCTGGCGAGGAAGCCGGTGATGATGGACACCACGGCATAGAGGAAGAAGAAGGCGCTGCCGATGAAGCCGAACTGGACCGGGGTGATCCCTAGGTCGGGCATCGCCTTGGGGGCCACCAGGCCCAGCACGGCCTTGTCGGCGAAGGCGACGATCTGGAACAGCACGAGCATTCCGGTGATGATCCAGGCGCGGGTCGACATCCGACCGCGGGCACGCGGAGGGGTCGTGGTTCGGTGGTCCGTAGGTGCGGACACGAGGTCTCCTTAGGTCGGTCTCTGCGATGAGACGGTGCCTGGTTGGGGTCGGACCGGGCTGTCGTTCGGCAGCCTAGGAAGGGGTCTCCCTACATCGATAGTCGGGAATCCTTTACTTTCCTGCCCTGAGGATTTTGGGCAGGATGGAGGCGAGGGAGGGATTCGGGTGCGAATCGACGCGATCTGGGACCGTCCCCTGGCCGAATGGGTCGCAGCGTTGCACAGCGGAGAGTTGCCGCTGGCCGAACCGAGTCGGGAATCAGAGCGACGGATCGGCCAGTACGACCATCGGTGGCACGCGTTTGTCTGCCCCTCGGAGCGGATCGAGCAGGACCTGGCCGAGCTGGAGCAGCGGCAGGGAGAGCTCCCGCTGTTGGGAATTCCCCTTGCCGTCAAGGACATCATCGATGTCGCCGGGCTGCCGACCCGATGCGGCAGCACGATCACCTCACCCGACCCGGTCGCCGAGTCCGCCGCCTGCGTACGCGCCCTGGAATCGCTGGGCGCGCTGGTGCAGGGCAAGACGGTGACCACCGAGTACGCCTATTTCGCGCCCGGACCGACCCACAACCCCAACGCCCCGGGGCACACCCCCGGTGGTTCCTCAAGCGGTTCGGCAGCCGCGGTCGCCGCGGGGATGGTTCCGCTGGCGCTGGGCAGTCAGACCGCGGGGTCCCTCACCCGCCCAGCCTCCTTCTGCGGTGTGGCCGGCATGGTGCTGGCACACGGCAGCACCGACCTGGCCGGCATCACCGGCC
Source organism: Enemella dayhoffiae (assembly GCF_002250625.1). Taxonomy (GTDB): domain Bacteria; phylum Actinomycetota; class Actinomycetes; order Propionibacteriales; family Propionibacteriaceae; genus Enemella; species Enemella dayhoffiae. Next base: position 42,230 of record NZ_NMVQ01000034.1, on the reverse strand, counting down.
TCAGCGAATCTCTTGACTCGTTGGGGTTGCTGACCCGCCGGGTGGCGGACCTGGCGTACGCTTGGTCGGCGTTCACCGGGACCGACCCGGTCACCTCCGGGGGGCGGGTGCTGGTCTGGCGCGGATCGGAGCTCGACGAGATCGAGCCGCGGATGCAGCAGGCGGTGGATCGCGCGGTGCAGGTGCTGCGGGAGGCCGGCGTCGAGGTCGCCGAGCTCGACTGGGACGACCACGTGCGCAGCCTGGCCGTCGACCACACCGTGATCATGGCCTACGAGGCCGTACGGGAGCGGGCGGACGTGCTGGAGCGGATCGATGAGGTGAGCCAGCCGTTGGCCGAGTTGCTGCGCCGGGGGAGCGGGATCAGTGCTGACGAGCATCAGCACGCGTTGTATCGGCGGGACCGTTCCCGGGTCCATCTGGCGGCGATGATTTCAGGGGGCGGTCTGATCATCGGACCGGCGGCGTTGGGAGCCGCACCGGAGGGGATCTCGGCGACCGGTTCGCCGGTGCTCAGCCGGCCGTGGCAGGCGCTCGGGTTGCCCGTGGTCACCGTGCCGGGGGTACGCACCGCGGCGGGGCTGCCGCTGGGGATCCAGCTGATCGGGCAACCCGGGGCGGAGGGGGAGCTGTTCCGGATGGGCGAGCTCCTCGAGACCGGCCTCGCCGGTCAGCGGACCGACACCTGAGCCGACGAGTTCGAGCACGACGATGTGGAGGAGAGACCATGAAACCCCGGCCGACCGAACACCATCGGATGTTCCTCACCTGCTATGTGGACAACCTCCACTACGGCTGGCGGCACGTGGACCTGTTCGTGCACGACCACGCCGGACGTGAGGTCAACTGGGTGCACTGGGGTGTCGAGGCCGACGGACCCGAGGCGGCCGACCTCTCGATCGCCAAGATGGAACCGGAACTGGAACGAACCACCGAGTGGAAGCACGGCAGGAGCGCAGCGGGGGTCGACTACTGGACCGCCGAGGCCCGCTGGCGCGACGGTGGCAGCGATGCCGCCTGAACCGGTGGTCTACGTCGTTGACGACGACCCCGAGCTGCTGGAGTCGGCGTCCTGGTTGCTCGGCAGCACAGGGATCGAGGCGATGACCTGTGACTCTGCCGACGAGTTCCTGCGGACCTATGACGGGTCCCACCCCGCGTTGCTGGTGCTGGATGTGCGGATGCCCAGGATGAGCGGGACCAGGTTGCAGGAGGTGCTCAACGAGGAGATCCCGCACGTGGCGATCATCTTCGTCTCCGCCCACGGCGATATCAAGATGTCGGTGCGCAGCATGCAGCGCGGGGCGATCGACTTCCTGGAGAAGCCCTATGAACCGCAGCACCTGCTCGAGGTGGTGCAGTCGGGGATCGAAACCGCCCGCGAGCGGTTCGAGGACCATCTGCAGCGCCACGACGTGCAGCAGAAGGTCGACTCGCTGACCCCGCGTGAGCGCGACATCCTGCGCCTGGTCGTCGAGGGCCTGCCCAGCCAGAACATCGCCCGACGCCTCGGCATGAGCGTCAAGACCGTCGACGTGCACCGTGCGCGGATCAAGCAGAAGACCGACGCCGAGTCGATCAACACCCTGGTCCGCGACGTGCTCCGCTACGGCGCGACGATCCCGGAGTGACGGCAGGGGTCCGGACCCCTCAGAAATAGTCGAGGACCAGTTTCGGGGTCTTCGCGCGGGAGACACACACCGCCATGGTCTCGTTGGCCGCCTTCTCCGACTTGGTGAGCACGTTGTCGCGGTGTTCCGGGGTGCCCTCGAGAACCGACATGATGCAGGTCCCGCAAATTCCTTCCTGGCAGGAGGTATCGACGTCGACGCCGTTCTCCTGCAGCACCTCGACAATGCTGCGATCGGCCGGGATCGGATAGGTATCGCCTTCGAACTCCACCTCGAAGGCGGTGTTCTCGCTGGCATCCGGCTGCTCGTCGGCCACGAAGCTCTCCTGGTGGATGTGCTCCTCGGGGACGAACCGCTCGGCCACCCGGCGAACCAGGTCCATGAACACCCCGGGGCCACACAGGTAGACGTGGCTGCCGTCGGGCAGGCCGCTCAGCGAGGCGGCCAGCGCCGGCTCGTGCTCCTCCGGTGCTAGCCCGAGGTGGGTGTGCAGCTTTTCCGGGCAGCGCTCCTGCAACAGCGGCAGGAAGGCCGCGTCCTCGTGACTGCGCGCGAAGTAGTGCAGGTCGAAGGAGTGACCGTGCACGTCCAGCCAGCGGGCCATCGACAGCATCGGGGTGATTCCGATCCCGGCGGCCAACAGCACGTGGTGGCTCGCCGACAGGTCCACCGCGAGCAGGTTGCGCGGTTCGCTGATCTGCAGGCTGTCGCCGACCTTGAGCTCGTGCAGGGCCACAGACCCGCCACGCGACTTGTCCTCACGCTTCACCGCGACCGTGTAGGACTCCGGGTCATCCGGGGTGCTGCACAGGGAGTACTGCCGCGTGATCGCGGTTGGGCCGACCACGTCCACGTGCGCACCGGCCTGATAGACCCCGAGGGGCAGGCCGTCGGCCCGGACGAACCGGATCGACTTGACCGTCGGCGTCTCGTCGATGATCTCGGCAACCTTGACATCGATCAGCTTCATCGCGGATCCCTTTCCTGTGTCGGTGGAGGTGCAACCCCGGGTCGGTGGAACTGCAACCGTCTGCTCAGCGGACGTAGAGCCCGCCGTTGACGTCCCAGCAGGCGCCGGTGACGAAGGCCGCCCCCTCGGAGGCGAGCAGTGCGACGACGTCGGCGATGAACGCCGGGTTGCCCAACCGCCCGACCGGGATCCCGGCCACGACGGCGGCGAGCTTGTCCGCCGGCACCGTGCGGTGCACCACCGGAAGGTCGTGCGGTCCGGGGGAGATCGCATTCACAGTGACCCCCTTGCCGGCCAGCTCACGGGCGAACACCTTCGTCAGGGTGAGGATCGCGCCCTTCGAGGCGGCGTAGTGGCCGCCGGTGGCCGTCCCACCGTTCTGCCCGGCCAGGGAGGCCATGTTGACGATCCGTCCATAGCCGGCCTCGGCCATCTGGGCCCCGAACACCTGGCAGCCCATAAAGACGCTGCTGGTGTTCACGTCCAGCACGCGGCGGAAGTCCTCGGCGGACAACGTCATCAGGTCCGCCGCCTGGGTGACAGCGGCATTGTTCACCAACACCGTCGGTACGCCCCAGCGGTCGCGCACCTGCGCTGCCACGGCCTCGAAGTCGTCCCGGCTGGACACGTCCAACCGGGCCCCGGCCACCCGTTCACCGCTCGGGTCCAACTCCTCGGCCACCCGCCGGGCGGCCGCCTCATCCAGGTCGGTGACCAGCACCCGGTTTCCGGCCCCGGCCAACCGGCGGGCGATGTGCTCACCCATCCCGCCGGCACCACCGGTGACGACCGCGATCCCTGCGCTCACAGCAGGAATCCCGCCGCGTTCACCGCATCCTCGCTGTTCAGCAACCGGATCACCTTGCCGGCGATCCGGTCACCGTCGGCGCGCAGGGCGATGGTGTGGGTGACCTCGCCGGCGAGCAGGTCGTGCCGGTTCCGCTTGTAGGAGCAGACGATCTGTGCAGAGCGGAGCACCACCTGCTCGTCAGTCACCTCGGTGGTGCTGAAGCGGTTCAGGGTCCGCACAGTCCGTGCCGCGGCGATCGCGGAGGGGGCGTACCCCTGCACCATCCGCTCCACCCGCATCCGCCGCATCCGGTGATCGTCATAGACCATGTTCAGGGCGGTGGCGAAGTCCTCGGTGTCCGGGTCGATCGGGATCACGTAGTGCGCCTCGGCGGTGTACAGCTCCTGCCAGGCCTGGTAGTCCTTCGCGTCCAGCAGTTCCGCCTCGTGCCAGACGAGCGCGATCGCTCGCTGCACCCGGGCGTCGGCCAGGTCGATCCCTTGCTGGTTGTTCACTTCTGATCCTCCGCACTCATCAGCTGCTGCCACATCGCGTACGCCTCCCGCATGCCCGACTCGTCGGTCACGTGCGACGTCGGCCACCCCTGGTCGGTGGTGGTCTCCCGGTTCAGCCCGCGGTTGACCAGGATCGGCATGCTCGGATCGGCCTGGGCCCCGAGCTGCACCCGGTCCCAGCCCTCGGCGTCATCGGGGGAGCCGAAACCGAACGGTCCCTGAAAGTGCTCATGGATCCGGAGCCGTTCCTGGTTGACGATCTCAGGGCCGCCGTCCATGCCCAGGGCCATGTGCCAGATCTCGGTCTCGTCGACCGAGATCGGGATCAGCACCCGGAAGAAGGCCGAACTCATGGCCACGTTGGGGAAAGTGTTCAGGTTGAACCCGCAGCCGTGCATCGACCGCATGATCCGCCGGATCTTCGCCTCGTCGTAGCCGTCGGCCCGCAGGGCCTCGACCAGGTGGGCGAACCGCGGCTGGATCTCCTCGGTGCCGTCGTCCTCGTCCAGGTCCAGGTGGGCGGTCGCCATCACGGCCACGCTGTGCCCGTTTCCGAGGGCGTGGGTGACCGCCTGCGGGTCGTTCATGAACGACATCATGTCCGCGGTCTCGGCGTCGACCGAGACCATCCACGACTTGTGCACCATCGGGAAGTGGTAGCCGTCGGTGGTGTTCTCCAATTGGATCTTCCAGTTGCCACGGAAGCGGAACTTGTGCACCCCGATCACCTTGGTCGGATAACCGTTGCTCTGCTTGAAGAATCGCTCCATCCACAGCTTGGCGTCACCCAGGAAGTCCTCCAATGGTTCGGCGTCCTCGTTGAAGGTCGCCCACACCATGCCCAGATAGGACTCGGTGCGCAGTCGGCCCAGCGGGAAGTCGGCCTTCTCCACCACGCCCTCGTAACCGTCGGGATAGGGGATACCACGCAGCTTGCCGTCCAGGCCATAGGACCAGTTGTGATAGGGGCAGGTGAAGCCGTTGGCCTTGCCCTTTGACTGGTCGCAGACGGTGGCGCCGCGGTGCCGACAGCGGTTCAGCAGGGTGTTGATGTTGCCCTTGCGGTCGCGCACCACGATCACCGGCTCACCGCCGACCGAGGTGGTCTTGAAGTTGCCGGGCTGGGGGATCTCACTCTCATGGGCGACCCAGACCCAGGTCTTGTGGAAGATCTTCTGCATCTCCTCGGCGAAGATCTCCGGATCGGTGTAGAGCCGGCCCGCCACTCGGTCCGACGACACCAGGTCTGCGGCGCGGGTACGTTGTTCGACGGTCATTGATTACTCCTTGCTCTGTTGGCTTCGACTCGCTCGTTCCTCGGTCGCTCAGCCATCGGATCGGGTGTGCAGGCTGGCTCGGAAGAGCCGCTCGGTCTGGAATCGGTGGATCAGGGCGGTGGTCCCATCGTCGTCGTACTGCACCACGAAGTCGATGTTCAGCCGGGCGCAGAGCAGGTCGGCGGTCCCGTCGGCATACTCGGAGAGTTGCTGCATCAACCACTGCCCGTGACCGGTGCTGCCGTCGGTGCGCAACTGCTCGCTGCCGAGCAGATGGGCATTGCGCCGGAAATGCTCCGCCGGCGGCAGGTACGAGGCGACGTGGGCCGCTACCTTGTGCCGCCCTGTGACGGAGCCGAACTTTCCGGCGTACGCCTCGCCGACACCGCGCCAGGTGGCGCGTGGGGTGAACAGTTCGGCCAGTTCGGCCAGCTCGGCGACGTCGGGGAACGGACCGGGCACGTCACAGAGGTCGAGGTAGCGACCCAGACAGGTTCGGATCGCCTCTTTGGCCTCCAGCACGCGCAGGCGCCGTTCCACCGTGGTCATGCTCGGCTCAGTCGGTCGCGACGTCGGGACGGATGGTCAGCCGGCGACCCATCCTCGCCTCGATCTTGGCGAACTTCCACAACGCGTCCCCGCCGAACACCTCGGTCGTCCGGAACAGGTTGCAGGCGGCCTTCACGGTCTCGGCGTCGCGCACGTCGGCCAGCACATAACAGGTCCAGGGCCACCCGTCGGAGGGGCCGACCATGTGCGAGTCGTCGTCCATGTTGCCGAGCACGTCGACACCGTCCATGTCCTCCATCGCGACGAGCATGCCGGCGAAGGCCTTCCAGACCACGCCGATCTCCGACTTGGGCAGGTCGAAGAAGTTCTGGTTGATCCCGATGCAGAAGAGCACGCGGAGGGGTTCGGACATCACGGTTTCCTTTCGGTACGCGGATTTGGCAGGCGACTGGTCGAAACGGTCGGCTCAGGGGAAGCTGGGCACGGTGACATCGGCACCGAGCAGCACCGCCCCGGCGGCCTCGATGGTGTTGGATTGCAGCATCGCATGCTGGGCCGGCACGAGACCGTCCTGCACGAACCGCTGCAGCGGGTGGCTGTTGTAGATCGCGCCGGTCCCCGCGAGGTCGAACGCCATCAGCGTCACCTCCCGACCGACATGCGCGACGTTGCTGGTGGCCAGGCGCAGCAGCGCCCGGGTACGGTCGTCGATCTCGGCACCCTCGACCGCCAACTGCCACACCAGCTCGGTCTGCTCGTAAAAGAAGGCGCGGGCCGACCGCAGGCGGGCCTCCGCCTGGGCCACCCCGAGCTGATAGCTGGGTCGCGCACCCTTGGCGGAGCCGCCGACGATGCTGGTCCGCGCGGAACCGACCTGGAGGCTGTAGTCGAGAGCGCCGCGCGCCGCACCCAGCGCGGTCACCGCGAGCACCTGGGCGGCATAGGCGATGGCGGGGTAGCGGTTGAGCGGCTCATCGACCTGGGAGGCGCTGCCACGGATGAAGGTGTGCGCAGACGGGATGAACACGTCGTCAAGGTGCACCTCGTTCGATCCGGTGGCGCGCATTCCGGCGACGTCCCAGTTGGGTTTGATGGTGGCCTGCTCGGGACGCACCAGGGCGGTCAGCGGTCGACCCTTGGACTCCGCGCCACCCTTCAGTCCCACACCGAGAACGTCGGCACCCGCCGAACCCGAGGCGAACTGCCACACGCCGGAGGCCCGATAACCACCCTCGACCTGCTGGGCCTCCTGCATCGGGAACAGCCCCCCGGCGAAGCAGACATCCGGACCGGCGCTGTAGATCTGCGCCTGCGTCTCCAGCGGGAGTGCGCCGAAGTAGGTCAGCTGGGAGCCGAAGCTGGCCACCCACCCGGTGGCCGGGTCGATCTGCGAGATCCGCTCGATCAGGCGCAGGAATTCCCCCGGGCTGAGCGGTTCACCGCCGAACTGGCGAGGGGTCGAGGAGCGGTAGATTCCGGCCCGCTTCAGCAACCGGATGTAATCGCGGGGCACGGACCCCTGCTGATTGAACTCGTCGCGGCGCTCCGCGAGCACGCGCAGGGCATCTTCGAACGCGGCCTCGCGGGCCGCGCCGGCGGGCTCGGCGAGGTTGCGGTCCGTCGCCGACTCGTCGGTCAGGGCGCGGGCATTCGAGGTCGTGTTGGCCGTCATTGGCAGTTCCTCCGGTTTGCATCCAGCCTGGGGCTGCTGTTGGGTGCCAGCCTAGGAATGAGCCCTCGCGGTGACCATTGGGAGTTGTACGAGGTGGACTAAGGAAATCCCCTACAACGGCGCGATTCTGGGGTTCTGGCGGTTCCTGGGGTCATCATGGGTGCAGCACGATGACACCGAGCGGCGCCAGCGCCGGGGCCAGGATGGAGCAGGCGGATGTTTCCCACCGGAACCGACTTCCGAGAGATGGCCCTGCACGGCGAGACCGGCATCCTGATCCACGAGGCGGCCTCCAAGAACATCCTGTGGGCCAACCCGACCGCGTGCGAGATGTTCGGATTCACCGTCGAGGAGCTGCGCCCGCTCAAGGCCCACCACATGTCCTCCCCCGAACAGCAGTACCGCCGCGAGGTGGGGGTGGCCTGGCTGCAGGATGCCGTCAACCACGGGAGCAGCCGCAAGCGCTGGAAGTATCGCAGCAAGGACGGGCAGGACTTCCTGACCGATGCGGTGGCCACCCTGGTCCATTTCGCCGACGGGCCGGTGGTGATGGTGCAGTTCCGCAACATCTCCCGGGAGGTGGAGCGCGAGGCGGAGCTGAGCCGCACCACCGACTATCTGACCCGGATCATGGCCCACGCCTCGGCAGCAATCCTGCTGCTCGACGACGACGAACGGGTGCTCGACTCCTCCCCGTTCGTCAGCGAACTCTTCGGGCGTACGCCCGGCCAGCTGCTCGGGCATACCCTCGAGGAGCTTGCGGTGCATGTGGGACCACCCGAGGGGGCCGCCGGTGGGGCGGGTGAACCCGGTCGCCCGACCGAGCTGGAGCTCGAGATCGACACCGTCGATGGGCCTCGCTGGCTGTCCGCCCAGATCGAGGACGTCGAGCACGACGGCATCATCTCCCGGATGGTGGTGGTCCGCGACATCACCACCAGGGTTGAGATGCAGCGGGAGAACGACTATCAGCAGGCCAACCTGCAATACCTGGCCCGCTACAACGCGATGGGCGACATGGCGATGACGATCGCCCACGAGCTCGGCCAGCCGCTGGCGGCGGCCGGGAACTTTCTGCGCGGCCTGATGTCGCGGGTGGAGGCCGGCCAGGCCAGGGAGTCCGACATCCGCTACGCCCTGGATCGGGCCCAGCGCCAACTCACCCGGACCGCCGACATCGTGGCCAGCGTGAAACGTTATGTACAACGGATCGAGAGCCCAGCGGCGGCGCATGACCTGAACGAGATCATGGCCGAGAGCCTGTACTTCGTCGGGTTGCGCGCGAATGACCGGGGCATCCGGGTGGACTCGGAGTTTGCCCCGGGGCCGTTGCCGATCACCGGGGAACAGATCCTGATCGGGCAGGTGATCATCAACTACTGCGTGAACGCGATCGATGAGGCGGCGCTTCCGGAGAACGCCGAAAAGCGCATCCTGGTGCGCAGTTTCGCCGATGGGGAGTGGGTCGGCTGCTCGGTGCTCGACTGGGGGAGGGGGCTGGATCAGGTCACGGCCGAGCAGCAGTCCGGGCTGCCCGACGGACCACGGGTCGGCGCCAGTGGCAACCGGCAGCTGGTGAACGCGTTTTCCGGCAAGCAGGACGGTTCGGGGATCGGGCTGGTGCTCTCGGAGCGCATCGTCGAGCGACACCGGGGGGAAGTCGTCGTCGCCGACAACGACCCGTGCGGCACGGTGATCACGCTCCGGCTGCCGCGCGCTGGGTGAGCGGAGGAGAAACTCATGGCCGGGTCCTTGTGGCCCGGCCGATATGTGTATTAGTTTCGTCAGCACCCCAACGGATGTGAATCGTTTACAAAGCGGTCGGTACGCCGCGGGTGACGTTCACGCGACACGACGGAGTGCCCAATGGACCCGAAAGCCCAGCTGTTCCGAACCCCACTGTCACGCCGTGCCCTGCTCGCCGGGCTCGGGGCGAGCGGACTGACGGCCGGCCTGGCCGGGCGGGCGTACGCCATCCCGCCGGGCGGCAACCCCAACGCCATCAACGGCTGGGTGAACTCGACCCTCGCCCACATGAGCCTGGAGCAGAAGATCGGGCAGCTGTTCGTCCAGGAGGTCTACGGCTCGGACCCGAACACCCCCGACCAGCGAAACGTTAAGAACTTTGGCGAGGCGGTGCCGGCCCGGATCGTGGAGAAGTTCCACCTCGGCGGGGTGATCTACTTCGCGTGGACCGACTCGTTCAAGAACCCCGAACAGGTCGCACGCCTGTCCAACGGGCTGCAGCAGGCGGCTCTCGGCTCCGGCGGGAAGGCGCGGATCCCGCTGCAGATCGCCACCGACCAGGAGCAGGGTGTGGTCACCCGCTTCGGTCCGCCGGCCACCCAGTTCCCGGGGTCGATGGCGATCGGTGCCGGGCGGTCCAGCGCCGACGCCCGGGTCGCCGCCGCGATCACCGGACAGGAACTGCGTGCGGTCGGCATCAACGTCGATTTCGCGCCCTGCTCGGACGTGAACGTCAACCCGCTGAACCCGGTGATCGGTGTCCGCTCCTTCGGCTCCGACCCGGCGCTGGTGGCCGAGATGGTGGCCGCCCAGGTCGAGGGATACCAGGTCGACGGCCGGGTTTCCTCGTCCACCAAGCATTTCCCGGGCCACGGAGACACCGCGACCGACTCGCACACCGGCCTCCCGGTGATCACGCACAGCCGCGAGCAGTGGGAGAAGATCGACGCCCCGCCGTTCCGCGCGGCGATCGCACGCGGGGTGGACATGGTGATGACCGCCCACCTGGTGATGCCCGCGTTCGACGACTCCGGGGATCCCGCCACCCTCAGCCGCCCCATCATCACCGACCTGCTGCGCACCGAGCTCGGTTATCAGGGGGTGGTGATCACCGACGGGCTGATGATGCAGGGCGTCCGCGAGAAGTACGGCGACGCCGAGGTCGCCGTCCGCGCGCTGGCCGCGGGCTGTGACCAGTTGCTGATGTGCCCCGACATCCAGCCGGCGATCGCGGCGATCCAGAGCGCGCTCGGTTCGGGACGCCTCCAGCAGGACGATCTGGACGAGAAGGTACGCCGCATCCTGCGGATGAAGTATCGCCGCGGCATGGTCGCCCAGCCGCTGGCTGAGGTCGCCGCAATCGGTTCTGTGGTGGGAACTCCGGCACACCAGGCGACCGCCGCCGGGGTGTCGGATCGCACAGTCACCCTGGTCAAGAACGATGCGAAGGTGCTGCCCCTGCGTCCGGCCGGGCAGAAGATCCTGGTCACCGGCTATGGCGTCACCACCACCCAGTTGACCGCCGACCAGTTCACCGCGCGCGGCGCCACCGCGACGGCCCTGCAGACCGGGACCGCCCCCACCGATGCGACGATCGCGCGGGCGGTGGCCGCTGCCCAGGCGGTGGACACCGTGGTCGTGCTCACGAACAAGGCGTGGGACACCGCCGTGACCGACAGGGCCGGGGGGCAGCAGAAGCTGGTCAAGCAACTACTCGGCACCGGCAAGAAGGTGGTCGTGGTGGCGGTGCGCGATCCCTATGACATCGCCTACTTCAACGAGGCGCCCACCTATGTGGCGACCTACTCCTACAGCCCGGTGACCCCACCCTCGCTGGTCCGGGTGCTCACCGGTGAGGTCTCCCCGCGCGGAAAGCTGCCGGTCGACATCCCCGTCGCCGGCGACCCGAAGACCGTTCTCTATCCGTTTGGCCACGGCCTCGGCTACTGAGCCGAACCACTTCCACAGAAGGGTTTCCCATGCCTTTGAATCGTCGTCACCTGCTTGCCGCGGCCGGAGTGACCGCTGCGGCGTACCCGATCACCCAGGCCGCCAACGCGTTCGCCGCACCCGTGGACAAGAAGCCGAAGATCCCGAAGGCGAAGGTGACCACCGCCGCCCAGCTGCAGGCCGAAGCCGGCTGGGCCGCGCTCAAGGGACAGAAGGTGGGCGTGGTCACCAACCCCACCGGTGTGCTCGCCAACCTCACCTCGATCGTGGATGACATGCACGCCCAAGGGGTGAACATCGTCGGTGTGTTCGGACCCGAGCACGGCTTCCGCGGCACTGCCCAGGCGGGCTCCTCCGAGGGCACCTCGACCGACCCGCGAACCGGCCTGACCGTCTATGACACCTATGGCGCCAACCGGGCCAAGGTGGCCGGATTCTTCGCCCAGGCAGGGGTTGAGACCGTCGTGTTCGACATCCAGGATGTCGGGGCCCGGTTCTACACCTACATCTGGACGATGTACACCACCATGCTGGCGGCGATCGACACGAACGCCCGCTTCGTGGTGCTGGACCGGCCCAACCCGGTCGGCGGCCGGGCGAATGGGCCGATGATGACCGACGGCAACACCTCCGGGGTCGGTGCGGAGAAGATCATCCAGCAGCACGGCATGACCGTCGGAGAGCTCGCCCGGATGTTCAACGAGCGTTACCTTCCGCTGGATGCCGACGGCAAGCGGCTGCGCGAGCTGCAGGTGATCGAGATGAAGGGCTGGAAGCGCGACATGCTGTTCGCCGACACCGGCCTGCACTGGGTGATGCCCAGTCCGAACATGCCCACCTCGGACACCGCACTGCTCTATCCGGGCACCGCCTGGTTCGAGGCGACCAACCTGTCCGAGGGGCGGGGAACCACGCGTCCGTTCGAGATCATCGGCGCCCCCTATGTCGACCACCGGTGGGCGCAGCGGCTCAACGAGCGTGACCTGCCCGGGGTGCTGTTCCGGGAGACTTACTTCAACCCGACCTTCAGCAAGAACCAGGGCAAGGTGTGTGGCGGCGTGCAGGTGCACCTGACCGACCCGCACTCGCTCGACGCGATCCGCACCGCCACCGAGATGATCGTGGCCCTGAAGGCGCTCTATCCCGGGTTCGCGTGGCGTGTCGGAGACACCTACGCGGGGCGCTGGATGGACCTGCTGTCCGGCTCACCGCGCTTCCGCGAACAGGTCGACTCCGGCGCCGACGCGGCCACCATCATCGGGTCCTGGCAGGGGGAGCTGGCGCAGTGGAACGCCGACCGCGCTCCGTTCCTGATCTACTGAGGTGGTTGCGATGAAGCGTGCGTTGAGCACCGCGCTGGCGTCGGCGGTCGTGCTGGCTCTGGGGGCGGCGTACGCCCCGGCGGCCACCGCCCGCGACTTCGACCGGCCCTACACCGGTTATGCGAACCCGAACACCCGCCTGCGCTCGGCGACGCCGGCTTCGGTGGGGCTGGATCCGGCGCCGATCGAGGCCGCCCGGGCCAAGCTCCGCTCCTACCAGTCGGCCACCCCCAACCCGCTGTTCCCGGGCGCGGTCGGCGTCCTTGGACACGAGGGGGCCATCGTCGGCACCGAGGTGAGCGGCTATGCGCGGTTGTACGCCGACGCCACCACCAAGCTGCCCGAGACCGAACGCGTGCCGATGCGCCGCGACACCGTGTTCGACCTGGCCTCGGTGTCGAAGCTGTTCACCTCGCTGGTCGTGGTGCAGCTGATCGAGCGCGGCGAGGTGGAGCTGGACGCCCCGGCCGCGCGCTATCTGCCGGAGTTCGGCGGCCAGGGCAAGGACACCACGACGGTACGCCACCTGCTCACCCACACCTCCGGGCTGCCGGCGTGGTTGCCACTGTGGTCGAAGTATCCGGACAAGGCGTCCCGCATCGCCGCGGTGATGGACGCCAAGCCGACCAACCCGCCGGATCAGGTGTACCGGTATTCGGATCTGAACCTGATCACCCTCGGAGTGCTGGTCGAGCGGAAGACCGGCAAGTCGCTGGATCGCGCCGTGGCCGACGGGATCACCACCCCGCTGGGGATGCGTGACACCGGTTACAACCCGACCAACCGGGCGCGCACCGCCGCGACCGAGTATCAGACCGCCCCCGCCCGCGGAATGGTCTGGGGCGAGGTGCACGACGAGAACGCGTGGTCACTGGGCGGGGTGGCCGGGCACGCCGGCGTGTTCTCCACCGCCGACGACCTGGCAATCCTGTGCCAGACCCTGCTGAACGGCGGGGCGTACGACCATCGGCGGATCCTGAGCCGGGAGTCGGTGGACCTGCTGATCCACAACTTCAACGCCAAATTCTCCGGCAACGACCATGGACTCGGGTTCGAGTTGAACCAGCGGTGGTATGCCGAGGGGCTGTCGGCGCCGAACGAGGCGGGGCACACCGGCTATACCGGCACGTCACTGGTGATCGACTTCGCCTCGCGTTCGTTCGCGGTGCTGCTCACCAACCGGGTGCACCCCTCGCGCAGCTGGGGTTCGGTAAACGTGGCGCGGCGCGACTGGGCGCAGGGGCTGGCGCTGGCCATGCCGGTGCGCCCGGACAAGGGTGCCGACGCCTGGTTCACCGGGACCCAGAACGCCACCACCGCGACCCTGGACCTGCCGCTGCAAGTCGGCGGGAAAGGCGCCGAGGTGCGCTTCGACACCATGGTCGACGTCGAGGAGACCGACCCGCTGGTGCTGGAGCGCTCGGCCGACGGGGGCACGACGTGGGCGAAGGTGCCGTTCACGGTGACGCTGTCCGACAGCGAGCGGGTTGCCACCGACGGCGCTTGGGCGACCTCAGGCGTACGCCGGTGGGTGCGGGTGGACGCCGCGCTGCCGGCCGGGGAGCAGGTGCTGCGCTGGCGGCACACCACCGACGCGGTCTATCTGGGCCGCGGGGTCTACGTGGACGACATCCAGGTGCGTGGTGGGGCCAAGGTGGACGGGGAGAAGGAACCGACCCGGTTCACCGCGTCGAACTGGGTGCTGTCATCGCGCTGAGCACTACGATCCAGCCCATGGAGGGCAGGGGACCCGCTCAGGCGTCGGTGCTGGTGCGGCTGCGTGCGCTGCGGCCGACGCTGGCGCCGGCGGAGGCCCGCGTGGCCGAGCTGGTGCTCGCCGATCCGCGGGCGGTGGCCGGATTGACGATCACCGAGCTCGCCGAGCTGGCGTCCACCTCGGAGACCTCGGTGCTGCGGTTCGCTCGGCGGTTGGGGCTGAAGGGCTATCCGGGGCTCCGGCTCGCGCTGGCCGAGGCGGGGGCGGAGAACGGGCGGAACTCACACCCGGTCGGTGACATCACCCGCGACGATCCGATCGACGTGATCGTCGCCAAGGTGACCGGGGCGGGGGCACGCGCGGTCGAGGAGACCGGTCAGCAGCTGGACCGCGAGGTGTTGGCCACCGTGGCCCGGCTGGTCGCCGCGGCGGGCCGGGTCGACCTCTATGGTGCGCACGCCAGCGGACTGGTCGCCGGGGACCTGCAGCAGAAGCTGCACCGGATCGGGCTGGTGGCGTATTTCTGGTCCGACCCGCACCAGGCGCTCGCCTCGGCGACCCTGCTCGCCGAGGGGGACGTGGCGATCGCGGTCAGCCACACCGGCACGACGACCGAGGCGGTCGAGGTGCTCGAGACGGCCCAGGCGCGTGGGGTGGCGACGGTGGCGATCACGAACTATCCGGAGTCCCCCCTGGGGCGTACCGCCGACTTCGTGCTGACCACCGCCGCCGACGAGACCGCCCTGCGCTCAGGGGCGATGGCCTCGCGCATCGCGGCGCTGATGGTGGTTGACTGCCTGTTCCTGGCCGCCGCGCAGCACCGCTATGACCGGGCGATCGAGGCGGTGGCGCGGACCCGCGAGGTGGTCCGCGGGCATCATCGCTCGGCGCGATGATTCCTGGTGCCGACTACGCTGGCCCGGTGCCGGAGGAGAAGGTGAGACCAGATCAGGTGGCCGCCGCGCCCCAGGCGGGCGAGGAGGACCACGATCGCACCGTGGTACGCCCGCGCCGTGCGGCCGATCATGGGGCCGGGGGTGCGGGAAGTGCCGTGGCCGCTGCTGCTCCAGCTCCTGCGGCGCCCGTCGGTCCTGCTGCTCCCGTCGGTCCTGCTGCTCCGGCGGCGAAGCCGCCGCACTCGGCTGCCGGCTGGCGCCGGGTCTTCTCGAACCTCAACCTGAACGGGCCGGTCCCGGCGCGGGTACGCCCGGCGATCGGCGAGTGGGGCCCCACCGACCTGCCCTCGACCAAGCAGAAGAAGCGCCTGCGCTGGTTGGTGCCGGTGCTGTTCACCGTCGCGCTGATCGTGATCACCCTGGTCGGCTGGCAGTTCTGGCGGATGTACCGCTGAGCAGTGGCCATCGCCACTCTGCAGCCGGCTGCTCAGTGTCCCCATTGGGGTGTGTCTCGGGCGATGCAGTCTTGACCACGGGGTGTGGTCAAGGTGGGTTTTGACCACGGGGTGTGGTCAAGGTGGGTTTTGACCACGGGGTGTGGTCAAGGTGGGTTTTGACCACGGGGTGTGGTCAAGGTGGGTTTTGACTACGGGGTGTGGTCACGAGTGCATCGGCCCGGAGGTGGTGGTGAAGGGTCGGTCCGAGCGGGTCAGGTGAGCGGGACCATGGCGGCGAGGTGGCGCAGCCGGGCCAGTTCGGCGGTCAGGAACGAGGGCCCGCCGTGGCGGCCGAGGACCACCGCCCGCTCGCCGCGCAGGGGAGTGATGGCGTACGCCGTTTCGACCCATTCGGGCATCCAGCCGGCGGGCAGTTCACCGCTGTGGGCGGTGTCGGTCGGGGCGAACCGGCCGATCGAGTCCGGGGTGAGGTCCGGGGCCATCGGGGTGGCGTGCAGCACCGTGCCGTGGCCACGGTGCAGCAGGACCGCCCAGTGGCAGTGGAAGGCGACCGGGGCCGACTCGGCGAGGATTGCGGCGGCGTTGTCGGGGTCGGCGAGCATCTTCTCGAGGGCTTCCACATCCGACTGCAGACCAGCTCCGGCCGGATAGCGCGAGCACCACAGCACCTGAACACCGTCGACCTGGGTGCAGGCGCTGACCGCGTTGTCCGGCATCACGTTGTCCGGGAGCAGCACCATGAAGTCGTCCACCACGGTGGCGCCCTCGCGTCCGACGATCTCGACCGCCTGGATGTCGGCGCCCATCGTGCCGAGCGCGGTCGCCACCGCACCGAGCGAACCGGGGCGGTCGGGCAGCAGGAGTCGGATCAGGAACACGCGACCATTCTCCCACCTGCGATCCAGCGAACCGAATTCCCGCTCAGCTACCCCTCCAGGGGTAGGGGGATGGTGTCTGGGGTCGCTGGATGGGAACAGTGGGTTCGCTGGATGGGAACAGTGGGTTCGCTGGATGGCGGCGGCGGCGGGCAACGGGCGTGCGGGGCCGAGAGCGAGATAGGGTCTCAGGCGGGAATCCAGCACACTGGGTCCCCGACCGCAGACCGAATCAGCAGAGACACCATGCAGGAGGAGACGCGCGTGGACAGCGTGACCCTGAGCAGCGACGAGGTGGCCCGGCTGGGCCGGCTCGCCCGGATCGAGTTGACCGCCGACGAGCTGGAACGGCTCGCCCCCCAGCTCACCGTGATCCTCGAGTCCGTGGCCCAGGTCTCCGCGCTCGACACCACCGACGTCCCGCCCACCTCTCACCCCGAGCCGCTGACGAACGTGTTCCGCGCCGACGAGGTACGCCCCAGCCTGCCGGTCGCCGACGCGCTGGCGATGGCCCCGGCCGCCGAGGATGACCGCTTCCGGGTGCCCCGGATCCTGGGGGAGTCCGCATGAGCGACCGCGAGCTGCTGCGCGCCGACGCGCACGAGCTGGTGGCCGCGATGGAGCGCGGCGAGACCAGCTCCGAGGAGATCACCACCGCCTGTCTGGCCCAGATCGAGGCCGTCGAGCCGAGCGTGCACGCGTTCCTGCACGTCGCCGCCGACCGGGCTCTGGCCTGCGCCCGCGGCGTCGACCAGCGCCGCGCGGCCGGCGCACAGCTCGGCCCGCTGGCGGGCGTACCCCTGGCGCTGAAGGACGTGCTCACCCTGGCCGGGATGCCCACCACCGCCGGCTCGAAGATCCTCCAGGGGTGGATCCCGCCCTACACCGCCACGGTCAGCCAGCGACTCGAGGACGCCGGCCTGGTCGTGCTCGGCAAGACGAACATGGACGAGTTCGCGATGGGGTCCTCCACCGAGAACTCCGGCTATGGACCCACCCACAACCCGTGGGCGATCGACCGGATCCCAGGGGGCTCCGGCGGCGGCTCCGCGGCTGCGCTGGCGGCGTTCGAGGCGCCACTGGCGATCGGCACCGACACCGGCGGCTCGATCCGGCAACCGGCCGCGTTCACCGGCACCGTCGGGGTGAAGCCGACCTACGGCGGCACCTCGCGCTATGGGCTGATCGCGCTCGCCTCCAGCCTCGACCAGCCCGGGCCGTGCACCCGCTCGGTGCTCGACGCCGCCCTGCTGCACCAGGTGATCGGCGGACACGACCCGCGCGACGCCACCTCGATCGACGCCCCCATCCCCGATGTGGTGAGCGCTGCGCGCAGCGGTGACGTCACCGGGATGAAGGTTGGCGTGGTCCGCGAGCTCGGCGGCGAGGGTTACCAGCCCGAGGTCGAGCAGCGGTTCAACGAAACCGTTGCCCTGTTGGAATCCCTGGGCGCCGAAGTGGTCGAGGTGTCCTGCCCGCACTTCGAATACGCGCTGGCCACCTACTATCTGATCCTGCCCGCCGAGGCGTCCTCCAACCTGGCCCGGTTCGACGCCATGCGCTTCGGCCTGCGGGTGGGGGACGACGGCGTACGCTCCGCCGAGGAGGTGATGGCCGCCACCCGCGGCGCCGGCTTCGGCGAGGAGGTGAAGCGGCGCATCATCATCGGCACCTACGCCCTGTCGGCCGGCTACTACGACGCGTTCTATGGCTCGGCGCAGAAGGTGCGGACGCTGATCAGCCGCGACTTCGACGCCGCGTACGAGTCCGCCGACGTGCTGGTGTCGCCGACCACGCCGACCACCGCGTTCCGGCTCGGGGAGCGGATCGACGACCCGCTGGCGATGTACAAGAACGACCTGTGCACGATCCCGTCCAACCTGGCCGGAAACGCGTCGGCGTCCTTCCCGGTCGGGCTGTCCAGCGACGGCCTGCCGATCGGGTTCCACGTGATGGCCCCGCCGCGGGCCGACGACCGGCTCTACCGGGTCGGCGCCGCGCTGGAGCGCGAGCTGCGCCAGCAGTGGGGCGGCCCGCTGCTGGACCGGATCCCGGCGATTGAGGGGAGCCTGGCATGACCATGCCGTCAGATCGAGGCAGCATGAGCGAGCCGGTGATGGAGTACGCCGAGGCGCTGACCAAGTTCGATCCGGTGATGGGGCTCGAGGTGCACGTCGAGCTGAACACCGCCTCGAAGATGTTCTGCGGCTGCTCGACGGCGTTCGGCGCCGAGCCGAACACCCAGACCTGCCCGGTCTGCCTGGGCCTGCCCGGGTCGATGCCGGTGGTCAACGGCGCCGCCGTGGAGTCGGCGATCCGGATCGGGCTGGCGCTCCACTGCGAGATCGCCGACTGGTGCCGCTTCGCCCGCAAGAACTACTTCTATCCGGACATGCCGAAGAACTACCAGATCAGCCAATACGACGAGCCGATCGCGTTCGACGGCTGGCTCGAGGTGGAGCTGGACGACGGCACGCCGTTCCGGATCGAGATCGAGCGGGCGCACATGGAGGAGGACACCGGAAAGTCCACCCACGTGGGCGGTGCAACCGGCCGGATCCACGGCGCCGACCACTCGCTGCTCGACTACAACCGCTGCGGCGTACCGCTGATCGAGGTGGTCACCCGCCCGATCACCGGCGCCGGGGAACGCGCCCCCGAGGTGGCCCGCGCCTACGTCGCCGCGCTGCGCGAGCTGATCAAGGCGCTCGGGGTGTCCGAGGCGCGGATGGAGCAGGGCAACCTGCGCTGCGACGCGAACCTGTCGCTGCGGCGTACGCCCACCGACGAGTTCGGCACCCGCAGCGAGACGAAGAACGTGAACTCACTGCGCTCGGTCGAGGGCGCGGTGCGCTACGAGATCACCCGGCAGGCGGCCCGGTTGAGTGCCGGCGACCGGGTGGTCCAGGAGACCCGGATGTGGCACGAGGACTCTCAGATCACCACCCCGGGCCGGTCCAAGGAGACCGCCGAGGACTACCGCTATTTCCCCGAGCCCGACCTGGTGCCGGTCGCCCCGAGCCGGGAGTGGGTGGAGCAGCTGCGCGCCACCCTGCCCGAGGCGCCGGGCGTACGCCGCAAGCGGCTGCAGGGCGAGTGGGGGTTCAGCGAGGCCGAGATGACCGACGTCGCCAACGCCGACGCGCTCGGGGTGCTGGAGCAGACCGTGCAGGCCGGGTGTACGCCGGCTGCGGCCCGCAAGTGGTGGCTGGGTGAACTCTCCCGCCGCGCCAACGAGGCCGGGATCGGCGTCGCCGAGCTGGCCATCACCCCGGCCCAGGTCGCCGCGGTGCAGGCGCTGGTGGACGACGGCACCGTCAACGACAAGCTGGCCCGGCAGGTGATCGACGGGGTGCTCGCCGGCGAGGGCGAACCCGCCGACGTGGTCGCCGGTCGCGGGCTGGCCGTGGTCTCCGACGAGAGGGCGCTGTCGGCCGCGGTGGACGAGGCGATCGCCGCCAACCCGGGGGTGGCCGACAAGATCCGCGCCGGCAAGGTGCAGGCCGCCGGGGCGCTGATCGGCGCGGTGATGAAGCAGATGAAGGGTCAGGCCGACGCCGCCCGGGTGCGTGAGTTGATCCTGGAGAAGTTGTCCTGACATGTCGGGTCAGCACGGCCCGTGGCCGGGGGCCGGTGGCGAGGAGGAGGCGGACCGGACGACGTTGCGCCCCGGTCCGCCGCGGCCCGACGAGGTCGGCCGCTGGAGCGGACCGGCCGTCAACCGCAGCCGGCTGACCGACGAGAGCCTGTGGGAACGGGTCCCGGCGCCGGGACAACCGGCCCAGCCTGCGCAGTCGCGACCGCTGCGAGAGCCGAGGCCCCCGGGGGACACCGGCGCCCGGCAGCCGGGGAGGGACCGGCAGCAGGCCCGATCCGGGAGCAGCGCGACCGGTGGGCGGGAGCGGACTCGCGCCAGTTCGGCGCAGATCGGGCTGATCCAGCTGATGGTCCTGGTGCTGGTCGCCGGAGTGGTCGGACTGGTGTCGTTGGGCACCCGCCCGAAGGCCGGACCGCCCGACACCGGCCGGGTGGCGCCGCGGAAGGCGGCCGCCCAGTTTGCGAAGCCCGTCGAACAGGCCCAGCTGCCCGCACTGAGCGGGGGGCTGCGCCGCGATCCGGCCAGGGACGAGCCGGAGCATCCGTTCGGCTACGTCGACCGGGCGCACTACCAGCCCGGTCCCGAACCGACCGGCCCGCTGTTCGCCGCCATCATGACCTCGCCGGTGTCCTCGTTGAACGAACTGGACGCGCACTCCGGATGGGCCAACCGCAACCGCTTCGGCGCGGTGAGCTGCGGGCGTGCGGACTCCCGGGTGGAGTGCGCCACGTTGCTGCGCGGCGGGCTGCTGGTGGTGGTGGCGGCCGATCCGCAGGCCGACATGGGCCGGGTGGCGGCCGCCACCTCCGGGATCTATCGCGATCTGCCCGGCTGAGCCGGGCCGTCCGGCGAACCGACTGGGCTCCTATTTTCTCAAGCCCGGTTCAGATCCCCAGGTCTGAATCCGACAGCTTCTGCACGCTGGCCTCATCCCCGACGGCGCGTACCTGCGACTGCGGACCGCGACCATAGGCGTACAACATCAACTCCGAGGGCTGGCCGACCAGGGTGACGATCTCGCTGCCGGGCATCACCCGGATCGTCTCGGCACCCGCGTCCCCGGCCGGCGCGCCCTCGACCGCGGCGCGCTCCAGCACCACGCCGACCGACACCCGGCGGAACAGGGCGCGGCCCATCAGCTTCATCCGCCGCCACATCCAGTCCTCGACCTCGGCGCTCAGGGAGCGGGGCGCCGGCAGCGTCTCACCGGCGCGGCGCACGTCCTCGTGGTGCACGAAGTATTCGACCGTGTTCGCCTCCTCGTCGACACCGGGAAAGGCGAACACCGAGAGGCGGGCCGGGCCGCGACGGATCCGGTCGACCAGCTCGGCATAGGGCCAGCGGGCCTTGGACTCGGCCATCCGCCGCTCGGTCAGCCCGGCCAGCGGCTTGGCGACGATACCGGGGGCACCCAGCGGATCGGTCTCGCGGATCCACAGGTGGGCGGCCAGGTCGTGCGTGGTCCAGTCACCGCACAGGGTCGGGGCGTCGGGGCCCACCTGGTCGAGCAGGTCGCAGAGCTCGGCACGTTCTGACTTCGCAAAGTTCACCCCCCGAGCCTAGACGACCTGGACGGTTCGGGCCGAAGCGGCCAATGGGGGAGAATGGCCGGCGTGAGTTCTGCCGATACCCGATCCCCGCTCGCGCCCGAGGTGGCCGCGCTGCTGCGGCGTACGCCCGACGGGCTGGTCCCCGCCGTGGTCCAGGACGCCACCAGCGGACAGGTGCTGATGATGGCGTGGATGGACGACACCGCCCTGCACGCCACCCTGACCACCGGCCGCGGCACCTACTTCTCCCGCAGCCGTCAGCAGTTGTGGGTGAAGGGGGAGACCTCCGGGCACGTGCAGCGGGTCCGCGAGGTGCGCCTGGACTGCGACGGCGACACCCTGCTGGTGCGGGTCGACCAGACCGGTCCGGCCTGCCACACCGGGCTGGTCAGCTGCTTCGACAGCCACGTGTTGCTGGGGGAGTCGGCGTCGTGAGCGCGGAGCAGGAGACTTCGACAGGCTCAGTCACCATCACCCCGGATCTGGCCGGTTTCCGGGAGCTGGCGGCGGATCGGCGGGTGATCACGGTGGCCGCGCGGGTGGTGGCGGACGCCGACACCCCCGTCTCGCTGTACCACCGGCTGGCGGCCTCGCGCCGCGGCACCTTCCTGCTCGAATCGGTGGAGCACGGGGTGAGCTCGCGCTGGTCGTTCATCGGGGTCCGCGCCGCGGCCACGTTGACCAGCGACCAGGGGCGGTTGACCTGGCAGGGGAACGTACCGGTCGGGCTGCCGGGCGCCGAGGGGGGCTCCGAGGCGTACGCCGACGACCCGCTCGCCGCCCTCGGTGAGTCGTTGCGGCTGCTGGTGCACGACAGCCCGCAGCCGGACCTGCCGCCGTTCACCTCCGGCTTCGTCGGCCACCTCGGCTATGACATCGTGAGGCGGCTGGAGAAGCTGCCGGTCGACACGGTGGATGACCTGCAGGTGCCCGAGCTGTCGATGATGCTGGTCACCGAGCTGGCGGCGATGGACCACCACACCGGTGAGGTGTGGCTGATGGCCAACGCGATCAACTTCGACGCCACCGACGAACGCGTCGACGAGGCGTACGCCGACGCCCGCGACCGGGTCCAGCGGATGGTGAGCGAGCTGACCCGGCCGCGGACCGCCCTGGCCCGGGTCGCCGACCTCGACGACGAGCCGCGGGAGGTGCGCCGGCAGCGCACCGACGAGGAGTACGAGCAGTCGGTGCGCGACGCGATCGCCGAGATCGAGGCCGGTGAGTGCTTCCAGATCGTGCCCTCGCAGCGGTTCGAGGTGCCCGATGCGCCCGACGCGTTCGAGGTCTATCGGCGGCTGCGGCTGCTGAATCCGAGTCCCTACCTCTACCTGCTGCGGATGGGGGAGTTCGACATCGTCGGCTCCTCGCCCGAGGCGCTGGTGACGGTGCGCGGCGGCAACGCGATCACCCGCCCGATCGCCGGCACCCGACCGCGCGGGGCCACCCCCGCCGAGGACGTCGCGCTGGAGGCCGAGCTGCTGGCCGATGAGAAGGAGCGCGCCGAGCACCTGATGCTGGTCGACCTGGGCCGCAATGACCTCGGCCGGGTCTGCCGGCCGGGCACCGTCGAGGTGGTCGAGTTCATGCAGGTACGCCGGTTCAGCCACGTGATGCACCTGGCGGCCGCGGTCACCGGGGAGCTGGCGCAGGGGCGTACCGCCCTGGAGGCGACGCTGGCCTGCTTCCCCGCGGGCACGCTGTCGGGGGCGCCGAAGGTGCGGGCGATGGAGATCATCGAACGGCTGGAGCCGAATCGGCGCGGGATCTATGGCGGGGTGGTCGGCTGGTTCGACTTCAACGGCGACTCCGACACCGCGATCGCGATCCGCACCGCGCTGATCACCCGCGGGACGGCCTATGTCCAGGCAGGTGGTGGGGTGGTCGCGGATTCAGTTCCTGGGTTGGAGAATACCGAGTCGAAGAACAAGGCGGCCGCGGTGCTGCGCGCGATCGCCTCGGCGGGGGCGCTGCGGGCCCTGGACGCCGATGGCTGAGTCGCCGCGGGCGGGGTCGGCTGGTCGGCGGACTCGGGCGTACGCCCTGGGCGGGCTGGCTCTCGGGTCCTTGCTCGGGCTGGTGTTGTCGAGCGTGCCCTGGCAGGCGGCGGGGGAGTTCCGGGTCAGCGGGAACGAGTACACCGGATCGCTGGCGGTGGTGCTGGCCGCGGTGGTCGCCGCCGGAACCCTGCTGGCGTTGCTGTTGCGGCCGGTGGGGCGGCGGATCCTGGCCGTGCCGCTGGCGCTGGCCGGGATCGGCATGCTGCTCACCGGGTTGCCGGTGGTCGGCCGCGGGCCGACGCGGCGCGAGTTGGCGGAGGGGACCTTCGTCGTCGGTGGGGAAACCGCCGCCCCGTGGGCGTACGCCGTCTGTGGGCTGATCGTGCTGGCGGCCGCGCTGCTGATGCTTCTGCGGGCGCAGACCTGGCCGCGGCCGGCCGACCGGTTCGATCGGCAGCGGGTGGCCGCCGAGACCACCGCCGACGACGACCCGAACGAGGTGTGGAAGGCGCTCGACGCCGGACACGACCCGACCGTTGACGATCCCGCCGAGCCTCCGTCGGCCGGTCCGGATGACAGGCCGGGTCCTGATCGGCGAGAATGACTGCGAGCCGAGCCTGAATCCGCACGACCTGAATCTGCACGAATGAAAGAGGACAGATGAGCCGCCGACGTACCACCGTGAAGCACGTCCACCACGGCAAGACCCCTGCCGCCTGGGCCGGGGCGATGATCGCGCTGGTCGGTTTCCTGGTGGCGACCGTCGGGTTCCTGGTCGGTCCGGGTGGATTCCCGTCGATCAATATCCCGATCAGCGTCGCCGGTGGCGTGATCATGCTCGCCGCCCCGATCGTCGGCGGCATCATGAACCGGGTCGGGCTCGGGCAGGACTGATGTCGGTCCTCGACGACATCATCGTCGGGGTACGCGAGGACCTGGCCGAGCGCGCGGCGCGGATCTCCGCGGAGCACCTGGCCGGCCAGTTGGCGTACGCCCCGCAACCACTGGACCCGATGCCGGCGTTCGCCGCCGCGGGGGTGAGCGTGATCGCCGAGGTCAAGCGGGCCAGCCCCAGTAAGGGCGACCTGGCGCAGATCACCGACCCGGCCGGGCTGGCCGCCGACTATGCCGAGGGTGGTGCGGCCGCGATCTCGGTGCTCACCGAGGCGCGACGGTTCCGCGGTTCGCTGGACGACCTGGTCGCCGTGCGCTCGCGGGTCGACGTACCGGTGCTGCGCAAGGATTTCGTGGTCACCGACTATCAGCTGCTCGAGGGACGGGTGGCCGGTGCCGACCTGGCGCTGCTGATCGTCGCCGCGCTGGATGACGCCCAGTTGCGTGACCTGCACCAGAGTGCCGTGGAGCTCGGGCTGACTCCGTTGGTCGAGGTGCACGACGAGGCCGAGATCGACCGCGCGCTGGCCGGCGGCGCGCGGCTGGTCGGGGTGAACAACCGCAACCTGAAGACCTTGGCGGTCGACCCCGGTACCTTCGCCCGGTTGGCGCCGCGGGTGCCCGCGGGGGTGCTGAAGGTCGCCGAGTCGGGGATCCGCGGGCCGGAGGATGTCGCCGCTGCCCGTGCCGCGGGTGCGGACGTGGTGCTGGTCGGCGAGGCGCTGGTCACCGGGGGCGACCCTGTCGAGGCCGTACGCCGGATGATTGCTGCCGGGGCCTGAGGCCCGGTCAGGCGCGTTTGATCAGGCGCGGCCGTCGAGCAGTGAGATCAGCCTCGCCGCGCGGGAGTTGTCGCCCAGGGCGGAGCCGATCGCGGCCAGGTCCGGGGCGCTGGTGCGGTTCGGCGCTGGTGCGGTTCATGGGTCCATTGAAACGCAGGCTCTGTCCGGCGTACGCCGAACGATGGGGCGGGATTTCCGCCAAAGAGATGGGGGGAGTTCGCGCGGGGATGGGTGCTCGGGGCTGGGCATGACAACTGACAAAGTGCTAGCGTTAAAGTGATCTAGAACAGTTGGCGCGACGGTGAAGCGGGAGGTGGGATGAGCGGGCAGCCGAAGTACCGGGTGATCGCGGACGCGTTGCGGGCCGAGATCGAGTCCGGTGCGCTCGCGCCCGGTGACGCGCTGCCCTCCCAGCGCGAGTTGGCCGAACGGCACCGGGTGACCGTGATGACGGTGCGGCAGGCGCTGGCCCGGCTGGCCGAGGCGGGGCTGGTGGTGAGCGAGCACGGCCGCGGCACGTTCGTCACGCCGCGCAGCGTCGAGCTGTCGCTGGGCCCGCTGACCAGTCTCGCCGACCAGGCCGCCGCCACCGGGCGTACCCTCACCACCACCGTCATCGACCACAGTCCGACCGCCGAGGGGCACCGGATCGTCCGGCTGCGCCGCCTCGACGGGCAGCCGTTCGCGCTGCAGACCTCGCTGCTGGCGCCCGGCGTCGAGATCGCGGTGGAGCGGCTCGGCGACGAGTCGTTGTACGCCGCCCTGGCCGACGCCGGCCGCGCGGTGACCGATGCCACCGAGACCGTCCGCGCGGTGGTCCTCGACCGCGAGGACGCCGACCTGCTCGGCCGGGCCCCGCACAGCCCGGCCCTGCTCAGCGTCCGCGAGTCGCGCACCACCGACGGCCGAGTCGTGCTCACCGACCGGGCCCTGATCCCCGGCGCGGTGATCACCGTCGAACGCGCCCGCCTGCATCCACATCCCGAGCCGCACCACCAGGAGGAGTCATGACCCAGCCCCGCACGCTGCCCGACGCCACCGGACACTACGACCGCTTCGGCGGCAAGTTCGTGCCCGAGGCGCTGCACGCCGCGCTCGCCCAGCTCGAACGGGCGTACGCCGACGCCCAGGCCGACGCGGCCTTCGCCGAAGAGCTGACCGGCCTGCACCGCGACTACGTCGGCCGGCCGAGCCCGGTCACCGAGGCGAGCCGATTCTCCGCCCACGCAGGAAACGCGCGGATCCTGCTGAAGCGCGAGGACCTCAACCACACCGGCTCGCACAAGATCAACAACGTGCTGGGCCAGGCGCTGCTCACCCGCCGGATGGGCAAGACGCGGCTGATCGCCGAGACCGGCGCCGGGCAGCACGGGGTCGCCACCGCCACCGCGGCGGCCCTGTTCGGGATGGAGTGCCGGGTCTACATGGGCAAGGTGGACACCGACCGGCAGGCGCTCAACGTGGCGCGGATGCAGCTGCTCGGTGCCGAGGTGGTCGCCGTCGAGTCGGGTTCGAAGACGCTGAAGGACGCGATGAACGAGGCGTTGCGCGACTGGGTCGCCAGCGTCGACAACACCCACTATCTGATCGGGTCGGTCGGCGGGCCGCACCCGTTCCCGATGATCGTGCGCGACTTCCAGCGGATCATCTCCACCGAGGCCCGCGCCCAGGTGCTCGAGCGACACGGCCGGTTGCCCGATGCGGTGGTCGCCTGCGTCGGCGGCGGGTCGAACGCGATGGGGCTGTTCGCCGACTTCATCGCCGATGAGCAGGTGCGGCTGTTCGGCTTCGAGGCCGGCGGGGACGGCCTGGAGACCGGCCGGCACGCCGCCACCATCTCCGAGGGGCGGACCGGGGTGCTGCACGGGATGCGCACCTTCGTGCTGATGGATGAGGACGGGCAGACCAAGGAGTCGCACTCGATCTCGGCCGGACTGGACTATCCCGGGGTCGGGCCGGAGCACGCCTGGCTGGCCGACACTGGACGCGCCAGCTATGAGCCGGTCACCGACGCCGAGGCGATGGAGGCATTGCGGCTGCTCACCCGCACCGAGGGGATCATGCCGGCGATCGAGTCCGCGCACGCCCTGGCCGGGGCGCTGCGGCTGGGTCGACGCTGGGCCGAGGAGCGGCCCGACGAGGAGCCGCTGATCCTGGTCAACCTGTCCGGGCGCGGCGACAAGGACGTGGAGACCGCGATCAAGTGGTTCGGGCTGGACGGCAGCGTGGACGCCACCACCGGCGGCGAGGCGCCGGACGCCGAGGCCGAGGGGTCGATGACCGGAAGCAAGGAGCTGTGATGAGCGAGTTCGATCTGGGGCGTACCGGACGGCTGTTCCGGGCCGCCGCCGACGAGGGCCGCAGGGCGCTGGTCGGGTTCCTGCCCGTCGGCTATCCCGATGTACCGGTGTCGCTGGCCGCGCTGGGCGAGCTGGCCCGCGCCTGCGACCTGGTGGAGATCGGCATGCCGTACTCGGATCCGGTGATGGACGGGCCGGTGAACCAGCGGGCGGGCACCTCGGCGCTGGCCCGCGGCGTACGCACCCGCGACTCCTTCGCCGCCGCCGAGGCCGTGGCCGCAGCAGGCGGGAACAGCGTGGTGATGACCTACTGGAACCTGATCGAGAACTACGGGGTGGACGCGTACGCCCGCGACCTGGCCAACGCCGGCGGGTCGGGGCTGGTCACCCCGGACCTGACCCCGGACGAGGCGCAGGAGTGGTTCGCTGCCTCCGAGGCGCACGGGCTGGACCGGATCTTCCTGGTCGCACCGAGCTCCAGCGATGAGCGGATCGCGAGCACGGTGGACGCCTGCCGCGGTTGGTTGTACGCCACCTCGGTGATGGGGGTGACCGGGGTGCGGGCGCAGTCGTCGGCGGCGGCGCCGGAGCTGGTCCGCCGGGTCCGGGAGCTGCGGCCGGAGGTACCGGTCGGGATCGGGCTCGGGGTGAGCAACGGCGCCCAGGCGCGCGAGATTGCCGAATATGCCGATGCGGTGATCGTTGGTTCGGCGCTCGTGCGCACCCTGATCGCCGCCGAGGATGCCGGTACGCCGGATGATCTGAGCGCGCTGCGGGAGCTGCTGGCCGACCTGGCCGCCGGGGTACGCGGCTGAGGTCCCGCACAATTCCGGTCTCTCGGTCCGACGCCGACGAGCGGACGCGGGGTAGCGGGGCCTCGAGTGAAATGATCAAGGAATTGTGCGGGGCTTCAACTCGCTGGCGCTCGCTCAGCCGGCGTGGGGGGTGGCTTCGACAGGCTCAGCCAGCGTGTTGGCGGCTCAGCCAGCGTGGGGTCAGCGGAGGAAGGCGGTGAGCTCGGTGAGGACCTGGGGGGTGCGGGCGTGCACCAGATCGTGGGGGGCGTCGGGCCAGAAGCGGACGGTGCCCCTCGGCAACAGCCTGGCCCGGGTCTCGGCGGCGCGGGCGTCGTGCACCGTGGAGGCGCCACCGAGCAGCACCAGGGTCGGGATCTGCAGCTCGCGCAGCGGACGCTCGGCCAGGGTGTCCCCGATCTGGGAGCCTTCGGTGTGCTCCACCAGCCCGGACAGAGCCAAGCGCCCGATCGCTCCGGTGACGGGGGCGCCGGCCCGCTGGTCCAGCCAGGCCGACCGCCAGCCCTGCGGGCTGTACCGGTTGGTGGCCACGAACTCCCGCACCCCGGCGGTCGACGGTGGATCCGCGAGCACCCGTTCCGGGTCGATCAGCACCAGGCCGGCGACCACACCGGGTCGACGAACCGCCAGGTTCACCGCGGCCCAACCGCCGGTACCGGCACCCGCCAGCACGAACTGTTTCGCCGGCAGCTGCCCGAGCACCTGGTACAACCAGTTGGCCGCGTCCGAGTCGTTGGACAGCGTCCGCGCCTGCAGGCTCAGCCCCGCATCGCCGAGCGTGTCCACCGCATAGACCGTCCGCTGCCGCACCAGCGCGCCGACCAGCGGAGCCCAGTCCGGGGTGGCCCGGCCCCGATCCGCGAGCAACACGATGGGCGGCAGTTGCGGATTGGCCCCGGCGAACCGGTAGGTCCGCACGATCCCCAGCTCGGTCCGCAGGTCGAGCGTGGCCGCCGGCGGGGGCAGGTCGCGCAGCGCCTCGGCGTACGCCGTCTGATAGCGGTCGTGGCCGGCGACGCTGCGGAAGTGGCCCACCGCGGTCCCCGGGCGGAGCCACCAGCCGAGCAGGACACCGAGCACCAGCACCAGCACCACCGGGAGCACTCGGCGGCGCGACCGTGCGGCACCGGTCGACCGACGAGCGGCCCCACCGCGCCCCGCAGCGCGACCCCGCGCCGAGCCACCCCGCGCCGAGCCACCCCGGGCGGGCGACGGCTTGCGGGCAGGGCGATCCGATCGCGCACTGCGCACGGCGACAGTCAATGCGGTGTCTCTTCTCGAGCGGCCGCCGGAGCGGGGGAAGTGGCTCGTAACGCGCTCATCCTACGGCCTCGGGACGCGGTACAGCCGCTAGCATGGCCGGGTGCAGCAGGCCCAATCCTCCGCGACTCCCCAGCGCAGCGTCTGGATGGCGGCCGCGGTGTTCCTGATCGCCACCGCGCTCTTCTCGATCCCGCTGTTCTGGATCCAGCAGCACTTCCGGATCGCCACCTGGGTGTTCAATCTCGGCAGCATCGCCCCGGTGCTCGGCGGTCTGGCCGCGCTGGCGCTGCGCCGCCCGCTCCGACTCCCGCTGCTGTGGCTGCCCGGCGGCGGCTTCGACGTGCAGGTGGTCCGCCGCACCATCGTGGGCATCGGGGCAGCGCTGGCGATCCTGCTGCTGGTGGTGCAGTTCTATGGCTTCTTCCGCTGGGGGCTCCGGCCGACCGAACTGTCCGAGCTGCCCCATCCGCTGGCGATGCCGGACGACACCGGCACGATCTTCGGCTTCGTCGCCCTCGGCCTGCTGGTCGGGGTCACCCTGGAGGAGTTCGGCTGGCGCACCATCCTGGAGCCGACGCTGAACCAGAAACTCGGCGTGCTCGCCACCGGTATCGCCGTCGGCGTGTGCTGGGGCCTGTGGCAGTGGCCGGTCTGGCAGTCGCTGATCGACCGCCAGGAGTCCAACCCGAGCCGGATGCAGGCGCTGCTCTATGCCGGCAGCCACATGGTGGTCGCGGTCGCGGTGTCGCTGATCCTGGTCATCATCCACCAGCGGATGCGCCGGGGTCGTTGGGCGTCGTCGGTGGCGTTCCGTGTCATCTTCGGGCTCGGCTTCTTCCTGATCCTGGACGAGGAATCCGGCCGCTGGCAGCCGATGTTCGCGATCGCCGCCTGCTCGGCGGGGGTTGCCGCGGTGGGCTACTTCTACCACTGGCGCGGGGAGCGGGTACGCCGAGTCAACGCCGAGCGCCGGCGACAGGCCGCCTCGGGCGTACCCTCGAAGAAGCCGAAGAAGTCCACCGCGGCCGCCGCGAAGAAGTAGCACCCGCCCGCCCGGGCGTGTCCTCCGTCTCATCCACCGCGCAGATTTCTCCGAATGCTGGACGGCTGAGTACCGTTTCCCTGCCACGCGGAGCAACCCATCCCCTCCGCCGGCGCTCAGCCACCCAGAAGGTCAGGAGTTCACCGTGACGAACGATTCCGTGGTCACCCGGCGATCCGTGCAACGCCCCGCCGAAGGGCTCTATGACCCGGCCTTCGAGCACGACGCCTGCGGGGTCGCGTTCGTCGCCCGACTGAGCGGGGAGGCGAGCCACACCATCGTCGAGCAGGGCCTGGAGGCGCTGCGCAACCTCGACCACCGCGGCGCCACCGGCGCCGACACCGCCGCCGGCGACGGCGCCGGAATCCTGGTTCAGGTGCCCGATGCGTTCCTGCGCGCGGTCTGCGAGTTCGAGCTGCCCGAGGCCCAGGCGTACGCCGTCGGGGCGGCTTTCCTGCCCCGTGAGGAGAGCGAGCGGCGGACCGCCGTCGCGGCGATCGAGAAGCTCGTCACGGCCGAAGGGCTGACCGTGCTCGGCTGGCGTGACATCCCCGCTGACGACAGCACGCTCAGCCCGGTCTCGCGGGAGGTGATGCCGCACTTCGCCCACCTGGTGGTGGCCGGCGCCGAGGGCCAGCGGGGGATCGAGCTGGACCGGTTGGCGTACGCCCTGCGGCGCCGCTGCGAGCACGAGGTCGGGGTCTATTTCCCGTCGCTGTCGGCGCGCACCCTGGTCTACAAGGGGATGCTGACCACCGACCAGCTGGAGGAGGTGTTCCCCGAGCTGCACGACGAGCGGCTGGCCTCGGCGCTGGCGCTGGTGCACTCGCGGTTCTCCACCAACACGTTCCCCAGCTGGGAGCTGGCGCACCCGTTCCGGATGATCGCGCACAACGGGGAGATCAACACCGTCAAGGGCAACCGGAACTGGATGCGGGCCCGCGAGGAGCTGCTCGCCTCCGACGTGATCGGCGGCAACCTGGAGCGGTTGTTCCCGATCTGCTCGCCGGACCACTCCGACTCGGCGTCCTTCGACGAGGTGCTCGAGCTGCTGCACCTGGGCGGGCGCTCGCTGCCGCACGCGGTGCTGATGATGATCCCCGAGGCGTGGGAGAACAACCCGGGGATGGACCCGAAGCAGCGCGACTTCTATCGGTTCCACTCCTGCCTGATGGAGCCGTGGGACGGCCCGGCCAGCGTGTGCTTCACCGACGGCAGCCTGATCGGTGCCGTGCTGGACCGCAACGGCCTGCGCCCGGGCCGGTTCTGGGTGACCGACGACGGGCTGGTGGTGCTCGCCTCCGAGGCCGGCGTGCTGCCCGAGATCGAGGCCCGCAACGTGGTGCAGAAGGGGCGGATGCAGCCGGGGCAGATGTTCCTGGCCGACCTCGAGCAGCACCGGATCATCCCCAACGACGAGATCAAGTCCGAGCTGGCCGCCGAGCACCCCTACGGGGAGTGGCTGGAGGCCGGGCTGATCGACCTGGACGACCTGCCCGCGCGTGAACACACCGTGCACGGGCACAACTCGGTGACCCGGCGCCAGCAGGTGTTCGGCTATACCGAGGAGGAGCTGCGGCTGCTGATCAGTCCGATGGCGAGCACCGGCGCCGAGCCGATCGGGTCGATGGGCACCGACACCCCGATCGCCGCGCTGAGCGAGCGGCCGCGGCTGCTGTTCGACTATTTCGCGCAGCTGTTCGCCCAGGTGACCAACCCGCCGCTGGACGCGATCCGCGAGGAACTGGTCACCTCCCTGGCCGGCACCATCGGTCAGGAGCAGAACCTGCTCGACCCCGGCCCGGCGTCCTGCCGACAGATCGTGATCGGTTTCCCGGTGCTCGACAACGACCAGCTGGCCAAGGTCGTCGCGCTCAACCGGCACGGCGACATGCCGGGCTTCCGGCCGCACATCGTGCGCGGGCTCTATCGCGTCGAGGACGGCGGGATGGGGCTGCGGCACGCCCTGGACCGGATCTGTGCCGAGGTCAGCCGGGCGATCAACGACGGCGCGCGCACGGTGATCCTGTCCGACCGGCACTCGACCGCCGAGCTGGCCCCGATCCCGTCGCTGCTGCTCACCTCCGCGGTGCACCACCACCTGGTCCGCACCAAGGCGCGCACCCGGGCGGCGCTGATCGTCGAGGCCGGTGACGTCCGCGAGGTGCACCACGTCGCCACCCTGATCGGGTTCGGCGCCTCGGCGGTCAACCCCTATCTGGCGTTCGAGTCGGCCGAGGACCTGGCCCGTGAAGAGGTCTATCTGGGCGTCGACCCCGAGGTCGCGGTGAAGAACCTGAAGAAGGCGCTCGGCAAGGGCGTGCTGAAGGTGATGTCCAAGATGGGCGTCTCCACCGTCGCCTCCTACACCGGGGCGCAGATCTTCGAGTGCCTGGGCCTGTCGAGTGAGGTGATCGATCAGTACTTCACCGGTACCGCCTCCAAGCTCGGCGGGATGGGGCTGGAGGAGATCGCCGCCGAGATCCGGATGCGGCACCAGAAGGCGTACCCCGCGGACGGGATTCCGCTGCCCTATCGCGAGCTCGAGGTGGGTGGTGAGTACCAGTGGCGCCGCGAGGGGGAGCCGCACCTGTTCGACCCCGAGACCGTGTTCCGGCTGCAGCACTCCACCCGTGCGGAGCGCTATGACGTGTTCAAGGCGTACACCCGCAGGGTCGACGACCAGTCGAAGCGGCTGATGACCCTGCGCGGGCTGCTGCAGTTCCGCAGCGACCGGCCCTCGATCCCGATCGAGGAGGTCGAGCCGGTTGAGGACATCGTGAAGCGGTTCTCCACCGGTGCCATGTCCTACGGCTCGATCAGCCAGGAGGCGCACGAGACGCTGGCGATCGCGATGAACATCCTCGGCGGCAAGTCCAACACCGGAGAGGGTGGCGAGGACGCCGAGCGGTTGTACGATCCGCGGCGTCGCTCGGCGATCAAGCAGGTCGCCTCGGGCCGGTTCGGGGTGACCTCGGACTATCTGACCAACGCCGACGACATCCAGATCAAGATGGCCCAGGGCGCCAAGCCCGGCGAGGGCGGTCAGCTGCCCGGCAACAAGGTCTATCCGTGGGTGGCGAAGACCCGGCACAGTACGCCCGGGGTGGGCCTGATCTCCCCGCCGCCGCACCACGACATCTATTCGATCGAGGACCTCAAGCAGCTGATCCACGACCTCAAGTGCGCCAACCCGAGCGCGCGGGTGCACGTGAAGCTGGTCGCCGAGGTCGGCGTCGGCACCGTCGCCGCGGGGGTGTCGAAGGCGAAGGCCGACGTGGTGCTGATCTCCGGCCACGACGGCGGCACCGGTGCGGCGCCGCTCACCTCGCTCAAGCACGCCGGCGGACCCTGGGAGCTCGGCCTGGCCGAGGCCCAGCAGACGCTGATCGTGAACGGGCTGCGGGACCGGATCGTGGTGCAGGTCGACGGGCAGCTGAAGACCGGCCGGGACGTGGTGATCGGCGCCCTGCTGGGGGCCGAGGAATACGGGTTCGCGACCGCCCCGCTGGTGGTCTCGGGGTGTGTGATGATGCGCGTCTGCCACCTGGACACCTGCCCGGTCGGCGTGGCCACCCAGAACCCGGAGCTGCGCAAGCGGTTCTCCGGAAAGCCCGAGTTCGTGGTCAACTTCTTCCGGTTCGTCGCCCAGGAGGTGCGCGAATACCTGGCCGAGCTGGGATTCCGCAGCCTGGACGAGGCGATCGGTCGGATCGACATGCTGGAGACCGCCAGCGCCGAGGCGTACTGGAAGGCGCACGGGCTCGACCTGGCCCCGGTGCTGCACCGGCCGAGCGGTCGTTTCGCGGAGTCCTCGCCGCTGCGCAACACGATCACCCAGGACCACGGGCTGGACGACTCGCTGGACCGGCGGGTGCTGATCCCCCTGGCGAAGGCGGCGCTGGAGCGTGGGGAGCGGGTCACCGGGGAGACCGAGGTGCGCAACATCCACCGCACCGTCGGCACCATCCTCGGCCACGAGGTGACCCGGGCGACCCGCGGTGAGGGGTACGCCGACGACACGATCGACCTGACCCTGACCGGATCCGGTGGGCAGTCGTTCGGCGCGTTCCTGCCGCGCGGGGTGACCCTGCGGCTGATCGGCGACTCCAACGACTATGTCGGCAAGGGACTGTCCGGTGGTCGGATCGTGGTCCGCCCGCCGGAGGACGCCGCTTTCGAGCCGCACGAGCAGATCATCGCCGGCAACGTGATCGGCTACGGCGCGACCAGCGGGGAGATCCTGCTCCGCGGCCGGGTCGGGGAGCGGTTCTGCGTCCGCAACTCCGGGGCCACCGCGGTGGTCGAGGGCGTCGGGGACCACGGCTGTGAATACATGACCGGTGGGCTGGTGCTGGTGCTCGGTGGTACCGGGCGGAACTTCGCCGCCGGCATGTCGGGCGGGGTGGCGTTCGTGCACGAGCTGCGCGAGGAGAACCTGAACCGGGAGATGGTCGACACCCTCGCCCCGGACGCCGAGGACGTCGAGCGGCTGGCGGAGCTGTTGCGCCGTCATCACGAGCAGACCGGTTCGAAGATCGCCAAGCGGCTGCTCGAGGGCGACATCGCCGCCGCGTTCACCAAGGTGCTCCCCAGGGAGTACGCCCGGGTGATGGCCGCCCGCAGGGCCGCGGTCGCCGAGGGGCTGGACGACGACGCCGCGGCCCGCCGGATGATGGAGGCGGTCCATGCCTGACACGAACACCCACAAGGAGACCTGCCATGGCTGACCCCCGCGGATTCCTCAAGCACGACCGGGAGGTGGCGGCCCGCCGCCCGATCGACGAGCGCATCAACGACTGGCAGGAGGTCTATCCGGGCGGACCGGGCAAGGCGCTGCTGCCGATCATCTCCAACCAGGCCAGCCGCTGCATGGACTGCGGCATCCCGTTCTGCCATCAGGGCTGCCCGCTGGGCAACCTGATCCCCGAGTGGAACGATTTGGTGTATCGCAACGACTGGAACGTGGCGTTGGACCGGCTGCACGCCACCAACAACTTCCCCGAGTTCACCGGGCGGTTGTGCCCGGCGCCGTGCGAGACCGCCTGCGTGGTCGGCATCAACCAGCCGCCGGTGACGATCAAGAACGTCGAGGTGGCGATCGCCGACCGCGGCTGGGACAACCGCAGCGTCAAGCCGCAGCTGCCCGAGTGGCACACCAACAACACGGTCGCGGTGATCGGCTCCGGCCCGGCCGGGCTGGCCGCCGCCCAGCAGCTCACCCGCGAGGGGCACACCGTCGCCGTCTACGAGCGGGCCGACGCCCCCGGCGGCCTGCTGCGCTACGGCATCCCCGAGTTCAAGATGGAGAAGGCGGTGCTGGATCGTCGGCTGCGTCAGATGCGCAACGAGGGCACCATCTTCCGCAACAACGTCAACGTCGGCGTCGACATCACCGGTGACGAGTTGATGAAGCGCTACGACGCGGTGGTGATCGCCACCGGCTCGACCGTGGCCCGCGACCTGCCGATCCCCGGTCGCCAGCTCGGCGGCATCCACCAGGCGATGGAGTTCCTGCCGCAGGCCAACCGGGTCGCGCTCGGCGAGGAGGTGCCGGACCAGATCGTCGCCACCGACAAGGACGTGGTGATCATCGGCGGCGGCGACACCGGTGCAGACTGCTTGGGCACCTCGCTGCGCCAGCACGCCCGCTCAATCACCCAGCTGGAGATCATGCCGCGTCCCACCGAGGACCGCCCGGACAACCAGCCCTGGCCCACCTATCCGATGATCTATCGGGTCTCCTCGGCGCACGAGGAGGGTGGCGAGCGGGTGTACGCCGTCTCCACCTCCGAGTTCGTCGGCGACGAGGACGGCAACGTCCGCGCGCTGCGGCTCAGCGAGGTCGAGATGGTGGACGGGAAGTTCACCCCGGTCGAGGGGACCGAGCGGGAGCTGCCGGCGCAGCTGGTGCTGCTGGCGATGGGGTTCACCGGCCCCGAGCGCGACGGTCTGGTCGAGGAGTTCGGGCTGGAGCTCGATGCCCGCGGGAACATCGCCCGGACCGAGCACTACGAGACCTCCACCCCCGGCGTGTTCGTCTGCGGGGACGCCGGTCGCGGTCAGTCGTTGATCGTCTGGGCGATCGCCGAGGGGCGCTCCTGCGCCGCCGGAGTGGACTGGTACCTGACCGGGGACACCAAGCTGCCCAAGCCGATCCTGCCGACGGAGCGTTCGCTGGTCGTCTGAGGCGTACGCCGGGTGGCCACAGGGCCGCGCGCGGTCCGGCGTGGTGGCGACCCCGGCTGGCGGTAGCGTGTCGCCGACCAACTGGAGGTCCAATGAGCGGCTACGAACCCCGCGGCTGGCCCGAGGGCGGCGGCCAGCAGGGCAACCATAACTGGGGTACGCCCGCGGGCGGGCCGCCCACCGACGCGTTCGGCTATCCGTTGGGCGGGCAGGGGCCGAGCGGGCCCGACCCCTGGGGTCACCCGGGTCCCGGGCCGCAGCCCGATCCCTGGGGCGGCCACCCGGGTCAGCCCCAGCAACCGCAACCCCAGCAACCGCAACCCCAGCAACCGGAACCGGAACAGCAGATCCGGTCGACGGCGGTCGGTTCCTCGGACCGGCAGGCCCGGATCGAGCGGCGCAACCGGCGCCGAGCCCTGCGCCTCGAGCATGACCGCGAGCTGCGCGAGGCGCCGCGGCCGGCCCGTACCGCGATCACGGCGTGGTTGTGCGGGGTGCTGTTCGCCGGCCTGATCTTCCTGATGCTGCAGCAGGGCGGCGGCCCGGTGAACCCGCAGCCGGGACAGGACCTCACCGTGAGCGTGCTCGGGACGGGGCTCGCCGTGGCGATCGGCGTGTCGGGAGCGGTGATGATCTGGCGCTGGCGGCAGCGGCATCCACCGCAGACCGTGATCTATCAGCGCCAGATCCTCAGCACCGGTCAGGGCACCTCGAGTTGGGATCCGCGCGGCACCTGGGTGGCCACCGACCCCCTGCTCGGGGTGGCGCTGCTGTTCGGCTCCCTCCCGGTGGGCGTCTTCGCCCTGCCCTACTACACGATCGCCGGCCTGCTCTCGCCGATCACCGCCGTCCGCCGGCTGCGTCGGCACTATCGCGAGCGGAAGGCGATCTGAGATGTGGCCGATCTGTCGATCCGCGGTGGCCGTGCTCGCCACGACCGTCGCCGCAGCGTTCGCCAGCGCCTGGGAGTTGCGCGCCGACAACACGCTGGTGGCCACCGAGGGTGGCCGTAACGGCCTCGGCTGGCTGACCGCGCCCGGCCAGTCGCTGGGGATGCCGTTGCTGGCGCTGTTCGTGCTGGCACTGCTGACCACCCGCGCCTCGTGGATCGGCGGCTTCGCGCTGCCGTTGGTGCAGGCCGCGGCCAGCTATCACCTGGTGGCCGTGGCGGTGCCCGGCGCGGTCCCGGTCATCGTCGGGGTCTGCGTGATGAGCCTGGCGGCGTATGCCCTGTGGCTGGTCCGGACCTGGATCGACTGGCCGTTCCCGACCGTCCCGGCCCTCTATGCCCAGGTGCCGATGGCCGTGGCGGCGGCGTTGCTGGTGGTGCTGTTCGCGCCCACCGGCCCGGGGGCCGCCCCCGGCGTACTCCTGCACACGATGGTCCCGCTGCTGCTGGCCGGGGCGGCGATCGCCGTCACCGTGATCCGGGTCGCCGTCGGCGCGCAGCGGGAACTGATGCGGCTCGAGGCGGCCATCGGAATCCTCGTCCCGCTGCTGGTCAGCTGGTCGGTGTGGAGTCAGGCGGGGCAACGGCACCTGGTCCTCTATGCGTTCCTGCTGGCGCTCGTCAGCGCCGCGCTCCACCTGGCCTATGTCGGTCCGCGCCGGTTGGTGCAGTGGGCGGTGCGCG
Organism: Enemella dayhoffiae; assembly: GCF_002250625.1. Classification (GTDB taxonomy): domain Bacteria; phylum Actinomycetota; class Actinomycetes; order Propionibacteriales; family Propionibacteriaceae; genus Enemella; species Enemella dayhoffiae. The sequence goes on along the minus strand of NZ_NMVQ01000034.1, from coordinate 3,835 downwards.
AGTCCCAGCGACCCTGGCCGCGCTTCCTCTGATCGCTCAGCAGCGTCCGGCCGGCAGCAGGTCCGGATGCTCGCGCAGCCACTGACCCAGCCGGGTCAGCATCCGCGAGCCGTCGGCGTACGCCCCGGACGCCGGCTCGGCGGCCATCGCGACCGCCACCCGTCCGCGCGGGGTGTCGATCACCGCCATCTGGCGGACCAGATAACCACCGCGTACGCCCGGCCCCCAGCCGCCCTTGAGGTGCGCCCCGGGCAGCCCGGCCACCCCCCACGCCTGGTTGGAGTCGGTACGCCCCATCAGGGCGTACACCTGTGCCGCCTCGGGTCGGCAGGGCAACCGGGCCGCGAACTCGGCCTGCTCGGCGAGCGACCACTCGGTCTGGCCGAAGGCGGTGAATCCGGGCCGGGTGACCTGGGACTGCACCTGCACCCGGCCACCACCGAGGTCGCTGATCACCCGCCCGGTCGCGGCGGCGGCCTCGGTCGGCGTACCCAGGCTCGCCCACAGCTGTTCGGCGGCGGCGTTGTCGGAGGCGGTGATGGCGCGCTGGATGGCCGCGGTGTGCGCGCCGGGGGACCGGTTCGTCACCGCGATCGCCAGCGGCACCTTGCTGGTCGACCAGGCGACCCCGGAGGCGACCTCGCCGACCGCGACCCCGCCACCGGACCCGACCGGGGCGACGGCCAGCCCGACCCGGCCGGACTGGGTGGCGCTGAACCCGGCGAACTCGGTCCGCAGCCGCTGGGCGTCCGCCGAGGGGGACGCGGGCAGGGGGCTGGCCGGGCCCAGCGTGACGGGCCCGTGCGGGGTGGGCGCCTGCGCGGTGGGGCCCGGTGAGGAGGGCCGGTTGCTCACGGTCGGGCTACCGGTACCGGCCGGCGCGGTCGGGCCGGGTTGCTGACCGGATTGCTGGCCGGCCGGGGGCGACGGTGCCGGAGCGGGGGCGCCGACCAGGGGTCCCAGAGAGGTGCATCCGCCGAGCAGCAGCAGTCCAGCCAGGGAGCCGGTCGCGCGCACCCACCTCACAACAGATACACCAACGCATCGTTGCCTCCGGTGCAGACGATCAGCCCGGTTGCGACGCAGTTCATCGTGTAGCTGCTGCCGGTCACCGGGGAGGTGGCGACCACCGCGACGACCCCGTCGCGCCGTGGCTGCGCGCCGTACGCCTGCCGCACCTTTTCCGCGAACGGGCAGCTGGTCACCTTGTTCCCCGACGCGGAGCGGGCGACGCCGCCGTAGATCGGGCCGGCGGTGCACTCGCTGCTCCCCGGCGGGAACCCCGTCGGTGCCGTCGGAGGCGGCGGTGGCGGGGGCGGCGGGGGCGCGGTCGTCGAGGGTGGGGACGTGCTGGGCGCTGTGCTGGCGGACGGGCTGGGAGTCGGCGACGGCTGCTCTGCCGAAGGGGTGGCCGGTGCCGCGGCGGTCGGCACCGGGGTCGCCTGGGTCGTGGGCGCCGACTTCTGCCGGTACCACCACACCCCGCCGCCGGTCAGCACCCCGAGCAGCACCACGGCCAGGCCCAGGGCGACGAAGGTGCTCACGTTGCGCCGCCGCGGCGGCTGGCCTCCCGGCGGCTGGCCTCCCGGCGGCGAACCCCCGGGCGTCGGGGCTCCCGGCGGGCGCTGCCCGGGTTCCCCGAGCGGAACGGTGCCGGTCGGCTGCGGCATCGGCCGACTCGGCGGCCCGGGCGGCTGCCCCAGGCCCGGTGGCCACGCCCCGCCCTGGCCCGGCCCTGGACCCTGCCACGGGCCGGGCTGCGGTGGCTGGCCCGACCACCCCGGCTGATTTCCGCTCACACTGCGAGGGTAGAACCTATCCGCGTCGCGCGGTGCCTTTATCCGCCGCCCAAAACGGTCCCGAACCGAAATGGACGAAGAAATCCCGTCAACCACGGAACCGGTTCGCTGGCCCGATCCGTGTGAGACCGTGACACGAAATGTCGCCGCCGGAGGGGGGACGGGGTTGTCGGTCGACCGGGATGCCGAGTTCTCGGCGTTCGTACGCGAGCGCTCGCCGCGGCTGCTCGCGTTCGCGCGCGGACTCTGCGGCGACCCCGGCCTCGCCGAGGATCTCACCCAGGGGGCGCTGGAGAAGGCGTACCTGAAATGGTCGCGGGTGCGTTCGACCGACGACCCGACCAGCTACGTACGCCGGATCCTGGTCAACCTCTATCGGGACCGGCTGCGCCGCCGGCCCTGGCGGGAGCAGGCCACCGACTTCGACCCGGGCGGACCGGGCGGGGCGGCGGCGCGCCAACTGGTCGATGGGGACGGGTCAGCTGGCGTGGCCGACCGGGAGGCGATCCGGGTGGCGCTCGGCGAGCTGACTGCCCGGGAGCGGGCGGTCGTCGTGCTGCGGTTCCTGGAGGACTTCAGTGAGGCGGACACCGCGGCCGCGCTCGGGGTGAAGGTGGGCACGGTGAAGAGCGCCTGCGCGCGGGCGCTGGGCAAGCTGCGTGAGGCGCCCGAGGTGCAGGGTCTGCGGGAGGCGGGATGAGCATCGAAGGAGGCGGGATGGACGAGCAGGAGCGGTTGCGCGCGGCGCTGCACCGCATACACGGTGCCGACGCCGAACCCCTGGACCCCGGCGCGATCATGACCAACGCCCGACTCCGGCAGGCGCGCCACCGGGCCCGGGTCCTCGGCGTGACCGCCGTGCTCGCGCTGGTCGTGCTGGCCGGGGTGCTGCTGCCGCGCATCCTCCCGGGACAGCAGGCGAGCAGTACCGGCGGCAGCGCCGAAGCGGGGCCACAGGCGGCCGCCCCGGCCCGGACCTCCGGCCCGACACCGCAGTCCACGACTCCGGGCGCGGCTGCCACCCGCTCCGACGGGTCCGCGCAGGGGTCCGACCAGCTGCAGGTCCGTGGCGGGCAGTGGTGCCTGACCGGGCCGACCCCGAGGTGCCGGCCGCTGACCCAGACCCGCGTCGAGTTCGACCGCAGGGGCGTACGCATCGTCGCGGTGCTCGCCCCGGCAGGCACGACGAAGGTGGAACCGGTACGCCCCGGCGGGCCGGCTCCGACGGTGCTGCTCAGCACCGGCGAGGAGACCCGCCTGGTGGTGCTCCGCCCGGCCGCCACCCCCGAGCCGGTGCGGGCGATTGCCGCCGACGGCCGGGTGCTCGCCACCCTCGAGTGAGTCGGCGGGAGACTGTCAGCCATCGGGGGTAGTCTGGCGATCCGCCCGCCGGCGCCCCCGGTGGTTGCGCAGCAGGGACCGCATTCCGGTGGAGGTTGAACGCCCAGACATGGCTGACAAGAGTTCGTTCGTGCACCTGCACTGTCACTCGGAATATTCGATGTTGGATGGTGCGGCCCGGGTGGGGGACATGTTCTCCACGGCGGCGGAGATGGGGATGCCGGCGATCGCGATGACCGATCACGGCAACCTGTTCGGTGCCTACGAGTTCTACAAGAAGGCGCAGGGCTCGGGGGTGAAGCCGATCATCGGGCTGGAGGCCTACCTGACTCCGAAGACCCACCGCAGCGAACGCAAGCGGGTGAAGTTCGGCGACGGCACCGGTGATGATGTGGCGGCCTCTGGGGCGTACACCCACATGACGATGTGGGCGGAGAACAACGTCGGGATGCACAACCTGTTCCGGCTGTCCTCGTTGTCCTCGATCGAGGGGTTCTTCTACAAGCCGCGGGCCGACCGGGAGTTGTTGGAGCGGTACGCGGGTGGGTTGATGGCGACCACCGGCTGCCCGTCGGGTGAGGTGCAGACCTATCTGCGGTTGGGACAGTTCGACGAGGCGCTGAGGTCGGCGGCGGAGTTCCGCGACATCTTCGGGGCGGAGAACTATTTCGTCGAGTTGATGGATCACGGGCTGG
>NZ_NMVQ01000033.1 GCF_002250625.1 Enemella dayhoffiae | reverse complement strand
GGTGTCGACCAGCGTCATGCCCAGCTCAAGGCCGGCGTGCAGCGCGGCGACCTCGTCGCCGCGGCGGCCGGGGTCCTCACCCCAGCCCCAGGTGCCCTGGCCCAGCACAGGGATGAACTCCCCGCTCGGCAGCGTTATCCGTCGCATCCGCGATCACTTCCTTCTGGTTGTCCTGAGGTGGGACGTGGGCTGAGATCCTCGAAGGGCCGCCGCGTCCTCGACCGGTGCCGGTTTATAGGAGGGTGGCGGGTACCGAGGTGCCAGGTGTCGAGCTGGTAGTCAGCCCTGCCTGTGCCATGCGGAGTACCGGGCTGCTCACGAGCGGTTTCCGGCGCCGGCGGGCTGGACATTACCACCACGGTGGAACAAAAGGCAGAGGTCATCTTGTGAGCGGCTGGTGGCCAGGTTCCCGTCTCGGGCCGCCTCTTGGTCTCTTGGTCTGCCACGTTCACGCTGGCGTTGCGCAGGTCGGTGCTGATGCTGGGGAATGAGGTCAGGGTCCAGCCGGTCACGAGACGTCTTGGCCCTGCCCGGACTGCCCGAACACCCCGCCTTACGCTCCGCTCGCCAGTACTGGCCGTGGCCCGCGAGATGCTCGGCGGGCCGCAGACCTCGTTCCTGCTGCCCGCGCCAACCGAACCCGGCGGCTACCCGCGCGTCATGGCTCTGGGCATGCCTCAAGACGCTCCCCGGCACCTGAGCCTGGTCGTCGTGCTCTCACCCTGCGAGGACCTGCACGGGCTAGCCCACCGCGAGCTCGAGGTTCTTGGCCTGCTGATCGCCTGTCGAGAGGCATCGAACATTTCACAGGACACGCGGCGAACTCTTCGCCGAACCGGATGATCAGCGGGGTCTGCGAAGAATAGTCCTCGCCCGCTGGCGGGTGCCGTCGTCGCCGGTCAGTGCATCTCGGACGGCTCCAGGTCGATGCGCACCTCGACCAGCTTGTAACCGGCCCGGTCGAACGCCGCCGCCATCGGGAGAGGTAGTGAGCGACCTCGTCACGGGCCAGGTCCGCGGCGGTGGTCTGCTCCAACTCGCGTGCCGTCATCACGTCCAGTGATCCCGCCGCGGCATCAGCGAACAGCCGCGTGAAACACTCGTTGCTCGCCGGAGTGAACCGCAGTCGGGCTGGGTCGGGGGGCACCATTCCGCCCTCATCCCATTGGAACTGCCGTCACTCATTCGCGCGGCCCAGTCCGTTGGCGATCGCAACCTGCATCTTGAGCTGGACGCTTTCCGCGACCTGTGGCCGGTCTCTCTACCCGACCGGCACCCGGAGGGTGTGGGGCAGCAGAGCTTGCCCATTCGTCGCTTCCACGAGGACGCGGCCGTGCGTGAGTAGTCCGGAGAGAACCCGGGTCGGCTCTGGGGCACCAGGCGCGACATCCCAGATGTCGAGCGCAATGGGTTCCTGGCTATCACGCCCCCACCACATGGCCCGTCCGATCAAGTCGCCATCATCGCTGGTGGCGATGCATGACCACTCGGGTTTCAATCGACCGGCCTCGATCTCGGTGAGGATCGCATCGTTCGATAGCCGGTAGCGGTGTCGGCAACGCTCGAAAATGGGGCCGATCCGACGCTCGAAAACGAGGCCACCGGTTCGTAGTTGTTCAGTCTGCCGTGTCTTGGGTCTTGATGCTGGGCAGGGTGTCGATTCCGCGGTTGCGTA
>NZ_NMVQ01000032.1 GCF_002250625.1 Enemella dayhoffiae | reverse complement strand
TGCGCCGCGACTCGCTCTGCACGATCCCCAAGGCGAGCAGCCCGCAGCACGTGCGCGACAACGCCACAGCACTGGACGTGGAGCTGACCCGCGAAGACCTGGATGCTCTGGACCGTGCGTTTCCGCCTCCGAGCGGACCGCGACCACTAGAAATGCTGTGACCCTGCCCAAGGGCGCAGCCCGGTCGGTCCGGGCAGCGCTCCGGACGGCTCCGGGGCCGGCGACTCGCCGAAGCCGGGCAGGTCGATGGCGATGCACCGGTGGGTGCACTCGAGCAGCGGGATCACGTGGTGAAACGTTACCGACGAGGAGGCGATATCGTGCAGCAGCACTGTCGGACCCCTCGCCGCGTTCCTCGGCGATGTGCAGCGCCGGCATGCGGCGAAACCACCTCATCCGACGCAACGTCGAGCGGAACTCGCCCGCTACGCCCGCATGGGCCACCGGAGGATCCGCGGGTTCTCCGGTGGCTGCCGGGTTCGGGGCGGCGTCAGGTGTCCCTGGATGTCGGAGCTCCTGCGTGCACCCGACTGTGACGACCCTCGTTCAGGTACTCGTGGATCTGCCGGACTACACTGGCGCCCTCACCCACAGCCGAGGTCATTCGCCTCACAGACCCGTGCCGCACATCGCCGATAGCGAAGACCCCGGGGATGGTGGTCTCCAAGGAGAAGCGGGGGCTTCCTTCCGTCCGCGCGCCGGCCAGCTCCGCCTCCGTGCCGGTGAGGATGTACCCGTCGGGATCGCGTGCCACATCGACCTTCAATCCCGTCGTCGCCGGTACGGCGCCGATGAAGACGAACACGTGCCCCACGCGGAGCTTCTCCAGCACGTCACCGTGACGGACTGTGACCGCTTCCAAACGGTTGCCGCCGTGTGCTTCCACGACCTCCGAGGACAGCAGCACGTTGATACGGGGGTGCTGTTGGATCTGGTCCACCAGGTATCTGGACATTTCCGCTCCCAGGTCCTCGCCGCGCACCACAAGGTGCACACGGGAGGACGTGCGGGCAAGAAACAGTGCGGCCTGGCCGGCGGAGTTGCCGCCGCCGACAACAGCGACAGGTGTGTCTACGCACATCCGCGCTTCCTGCGCTGTTGCCGCGTAGAACACGTTCGAGGTCTGGAACCGGTCCAGCCCTGCGGCGGGAAGCGAGCGGTATCGCACCCCGTTGGCAAGGACCACCACATCTGAGGTGACCTCCCTGCCATCTTCGAAGATCACCCGGAAGCGGTCCTCATCCTCCACGACCTCCTGGACCGTGGTCGGGATGTCCAACGTGGCACCGAACTTGCGCACTTGCAGGAGGCTGCGGTCGGCGAGCTCAGCGCCGGAGATTCCGGCAGGAAACCCCAGATAGTTCTCGATCTTCGCTGACGTTCCCGCCTGCCCGCCGGTGGCGACCTTGTCGCACAGGTAGACCGACAACCCATCGGAGGCTGCGTACACCGCCGCGGCAAGACCAGCCGGCCCAGCGCCGACGACCACCACATCGCAGGTGGCCGGCGGGGCGGGCGGGCGCATCCCCAACTCTTCGGCAAGCCGTGCCGGGGTGGCACCCCGGACGGTGCGTGAGCCGCCGAGGATCACCAGCGGGAAGTCGGCGACGGTGGCGCCGAGCTGGCGGACCAGCCCCTCCGCTTTCTCGTCCTTATCCAGGTCCACCAGCCGGTGGGGCAGCCGGTTTCGTGCGACGAAGTCCAGCAGTTCCCGGGTCTGCGGGGAGAAGCAGGAGCCGACGATCCGCAGGCCCGCTCCCGCCCCGATGGCCAGGGAGCGGCGGATGAGGTAGGCCCGCAGGATGATCTCACCCAACAGCGGGTCCGAGGTGACGATGGCCTCCAGCTATCGACGGGCACCTCCACCACCTCGGCTCCGCCGATGGCGGAGACGAATAGGTCAAGTCCCGCCAAGTGGTGTAACTGTTGGTGATCCTTCGGGGCGGGGTTAGCTGGCGAGTGCGGGCGTGGTCTCCTGTTCGGGCTGGTTGGTGATGAGGTTGAGCCGGCTCTTGGCGAGGATT
>NZ_NMVQ01000031.1 GCF_002250625.1 Enemella dayhoffiae | reverse complement strand
TAGCGACGGTCGAAAACGAGGCCACCCAGACAGATTGGATGGGTGATCTCTATGGAGGATTGGGCTTTGATCCGGCGGCTGGTGGCGGACGGTGTTCCGCAGCGTCGGGTCGCGCGGGACTTGGGTATCGGGCGGGCGACGGTGGCGCGGGCGGTGGCCTCGGACGGGCCGCCGAAATACGAGCGGCCGGTGGTGCCGACGTCGTTCACGCCGTTCGAGCCGCACGTGTGTGAACTGTTGAGGAAGACCCCGGACATGCCGGCGACGGTGATCGCCGAGCGGGTCGGCTGGACGGGGTCGATCACCTGGTTCCGCGACAACGTCCGGCGGCTGCGGCCCGACCACCGGCCGGTCGACCCCTCGGACCGGTTGACCTGGCTTCCGGGTGACGCAGCGCAGTGCGACTTGTGGTTCCCGCCGAAGAAGATCCCCCTCGAGGACGGCACCAGGACGCTGTTACCGGTCCTGGTGATCACCGCGGCGCACTCCCGCTTCATGGTCGGGCGGATGATCCAGACCCGGACCACTGCGGACCTGCTGCTGGGGATGTGGGTGCTGCTGCAGCTACTCGGCCGGGTCCCGCGCCGGTTGATCTGGGACAACGAGACCGGCATCGGCCGTGGCAAGCGGCACGCCGAAGGCGTGGACGCGTTCACCGGCACCCTGGCCACGACGCTGCAGCGGTTGAAGCCCAACGATCCGGAGTCCAAGGGCGTGGTCGAACGCCGCAACGGGTTCTTCGAGACCTCCTTCATGCCCGGGCGCGACTTCACCTCACCGGCCGACTTCGACACCCAGTTCACCGGCTGGCTGACCAAGGCCAACAGCAGGATCGTGCGCACGATCAAGGCCCGTCCGATCGACCTGCTCGATGCCGACCGGGCAGCGATGCTGCCGTTGCCGCCCGTCGCCCCGGCGGTCGGGTGGGTCAACCGGGTCCGGCTGGGCCGTGACTACTACGTCCGCATCGACAGCAACGACTACTCCGTCGACCCCGCCGTGATCGGCCGGTTCGTCGACGTCACCGCCGACCTGACCCGGGTCGAGGTTCGCCACGAAGGACGCCTGGTCGCCGCCCATGACAGGGTCTGGGCCCGCGGGATGACGATCACCGACCCCGCCCACGCCGCGGCCGCGAGGGTCCTGCGCGAGCAGTTCCAACGACCGCCAGCAGCGGTCCCCGACGACGCACTGGTGCGGGACCTGGCCGACTACGACCGCGCCTTCGGTCTGGCCAACGGTGAGGAGGTGGCCTGATGGCAGCCAAGGCGAACAGCGACGCGACCGAAGCGCTCAAGCAGCTCACCTACCTGGCGTCGGCGTTGAAGGCACCCCGGATCACCGAGTCCGCCGCCCGGTTGGCTGACCACGCCCGCGACACCGGCTGGACGCACGAGGAGTACCTCGCCGCAGTCCTCGACCGCGAGGTCGCCGCAAGGAACGCATCCGGTGCCCAGATGCGGATCCGTGCCGCCGGGTTCGCTGCCCGCAAGACGCTCGAGGAGTTCGACTGGGACGCCCAACCAGCCGTGCGCCAACAGGTCGCAGCGCTCGCATCGGGCGGGTTCCTCACCGAGGCCCGCAACATCGTGCTGCTCGGACCGCCCGGCACCGGCAAGACCCACCTGGCCACCGGACTCGGGATCGCGGCAGCCCACCACGGCCACCGAGTGCTGTTCGCGACCGCGACCGAGTGGGTCACCAGGCTCACCGACGCCCACCACGCCGGCCGACTGCCCCACGAGCTCACCAGGCTTCGGCGCTACGGGCTGATCATCGTCGACGAGGTCGGCTACCTGCCCTTCGAGCAAGACGCCGCGAACCTGTTCTTCCAGCTCGTGTCCAGCCGCTACGAGCACGCCTCGCTGATCCTCACGTCGAACCTGCCATTCAGCGGCTGGGGAGGCGTCTTCGGCGACCAGGCCGTCGCCGCCGCGATGATCGACCGTGTCGTCCACCACGCCGACGTTCTCACCCTCAAGGGCGCCAGCTACCGGCTACGCAACCGCGGAATCGACACCCTGCCCAGCATCAAGACCCAAGACACGGCAGACTGAACAACTACGAACCGGTGGCCTCGTTTTCGAGCGTCGGATCGGCCCCATTTTCGAGCGTTGCCGACACC
>NZ_NMVQ01000030.1 GCF_002250625.1 Enemella dayhoffiae | reverse complement strand
ACCGCCGCCAGCTCCGCCGGGCTCAGATCCCGGTCCTCAGCACGACCTGCGCCTGAAGCGCGGTCCTCGGCATCGCCGGCCGCAGCCGGGCTCGGTGGGCTCATGCCCACCAGTGTGTCGGTCATCACGACTCCTCTCGCCCATCCGGGCGGTAGAGCCACTTACACCGTTCCTGCGACAGTCCCGAGTCCAGCGGGTCGAGATCCTGTGAGCGGTGTATGCCGCGCTACTGGATGGGCGCATGGCGAGGTCAGGTGCCGGTATTGGTTATGTGTCGCGTCGGACGTAGCTGGCGAAGACCTCAGCGAACTCGTCGAGCTGCCGTGTTGCCTCGTCATCGTCGCGGTGGGCGAGCCATGAATCGGTGACTCCGTTGAGTGCGGACAGGATCATGCCGGCCAGTAGGGGAATCGGGATCGCATACGTGACATCTGCTTGGGTGGCGAAACGATTGAGGTGTGCGACGACCTGATCGCGGTAGGCGCGTTGTTCCCATGCAGGCAGTTCCGCTAGATCGGGGTCGCGGAGGGCGAGAGTTGTCAGTTCGGTCAGGACGATCTGGGTCTGGGGGTCTGCCTCGACGGTGCTCCAGTAGCCAGTCAGCAGTGCGTGGATGCTGGCCTTCACATCCCCTGAGGGGTTGATCTGCGCCCATGTCTGATCTAGGTCGGCGGAGATGTCGGTCGCCAGTAGAGCGGCGTACAGCTCGCGCTTCGAGTTGAAGCAGTAGTGGAAAGCTCCGTGCGGCATCCCAGCTTCGGCACAGATCGCCCGCGTCGTCGCCGCCTTGATCCCCTCGCGCTTCATCACCCGCAGCGCTGCCCGAACCAAAAGGGCCTCACGTTCGTTGGCCCTCATGATTCCCCGGCCCGCAGCGGCACTGTTCATAGCAATCGATGCTACCGCAAACCTTGGCCAGTTGACCTTGGCCAGTTGACCTTGGCCAGATGGCCAAACTAGATTGATGTCTCGACCACACGAAGGGGGACAGAGGACCATGGGAGTGAACGAGTCGGGGCGTGCTGGTGTCCGTGAGTGGGCTGCTCTCGGAGTCTTGACGATGCCGGTGCTGTTGATGAGCATCGACCTGACTGTGCTTGCGGTCGCGATCCCTGAACTCAGCGAGCACCTGTCCCCGACGGGAACCGAGCTGCTGTGGATCGTCGACATCTACGGGTTCTTCCTGGCTGCGCTATTGGTACTTATGGGCAGCGTTGGCGACCGGATCGGCCGGCGACGTCTGCTGCTGATCGGCGCTGGTGCCTTCGGGGCAGCATCGACACTTGCCGCGTTCGCATGGTCACCGACCGTCTTGATCATCGCTCGTGCGTTGTTGGGTATCGGGGGAGCCACCCTGATGCCATCAACGCTGGCTCTCATCCGAAACCTGTTCGTCGATCCTGACCAACGCCGCCGAGCTGTTGCAGTATGGGTGGCTGCCTTCGCCGGCGGGGCTGGCCTCGGCCCCGTGGTGGGAGGTCTCCTCCTTGAACATTTCTGGTGGGGATCGGTGTTCTTGATCAACGTCCCGGTCATGCTCATCCTGCTGATCGCGACCGTCTTGCTCGTCCCGGAATTCAAGGCCGCCCGCCGCGGACGCTTCGATCTGATCTCGGCTGCTCTTTTGGTGACGACTCTGCTCTTGGCCGTCTACGCACTCAAGGACGCCGCCGAACATGGTTGGGGAGCCCAGCACGCCCTGTGGTTCCTGGCAAGTGGCGTCCTGGGAACAGTCTTCGTGCTCCGTCAGCAGCGACTGGCGGAGCCCCTGATCGATGTCAGCTTGTTCCGGTCACTTCCGTTCAGCACCGCAGTTCTGGCCAACCTGGCCGGGGTGTTCGCCCTCACCGCCCTGTTGTACTACCTACCGCAGTACCTCCAGTCAGTGCTCGGGAAGTCACCGTTGCAGGCCGGATTGTGGGCGCTGCCGATCGCCTTCGGAGCGATCTGCGGTTCCATGCTGGCAGCGCCCCTGATGAGGCTGCTGCATGCCGGATGGCTTATCGGCGGCGGACTGGTGCTGGCCGCCCTCGGCTACATCACCGTGGCTCAACTGGGCCTCGAACTCAACTCGCTCCTTGCCTTCAACGGCGGCCTGCTCATCGGCACCGGGATCGGCATCGCCGACACCCTCTCCAACGATATCATTGTTGCCACCGCACCGGCTGACCGTGCCGGAGCGGCAGCAGGGATCAGCGAAACCGCCTACGAGCTCGGCGGCGCGCTGGGCACCGCCACACTCGGAGCCCTCGGCACAAGCCTCTACCGCCAAGACGTGACCGCAGCCATCCCTGCCAACACTCCTCCAGACATCGCACAGCATCTGACCGAAACCATCGGCTCGGCAGTCGCTATCGCGGAACACATGCCAGACCGCGAAGCCACAACCATCCTCGACATCGTCCGCCCAGCGTTCACCGACGCCATGACAACCGCCTTCACAGCCGCCAGCGCTATCTTGGCCATCATCGGAATACTCGCCGCCACCATGCTCGTCACCAAGCACCGCACTCCCGCTAGTCGGCTTGGTGGGACTGTCCGACGAACGGTGTAAGTGGCGGTTTCCATGTCAGCGGTCCTCGGCGGCTGGCATGCGGTCTGCGAAGGTGATGGCGAAGGCGTTCAGCGCGGGCTTCCACCTCATCGTCCATCTTGTC
>NZ_NMVQ01000029.1 GCF_002250625.1 Enemella dayhoffiae | reverse complement strand
GTCGATTCATAGACCCGAGTGGTGAGACGAACCGTGAGGTCAGGACGATCACCGCGAAGCATCCCGGGCACATGGTGCACCTTGACGTGAAGAAGGTCGGACGGATCCCCGACGGCGGCGGTTGGCGCTCCGCGGGGTCGACCTGACCGGGGTCCGGGTTCAAGGTGTCGCTGGTCGGCTAGTTGTATGAGGCCAGGACGTTGTTGACGCGTGACGGCGTTGCCGACGCGGGCGGCATTCCACCGTGCACACCGTGGGGCCTGTGGTAGTTGTAGCCGGCGATCGCCAGCCCCGCGCGCCCCCAGGCGCGCGCCTGCTCGGCCGCGTCCTCACCGCGCCGCTCGGCGCCCCCGACGCTGCCGGCGATCTGGGTGCCGAGCGGGTGACCAGGCCGACGCCCATTCGTCGGGGCCAGTTCGGTGACCAGCCGGCGTACCGGCAGCCCCGGGTTGAGCGCCTGCCCCGGGTCCTGGCAGACGAACGCCAGCTGATCGACCCGTCAGCGGCGTACGCCCGACCCGAGACCGAGCGGGTCGAGACCGCCCACCCGCAGCCGACCCTCTGCAGCCGCCCCGGCCGGCAGAGATCCGCGCAGCGCCCGGAGCAGGGTGCTCATGCCCGACCCGGAGGCCCCGGTCAGCACCAGCAACCCGCCTGGTGTCGCAGTGAGGTGGCCGGCAGCAGCGTGCGAGTCGGCGGGTGCGGATGCCGGAGAACTGCTGGAACGGGTCGGGCTGGGCCCCGAGCACCTGCGCCGCCGGACGGGTGAGCTGTCCGGCGGGCAGCAGCGCCGGGTGGCGTTGGCCCGCGCGCTGGCCCGCCGGCCCGGGCTGCTGCTGCTTGCTCGCGGGTCGGCACCCCGGCGCCGTCGGTCGGCTCGAGCCGGAACAGGCCGACCGCTGGCCCTCCCAGCTGTCCGGCAACGGCAGCGGGTCGCCCTGGCCCGCGGCCTCGGCGTGCGGCTGGTCACCCACGACGAGGCCGTGGTGCAGCGGTGCGCGGAGGTGGTCCGGCTGGGTTGGGCGGCTGGGTCAGGCGTACGCCGCCCGCAGGGTTCGCTCGACCGCGGCGATCCACCCGGCGCCGAAGCGCTCCGGATCGGCCAGCCACTGCACCAGCGCCCCGACCGCAGCCGGTTCGTCGCGCTCGTCGCAGACCGACGACACGATCAGCTCGCCACAGTTCGGGACGGCCCCGGGCAGGTGGGCGGTGGCGCGGTCGAACGCGGCGGCCAGCTCACCGGCCCGGTCGGCGTCGATCACCTCGGTACGACGATGCCGCAACTGTTCCCCCGCCAAGCGCAGCACCTCGGGCCGGCTCTCGTCACCGGGGCAGTGCCGGGTCAGGGCGTCCGCCAGCGTTAGAAGGTGCTCATCAAGCAGAACCGTCGGCATCCCGCGTGCCGCGAGTACGCCGGCCAGCCAGCGGACCTGGGCGTACGCCTGCGCCGGTTCCTCGGCGGCGATGGTCACCAGCCAGCCGGAATCGCTCGCGCTGAACGCCCTGCCGCGTACGCCGAAACGCGCTTCCCAGTAGGGAAAAGCGGCATAACTGGTGCGGATGGCCTCGGTCACGGCCTCGAGTGCGGCCGGGTCGGTGGTGACCCAGTGGTCGCCCGCCTCGGGGTTGACCTCACGGGCCGATCGGACAGAATCCATGGCGGATAGTGTCGCAGGCTGGTGATAAGTTGACGATTTGGGTCGATCGGGGAAGCGGAGGGCGAGTGGCAAGCATTGCGCAGGTGGCCGACATGGCCGCTGTGCCGTCCCTGCAGCTGCTCCGCTGGATCCACCAGTACGGGCTGCTGGAGAATCGCGGCGGCCTCGGCATGTTCATCGACGACGACAACGTGGTGCGGCTGCTCCGGATGAGCGAACTGGTCGCCCGCGGCGTACCCGAGGCCGAGGCGGTCCAGGAGGTCCGCGGGCTGGGCTTAGCCGGCACCCCCGAACTGCCACACCGCGGCAGCGAGCTGGTCGCCCGAGGACACGCGGGTGACGTTGCGGCGCTGGAGGAGTTGCTGCTGAGCCGGTTGCCCCGGCCCACCTTCGAGGAACACGTCGACCGCTGGCTGATGCCCGAGCTGCGCCGCGTCGGCGAGGCGTGGGCGTCCGACGAGATGACCACCCAGCAGGAGGAGTTCGTCTCCTCCGGAGTGCTCGCCCACCTGTACGCCCGGCTGCGCGAGCCCGCGCACGCGCCGCTCCCCATGCGGTCGGTGGTGCTCGGGTTGCCCGCGGGCCAGTATCACGAGATCCCGGTGCTGACGATGGCCCTCGCGCTCCACCTGCGCGGGATCCGGGTGCACTATCTGGGTGCCGCGGTGCCGAAGCGGGACTGGGTCAGCACGGTGATCCGCGAAGGGGCCACCGCCGTGGTGCTGGCCGCTCGCTCCCCCAGCGCGGCCCGGGCCGCCACCGATCTGACCAACGCCCTCGCCAAGGTCGCCCCCGGCTGCAGCGCCTGGGTGGGCGGCAGCCATTGCGATCGCGTACGCAACGCCTTGTGCACCCCGGACTCGTTCCAGCAGGCCGCCCAGCAGATCGCCGACTCCCTCGGCGAGGCGTCCGTCGCCGGCTGACGCCTGCCGCCGACGCTCCCGACCGTTCACCGCCCCGGGTGTCCGGGGGTGCTCGCCGAGCCGGTCACCCACGCTTCCCTTCCCTTTGACTCGCCAATGGGTTACGGTCCCCCCAGGGTCTAAATGATTTCACTCAATAGGGGTGTCGGATCTGGACGGCGTACCGAACCCGGTGATCCACTCCTGCCAGATCCTCGACCCCGGGCGCGACGTGCCGCGGATCGAGGTGATCGACTCCGAGACGCTGAAGCGCGGCGCGCGGATGGCGTACAGCCGTTCCAGGATCGTGGACGCCGACAACCACGACCGCGTGCTCGCCTACACCGAGGGTCAGGGCGCGACCATCGGTCAGGTGCCCGAGGGGCTGGAGAAGATGCCGGAGGACGAGCTGGAGATCTTCGACTCACCGGAGCTGCCGCCGTTGTGGCAGGCGTTCGGGGCCGCCCGGGGTGAGAACGGAATGTGGCGGCTGCCGCCGCTGTCCGATGAGGTCGCCTCACCCGATGCGGCCCTGCACATCGGCCCGCAGCATGTGGTGCTGGAGACCGCGGCGATGGACCTGGCTGCCGGGCTGGTCGGGAGTGATCGGCTGCAAATGATGTCCTGGCACGTGATGTTCCTGGCCCGCGGGAAGACCGGTCCGTTCTCGGTGACCGGCGAGGCGTCGCGGGGCGCGGACGGGAGGGTCGGCGTACGCCTGCTTCTCAACGACGACGGCGAGGGTGACCGGGCCGTCTCGTCGGCGTCGGCGGTGTTCCAGCTCGTCGACTGAAACGACGAATCCCCGGCCGGATGCTGCTGGCCGGGGAGCTGCTCGGTGCGCCTAACTGGACTTGAACCAGTGACCTCTGCCTTATCAGGGCAGCGCTCTAACCGTCTGAGCTATAGGCGCGTGATGCGTCGGCACCGAGGATGAAGGCTACTACAACGGAGCGGCGGCCCCAAATTCCTTTCGTCACGTCCCCTCGACACGTCGGCCGCTGCTCCGCATGGCCGACTCCCGGAACGGATCAGTCCTCGGCGAGGGTGACCTCGAGGCCGCCGATCATCGCGGACGCCAGGTTGTAGAGGAAGGCGCCCAGGGTGGCCAGTGCGGTGAAGATGACCACGTCGATCACCGCGATCAGCGCCGCCGTGCCCATCACCTTGTTGGTGTTGATGTAGTCCTGGATCCGGAACGGGGTGGTGTCACCCGGGGTCTGGATGATGTCACCGACCATCTTGTTGATCTCGTCGAACAGCCCCGAGGAACCGATCACGGCCCACACGGTGCCGGTCGCGACCCAGAGCACGATGCCGGCGGCGACCGAGAACAGGAACGCCGTCTTCATCACCGACCACGGGTCCACCTGGGACAGCCGCAGCCGCGCCTTTCGGGTACGCCGGGCGGCGCCGATCTTGCGCATGGTTCCGGTGGTGGTGGTGCTGGCGGCACCGCCGCGGCTCAACTCGGCCGCGGAGCCGCCCGGCTCAGAGGTGTCCTCGGCCTCCCGGTTTGCTGGCGGCGGTACGGCGGCGGCGGCGCTGCCGGTGCTGGTCTGCGCCCGGCCAGCACCAGTGCTCTGACCACCCTTGCCGCGACCGCGCAGCTTGGCGGCCAGCGCCCCGGCACCGGCTCCGACGGCGGCGGCACCACCGGCGAGCCGGGCACCCGAGCCCTTGGACTCGGTGGTCGTCGGCTGCTGCTGGGTGGGCGCCGCCGGGTTGCCGGCGGCACGCGCCCCCGGCCCCGCCGCGCCAGCGGCCCCAGCAC
>NZ_NMVQ01000028.1 GCF_002250625.1 Enemella dayhoffiae | reverse complement strand
TGGCTCTGTCGGTCAGATCCGACACCACTTGTCGGTCAGCTCTGACACCACGAGCAATCGATGAGATGGCATGTCGATTGGTTTCGACACCGGGGTCGCCGACGTGGGTTGGTCAGGCGCGGAGGCTGCTTGCCTCGGGGACGACGCACGCCGCGAGGTCCTGGCGTAGCCGAAATTGCTGCTCAGGGGACAAGGGGGCGAACACTTGCTTCTCTGCGGCGCGAACTGCAGTGCTGGCCCGGCAAAGCACCGCTTGCCCGCTCTGAGTGAGCATGCTCGGTAGCGCGCGCCCGTGGGGTGCTTGGTCGGGCCGGGTGAGGAGTTCACGCTCCTGCAGCCGGCGCAGCACGAGATTCATCGACTGCCGGGTCACGAAGGCGCGACGGGCTAGTTCGGAGTTGGACAGTCCCGGGTTCTGCCCGAGTAGCTCCAGGCAGGCGTACTGGGGAACAGTCAGGTCCAGGGGTCGCAGCGCCTCATCCATCGCAGTGCGGAGTGAGGCATGCACCTGCTTGAGGACGTAGCCCACCGACAGCTCCAGTTCGCCGACCAACTCTTGCCCCATGTCAGCATTCTGACATACGCTTGATGTCAACACACTGACATCAGGAGGTAGATCCATGACTGGCAACGTCACGTACTTCGAGGTCCCCAGCAGCGATATCGAAGCGACCCAGCGGTTCTGGGGCTCACTGTTCGGCTGGACGTTCCGCGAAGGGAACTTTCCGGGCTACTCGATGATCGACGGGCCCACGCCGATGGGGGGTGCGCCCCACGAGGATTCGTCGCGCCACCCCCGGATTTTCTTCGCCGTCGAAGACATCCACGCCGCGGTGGCGCGGGTGCGTGAACTCGGTGGCACAGCCGAGGACCCCGTGTCGATCCCGTCCGGCGCGTTCGCTCACTGCGTCGATGACCAAGGCGTGGAGTTCAGCCTCTCCCAGGAACCGGGAGAACAGGCTTGAGCCAGGCCGACCCGCGAGTGGACACCGCGATTTCAGGCTTGGTCAAGCCGCTGCTTCCGCTGGCTGTGGCAACCTTCGCGGTCGGGACCGACGCGTTCGTGATCGCGGGTCTCCTGCCGGCCATCGCCACCGACCTCGACGTGAGCGTCGCTGCCGCCGGGCAGCTGGTGACGGTGTTCGCGTTGACACTGGCGGTCGCGGCCCCGGTGCTGAGTTGGCTGCTGAGCTCGCTCGATCGACGGAAGGCGCTCCAGCTCGCGCTAGCCGTGTTCGTCGTCGGGAACATCGCGACCGCGTTGAGTCCGAACTATCCGATCATGATGTCAACTCGGGTCCTCACCGCTCTCGGTGCCGCGTCAATCACGGCATCGGCATCAAGTGCGGCTGTCGCGATCGCGCCCGAAGAACGCCGCGGCCGGGCGATGGCGATGGTCATCGGCGGCCTGACCCTCTCGACCGCGCTGGGCATGCCGCTGGGCAACTTGATCGGCAGCTTCGACTGGCGACTCACTCTGTGGGCCGTGGCGGGACTGGGGGTGCTCGCCGCCTTGGGGATCTCGGTGTGGTTGCCGAGGGTGTCGCTCCCAGCCGTCAGCTTGACCGCCCGTGTTGCGCCGCTGCGCCAGGTCAACGTGCTCACGATCCTGATAGCGACGACGCTGGTCATGGCCGGGCACTACACCCTCTACACCTACATTGGCGCGATCACCGCCGACGCCACGACCGACACGTTCCCCCAAGCGCTCACCTTGATCCTCTTTGCCTGGGGCCTTGGCGTCCTGGCCGGCAACTTCCTCGCCGGGCTCTGGGCGGACAAGCGATCAGGCCTAGGAGTCGCAGTGGCCGCACTCGGCAGCGGCACCGTGCTGCTCGCGGTCAGCCCGCTCACCGTCGGCCACCTGGTAATCGTGACCGTCTGGGCCGTCGTCTGGGGAGCAACTGACGGCATGGCCTCGGTGGTGCAGCAACACCGCCTGGTGGCGATCGCGCCCGCATCCGCACCACTGCTGTTCGGGCTCAACTCCTCAGCCATCTACGTCGGCGTCGCGATAGGTGGCGTTCTCGGCGGCGTGTCTCAGGAGTGGTTCGCCATCACCCTGCTCGGCATTCCCGCAGCCGCCATGGCGCTGCTCGCCACGCTGATGACCATCGCTGTGGGGCGACGGAGCAGGCGTGAACGAAGAGCACAGAGTCAGGTCGAGTACGCCCGCTAGGACGAGGGCGTGCACCCGAAGCCATGGATCAGAGTCGAGTGGAGTTGTTTGCCGCGATCCGGCGTGATGCTCGCGCTGGGATGTCGAAGCGGGCGTTGCAGCGAAAGCACGGCGTCGGGTATCGCACCGTCGCCGCCGCCCTTGTGTCGGCTTGGCCGCAGCCTCGTAAGGAACCTCCGCGACGTGCTTCACGGCTGGACCCCTACCGTGAGGTTGTCGACGGGTGGCTGCGCGATGATCTGGATGCGCCAAGGAAGCAGCGGCACACCGCGAAGCGGATCTACGACCGTCTTCTCGACGAACACGACGCCCGAGGCGCCGTCTCGTACGGGATGGTGCGCGACTACGTCGCCACCAGGCGGCGCGAGATCCGGATCGAAGCCGGTCGAGGACAGTCGGACGGGTTCGTGCCTCAGGAGCACTTACCCGGCCGTGAGGCCGAGGTCGATTTCGGCGAGGTCGCGATCAAACTGCGCGGCGAGCTGGTCACCTGCACCCTGTTCTGTCTCCGCCTCTCCTACTCCGGCAAGGCCGTGCACCGGATCAGCGCGTCAGCTGGGCTGGAGGCATTCCTCGAAGGACACACGCACGCGTTCCGCGTCCTGGGCGGCGTACCCACAGGCAAGACTCGCTACGACAACCTCAAGGCCGCAGTCGCTCAGGTCGTCGGGTTCTCCAGGCAACGGGTCGAGACCGAACGCTGGACCGCGTACCGGTCCCACTACGGGCTCGAGGCCTTCTACTGTCAGCCCGGAATCCAAGGTGCCCACGAGAAGGGAGGGGTCGAGGGGCAGATCGGCTGGTTCCGTCGCAACCACCTGGTCCCCGTTCCGGAGGTCGATTCAATCGCCGAGCTCAACGCGTTGGTCGATGCCTGGGACCTTGAGGACGAACAACGCCGGATAGGTACTCGGGCCCACACCATCGGGGAGCACTTCGCAAACGAGCTCCCACTGCTACAGCCACTGCCAGATGAGAACTTCGAGACCGGCCTCTGGTCCGCCCCGCGCGTCAACAGGTACGCCCAGATCACGGTCCGGATGAACACCTACTCCGTCCCCGTCCGATACATCGACCGCAAGCTTCGGGTGCTTCTGCACGCGTCCCAGCTGGTTGTCTACGACGGGCGCACCGAGGTTGCTCGCCACGAGCGACTGATGACCAAGGGCGGCACCCGAGTCGAGCTGGACCATTACCTCGAGCTCCTACTGCGCAAGCCTGGAGCGCTTCCCGGCGCGACCGCGCTGGAACAAGCTCGCGCCGCTGGCCGGTTCACCCCGATCCACGACGCCTGGTGGGCAGCAGCCTGCAAGATCCACGGCGACGCCGAAGGCACCCGGGCACTGATCCAGGTGCTACTCCTGCACCGCCACCAGCGACACGAGCAAGTTGTCGCCGGAATCGCCGCAGCGCTCAAGGTCGGGGCACTGACCGCCGACGCCGTCGCCCTGGAAGCCCGCAAATTCGCCGACGATGAGAACGGGGCGGGCACTCCGGGAGTGCTTCAAGACGACGAACATAGGTCGTCCTCGTCAACCGTTCGATCGCTCACCGAGCAGCGCCTCCGGACCAGGCTCCCCGAAGACGACCGGCCGTTGCCATCAGTCGATAGGTACGACGAACTCCTGCCAAGCCGAACCCACCTACGAGCCGAACCTTCCTGAGGAGCCCACCATGAACACCCGTCGACGCGGCATGACCGAGGAAGCTGCCGATGCCTCGATCGACCAGGCGTGCCGCATGCTCCGACTTCCCACTATCCGCCAAGAGTTCGCCGACGGTGCCGACCGCGCGGCCGCAGAACAGATGTCCTACCGAGGGTTCCTCGCCGAGCTCCTCCTGGCTGAATGCGACGACCGTGCCCGCCGCAGGTCCGAGCGACGGATCAAGGCCGCAAAGTTTCCACGCGAGAAGTCCCTACGGGCGTTCGACTTCGACGCCAACCCCAACATCGACGCCGCGACCGTGCACACCCTCGCCAAGTGCGAGTGGGTCAAGAACGGAAAGCCGCTCTGCCTCATAGGGGACTCCGGCACTGGCAAGAGTCATCTGCTCATCGGGCTCGGCACTGAAGCCGCGATGGCTGGCCACCGGGTCAAGTACACCCTGGCAACCAAACTCGCCAACGAACTCGTCGAAGCCGCCGACGAGAAGGTCTTGTCCAAGACAATCGCCCGCTACGGCCGCGTAGATCTGCTCTGCATCGACGAGCTCGGATATATGCAACTTGACCGTCGCGGCGCAGAGTTGTTGTTTCAGGTTCTCACCGAACGCGAAGAGAAGGCCTCCGTCGCGATCGCCTCCAACGAGTCGTTCTCCGGCTGGACCAAGACCTTCACCGATCCGCGACTCTGCGCCGCCATCGTTGACCGCCTCACCTTCGGCGGCACCATCATCGAGACCGGCACCGACTCCTACCGCCTCGCCCACACCAGGCAGGCAGTCCAGCGCGGCTGAGCCCCAGAAGCGGTGTCGAAGCTCATCGACAGAGACGACCGAGATCAGGCCCAAGCGGTGTCGGATCTGACCGACAAGTGGTGTCGGATCTGACCGACGTGACCA
>NZ_NMVQ01000027.1 GCF_002250625.1 Enemella dayhoffiae | reverse complement strand
AGCCTCCGCGCCTGACCAACCCACGTCGGCGACCCCGGTGTCGAAACCAATCGACATGCCATCTCATCGATTGCTCGTGGTGTCAGAGCTGACCGACAAGTGGTGTCGGATCTGACCGACAGAGCCAGGTGTGACGCGGCCGCAGTTTCAGGCTACGTCTCCTCGGGCTCGGATTCTGGGGTTTCGACGTCGGCGAGGTGTACCCCGGCCGGGATGGCCCGCAGGATCGGTAGCGGCCGGTGTACCTCGGCGGTGCAGTACATCAACGGGCCGGGATTGCCGACGATCCGTGGCCAGTGGTGGTCGAACTGATCGCGCAGCCACAGCGCCATTCCCCGGTAGGCGTCGGGCTGGGCGTCTTCCCAGGTACGCCACAGCGCCTCGATGCGCACCACTGCCTCCGGATGGAGCCACCAGCGCGGGCACCAGTGCCACATCGGGGGGGCCTTGGAGGTGTGCTGGTCGGTCGCACCGGGCGGGTTGGGTGGCTGCCACACGTTCAGCAGCCAGCCGCGCAGCCATGCATCGGCGTTCGGGAACTTCGGCCCCGCCGGCGCGGGTTCCTCCGCCTGCGCCTCGGAGTCGCTGTCGAACGGGTCGGCATCATCGACGTGCTCGGTGTCCGAGTCGTCATGATCGACGTCGTCGGTCTCGAGGTCGACTTCGAGGTCGTGGTCAGCCTCAGCCATCACATCCCCTTGCCCTTGTTGCGCTTCTGGTCCCGGGCCTGCTGCGGGGCGCGTGAGCGGGGCTTGGACGAGCGGGCCCGCGTGCTGTCCTTGGTCGTCGGGTCCATGCGGGCGAACCCGGGCCCGGCCGTGTGCACGATGTGAGTCGCCTCGCTCCGTTCGGTGCCGGTGGTGCCAGCATTGAGGGTGGTCGCCTGGGTCGGATCCCGATACACGCTCAACTCGCTCGAGGCGGCCTGCGCGGCCTGGGTATCGGCGTCCTTGGCCCATCCTCGGGCGGTATCGGCCTGTCCGAGCGCCTGATGGCCGGCGCGTTGCTCATCGAGCCGCTTCGCGTCGTGGCTGGGGCCCCGCTGCCCGGGCTGCGCGCCGCGATCGAGGTTCTCCTGGACCCGGTCCCAGGTCCAGCGGAACTGCTGCCCTCCTTCGGGGAACCGCTCCGGATGGAGGGCGGCGTAACGATCCTCCATCCCGCGTGCTGCCATCGCGGCCAGGGAATCGACGTCCTCCATCTCCCGGGCGGTGGCGTAGGCCTCGACGAACTGCTCGGGGGTGGCGTTGTCGACCCAGTCACCGAAGGTGCCGACGTAGTACGGACGGTACCGGCGGGCGAACTCCTCCTCGGTCAGCACGCGCCCATCCGGCATCTCCGGGCCGGTGTCGCGGGGCTGCTGGTCGGCCTCGGCGAAGTGCTGCTGAGCGTTCTGCTCCTGCACCCCTGCGTACTCCCGGGCCGCCTCGCCGACCGCCTCGGCGTCGTGATGCAACCGGCCGTACTCACGCGCCAGGTCGACCCCGAACCGACGCTGGACCTCTCCCCGGATCATGTCGGTGGCTTGGGCGGCGTTGGCATCCAACCCCTGGTCACGGGCGGTGCGTGCTGCTGTGTACGCGCCGGCCCACTCGCCCAAGGTGGCGTTCTCCTGCCAATCGCCCCAGCTCGCCTGTTCCCAGATGCGGCGCTGCTCGTCCCTCCACTGTTGCTGCCGCGCCCGGCCCTCGCGTTCTGCAGCCGCGGTCTCGGCCTGGACGCGTTCCATCTGGGCGCGCACACGGCGCTCGCGGTTGCGGGCGAGCATCTCGGCGAACTGCCCGCCGCTGGTCATCATGATCCGCAGCAGCTGCTGCAGCTCGCGTTCAATCTCGTCATCGCTCATGACCTCGTCCTCTCGTGTGATCCCTGGGTTGAGCGGTACCTCGGCCGGCCCCCGGCCGAGGGGTCTGAGTGGGCGATTCCGTGATCGCCGGGAAGGCCGCATCGACTGCGGCACTGGCGGCGCGCTGCGGCGCCTGCTGGGCGGTGAGCGCGTCCTGGTGGGCCACATCGTCCACCGCCGCCCAGATGTCGCGGGTCGCACTGAGCACTCGCTGGGCGGCCAGCAGTTCGCCGCGGGCCAGGTGGGCATCGGCGATCGCCTGGCTGGCGCGGCCCAGCGCTTCGATGACCGCCATCCAGCCCATCAGGTCGTGACCCGACTGCGCCATCATCAGCTGGCGGATCATCCGCGACACCCCGACCGGGCGAGGTGGCGGGCTCCCGCCACCGGGGCGTTGGGCGGAGCGTGCCAGGGTCCGGGCGGCGGTGAGCAGGCGCGGGTCCTGCAGGTGCTGACCCAAGGCACTGCTCCACGCGGCCGTGTCGCCGGCTGCGGCCGCCCAGGCACGCTCGTTGCGGGCATCCTCGCGCGCCATCGCCTGCAGCAACCGGGTCGCCTCCCGCGCGACTTGCACCGGTTCATCACCCAGCGCCCGACCCGGGTACTCCGCCCCCTCCGCCTGGGGCGCGCTCCGGTCGAGCCGTCGCCACGCGGCGACCACGTCCTCGGCCGAGCGGGGCTCCCAGCGGGCGCGCAGCTTCGGCAAGGTGAGGTCGCGCGCCAACCGGCCCCCGGAGAACCACACCGGCGCTTCCCCGGTGCTGCTGCCCATGGTCACCGAGTACCCGACCACCGACTCGCGGCCACCGCTGCCGTATCGCGGTCGTACCCGCACTCCTGCCGCACGCAGGCCGGCCAGGAACTCGATCTCATCGCGAGCACCGGTGGCGGCGACGCGGACCTGCTGCTCCAGGATGTAGCGCTCCCCCGGCCCGCCCTCGGCCTGGGCCCTGCGCCGCTCACCTTGGCTGTAGCCGGGCATCCCCCGCGAGTCGCCGTGATCGTGCAGACGGTGCAGGCCGTGGCGTTCCTCCAGCGCCCGTGCGGCCTCGGTGGACCGCTTCCAGTCGTGGTAGACCGAAGCCCACGACCCATCCGGGCGGACCCGGTTGATGACCAGGTGCACGTGGTCGTGGCCCTCGCTGGAGGGCCCGTGGTGGACCGCAACCCATTCACAGCCGTGCCACTGCATCGCCTCGATGTAGTCGGCGGCGATCGCGCACCACTTCTCCTCGGCCAGCTCGCCGTCGTCCTCGGCCTTGACCGACAAGATCGCGTGCACCACATGCGGCGCCCCGCCCTCTCGATCCGCACCGCGCACCGGCACCGACCCGGCGTGCTGCACCGCGCGCTGCAGCAGCCAGTGCTCATCGATCTTGTCGGCCAGCAATCGCTGTTCGACGTTGCTCAACCGCTCCCCTCCGGGGATGAGTTGACCGAACACCAGCTGCAGATCGTTCGACCCAGCAACGACTCGCTGGTTCACGTGCTCATTCGCCCGCCCGGGCCCGAACAGGTAGTGCAACAACCCCGGGGTGTCCTTGGCCTTGAGCACCTTGGCGATCATGCGATGCCCTCCTCCAGCACCTGGTGCAACCGGGTGATCAACTCCCGCACCTGACCCAGCACCTGCCGCAGCTCGGCCCGCTCGACCTCCCCGTCGATGTTCGCGGCGTGCGCGAGCTGGTTGAGGTTGTTCGCCACCCCCGCCAGCACCCGCACCGCGACCTGGGCATCAACCCGCCGAGCCCGGCTCTGGGCGACCGCCACCCGGTCGAACACCTGCCCACCGGACTCGACCGCTGAGGTGTAGACCCGCGGCCGGGTCACCCCCATCGCCTCGGCCAGTGCGGTCAGCTCGACGTACTCCTGGTCGTTGAGCCAGATCGTCACCTTGTGCGTACGCGGGCCCGCGGGATCGTTCGGGCGTCGCCCCGGGCGGTTCTTCTGCACCACTGCCCCACCCCTCCCGCTCTCGTGTCCTCAGACCCACCACCGTGGGCCTCCGGCCGGCTGACCGGCCTGTCCTGGGCGCTTCCACGAAAGCGCCTCTCCGGCCCAGCGCAGCGACCCCGTACGGGGACCATCATTGCCCCCGGCAGGGGCAGGCGCAAGCAATCAGGGCGACTTACGCCCTGTAACTATTAACTTGCTCCTGCACTGAGAGTTTGGACCCGCTGTGGCGGGAGACTGGATGCCGCTCTACAGTGGAGGCATGACCGCGAGTCGTTGATGGGTCAGCGACACCCCCGCGCGGCACAACGATGAAGGGATCAAGGACATGGACATGTCGCAGGCCGAGAGGTTGCTTCGAGCCGAGGTGGATGCGCGCCTGGCGGCGCTGCAGCAGTATCAGAGTGCGGGCGCCGAGCGGCAGCGAGCGGAGGCGGCTCTCACTGCCGCGACTGCCGCTGAGGCATCGGCCTGGGCCGCGCTCGAGTCCGCTGGGTGGACGAGCACCCAGTTGCGGCAGCTGGACGTCACCAGGCCGGGCGGCAAGCCTCGGACTCGGCGCAAGCCGAAGTCGGCGAAGCCGGCGCAGGCGAGTCCTGAAGATCGCGCAGCGAACGAGTCCTGACCCATGAAGGCGAGGCGACGGCTGGCGCCGGTGACGAGCGTGGAGGGCGGTGACCTGCCTAGCACCCGCCCCCTCCACACGGCCCTGAGGACGGGGGTCTCATCGGCGGTCTCGGCGCGGCCCCTGGCGGATCGTGGTGGCGAACTCGAAACGGTGACGAGGCGGATGCTGTCCAGCGTGGATCGCCGCGAGGCGGCCGCTTATTTCCTCGATCCGGCGATGAGAGTCCCCGTCCTCCGAGACGGGCCGTGCGGAGCCTCTGGCGGGCGCTGGTCGGCAGATAAGCGGCAAGCCCCGAGGGGCTGCCGCTGGCGGATCGGTCACCGCAACACGACCGACCGACGGCATCCGCACAAGTGCGAATGGGTGCGAGGGGGTTGGCTGGGTACCAGCCCTCTCGCACTCCGCGCACGAGCCCAGTGCGACATCTCAGACCGACCCCGAGGAGGTGTGAGATGAGGTGCCAGTACCGCCAGCCCGACGACGCTGGACACTCGCAGGGAGAACGCCGATGCCACCTCGTAAGCGCCCGACCCCGAATCCGATGCAGCCCACCCTGGAAGACTTCTGGGGTGGCTCCGATCCCAGGTCAAGTCCCGCCAAGTGGTGTAACTGTTGGTGATCCTTCGGGGCGGGGTTAGCTGGCGAGTGCGGGCGTGGTCTCCTGTTCGGGCTGGTTGGTGATGAGGTTGAGCCGGCTCTTGGCGAGGATTT
>NZ_NMVQ01000026.1 GCF_002250625.1 Enemella dayhoffiae | reverse complement strand
GACAAGATGGACGATGAGGTGGAAGCCCGCGCTGAACGCCTTCGCCATCACCTTCGCAGACCGCATGCCAGCCGCCGAGGACCGCTGACATGGAAACCGCCACTTACACCGTTCGTCGGACAGTCCCTGTGGCTTTCGCCGTTATATGGCGGGGTTCTGTCGACGCTCTGTGGCGGCATCTGCTCATGGCGATACACGCGAGCACCGGTCTGGTCACAGATAGCGGCAGACGGTCGTGGTGTCGCATTTGGTGGGGTCGCTGGTGGTGGCACTGTGGTGAAGGTGCGCGACGGTGTGTCGCAGTGCTTGCAGGTCGGCGATTTGGCGGTCCAGGTCGCCCAGGTGGGCTTCGAGCAGGGCGTGCACGTGCTGGCAGGGTGCGACTCCGGCGTCGCGGATGTCGAGGATCTCGCGAATCTGGGCCAGGGTGAGCCCAGCGGTGCGGCCGCGGCGAACGAAGTCCAGGCGCGCCAGGGCCGCAGGGGTGTAGTCGCGGTATCCGTTGGCGGTGCGCTCAGGCGCAGGTAGTAGGCCGGCTTCTTCGTAGAAGCGCAGCGTCTTGGTTGTGGTGCCGCTGGCCACGGCCAACTCACCGATGCGCACAGTGGCCCCTTTCTCGGCTCTCGTCCATGTTCGCCTTGACCTTCCCCTGCGCTGGAACGTCCACTATGGACGCTGAAGAGGGGTCACGCGAAGGAAGGTGGGCAAATGGGTGTGGACTACGACGTCGATCTGGCCGTGATCGGCTCAGGAGGCGCGGCGATGTCCGCCGCCATCGCGGCCAGCCAGGCCGGTAAGAGCGTCGTGCTGGTTGAGCGCGGTGTTCTGGGCGGGACGTGCGTGAACATCGGCTGCGTGCCGTCCAAGACGCTCCTGGCGGCCGCCGGGGCCCGGCACGCCGCGCTCACCAATCCCTTCAAAGGTGCCCCAACGTCAGCCGCACCGGTGAACCTCGGCGATCTGGTGGCCCAGAAGGACGCACTCATCGAGCGCCTGCGTGATGCGAAGTACGCCGATGTGGCCGCTGCCTACGGCTTCCAGGTCCGCCCAGGCCAGGCCAGCTTCCTGGACGGGGACACCCTGGCCGTCGACGGCCAGGCGCTGCGGGCCCGGGCCTATCTGGTCGCCACCGGTGCCACCCCCGCCATCCCGGAGGTGGTCGGTCTCGACTCTGTGGACCGGCTGACGTCCACCACCGCGATGCAGCTGACCGAGCTGCCTGAGTCCCTGGTCGTTATCGGTGGCGGGTACGTCGGGATGGAGCAGGCCCAGCTGTTCGCTCACCTCGGCACCCGGGTCTCTGTGGTCGGGCGTCTGGCGCCGCACGCCGAGCCGGAGCTGGCCCAGAGACTTCGGGAAGTCTTCACCGACGACGGCATCACCGTGGTCGAAGAGCGCGCGACCACTGTGGCCCGCGAACCAGGCCCCGCAGGAGAGGTGGTGGTGACCACGGACTCGGGCGAACAGGTGCGCGGCGCGCAGGTCCTGGTGGCCACCGGACGCCTGCCCCGCACCGACGGCCTGAACCTGGCCGCTGCCGGTGTGGACGTGGACGAGCGCGGCTTCGTCGTGGTCGACCAGACCCAGCGCACCTCCAACCCGCGCGTCTGGGCCGCCGGTGACGTCTCGGGGGCTCCCCAGTACGTCTACGCCGCCGCCGCCGGCGGTCGGGCCGCCGCGCTCAACGCCCTGACCGAGGACAGGTACCCGCCGGCAGCTCGGGTCGACTACGCCGGCTTTCCTGCGGTCGTGTTCACCCGGCCCCAGCTGGCCTCGGCGGGGTTGACCGAGGACGAGGCCCTCACCCGAGGGCACGCGTGCGACTGCCGCGTCCTGGACCTGTCCGATGTCCCCCGGGCGCTCGTCCAGCACGACACCCGCGGGGCGGTGAAGCTCGTCGCCGACGCCGTGAGCGGCAAGGTTCTGGGCGTGCACGCTCTGGCGGACGGGGCCGGGGAGATCATGCTGGCGGCCACCTACGCCATCAAAAGCGGCATGACCGTCGACGATCTGGCCGACACCTGGGCGCCGTACCTGACCATGAGCGAAAGCCTGCGCATCGTGGCCGGCCTCTTCCGAAACCAGATGCCGACGTCATGCTGCGCCTGAAACCCGCGGCCCCAGCGGGGTGGACGAGGGCTCCCGCGGCGGCCCGCCTGGCGCCGTGAATGTGCCTTAAAAACCTACAGTCTTATGAGACACCAGGCGGGGACCGGACGCCGAGACCGCTTCATGGGCCGATGGGCACCTTCTGCCTCTCGCGAAGTCGTCTCACCGTGAACTGTCGCAGGGTGGTGCTCGGTAGGGGTTTGTGAGTCATAATCATGTCATGAGGCTCTTGGGGTACACCCGCGTGAGCACTGCGAGTCAGGACGCGCAGTTGCAGTTGGATGCACTCGTGGATTCCGGGGTGCAGAAGCGGGATGTGTTCGCGGATGTGACCTCGGGTAGCCGGACCGCGATCGAACGCCCGGGGATGAAGCGCCTGTTGGACTATGCCGAGTCCGGCGACACGGTCGTGGTGTGGCGCATCGACCGGCTCGGCCGATCCTTGATCGATGTCCTCAACACCGTGAACCTGATGCGCGACAAGGGCGTAAAGATCAAGTCGCTTTCGGACGGCATCGACCCGGAGACCACTTCCGGCCGGTTAATGCTGGGCATGCTGGCCACGCTGGCCGAGTACGAGCGCGAGCTGATCACCGAGCGAGTCAATGCCGGCATCGCTGCGGCGAAGCAGAGCGGTACCCGGTTCGGTCGGCCGCCTGTTGACCCGGCGGTGATTGCGGAGAAACTCGACATCGCTCGGGACGCCCGCGCCAAGGGTCGCACCGCCGAGGAAGCCGCCCGATTGGTCGGATGGTCTCGCGCCACGCTGTACCGGCACCAACAGGCTGCCCGCGACCGCGACATGGTCTCCCAGCAGGTGTGACATGGACGGGCCGCAGCGGTGGCGAATCCTCCGGCTTCACGTCGAGGACGGCATCTCGCTGACGACCCTGGCCCGTGACACCGGCACCGGGCTGCGGACACTGCAACGCTGGCACCAGCTTTACAAGACCGGCGGCATCGCGGCGTTGGAGCCGCGGCCACGACGCGACACGGGATCTCGACGCACTCCGGCGGAACTGGTCACGTTTCTCGAGCACCTCGCGCTGACCCGCCCACGCCCGAGCACCGCTGCATTGCACCGGCTCACCACGGCCGAAGCGGGTCGCTTGGGTTTGGCGGCCCCGAGCTATGCCACGGTCCGCGCCATCGTCCACGCTTTGGACCCGGCCCTGGTGACGCTTGCTCTGGAGGGGCCGGCAGCATATCGGGACCGCTATGAACTGGTGTTCCGCCATCGCGCCGAACGGCCGAATGTGACGTGGCAAGCCGATCACACCGAACTCGACATCCTCATCACCGGCGCCAGCGGCACCCCCGACCGGCCCTGGCTGACGGTGGTGATGGACGACTACTCCCGCGCGGTCTGCGGGTACATGGTCTTCACCGGGGCGCCATCGGCGATGAACACCGCGCTGGTGCTACGACAGGCGATCTGGCGCAAGACCGAACCGGCCTGGGCGATGTGCGGACTACCCGACGTCCTCTATATCGATCACGGCAGCGACTTCACCAGCCGCCACCTCGAGTACACCGCGGTCTCACTGAAAATCCGCCTCATCTTCTCCACCGTCGGTCGCCCGCAAGGCCGAGGCAAGATCGAGCGGTTCTTCGGCACAGTCAACACCGAGCTCCTGGCCACCCTGCCCGGACATCTGGCACCAGGGGCCAAGACACCTCCATCTCTGGATCTACCTGCGCTCGATCAGGCGATCGCCGGTTTCATCGCCACCTACAACGAGCGGACCCACCGGGAGATCGGGACGAGCCCGAAGAAGGCGTGGATCGGTGACGGGTGGTTGCCACGCATGCCCGAATCCCTCGATGAACTCGACGGACTGCTGCTGACGGTGCCCAAGCACCGCACCGTGCAGCGTGACGGCATCCACTTCCAAGGCCGGCGCTACCTCGCGCCAACTCTGGCACCGTTCGTTGGCCGCCCGGTGACGATCCGCTACGACCCGCGTGACATCTCCGAGGTTCGCGTATACGACCGCGACACCTTCCTCTGCGTGGCCATCGATGAGGCGCACCCGAACCAACGGGTAAGCCTGCAAGAAGTCGAGACCGCACGCCGAGCCCGCCGGCGCCAACTGCGCAAAGACATCAACGACCGCATCCCGCGTATCGCCGATCGGGCCGAACCGCGCACCGCCGCCCCCGGAGCGCGGCCAACCAAGCTGCGCACCTACGAAGAGGACTAAGGATGGCCAAGGACTTCATCATCACCAAGGAACATCGCCGGTTCACCGAATTCGCCACCGCGGTACGCAAGGAACGCACCATCGGCATCTGTCACGGCGACGCCGGCATCGGCAAGACCCAATCGGCACGCCGATACGCCCACTGGGACACCGTGGAACCGTTCATCACCGAATGGGGGCCGCGCACCGAAGACGACGCCAAGCTTTATGCAACTGCGAACCGGTGCCGGACCGTGTTCTACACCCCCGAGGTGCTCCCCAGGCCCAAAATCCTCATGCACGAGATCGCGCACCTGCAGACAAAGCTCGGCATCTGCATCGACGAACACCAGCGCAACATCGGCAAAGTCACCGGCGCCCGCTCAGGTCACACCAACAAGTGGGTCGAGCTGCTCATCATCGATGAAGCCGAACGACTGGCCCCGACCGCACTCGAACTCCTCCGTGATGAACACGACCGCTACGACCTGGCGATCATCCTCATCGGCATGCCTGGCATTGACCAGCGGTTTCGCCACTACCCTCAGCTCTACAGCCGCCTCGGATTTTCACACCGATACCGGGCACTAGGACGCGAGGAACTGCTCTTCGTCCTCGATCGCCATTGGAAACGCCTCGGCCGCACTCTTGACCCAGACGACTTCACCGACGCTCAAGCGATCGCCGCGATCGAACGCATCACCCGGGGCAACTTCCGCCTCCTCGAACGCCTCTTCCCTCAGATCGCCCGAGTGCTCAAGATCAACCAACTCGAGACCATCACCGACGACGTCATAGAATCCGCCGCCAGCATCCTCGTGATCGGAAACTAACGCCCCCAAGCGATCACAGAAAACCGCCGCAAAGCACTCAAACCCACACTTACGGGACAGCCCGCCAGGCGTGCCGTCGTTCCTCGATAAGTAGCGGTGGTGTCCGGTGAGGGTTCCCCTTACGGGCATGCGATCTGGGCTGACGCCTGTGACCGAGTGTTCAGTGCGCGCTGTATAGTTCAGTCCATGCTGACTATCGCTTCGCGTCTCGACGTGATGAACCGCCTGGGTCGTGCACTGGCCGACCCCACTCGATCCCGGATCATCTTGACCCTGCTCGACCATCCCGCTTACCCGGCGGAACTGGCTCGAGATCTGGACCTGA
>NZ_NMVQ01000025.1 GCF_002250625.1 Enemella dayhoffiae | reverse complement strand
CCACGAGGGTGATGCGCCTCCTGACGGACGACAGATCAACAGCAAGGACACCCAGACTTCGGGGTCAGTCGTCAGCAAGAGTCAGGCCGCCAGGAGGTACTCGACACTCTCACAGTCGCCGGCCGCGCCGACTCTGCCCATGGATTCGACCATGCCGTGGCGGTGGAGGGCGTGGATGAATTTCCTGCTTCGGAGTTGGCTGCCCCTGTCGGTGTGAACCACGCAGCCGGCCACGTCACCACCCTCGAGCTGCCGTGTGGCGCCGGCGTTGTTCAACGCGGTGACCGCAAGACGGGACTTCATCGGTGAGTCGATGGAGTAGCCCACGATCCGGTTGGAGTAGGCGTCTTTGACCGCGCACAGATACAGCTTGCCCTCAGCCGTGCGGTGCTCGGTGATGTCTGCCAACCACCGCTCGTTCGAGCCGCCAGCGACGAACTGATGCCGGATCACCTCGTGCTCATCGACCACGGCACACAGGTCGTCATGGACCGGCGGTCCGGGGCGCCCGGCCTTGCCGCGCTTCGGTTTGCCGAACGCTGACCACCAGCGGTTGTCCCTGCAGATCTTCCATGCCGTCCGGGCAGCCATCGCCTCGCCCGCCTCAGCGGCCTCGTCGGCCAGAAACCGGTAGCCGAACTCGGGATCATCGGCGTGGGCGTCAAACAGGGCGTCGGCTCGGTAGGCCTCGACCAGCTCGGCGTCTGTCACAGGTGCAGCGAGCCAGCGGTAGTAGTCCTGGCGGCAGAGCTTGAGCACCCGACACGTCACCGTGACCGGCACCCGGATGGGGGCGTCGGTGGCGGCGAGCTCCCTCACGAGCGGGTAGAGCCTTTTTCCCGGCAGGTTCGCCTGCGACAAGTACGCGGCCGCACGGCGCAGCACCTCCTTCTCCTGTTCCAGCAGCCGGTTCCGGCGCCGCAGCTCGACCAGCTCCGCATGCTCACTCGCGCTGGTTCCGGGCTTCACTCCGTCATCGACATCGGCCTTCTTCATCCACGCATACAGCGTGGTGAAGTGGATCCCGAAGTCCTTCGCGATCTGGGCGAGCTCGACACCTGGCTCACGGTTCCTCGCGACACGCACCACGTCGTCGCGGAACTCCTGGGGGTAGGGCTTGGACACCGGCGAATTCTGAACTATATCTAGCAAAGATCAAGGCTGTCGGCTTCGAACCGTGCGATGTCATGGATGGGTTGCGACAACACCTGAGCTAGGCGGCAACAGGCCATAGCCGGGGGTCATGAGGATCAATTGAACGACACGACGCTCGGAACTCGCGGCCCTAGCCTGTGAAAGCTCCCTCGCATGAGGGGGACTTGCATTTCATCGGGGAACAATATGCGACGACTACATTCCGTGATCCTGGCGCTCCTGCTCATTGCGGGACTGCAACTCTCCGCCGCGCCCGCTCACGCAGCCGGTCCGGATGAGATCGACAGCAAATACCTGAGCGTCGGTGGAGCCAGCTTCCTCGGTCAACCCGTCGGCGGCACCGTATGCGGGTTAGTGGGCTCCGGTTGTTTCCGGGGCTACCAGAACGGTGCCATCTATTGGAGTGCGGGCTCGGGTGCTCACTTCATCAGAGGCGCGATCAGCGACCGCTGGGGACAGTTGCGCTGGGAGGCGGGCAGACTCGGCTATCCCACGTCAGATGAGTTCTGCGGCCTACGTGACGGCGGATGCGGCCAAGCATTTCAGGGCGGCATGATCTATTGGTCACCTACGACGGGCGCGCACCCCGTGTGGGGCGCCATCCTGTCCTCCTACGGACAAGCAAAGTGGGAGGGCGGCAACCTTCGCTATCCCACCAGCGGAGAGTTCTGCGGGCTGCGCGATGGCGGCTGCGGTCAGATCTTCCAGGGCGGGATGATCTATTGGTCTGCGAAGACGGGTGCCCACCCTGTATGGGGTGCCATCCTCGATAAGTATGCGTCCCTAAAGTGGGAGTCTGGCCAACTGAGCTTTCCCATCGGGGGAGAACGGTGTTCCTCCAGAGGGTGCACGCAGCAGTTCAGCGGTGGTGTCGTGGCGTGGTCACCCAACGGTGGAGCGCACCCGGTCTGGGGAGCTATCGGGGAGCGCTGGGCGGCACTTGGGCGACAGGACGGCCTGCTGGGCTTCCCGCGAAGTGATGAGTTCTGCGGGCTCCGCGACAGCGGCTGCGGGCAGTCCTTCGACAGGGGCCTCATCTACTGGTCCCCGAAATCGGGCGCCTGGCCAGTGCATGGCGAGATACTCAAGGATTACGCCCGAACAGGCTGGGAAAATGGGCCACTGGGCTACCCGACATCCAACGAATACAACCAAGGTGGCAGGTACATCCTGCAACGCTTCCAATACGGAACAAGCAGCGCTTTCGCGGACAACGGCACTGTCGAGCGGTTCTTCCCGGGGGTTGACCGACTCACAGCCGGCCGAGAGTTGAAGGCTGGGCAATCTCTCCTGTCGGGCGACGGCCGCTTTTCGGCTGTCATGCAAGCTGATGGAAACTTCGTGGTCTACGAGCGCGGAATCCGGTCACTCTGGGGCAGTGGGACCGCGGGCACTGGCGCCAACCGCATCGTGATGCAGACGGATGGAAATCTCGTGGTCTACGCCCCATCAGGGGCCAAATGGGCAACCGGCACGGCCCCTGCCTCGGACGCATCGCTGGGGATGCAGACGGATGGAAACCTCGTATTGCGGTCGCGCGGCGGTCTTCCGTTATGGACGTCATTCGGGGGCCGCGGCCCATTCTCCCAACAGGCTGTCGGCACCGGGGGCACCATGTTCGCGGGAGAGTCATTGTGGTCGCCAGGGCTCAATTTCGAGGCCCGCATGCAGCGCGACGGGAACTTTGTTGTGTATTCGGCCGGAGGGAGCGCCGTCTGGTCCAGTGGAACTGCTGGGAGCGACGCGCGCAGGATTGCGGTCCAAACCGACGGCAACGCCGTGCTGTACAGCGACAGCGGAGCTGCGCGATGGTCCACCAATACGGCGCCAGCCAGTGAAGCGACACTAGTCATGCAGGACGATGGCAACCTGGTGCTGTACACATCGGGAGGCCCCCGCTGGTCGTCGAAGGAGGGACGATTGGGCGGCGGTCACGACGCCGAGGTTGACGCCTTCGTGGCGAAGTATCAAGGCCACTACTGGGATTACGACGGAGCTTATGGCGCTCAATGCGTTGACCTGTTCAACTTCTACAACCGAGATGTGGTCAAGGCTCCGTTCGTCGGAGGGGTCGGCATCGCTGCTAACCTCTGGGACCGCGCGACAGGTTCGTACGACCGGATTCCGGCGTCTCAAAACCCACGCAAGGGAGACGTCGCTGTATGGAATACGTCGCTGCCTTTCTCTGGGGGCGCTGGCCACGTGGCCATCGTTCTAGAGAATGTGGACGGGTCGACCATTCGGGTGATTGAACAAAATGCTTACCCAAACACCATTACTTCTGTCCGCAACGAGTCCAAGAATCACCTCTTAGGCTACCTGCGTCCGAAGGGGTGGTGAGACCCGAGTAAAGGGAGAACTCCGAGAGCGGGTGCCCGGACGTTCAATCCTGCTTGCGGATCCCGGGCACCCGCTTCTTGAACTCGGTGTTGAACAGGTCCTGCACGGCCTCGGCGTCCATGACCCCGTCGAATCCCTTCAGCCGGCCGGCGACCAGTTGTTGACAGACGGTGGTCCAGGCCTGACCCATGGCGAAAGTGAAGGTGGAGGCGATCCCGGCGCTGATCGCTCCCCCGGCCACCGTGCCCGCGCCTGGGATCAGCTTGATCAGGTTGGTGAACACCGCCCGCCCGCCGACGGTCGCGGCCGAGGTGGAGGCGACCGCGAGCATGGCCGCTCGTTCAAGCTTGAGCTGATAGATCTGCGCGATCCGGGCCATCATCGCCAACTGGATCGGCACCAGCATGGCGGCGTCGGAGAACGGGATCGGGCTGGCCGCCGCGGCCGCCGAGGCGGCCGAGGCGGTGGCTATCGCCTTCCCCGCCTCCCGAGCCTTGGCCCCGAGGTCCACCTGCTGCGACGCCGCGAGGGCGGCGTGGACGGCTTCGGGCGCAACGTGAAACGTCGCCTGCATCAGTTCGATCAAGCCGTGGACCGACTGACCGTTGAACTCGTCCCTCACCGCGTTGGTCATGAACAGGCGCCCGCCGAGGATGGGCAGCCCGAGGGTCTCGACGTGCCGGGCCAGGGCGACCGCGTCGGGGTGGTAGTGGATCGACTCCCCCTCGATCCGCGCCGGCACCTGGGTGAACACCATAATCACCGGCAGCCCGAGCTTGTCGATCCGGCGGATGAACTCGGCCTCCGACTCCTCGAAGCGGCGGTCCATCGGCCGCACGCAATACCAGGTGGCGTGCACCTGCTCACTCAGCGGCCGCTTGCGCGACTCCTTGACCATCTTGTCCAGGTCCGACAGCAGCACCTTGTCGTCCTTGCCGACCTCCAGGCCCTGGGTGTCGACGATGCCGAGGGTGCCGCGATGACCGAGATACAGGTGCGACCCCTTGGTCACCGGCTCGCCGATCCCGGTCGGAGCGACGTTCTCGCCGAACACCGCGTTCAACAGGGTCGACTTGCCCACCCCCGTCTTGCCGAAGATCGCCAAGTTGAACCGCCCGATCGACTTCGCCTGACGGTCGAACTCCGTGCGGAAGGAGTCGATGAACCATTGCGCCATGGGTCAAGCGTACGGTCGCGCTTGATCGCGAGGGGCCTGGGGGGGATATGACCACCTTGTCGGCGACCAGATCTCGTTGGCTCGCTTGAGCTCGCGGTTCTCCTGCTCCAACTCCTTGATCCGCTTCGCCTCAGTGGTCGTCACCCCCCGGGGCGTGGCCCTCGTCGATGTCGGCCTGCTTGACCCACTGGCGCACCGACTCCACGCCGTAGCCCAGCTGGGACGCGACCCGCTGGACCGTCCCGTGCTCGGCCCCCAGCTCTGCTCGTAGCGTGCGGACCATCCGGACCGCTGCGGCCCTCTCCTCCGGTGTGTAGCACCGCGTCTGCGGCTTCCCGGGCACCTGCTCCTTCGGCATGTGCTCATCCTCGTTTCCAAGGTCACGAGTGGTGTGCCCCGGGTTCTACGGCGTCTGAGTTACTGGATTCTGGTGCATGACACTAGGAGGTTCAGATGGGACGACCGGGTTATCCGGCCGAGTTCCGGCGGAAGGTCCTCGACCTACTGGCCGAGGGCAGAACAGTGGCCAGCATCGCGCACGATCTCGACGTCAGCGACCAGACGATCTACAACTGGCGACGCCAGGACCGCGTCGACCGCGGCGTCCAGCCTGGGCTGACAACGGCGGAGAAGGGCGAGCTGTCGGCTGCAAAGAAGCGGATCGCTGAGCTTGAGACCGAGCTGAAGGTCGCGCGGCGCGCCGTTGACCTGCTGAAGGAGCAGACCAGCCCAAAAGAAGGCGCGCGGCGGTCGAGGTGATCGCCGCGGAGGGTCTACCTGTCCATGTGGCTTGCCGGGTGTTAGCCGTGTCCGAGGCAGGCTTTTACGAGAGCAGGAGCCGGGCGCGGTCAAGTCCCGCCAAGTGGTGTAACTGTTGGTGATCCTTCGGGGCGGGGTTAGCTGGCGAGTGCGGGCGTGGTCTCCTGTTCGGGCTGGTTGGTGATGAGGTTGAGCCGGCTCTTGGCGAGGATTT
>NZ_NMVQ01000024.1 GCF_002250625.1 Enemella dayhoffiae | reverse complement strand
GACAAGATGGACGATGAGGTGGAAGCCCGCGCTGAACGCCTTCGCCATCACCTTCGCAGACCGCATGCCAGCCGCCGAGGACCGCTGACATGGAAACCGCCACTTACACCGTTCGTCGGACAGTCCCCGATTGCTGTCATCGGCGGCGCGGTTGTCTTGGTACCGGGGTGCTTCCGTGGAAGCGCTGTGCTGGCGCTGGCGCGGGGGTGGTTCCTGGCGGGGTTGTCAGGGGCGGGAATGCGTCGGCGACGATGGCTTGGGGGAGTGCGGGGGGCGCGGGTGCCTGGTCTTTGGGTTTCGCGGCTTCGGCTTGGAGGGCCTTGTCCAGATCTTCGAGGCGGGTGGTGAGTGCGGCGAGCGCGTCGGCGTGGGGGAATGGGCGGCCGTGCCGTGAGTGGGCTTGGTCGAGTTCGCTGCTGAGCGCGTGCAGTTTGGCGCGGGCGTCGGCTTCGCGTTCGGGTGCTTTGCGGAGCGCGTTTTCCATTCTGGTGATGATTCCGGTGCTGGCTTGGTCGATGTCGTCTTGGCTCACGATGACCTCGGGGATGGGTGTGGGGGCGGTGAGCACGTGTTCGCGTTCGAAGTGGTTTTTGGCATGGCGGGGGGCGCGGGTGGTGATCTGCCATTCGACCCCTCCCAGGTGAAGGGGTGGGCGGCGGTAGGTGGGCTCGCGCAGGGTGTTGATGAGGGCGTCGCGGGCGTCGGCCCGGTCGGGGTAGCGGTGGTGGCCGAGGCGGAGCTGGAAGGCCTCGCCGGCGGTGGGGGTGATCTTCGCGCAGGTGGTGGCCATGGCGGGGAGTTGGGCTTGGAGCTGGTCGATGTAGCGCTCCAGCATCGGGATCTGGGTGGTGAGGTTGCGCTGGGCTTGGCGGTGGGCGGTTTCTTGGCGGCGGAGTCGGGCGAGGTCGGCGCGTACTTCGGTGGCCTCTTGCAGCAGGGGGTTGTTGGCGATGGCCATCTGCATCTGTTCGAGGGTGAGGGTTTCGTCGGTGGCGATGTCTTCGATTTCGCGGCGTCCGTTGATCTCGCCGGCCATCACCTGGTCGATGAATCGGGCTTTGCGGGCGACGGTTTGGTACATGTAGGCGTCGAAGCTTCCCTCGGTGGCGTAGCGGATGATCTCCACGGGATCGTTCTGGTTGCCCTGGCGGACGATCCGGCCCTCGCGTTGGGCGAGTTCGGCTGGCTTCCAGGGGCAGTCGAGGTGGTGCAGCGCGATCGCGCGGTCTTGGACGTTGGTGCCGACGCCCATGGTGGAGGTGGAGCCGATGAGGACCTGCACCTGGCCGGTGCGGGCGCGTTCGAACAGGCGAGCTTTGTCGAGGTCGGTCTTCGCATTCTGCATGAACGCGATCTGCTCGGCGGGGATCCCGTGGGCGATGAGCTTGTCGCGCAGGTCTGCATAGACCGAGAACCGACCATCGTCCTTGGTGGGGGTGCCGAGGTCGCAGAACACCAGCTGTAGCGCCCCGGGGGTGGGGTGGGGGGTGTTGTCGGGGCCGAGGTAGGTCCGGTCGCGGTTCTCGGCCCAGCGGGCGTGGATGCGGGCAGCGGCCGCGTCGATCTTGGTCGGCACGGTCGGCTCGCTGCCCTGGGGGACCAGGCGCATGTCCAGGGCGGCTCGGCGGCCCTCTGAGCTGATGAGCAGCATGTTGTCGTCCTTGGGGTCGACCATGCGGGATTGGATCATCTGGGCCCGCTCGCCGAGGCGGGTGATGAACTCCTCCAGTTCGGGGGAGGCGGGGGTGATGACCATTTCGGGTTCGGCGCGGCCGTCGCGGTTGGTACGCAGCGCGGGGCGGGGGAGTGCGGCGATCTGTTCGGTGGTGAGGGTGTCTCCGACTTCGGCCCACATCATCAGCAGCTCGGGCACGTTCTGGAACTGGGCGAAGCGGGTCTTCTCCCGCAGCCCGCCCCCGTCGGGGGACATCTCGACTTTGGTGATGGTCTTGCCGAACGTTGCGGCCCAGGCGTCGAAGGCGGTGAGGCCGGCGGTTTCGAGGATCTCGGGGTTGAGGTAGCGGGTCATCACGTGCAGCTCGGTGACCGAGTTCGCGATCGGGGTCGCGGTGGCTCCGAGCAGGGCCCGGCCGCCGTGGGTGCGGCGCAGCTGCCAGACCTTTTGGTGCAGGTCGGAGGCGCGCAGCGAGCCTTGGATCGCTGCACCGGGGATGGAGGATGCGGTGGCCAGGTTCTTGAAGTCGTGCAGCTCGTCGACGGCGAGGTAGTCGATCCCGGTTTCTTCGAAGGTGACGGTCTGGTCGGTGCCCTTGGCGATCTTGTCCAGTCGCTCTTTGAGCTTCTCCTCCAGTCGGGCCAGGGCCTTCTCGGCCTGCTTGACCGTCGTGGCGCGTTCGCTGGTGCGGTTGTTGGTCAGCCAGTCGCGCAGGGGTTCGATCTCCTGGTCGAGGTAGTCGGTGAGGGTCTTGATGCCGACCGGCAGCTTGTAGAAGGCGCCGCGGGTCATGATGATCGCGTCCCAGTCCTCGGTGGCGGCGCGGGCGATGAAGGCCCGCCGGCGGTCGCTGGTGAGGTCATCGGTGCTGGCGGCCAGGACCCTGGCCTGGGGGTACATGGTGAGGAATTCGCGGGAGAACTGCTCGAGCATGTGGTTGGGCACCACGATGGCGGGTTTGTTGACCAGCCCGAGGCGCTTTTGCTCCATCACGGCCATGGTCATCACCGCGGTCTTGCCGAACCCGACCGGATGGAAGATGCCGGTGGATCCGGTGGCGATCGCGCGGGCGACGGCGTTGACCTGGTGCGGGCGCGGGCTGAATTGGGCGGCCAGGCCGGGGAACTGCA
Source organism: Enemella dayhoffiae (assembly GCF_002250625.1). Taxonomy (GTDB): domain Bacteria; phylum Actinomycetota; class Actinomycetes; order Propionibacteriales; family Propionibacteriaceae; genus Enemella; species Enemella dayhoffiae. The sequence goes on along the minus strand of NZ_NMVQ01000024.1, from coordinate 2,967 downwards.
TCGGCCCGTAGGCGAACTCGCGGCGGGGGACGGTGGCGTTGAAGGTGTCGTTGTAGATGCGGGCCAGGCGGTGGGATCGCTGGGGGCTCTCCCAGACCCATTCGGCGAACCGCTGCTGCAGCTGCTCCTGCTTGTCGCGGGCGGCCTCACTTTGGCCGACGTTGAGCATCTTGGTGCCGTCTTCGTGTTCATCCCAGACCTGGACCGGTGTCTGGTTCAGCGCGCGGCGCAGCAGCTCGTGGCCGTCCATCCGGACGGTGCCGTACTCCTCATAGCTGCGCAGGCTGGCCCGGCCGCCGGAGACGCGCCAGTTCTGCGAGACCGGGTCACGCTGGATGGTGGTGCGATCGTCGAAGATCTGTTGGGCGAAGTCCTCCACATCGCTGGCCGGGATCCAGACCGCACCCAGGCGGGCGGTGATGTCTTCGGGGCCGAGGTCGGCGGGCACCACCTGGGTGAGTGCCTCGACGTTGCGGGACCAGCGCTCGGGGTCGGTCGCGGCCGCGGTGCGGGCCTGCTGCAGCTTGGCCCGCACCGGCCCGGAGAGGTACTCCTGGGCCGGGATGAGTTGTTCGGTGACCGGATCGGTGTAGGCGAGGTCCCCGAGGGCGTGGGGCACCTGATCGGAGGGGATCTGCAGCAGCTCGGCCAGCACGTCGGGGTCGAGTCGGGCGTGGGTGTCCATGCAGACCGCGATCGCATCGGCTGGGGAGTCGGTGCGACTGACCGGGGCCCGGGGGGCGAGTACGCGCTGGTGGCAGATGGTGGCGGGGGTGGCGGTCTGGCTGGCTTCATCGAAGCGCTCCAGGGCTGCGACATAGACCGCTGCGGGGTCGTGCTTGCGGAACAGCGTCATGGCCATGGGGGCGCGGCGGGTCACCACCGGGTCGCCGAGCTCGTCGAGCATCGGGACCTTCTCGGTGAGCGGGGTGCCGTCGGCGCCGGCCAGGGGATGGCCGGTGTCATCGAGAACGGGCTGGGTGCGGGTACGCGGGGTGATCGTGGCCCGGTTGATCGGCCCGAAGCGCTGATGGTGGGCGGTGAGGGTCTCGCGCAGCTGGGTGCGGGCCTGGTCGAGTTCGGGGGTGTCGGCGGTGTTGGCGGCCTCGTGTTCGAGCACCGTTCGGTGGGCGGCCTTCAAGGTGATCAGCGAGGCCAGTTCCTCGGCGTTCGCGCCGGCAATGCGCAGCTCGGCCGGTTGCCAGGTCTTGTCGGAGTCGGCGATCACGAACTCCCGCTGCGAGCCGGTGGTCCGCACCCCCAGTTCGCCGGCGAATCGGGGCGTGGCGGGCACCACCACTGCTGCCGGCGGCGGTGCTTGGTCCGCGACGGCCTGCTGAGGCTGGGGTGCAGCAGTGGGGACGGCGACCTGGGCGCGGGTGGGCCAGGGGGCGGTGCGGATCTTCTCGGCGCAGTCGATGCCGGTATCGCGCACCGACAGGACCGGTCCGTGCTGGCTGCTGATGGTGGCCAGCTCCCCGAGAATCTGGGCCGGGGAGCCGGGCGGTAGGACGCCGGGGTCGAAGGCGGTGGTGATCTGGTGGGTGTGCCCGTCGACGGTGATCGGGCGGGTCTGGACCCAGGCATCCCCGCCGGCCGGCGGGCTCGTGCGGTGGCGGGTGAACACCAGCAGGTCGGTGACCACGTCGGTGCCGGATTGGGCGTGGGCACCCGAAGGCAGGCGGAATGCGCCGGTCAGCTGGCCGAGGGCGGCCATCTGCTCGCGGTGGCTGGTGCTGCGCGCATCCAGGGTGTAGCGGCTGGTCAGGACCGCGACGGTGCCGCCGGGGCGGGTCAGCTCCAAGGCTTTGATGATGAAGTGGTTGTGGATCGCCTCGCGGCCCGGGTTGTGGATGGGGTCGTAGAGGGCGAAGTCGCCGAAGGGCACATTGCCGATCGCGCCGTCGACGACACCGCCCAAGGCACTCATCGTGGTGTCGGCGAAGCTCTCCCCACGGACCTGGGCGCTGGGGGCCAGCTTGGCCGCGATCTGGGCGGCGATCGGGTCCAGCTCGACCCCGATCATGCGCACCCCACCCGGGGCGGTGCGGATGAAGTTCCCGGTGCCACAGCCCGGCTCCAAGACCCGCGCAGGGCCGGGGCCCTGCAGCTGCTGCCAGGCCTGCCAGATCGCACCCACCAGTGCGTGGTCGGTGTGGAACGCGTTCACCGTCGAGCGCCGCGCGGCGCGCCACTGCTGCTCGCCCAGCAGCCGCTTCGCCCGCTCTCGCTGGGCAGCAAAGGTCGCGTTGTGCTCATCGAAGAGCTGCGGCACCGCACCCCAGCTGGTGAACCCGGCCAGGACGCGCTGCTCCTCCGCCGTGGCCGGGCGCTGCCCCAGCTCGGCCAGCAGTTCGATCGCGGCCAGGTTCTGCTCGATGCGCTGGTGGGCGCTGAGCCGCAGCTGCGGGTCGACCGGCTCACGGAAGTCGCGGGCTACAACTCCAGGTCGCGGCTGATCTGCGCCACCTCGCTGCGCAGCTGGTGCTGCAGCTCGATCGCTGCTGCGGTCTGCGGATCGACCTCGTCGTCCTCCTGCTCGCTGTCGGTCGGCCAGACCTGGTACAGCTCCTGATCCAGCGCGGTCTCCTGCGCCCAGCTGCGGACCTGCTGGTGGTAGGCGGTCAATGCCAGGTGGTCGTCGGTCTGCGGCCTCGACCAGGGCGGGCTGGCCTCCAGTTCGGCTGCCACCGTCTCGATCCGATCGGCCAGGTTCTGCTTGTCCTGGGCGCTCATCTGGGACCACATCTCGGGCCGGCTGCGACTGAGGAAGGCTTCGATCTGCTGCATCATCGGACTGGCTCCTATCGGCGGCATCCACACGTTCGGGTTCGGGATCGAGTTGAGTCCCTCATAGTGGTGTAGCCCGTGGTGGCTGGCTCTGGACGACAGGGCGGTCACCGCGTGATCCTCGAGTTCACCTCTCACAGCACCCTCGAAGGAATCATCACGATGACCGCTCCACAC